>CAXXHA010000028.1:0-103136 GCA_963662265.2 Spirochaetia bacterium | reverse complement strand
GCGGTAATAGAATTTTGTTACATATATACCCAATATGTATATATTGGTTAGGAGAATTATTTGTTTAATATTATTTTTCATAAAAATAATATAGTAAAAATTGAAAGGAAAAAAAAATGAATAGTAGTTTTAAGAAATTTATAAAGCTTTTTACAAAGAATAATGAAGAAGTATTAAAAAATACAGAATTAAAGAAAAAATGGCTAACAAAAAATATTGATGATGATTATCAGGAAAATATTGCAAATCGTGAAGTTTTAAATAAGAATTCTAATGAATTAGTAAAATTTATACAAAAAAAATGGCATAATAAATTATGTAGATTCTATTCATGAAATTGGTTGTGGTTGTGGTAGAAATCTAGCATATATTTTAAACAAATTTGAAAAACAAATTGTATTTAGTGGTAATGATTTAAGTAAAGAATCATGTTTTTCCCACATGGATGATAATTTAAGCAAACGTTTAAATTTTATTGAAGAAGATACTTTAAAATATTTATTATCTCAGGTTAGTAATAATAAATCAGTTGATTTATTATTATCTTCAGATCATATGATGCACTTGGGAAGAGATATAATTACAGATGTATATAATTATATTTCAAAGTATTCAAGTAAATATATATTAATAAGAGAACCATATGGAGAAAGAGTAACTATGACAGATGGATTTTTATGGGCATCAGATAGGTTTGAAAATAAGTTTAATGGTTTTGATTTAATAGATTACAAAATAAGTGATTCATCGACAAGTCATAAAGAGTTTAGATATATGTTATTCAAAAAAAAGAAATAGTTTTAGAGGAAAGATAATGTATAAAAATAAAAAAAATCCTTGCTGTTACTTTAGCAAGAGGTGGTTCAAAATCTATTAAGAAAAAGAATATAGCATTATTAAATGGATTTCCATTAATATATTATACAGTTAATGAAGCAGTAAAATCTAAGTACATTGAATAATTATATTGTATCAACTGATGATGTTGAAATTGCTGAAGCTGCAAAAAAATATGGTGCAAATGTTCCCTTTTTACGGCCTTCAAATCTGGCTTCAGATACAGCTACTTCCGCTGATAGTTTAATTCATTCAGTTGAATGGATGGAAGAAAATGAGAATATAAAATATGATATTATCGTTGAATTAATGTGTACAAATCCATTTAAAAAAACAAATGATATAGATAATATTATAAAAAAACTAGTCGATACAAATTCTGATTCTGTAGTTTCTGTCATTAGAATTTGGGATCAACATCCAATACGTGTAAAAAAAATAATTGATGATAAACTGGTTGATTTTTGTGTATATGAAAAACCTGAAAATAGGCGTCAGGATCTCAATCCTCCTGCATATCTGAGAAATGGAGCGATATATGCTGTTAAAAGAGATGTCTTATTAGAGACTAGAGCAAGATATGGTACAGTTGAAAGTCGTCCCTATATAATGGATGAAAATTTATCAATTAATATTGATTCTCCTTTGGACTTTTTAGCTGCAGATTATTTAATGAAAATGGAGGGGGATAATGGGTAAGCCCAAAATACTTGTGATAACACCTATAAAGCATATTTCTGATGTTTATAATGAACTTTCAAAATATTTTGAAATTATTTATATACCTGAAGCAACAAAAGAAGAAGTAATAAACAATTCAAAAGATATTGAAGCTATATATACGAATCCTAATAAATCAAATATTTTTATCGGAAAGGATCTTATTGATAATGCAAAAAGCTTAAAAGTTGTATGTACGGCATCAACAGGAACAAATCATATAGATAAAAAATATTTAAGAGAAAAGAATATTAATTTAATTTCATTAACCGAAGAGCGTAAAATCATTAATACTATTTCTTCTACTGCAGAACATGCATTTGCATTATTGTTATCAACGATTAGAAATATTCCGATGGCTTGGGATTCTGTAAAAGATGGAAGTTGGGATTATGAACCTTATATTGGGCGGCAATTGGATAAACTAGTTATAGGTTCTATTGGATATGGAAGACTTGGAACATTTTTTTGTAATTATGCTAAAGCATTTGGATCAAAAGTTTTAGTATATGATCCCTATAAAGAAATTCATGATACAGAGATTAATAAGGTTGATCTTAATGAATTGTTAATGAATTGTGATGTAATTAGTTTTCATGTGCATGTTTCTAATGAAACAGAAAAAATGGTAAGCAAAGAATGGTTTTCAAAAATGAAAGATGATGTATTGATGATAAATACTTCACGAGGTGATATTATTGTTGATGAAGATTTATTAAAATTTTTGAATGATAACCCAAAAGCTCGATATTCAACAGATGTTTTGTCAAATGAAACAGAAAAAAAACAACAGAATTTACTTTTAAATGCTATAAAGAATGGGAATCATCAATTATTAGTAACTCCACATATAGGGGGTATGACTCGAGAAGGGCAAGAAATAGCATATTCGCATGCTGCTAAATTATTAATAAACTATTTTTGTTAATATAGAAGGAGAATATTATTATGAAAAGCAAACAATGTTATATAATAGCAGAAGCTGGTTTAAATCATAATGGTTCATTAGAATTAGCTAAAAAACTAATCGATGTAGCTTCTGTATCGCAAGTAGATGCTGTGAAATTTCAAAAACGCAATGTTTCTACTTTAGCAATTAAAGAAATTCTTGATGCTAAAGATGATAGATTTCCTTCTTTAGGTAGAACATATAGAGAAATACGAGAATCTCTAGAATTTAATTTAAAACAATTTCAAGAATTAAAGGAATATGCTGAATCTAAAGATCTTGATTTCATATGTACAGCATTTGATAAAGAGTCTGTTGATTTTTTAAAAAAATTAGAAATAAATATTGTTAAAATTGCCAGTCATTCAGTAACTAATATACCGTTAATTCAATATATATCAGAACAATTTGATAGAGTCATAATTTCCTCAGGTATGTGTACTTTTGAAGAATTAGATGTTGCAATTTCAATCTTAAGAAAAGGATGCTCAAATTTAAAATTATTACATTGTGTTTCATCATATCCCCAAAAAGAATCTGAATCTAATCTTGATATGATTAATGTTCTAAAAAAAAGATATAAAATTCCAATAGGTTATTCAGGACATGAGTTAGGATATTTACCATCTCTTACAGCTGTAGCTTTAGGGGCATCTATTATTGAAAGGCATTTTACATTAGACAAGAATATGGAAGGATTTGATCATAAAATATCACTTGAACCAGATGAATTATTTTTGATGACAAAAAATATAAGAAAAATCGAAAGTTCATTAGGTAATTCTGAAAAAAAAGTTTCAGATACAGAAATGATTACTAGAAAAAAATATCATGTTTCTATGGTATCAAAAGAAAATATTCTGCGTGGGAGTATTTTGACTGAAGAAATGATAGAGTATCGTAATCCTGGTACAGGAATATCTCCTGCAATGTCCAAAAAAGTAATTGGAAGAAAAGTTATTTGTGATATTCCAATTGATAATATTATTTCCTTAGATATGTTTGAATAGGATTTTATTAGATGCCAAAAGTTTCAATAATAATTAGAACAAAAAATGAAGAGAAATGGATTGGGCACTGCTTATCTATGATTTATAAACAGACAGAAAAAGATTATGAAATAATTTTGATTGATAATAATAGTGATGACGGTACTGTTGATATTGCAAAAAGATTTGGAGTAAATAAAATTATTTTTATCGAAAACTATTTACCAGGAGCTTCGTTAAATAAAGGTATAGAAGTCTCAAGAGGAGAATATATAGTTTGTTTATCAGCTCATTGTATACCTGTTGATGAGTTTTGGATAGAAAATCTAATTAAGGGTTTTAAGGATGAAAAAATTGTTGGTATTTATGGTCGTCAAATACCATTATCATTTAGTGAGGATGGTGATAAAAGAGATTTATTAATAACATTTGGTTTAGATAGGCGTTTACAAAAAAAAGATTATTTTTTTCATAATGCAAATAGCGCAATTCGAAAAAGTATATTAAAAAAATATCCATTTGATTCAGCTGTAACAAATATTGAAGATCGTATTTGGGCAAAAATAGTAACAGAAAATAATTATTATTTACTGTATGAACCAGATGCTATAGTTTATCACCATCATGGTATCCATCATAATGGTAATTCTTCCAGATTGAAAAGTACTGTAAAAGTATTAGAAGGACTGGAAAATACGATAAAAAAAATACCAGATAGCATGTTGCCTGAAAAAGTTAAAATTGCTGCAATTTGCCCTGTTGTGTATAAATTTAATTCTAAGGACATGGATAAATTAATCTTTGATATAAGAAATTGTAGTTATATCGATGATATTTATATCATTTCAGAATTAGTTACTGTAGAAGAGTATTGTAAAATAAATAAAATTAATTTTATAAAAAGACCTGATCATTTAATGCCTAAAAATGCAACTATTGAAGAAATTTTGAAATATGCTCTTTTTCATTGTGAAAAAAATAGTTTTTTTCCCGAATTAATTTTATATACAAATTATCAGTTTCATAAAAGACCACCAAAACTTTTTGAAAACATAATAGAAAAAATACAATATAAAGGAATTGATACTGTTTTCCCTGCTAGTGAAGATTATCATAATTATTGGTTAAAAAATAGTGATGGGCAATTTTCAATGGTTGGTAATTGGCTTCCTCATGAGAAAAGAGATCCTTTATATAAAGCAATTAATGGTTTAGGTACAATTACAAGAAGTAATATATTAAGAAAGGGACACTTAGTAGGTAAAAACGCTGGGATATATTTAATAGAAGATTATCAAAAAACATATTCTGATGAACAAGCATAAAATTATTAATAGTCTTTCTTGGAAAAGTGTATCTGTTTTTTTTAATAAAATTGTTAGTCTTATTATAAAGCTAATATTAACTCGTTATTTATTACCGGAGCATTTTGGTTTAATAAGCTTAGGAGGCATTGTTGTTGGATTAGTATCTGCTTATACCGATTTTGGAATAGGAGCTGCATTAATTCAAAAAGAAAATAAAAAATTATTATCAACACATTGGGATACAGCTTTTTGGATTAATTTAGGAATTAGCTGGTTAGGTTTTATAATAATATCTTTTATTTTTGCTCCTGTTAGTGCAAAAATATATGGTTACGTAGAGTTGAATAAGTTATGTATTTTTCTGAGCATCAATATGTTATGGTCTCCTCTTGTTTTTATACATGATATAAAGTTAAATAAAAATCTATCGTTCAAATACCTTTGTATTATTAATATTACAAAAAATGTTGTTGGAGGTTCTGTTGGAATATTAATGGCTATAAATGGAAATGGTATTTGGAGTATTGTTGGTCAAAGCATTTCATCTTCGATTATTCCATTGGTAATTTATCCTTTTATGGTTAAATGGAAACCATCTTTTAATATTTCAAAAAGAGCCTCGATAGATCTTATATCATTTGGTTCTTATGATGTATTAAATAGGTTGATCAGTTTTATTAATCTAAGATTTAATATTTTATTAATTGGTATTTTATTTGATCCAACAACTCTTGGGCTTTATTCTTTAGCTTCATCATTTACTGTTCAAATTGTTCAACTATTAAATTCTGTTTTTAAAAAAGTGTTTTTCCCTTTTTTTTCAGAAATCAAAAATGATATAGAAAGAATTAAGAAATATTATTTAAAACAAATCGAAAGTACTTTATTAATAATAATACCATTATCTACTTTTATTATTTTGTTTTCTAAAGAAGGAATAAATATTTTGTTCTATGACGTTTGGAAGGGATTAGATAAAATATTATTTTTTTTAAGTTTATATATAATAATTATTGCATTTGGAGGTACTCCAGGTACAATTTTTAAAAGTTTGGGACATGTAAAACTTCAATTTAAATTGTCTATTATCAGATATGTAGCAATAAGATTACCTATTGTTCTTTTATTAGGGATTTTATATGGAATTAGAGGATATTTAATGGGGCTGATTATAAGTCAGTTTACAATTATTATCTTGGATTATTATTTTGTACAAAGGATGATTAATATAAAGTTTATTGAGGTTTTAGGTACTATAAAAAATAATATAATATCAATATTTGTTTTATATGTTACATATATATTTTTTCAATTTATCATAAGGGAAAATAATATTATATATTATTTTATAAAAATAACTTTATGCGCTATTATTTATATAATATGTATTATTTTTTCATATAAAAAAAATAGAGTTAACTGATGGAAATAAAAAAATATTTAACAGGATTTGAATTAGAAAAAAAACTTGAATATGAGTTAAAAATATTTAAAAATTTAAATTACTTTGGTTTTGAATGGGATAAAATATTATACTCTGATATAGCAGAAATTACGAAGTTTTGTATTAATGGTAATAACAAATTAGGTTCAATATTTGATCCTTGGTTTGGATCTGTAACAAAAAAAAATATAATAAAATATTTAATATCTATTTTCTTCAAAAAATTGAATGATGGTTTTATCACAATAGAAAGAAAAACACTAACAAAAGTTGTTTATGTATTAATATATAATCAACGGAATGATAGTGTTGATAATTTACGAAATTTATCTAAAAATAAATCTGTAATCTGGGGTAATTTGAAGAAAGGATTATTTCTTTCAAAATATGAGTTTCTATCAATTAAGCAAATAAAAAGAGTTATTGATTTTTTCAAAATATATAATAAAATTAAAAGTTCTTTTTTAGGTAATAACATTATAAGATTTTATTTAGCTCTTAAAGTAATTGAATATAAAAGATTTATAGAATTCTTTTCAAAAATAGAAAATGATTTTTATGAAAAGTCTGTTGTTTTTTCTTTTGATTGGAGAGGTTATGAAAATGTTTTATGCCAGATTTTCAAAAAGAATAATTGTAGAACATTTGCATTACAGCATGCAGTTTATCCTGCTAACACTGGAGAAAAGGCTTTTCTTGGAAATATAGTTTTTCATAATTTTACAGCAGATTATCTATTAAGTTGGGGACGATATCTTGAAGAACGTCTTTCTAATCAATTAAATATAATAAATAAGAAGCATTTTTTAACAGTTTGTCATCCTTGTAGAAACATGTATCTAGAAAAATCGAAATGGAAAATGATAGCTCCAAAGCATATTTGGATATTAGGATCACAGAAAAGACTTGAGGAATCAAATTTAAGGATGATTGAAATTTGTAAAGAATTGTCGAATATGATTAATTTTTCAATAAAACTTCATCCAAGCTGTAATATTAAAAAGTATAAAGAGTTACTAAAAAATTGTGAAAATTGCGAAACTGTTATTGGTTCGGAAAAAAGTGTTAGGGATTTATGTAATGGTGATACTCTATTTATTTCTGGTACGACTAGTGCTTATTATGAAGTAATAGCTTGTGGTTTCCCATGTTTTCATTTTGAAGATGAATATCTTAGAGATGCTCCGTCATTAAATATGAAATTTAAAACAAAAAATGAACTATTAGAATTATTATCTTATTATGAAAATAATAAAAATGAAATATATAGTAAAATGGAGCTTTTAACCGAATATGTAATGGGATCCTATACAGAGTCTCCTGATCAGATTTATATTAACTCTATTGAAAGTATTAATTGTTGAAAAATATGAAAGGTATAATTATGTCAAAATACAATATTGATTTATCTATAATAATATTAAATTATAATGGTTATAAAGACACAATAGATTGTTATAATTCAATAATAGAAAAAACAAAAAATATAAACTATGAAATAATAATTATTGATAATAAGTCAACTGATGATTCTGTTATGATGTTGAATAACTTAAAGAATATAATATTTATTGAAGCAGATTATAATTGTGGTTTTTCTCGTGGAAATAATTTAGGCATAAAAGAAGCAAAAGGTGATTATATTATTCTACTAAATAATGATACTGAACTCATTAACGATGCATTATCAATTATGGTAGATTTTATGAAAAATCATCCAGATGCCGGTGCTATTGGCCCTCAGTTATATTATCCGAATGGAAGTCTGCAAAAATCATATGGACCATTTCATTCATTAAAAAATAGATGTGGTTGGGAATATGGATTTGAAATAAAAGAAATATTTAGATTATTAAAAAATAAAAAAATAATAGAGAAAAAAGAAACAGAAAATAAAGAGTCAGGACATAAGGAGTCCGAAAACATTTTACCAATTTTTGGGAGACCACGGGGTTGTGCATTTATGGTAAAACACAGTTATATTAAACAAATTGGAATGTTAGATGAACGCTTTTTTATATATTGTGAAGAAACTGATTGGGCTCTTAGGTTTTATAAATATGGATTAACAAATTATGTATTAAGAAATGCAAAAATTATGCATAAATGGGCAGGAACAACCCAAAGTAATGGTTCGTTGTTTGATATGATACACACTTCAAGTTATTATAAATTCTATAAAAAACATAATGGTAGTTTAGGAGTTTTTAAATTGCATATTGCATATATAAAAGGAGCAGTTCTGAATATTTTCTTATTATTATTATCTTGTGTTTTTAAAACTGAAAATACTAAAAAATATTACTTTAAACAATTTATTAATAAAATAAAAAAAGGGTTTTTGTTTTATGAACCCCTTCCAAATGGAATTCGTAAAAAATGGAGAAAAAAATGAAAGTTTGCGTTACTGGAGTTGCTGGTTTCTTAGGAAGTTATATTGCTGAGAGAATGATTGAGTTAGGACACTCCGTTGTTGGAATGGATAATTTGATTGGTGGATATCTTGATAATGTTCCAGAAGATGTTGAATTTCATCAAATTGATTGTTCTTATTTAAATTCAATGGTTAAAATTATGAAAGGGTGTGATGTAGTATATCATACTGCATGTACAGCTTATGAAGGGCTTTCTGTATTTTCACCACATTTAGTTGTTCAGAATACATCTCAAATTACAGCAACTGTTTTAAGTGCTGCAATACAAAACAATATAAAGAGATTTGTATATTGTTCTAGTATGGCAAGATATGGGACACAGCAAGTTCCTTTTTCAGAAGGTATGTTACCAAAGCCACAAGACCCATATGGAATTGCAAAATATGCTGCTGAAATGATGGTAACAAATTTATCTGAAGTACATAACATGGAACATGTTATTGCAGTTCCTCATAATATCATTGGACCAAGACAAAAATATGATGATCCATATAGAAATGTTGCAAGTATAATGATAAATTTAATGTTACAGAAAAGACAACCTGTCATATATGGAACTGGACAGCAAAAAAGATGTTTTTCTTTTATTGATGATGTAATTTATTGCTTAGAAAAAATTGGTTTTAAAGATTCTGTAGTAGGGGAAATAATTAATATTGGTCCAGATGAAAACTTTATTTCTATTTTAGATTTAGCGGTTGAAATAGCTGATATTTTGAATTTTAAACTTGATCCTATCTTTGTTAAAGGTAGACCTCAGGAAGTGGAATTGGCTACTTGTTCAGCAGATAAAGCAAGAAAGTTATTGGATTATAAAACAAAGATAAATTTAAGAGACGGTCTGCAGTCTATGATTGAATATATAGATAGAAAAGGTGTTAAGAAATTTAGATATCATTTGGATCTCGAAATTATAAATGATAAAACTCCGGATACATGGACCAAGAGAATGTTTTAATGAGTTTATTATCATTTATAATCAATATTGCAGAAGAATGTCTCTTGAATCCTCAAAAATACTTAGTAAGTGGTCATAATGGTCCTTATTACGACGATGAAAAGATTGTTAGAGTATATGGAGCCTGGATTATTATTTTCTCAAAATGTTTTGAATGGACAAATGATTTAAAATATAAAGAGAGAGTTAAAGAATTATCAGAAATCTTTCTTAATGAAAAGTATAAACCTTTTGGATTTACATATTGGCATCGTAATAATGAAAATAAGGATAGATGTAATGGTCTGATTGGACAGGCTTGGACAATAGAAGCTCTAGTAAGTGCGAGTAAATGTTTGGGAATGAAAAAGTATATGGAAGAAGCAGAGAAATTATTTTTGCTTCATAGTTTTAAGTATAAAGCAGGACTTTGGGATATTTGCGAGATAGATGGTTCTAATAATGGTCCTGATCCAACATTTAATCATCAATTATGGTTTGCTTCCTGTGCATCAATGATTACTGGTGAAAAAAAGAGTTTTATTAACAATCAGATTAGGATTTTTATGAATAATGTTGATAAAAATATGACTATTTTTTCAAATGGATTAATATATCATCCGATAGAACATTTAATTAATAAAAGAATACTAAAAAATTATACATTAATTTCAACAATAAAAAGAATAATAAAGAAATATCTTTTATTTAAAACATTAAGTCGTATTGAGAATAAAAAAAAATATCTAAAAGATGTTCGAAAAAAATTAATATATAAGTCAATAGGGTATCAATCATTTAATACTTATGCTTTTTCAATATTAAAAGAAAATTATCCAGAACATCCAATTTGGAAGAAAGAATATATTAAAACTATGATTGAATACTTAAAATCAATAGAATATAAAAATGCTATTTCAGAGAATAAGTATGGATTTTCATATAATCCTCCCGGATTTGAAATTCCTTATTCAATAAGTATTCTTGGTAAAAATACAAATGTTGAGTATAGTGTATATGAAAATTGGATATCACAACAGATATTAAATACATATAATTGTAAAGAACTTATGTTTTCAAATAATACTACAGATAAAATTACATTAACTTCAAGAATATATGAATTAACACGAATGAATAAAAATATATTAGAAAAAATAGAGGTTAAAGATTGTTTGTTTCAATAATTGTACCTGTATATAATGATCCGAAAGGAATATCAATTGTATTAGAAAAACTGATTAATCAATCATTTCCAAAGAAGAATTATGAAATAATTATTATTGATAATAATTCTACAGATAATACATCTGAAATAATTGAGAGATATTATGTTGATAATTCAGATTTAATTAAAATTGGTTTTGAAAAAAAGCAGAGTTCATATGCTGCTAGAAATGCAGGTATAAGAATTGCTAATGGTGATATTTTAGGATTTACAGATTCTGATTGTATTCCAGAATATAATTGGATTGAAAATGCTGTTTTCTCTTTAAAAAATTCCAATGTCGTTTGTGGTGGAGGGCAAATTAAATTTACTTTCAAAGAAATAAAACCAAATATATATGAAATTATTGATTCTACAAGGAAATTAAATCAAAAGTCATATATTGAATCAGCTGGATTTGCAGCAACTGCAAATTTCTTTATTAAAAAAAATGTAATAGAAAAATATGGATTTTTCTGTCCAAATCTTATTTCTGGTGGTGATTATGAATTTGGAAGAAGGATAACAGAATCCGGTCAGAAAATGTTATATATGGAAAATGCAGTTATTTATCATCCTGCTCGTTATACTTTTAAACAGATATTAAAAAAAACTAAACGTGTTGCATTAGGACAAAAAGAATTATCTAAGGATAAAAGCTTAAAACATGGATATATTACATGGAGAAGTTTTATTCCAATATATAATTTTAGTTCAGAGTATAATATTTCTTTTTTTAAAAGAATAAAAATTATATTTTTTCTTAATATATACAAATATATCAATTTAATTATAAGGATTATGAAATAGAATTATTTTGGAAAAATTAGTTAGTATTAATATAACAACTTTTAATAGGGCTTCTCTTTTAAATCGATGTTTGAAATCTGTTTTAAAACAAAGTTATAAGAATATTGAAATAATTATAGTAGATGATTGTTCAATAGATGAAACAGAATTGGTGATAAAAAAATACATTGATTCTGATAAAAGAATAAAATATATAAAACATGATGTTAATAGAGGTAATGCATTTGCACGAAATACAGCAATGAATAATAGTAATGGCCATTATGTTGCATTTCTAGATGATGATGATGAATGGATTGATGTTGATAAAATAAAAAAACAAATAGAAGTATTTGAGAATGATTTAACAGAGAAAATTGCAATATGTTCTACTTCTGTAAGATTGTATTGTAATAATAATAACTACACGGACAAAATAATAAAAAAACCAGCGAAGTTAGTTGAACATATTTTATCACGTAATGGTATTATATATAGCCCTACAGTAATGACAAAATTAAGTATTATGAAAGAAGTTTCAGGTTTTGATGTAAAATTACCAAGAGGAATAGATAGTGATTTTTATAGAATGTGCATTGTGAAAAAAGGCTATGATGTTTATATCATGAATGATATAACTACAGCTGTACATGAATATGGAGATGATAGAATAACTCCTCAAAATAATATTAAGTCAATGTTGAAAACTATTTATGCCAATTTATATTTATTAAAAAAATATTATTTTTATTTCATGATTTATCCTAAAGCATTATTTAAGAGAGTTAAAACTATTGTATTAGCATTTTTAAGATTATGTAAACTATTATTAACAAAAACTTGTAAAAGGTTATTTTATGTCTGATCTAAGTTCACAGCAAAAAATTCAGGAAAATCAATATGATTATCCTTATCATTATATTCCATATTTTGATGGAAATGATTTTTCACAATTTAGATACTGGTCCTGGGGTTATCGATATCTCGGTGGTATAAAAATTGTTTTAGATCAATTAAATAAATTATCTTTTAAATCTGTATTAGATGTAGGATGTGGAGATGGTAGATTTATTAGAGAATTATTTAATAAATATCCCGAAGTTTCATGTAAAGGTGTTGATTATTCATCGCGGGCAGTTAAAATGGCTCAGATGATGAATCCTGATCTAAATTATGAGTGTATTGATATTACAGATAATCATACTGGATATAAATATGATGTTGTGACATCCGTTGAAGTATTAGAGCATATTCCTCCTGATAAATTAAATCAGTTTGTTCATTCTATAGCAGATTTACTGAATGATAACGGCTATTTTATTTTAACTGTACCACATAAAAATAAACAGTTAAATGAAAAACATTATCAGCATTTTACAGGTGCAGAAGTAAAAAAAATATTGGAACCATTCTTTTCTGATTTAAGGATAATTCCCTTTGATCCTTCTTCAAGATTTTTATCCTATTATCAAAAAATGATCGGTGGTTTGGGAAAAAATTATATTATTACAAATAAAAAAATAACTTCTTTTTTATATAAATTATATATTAAGAAATATTTGTATGCACCAAATGAAAAAGACTGTGGGAGAATTGCTGTTATATGTCAGAAAAAGTAAATTATAGCGATTTAATAACTGTAATTATAACTACATATAATCGTTTTGAAAGTACAAAAAAAGCTGTACATAGTGTTATTAAACAGACATATACACCAGTTGAAATTATTGTTGTTGAAGACGGAACAGATTCTGGAATAGAAACATGGCTAAAAGAGAATAATTTAAATCAAATTAAATATATTAAACATGATAAAAATAAAGGATTATCTGCATCAAGAAATACAGGATGGAAAAACGCAAAAGGTAATTATATTGCTTTTTTAGATGATGATGATATATGGAAACCTGAAAAATTATCAAAGCAGATGGAATATTTATATTCATTTGATTCTGAAAAATTGAATAAACTTGGAGTATTATATTGTGGAAATGAGATTCACTACAGTGACGGAAGAATCTGTAAAAGAACGTCATTTACTAATATCGGTAATTTAAAAAACTGTATAATTAAATATGGAGCAAATACTGTTCCTTCTGCATGTATTTTTCCCAGAAAAGTTCTAGAGGATGTTTCTGGATATGATGAGAATCTGGTTTCATCTGTAGATCATGATATGTGGATGAAACTTGCAGTAGCCGGGTATGATGCAGATGTATTAAATGATCCTCTTGTTATTTGTAAAGCTCCTGTTGTTGGAAAAACAATGATGACATCTGTTGAGCCGAGGATAAAAGGTCTTAAACAATATGTAGAAAAATGGCTGCCCGTATACAGGGAATGGTTTGGCAGAAAGAATGGAAATGCATATGGTGAAAAATATTTTGCCTGGGTTATCAGCATGCTTGCTTCTGAAAGAATTGTAAATGGTGATCTTTGTGGCGGATTTAAGGCTGTTAAAGAAATATTCTCATTCAGTAAACAATATTTATATAATATTTATATTATTTCTAAATTAGTAATAAAAAAAATATTAAGTGTAAAGATACCAATAAACATTAAAAATATAATACATTCTTTCATAAAATCAAGGTAAATAATATTAATGAATGATCCAGTAATCTGGATAGTAGTTCCAGTATTTAATAGAGTTTCAGAAATTTATAGTTTAATTAATGATTTTTTCAGACAGTCATATTCAAAATTTAAAATTGTTATAGTTGATCATGGAACAAGGAAGATTGATTTTTCTTCATTTTCTGATGAGCGAATTATTGTAATTTCCGGAAGTTCTGATTACTGGTGGACAGAAGCTGTAAATTATGGAATACGATTTGCATATAAAGAAAAGAATAAAAAAGATCTGATTTTAGTAATAAATGATGATGTTTCTTTAGAAAATAATTATTTAATTAATATAATTAAATGTAGTAATAAGTATCCCAGTTCTATAATTGGGAGTATTAGTGTTAACAAAAATAATGAAAATATTATAAATGCCGGAAGTAATATTTCATATATTCAAGCTAAAAGTAAATCATCATGGGAAGACAAAACTGTAGATAATATTTCAGAAGAATATAAGGAATCTGATTTTTTATCTGGGAGAGGATTACTGATACCGGATGAAGTGATAAAGGTTAATGGATTATTTGATCAGATAAATCTTCCTCATTATGCGGCAGATTATGAATATGTGTGGCGTGCAAAAAGAAAAAGTATTAAATCCTATTGCTGTAAAAGTTGTATTGTATATACCGCACCAAAAAGCAGAAATGTTTATATGTATAAAAAAAGCTTTAGAGATTTTATTTTTGATAAAAAAAAACCTGGAAATATGTTTGTAGTAAATAAAATGGCATTTCTTTGCTTTAATAAGTTTTATGCATGCTATTACATAAGTATAAATTTTATACGTTTTGTTTTAGCTTATGTTAAGCAATACATATTAAAGAATCGAGGATAAGTTGAAATTATCATTAGTTATAATAGGCAGAAATGAAGCTGAAACATTACCTGAAAACTGTATACGATTTAAAATTCTCAGCCATGAAATGAATAATGATGTTGAAATGATATTTATTGACTCGGAATCAACAGATAATTCTGTTTCAATTGTTTCTGATTTCAGGGAAGAAAATTCTGAACTTAATATAAAAATCTTTCAGGTACGTGGAAATAAAAATGCTGCAATAGGCAGAAATGTAGGCATAAAAAATATCAGTCAATCTACCGGGTATGTCTTTTTTCTTGATGGCGATATTTTATTTGATAAAGTTTTTGTTTCCAAGGCAATCTCAATTCTTGAGAAAAATAATGAAATAGGTACAGTTACAGGACTTGTAAATGACCGTATATCTGATGATATAAAAATTACAAGAACCAATACAAAAGATGAAACAGTTAAGGAACATGGCGGTAATTTTATAATCCGGAAAAAGACTCTTGATTCTGTCGGTTTGTTCGATGAAAAATTTGTTAAACATCAAGATATTGATTTTTCATTCAGAATAAGAAGTCTTGGATATAAGTTAATGAAAACCTCTTTTTTTCTGGGGGATCATTTTACGGTTCATTATTTTAACTTTAAAAGAATTTATAGTGATCTTAAGAACTTTAAATATGTGTATACCGGCAGACTATTCAGAAAATACATATTTTCCAGATACAGTTTTGACATGATAAAGTGTGGTTCTATTCTTGCTGTAGGACTGCGTTTTTTTTTGTTAATGCTTTTCGCATTTTCTTTTATTTCAAAACCTGTGTTATATATCTTTCCGTCTTGTTTTTTTTTATTTGTTATAAGAGTTAAAAGAGAAATGGGAGAAAGCATTGCAGCCCGTATTCTATCTTTTCTATCTGTTTTTGAATTTTTTTTAGGATTACTTTCTGTTAATAAGATTAAAGAATATACAATTAATGAACTATAAATAATAATTTGAGGATAAAAATGAAAATTACAATAATTGGACTTGGCTATGTGGGCCTTCCACTTGCTGTACAGACAGCTTTAAAAGGATTTAATGTTGCTGGTGTAGATAAAAATATCAAACTTCTTGAATCGTTAAAAAAAGGAAAATCCTTATTAGAGGATTCCTTTACTAATAATAATATTGAAAAAGTAAATATAGATTATTCTGAAAAATTAACAGCATCAGATGTATATATTGTCTGTGTACCAACTCCTGTAAAAAATGGGGATGAACCGGACTTAAGCTATGTTAAAAAAGCAGTCGAAGAGATAACAGATGTTCTCGAAGATAATCAGCTGATTGTTATTGAATCAACAATTAATCCGGGTGTTTGTGAAGAATCTGTAGATCCTTTATTAAATAGAAGCGGGAAAAAGTATCTTCTTGCTCATTGTCCTGAAAGAATTAATCCCGGCGATAAAAAATGGAATGTGAGTAATATTCCCCGTGTTGTCGGCGGTATAGATAAAGAATCAACCGATGCAGCATTTGATGTTTATTCAAAGATTATTGATGCGTCTGTAACAAAAGTATCACAGATAAGGGCTGCAGAAGCTACAAAAATTCTTGAAAACACATTCCGTGATATAAATATTGCATTTGTTAATGAAATGGCGCAATCTTTTTATAAACTGGGAATTGATATTTCTGAAGTTATAAAAGGGGCATCTACAAAACCGTTTGGTTTTCTTCCCCATTTTCCGGGTGTAGGTGTCGGCGGTCATTGTATTGCTGTGGATCCCTATTACATGATAAAAAAAGGAAAAGATGTAGGATTTAATCATGATTTTTTATCGCTTGCCAGACGTATAAATAAGTCTATGCCGGATTTCACTGTAAAAATTATTCAGGATGAACTTGATAAACTGGGAATTGCCTTATCAAGGGCTAAAATTACAGTTCTTGGAGTAGCTTATAAACCGCATGTTTCTGATGACAGGGAATCTCCATCTTACAAAGTAATTGAATCATTAAACGAGAAAAATGATTCTGTAAAAATATATGATCCTTATGTTGAAGAATATAACACTTTTAATAATACAGCGGATGCAGTAATAAGTGCAGACTGTGTTGTTATAACAACTGCTCATAAAGAGTTTATTGATCCTGAGCTGTATAGAGATGTAAAGATTGTTGTGGACGGAAGAAACTGTCTGCCTGTTAATAATAATGAAGAATATCCTTTTGTTTATAAAGGGATAGGTATTAACAGTTAAGGCAATTTTCAAACTCACGAGCTTTGGAAATCAGTTTTATGATAATCAAATTATAATATTGCAGGAATAATATGACTTTTAAAGAATTAAAAAATATTTGTAGAAAAGGAAATGAAGAAAGCTTTATTATAGACAAACTGATATTAAGAAGAATATCAGTTTTTTTTTCATACATATTTATAAAACTGGGTTTTAAAGCAGACTTTGTTACTTTATTAAGCTTTTTTTCTATAATATTCAGCTGTGCGGGATTTTTCTTCCTGAAGAATTTTTACATTCTTATCGGCGGTATATTTCTTTTTACCTATATTTTTCTGGATACAGTGGATGGTGAAATTGCAAGGTATGAAATAAAAGCAGGTTTAAAAAAGCCATCATTTTCAGGGCTTTATTTCGATCTTCTTATACATAGTTTTTCAATGAACCTTGTTTTTTGCTTTATCGGGCTGGGATTATTCAGAATTACCGGTGAAATGTATTTTATTATTTTTGGTGTTATTTCCTGTTTTGGGGCAAGTAATTTTTCAAACAGCACTGCTAACTTTGTCTTTATTCAGAAACTTGCAGCAGAAAAAAAAATTATAGAAAATGAATCTATACATGATTATATAAAAGAACTTGGCGGCGGGAAATATACTCTGGCTAATAATAAAAGTATTACTGCTATTCTAAAAAGACTTATTACCGAACTAATAGTTTTTCCGGGGCCCATCTATATATTTTCAGTTATTTCTGTAATTGATTATTTTATTAGTAATGAAAAATATGAATATATCTTATTAAAGTGTTTTCTGATTTTATACACAGTTTTTTATATTCTCAATATTATTAGAAAAAGCTTTTATCATTATAAAAAATTAAAATCTGTCAGGTAAAGATGAAAAAAATACTTTTTATTGCTCCGCTTCCGCCTCCTGTAACAGGGCAGGCTGCCGCATCTCAAAAAATAATAGATGGTCTTAAAAATCATTATGATTTTGATGTAATTAATTTTGCAAAAGAAACATTTAAACATGGAATAAATTCATTCGGCAGAATTTTCGAGATTTTTAATATTATTCAGGATGTACAACGAAAAAAGAAAAAGTGCGATCTTGTATATCTAACTCTATCGCAGTCTTTTGCAGGTAATATTAAGGACCTTGTAATTCTGTTTTTAACATCACGGAAAAAACAGGTTATACATCTGCATGGCGGAGGAATCGGCAAACTTATTTATGAGAAGAGCCGATTCTTAAAATATCTGAATAAAAAAATACTGGAAAAAGTTGACAATATTATCGTTCTTGGAGACTCGCTTAAAAAGATATACGATTTTATTCCATTAGAAAAAATATCGGTTGTCACGAATTCGGCAGACAATTGTTTTTTTCTAAAAGAATATGAAATCAGTAAAAAATACAATTCCGAAAAACTTAATATACTTTTTTTAAGTAATCTTATACCGGGAAAAGGGTATGAGGAACTTCTTGAAGCTGTAAAGATAGTAGAAAGAGATTACAATATTAATTTATCTGTTTCTTTTGCAGGTGGATTTGCTTCGGATGTGGATAAAGAGTTTTTTCTAAAAAACCTCGAAGAAACTAAAAGCGCTGTTTATCATGGTGTTGTTTCCGGAGAATCTAAAAAAGAATTGTTCAAAAACTCCGCAGTATTTTGTTTGGCTTCATATTACAAATATGAGGGGCAGCCAATATCAATAATTGAGGCTTATGCTTCCGGTTGTTTTGTTTTAACAACAGAATGCGGAGGAATACCGGATATTTTTACCGACAGGATAAACGGAATATTGATTGAGCAGAAATCAGCAGAATCAATCGTAGAAGCATTATTATCCATAAATAATATGAATAAAGAAGAATTGTTAAGGATTGGAAATCATAATAGCTCTTCTGCAAAAGAATTATATAAAGATGAAAGATATATATCTGATATAAAAAATATCTTTGATAAAGTGATTTCAAAATGACAGAAATAATTAAATATTCAGATTTACTGATGCCTCCCCCGTTTTCTACTGTATTAGCTGTTTTTCTCGCATTGGGATTTAAGTTTATTTCGGAGATAAGCCTTCATAATATTTTTAAAACTGAATTAAAGCCGGGTATGCGGAGCCTTTGGTATTTTTTTACATTGGGGATTATTTCTGCTTTTGTTTTTATTGCAGGCAGTTTTTTGGGTATTAATTTACAGCTGTTAAAATGGTTTTCATGGGTTATTGCTTTTACAGGTATTTTGGAACTGATTAGGATCTTAAAAACAGAAAACAGCTTTAAAAAACTTTACCTGTTTTATAAAAGGCAGTCTCATTTTTATAAATACTGCCTTGTTATCGGATTTTTGATACTATCAGCTTTGTTTTTGAATGTTCTCGCACCCCCTACAGATGCAGATTCTCTTGGTTATCACCTTGGAGCTGCTTTTAATTTCATAAGAGAGGGAGCTCTGAAGCCGAGATACGACTGGTTTCATTACAGGCTTTCCGGCCTTGGCGAAATCCTGAACATGATTGGTCTTTCGGCCGGAACAGATAATTTTGGAGCTGTTCTGCAGTTTTCAGGACTTCTTGCTATTTTATGTTCACTTTGCAGTTATATTAAAAAAGATGAAAACAGAATACTTTTTTTTCTGCTTATTGTTTCAAGCCCTGTTTTAATGTTTCTTGTTCCAAATCAGAAACCCCAGCTGCTGCATGGAGCGGCCATATTAATAGCATCTGTTTATATTACGGGTAAAAAAGGGGCTTTAAAAAGAAATGAATTTATTCTTGTAACAGCTGCTGTTTTATTCGGAATGGCTGGCAAGTATTCTTTTTATATTCCCGGAGTAATAATATTTATAGTTTTATTTTATTTTTCTGTAATACGTGACCGGAAATATTCTTATTTATTATCCTTTTTTGCTGTTTATGTGATATTTCTACTGCCTGTACATATACATAATTTTATTTTTTATGGAGATCCCGTATCTCCTATTCTTGCTTCATATCTGGGCGAAAACACAGCTCCTCTGGTTCGTTTTTCAGAGATGCTTAAGAATTTCAGGGATTCTGATTTTATTTTTCCATTGAATCTTATTTTCCCTGATTCCCCCGGCGGTATCACAACTGTATTAGGCGGCGGAATAATAATTATTCTTTTTGCATTAAAGGAACAGTTTTCAAAAAATAAATACTTAATTTCCTTTATCCTGCTTATAGCAGTTCTTTTCTTTTTTAATGGAGCCCGATGTTCCCGTTATTATTTTGAATTATATGTAATTCTCTGTTTTGCTGTTTCCGGTGTAACTTATTCAAAATCGAGGAAATTTCTGGAATCCTTTTTATTACTTCAGGCATCGGGAATGCTTCTTATAACATTTTTTGGTGTATACAGTTCTTTTCCCGGCAGTTTAACAAAAGACCTCAGACACAAAGTAATGGAAAGACAGGCTGATTATTTTACAGTCCTTGAATGGGCTGATGATAAATTATCAGACAGCGATGTTGTTATAACAACTTTCCGCTCCGGATATCTTAGTCCTGTTAGTTTTTTTAATGCAGATATAATAAATTATACAAATTTTGATAGTGATTATGAAAAAAAAGCTGTAACTGATTTAATTAATGAAAAAAACGTTAACAGCTTAATTACAAATTATCCTGTATCTGATAATTTACTTAAAAATCTTGATAAAGAAGTTGAGCTGATTCACGGACCTGAGGAATTTTTTCATGGTGTACGGAATCCATTTAACAAGGGGAAATCTTTTAAAATTGGAATTTACAGAATTATTAATTAAGGATTTATGATATGAAAAAAATACTTGTAACCGGCGGTGCCGGTTTTATAGGTTCCCATCTGTGCAAAAAACTGCTTGAAGAGGGAAATGATGTAATCTGTCTTGATAATTATTATACCGGGAATAAACAGAATATAAGAGATCTGTTTGGAAATAATTATTTTGAAATTTTACGGCATGATGTAACATTTCCTCTCTATGTAGAAGTAGATCAGATATATAATCTTGCATGTCCTGCTAGTCCTGTTCATTATCAGTTTGATCCTGTTCAGACTACAAAAACTTCTGTGCATGGAGCAATCAATATGCTTGGGCTTGCAAAAAGAACAAAAGCCAGAATTCTTCAGGCTTCTACTTCTGAAGTTTACGGTGATCCTGAAATACATCCTCAGGTGGAAAGTTATTGGGGAAGGGTTAATCCTATTGGTATTAGAAGCTGTTATGATGAGGGAAAAAGATGTGCAGAAACACTTTTTTTTGATTACTACAGACAGAATGATGTGGATATAAAAGTAGTAAGAATTTTTAATACTTATGGGCCTAATATGAATCCTGAAGACGGCAGAGTTGTAAGTAATTTTATTGTACAGGCATTAAAAGGTGAAGACATAACAATATACGGAGATGGAAATCAGACAAGATCTTTCTGCTATGTTGATGATCTTGTAAACGGGCTTATTAAAATGATGAATACAGAAAAAGGATTTACCGGCCCTGTAAATATAGGAAACCCAGGTGAATTTACTATGAATGAGCTTTGCAGAAATTATTATAGAACTTACAGGCTCTTCATCAAAAATCAAATATTTCCTGCTTCCAAGTGATGATCCAAAACAGCGGAAACCGGATATTTCTCTTGCAGGAGATAAACTTGGCTGGAAACCTGAAGTAGCTTTAAGGAAAGGATTACAGAAAACAATTTTTTATTTTCAAGATCTGCTTGAGAATAATTAGGAGAATAATATATGAAACTTTCAGTTGTTATACCCTGTTATAATGAACTTGAAACACTTGATGAAATTATCAATGCTGTTGAGAAATCGCCTCATTTTGAAAAAGAAATAATAATTGTAGATGATTATTCTACTGACGGTACAAGAAAAAAGCTGAAAAATGAAATGGAGCAGAGAGTTTCTAAAGTACTGTATCATGATGTTAATAAAGGAAAAGGCGCTGCGCTCAGAACAGGTATTGCAGCTGCAACAGGAGATGTTGTAATTATTCAGGATGCAGATCTTGAATATGATCCTAATGAATATGGTATTCTGCTACAGCCAATTATTGATAACAAGGCTGATGTTGTTTATGGATCAAGATTTTTAGGGGGGCGTGCACACCGTGTCCTTTATTTTTGGCACAGTATGGGAAACAAGTTCCTTACTTTTCTTTCCAATATGTTTACTGACCTTAATTTAACAGATATGGAAACCTGCTATAAGGTTTTTAAAAGGGAAATAATCCAGAGTATAAAGATTAAGGAAAACCGGTTTGGTTTTGAGCCTGAAATTACAGCCAAGCTTGCCAGAAAATCAAAAAAAGAGGGACTTCGTATATATGAAGTTGGAATTTCATATTATGGAAGAACATATGATGAAGGTAAGAAGATAGGTTGGAAAGACGGTTTCAGGGCTCTTTACTGTATTTTGAAGTATAATTCCGGCAGATAAATTGTTAATTTAAATGAAATCAATTTATAACAGTAATAGATTATTGGCAAAAATTATCAGGTATGGATTTAGTGGATTCATAGTCGCTACGTCTCAGTTTTTGTCTATGTATTTGTTTGTTGAATATCTAAAATTTTCCACTATTTTGTTGGAAAATACTGCTAATGTTATAAGTATAGAGATATCAATTCTTGTTGCTTTTTATCTACATTCACGTATTAGCTGGAAACATACATTTGAGAACAGCAGTTCTGTATTAAAAGGCTTAATAATATTTCATGGTGTAACAGGAATTTCTTTTCTTATCAGAATAATTCTCTTTGCAGTGTTATCAAAATCTGGAATGGATTATAGATTAAATACATTAATTGGTATTTTTATTGCTGTATGTATAAATTTTATTGGATATGATCGTCTGGTTTTTAGAAAAAAACATATATAGTAAAATATGGAATATTTAAAATATGCTTATAATTAAACTTGCATTTAGAAATCTTAAGCGTCATACACGTAAGACTCTTTTACTTGCCTCTCTAATAATATTGGGAATGGCTTTTGTTTTTTTTTGCCAACTCACTCTTTGAAAATATAAATCAAGGACTTAAAAAATCATTTGTTGGATCATTTTCCGGTGATCTTGTACTTGCTGCAGCTTCGGAAACAAATTTCAGCCTTTTTGGAAATGAAATGCCGATAATAGGAGAATTTGAAAACATCCCTCCTCTTTCTGGATATTTAGATATTATGGATTCTTTAGAAAGACTCGAAAATGTAGAATTTCTAAGTCCAATTGTATCTGGTGCAGGATATCTTGAAGTTGATGGTGTTAAGACAGCTGTTCCAGTTTTTGGTATAGATCCTGATACCTATTTTAATGTCTGCAGTGATATTGAAATTGTTGAAGGCAGTATTGATAAATTAAAAAATAACGGGATCTTCATAAATACAGCGCTGCTTGGAATAATTGAAAAAAAACTAAATAGAACTTTAAAAATCGGAGAACCTGTTACTTTAAGTATGTATTCTGACGGGAGTTTTAGAATAAGGACTGCATTGTTTGCAGGTGTTCACAGTTATATTGGCCGGACAAAAACACTTGAGAGGGTTGTTCTGACCGATCCGGTTATTGTAAGAAGTCTTGCAAACTATACACTCTCACATGTTGTTAATGAACAGTCTTCAAACAGTGATATCGATGATTTTGAAATGGATGATTTGTTTTCAGATGAAGGGAATGATGTATCAGCTTCTGAAAATACAGAAAGTTTCAGTCTCGAGAAACTAGAAGACACTCTTTCTGAAGATTCAGATGAAATAGTATATGCAACTGATGCTTCATCCTGGAGCTTTATACTTCTTAAAGCACAGACCGACAGAGAAAAAAAGCTTATAAAAAAAGTATCTTCAATTGTTGATAAAAATTATTCTGAAGTTAAAACAATGGGCTGGAGGGAAGCTGCAGGGCTCAGTGCTCAGGCTGTATTTGCGCTTCATAGTGCTTTTAACGGAGGAATGGTTTTTATTGTTCTCGGAGCAGTCCTTGTTATAATGAATGCACTGGTAATCTCTGTTTTAGAAAGGACTGGTGAAATCGGAACAATGAGAGCGATAGGGGCAGATAAAAATTTTATAAGATATTTATTTGTTGCAGAATCTATGATTCTTGTAATGGCTTCTGCTTTTATTGGAATAATTATAGGAGCTTTAATGTCTTTAATTGTATCGGTAAATGGAATTCCACTAAAAAATGAAGTTCTTATTAATATGTTCGGCGGAGAATATATAAAACCTGCCGTTACTATATCGGGGATGCTAGCACATCTTTCTGCTGCGTTTGTAATTGCTTCTGTTGCCTGGATATATCCTGTATCGGTAGCTGTAAAAATTCAACCGGCTTCTGTTATGGGAAAAGGTTAGTCTAATATGAACTCTGTTTTTTTTCTTTCACTTAGAAACCTTTATCTTCAGAGAAAGAGATATTTTCTTATGGGTGCCGCAATTACAATCGGTTTTTTACTTATTACGGTTTTGACTGCGGTATCATTCGGGGCTCTCGAAACTGTTAAGGGAAAAGCCTCTCTTTACTATTCAGGCGATGTTACAGTATATGGACTGGATGAAGTATGGTTTGATATAGATAATCCGAACAATATTGTAAATATGATAAATAATTCTTCTCTTCCAGTAAGATCTGCTTCTCCAAGAACAGTTTATTACGGTAAGGAAACCCGCCTTTTTTTCGGGGGAAAATATATCCGAATATTAAGACCTGTCGGCATTGATTTTGAAAAAGAGTATACAGAGATTTCATCTCTTCCAATTCTGGACGGCAGTATTGATGATATGCTTGAAGATGATGAACGTAAAGGTATTCTGATAAGCAGAATTTCTGCCAGGCTGCTTGGAGCAAAAGTCGGAGACGATGTTATTCTGAATCTGGTGACATCCGGTGGAAAGCAGAATACTGCTGTATTGGTTGTAAAAGGTATTTTTGAAGAAAAAGGTATTTTTGGATATTCCGCATATGTTCATAGGGAAGATTTAAATAAATTAATACAAAAAGATCCATCCTGGGCCAGTGAAATAGCTGTTTTCGGCAAAAAAGGAACAGATATAGGGGGATTTTCGGAATCTGTCCGAAAGCTTATTGGAAAAAAATATAATATACTTTCACGTATTAAAGATAGAGCAGACTTTCAAAGTAAACGGGCCGGTAACCGTGGCAATAAAGAAAAAGTATATGCAGTAATTTCTGTAGACGGGCAGCTTGATCAGTTAAAAGATATACTTGATGCATTTTTAATTGTAACTTATTTCATTCTTATTGTTTTTCTTCTTATAGTTATGGCTGGTATTCTTAATACATACCGTGTTCTCGTTTATGAACGGACTCGTGAAATAGGAACAATGAGAGCGATAGGAATGCAGAGTTCTGATGTAAGAAAACTGTTTCTTTATGAAGCTTCTGCACTGTCTGTTATTTCTTCAATTATTGGATTTGTTCTTGGAATTATTGTTCTGTTTATTATTATTGAGTATGCTGATTTAAGTAATATTCCTGCTTCCGATATGTTTACAACTTTTGGAAAACTAATTTTTTATCTTAATTTTAAAACAGCAGCTGTTAATTTTATATTTATGTTTGCTGCAGTTGTTGCTGCTGCCTGGAGTCCTGCAAAAAAAGCAAGTTTAATGTCTCCTGCAGAAGCTTTGAGAAAGGAATAAATTGAATGAAAAAAAATATTATTGTTTGTCTTTTATTAGTTACTTCATCGTTTATCTTTGCAGAATCTATGAAGGATTATCAGAAACTTCTTGAAAAAGTTGATAATCTTGTAACATTTAATGATACAGATCTTTCTGCGGAATACAAAATTGTTAAACGGAACCCGGACGGCACAACATCGACAAATGTTGCTGCTATGTTCAGGCGCGACTGGACAGATCAGTTCCTTATTTTGATTCTTGAACCTCGAATCGATAAGGGTAAGGGGTATCTTAAAATTGGAGACAATCTGTGGCTTTATGATCCTGTCGGGCGAAGTTTTACATTTACAAGTGCCCGTGAAAGATTTCAGAATTCGAGTGCAAGGAATTCTGATTTTAAAAGATCAAATTATTCAAAAGAATATAAGGTTGTTTTCGGGAAAAAAGCCAAACTTGGAAAATTCAACTGCACGCTTCTTGATCTCGAAGCTGTTAGTGATAATGTATCTTTTCAGAAAATTAAGATATGGATTTCTCAAGATAATCTTGTAAGAAAAATTGAAGATTACAGTCTTTCCGGGCAAAAAATGAGAACTACAGCTATTCCCACTTATCAGAAAGTCGGAGAAAGATGGGTAACCAAAAAAATTGTTATTCTTGATCATCTTGTCTTTAGGAAAGTAAATGATAAAAATGTTTATGAGAGGACTACAATAACAGTTAGTAATCCTTCTTTAAAGAAACTTCCTGATACTGTTTATACAAAAGAATATCTTGAAAAAGTAAACAGTTAATAATTATTTAAGGATATTTTGTGGAATTCAGGCTGATATTATGTATTGCGCTATTTAGCACAGTTTTAATCATGTCTGCTGTTTCTCAGCAGACAGATGAAAGTATTGATGATCTGTTTGAGGAACCTGCAGAAGATATTATTGTAGAAAATACAGAAACCGATCATATAACCCAGTTCGAACAGGAAGATAAAATCAGTTTCAGCGGTTCTTTTTCCGCAACAGGAGGAGGTGCTGTCGGCTGGAAAGAAACTCCTGACTTCTCAGATCCTCTTGAAGGTCTTGATGCTGAAATTGGAGCAAAATCTCTTGCGAGAGTAAAATTCAATGCAAAACCTGATCCGGATTTTGCTGTTACCGGCAATTTTTACACTGAAATAGATCCCGGTTCTGGAAATACAGACTGGTCAGAAGCAAAAATTGATGAACTTTTCTGCGATTACACCTGGCTTGATACAGCATTCTTAAGAATAGGGAAGCACAAGATAACATGGGGACAGGGGAGGCTTTTTACTCCTGGAAACCTTATGGAAAACAGCGAGGATGGTGTTGCATTCAGGGTTAGTTTTCCATCAGTATTCAGCGGCTTGTCATTTGTGACTCTTCTTGATGAAAATCTTAATACATCGGGAGAAAGTTTATCGTCTAAAGATGTTGCTGCAGGAGCACTTCTGGATACACTTTTCGGAAGTTATTACTATTCTGCAGGAACAAGATATCAGAGAAATGAGGGGCTTCGTGTTCTCAACTCTTTAAAAAAAGTTGTTTTAAAGACAGATATTTTTACAGATCTTGTATTTACATATGATGATATCCGAGATGATTATTTTTTCCAGACAGTTGCCGGGTTTTTCAGAGAATGGGATGATTTCAAACTTTATGGTGAATATAGTTTTGATGGTAAAACATCTGGAGGTGAGGATCATAGTGTGGGAATAGCACTTGGGTATAATAACCTGTTTTCATCTCCTGTTGATCTTGGGCTTGAGTGGAAGCATGGATTTATGGATAATTCTGGTAAATTTTTGCCAGGAATTTCCTGGTCTCCATGGAAGTTTGTTAAATCCAGTATAGCTGTTCCAGTAAACTATGGTACTACAGGATCAAGATATTATAATGAAGATGATGAAGATCTCAGTGGAAGACGTGTTGCATTTGTAATGACACTTGAACTTTCTGCATCATTTTAATAGCTGTATATTACAGTTCAGAAAAAAATAGACAGAAAATTGTATTCTTTATAATCCTATAATTTTAGGATTGTCTGAAATTCTCAGATACAAATCCATCTTTAAGTCGTATTACATGATCGGCTATTGAAAATATATTCTGGTCATGTGTAGAAAAAATAAAAGTGGTTTTTAGCTCATGATTTATTTTTTTCATGAGTTCAATTATATCTTCACCTGTTTTACTGTCGAGATTTGCTGTCGGTTCATCTGCAAGCACTATTTCCGGTCTGGTAGCTAGAGCCCTTGCAATTGCCACTCTCTGTCTCTGCCCGCCTGAAAGCTCACCCGGTTTGTGAGTTTTCCATTTGTTAAGTCCCACTTCATCAATCAGAAAATCTATATATTCTTTGATTTCTTTTTTTGCGGCTTTTGAGGGCTTGGTTTTTCCAATTAATAGAGGAAACTCAATATTTTCATATACATTTAAAACAGGAAGAAGGTTAAAAGACTGGAAGATAAATCCAATAACTGAGTGCCGGAGATTTGTTATTTCTATATCTGAAAGGATTCCTGTCTCCTGCCCGTTTATATAGAGTTTTCCTTTTGTTGGGACATCTATACAGCCTATCATATTGAGGATTGTTGATTTTCCGGAGCCAGAAGGTCCTATAATGGATATGAAATCCCCTTTTTCAATGTCAAAAGATACTCCTTTAATGGCTTGAACTTTTGTTTTTCCTAAAGGATAAGTTTTTTGTACATTTTCAAGGGTTATAATTGACATTTATTCCTCTCTCTAATAAAGATAAATAGAATTATAGATTCAAAAAAAAAATTAGACAAGGTAATATAAAAGCAGATATTTATTATATTGGGTAAACTATATTTGTTTGAGTGTTAATATGAATGATATAAAAATAAAAGAAAAATTTTTTAATAATAAATTAATTGATTATTTATTATTTTACAGGCTTATTCTTGCATTTGTTGCTGAATTTGTAATAAAAAAAATGACTTTTCTCGGAGATACCGGACTGTATATAAGTTCAAACCCTGTTGAACTTTTTTATACTTACAAATTTGGAATATTTATTGAAAGAACTCTTCTTCCCAGATTTCTCATAGGATCCATAAGTTCTCTATTACGATATGATATCTTGATTCATATTTTTTGTTCTCTTATTGCATATTATGGTATTCGAAAATTTCTTAAATCCATACCTGAAAATACTAAAAATTATAAGATTATTATACTGTTATGTTATTTTCCATCTTTTAATATCTGGTCATCTGTTGCAGGAAAAGAAGCATTAATTGTTTTTTCGATCGGAATATTTTTAAGTGAAATTATTAAAGTAATTATTGGGCAAAAAATCAAAATATCTTTTAGTTTAATAATTGCATTATATTTGATAACAGTAATTAAAACACAGTATATTCCGGCAGTATATCTATTAGTTTTATTTGCCATATATAAAAAATTCGTTAGTATAAAATGGAAGACTGAAATTATTTTATGGATTTTTGTAATTATTGGATCGTTAATATTAATATATATTTTTAAAGACAAAATTGATAGTTATTCTCGTCAATTAGATGACTGGTATAGTAAAAATGCTAGATCTACAAGAGAGATGATGTTTCTTGAACAATATGACTTTTTTAAAAAACTTCCATATTTAATGCCGCTTTCTATGTGGGGACCGTCATTTTCCGAAATAAAATATTCTATACTTCATTTATTTTCATTTATTGAGAGTTTTCTTTATTATGGGGTATTATTATTTTTAATTAAGGATAAAATTGTTCCAGTCTTTATAAATTTTAAAAATTATTATCAGTGGTTTTTTATGCTTGTGACAACATTCTGGTGGATATCATTTGCACAATATATTCAGGGAATTATGAATTCGGGAGCAGCTATAAGATACAGAGCAAATATACATTTAATTCTTATTTTTTTATTTTACTCTGTTTATTTATATACAGAACATAAGCAGGATGAAAAATGATGAAAAGAATTCTTTTTATTCCGTATTATTTTTATCCTGATATTTCTGCAATATCACAATTATTTACAGAATTTATTCTCAAACTGTCATCTGATAAGAAATACGAGATAACAGTCTTGTCAACCAGCAGTGAATATTATAAAGATGAAACAGACTGGGAAGTTAATATTCCTGATAATGTAATAATTCAGAAGTTAAAAGCTACAAATTTTAAGAAAAATAATATGATGGGAAAACTTATAAACTATCTGTTATTTTATATTAAAGTTTTTATATTTCTTATTTTTAAAGAAAAGTATGATTGTGTTGTTACTTTGACTCTGCCTCCTCTTATACAGTTTTCTGTTGGTTTTGCAAACCTTTTCAGAAATACTAAGATGATTTTTTATGTCCAGGATCTTTATCCTGAAATATTATATGACCTTAAAATTATTAAAAATCCCTGGATAGTGAGGCGCTTAAAAGTATTTAATAAACTTGCAATAAAAAAATCTGCCGAAATTATTACAATTGGCAGTTATATGAAAAGGAAAATTGAAAACTATAATATTCCCGGCAAAAGAATTTCCATTATTCATAATTGGCCTAATATGATTGAATATAATGATCCTCAACAAAAAGATGTGTTTGAAATTCTTTATTCTGGTAATATAGGAATACCCCATGATTTGAGTATTATGGAGGATTTAATATCTGTTCCATATTTTAAAGAAGAAAATATTTATTTCCATTTTGTAGGCGGAGGGAAAAATTATAATAAAACTTGTCAATTATTTGACAACAAAGAAATTTATTTTAAATTCGAACCATATGCTCCTATTGAAGAAGTCAGTAAAAATTTGAGTAATGCGTCTGTTCTAATGTTAGCTCAGAAAAAGGATTCTGTTGGAGATATTGTCCCATCAAAATTCTATAGTTATCTGGCATCCGGTAGACCGATGATCTTTTTTGGTCCTAAAAATTCTGAAATTGGGGAAATTCTGATTACTAATGAAATTGGGATTGTTCTGGAAAACAGTACAGATATAGATAATGTTATATCATATATAAAAAAGCTGAATTCTGATTTTGAAAATTACAGAAATATTTGTAGAAGAATTAAACATTTTTCTGAGAAATATTATTCTATTAATAATTCACTGAATCAGTTTAAAGTAATATTGGACGGAGTGTTTTCTGAAAATGAAAAAAAATAATAAATACAGTTTTTCTCTTATTCTTCTTGATATTTTAATCATTGTAATATCTCTCGTTGCATCTTGGATGATTAGATCCAGGTTTAAAGAGTTTTTCTATACAATAGAAGGGCTTCTTTTCATTATGCCTTATGTAATTTTAACGAGGATTCTTGTAACTATGCTTCTTGAAGGATATTCTTATTATTACAACACATTTCAGAGAGAAATGATAATAAAAATATTTAAAATTAATATATATTCCTCACTTTTGTTTTTATTTCTCAGATTATTTTCTCCAATTCAGGAAATAAGAATGCCGCTTGCAATTATTTTCACAGAATATATGGTGACTTCTGCAGGAATGATGTTTATAAGATATTTTTTCTACAGAAATATAAAGTTTTCTGATAATAAAATAATTCCGGAAATGGGAGTATTTTCTTCAAACTTTGGTATTCATGAGAAGAAAACACTGCAGAATATTATCAATAATAATGATGTGAAAATATCTTTCATTTATACTAAAAGTGTTACAGATCTTGATTCCTCTTTTTTAGGTATCCCTGTTTCAAATTCTGAAAGAGAGACTGAAAATATTATTATTATAGGGAATCCTGATTTTGAAGAAAAGATGATCATATTAAATAAATCTGAAAAGATTGGAAGAAATGTATACTGTCTTGATAAAAATGCCGAATTAAGACCTTTTTCTATAAGTGATTTATTTTTAAACAGCTTTATTGATAATAACCTTCCGCATGATGTTGATTCATATTTTGGTGAAGAACAGATAAAATTTTATGGTTCTGAAGTATTTAAAAACTGTCAGGTAAAAAGTCCTTTTATGGATTTTAAGTCTGTTTTTACTATTCCGGATACTGATTTTCTTTCAGTTGATACTCGCTTTTTATATTCCGGAAGTATCAATCCGGAAGAACAATATAATAATGAAATAATGCAGTATATAGAGAAATACTCGGATTCTAAAACACTGCTTCTTCTTCCATTGAAATACAAGGGAGTGATTAATAATTTAAAATCCCGTAATATAAGTATTGCTTTTACAGGAACTCCTGTAATTACCGGATATAAACTATTTGATAACAATTATTATGATATCCCAGATCATATAATCAAAAACAGCCTAAAACTTATGTTTTTAATTGTGAGCAATAATAATTATGGGAAATTCTGGTTTATAAAAACCGATTTAGATAATAGTAATCTGAATTTTATAAATAATTTTGTAAATAAAGGATTTAAAAAAAATCTGGAGCAGATTTATATGATTGATACTGAAAAATATAAACTTGGTAACACAGTTTTTAATGATATTTATGAATTAAAGGAATAAACAATGAAAATAGTTATGATAGGAACAGGCTATGTAGGGCTTGTATCTGGGACATGTTTTGCAGAGTTCGGCTGGGATGTCGTATGTGTTGATAAGAGTGAAGAAAGAATCAATGCTCTTAAAAACGGAATTATGCCTATTTATGAACCAGGTCTTGAAGATCTGGTTAAAAAAAATGTAAGAGCTGGAAGAATCAGCTTTTCTCTCTCATATGAGCCACCTGTTGAAGAGGCTGATGTTGTATTTATTGCTGTCGGAACTCCTTCAAGAAGAGGAGACGGCTATGCTGATCTCAGTTATGTTTACAGCGCAGCTGAGGAGATTGCATCCCATCTTAAAGGCTATACTGTAATTGTTGATAAGAGTACAGTTCCTGTAGGCACTGCAAGAAATGTTGAAAGAATTATCAGGGATACAAATCCTGAAGCTGATTTCGATGTAGCATCAAACCCGGAATTTCTCAGGGAAGGATCTGCAATCGGCGATTTTATGAGACCTGACAGGGTTGTACTTGGAGCTGAAAGCGACAGGGCTAAAGAGCTTTTAAGAGAGCTTTACAGACCTCTTTATCTCCTTGAAACACCGATGGTTATAACAGGCCTAGAAACAGCTGAGCTTATAAAATATGCAAGCAATTCTTTTCTTGCCGCAAAAATATCTTTTATCAATGAAATTGCAAACCTTTGTGAAAAAGTAGGTGCAGATGTCAAGGATGTTTCGAAAGGAATGGGCCTTGATAAGAGGATCGGTTCAAAATTCCTCCATGCAGGTCCCGGATACGGCGGATCATGCTTTCCAAAGGATGTTACTGCTCTTGTAAAGATTTTTCATGACAACGGAATGAGTTCAAGAATTCTCGAATCTGTTCTCAATGTGAATAATTCACAGAAATCTCTGATGGTTAAAAAAATCAGAAAGGCTCTCGGCGGAGAAGTATCAGGAAAAACTATTGCAGTCTTGGGTCTTACTTTCAAGCCGGAGACTGATGATATGAGAGAAGCTCCAGCGCTTACAATTGTTCCGTCTCTTGTTAATGATGGTGCTGTATTAAGACTTACTGATCCTGAAGGTATGGAAGAGGCAAAACCGCATCTTGAAAAAGTTGAGTATTATAACGACCCCTATGAAACATGTAAGGGTGCAGATGCTGTTGTAATAATGACAGAATGGAACCAGTACAGGGCGCTAGATTTTAAAAAGCTGAACGATGTAATGAACGGCAATGTATTTGTCGATCTTCGAAATGTTTATAATTCTGAAAATGTTGAAAAGTCAGGATTTTCATATACTGGTGTCGGTGTTTAATCAGATCAATAATATTTATCTATTAGAGTGTATAAAAAGTGTTAATATTTTTATAGAATTATATAAATATTATTTTAAGCAGGACAAATTTTGATGAAATACAGCAGGTGTGTTGTCAATGGAGTTTTTGATCTTTTTCACATTGGTCATGTAAATCTCTTAAAAAGAGCTAAAGAAATATTTGATGAAGTAATTGCTGCTGTTGATTCTGATGAATTTGCATCCCGAGTAAAAAGACAGCCTGTTTTCAGTGAAATGGACAGGCTGAATATTGTTAAATCATGTAGTTATGTTGATGATGCTGTATTAGTTGATGATTCATATGGTCCTTTTGCTTTTGAAGATGACAAGGTCGACAATTTCATGGATCAATATAATCTTGATGCAGTTTTTATAGCAGCAGATACAGAAGAAGATGTATTAAAATGGTTCTCTCATCTTCATAAAACCAATAGAACTGTTGTTGTTCCCAGAACTCAGGATATATCAACAACACATGTAATTAAAATTGTGAATGGCGAAATAACACGGGATAGAGTAAAGAAAAATGATAAGGAACTTTCTGATTTCGGTTAGATTTGCTCTTAGCTTACATGTATTCCTTGCTGATGGAGAGTTTATATGAGTGATGTATTGGAATTAAAGGATTAAGTATGAATTATAAAAGATGTGCTGTTAACGGGGTATTTGATCTTTTCCATGTGGGGCATGTGAGGCTGTTAAAAAGAGCTAAAGAGATGTTTGAAGAAGTTATCGTTACTATAGATTCTGATGAACTTACAATGCAGGAAAAAAGAAAACCCATTTTTAATGAAAATGAGAGACTTGAAATAATAAAAGCATGTAGATATACAGATGATGCTGTTATTATCGACAGATCATGGGGGCCTCATGCCACTGATTCGGCAAAAGTCGATGAATTTATGGAGAAATATAAAGTAGATGCCATGTTTGTTGCTTCCGATGATGAGGAGTATGTTAAATACTGGTTTGGTCATTTATATGAACTGGGGAAGGTTGTAATTGTTCCCCGTACTAAAGATATTTCAACAACACATGTTATCAAGCTGGTAAATGGAGATATTGTAGAAGAGCGATCTGAATGAGACTGTATTATATATTTATATTTTTATTGCTGGTTACGTTTCCTGCCTACTCATATATAGATCCAGGCACCGGCAGTATGCTTTTATATGCATTTGTCGGTATTGTGGCAGCTGCATTATATGCTGTTAAGGGAGTATATTACAGGTTTAAATATTTTTTTACTGGAAAAGCTGTTAATACAGATAATGATTTACGGAAATATGAAATAGTATTATTTTCTGAGGGAAAACAATACTGGATTGTTTTTTCTTCTGTAGTAAAAGCGCTTGAAAATCTTAGCCGGAAATGTATTTATATTTCATCAGATAAAGATGATCCAGGATTGAAATATAATTCAACAATTGTAGATTCTTTGTATATTGGAAATGCAGTTAAGTCTTCTGTTTTTTTAAATAATATGAAAGCTAATCTTGTTGTAATGACAACACCGCAGCTCGATATTTTAACAATCAGGCGGTCTAAGTCTGTAAAGCATTATACACATATATTTCATGCTCCGACTGATATAGGTATATATGGGCGTTATGCGTTTGACTGTTTTGATTCAATTTTATGTTCCGGACCTCATCAGAAAGAAAATCTCATCCGTTTTGAAGAAATGAGGGGAACAGCCAAAAAAGAACTATATGAAACTGGTTATACACCTTTTGATGTAATGCTTAAAAAGAAACTTGAATCTGAAAAGAAAGGTAATGAAATAAAAACAATTCTATTAGCTCCAACCTGGAATAAAAACAGCCTTTTAACTCGTTTTGAAATGAATATTATCAAACCATTGCTTAACCGAAATTACAAAATTATTCTCAGGCCGCATCCTCAAATGTATGTTTCTCAAAAAGATTTAATTAAAAAACTGAAAAAGGAAACAGCAGAATACAGTGAGATTATATGGGATGAAAATCCTTCAGGTGAAACGGCTATGACAAAATCTGACATTCTTATATCTGATTTATCAGGTATAATTTTTGAATACTCTTTTATGTATAAAAAACCTGTTATTACTATAGATGCTCCAGTTGAAACAATTGGACTTGAAGCAGATGATATGGATCTCAATGATATTTGGGAATTGAATATCAGGGAAAAACTGGGAAAACTGGTTGATGAAAGTGAGTTGGATAAATTACCTGATTTTGTAGAGGAATTGATAACGGATTTTGATTTAAAAGATATTAATCTATTAATTGAAAAATCTTTCTATAATTTTGGATCTGCAGGAGATACTGCTGCAGAACAGTTGATAAAGATTTCTGAAGGTTTGAGTACAGTATAATGATGCATTTTTTATATAATATATTTATTTTTCCTCTTGAATGTTTAATGAATATTATACTGAGATTTTCTTTCTCATTAACTGATAACTACGGATTTTCAATAATTTTATTAAGTATTTGTGTAAATATTGTTCTTATTCCTTTATATCTGCTGGCAGAAAAATGGCAGAAAGCTGAAAGATGTATAACAAAAAAAATGAAACCGGAGCTTGATAAAATAAATGAAGCTTTTTCCGGAGAATTAAAATATTATTATACAATGGCCGTATATCGGCGATTTAATTATAATCCGCTGATGGCTTTCCGGGTTAGTTTTGGATTTCTTATTCAGGTTCCTTTTTTTATGTCTGCTTATCACCTGCTGTCTCATCTGCCTGACCTATTAGGTATAAATTTTCTTTTTCTTGATGATCTTGGAACGGCTGATCAATTAATAAATTTAGCCGGTATGAATATAAATATTATGCCTTTTATAATGACTGTTGTTAATATTTTATCTGCATATGTTTATACAAAAGGTTTAGAAAAAAAAGATAAGATACAGTTATGGATTATGGCTGGCTTATTTCTTGTACTTTTATATAACTCACCATCTTCTCTTTTATTATACTGGACATTTAATAATATTTTTTCTCTTTTTAAGAATATTGTTCTTTATTTTATTGAAAATGAAGAGAGTCCGGATTTTCTTGGTTTTATTAAAAAAGAAATTAATTACAACAATTTAAAAATATTTTATATTTATCTTGTAATTATTTCGTTGATTTTTTATTTACTGATATTTCATTTTGGATATAAATATTCCGAAACAAGATTTAATGCTCTGAATCTTGTTTATTTTCTCATGTTTATTGTTGAAATATATTCATTTATAGTTATTTTCAAGGATAAGAGTAGAAATATCCTTTATAAAATCTATAAGTCGATTATTGTATTAACTGTATTTGCTGTTCTTTTTCTTTCTTTTGATAATTGCTTTAAAATTAATATAATATCAACACTGGATATTTTTAAAAAATTATATATTGCATCGCATCTTATGCTGATCGGTATAATGTTCCCTGCAATATATATAAATAAAATTACAGATCAAAAAGAAACTGGTATTATAAAATATAATAAAAGAATTTACTTATTATCTGCTTTATATTCTATATTGATGGTAATTGTTTATACACCAATCAGGCTTTTTGCAACTTCACCTGGTGATTTTAATAAATCTATATTCAGTATTGTTTTTGTTCTTTTAGCTATAGCAGGTTTGATCTATTCAATTATATTAGCCGGGATATTTATAATTCCTAAAAAGAAAGTAAGTTCTGTAAATTACTTTATGGTTTTTCTTGCTATTTTGATTCTTGTATATAATACAGTATTTATCGGAGATTTTGGTTCTCTTGATCAATTTACTTTATCAAAAGCAAATAATCTTCATACCGAACTTTCTGGAATACTTCTTGAATTCTGTGTACTGATTTTGATTTTTATTGGTTCAGTGTTTCTTGTAAAATCATGGCGGAAACAGCTGTTTGGTTTTTTCATATTAATGTGTCTTATAGGTTTTGTTCAGACATCAGTCAGTATTTACGGAATAAGAAAAATTAATAATGAAGCTTTTGTCAGTGATTTTAGTAACAACAATGATTTTGTTCCTGATTATAATGATGAATTACTTGGATTTTCCAGAAATGGAAAGAACATTGTTGTATTGTTGCTGGACATGTTTACAGGTGGATATATTCAGCAGGTTCTTGATGAAGAGCCTGAAATAATGAGTAACTATACAGGTTTCTACTGGTACCCTAATACTCTTAGTGTTGGATATCATACAACAACAAGTCTTCCTTCAATAAATGCCGGATTTAAATATTTGCCTGATGAAATAAATAAACGGAAAGATGATTATATAGTAAATGTTATTTCAAAATCCTATGATGATTTACATAATAAACTGAAGGATAATGATTTCAAAATAGCACGTACAAATCCTGATTCATATCATACTCCATTGGGAAGTTTGTCCAGTCTTAAAAAGCAGGATATCTTAGCAGTTTTTGACAGAGATTATGTTAATTATTGGGTTCATAAAAATTCAATTAATGTTTCATCTGACGATATTGAAAATTATTCCAGTAATATTTTACTAGCTGTATCAATATTTAAATCTGTACCTTTTATAATAAAACCTTTTATCTATAACAGCGGCAGGTGGATTTTTATCAACAGTGATACAATTAAAAACAGGGCCTATAATCATGCTCTCAGATCATATGCTTTCCTTGACCTGCTTGGAGAGCTGTCAAATTCTGAATCAGATGGAAATACATTTAAGTTTTTTCATAATTTTACAACACATGTACCTTATTCAATAGATAAAGATGGAAATTTGACTAATGGATATCCTGATCCGGAAACTGGAAATAATGAGGAAGGTTTGAGTGCATATTATAGTGCAAAGGCAGCTTTGAGATCAGTTTCCAAATGGATCACCTGGCTGAAAAATGAGGAATTATATGATAATACAAGAATTATTATTGTTTCCGACCATGGAAATGAAGTTGCTATTAATCCTATGATGAAAGACAGTTTCAATATTGAAGGATTGAGTGCAAAAGAATTTACACGTGCTCATGCTCTTTTGCTGGTTAAAGATTTTAATAATTCTGACAAAATGAAAATTGATAATAGATTTATGAGTAATTCCGATGTTCCGTCACTCGTTGCTTCTGGTGTTTTGGATAAAAATATCTTTGGTAATAATTTTACAGCAAGTGATAATAGTTTTTCCCGTGAGCTTACCTTTACTAAAGCTGATACCTGGAGATGGGAACAGGTTTTAAGAAATAAATCTATTAATATTGAATTCCAATATAGTGTTAAAAATAATATTTTTGATTCAAAAAACTGGAAGAAAATAAAATAGCAGGTTGGTGCAATGGAAAAAACCTTTAATAACTATACATTTTCAAAAATAATTTTTCTCATATTTACAGTTATACTTTTCAGATCTGTAATTTTCCCTTATTACTCTTGGAAAGAAGACGAATTTTTTTATATGACTGCTGCAAAAATTATTAATGCAGGTGGTCTTCCTTATCAAGATTTTGCAGATATTAAATCTCCTGGAATTTTTTATATCTATTCTTTTATTGATTTTCTTGGTGGTGATAATTTTCAAAATGATTTTTTTGTGCTTAAAATTGTAAATATTTGTTGTGTTTTCTCAATTTCTGTTTTTTTCTGGCTGATTACAAAAGAGTTGTTTAACAAAAAAGCAGGGTTTTTGGCAGCTTTATTATTTGCTTCATACAGCACCTGTGTAAGGGCTAGTGAAGTTCTTGCTGCAAATACCGAAGTTTTTGTAGTTTTTTTTACTTCAATCAGTATGTATTTTTTTGTTAGAAAAAAAATGGAACTTTCATGGAGTAATTTACTATTATCTTCATTATTTTTATCTTTTGCATTTTTAATTAACATGCGAATCGGAATATTAGTTATTCCATATGTTGTCATAGTTGCGTTATCAAACAACACTTCAATAAAAAAAGTATTAAAAATTATTACTTCAGCTGTGTTTTTTTTGTTACCTCCGCTAATGGTTTTATTATATTATAAATTGAATAACTCTTTAGATGATTTGCTTCTATGGCAGTATTCTTTTTCAGGGTATTATGTTGGTGCTTACTCACTCTTTAAAAGAATAGCACGGGGAATTCTAGTCCTTCGGTTTTTAGTTGGATTAGTTCCAATCCTGATTTTTGGATGTTATTATCTGATATCCAAACGAAAAAAATTAAGGGAAAAAGAGAATCTATTTTTATTATTAGTTTTCTTATTTACTTATCTATCAGCATTTTCCGGCGGAAAGCATGTAGAACGATATTATTATTTGACTTTTTTATCAATTATTCCAATTTGTGCAGCTGGACTTTCTATTTTTATTGACAATATAAATATTATATTTAATAAAACAGTAAACAAAAAAATCATTTATTGTTTTATTGTTGTATTATTATCATTTCCACCTTTCCTTCATTTACATTTTAATATAATGCATCATCCTCCCACATGGACAGAATATATGAATAATAAGAACAATGTTATAGAATATATAAAATCTAATACATCAAAGGATGACAAAATATTTGTATGGCCTTTTGGCGGCGCATATTATTTTGCCTCAGATAGATTATTAGCAAATCCTGTATATGATCCCAGCGGTCATTTACTTGGAAATAATTATCTAAGAACCAGGGAAAGTGCAGATCTTGTTTACAATTATTTTTTTGAAAAATTTAATGATAATCCTCCTGTTTTGATTATAGACAAAACTGAATATTTTGATTCAGATGGAAGGATTGTCAATGAATATATACAGAATAATTTAGATAAATTTCATAAGATTATTGAAATGAATTATATACCTGTTAAGGTTGTAAATAACTGTAAAATATATAAAAGAAAAGATGGAAATTAATGAAAACACAAAATGAAAAAACAGCTGTAGTAGTAATACCGACATATAATGAAAAAGAATCGATCGGTAAAATGATTGATTATCTCTTTAGCAAAATAATTCCTGTTAAAAACTGGATATTAAAAATATTGATAGTAGACGGACAGTCTCCTGATGGTACTGCGGAAGAAGTAAAAAAAAGAAAGGAAAAATATAAAGATTTATTCTTATATGAAGAAAAAGAAAAAGAAGGTATTGGCGCAGCATATATAAAAGGTTTTAAATATGCAGTTAATGAATTGGATGCAGATGTTGTATTTGAATTTGATGGAGATTTTCAGCATCCTCCCGAAACAATACCTGTAATGCTTGAGGAAATTGATAACGGATATGATTATGTATTGGGCTCCAGAAGGGTAAAAGGGGGAGGATTCCCTGAAAATTGGGGATTAAAGCGATTATTCTTCAGTGTTTTTGGTGGATTTGTTGCAAGAATGATTCTTTTTTTCCCGACAAAAGATTTTTTTAAAGTTACAGATCCTACAACCGGGTTAAAAGCGACAAGAGTATATCCAGTATTAAATAAAATAAACTATGAACAGATATATTCAAGAGGATTTGGATATAAGCTGGAATGGCTTTTCCGAACAGTAAAAAGCGGTGCAAATGTTAAGGAAATCCCTTTGAATTTTAAATTAAGAGAAGAAGGTGAATCTAAAATAACTGGCCAGACTCCTGTTGAGATTTTAAAGACAGTTATCCGACTTAGATGCTGCGATAAAGAAACAAGACGGTTTGTAAAATTTGGAATTGTCGGCTTCATCGGATTTTTGGTAAATGCTGTGTTTATGGAAGTATTTAGAAACAGTATTGCTGTAAATATATCAGATGTAATTATTAAATTAACAGGAAAACCTATTAATTTATTATCAAATCCATCTTCATGGGCCGCTGGAATGGCTACAGAAATGGCAATAATATCAAATTACATACTAAACAATAACTGGACTTTTTCAGATAGAAAATTAAACAGAATAAAACATGTACTTTCCAGTTTTCTTAAATTTAATTTAACTTCATTTGGCGCAATTATCATCCAGTTTGTGTTTATAGGGTTGGCAACAATATTAATATCAGATACTGTTTTTGTTCGGCAGGTATCTCTTATTTTAGCGATAGGCTTACTTGTTGTTCCTTACAATTGGCTAATGTATAACAAAATAATCTGGAAAAAAAAGAGAATTAGATAGATGTCTATAAAAATAATAGATTTTTCGACAACTACACAGGGTGCATTGCGGTTGCTTTTGTCACGTGTTAAAAAGATCAATGAAGGATCAGATATAAATAATATTATTCTTTGTCCAGAAGGTCCGGATGCAGAAGTAATCAGGAATAGTGGTGTTCAAGTAAAAACAATAGATGTTACAAGAGGATTGGGAATCTTAAATATTATTAAGGAATCAATTGTTTTATTTAAGACTATTAAGAGTGAGAATCCTGATATAATTCATACTCACAACTCAAAAGCCGGAGCTATTGGACGTATTATTTGCTGGATGTACAATTTTTTCCATCAAAAAAAGATGATTATTATTCATCAGGTGCATGGTTTTCATTTTACTAAATATAATGGTATTAAAAGAAAAATATTTTATATCATTGAAAGAATACTGGGTTTGCTTACAGATATACTTCTTTTTCAGAATAGATATGAATATGAATTAGCATATAGTTTTAATTTAAAGAAATGTAAACTGATTTATATTAGTAATGGAATTAATTTTGATGAGTTTAATAAAATTGATAAAAAAAAATCAAATGAAAATATTAAAAAAATAATCTGTGTTGCTCGTATTGAGCCTGTAAAAAATCATGTAATGCTGATTGAAGCTTTAAATATTCTCGAGCAAAAACATCAATTTAAAAACTATAAGCTTTATCTGATAGGGGAAGGGGATCGGGAATTAATTTCTGATAAAATAAAAAAATACAGATTAACAGATAAAGTAGTATTTACAGGAAAACTGGATAGAGATGAAATAAAAAGATATCTTGCATCTGCTGATATTTCTGTTCTTTCTTCAATAAAAGAAGGTAAACCGCGAAGCATTATGGAATCAATGTATTTTGGCATCCCTTGTATTGCCACTGATGTGATAGGTTCTAATGAGTTAATTGAAAATGGTAAAAATGGTTACTTGGTACCTTTGAATAATCATGAAATGATGGCTGATAGGATTTATGATATTCTTAATGATAATACTCTGGCAAAAAAAATTAGTGAAAATGCCAGAAAATACTGTCTAGAACATTGTGATGAAAATAAAGTAGTTGATTATTTGAAAAAAATATATCTGGAAGAAATAGAAATAAGAAAAAAATAGGAAACTGATTGTGAATATACTAGTTACAGGAGCTGCTGGCTTTGTAGGTTATCAGCTGACTGAAAAATTGAAAAGTGAGAATTACAAGATCATTTGCATTGATAATATTAATGATTACTATGACATTGAGCTGAAATATGACCGGTTAAAAAATCTTGGCTTCTACAGAGAAGATATTCGGGATAATTTAAAAAATCTATCCTGCAAATATAATAATATAATGTTTTACAAGACTGATATTAAAAACTTTGATTCATTAAATAAAATAATCCAGGATGAGAATATTGATCTTATATGTCATCTTGCTGCTCAGGCAGGTGTTAGATATTCTCTGATTAATCCCAGATCATATATTGAAAATAATATTACCGGTTATTTTAATGTTCTTGAAGTCTGTAGAGAAAACAATATAAAAAAGCTTGTATATGCAAGTAGTTCAAGTGTTTACGGCGGTAATGAAAAACAGCCTTTTTCAGAAGAGGATATAGTTGATCACCCGGAAAGCTTGTATGCTGCAACAAAAAAAAGCAATGAATTGATGGCTTATACATATTCAAAACTTTATAATATTCAGACTGTAGGATTGAGATTCTTTACTGTGTATGGCCCCTGGGGAAGACCGGATATGGCATATTATTCATTTCTAAAAAATATAATTGAAGGTATTCCGATTAAGGTTTTTAACAATGGTAATATGAAACGAGATTTTACATATATTGATGATATTATAAATGGAATATGTTCAATAATTAAAAATAAATCCAAGTGTTCAGAATTGTCTGCTGTTTATAATATCGGCCGTGGTAATCCTGTTGATCTTATGGAGTTTATCAGGATTATTGAAAAACTTATAGGGATTAAGGCTGTTAAAAAGATGATGCCTATTCAGAAAGGCGATGTTCCAGAGACATATGCAGATATCGATAAACTTAAAAAAGATTATAATTATGAACCTTGTATTGATCTTGAGTATGGTTTAAAAGAATTTGTAAGCTGGTATAAAGAATATTATAATGCAGATGTGAAAAGTTAATATGTCTAAATTAGTAAAAAAATATTTTTCATTTTCTATAGGATCCTATTTCGCAGCAGTTATTAATATTTTTCTTGTTCCAGTACTGACTTGGCTGATTCTGCCTGATGAACTGGGTAAGTCATCCATGTTTATTCTGGCTCATAAAATACTTCTTACTATAATGTTAATGGGACTTGATGCTTCATTTATGAGGGTCTTTTATGAGAAAGATGACTTAACTCAAAAGGCAATAATTTTTAAAGCAATAAATTACAGTGTTGTTTTGTTGCTTCTGACTTTTATTATTTCTGTAAATTTTTATAAAGAAATTACTTCTTATTTATTTGAAAATTACAGTTTAAAAGTTTTTATAATGCTTTTTGTTGCTGTTTTATTTTCTATAATTTACAGATATGTATTTCTGGTTTTAAGAATGCAGCAGAAAGGAATTCATTGTTCAATACTGAATTTTGTTCAGGCATTATTGAATACATCTATAGCTATTTTTCTTACGATGTTTGTATCAAAAAGTTATGATTCTATAGTTATTGCTTATATTTTAAGTATATTCGGTTCAATGCTGACAGGATTTTATTTCAGCAGAAAATACTGGATCAGTTTGCTGAAAAATTTCAGAAAAATACATATTAGTTTTAAAAACCTTTTCTTATACGGACTCCCCTTTATTCCGTCACAGATACTTTATTTTGTTTTTGAAAGCACAGATAAAATATTTATTAGATCACTTTGTTCTTTTGAAGACCTTGGTATTTACAGTGTCGGATTTAAAATTGTAGGTGCTTTAAAAATTATTCAGACAACATTTCAAACTTTCTGGATTCCTGTAGCATTTGAAAAATTTGAAAAAGAGGATAATAAATATTTTTATAAAAAAGTTGCTAATTTGATGACTTTTATAATGTTTTTCTTTGCGTATATGGTTGTCTTTTCTAAAAATATAATAATTAAGATTATCTCTGCAGAGTACAGCAATGCTGTTTTTGTGATTCCATTTCTTTTGCTTGTTCCTGTAATGAATATTTTATCGGAAATTACTGTTGTAGGTATCAACTTTGCCAAAAAAACTTACTGGCATGTTGTTATTACACTTATTGTATTAATAGTGAATATTGTATCAAATTATATATTTATTAAAGCATATGGTATATGGGGAGCATCTATATCAATAGGTTTTTCTTATATTGTATTTTTCATTTTAAGGTCTCATATTGCAGATAAATATTATAAATATGGAATCAACTGGATAAAAATATATTCTTCAGTTCTGCTTTTTATTGCTACATGTATACTTGATTATTCGGGGTTTAAATATCAGCAGATAATTCCGTTTGTAGTATTTGTTTTTATATATAAAAATGAAATTATTGATAATTTCAAAAAAATAAAGAAGGTTGTACGTGGATAAAGTTACTGTTGTAATTCCTACTTATAAGAGACCTGAAAGGCTTAAAAAAACTGTTGAGAGTGTTTTCAGGCAGACATTTACAAATATTGAAATAATAATAGTTGATGATAATAATCCTGGTTCTGAAGAAAGAAAAAATACAGAAGCCGCTGTTGAAGTATTGTTAACTGATAAAAGAATAAAATATATAAAACATGAAAAAAACATGGGTGCTCCAGCCGCAAGAAATACTGGCTTAAAATATGCTTCTTGTACATTCATATCATTTCTTGATGATGATGATTATCTATTTCCGACAAAAATTGAAAAACAGGTTAATCTTTTTAAAGAAAAAGATAATGAAAAACTTGCAATTGTTTATTGTAAAAACAATTACCTTGATGATAATGATAAAATCCTGAGATACAGTGTAGCTAATGTTCGGGGGAATGCAGTTAAGTATCAATTGTTGAGGAATATTGCTATTACATCAACAATGCTTTTTAAAAAAGATATTGTTGAAGAGGTCCATGGATTCCGGGATCTCATCTGCGGGCAAGAATATGATCTTGTTCTAAGGATCCTTTTAAATGGTTACGAAGTTGATTATGTTGATGAAATACTGACTTCAGTTTATCTCCATGATGAAGAAAGAATTAACACTAACGAGAAAATTATTAAAGGAAGGGAATACCTTCTTGAAATTAAAAAAAATCATTTTAATTTACTGACAAAAAAAGAAATTAATAGAATTCTTAATAGTCATAATTTAACTTTATGCAGGGAATATATATTGCTAGCCGATAAAAAAACTGCATTCTGGTATTTTATTAAATCTGTAAAAAATCGACCTTTAAATATGTTGAATTATATTGAAGGATTGTCTTTTTTTATCAAATACAGCAGTGTGATAAAAATAAAAAAATTACTGCATATACTATTAAATAAAGCAGGATAATAAATAAAGGAGCATATAGTTTGAATATTCTGTTTGATTTGATTGCAACACAGCCTGTTGGAAATGCCAAGTATCATGGTGGTGGAGAATATGCCAAAGAAGTTTTTAAAAAAATAATTGATAAAAGTACAGAAAATAAAATATTTTGTATATATGATGATAAAAAATATATTGATGAACAAGTTACAAAATTATTTCATAAAGCTTACAAAATAATTAAAATAAAAAATATTGAAGAAATTGAAAAAATTATAGATAATTATGAAATAGATGTATTCTATTCAGCATTGCCTCTTAAGTTCAAGAAATTATCGATAAATACAAAATATATATTAACTATTCATGGACTACGCCCTCTTGAGCTTTCAAATGATATTTATGAATTAAAATATGCAGTTAAAATAAAAGATTATCTTAAATATGCTGTTAAAAAATATTTACGCAAGCCATATTTAAAATACAGGCATGAAGAGTTCCAAAAGCTGTTTCATTCATCTAAGAATTTTTATGTAGTTACTGTTTCAAACCACAGCCGTTATTCTGTAATAGAAGAATATCCTGAACTAAAAAAAGATAAGGTTTTAAAGTTTTATGCTCCTCCATTAAGTATTGAAAATCCGTATAGTGAAGATTTATTAACACAGTATGGTATTAAAGAAAAAAAATATTTCTTAATAATAAGCGCCAATCGGTGGGAGAAAAATGCATATAGAGCAATTATAGCATATAAACAAATAGTTGATAAGTTTAAAGAGTTTGATTACCAGATGGTAGTGGTAGGTTTAAAAAACAGAAAGATGGTTAAAGGAATTGATAAAATTATTGTACTTGATTATGTTGACAGGAATATGCTTGAGACGTTATATAAATATGCATTTTCTTTTATTTACCCAACTTTAAATGAAGGATTTGGATATCCTCCGATAGATTGCATGAAATATGGAACACCTGTTATTGCTTCTTCTATAAATTCTATTCCTGAACTGCAAAAAGACAAGGTTCTATATTTTAATCCTTATTCAATACGGGAAATCAAAAACAGAATGCTGCAGGTAGTATATGATGAGAAACTGAGAAGAAAACTTATAGCTGAGGGGCCAGAGCATGCTGAAAATCTTAGACAAAGAGAACTCGAAGATCTGGAAGAATTAACTGATTTTATTTTAGGTATACCCAAATGAATAATGAAAAAAGTTTTTTAATAGTTGCAACAAGAGATTTTAAACCTTCTGTAGGCGGAGTTGCTGAATATACGCATAATCTGGCATTATCTTTGAAAAATGCAGGGCATAATGTTCTGGTAGTATCAAGAACTGTGGATGATTCAGAAAGTTTTGATTTAAATGCCGGATATAAAATATATAGAATTAAGAATAATTTTTTTCAGGAAATTATAAATATAAAACCTGAAAACCGATTTGACTATATTATTGTTAATAAATGTGGCAGTGACTGGGATAAATCTTTTATATTAAGCAAATTGCTTCGTTCAAAATTATGTTTAATTGCTCATGGTCTTGAAATAACAGATACAAATAATAATCAGTTAAAAATAAAAATATCATTAAAACATTCTAATTTAGTAATCTGTAACAGTTCTTATACACAGGAAGTTGTTGTTAATAAAGGTGTAAAAAGAAAAAAAACTTTTATACTTAATCCAGGTGTAGTAGCTGATGATACTTATGATGAAAAATTATACAGGACAACAATTGACAGGTATCATATTGATGAAGAAAAAACTATTATACTGTCGTTATGCCGGATTGTAGAGAGAAAAGGCTTGGATACAACAATTTCTGCCTTATCACTTATTAAAAAACCAATAACATATATAATTGCAGGAGAAGGTCCTTATTTAAATGAATTAAAAAAATTAGCAAAATCCATGCAATTAACAAATATTTTATTTATTGGATCTGTAACAGATGAAGAAAAAAAAGTTTTATATAAGCTATGTGATTTATATGTGATGCCAAACAGAATATTATCTAATAATGATGTTGAAGGTTTCGGGATCACATTTTTAGAAGCTAATTTATATAATAAACCTGTGATTGGAGGTCGTTCAGGCGGGGTTATTGATGCAATAGAAGATGGTAAAAGCGGTTATCTTGTTGATCCATACTCTGTTGAAGATCTTAAAGAAAAGATAGCATATCTAATAGAAAATAAAAAAGTTTCTAAAAATATTGGCGAATATGGAAAATCTCGGGCTGAAAATTATTTTAATTGGGATTATCTTATTGGTAAATTTCTCGAATATATTACTAAATAAAAAACTGTTCAGGAGTGACTGATGAAAATAGCATTGATTGGCGGAAGTGGTTTTATTGGAACTGTACTTGCTGGAAATTTTAAAAAAAATAATATTGATTTTACAATTTTTGATAAGGAAATTAGCAGTACTTATCCTAATGAAACAATTAAGGTTAATATCCTTGATAAAGATGACCTTATCCGGCTTCTTAATGGTTTTGAAGTTGTAATTAATCTTGCAGCAGAGCATAAGGACAATGTAACCCCTGTTGAACTGTATCAGCAAGTCAATGTTGATGGAGCTTCCAATGTCTGTGACGCAGCTGAGGCTAACGGAATTAAAAAAATTATATTTACAAGCTCTGTTGCTGTCTATGGTAATTCTGTTGGAGAAACAGATGAACGCGGCAGTTTTAATTATTTTAATGAGTACGGCAGAACAAAATATGAGGCTGAAAAAGTATACAGAGCCTGGCTTGAAAAGTCAGAAGATAATTCACTTCAGATCATAAGACCTTCAGTTGTTTTCGGTAAAAGTAACAGGGGAAATGTCTATAACCTTCTAAGACAGATTGCTTCTGGAAAATTTCTTATGGTTGGTAAGGGTAATAATAAGAAATCAATGGCATATGTTGAAAATGTTGCAGCATTTCTTGAACATCTTTTATCTTTTGAAAAGAGATATATTGTCTGTAATTATGTTGATAAGCCTGATTTTGATATGAATTCTCTTGTTGAAACTGTTTACAGTTCCCTTGGGCGAAAGTATTCAGGAATACACTTTCCAATGTGGCTGGGGATTGCAGGTGCTTCTGTATTTGATCTTCTCTCAAAGATTACAGGAAAGAAATTCCCTATAAGTGTAATCAGGGTAAAGAAATTCTGTTCTGATTCTCATTTTACTTCTTCATTTATTTCAGAGACAGGTTATAATGCACCTGTTAAAATTGAAGAGGCTCTTGCAGAAACTATAAAAGCGGAATTCCTGTAAAATTCTCGATTATAAACATTAAGTGTTTGTTCTTAATCTCTGAGAACCTGATCTGAAATTATGCATTTCAGGTTTTTTTATCCTTTATTTTATTATCTGTTTGTATAATAATTATATTAAATGTTAATTATTGCTAAAGACAGAATTATTAAACTCTATAAATTATTAATAATTAAATATAGAAAGAGTCTTTTAATATTTCTGTTTCAACTGATTTCTTTTTCTGTTTTTTCTTATGATGCATATCATATATCACTTTTAAAAGCTGGAAAAATCAATTATGCGCTTGCTGAATGGTGGCTACTTGATGAAGATTATATGCAGAATAAAAACCTTTCTGATACTTTTGTTCTTCAGAATGCTTTATCTTCAGGAGCTGATTTTATTTCGATAACTAATATAGGTAGACCTTGGGTAACAGAGCCTCTATTTCTTGAATCTGATACAATTATTTTTTTTGATCGCGGCGTTGTAATTACAGCAAAAAAAAAGAGTTTTAAGAACAGTGGGGATAAATTAATAAGTGCAATTGATAAAGAGAATATACACCTATATGGATCTGGTGCTGAATTACGGATGAATAGAGCTGATTATACATATCCTCCTTATAAAGAAGGGCAGTGGAGACATTGTCTTTCTTTTACAAGTTGCAAAAATGTGACAATTAAGGGCCTGTCTATTAAAGATAGCGGAGGGGATGGAATTTATATTGGATCTTCCGGAAAAGAATCTTTAGTAAATTTTTGTAAAGATATTATAATTGAAGATATATTGCTTTCCGGTCATTATCGGCAGGGAATCTCTATTATCAGTGGTGAAAATATTTTAATTAAAGACTGTATAATAGAGAATACAGGAACACACCTCCCTTCTGCAGGTATAGACTTTGAACCAAATAATGATAATCAGAGACTTATTAATTGTATAATTGACAGTTGTGTTTTGCGATACAATTTTGGGCCAGGAATACTTTGTTATTTTGCTAATTTGAGTAGTAATTCGTTACCAGTTTCTATTAATATAACAAACTGTAAATTATATACAAATAGGCGGCCTATTAGTATAAGAGAAATATCAGCTGGAAGGAAGGGATATATAAAGCTGGAAAATAACCTTGCAATTGGATTTTGCGGTATTGATGAATCAACCTCTTCTTTCAAAGTTTTGGTAAAATAGGTTTATAGATAGTTCTCTTTAAAATAATCCTATTAACAGAATATCAATTTCCCTGTATATTTTTACTGTATGAAAAAGACAGCACTTATAATTATTATATTACTTATTTCTATTTCCTTTGTAACAGCGGCAGAACCGGAATTTGATCCCGAGCTGAAAATCACAACTAACGATGATCTTACTGTAGATGATTTCTATGATATAAAAGGTGATCTCAGAATAAAATTCCCCGCAACTGATGATATTGAGCTTATTTTTAAGACAGAGCTTGATAAGAGAGAAGTTGATGTTGAAGAATTATCTGCAAGATTCAGCATTGACGGAAAAAACTGTATTAAAGTCGGAAAATTCAGTAATGATCTTACTTTGGATGAATATCTGGGTGATTTTGATTCTCTTTTTGCAAGGACAAATATTGTAACAAGAGAAATACAAAGACAGGGATATACTGCAAGATCTGTCGGATTCAAATATGAAAGAAAAAACAGGAAACAGGATGATATAAGTTATTTCGGCCATTTCATCTATATCCCGTCCCAGTTTGAACCGCAGCTCAACTTCGGATTACTTAACAGGGAAAAGAATGATCTAAAGCTTGCAGGTATTTTTGCCTCCTACTATCCTTTTATAAATCATGATGCATGGGACGGCGAGGATTCTTATTCAAATATTCACAACTTTCTTGTTGATTTAGTTTATACAGATTATACAGGAAGTTTTCTTTACGGAGCAGAGTTTACCGCAGGATCCAATCTTGTAACCCCTTTAGGACTTATCAATCATAAGCCTAATAATGATTACCCGGTATTTCTCGGACTCGATCTTCATGCAGGACTAAGGTTTGTAATTAAAGAGAAGGATTCAATTTACTGGATCCCGATGATTAGAACAACAGTTCTTGAGCCTGCTGTATCGGAATTTGAATGCCGGTTTGTTGATGTTCTTATTGCAAACCAGCTCAGCTACAAGGAAAATGTAAAGCTTCATGTAGACGGAGGTCCCGGATTTATAACCCGTTATGATACATACGGCGATAATGAATTAAAGACAAAGCTGGAATGGCGGTGGAGTGTAACACTGATTATAAATGGCTAGATTTTTATCATTTTCAATATTTACAGTTTTGTTTCTCTCTATTCTTTCCTGCGGCCAGTTTATCGGTACAGATGATTTTGCAGAACCTGATATTGGAAATGTTCTTAAAATTGAATCGCTGTTTACAGAGGAAAACCTTGTAAAATTCCAGAATACTGCATCAAAACCTGAAGAGAATTTTGTCCCCTGCAGAACTGTTATAGGCGGTAAACATGCTGATGCTCTTATGAGGGTCAGAGGATATACATCAAGGACTGAACCCAAGAAAAACTATACACTTCGACTGATTGACTCAAACGGTGAAGAGGTTCCCTTTGCGTTGATGACAGAAGCCGGAACCTGGATGAAAAACCGGATCGTGATGTATGCTTACAATAACTACAAATACAAGGGGACAGCTCTAACCGCTGCTCCTGAAACAGAAGCATCTGCCCTATTTGTAAATGATGAATATATCGGTTACTACTCAAAGGTTGATATATATACTCAGGACTCTCTTGAGTCATACAGGAAGGGATCTGAATCAGAACTTTTCAAGGTTCATCTTGAATCATACAGTGAGACTCCGCTGTATTCCAGAAGCGAGAAGAAATTCCCGGATGATGATAACTATTCATCTCTCGAGGCACTGGTTTATAATGTTAAAACAATGTCTGATTCTGAATGGGAGAACTGGGTAAAAACATATATTGAGCTTGATGATTTTATCCGGTATATGGTTGTACATGATTTTTTCGGTGTTACAGATACTACAATTCAGAATTATTATATTTATAACTATGGAAAAATGATTATTCTTCCCTGGGATAATGAGCTTGGAATGGATCTTGATTTCAGCGATTTTTACGGTCACAATGAACTGACAAAGAGGATTCTGGAAATACCTTCTGTCAGGACAGATTATGAGAATGCAATGACAGAATTCAGAACTGATAATGCTTTTCTTGGTCATTTAAAATCTGTTGTTCAGAAGTATTATAATGAATCAAAAAGTGCTGTAAAACATGATCCGGTTTTTTACCATGATATAGATGATTTTGAGAAAATGAAAAAGCATATTGATGATTTCATCGACCAGAGGTCTGCAAAAATTGCACCTCATATTCCATAAACATAAGTATCTGTTTTTGCATTAAACAGGAACCAGAAATATCATCTAATAATTAGAATTCAGAGACATAAGTCTGCCTGTTTATAAGAAATTAACAGCAAATGATGTGTTCCTTAACAATTCAAGTAAAGAAAAAGACTTCTTATTATATAAAAACCTTAAACCCAATATTCCACAGCGGGTCGAGTGAAGTTATAAGGTCCTCCTTATAATCATACTCAGTCTTAATCTGAAGTCCTGCCGCAAAATCAAGTCTTACATTTTCACTGAATCCTATCTTGCTGTTGAAACTTGTCTCAATAAGGCTGCATTTTAAATCTTCTGTATCAGGAAACAGCAGGGAAGTTCTTAAAAGAGGAATAAGCTCTGTTTTTTCAGCATAGACTCTTACTCCTCCATAGAAGTCACCTCCCAGGAAATATTCCCTGTCTGAATTTACACCGGAATTAAGTATTCCTATCGGATCTTCAATATTTTTTCCGAATGTTACTTCGCTTCCATATACAAGAAAACCTTCATGTTTGTAGGTAACAGCATTTATCAGAAAATTATTTTCAACATTATCAAAGTCTCCGATATAGCTGTCTTTTATAAAGAAAGGAAAATAGCATCCTGTAAGTCCTGCCCATATCTTGTTTGAAAACTGATACAGGTACCCGCCGTTAAACTGAGGCTCGAAAAACTGGGCTTCTATTGACTGAATATTGAAATAAAAATAATTAACTTCATCTGCTTCTATTCCGGCGCCTATTGCATGATTGATATAGCTCATATCCACGAGAAGCCTGTCTGTTGCGCTTCCGAATGCCAGCGGATTTTTTTTGCTGCTTAGAATATTACTTAAAAGAAGTGTATTCGAATATTTTCCTGCAAGGATATCATATCCGTCTCTCTTAAACCGGAAGAATACTTCTTCGACATCTATTTCATACTTATCTGCTTCAAGTTCAAGTTCGCATTCAAAATCTTCAGTTACCGGAAACTGAAACTCAAGTTCAGCTTTAAGCTGATACTGGTCTGAATATGTAATTTCATCATTTGTTGAAAAGGAAAAACGCGCATCAAGATCAAAAGGCAGGTTGTTGTTTTCTGCCTGAAGTATGGATGCGGAAAAAATCAGTATAATTAAAATAAGCAGTTTAGTTTTATCAGTCATAATACTCAAAATAGTACTTATAAATCATAATGCTGTAAATAGAAAATAATGACAGATATCACAGGCAGTTCCGCACATAGATAGAAAAGATATATATTTTTATATATGATTCTGATAAAATGCAGTTGTAATAATGAAATATTTTATTCCGGTATGACAGCATAATGATTCAAGCCGGTGTTTTTCTATAATTATCCGGAGTGCTGATAATTATAGAAATATAACAGGAAGTATAAATGGAAGATATAAAAAGAATTATAGATGAGCATCAGAAAGCTCTCGATCTGGTTAAAAACCAGAATGAAAAGATAAAGGAAATTGCAGATATAATTATAGATACCCTGAATAAAGGGAAGAAACTTCTTATTATGGGTAACGGGGGAAGCGCTGCAGACAGCCAGCATTTTGCTGCTGAAATTGTGGGCCGTTTCCAGAAAAACAGGAAGGCGCTTCCTGCAATCGCTCTTTCTACAGATACTTCAATTCTTACTGCTGTTGGTAATGATTACGGTTATGATAAGGTGTTTTCACGGCAGGTCGAGGCGCTCGGCGAAGAAGGGGATGCTGTAATCTGTTTTTCCACATCGGGAAACAGTACTAATGTTATTGAGGCGGCTGATGCTGCGTCTGCTGCAGGATGCCGGACAATCGGATTCCTGGGCAGGGACGGAGGTCTTCTGAAAGATAAGTGCGATGTTTCAATAACAGTTGAGATTGAAACAACAGCAAGGGTGCAGGAGATGCACCTTATGATTTATCATATCATCTGCGAGCTTGTGGAAAAGGATTATTAAGACTGCTGGATTTATTTATGTTTCGGATTCTGTTCATCCCGGTTTTTTCAGCCTGATAAGTTGTGGATAAATATGGATAATCCTTTATTAAATTAATATATTATTGATTAGATTCATAGAAATATTGTAGATGATGTTGTTTAATTCCCGGCCTGGCTTCTTTTTAAGACTCCTGCTGCCGGTCTTTATCAGTTTAATATGTTTCTCACTTACTTCATGCGGCGAGTTCATCGGCTTCGATGATCCTGACCAGCCTGATCTCGGCAATATCAAAAAAATAAAAATTTATCTGTCTGAAGAGGAAAAAAACAAGCTTTATAACTCTCTTTTTGACCATGATTATGCCCACTGCACTTATAAGGAGGATGGGCATGTATATGATGCATGGATAAAAATCCGGGGCGACTTATCAAGGGGATATCCGAAAAAATCATTTACTCTTAAATTTACACGTGACGGAGATGAAAAAAAATATTCACTCGATGCATCATATAAAGATCCTTCACAGGCAAGAAACCGTCTTGCTTTTGAGGCTTACCGGTACATGGGGCTGTCTGTACCTTCAACCGAGGGGACTGCTCTTTTTATAAATGATGTTTATATCGGGTGCTATACAAAGATAGAACTTTATACTGCTGATATGCTTAATACTGTATTTGGAAAATGTGAAATGTTTAAGTGTAAGTTCGAGGAAATGGGGAGTGACTTTCCCATATATCATCTTTCTGAAAAGAAAATTATTGAAGATGATGATTTTTCCAGTCTGAGCCGTCTTCTCTCATATGCAAAAAACATGACTGACAGCCAGTGGCTGGATTTTGTTGAAAACAATTTTCTTATAGAAGAGACAGCAAAATACCTTTTTGTCCACAGCTTCCTTTCTGTTACAGATACAACTCAAAAGAACTTCAATGTAGTCTACAACGGCAAATATGCTCTTCTGCCGTGGGATCATGAAGCAAACATGAGGCGTAACTACAACGGGAGTGCTGTAGATTCTTCATCTGATTCCTTTAAAGGCGACAACATGCTGATGCGACGTCTTCTGATGGACGGATCTCCTGTTAAAGATAAATATATACAGATTTTTAAGGATGAAATTACTAATGTCGGTTCTGAACCGATTATAGATAAAATAAGAGCAAAGAAAGACGAATTTTATAGTGAAGTAAAAAACGCTGTTAAATATGACAATAACAGGTACTACAGTTATGATGTTTTTGAAGAGGATATGAGTTCCGGCGGACTGATTGATATATTTCTTAATGAGAGAGAAAGCGAAATCCCAGCCTGGCTTCATTAGATTTTATTCTTTTATATTACTTATTTGAATGTCTTTAAATATGAAATGTTCTGTATTATAACTTACCGGGAAATCTATTTATATGAGTAGTTCTGTATTCTGCCGCAGAATGTTCTGTTAAAATATTGAAATTTATTATCAGAATAAAAAGCCTACTGAGATATTTGATGTAAAGCTCATAAAACTGGCAAAATTTTTCACTACATAAAGCATATATTCTCCGGATAGAAATATTGAATTCCATGCAATATAGCTTATTCCGAGATTTAATCCTGCATAATATTTTAAATCATTATTTCCTTCAAGATTTTCGAAACCTGCTATTTATCCTGTATATGGTGAATAACTGCTTTTTTAAAGCGGTATGCGGCTAAAACAGATCCTCCGAACTGATCTTTTGTAGAATCTATATGTGTTGTATTAACAAGAGCTTTAAGCATAAAGGGAGAATAAATATAAACCAATCCAATGCCGGACTGTATGCTGTCTGTGTAGGTTTCAAGAGGATGGAGAAGGTCGTCAAATGAGAATGTTATACCAAGCCTTCCGGATAAATCGGGTTCCTCGTTAAAACTGCTGCTGTATCCTTTTATTCCTGTAAAAATAATAACTAAAACAATCAAAATAATTTTATTTTTCATTTTCTTGCCTTACAATAGGTTATACAATTATATTAGGATATTGCCTGTCAATTTACAAATAATTGCGGTCTTTAATAATCGGAGTTTAATATATGCAGAATGAAATAACCAAACATATAAATGAAATATCTCTTGCTGGGGAATTAACACTTTTTCATGCAGTACTTGGACTGTTTACAGCCTTTGTTCTGACATTTATCCTTGCCCTTATATATAAAGTTATCCACAGGGAAAAAGAGGACTGCCATGTCATCATGCATTCAATGATTTTCATTTCAGTAATCCTTGCCGGGGCAATGATGGTTATTGGAAACAACCTTGCCATAGCATTTGGTCTTGTCGGGGCAGTTTCAATTATTCGTTTCAGGACAGCTGTAAGAAACTATATTGATATGTCTTTTATCTTTGTTTCCATTGTAGTAGGTATGGCTTCCGGCCTTGATTTTTATTCTGTTGCTGTTCTTATCACCCTGTTTGTCGGGGCACTTATGCTGGTTCTTAATTTTCTTAAATTCGGTATGTCCCCCCCCACATCGAATGAATATATTCTTACACTTGAGGTTAAAGGGGAAGAACCTTTATCTGAAGAGCTGTTCCGTGATATTGAGGGGTTTAAAAATTTCAAGAGCTCTTTTATTGAATACAGGACATCGAAAAACAGGCAGAGGATTAAATACAAAATAAATGTTTCAGATGAAGATGCTTTTAATGCATATATAAAGGCCCTGGATGACAGATTCAAGGACAACAAGTATGATCTGACAATCTCGGTTCCATGATTTTAATTATTCTTGAAATTTACTGAATATAGATTGTTGTAATAAATATTACAGAACCAGTAATGTGTAAAATAAATTATTATATCTGAAATTGTAATAACCATATTACATATAAAGATCTGAAACAACGCATTAAATAAGCATTTTGTTCTGTAAAAAAAGGCCCCTGGAAAAGTTCAGGGGCTTGTTTTTTCTGAAAACAGGAATTATCAGGTTTTTTGACTATTGTTTATGGGTAAAGAACTGACCTTTTATTACATAAAAAGGCCTCTGTTTTTCATTGCTTTTTCGGAAACATCATAATAAAACAAAGAACAGTAACAGATATTGCAATTCCGTTTCCTTTAAAAATAAAATCATCACCTGCCGGGGTTAAGACAAAAAAATCAGGAACAGGCAGGCTGCTCCTGATTTTTTTCAGTAATATTAAAAATTAATAACTCTTCATCAAAAATGTCTTTAAATCTTCAGTTGTGTTTTCAATTACAACTGACTCCTTTTCCAGCTTGAGTATCTTTTTCAGCTGCTGTGGAAGCTCCGGCCTTACACCTGTTGCCTGTTCAACAACTTCCAGGAATTTTCCGGGATGTGCAGTTGAAAGGTTTACAACAACTGTATCCTTGTCCGGATTTGCAGCCTTATATCTCCTTGATGCCTCATATGCTACTGCTGTATGGGGATCAATAAAACTGTCTTTATCATTGTAATATTCATTTATTACTTTAAGTGTTGTCTCATCATCAACCCAGTCGCCCTTGATTCTTTCACCCATCTTACTGCAGTCACCTTCAAAAATATCTTTGAGCCTTTCGAAGTTGCTCGGGTTACCAACATCCATTGCATTGGAGTATGTAAGTTCTGACGGTCTTGCATTGTAGATGCCTGATTCAAGGTATTCAGGCACTACCTTGTTGAGGTTTGTTGCTGCGATGAATTCCTTGACAGGGAGTCCCCACTGGTTAGCAAGTACACCTGCTGTAAGGTTTCCGAAGTTTCCGCTTGGTACGCAGAATACTATGTTTTTATATTCTTCTTTCAGTTTGTTGACTGCATCAACATAGTAGAATGACTGGGGAAAGAGTCTTCCGAGGTTGATTGAGTTTGCAGATGTGAGCGGAAGATGCTTAAGGTCTTCGCTTGTAAATGCCTCTTTTACCATTCTCTGGCAGTCATCGAATGATCCCTTTACCTCGAGTGCAGTAACATTATGACCCAGTGTTGTAAGCTGTTTTTCCTGCAGAGGGCTTACCCTTCCTGAAGGATAGAGAATTACAACTTCGATGTTTTCTTTTTTATGGAAGGCCTGTGCAACTGCGCTTCCTGTATCGCCTGATGTTGCAGTAAGGATTATAGCTTTCCTGCTTTCCCCTTTCAGGAATTCCTCCATAGATGATGCGAGGAAAGATGCGCCGAAATCCTTGAAAGCGCATGATGGGCCGTGGTAAAGCTCCATAATCTGTATATCATTGCCTGTGTCTGTGAGTACTGGTTTGAAATGAAATGCTCTTTTACACACTTCACGTGCTCTTTCCTCACTCAGGTCTTCCTTTAGTATTTCTGCTGTAAGGCGGGAAGCTGCCTCAAGAAATGATGTGTTTTTATCCATACCCTGAAAAAGGAGTGAAAGGTCGGGAGTTACAACAGGGTTATAAAGTCCTCCCTCCGGTGAAAGTCCCTGAAATACTGCTTCTTTGAAACTTACTATGTGGTTCTTGTTTCTTGTACTTGAAAACTTCATTACAGACTCCTTGAATTAAACTGTTTTATAATCTCTGTAAAATTCTTAATATGATTTATGTAACCGGACATTCCGGAAATCTTTGAGATAAATCCCCTGTCCGGCCTGTCAATTGCAGCAAAGCAGAAAAAAATCTGCTTTGCCTTAACAAAAAAAAGTTGTATCTGTCATTATAATACAACCGGGCTCTTTTATTTGCCAAGAAATGATTTATGTATCACATTGAGAGCTTTTTCTGTTTCATCCTTCCTGATTACAAATGATACATTTCTCTCTGATGATCCCTGTGCAATTGCAAGGATGTTTATCTCGTTTTCACCTAGTGTGCTGAAAAGCTTTCCTGCAATTCCCGGGGTTCCTCTCATGTTTTCACCGATTATAGCAACAATTTCAAGGTTTTTAACAAGATCAAAATTCTGTATTTTCCGGGAAGTAATTTCATCCTGAAGTTCGCTTTTCATTGCATCGAGTGCCCTGAGTGCATCATCCTCTCTGCAGACTATGCAGATTGTGTGTTCGCTTGATGCCTGTGAAATCATTATTACATTTACTTCCGCCTTCGCAAGAACTTCAAATACCCTGGAAGCGAATCCCGGTATTCCAAGCATTCCGCCCCCTTCGATATTAATAAGAGAAACATTGTTGATACTTGCAATTCCTGTAATAGGATTGTTGTGAGGTTTCGGTTTCTTCACAATATATGTACCGGGTGCTTTTGTATTTAGTGTATTTTTTATGCATATTGGAATGTTTTTCTCAACTGCCGGTATCATTGTATAGGGGTGGATAACTTCCGCTCCGAAGTATGAAAGCTCCATTGCCTCTTCAATGCTGATTTCAGGAACTACGAATGCACTTCCCACAATTCTGGGGTCTGCACTCAAGACTCCGTCTACATCTGTCCATATTTCAATGAGATCTGAACCTGTTCCTGCAGCAATTATTGAAGCCGTAAAGTCTGAGCCGTTTCTTCCTAGTGTTGTTGTTGCCCCGTCTTCAGAAGACGCGATAAATCCTGTAATTACAGCTATTCCTTTAACTTTGGAAACTCTTTTCTTTATGTTTTTATAGGTAATATCATATTTAACCTGAGCACGTCCGTACTGGCTGTTTGTCTTTATAATATCTCTGGAATCTATAAATTCCGCTTTTGCCCCTGTTGAGTTAAGGTATGAAGTAATGAGAAAATTATTTAGCCTTTCTCCGAAGCTGACAATAAGGTCTTTGCTCCTGGGAGAACATTCCTTTACAAGTTCTACACCGTGCAGAATGTTTTTGAGTTCTTCAACCATTTCATCGATTTCTGAAAGGCATTTTTCAGCCGCTTCCCCTTCCATCAGGCTGCTAACTGCTTCAACCTGTCTTTTGTAAAGCGTTTCGATTGCTTCCTTATATTCCGTGCTTCCTGTTGAAGCAATATCTGCTGATTCGAGTAAAAGGTTGGTTATTCCCTTCATTGCAGAAAAAACTACTGCTGTTTTTTCTTTTCCGGCCTCTTCAAGTACTATCGAACATACATTCTTTATGTGCTGTGCATCCTGGACTGAACTTCCGCCGAATTTCATAACTTTCATTTTAATGCCCTCTGTGTATGATTTGTCTGTAATTTGTAGCATGTTATTTATATTTTTTCTATGGTTTTGTCCTCAAATGAATATTGGAGGAATGAAACAATTTATCTGATTTAAAAAAAGTTCTGGCAAATTATTTTCTATACTGTATAATCCCATTTAGAGATATATTCAGTATATTTTATTTCAGGATTATGATATTGAATTCCTTTTATTTCAGGTTAAAAACTTTAATTCAGATATTTCTAATAATTTTTCTCATTGGCTCCTGTAAAACATCCGGTAATTCGTCTGTTGCCGAATCTGATCAGTATATCAGGGATATTCCCTCTTCAGAAACTGGTAGGGAAATACTGTCGGAAGAGACCGGAAAAGAAGATCCTGAGCCAGTTACCGCAGAAAACAAATTTGTTTTAACTGATGTCCATACAGATAAGCTTCTTGAATCAGGTATAACTTACAGGGAATCCCGTTTTTACCCTGTTCACAGAAAGGGAAGGCTCAAATATATTGAGGAAAATATCGACAATAGAGGGCCTTCCGAATATTTTATCCTTTACTCGTATGGTGAATCATCAGAAGAGACTGAGAAGGATTATCTTGCCGGAAGGAGAGGTCATGAGGATGAAATTCTTGCTGACAGGTATCTTGCCGCTGTTTATACAGGTTCAGAAAGTTCCCTGGTCCTGAAAGATATACTTCCCCTAAGTTACCGCCCTGTTTTCAGGGAATTTTCCGTTGTAAAACTTTCTGTTGACTCATCAGAGAAAGCTGTTGTTGTTTCATTTTCCGGAGAAGAGGGATTATCTGATAACCTGATTACTGTATCCTCAAGCGGTGATTATTCAGTTTTCAGCATGAACAGCACTCTCACGGAATTCAACAGAATTGAAGATATTGATAATGACGGTAAAACAGAAATCCTCAGGTATGAAAACCTTTTTGAGGAAGGCCTGGGGTATGATACCTTTATAACTCTTTTCGAATACAAAAACGGTTCGTTTGAATCTTCCGGTTCTTTGAGTGTTATACGAAGGCTGAAAGAATTTCTTGCAGATACTGAAAAAACACTTGAAGCGAAAAATATTGATTCCTTTCTCAGAAACTCTGTTCCGTCCGGTAAACTGACAGCTCTTAGGGAGAGGAATTTGGGAAGCAGGGACATTATCAGAAAGATTTTCTATCCTGTAAAAAAGGAAAGTGAACTGTTTCCCGATATCAATGTATTTATGAAAAACGGCAGTAAAATTGATTTTGTCTTTCCTGAAATTGTTGAAAATCCTTTCCGGTTTGACCGTCGTAATATTTATAATTTCACTACCTATGTAAGGGTGAGCAGTGAAAGCAGGGAAGAGGCAATTTATCTTGTGAAAATCTATATGAATTCAAATCCATTTGCATCCCCGCGATTCTCTTTTCATATCAACTGATTGTTATTGATATAAAACCTGAAATGCCTTTTAAAACTGACATTGACAACTGCAACTGTACAATGTAGATTTCATCTATGTGCAAATACTTTATTGAAGGTTCTTTTCCTGTTAAGGGGAAGATCAAAGCAAGCGGAAATAAGAATGCAGCACTTCCATGTATAGCAGCTACTCTTCTGACAGATGAGACTGTTGTTCTGAAGAATGTTCCTGAAATCCAGGATGTTGCTGTTATGTTTGATATACTTGAAAAAATCGGATCATCAGTTAAAAAAATCAGTAACGGTGTGTATGAAGTAAAAACAGGTGATATAACATCTGAACTTCCTGTTGAAGAGGCGAAATCTGTAAGAGCTTCAATTCTTTTTGCAGGATCTGTTCTTGCCAGGACAGGCAAGGTTATATTCCCCCCTCCCGGCGGTGATGTTATAGGACGGCGAAGGCTGGATACCCATTTCCTTGCTTTTTCCGAACTGGGAGCAAGGGTTGATGTCGACGGGATATTCAGGGTCTCTGCCAACAAGCTTGCAGGGGTGGATCTTTTTCTTGATGAAGCTTCTGTTACAGCTACCGAGAATGCTGTAATGGCTGCTGTCCTTGCTGAAGGCAGCACTGTTATCCAGAATGCGGCATCAGAACCGCATGTGCAGGACCTGTGCAGGATGCTTAACAGCATGGGGGCTAAAATTACCGGGATAGGATCAAATATCCTGAATATACAGGGTGTTAAAAAACTTTCCGGTACTGAATTCAGGATAGGGTCTGATTTTATCGAGGTTGGTTCATATATAGGGCTGGCTGCTGTTACAAGGGGCGAGCTTGAGATTATTGATGCTGATCCTGAAAACTTGAGAATGACAAGAAACGGCTTCAACAAGCTTGGAATCCACTGGGAGAGCGACGGGAAAAATATCAAAATTAATCCCGGACAGCCGTTAAAGGTTGTTCCCGATCTTGGAGGGCAGATCCCCACTATTGATGATGCCCCCTGGCCCGGATTCCCGCCTGACCTTACAAGTATAATGACAGTTGTTGCAACCCAGGTTGAAGGGACAATTCTTATTCATGAAAAGATGTTTGAATCAAGGATGTTTTTTGTTGATAAACTCATCGGCATGGGTGCAAAGATTGTTCTGTGTGATCCCCACCGGGCTGTTGTCTCCGGTCCTTCAAGGCTTAAGGGATCTGAACTTGTTTCTCCCGATATCAGGGCAGGTATGGCTATGGTTATTGCAGCCCTGTGTGCTGAAGGAAAGAGCGAGATAAAGAATGTTTACCAGATAGAACGTGGTTATGAAGACCTTGTCGGGAGACTTGTTTCTCTTGGTGCAAGGATAGAGAAGGTGAAAACATCTGAATGTCCCTGAGTCTTTTTCATATAGATTTTATCTTATTTCAGATTTTTATATGTTTGTTTATCAGTTTTATTTACCTTTAAATAATTACAGCTGATTAAATTTTCAGGCCGAGTCAAATTCCCGGCTGCGGAGATTATGTTCCCCCTTATGTTTTGAGAACATGAGGGGGAATTTTTTTCTTTATCTATATTTCCAGATGAGAATAAACTCTTTTATGCTTAGTCTGGACTTGCCGAGCTTTTTTTGATTGTGAGGTAGAGAGCTGTTATGAATTCAAATGATATAAGGAGCGGGAAAATCAGCAGTGTTTTCAGAATTCCGGTTTCCTTTATCAGGTTCTGAAATATTTCTGCATTTAAATTGTAAATCAGAAACTCGGCTGCAGCCGCAGACAGCAGAACAAGGGGAAAAAGCAGTAATGTCAGATAATTTTTCCCATGCCCTCTCTTCATGAATGAAAGACCTGTGTATACAGATATGAACAGTATCATGGGGAAGATAATGCATCTTATCAGCCTCTCTGCCCCTTCTGTTATCAGCATTATTTTCCCGTATTTTCCTCTTTCAAGTGTTTTTGTTTTTGTAATCAGATCCAGAAGTGAAATTTTACTTATACTGTTCATCTCTCCGGAAAAATTAATCAGATCCTCTCCTGTATAGCCTGTTTTTACAGAAACAAATTCTTCCCCCGGCCGAGATTGTTCAGGAAGGAAATAACGGCGCTCTGTTCTGCCTATGCAGTTCATGTTTATGCTGTTTCCGATGATTTTCCCGAACGGAGCAGTCCAGCTGTCCCCCTTATCTGGAAAATAGCAGCTGATATTAAAGAGGTAGGTCTCCTTATCTGCAAATACAATTTTTCTGCACAACAGAACAGCTTCCCTGCTGTTTATTGTTTCCCTGAATATTATATTCTCCTTGCCGGGAATAAAGATAAAGTCTTTTATTTCTTCATAAAAAAAGCAGATATCCTTCATTTTCTCAAGAAGTGCTGCTTTGTGTGTCGCCAGTTCTGTATCTTCCGGAAAAAGCTGTATCAGGTCGACTGTTTCATAGTATGAATCAATATATTTTTTATCATTATAGAGCTTATCAATCCTGATTTTCCCGTTAAACAGTATTTCCCTGTCCGGATCTGATTCAACATATCTTTTTAGCAATGTTTGTGCTTCCTGAACAATTCTTTCAGACTTTTTCTTTGAATAACGGAAATTCCCGGCAAGTTCAGAGTAATAGATGGCGGAACTGTAGTCCTTCCTGGCGAGGAAATCTTCAGATATTTCAATCAGTTTGTTGCCGGTAAGCAGCTGCGGAACAAATTTAGTTTCATGTTCCCCTTTTTCATGGCTTATTCCGTTTTTGCTCAGCAGTCCTATGTACAGGTTTTCGTTTATATTGTTTATTTCGTTGTTGTCCGGATCTATGTAAAGATAGAGATTTGTAAATATATAGGCTTTCTCCGGATCCTTATCAATGTTTCTGTATATTTCCTTGTGATAAAATTCTGCAGTTTCTGACAGGTTTTCGAGCCATATTTTTTTCTCAATAAGAACCGGATTCATGTAAAGTATCAAAAAAGAATATACCGCAAACAGGGGCAATATGATCAAATTCAGCGATGTTATGAAATAATTAACTGATCCAGGAACAAAACTTTTCTCCTCCGTCAATGTGTATACAAAGAATACTGCACCGGCAGAAACCGGAAGAAATACAGAGGTATAAATTATAAAAATACTTATAATATTATAGGGAAGAAGGAGAGAATCAATAACTTTTGATTTGTCAGAAAAAAAGTATACTCCTGCTGCAATTAACAGTAGTACCAGTAAATTTCCCAATATGAGGTATTTTATTATACGTGTATTGTTTTTCTTCATTTTATTTTTTCCGATTCCTGACAGCTGAGACTGATTTTTTCATCAAAAAAACAGCAGAAAGGAACAGCAGTAGAAAATATCCCCAGTAAAGTTCTGCTTTTGAGGGCAGTTTACTCAGTATTCCTCCCGGAATGTTTATCCTCTGGTATATTACTGTAAAATAAACCGCTGCAATTGAAACAGCAGAATAAAAAACAAAGTTGACAACCGGAAACTGGCTGATGCTGAAAAAGGCTGTAAGACTGAGTATGAAGAGTAAAAATATTCCTATTTTTATGATGAGAACTATGCTGTTTTCCAGCGCTTCGTTTTTCCATTCATCTGAAAAACGCTCTATAAGTCCTGAAAAATTCCTGATTGTTACAGGGTATTCCTTTTTCATCCTGAATAACAGCTCATTTTTATCTACTGAACAGGAAAAACTGTTTTTTCCTGATATTCTGATATCCATGTTTTTGATTTCCATGAATGAATCATTATTGCCGTGTTTGGATATAAGAAGCCCCTGGTAAATAATATTTTCAGAGCTTTTTACGATATACAGTGAATATTCAGGATTTTCGTAAAAAGTTTTTTCATACGGAGATATTTTGTTTTCCACTGTTTCCATACCTGATGTCAGATGAAAGGACAGGAATATTACTGGCAGAGAAACTGCAAATATCATGACTGATTTAAGAAGAATTCCTTTTCTGCTTCTGCTGAAGATTATGAAAATATATAAAACTGCACTGGTCAGTATTATTTCTGCAAAATCGGCTGTATAAAAATCCAGAAAATCATCTCTTCCCGGGTAATATGAGAATGCATAAAACGAGAGAGATGAGATAAAGACTATTATTAAAATTTTAATTATTTCTTTTAAAACTTTTATTTTTTTTCTCCGATATTTTACACGTAGCCTGTTGTAATTTTCAAAAGCAAAACAAATGTTTTATTTCTTCAGCAACTGTTCAACTACCTGGTCTGCAGGGTTTCTATGGCCTGAAGGGATTATATATCCATACTGCCTGAAAGGATCTCAGTTTCTCCCGTATATATAATGCCTTCTGGGTAAAGATAACCTGTTTCCCCTGTAATGAAACAGAGTTTCCCAATATGAAAATTCTATCATGTCATTAAAGCACATGCAATTAAATATTTTTCTTGAATCTGCAGATGATGCAGAATCTTGATACCGGTAAGACATGATAAAATAAAAAATCATGCTTATAACAGCCTTTTTTTATTTTCTTTCAGTATATACAGTTTTTTCTTATTCGATGGTCAAATGATATGGTATTATACTAATGGATTTTTCATACAGTTTTAACATAAAACAAATATTTAAGGAGAGTTGTGTTGATTTTCAGGAAAATTTTACTGCTGTTGTTTTTTATAATTCCTGTCAGTGTTTTAACATCTCAAAATGTCTATGATGAATTTTTAAAAAAGGAAAACCGGCTTGGCGGGCTGGCGGAATTTGTTCTAGTCGAAGGGGGTGTTTCTGATATCGGCTCAGAAGAGGGCTACAGCATTGAGCAGCCTGTACATCCTGTCGAAATAGGAAGCTTCTGGATTATGACAACTGAGGTTACCCAGAAATTGTGGAATTATGCAGAGAAAAAAAATCCTTCAAAGGTAAGAGGGGATAAGCGGCCTGTTGATAACCTTTCATGGTATCAGGCTGTAGAATTCTGTAATAAACTGAGTGAACTGGATAATCTGGAACCATGCTATACAATCTACAAGAGGGAAAAAGATAAAAATAATACTGATTCTCATGACAAGAAAAAATGGGTAGTTGTCTGTAATTTCAATGCTGCCGGATACCGACTTCTTACAGAGGCGGAGTGGGAATATGCTGCGAAAGGGGGGAGTTTTTCCGAAGGGAATATTTATTCCGGCGGAAGTGATCCCAAAGATATAAGCTGGTATAAGAGTACTTCAAAGAGACTCAGTCATCCTGTTGGTCAAAAAAAGGGTAATGAGCTTGGGATTTATGATATGAGCGGAAATGTGAGTGAATGGTGTTGGGATCGTTTTTCTCCGGTCTATTACAGAAAATCACCCACAATAAATCCGAAAGGTGCAGAAAAAAGTTCATTCAGGTCAATCAGAGGAGGAAACTGGAGTCTCAGTTCAAAATATATAACAGTATACAGCCGTTCATTTCAGGGTGCAGATAATAACAATGCTCTTATAGGTTTCAGAATCGGCCGGTCATATACAGACTAGTCTGTATAAGGAAACGGAGAAATTATATGAATATACTTGTTGTAGATGACTCAAGAATCATGAGAAATATTATCAAGAATACTCTTGATAACAGCAGAAAATACGGGAAAATAAAATTTTTTGAAGCACAGGACGGTGTAACAGCTTTCAGGGAGATTACAGATAACAACATTGATATTCTCCTGCTTGACTGGAATATGCCCAGATTAAATGGCCTCGATCTTGTAAAAAAACTTCGCCGGATTGAGGCTTTTGAATCTCTTCCAATCATAATGATTACATCAGAAGCGGCAAAATATAATGTTATTGAAGCTCTCAAGGCAGGAGTCAGTGATTATATTGTCAAACCGGTGCCGGAAAAAAAGCTGCTGCAGAAGATTGAGCGGTTATTGTATACAGAGGTAAAATAATGGATAAAAAGTATATTATGCCTTTTGTTGAAGCTACAGAGGCTGTTTTTGTGGATTTTTTTAATGAAAAACCGAAACTTCTCAATCCCTATCTGATAAAGAGGACAGAAACTCTTGACTGGGATATTTCCGGTGTAATCGGTATCGCAGGGCAGACAAGGGGAGTAGTTGTTATAAGTTTCAGCGATGATATGGCATGCAGCCTGACTTCCAGGCTGATAAACAACACAGTTGCTGAAATAAATGATGATGTTGTCGATACAATTGGTGAAGTTGTTAATATTATTGCCGGCAATGCAAAAAAAGGTTTTGAATCCTACCGGCTCATGATTTCGCTCCCTTCCATTGTAAAGGGTAATGCCCATAATGTTGCCTGGCCCGGGAAAGATGTTCCGATAATTGGTATTCCTTTTTCTATTGAAGAAGGTGATTTTACACTTGCTGTTGGTCTTGAAAATATTATTACCAACGAAATAGTACAATAATCTGGAGATAAAATGTCAAGTAAAAGTTTTTTTTCAAATATTATCACATCAGGTACTTATACTGAACTCCCGGTTGCTGAGAGAAGCCGGCTGATCTTTCTTAACCTGATTATGATTATCGGAAGTTTTCTTCTGGCTGTTTTTGCCGTGCGGGATTATTTTCTTACTGAATATGGTCTTGCAATTGCTCTGGGTGGGATTATTATATCAATAATTCTTGCTTTTTTTGTTCTCCGAAAAACCAGAAAAATTACAATGATCAGTTATTTTGTAATTATTCTGATGTTTATATTGAATGTATACCTTATTTACAATGTAGATATAAACGGAGCAGGTATTCTCTGGTTTGTATCATACCCGATTATATGTATTTTTCTCGGGGGTGCTTTTGCGGGATCTGCTTTTGCAGCAGTACTCTTTATTTATGCATCTGCTGCATATCTGACAACTTTTGGCGGATATACTCCCTATTCTTTTGACTTTATTCTCAGGACACTTGGTATTTTCTTCTTTATTTATATATTCTGTCTTACTTTTGAAATTATCCAGAGGTCAACACAGAAATCACTGCAGTCAACATCACAGGAGCTTGTCAGGGAGAAAAAACAGACAGACAGCATAATGCACAATGTAGATGAGGGTATTTTTCTTCTGAACAGCAGTCTGGATATTGAATCTCAGTATTCAGATTATTTCAGATTTCTGTTTCCCCATCATCATCTTGAAAAAATGAATTTCATTGATCTGCTTGAAAACAGGATCCCTGAGAAAGATCTTCTGGCAACCAAAGATTATCTTGAAATGTTTTTCAAGAAAGGGATTAATCCTGAACTGTTGTCAGAGATAAATCCTTTGGAAGGTATTTCTGTAAGTCTTGATTCTGATGATCAGAGTTTCAGTGAGTATTTTCTAGCATTTAAATTCAGCCATATTTATGAGGATGACGGATCTGTATATATCCTGGGCTCTGTAAAAGATATTACAGATGAACATGCTCTTTCCAAACAGCTGGAAGAGGAAGCCAGAAGCAACGCCAAAAGTATGGAAAACCTTTTTCATATAATACATGTAGATCCGAAAATGATGGTAGATTTTCTGAAAGACAGTGAAGAGGAGATGGAAATAATAAATACTCTCCTTAAAAAGAAAGACAGCAACTACAGGGACCTTCTTGTCCGTGTTTACCAGTCAATTCATTCAATGAAGAGTAATGCTGTAATTCTTGGAATTAAAAAGTTTTCTGCAAGTCTTCATTCTGTTGAGGAGGATATTTCCGCGGTTCTGGAGAGAGATGAGATAATCTGGGATGATATTCTTGATCTTGCAATAACGCTGAGAAATATTCAGGTTGAAATTAATGATATCAAGTCATTAATCAATAAAATCATCGAATTCAAGACAGATTTTGTTGAATCCGAATCATCGATAAACAAGGGTATTATTGAAAAATCAATTGAAAGGGTTCTGCAGGTGGAGTCAAAAAAACATAACAAAAAAGTTCAGCTCCATTTCTCGAATTTCAACAGCGCTGAAATACCTGATGATTATAAAAAAGTTGTTAAGGATGTATTTATTCAGATGACAAGAAACTCAATTGTTCATGGTATTGAAACTCCAGAGGAAAGGCTCAGTAAAAACAAACAGGAACATGGGGTAATAACAATTTTCATCTGATATCAGGAATAACAGCATTGAATACAGGTTCAGAGATGACGGCAGGGGTCTTGATATCAGGAAAATTCAGGAAAAACTTGCCCAGCAGAATAACGGAACAGTCCCTTCTCAGATGAAACCTGTCGATATTGCAAGACATATATTTACTCCGGGATTTTCAACCCTTAGTGAGGCTACGCAGACTGCAGGAAGAGGCATCGGCTCAGTATGATTAAGGAACGGCTTGAGAAACACAAGGGAAAAATCAGGATTAATTCATCAAAAGACAGGATGTGTGAATTTTCTATTGTTCTGCCGTCTGTTGAGAATAAACAGTAGCATCAGCGGCTTTTCAGCGGATGCTGCTGAAGTGAAAATTATTCGGAACCTGAATTCCTGTTTTTCCGGTGAAAATCAAATGACTTATTCCTGAATCGAGTTAATTTGTGATGTTTTATAAATCTGGAATCAGAATATTTGATCGTGGATAATGGAATAACCATTACTGTATATACTCTATCTGTTTAAAAGCCTGTCCTGTTACGGGTGAACCCTTAAAGCTGGACAGGCTTTTTTCGTCAATAATTATTCAATAAAACAGTTTCTTAGCAGCTGATTGTTGATAATTGTGTATAAGTACACAAGTTATCCACAGGCTGTCCCCCCCGATTGTGTAAAAAATCAGGAGTTATCAACAGGTTAAATTCAGGGATATTTAGTAAATATTATCATTTGAATTTTGCTTTAACATGGTAAATACTTACAGTATAATGATTTACTGTATTAATCTCTAAAACTGTTATTATTGCTGAATTGTTTAATTATAGTGTTATTACTGGTCCTTGAAATTATTAAGAAAATTATCCACAAGTTATTAACACAGCTGTGAATAAATCTGTATAACTTTTAATTTTTGCCAGAAATATCAGAAACAGAGGAAAAATGCATGCTGCTTTTTATAAAGGTTTGAATTTAAAAAAGGCAATTGAATGTGTATGTTTAATATTTTTATGGAAGTTTAAAATACCGGGAACAGGAAATATATTAACAGGTTTTATTGAAATTCCGGAAAAAAGATTCTGTTTGTTAAGGCTTGTATATATACGGAAACAAAAAAAAGGATAAAGCTGATTGCTTTATCCCAGAAAAACCTGACCGTTATTGTCTATTGCAAGTATTGTCTTGCATTCTGAACATCTGAACCGGCCTGCTTTTACAGCTTTCAGTTTTTTTGAACATATAGGACATTTGAAAATTTTAGGAAATACATCAGAAGATTTCTGAGGATTGCCTTTATTAAAAAATTCAACAGCTTCTTCAAGAGAATCCTTTATATTGAAAAACTGAGAAAAACCAAGCAACTGAAATACTTCATAAACTTTCGGCTGTATTTCAAGCAGTACCAGATCTCCACCTTTCGGCTTTACAGTCTTTAAAAAGGCTGTAAATGATCCAATACCAGTACTGGAAACATAGTTCAGTCCGTTACAGTTGAAAATCAGTTTGATAAATCCTGAATCAACAGCTCGTGATATACGCTTCTGGAACGAATTAGAGTTATAAGTATCTATATAACCTGTGAGATAGAGAACCAGACAGTTTGTATCTGATTCGACTTTCTGAAGCTTTATTTTGAGGCTGTCATCTTTTTCGTCATCAAATCCAGGTACTATTTCATTATTTGTCATATATATACCTTTTAATGTATTATGTTTTTACAGAAAACAATAAATCTATAATAAAGTTTTCTATATCATTTGTCAAATAATATAAATTATTCAATTATATAAAATTCATATCGGTTGTTTTTATTATTTTATTAAATATGTTATACTATTTTTTAATTAAGATATATAAATGGGGGTTCCCGTGAGAAGAGTTTTTGTTATTTCTTTTCTTGTATTGATATTTACCGTTTCAGGAGCAGTTTTTGCATCCCCTGCGCCGGATTTTGACAGAATTTCTGACTTCAGCATTACTCTGAAAAAACTTACTGAAATGGCTGCCGATGGAGATATTTCATCGGTAAAAGGCAAATACCTTATACTTGACGGTGCTCTTTCTTCATATACTGTTATTAACAAGGATCCCGATAACTATACTGTTGAATTGCTGCTTGTGAACGGAGAATGGGAAGGGGTCAGCGATGTCCATATTTTCAGGAGTGTTGTAATTGTCAAAGGAAAGGAATATGTAAAAAAATTCCCTGCAAGAAGAAGTAAGAGAAATGCCGGAGATCTGATTCCCCTCAACTCGGGGCTTATTATTGTAGCCAGGCTGAATAATGTAATTACTATGGGAAATACCGCAGTTCCCGTGCTGGACGGCTATTATCTGCGAGTGTTTAAATAGCTTTCATCATATTTACCTGCAGCATCATGTATATTCAGCAGTTTACTGTATGTCTTAATAGGATGCTGCAGATTGATATAAGGGAATATCTAAAAACATAGTTTTTTTCTTATAGATTCCCCCCTTCGGAGGCAGGTGACATGCGGGCACGCATCTAAGGAAAAAACTCGCAGAAGCGAGTTTTCAGAGGTGCACATAAATCATTTCTGGTTGTATGCTTATAAGTTTTAAATTATCTTGTCTGAAATATTCCGTCCGGATTTATATACTTATTCTTTCCAAAATTCTTTTTAATTCTTCCTGTTTCTTTATTTTAATTCTGTATCCCGGAGTTTATTCGCAGGTCTGCTCTAATAAGGCTGGCCTTCCTGTCTTCACTCGTCCGGTAATGTATTCGTAAAACACGACCATTTATCCTGCTCGTTTGACAATACACCCGCTTTTGGGCGGGGTAATAATCGGATATTTTTGAAAAACAGTACCCACTGGAACTGGTGACAAAAGGGGGGGGTGATTATTTTATTGCTGCCGTAGACAGTATTTATATTATATAATAATGTTTATCAAAATTGATTTAGAAATTAAAATATCCGGAGTTGAAAAATGAAACAGTATCTTGATCTTGTAAAGCATGTTCTTGAAAACGGAGAACGAAAGGTAAACAGGACTGGGGTTGCCACTATAAGTTCATTTGCTTGCTTTTATAAAGTAAATCTATCAGAGGGATATCCTCTTCTTACAACAAAAAAAGTTTTTTTCAACTCCATGCTGAGAGAAGTTTTCTGGTATCTGTCCGGAGAGGAGCATATCCGGTCCCTGAGGGAACATACAAAAATCTGGGATGCCTGGGCAGACAGCGAAGGAAGGCTTCAGACAGCATACGGCCGGTTCTGGAGACGTTATCCTGTGCCTGAAAAAGGACTGGATGGGGAGAACTGGGGCGATAAATGGGTAAGCCGCGATCCTGAAACAGGGGAAAAAGTATTTGACCAGATAAAATATATTGTTGATTCTCTTCATGATCTTAAAAAGAACCCCGATTCACCTGCTTTGAGAAGGCTTGTCGTTACTGCATGGCATCCTGGAAATGCGGCAGAGAGTCTTCTTCCTCCGTGCCACTACAGCTTCTGTTTCAATGTTACAGGGGGGAAACTCAACTGTCACCTTACCCAGAGGTCGGCAGATATTGCCCTGGGAGTGCCTTTCAATCTTGCCTGCTATTCTCTTCTTACAATGATGCTTGCAAAGGAAACAGGTTTCCAGCCAGGAGAATTTGCGCATACTCTTATTGATGCTCATATTTATGAAAACCATATAGATGCTATAAAAGGTCAGCTTGAAAGAAAACCGGGAAAACTCCCGACACTTGAAATTGCTGACAAGAATTTCTTTGATCTTGATTTTGATGATATTAAGCTGAAAGACTACAATCCTCAGCCTTTCATCAAGTTTGAGGTTGCTGTCTGATATTTTCAGTTTCCTAATAATAAGGAATACTTTCAATATTACGGTTTGTATTTATTTTTGATAAATACTGTTTTATATTCCGGTATTTTATTCCGGACAGGTCAGAAATATTTTCCAGGTATTATTGGTAAGTGTTCTGCTGAAAAATTATTATTAAAAAACTGATCCCTGAAAAGGGCTGAAAAGGGTCAGGGAGATTATTATGAAGAAAAATAAAAAAATAAATCTGATTGTAGCAATGACAGGTGAGGGGATAATCGGAAAAGGCAATGAGCTCCCCTGGCATATTCCCGAAGACCTGAAGCATTTCAAGAAAACTACAATGTCTAATATTATTCTGATGGGACGAAAGACTTTCGAATCAATCGGAAAACCTCTTCCCGGAAGAAAAAACTTTATTCTTACCTCTGCCCCGGAGAGGATTTCTGAAGAAATCAGGAATAATGAGAATGTTTTTATATTTTCCTCATTCAGGGATGCTGAAGATGCTGCTTCATCAATGGATGAATCTCTTTTCATCATCGGGGGGGCAGCAGTATACAAAGATACGCTGAAATATGCAGACAGGCTCTATATTTCAAAAGTGAAGAAGAATTACGAGGGAGATGTCTATTTTCCTGAAATTGATGAATCGGAATGGATTCTTTCCTCTTCTGAGGATTTCAATGATTTTGTCCTTGAGATTTACGACCGGAAATAAAATTATTTTATATTAATAACTTTTCGGGTGATTTATTGCCTTTTTGACTTTGTATTTTTCCCCCTGAAGTTTCTTCTCTGCTGTTTCTGTTTTTCAGTTTTATACTTGCCGGAAAATCCATCTGCCTTCCCTTTGAAATCATTATCTGCAGTTATTTTGTTATTACTTTTTTCTTTATTCTTTCTGCTGTATTCCGGAATAAGGCAGTCTCTTCCTTTACCTATAAGGTCTTTCCGGCCAGCCTTGATAAGAGCCTTTTTTACAAGCTGGTGATTCTCCGGTTTATGAAAGTGGATAAGAGCTTTCTGTTCCCGCTTTTCCTCAATTGTTTTCGGAACATATATTTCCTCCCCCGTGAGGGGGTCAAACCCGGTATAATATATACAGGTTGAAAGTGTTCCCGGAGTCGGGTAGAAATCCTGCACCTGGTCGGGAATAAAGCCCTCTTTTTTCAGGAACAGGGCAAGCTCGATCGCCTCTTTCAGTCCTGACCCGGGGTGTGAAGATATGAAGTAGGGGATAATAAACTGTTTTTTCCCGATTTTTCTGTTAATTAATTCAAATTTCTTTTTAAAATCAAGATATATCTCTTTTCCCGGTTTACCCATCACCTTCAGCACTTTAGCTGAAACATGTTCAGGTGCAATTTTCAGCTGTCCGCTTACATGGTGTGCACAGAGTTCTTCAAGAAAATTCCCTTTTCTTCCTTTTATTACATCGGGGTCTTTCAAAAGATAGTCATAGCGGATACCTGATCTTATAAACACTTTTTTTACCCTGTCCAGTTTTCTCAGTTTCCGAAGCAGTGTTACATAGTCCCGGTGGTCCGGTTCAAGTGAAGGGCAGGGGGAGGGAAAGAGGCATCTTCTGTCTCTGCAGGTTCCTGCTTTCAGCTGTTTTCTGCAGGATGGAGATCTGAAATTAGCTGTCGGCCCCCCCACGTCATGAATATACCCTTTGAAATTTTCTGATTCAGTGAGAGCTTCTGCGCTTTCAATTATTGATTCATGGCTTCTTGCCTGTATGATTCTCCCCTGGTGAAAAACAAGGGCGCAGAAGCTGCAGCTGCCGAAACATCCCCTTGAGCTGGTAATACTGAATTCAACTTCTTTAAATGCAGGTATTTCTGTTCCTCCGTATGAGGGGTGCGGAGCCATCATATACGGGAGTGAGTAGACTCTGTCCATCTCCCCGGTTTCAAGCGGCATCTGTGGAGGATTTTGTATTACAAACTGCTCCCCTGCCTTTTCTATCAGTATTTTCGCACTAATCGGGTCTGTATTGTGATAGGCGTTTCTGAAGTTTTCCGTATAGAGTTTTTTATCTTTCTTAATATCCTCATAGGAGTTCAGAAAAACTGCATCGGGATAGACAGGTTTTTCTGAACATCTTGTAACAGTTCCCCTGATTCCTTTTATTGATTTTACATCCTCATCCTTTTTAAGCCGGTCAGCAATTTCTGTTATTGCTCTTTCTCCCATCCCGTATACAAGGATATCTGCCTTTGAATCCAGGAGTATGCTTCTTCTTACTTTTCCGCTCCAGTAATCATAATGGGAAAGCCTCCTGAGCGATGCTTCAATCCCCCCCAGAATTACCGGTATATTTTTAAAGCAGCTCCTGATCATCGAGGTATATACAATGACAGCCCTGTCAGGCCTCATTCCTGTTTTTCCTTCAGGGGAATACATGTCTGATTTTCTCGTCTTTTTCATGGAAGTATAATGGGCAACCATGGAGTCTATGTTTCCTGATGTGACCAGGAAGCCTAACGCCGGGCGGCCAAGCTTCATGAAATCTTTTTTTTCCTTCCAGTCCGGCTGTGAGATTATTCCCACGCTGTATCCCCTGTTTTCCAGTACTCTTCCGATTACTGCAGCGCCGAAAGATGGGTGGTCAACATAGGCATCCCCTGTGACTATAATAAAATCCGCATTTTCTTTTCTCGTTTTTGCAAGTTCTTCACGTGTCATTGGAAGAAAATTTTTCATAAACCAAATACTCCGTTATTTTATGTTTGTAATAATCTTAATTATTAATTATAATGCTCTCAATATCCTTAAAAATTTTTGTCCTCGTAATAAATCTTTTTTATAAATTTGACTTCTGTCTTTTTTATTTGTATGATATTATTATTCTCTAAAAAATTTGTACATTAAAATAAGTTGTTATTTCTAAAGAGTTTACAGGTACCTAAATAAATATATAAGATTTTTCGGCTGCGGAAAATATATTCCATCCATAATAGCTGTGCAGGATCTCAATTTTTCCGGATTTCCGGTGATGAATCTGCCGGAAGGAAAATTATTCAGGACCTTTTCAATAATTAAATATTATAGAATCTATGTCTTTTTTAGTATATAAGTTGAGGAGTTGAGGTGATCAAAACTGGGTTTCCAATTGTACATTTTTATGACCAGGATTTTGTTGATATTTACAACAAGACCTGGACATGGCTTTATGATTTCTGGAAAAAAGGAACCAGAGATAACGGCTTTCAGTCAAAATATTTTAACTATCAGGATAACTCCTATATAGACCAGTATGAAGCCTGCCTTTCTACATTTTTTCTTGTTTACAGCAATAATATTTTTCAGTCTACTCCAGCGCTGGATAATTTTTATTCAAAACAGGAGGAATCAGGGGCAATAAGGGGCCGGTACAGCGAGGAGAGTGGATCCCCGGTATTAACTGATGATAATCCCGAAGGAGTTTCTGCTCCTCTTTTTTCATGGGCAGAATATAATATTTACCACAAGATTGGTCAGAAAAAAAGACTCAAGGAAGTTGTCCCTGTTCTTGAAAAATATTATTCATGGCTTGAAGATACTTTTCAGGAAGAGAACGGGCTTTATGCTGTTCCCCTGTCGTCTGTTCAGATGGGAAACTCCCCGAGAGATGGTGCAAAGTATTTAATAGACTTCAATACAATGCAGGCAGTGAATGCCCTTTACCTCTCCGCTATCGGTGATATTCTCAATGACAAGGAAATCAGCTTCAGATACAAAAGGAAATATTTTTCTCTCAAGACAAGAATAAATAATCTCATGTGGGATGAAGAGGATCAGTTTTACTATGATCTTGATGAAAATGAGGAGCGTGTAAAGGTTCAGACAATTGCATCATACTGGACAATGCTTGCGGAAATTCCCAATGAAGACAAGGCGAATGCTCTTATCGAAAAACTGACTGATGAGACTTTCGGTACGGAAAATCCTTTTCCCTCTCTTGCAACTACTGATGAGAGGTTTGACAGCAACGGAAACGGTTTCCGGGGATCTGTATTTCCCCACCTTACATTTATTCTTATCAAGGGGCTTGAGAAATATGCCAGGAATGATCTGGCACGGGAATGTTCAATCCGGCACCTGTACTATATTCTCGATACTCTTCATCCTGAAGGGGAAAGAAAGGGTAATATCTATGAGGCTTATTCTCCCCTTAAAGAAGGCCCTGCGAAATGGGATGATAACGAGGAATTCCCGAGAATAAATTTCCTTGCATATACTGCCCTCAGCACAATTACGCTTATGATAGAAAATGTGATAGGACTCTATATCAGTCTTCCTAGAAAAACTGTTGACTGGATTATCCCGACACTTGAGATAATGGGTATTGAAGACCTTTCACTTAAAAGAAATATGATTACAATTCTTGGAAATAAAAGCGGGCGGGGCTGGGAGATCAGGCTTGAATCTGAAAAGCTCTACTACTTTACAATCAATATCCTGGGATTGAAGAAGAAGACTCTTCCCATACCTTCAGGAAAATGCTCAATGCTTATCGATAAGCTGTAGATAATTTTTATATCAACTAATCAGGGGTATCAGAAACTGCTTTCAGTTTTCGATACCTTCTTTTATTCGCAGGTCGGGCCTGATAAGGCTTACCTTCTTGTCTTCACTCTCTTGGGAATGCCTGTGTACAACGCGGTCACTCCTCTCGTCTGTTTGACAATACTCCGCAGCTTGTAAAAAGCCTGTACCAGCTGGAACGGACGCCAGCGGGGTAGTTGATTTACGGATGAAACAATACAGTATTCACATCTGTACCTGTATAGCTATTGTTGTCAGGATAATTCCTATACCCGGATAGCTGCTGTTCTCTATACAGTTCCTGTTCTTCGGATGGGATATTCTGCCTTTGCGGTAAAGGTTAAGATGCTGCAATACAGTTGGCCCTTTCAGGTATAATAACTTTACGTTCTGTATTTTTTCCCGATATTGTCCTTTCCTTGTGAACCCGGAAAGGTGTACCTGGTTGCTCGGAGCTTTATTGCCCGGTAAGGGGGAACAACCTGTCCGGAAAGGCTGTAATAATCTCTAAAAATAAAAAAAGCTGCAGGCTGTTAAACCTGGCAGCATATATCTTTTGATTCTGTAACTGATTCTATAATCAGATTTAGTCGAGTTTTGAAAGAAGAAGTTCTGAAACTTCTTTAACACTTTTTTCACCCGGAACTTCAATGTATTTAACACCTGCTTTTGAAGCAACATCTTTGAAGTAGTATGCAGCAGCAAGAGTTCCTGTTTCTGCATCATAGTAGATTCCGTGTCTCTTGTTGATAGCATCTGCATCCTGGTCATCTGCTCTTGTTGAAAGTGCGCCTCCGCAGACCCTGCATTTGTCTCCATCCGGTTTGATAGCATCAAAGAAGATATTGTTTGGATGGTTGTTGTCGTTTTCACAGAGTCTTCTTCCCATAATTCTCTGTCTTGCAATTTCTCTGTCGAGAAGAATTTCCACAACATAACCAAGTTTGATTTCTGATGCTTTAAGAGCTTCATCAAGTTTTTCAGCCTGTACCTTGTTTCTTGGAAATCCATCGAGCAGCCAGCCGTCTTTACAGTCATCTTTCTGAAGTCTGTCAAGAATCATAGGAATTGTAATTTCATCAGGAACAAGGTCGCCTCTGTCGATAAATTCTTTGGCTTTTTTTCCGAGGTCTGTTCCTCCCTTGATGTTTTCCCTGAATATAGCGCCTGATTCAATATGAGCCATTTTATATTTTTCTTTAATAATAGCACCCATAGTTCCTTTGCCGCTTCCATTAGGTCCAAAAATCAGAATATTCATTTGAATCCCCCTTTTTATAAGTTTTAACATTAGCATAACATTTATTCATAAAAAAATCATGTTAAAGATTTCTAATTTAATAACTTTATTGACTTCTATTTGTATTAGAATTATTATGAAGTTTAAAAAAATGGAGTGAGTTTTTTGAATCAGGAAGATCTTCTAATATTTGCCGAAGAGAAAGAGAATGACACATCCGGAAGTGCAGGGACCTGGAATATCCTGATTGTTGATGATGAGCCCCAGGTGCATCAGGTTACAAAAATGGTACTGCGGGACCTTGAATACAACAATAAGAAACTTGATTTCATGAGTGCTTATTCCGCATCTGAAGCAAAGGAAATTCTTAAGAAAGATAATGATATTTCACTTGCGCTTGTCGATGTTGTCATGGAAGAGGATACTTCCGGACTCAAGCTTGTGGAATATATCCGCGATGAGCTTAAAAACAAGCTTCTCAGAATAATTTTAAGAACCGGCCAGCCTGGTTATGCTCCTGAACGGGAAGTAATTATTAATTATGATATAAATGATTACAAGGAAAAGACAGAGCTTTCTGCACAGAAACTGTTTACTTCCATAATATCTGCTCTCAGAAATTTCGAATATATTAATGAGATTTCTGAGCTTAACAATGTTCTTGAGCAGAAAGTTGCAGACAGGGTTTCTGATCTGAACGAATCCAACAAAAAACTGAAATACACTCTCTCATTGCTTCAGGAAGACCAGGAGGCAGGGCGCAAGATGCAGAACAAGCTTCTTCCCGATCCTGTGCTGAAGATCCAGGATTACCAGTTCAGCAGGCATCTGTATCCCTCCCTGACATTGAGCGGCGATTTTCTTGATTATTTTGAAATAAATGAAAAATATGTAGGCTTTTATATAGCTGATGTTTCCGGGCACGGTGTTTCCTCTGCCATTGTAACTGTTCTTCTTAAAAATTTTGTTGATAATGCGCTTGAAAAATTTAGGCTTGAAAATAATCCGATGATTCTTAAACCTGAAGCTGTCTGCAAACGGCTGAATGAGGAACTTATAAGGGAAAATTTCGGCAAGTACCTGACAATATTTTACGGCATAATAGATACAGAATCTAACCGTCTCTATTATACAAACTGCGGCCAGTTCCCGTATCCCTATTACCATGACGGAAGCGGTATAAAGATTATTTCCAGAAAAGGTACTCCTGTAGGGCTTTTCAAGTCGCCTATTTTCAGGGCAGAGGAACTGGAGCTTCCTGAAAGTTTCTCCATGATGATGATTTCCGATGGTATCCTTGAAATTCTGAACCAGAAGACTACTGATGAGAAGACCCTGTTTCTCCATTCCCTTCTTGAGCATGGCGGAAGTGATATTGATAAGACAGTAAATATCATGGGGCTTGACAACAGGACTTCTTTTCCGGATGATGTTACTTTCCTTATGATCAGGAAGGGGGGATGATATGGCTGAAGGGAAATATTTTTTTGCAAAGGAAGGGGAAAAGGTCTTTTTCAAACTGACCGGCAACCTTAAATATATTTCCAGTGGGAAATTTGATGCGTTTCTGGATCAGCTTCTTGAAGTTGAAAAGGGTTTTGAAGATGCAATGATTGACCTTTCAGAAGCTGAGTATATAGACAGTACAAACCTGGGATTTCTTGCCAGGATTGCTGAGTTTATGAGTGAAAACTACTGCAAGAAGGTAACAATTTATTCCCCCAATAATGAGATTAATACTGTTCTTGAAAGTGTGGGATTTGATGAAGTCTTTGTCATTGTAAAGGATGAAGCAAATGCATTCAGTGATATTGCAGAAATATCACCTGCTGAAATAAAGGAAAGGGAAAGAACACTTATGATGCTTGAAGCTCACAAGGCACTGATGAGGGTTTCAGAGAAGAATATTCCCGTGTTTAAGAGCTGTGTTGAACTGCTTCAGAGCAGTCTGGATAAGAAAAAGGAAGAGAATCAGTAATTTATCATCAGCCTTGCTGATATCTGTTTAATTTTGTTAACCCATTTCCAATCTTTTTGATATTTTCAGAAATTCTGTCTGAATTTCTTTTGTTCAATTTTTCATATTTATAATTAATAAACCAGGTACCCTTTTCCCGATGAGTTGTAAAGCTGGCCGGAGAGCCACTTGCTTCTGCTTCTTGCTGGACCGCCCTTTTTCCGCATAGGGGAGTTTATTATTGTTACAACCCCTTTCTTTGACCATGTGTGATCATTCTTATACCTGATATTCATCTTCTCTATGACTATTCCGCTTTTGTAGTTGTGGTGTATGTAATCAATATTCCCGTATTTGTCTCTTTCCACAACCATTCCTATATGTGTCAGAATATCATCTCTTTTTCCGTTTCTGTTTTTATCATATGTGTTGTCCCAGAAAATTATGTCTCCTGTCTCGGGGAGCCATGATTTTTCGAGAAGATCCCTCTCTTCAAGCATTTTATAGATTCTTTCAGTGCCGGATCCTGTGTATTCGGGGTAATATTTCTGAAGATCAATGCCTGCGTAGTAATAAAGAGCAGTCACAACACCGGAGCAGTCTGTTCTGAATTTCCGTCCTCTTACAGTTAGAGTACTGCTTCCCCTGTACTTGTATGCAGCTTCTTTTAAAAGACTCTGAATTTCCCGGATTTCTTTTTTATCTTCTCTCAGGGAAAAGGCCTCTTCCCTGTCACTGATGCTTCCGGACCCTGTTGTTGTACAGGACATAAAAACTGAAACGGAAAGAATTACAAGGCTTATTATTTTTTTCAACTCTTTTCTCCGGGGTTTTTTACTTCTGTATATTTTAATAATCGAAGGGGAGCAGGTTAAATATTAATAATATTCTGCGCTTTTACTCTTCCCTGTTCTGTATCCTTCCGGTCCCTATCAGGTAGGTTTCAAAAGATATCTTTCTTACTGCCTCTGGCTTGAATATTTTCACCTGTTTGAAAAGCTTTTTCATCCTGTCCACAGCCTCTTTCTCTCCTCCCCCCTGGAAAATTTTTATTGCTGTACTTCCTCCGGGTGCAAGAAGTTTTTCAGCTGTATCCAGCACGGAATGGACAAGCTGTAGAGATCTTTCCGTATCGATTGACCTGTTTCCGGTAGTTGCAGGCGCTGCATCGCTTAAAATAAGAGTGTAGGGGCCGTAGGAATTTATCTTTTCAAGGTTTTCATCGGAGAAGGCATCGCCTTTGAAAAAAGTATAGTTGTTTTTAGTCCAGTTTATTTTCATATCCTGCAGGTCAACGGCAGTAAGATAACCTTTGTCGCTTATTGTCTTCAGCACATAGAGGCTCCAGCTGCCCGGGGCAGATCCGATATCAAGTACCCTGCTGTCAGGCTTTATGAGTCTGTATTTTTTGTTTATTTCCATCAGTTTGTAAACTGATCTTGCCGGATACCCCTCTTTTTTTGCTTTCTGGGTCCAGTAGTTGTCGCCCCGCGGATTATTTGATTTTCCCATATTGACTTATTTTATATTCCCTTTAAAGTAGGTATTATGATTGATAATTATAATGAGAGATTGAAAAAAATAGAACACCATATTTATGCAGTACTGCCGGAATCTTCCAAATCCGGATGGGTTTCAGATGTGGCAGGGCCTGTATTCTGTAATGTTGATGAAAATTTCTATAACAATATAAATATTCCCTCAATTGACCTTGTAAAAAGGGGAGGGAAGCGGTGGCGCCCTATGATGATGCTTCTATTCTGTGAGCTTGAATCGGGCAGTCAGAATGTTCTTCCCCTTACTCCGCTTGTTGAACTTCCACACAACGGAAGCCTGATGATTGATGATATTGAGGATGGCGCTGACCTCAGGAGGGGCAAGGAAGCTGTTCACCTTATTTACGGTGTTGATATGGCAATAAACAGCGGTAATTTTCTCTATTTCCTTCCATCCTTTCTTATTGAGAAGTCTGATTTTCCCGACAGTGTAAAGCTGAAGCTTTACAGGTATTACTGTGAAAACATGAGACGTCTTCATCTGGGACAGGGACTCGATATCCAGTGGCACAATAATCATGATATTTATCCTGATGTGAATGAATATCTTCAGATGTGCAGGTACAAAACAGGTTCTCTTGCAAGAATGGCTGCAGAACTCGGGGTGATTGCCGGGGGCGGCAGTGAGAAAGGAGCTGTTGAAATGGGACAGGCGTGTGAGGAGATGGGTGTGGCATTCCAGATCCTGGATGATGTAACAAACCTGACAACCGGTAATCCCGGGAAGAAGAGAGGGGATGATATTGTTGAGGGGAAAAAAAGCCTTCCTGTAATCTTCTTCAACCAGGAGGGGGGAGACATAAAGACTCTATCCTCTCTTTTCAGGACTGCCTCATCTCTTGGAATCGAAAGAGGCAATGATGCTGTTGAAGAGGCTATCCGCCTTCTGGAGGTCCGGGGATCAATAGAAAAGGCTGAGAATACGGCAGTTGAGATACTTGAAAGTTCCAGGAAAAAAATTGTTTCGAAGTACAGTCCGTGTGAAGCGCTTGATCTCATTAATTTCATGTTTGATTCCTTTACAGGAAAATAAACTTGTTCTTTTTCAGGCGCAGTATTATTTTTTTAGTGGGACTTTTGATAAAAAAAGTTTATTATATTGAAATCAGCATAACTCTTGAACAGCAGAACTTGATTTTATCCTGAATACTTATTATTTATTATCACCATGCTGTTCTTTCTTGTGCCGGGGCGCCGGCCATGCAGAAAATGAATTGTATAATTATGTCTTGAAAGTAGTCAGTCTTCAGCTGTTTTTGCTGATCCAGATATAATACTTTACATCATGAAAATGACAGGCTGCAGACTTGTTCCCTGAATCAGTTCTCAGGGGAGTGCAAACAGGCAGCATTTAAATAAACTGGAGTGAAAAATTGAGAAATATACTGAAAAAATCCTTCCCGTACAGGTACAATAATTATCTGTTTATCCTCATAGGGATAAATTTTCTTGTATTCATGCTTATAAGGCTGAAGCCGGGACTGGGTGTAATGTTTGCCATGAATCCGAGGAATGTAATGCTTCATGGAACTTTCTGGCAGTTTATTACATATATGTTTACACATGCGGGATTTCAGCACCTCTTTTTCAACATGCTTGGACTGTTCTTCTTCGGTCTGCAGGTTGAAAGAAGGATGGGCAGTTCGGAATTCCTTCTTTTCTATTTTTTCTGCGGCATAGCTGCAGGCGTTTTTTCTTTTTTTGTATATCTTTATACCGGGTTTTCCGGCATATATCTTCTTGGCGCCTCCGGCGTTGTTTTTGCAATACTTCTAGCATATGCGGTATATTATCCCGATTCAATTATATATCTGATGGGTATTTTCCCGATAAAAGCGGTTTATCTTGTACTGGGATATACTGCGATTGAACTTTTTTCCCATATAACAAATCCTGTTTCCGGTGTCGCCCACCTGACACATCTTGCCGGTTTTGCATTTGCCTATATTTATTTCATGTTCAGGCTTTCCATTAACCCCGCAGATGTTCTTTTCAGGCGGAGGTAGAATTTTTTAATGCCTATTACTATCAAAGACATAGCCAGAATTGCGGGAGTAAGCCATTCCACTGTTTCCAGATGCCTCAACAACAAGGGGGGGTATTCTGATGATACTTTCCAGAGAATAAAGAAAATAGCAGAAGAGCTTGGATTTGAATTTAATGCCAACGCAAGAAGCCTGAGCACCGCAAAAACCGGTACAATCGGGATAATCTATGATGAATACAGTGCCAGTTCCAGCCTCCATCCCTTTTCTGTGAGGTTTCAGAATTATATAAGGAGCATTCTTGAGAGGGAGGACCTTGATACTATAATCACTTTTTCCCACAATGCATCAAATGGAATAGATAATATTGAAAGACTTGTCAACAAGAGAAAAGTTGACGGATTAATAATTGTAAAATCAAACATTTCCCATTCCACATACAGTTATCTCAGAAGAATGAAAATCCCGTTTGTTTTTACACATCAGATGCCTGATAAATTTTTCAGTGATGTCGACTGTGTTTACTGTGATCATTATCTGGGGGGGTATCTTGCTGGAAATCATCTGCTGGATAAAGGGTGCACAAAACTCCTCTGCATAACCCGAAAGGAAAAGAGAAGTGAATTTGCCTTGCGTACAGAGGGGTTTGTTTCTGCCGCGTCGGACAGAAATATCCAGTTTACATCGGAAGATTTAATTGTGGGGGGAGATTCCTTCTACACAGGGTATGAAGCTGTAAAAAATAATATTTTAAAAATAAGAAATTATAACGGTATATTTGCTCATACAGATTTTATTGCTCTCGGAGTACTTAAAGCTCTCGAGGAGGAAGGGATATCAGTTCCGGGAGACATTGCTGTCATCGGTTATGACGGAATTGAATTCTGTAATTTTTCAACCCCGTCTCTATCCACAATAGAACAGCCAGCCGAGAAAGTTTCAATTCTTACATGCGAACGGCTGATTGATCTTCTGTCAGGTACAAAAAAAATCAAATCACGCAGAATTATAATCCCCCCTACAGTAATTGAACGGGATTCCTCAAAACATATTGGATAAAACCTTCAATTTTTATTTATAAAAGATTTAAAAACTCTGAAACCAGGTTTGACCTGTCCCCTGTGCATCTAGATAGCTCTGAAAAATTTTATGATTATTTTGATTTCTGCATTGCTTTTATCCTTTACAAATTATCTTTTCCTGTTCTATACTTAGCAACGCACACGTGTGAGTTGCAGCTGGTTTGGTCAGTTATTCTTCTGCAGCTCATTAAAAGGCAGCTGTAAGCTGCCGCACATCAAAGGAGGAAAACAATGAAAAAAACAACAATTCTGGTTATTTGTCTTGTTCTTGTTTCATTAGTTGCTTTTACAGGATGCAGTTCAAAGAAAAGTAATGAACTTACAATTTACTGCGCACTTCCGGAATCAGAAATTCCAAGTTATCTCAGCGCTTTTGAAGCTGAAACAGGAATAACTGTTAATTTTGTAAGATTATCAGCAGGTGAGATTCTCTCAAAAATACAGGTGGAAAAAAACAATCCTCAGGCAAGTGTATGGTACGGCGGTAACTGTGATACATTTATTGCAGCAGCCAAGTCAGATCTTCTTGAACCATATAAATCAGCTGAACTTAAAAATATTCCTGCAAACTATGCAGATCCTGACGGATACTGGTCACCGGTTTATGTGGGTGCTCTTTCATTTGCTGTTGACAGTGAGTGGTTTGCCGGAAAAGGTCTTGAATACCCGAAATCATGGAAAGATCTTCTCAAACCTGAATTCAAGGGACAGATTTCAATGGCTCATCCGGGTTCCTCAGGAACAGCCTACACAATTCTTGCAACTATTGTTCAGCAGAAAGGTGAAGATGAAGCTATGGAATATTTCAAGAATTTCAATGAAAATATCAGACAGTACACAAAATCTGGATCAGCTCCTCCTAAAAATGTTGCTCTCGGAGAAGCATCAATCGGTCTTGCTTTCTCTCATGACTGTCTCAAGCCATCTGCTCAGGGCTACCCTGTAGAGCTTTCATTCCCTTCAGAAGGAACTGGTTATGAAATCGGTGCAATTGCGCTTATCAAAAACGGTCCTGAAGAAGAAGTTGAAAATGCTAAAAAATTCATCGACTTTACTTTAAGTAAAGCAGGTCAGGATGTTTACTCTACAAACAAATCTTTCAGACTTCCTGTTAATAAAACTGCAGTAGTTCCTGAAGGTGCTGTTAATATTGCTGATCTTAAAGTTATTGACTACGATTTTACATGGGCAGGAAATAACAGAAAAAGACTTATCGAGAAATTTTCCGAAGTTGTTGCAGCAAAGGAAAACCTCAAATAATACAAATATTCAGAGGCAGCCGGTCCCGGCTGCCTTTTTCAACTGAATAGATCTGATCACAGGAAACATAATATGGCTAAAAAATATAAAGATCTCATGTGGAAACTGAGTATGATCAGAAAAGAGCCTCTTCTCATGACTCTTATTCTGATGATACTTGCTTCACTGACAATTTTTGTTATATATCCGTTTTTCAAGATGTTTTATTTCAGTCTGACAACAGAAGAGGGAAAATTTTCGTTATCAGTACTTTTGAAAACTTTTGCAAACAGCAGTTACAGAATTACATTCTGGAACAGCATCAAGCTCGGAATAATTACTGCTGTTCTTGGAACTATTGTCGGATATATTTATGCATTTGCAATTACCAGGACAGCAATTCCCTGGAAACCTTTTTTTAAAACAATGGCAACTCTGCCAATTATATCTCCGCCGTTTGTTCTTTCTCTTTCAATAATTTTTCTTTTCGGAAGAAAAGGTCTCATTACAAACGGACTTTTCGGTATTACAGATTTCAATGTTTACGGTCTTCACAGCCTGATACTTGTTCAGGTTATGTCTTTTTTCCCGGTAGCATTTCTTACTCTCTCAGGTATTCTTGAAGCAATAGATTCCTCTGTTGAGGATGCTGCTCTTAATCTCGGCGCATCAAGATGGAAAATATTCAAGACAGTAACACTTCCTCTTTCCCTTCCGGGAATTATAAGTGCTCTGCTTCTTGTTTTTATACAGTCTCTTCAGGATTTCAGTAATCCTGCAGTAATCGGGGGAGGATTCCCTACTCTGGGTGTTGAAGCATACCGTGTAATTACAGGTATGTATGACCTTAAAACCGGTGCAATTCTTTCTGTTATGCTGCTTCTTCCCAGTCTCTGTGCATTTCTGCTTCAGAAATACTGGATCAGCGGCAAGAGTTTTGTAACTGTAACAGGAAAACCCTCACAGACAAGGGAAAAACTGAGTGAGAAGTCTATAGTTTATCCTCTTTTTGCAGTCTGTCTTTTCTTCTGTGCAGTTATTATTCTGTTTTACGGTACTGTACTCTGCGGAGCTTTTGTAAAAGTCTGGGGTGTTGACAGCTCAATTTCCCTTGATCACTTCAAGTATGTATTTTCTATCGGATGGAAACCTCTGAAAAATGCAGTAATGCTTGCAGCTTTTGCAACTCCAATAGCGGGACTTCTTGGAATGACAATTGCTTTCCTTACAGTAAGAAAAGAATTCCCAGGAAAAAAATATATGAGCCTTGCATCTCTTTTAACATTTGCTCTTCCCGGAACTGTTGTAGGTATCAGTTATATTCTTGCCTTTAATGACAAGCCTTTTCTCCTTACAGGCACTGCAGCAATTCTTGTAATTGTATTTGTTTTCAGAAATATTCCTGTAGGGATTGAGGGAGGTATTTCCGCTCTCATGCAGATTGATCCTTCAATAGAAGAGGCCTCAACTTCTCTCGGTGCAAACAGTTTTCAGACTTTCAAGGATGTTACTCTTCCTCTCATAAAAGGGGCATTCTTTTCAGGACTTGTATATTCATTTGTAAAATCAATGACAGCTGTAAGTGCGATCATATTCCTTATTTCTGCAAGATGGAATGTTGTTACAACAAGAATTTTCTCACTCTTCGAAGTGAGCCAGTACAGTGATGCGGCAGCATATATCGTTGTAATGATTGCAGTAATCATGACAGCAATTTTTATTCTAAACAAACTGGTTAACAGACTCGACAGAATGAAATCTGTCAAATAGGGGGTACTAATAATGAATACCAATATTGAAGAAAAGCTCGGGGCTCATTCAAGCGGCCTCAAGCTTGTAGATATAACAAAAACATTTATGAGCCTTGACGGCAGCGGCGAATTTACAGCTGTTGATAAAATAAATCTTGATATCAAATCAGGAGAACTCACAACAATGCTTGGCCCGTCAGGCTGCGGAAAAACTACAACACTAAGAATGGTTGCCGGTTTTGAAAGTATAACTTCAGGTCAGCTTCTCCTTGGAAATGAATCAATTGAATCAGTTCCTCCGAATAAGAGGGATATGGCAATGATGTTTCAGAGCTATGCGCTTTTTCCTCACATGAGTGTTTATGATAATATTGCATACGGCCTTAAAATTCAGAAACTTCCTGCAACGGAAATCAGGGAAAGAACTGAGCAGATTATTGAACTTATGCAGATCAAGGGAATGGAAAAAAGACTTCCCTCTCAGATTTCCGGCGGTCAGCAGCAGAGAGTTGCGCTTGCGAGAGCTGTTGTTATCGAGCCCAAGGTACTTCTTTTTGATGAACCTCTTTCAAACCTTGATGCGAAACTGAGAGAGTATATGAGAGATGAGCTCAGGAGCCTCCAGAAGAGACTCGGTATTACAAGTCTCTATGTAACTCATGACCAGTCTGAAGCTATGGCAATTTCCGACAAAGTTGTCCTGATGAACAAGGGAAAAATCATGCAGGTCGGTTCTCCAAAAGATCTCTATGAAGATCCTGAGTCAAAATTTGTGGCGGATTTTATCGGTAAATCAAACTTTATTGACTGTAAAATAATCAGCAGCAGCCTGTCAGATGCAGCAGTTGAAATTGTCGGAAAAACTGTAAAAGTACCGAATCCCGGCAAACATATTTCAGAAATCAGCGGAAATGCTGTTGCTGTAATGAGACCTGAATATATAAAGGTTACAGAACCGGGTGAGGGGCTTTTCTCCGGAAGAATTGAAAAAGCTGTATTCTACGGCAACTTTGTTCAGTATGATGTTAAATTCAACGGAAATCTTCTCAGGGTTGAGGCATACTGTCCACAGGAGATTAAAATATACTCACCAGGCAGTGAAGTCGGGATTAATTTTGATCTCAACAGCTTGAGAATTCTTGCAGATGAAGAAATATAGGATGATGATCTCTGATATAGACGGCACTCTTGTTGATGACTGCCAGAAAATATCAGAGGTCAATAAAAAAGCCATAAAGGAATTCCAGGAGAGGGGAGGTGTTTTTTCACTTGCCACAGGAAGAATTGAAGAGGCTGTAAAAAAATATCATGACGAACTTTCTATTAATGCCCCTGTTATTCTTTATAACGGGGCAAAAGTTGTTGATATAAACAGCAGCAGTGTTATTTATGAAAAACTTCTTACAGCAGAGCAGGCAAAAACTGCTGCCTCAATAGTTGATAAATATCCTGTTACTCCTGTTTTTTATTCAAAAGGCAGGGCTTTTGTCAGGGATATTAACCGGACTGCAGAAATATATTCTGCCAAAGACGGAATAAAGCTTGAAACAGTTGATAACTACTCAGATATTGATTTATCAGCTGTCACTAAAATACTTCTTATCGGCGACAACAGCTGTTTTCCGAAATTCAGGGAAGTTTATAACAATTTCTGCAAAGACTATCCTGTATTTGTACAGTCGGAAGAGGAGTACCTTGAAATACTGCCGAAAGGGGTAAACAAGGGGGAGGCTGTTTCTGTTCTGTCTGAATATCTGGATATTCCTGTTGAGGAAATTATCTGTATAGGAGATAACCTCAATGACCTTGAGATGGTTGAATTTGCAGGTTTGGGTGTTGCCATGGAAAATGGCCATGAAAAACTCAAAAATCTTGCTGATATAATTGCTCCTCCCAATACAGAAAGCGGCCTGGCCGCTGTTCTCGAAAAATACACAAATTAAATAAATCCCCATATATAAAATCCGGCAGGTTTTTTTTAAATCTGCCGATATATAATCCATAGGGTTATTCCCCTTTTCTAACTGTTCTGCCCTTTATTCGCAGGTCGGGGCTGATAACCTGCTGCCTGCAAAAAACAAGTACCTGCCGGAACTGGTGACAAAGGAGCTGTTGATTTAACAGCCGGTTTTTGAATTGTTAAGCCTTGAATTGTTTTCTGACGGCTGCAATATAAACGTAAATACTGGAAATATATTTTAAATGAGAATATCAAGAATCATATCAACTGTAATTTTACTAATAACTGCAGGATTTGTATCTGCACAGGATCTTCCTGTCTTCTCTGCGGAACTCTTTTATCCTGTTGAAAACCGTCCCGATTTTTTTTCAGCTCCCGATTTCGGAAATGGGGAGAAAGACAAGGCTGAAAAAACAGATGAAAAAAAGGACCTTTTCAAAGAGGCTGTTTTCATTTTTTCAGGAATGCTTTACGGGTTTGAATTCAAATATATTCCAGGCGACAGAAGGCGTAATGTTGATGAAGTCTTTGAAATATCTCCTATCGGCACAATTCCCTGGGGAGATCCCCGTCTTAAGATAAGAAGTACAAGACGGGAGGAACACAGGAATCTTGTCCATTTTTCCTATTATCCAGATGACAGTATGAAAAGCTGGATAATGTACTGGTCCTCCGGCTCTTTTCCCCTGATCGGCGGGAAGGCTGACGGTGGTTTTCATAGGGGGTTTGAAGGAAAAGAGGATGCCATTAAGAACGGCATAAAAGAGGCTGTCAGAAATTACCTGAGAACAAGGGTGCATAACAAACCGCAGATAATTGAAGGGGAGTTTGTATTTGCAGAGCCTCCTGTAATGAGCTATGGGGGAGGTCTTTATACTGCATCTGTCAGGATAAAACTGAATACTGAAAAAATATCTGAATACAGTATTTACTGACCTGTCAAAGAATTTTAAAACAGAAATGGTTATAGGAATGAAGCTGCAATTTTCAGGATTATTAAGTTTTATCACATCCTTAAGCATGTAAGAAAAATTACAAAAATAATGTTAAAAGAAAATAATATTGCATAAGGGCTTTTGTCTGTGATATTTTCTTCTTCAGGAGGAAGTATGAAAATAATCCTGACAGGAACAGGCGCAAGTCAGAACATACCTGCATTCAGATGCAGCTGCACAGTCTGCAGCCAGGCGCGTAAATCCGGTGTGAAAAAACACAGAAGAAAAAACAGCAGTGCTGTTGTTACAGTATCTGATGGTAATAAATTTCTCATAGATACTCCGCCCCAGTTCATGAGTCAGCTTGAAGAAGCAGGTATCAATGACCTTGATATCAGCCATCTTTTTCTTACTCACAGTCATGATGATCATCTTCTTGGCCTTTTCCATCTTTTTTCTGTTAAAAAGTCGAAAGGTGCTGTGATTGATGTGCCTGTTAATATATATCACGGCAATGTGACAGGGAAATATCTTTACAGTAAATTCCAGTCGCTGACAGATCCTGAAAAACTGAAACAGCTTGAAGGTGTTTTTAATTTCACGGAAATCGGGGAGCTGGAGGAAATAAATATTGGAAGCTGCAGGGTTGTTCCGCTTGAAACAAATCATCTGAAAGTGAAATCCGGGGATCCCTCTTCATGCAGCGAGGAAACTCTTGGTTTCTGTTTCTCGGAAAACGGAAAAAACCTGTACTATCTTGTTGATGCAGCAGAAATACTGCCTGAAAAAACATATTCATTTCTCAGGGAAAACAGGCCTGACTGCATTGTCATAGACTGCACTTACGGGGAAGGTAATTTAGAAAGCGGGCACGGGGATGTTAACAGCGTGCTTGCGCTTAGAGATGATTTTCCTGAAGGAAGAATGATTGTCTCTCATATCGGGCATAAAAACTTCACTCCCGATGTACTTGAAAGACTTCTGGGTCCATCCGGAATAGAGGTCGGTTATGACGGTATGGAGATTGTGCTCTGATTTTAAGCTGAAATTTTTATCTTTTTAAGTAAGGTTTTAATTATTATAGACTTCCAGGGATTATTTAATTAACTCCCTGAAAGTCTTTATTAAAAAATTATGGCAGCAGAGAGAAGTGGTCAAGTATCTCGAAAAGGCCGTCATGATAATATCTTGATGAAATATAATTTGCAGTCTTCTTTATTTTATCTGATCCGTTTGCAGGTGAAGCGCTGAAACCTGTCTTTTCAAGAAAAGGCACATCTACATCTGAATCCCCTACACCAAGTATATTTTCAAGGGGAACTCCGGTTTTATCAGAAAGAAGTGTAATTCCATTTCCCTTGTGAAATCCTTTCGGGATTATATTGAGACAGTTTGAAGAATAAATAAAATCAAAATCCCTATTCCACTCTTTGTTTAATTCAAGAATCATTTCTTTTAGATTATTATGAATATCTATATTGCTGCTGTATATGCTTATTGTATATTCTTTTCCCGGCTGTATGGAAACAGAACTGTTTTTGGGAAGAATCTCCTTCAAAATGCTCTGTCTCATTTCATAAAAAGCTTCTGTATTCTTGAGCTCGGGGTTTTTTTCTACTGTATATGAAGCAGGGTCATAAAACCCGGTCCCCTGTTCAAAAACTGCAGGGACAAAGCCTTTAATTACCTGAAGAAGAGCTTCAATATAAGGCTGCGGACGGCCTGTTATTACAGTTACTGCCGGATATTCAGGGTTTTTATTAGCTCTCACATTAATATTGGCCAGAATATTCAGGATTGTATAATTAAAATTTGATTTCATTCCTCTGGAAATTACACCGTCAATATCAAGTGCTATTAGTCTAACTTCTTCATTCATTTTAGAATTCCTTTTAAAATATCAATACTTTCCAGCATACTTTTTTTTACATTAAGATTGCGGAATCTTTCAGTACTCAGTTCAAGATTATATAGACCGCTGTATCCGTGTTTTTTAAGAATTCCAATATATTTTTCTACAGGAGTGTTTCCGAATATCAGAGGCCAGTGAGTTGCTCCTGTTTTTTCTGCAAGGTCATGAATATGGGTATGAATTGCATTTTCCAGAAACAGATCATCTGGCAGTTCTTCATACTTGTTTTTCAGGAAATTTGCATAACTGTGTCCCATGTCCCAGCATGTACCTATCTCTTTTCTTTTGATAAGTGATAAAGAGGCAGAAATCGATGTGAATTTCGTTGCCGGATCAGTGAATCCTTTTTCTCTCTGATTCTCGTAGGCAATTTTAATCGGCAGTGTGTTTTTTTCGATTTCCATGCAGTAATGTTTTAGAATGGATTCTGATAGTGATTTTAGCTGTTCATTATTCCCGTCGATTTTTTTAACAGGATGCATTGTTATTATAAATTCTTTCTGCGGAGATTTTTTTAACCCGTTTAAAGCAGATGAAAACCATGGAAAGGCATCATATAAATTTTTATCTACATGACTTTCATCTATATCTCCATGTATGGAAAATGAAAGTCCGGCATTTGTTATATTTTCAAATGCTTTTGTCATATCATTATCTGTCAGGTCCTTATTCCAATGTCTCATTTCAACAGAAGTGCACCCCTGATTTTTCAATGTTTCGAGAAATATCCGGGGTTCTCCGCAGTCTCTGTAGATTGTTTCGCTGGCTTTATCTCTGTCATATATATCTGCAAGATAAGCCCAGGGCAGTGATATACCAATTTTCATTTTTTAAGTCCTCTCTTTACAATATGCAATAAAACTTTCAAAAAGTCATCCTTTTTGGTGTAAAAATGAAATAATATTTGCATAAATGAATAATTTTGATATACTTAATTTGTTTTTATATGCTTATATTAATAAAAAAGAAAATTTATGTTATTTTCAGGATTATTGGAGAAGAAAATGAATTGTTATAAAAAAATACTTTCAAGTTATGATACTCTGCCGAAGCAGCAGAAAAAAATTGCAGATTATATTGTCTCAAATATTAATGAAGTTATTTTCTTTTCCATAACAAAACTTGCAACAGCCCTGGAGATAAGTGAAGCAACCATTGTCCGGTTTTCACAAAATTTAGGGTATAAAGGGTTCCCTGAACTTAAAAAAGACCTGGTTCACTACTATCAGAATTTTCTTACCCCCGGTGAACGGCTTAAAAATTCAATTCAGATTCTTGCAGGCGGAGACTTTTCTTTTGAGAAGGTAATGCGTCATGAACTTAAAATGATTGAAGATACAATAGACTCTGTTAATCATGATCTTTTCTGGAAATTTGTTGATTCTATCTGTAAAGCTGAAACAGTATATCTTTTCAGTCTGGGAAGAGGCAATGAATCTCTTGTCAGTTATCTTGGTTTCCGTCTATCCCGTTTTGGAAAAAAAGTCAGAGAAATACCATATTCCGGTATCAACATGATGGAGGAAATTCCTTTTATTGGTAATAAAGATCTTGTAATTATTTATCATTTTTTAAAAGTGTCTCCAGATTATTCCTGTCTGACAAATGCACTACAGACAGTTGATTCAAATATTTTTTTAATCACAGACAACAAAAAGCTTGATCTCGTAAAAGCTGTGGATCAGGTAATCACGGTCAACAGAGGACCTCTGGATAATTATCATACATTGACTGTTCCTTTCGCTTTTACAAGTGCTTTAATTCTCAGTATAGCAGAGGTTATCGGTGATTCTGCAGTGGAGTTTACTTCAAGAGTCGGTTCCCTGAGAAGAGGTTATTACCGTGGTATGGCAGATGCCTATGTTCCTTATAAAAAAGAAAATGAAATTGTCGATGAAGATGAAAATTCATGATTATTTAAGTTTGATAATATTTCTGAAAAAAAATTATATCTCAACTTGAATATATAAGTCTCAAAGAGGTGCTTCAAAAGAGGCCGTTCCTGTACGCTTACAATCATTTTTAATAATCAGCTTTCAAAATACTGTTAGAGTTTTCATGATTTTTAATATTGATTTTCTCTTAATTGCCAAAAATGAAAGAAAATTTTCAAAAAATTAACAAAAAGAAAGAAATAATTCTTTACAGAGCGAATCCGCGGGCATATAATAAAATATAAAAAATATTTTCACGAGAGGTTTTTATGAGAAAATTATTTTTCCTTTTAATGCTGGTTGTTTTTTCAGCGTCACTTTTTGCAGGAGGCGAGAAAGAAGCTGCTTCTGCTGCAGAAGCTGGGAATGATCTTGATGCATGGCTTAAAAGCGCACAGCTTGATAAATATGCACCTGCAGAAGAAGACTGGGATGCAATAGAAAAAGCTGCAAAAGAGGAAGGAACTCTTGTAGTTTATTCAAACTCATCAAAAGTATATGAATGCTGCAGAAGTTTTTATGATGAATACGGGATTAAGGCTGTTCCTAATGATATCGGTACCGGCGATATGTTTGAAAAGCTTACACGGCTTCAGGCATCCGGCGTTTATGATGTAGATGTTATCCAGACTTCCGGGATTGCAACACTTTACAAGGAATTTGTTGATTACGACAAAATCTTTAAATATATCCCGAATGAGATTCAGGATGTTACAGCTGATGCTTATAAAGATGAACAGCTTGCAATTCTTAAACTCGGCGGAAAATGTGTTATCTATAATACAGAAGTTTATCCAAACGGCAGTCCAATCGATTCATGGTGGGATCTTACAAGACCTGAATGGAAAGGCCGTCTTATAATGAAAGACCCTATGCTCGGCGGTTCTGATATTAACCTTATGGCAATGTTTCTTCGATATTCAGATGTAATGGCAGAAGGTTATAAGGCAGAATTCGGTGAAGATATTGTCTTAAGCGAAGGATGTGAAAATGCAGGATATGAATTTATTAAAAGACTGCTTGAAAATAACATCGTACTTACAAAAGGCGGAGATGATGTTGTTATTTCTGTTGGTATGCCTGGCCAGGAAAAACCACCTGTAGGAATAACCGGCCCATCAAAACTTAAGCTTAAAGATGAACAGACTCTTTACGTTGAACCTATCTGGGATATTGAACCTTTTAACATGTTTATGACTCAGAGTGCTATAGGTATACCTGTTCACGCAAAAAATCCGAATGCTGCAAAACTTTATATCAAATGGATGTATGGTGATGAAAAAGCCGGAAACGGTTTTGCTCCATATAATGTACCTGGAACATGGCCGACAAGAACTGATCTTCCGCCAGTTAAGGGACAGAAAAAACTTTCTGAACTTAAATTATGGTCAGAAGATGCTGAATGGCTCTATTTAAATGTTATGAGGTTCAGGGATTTCTGGATTCAGCATCAGTAGATTAAAGATTTATTTGCCCGGAGGTATGTTATGGCTTTAAAAGCATTATTTTTTGATTTCGGCGGGACGCTGGATCTTTATCCGACAGTTTTAGAAGATTGTATTGAGGCTTCTTCAAAAATGCTTGATGTTCTTGCCGAAAACGGATTGGACCTCCGGGATAAATACAGCAGTGAGGATTTCTATAATCACATAAGAACTAAAAATAATGATTATAGAAAATGGAAATATGAAACTCTTATAGAGCTTTCAGAGATGGATGTTTGGAAAAATTACATCCTTTATGATGAACCTAAAAAAGAGCTTCTCGGCGATTCTGTTATCAGTGAACTTACCTATCTTATTGAAGCAGGATTCCATTCCAGAACTGTGCGGCCTGAAGCTGCTCAAGCTTTGGAAACATTGAACAGTTTCGGATTAAAAATGGGAATAATCAGTAATGTCTTAAGCTCTGCTCAGGTCCCGCGGGACCTGAAAAGATATGATCTTGAAAAATATTTTGCACCGGTTATTACTTCTGCTGATTTTGGGCGGGTGAAGCCCCATCCTTCTATATTTACATATGCTGCAGAATGTGCAGGTGTAAAACCGGAAGAATGCCTTTATGTTGGAAACAGCCCGCTGAAAGATATTAAGGGTGCGCATAGTGCCGGATTTCTTGGAGCAGTTCAGATAACATATGACTTTAATTCATCAAGTGATATCTGTTCCGATGCGGAACCTGAATATCTTATAAGCAGTTTGCTTGAGCTTCCGGATATTGTATCAAATTTACTGGCAGTGAAAACAGGGCAAGTTTAATATTCGGGGTTAATCATTTTTAAAGTAACCCTGTTTTAATAATTAAAAAAGGTCTGGTTTTTTTAAAAAATTTATAAAATTACTAAGGAGGATTTTGTGAATATCAAAAAATTAACTGCAGTTCTTTTTATAGCAGTTATAGCTTTTTCTGCCTGGGCAGAAGATTTATCAAAATATCCAAAAGTTAAACCTGTTATTACAACAGGTCGGACCGGAGTAAAATCCCTTGCAGGAGCTGCAGATGATCCTGCTATATGGGTTCATCCGACAGATCCCTCAAAAAGCCTTATATTCGGAGTAGATAAGCTTGAAGGAGTCTGGATCTGGACAATGGATGGAAAGGAGCTTACTCATTTTTCACCTTGGGGAAAACCGGGAAATATTGATGTGAGATACGGTTTTGATCTAGCCGGTAAGAACGTAGATATAGTTGCACTTAATCTCAGAAAGGTTAAGTACAAGGGCGGCAGCAAGCTTGCATGTTATGCGATAAATCCTGATTATACATCGGGGAAAGATGTTCTTACTGTTTTATGCGACGGAAAGTCTGAAGGAAATGATTTTCAGAAAGATGCTTACGGATTTACTCTTTATAAAGATAAGGATACAGGAAAGATGTACTGTTTTGAATCTCCTAATGGTGAACCGTCTGAAATAATCAGACAGTATCAGATTGAAAGTAATTCGGCAGGAAATGCTGTAACTGTAAAACCTGTAAGAGATATTCCTTTTAACGGAAATTATAAAATTGAAGGTATGGTCTGTGATGATGAACTTGGATTTTATTATGTTTCCGAGGAAACAGAAGATGCTAAAGGCGTCTATAAATATCTGGCATCTCCTGATGCTGACACAAAAGCAGTTTCAATAATAGCGCCTCCTTCTGACGGATATAGAAGAGACCGAGAAGGGCTTGCTCTTTATGATGCGGGTAACGGACAGGGTTATATTATTGTTGTTGATCAGGGTGAAGGGCCTGATACATATTCGATTCTCAGATTATATGACAGGGTAACTAACGAACTGGTTAAAACTGTTATACATCTGAATTCAGATGGAGAAGTTCTCTATGATGATGACGGGGTTGATGCGAATTCATCGCCGCTTCCCGGTTTCCCACACGGGGTTGTAGTTGGTCATGACGGTGATGCATCAAAATTCACAATATATGACTGGGCAGATTTCGCAGGCAGCGACTTACTTAGTGCTGGAAAATAAATTTTACTGGAGTTTTTTTAATGAGTAGTTCTGTATCTTTTAAACCCGGAAATCCTCTTATGCGTAGAACCCTCCGGGAGCTTTCCAAGCCGGAAAGAATTATCGGAATAATATTGCTGGCTCTTCTAGTCTTTTTTGTGCTTATGCCGGCTATAAATCTGATTTTGACAAGTTTTTCCTTTTCTCTTTCTGACAGAAGGCTTCCTGAAGTTATTGATAGAGGAGTTAAGGTTGTTCCGGGGCATTTTACCTGGATCCATTTTGAAAGGGTTTTTTTAAGTAAACTGACAAAGAAAATGTTTCTTATTCCTCTGTTTAATTCAGCAGTTGTAACATTGGGTCTGACAGTATTGTCTATGCTTATAGGCTGTATACTTGCATATCTGGTAGTAAGAACAAATATGCCTTTCAAAAAGATGGTTGCAAATGTGGCAATGATTCCATATATCATTCCCTCGTGGCCTATAGCACTTGCGTGGCTGACATTGTTTAAAAATTCTAAAATCGGGGGAACAGCCGGACTGTTTCAGTACTTTTTTAAAGTTGCTCCACCCGACTGGATTTCATACGGACCTATTCCTATTATAATATGTCTGTCTCTTCATTATTACGCTTTTGCTTTTATTACAGTTTCAGGCGCGTTAGCATCTATTGATTCTCAGCTTGAAGAAACAGCTGCCCTGCTTGGAGCTTCAAGAATGCAGGTAATGAAAAAAGTTACTCTGCCTCTTGTTTTACCTGCAGTATTATCTGCATTTATTCTGACATTTTCTAAGGGGCTTGGTACCTTCGGAACACCTGCTTTCCTGGGACTCCCTGTCAGGTTTTATACTCTTTCCACACAGATATACGGAAATGTAAAAAACAATCTTGCAGGAGATGCATTCCTTCTCGCAATTGTAATGATTCTGATTTCATCTCTTACTATTTATATGAATGTTAAAGTAATAGGAGCAAGAAAAAGTTTTGTTACAATCAGCGGTAAAGGGTTTAGATCTAAACCCATGAATCTGGGGAAATGGAAATGGATTGTTTTCGTTCTTGTTGCGATTTTCCTTATCTGTGCTGTTTTTCTTCCTCTTTATATTCTTACATGGCAGACATTTATGGAAGTAAATGGCGATTATTCGTTAAGTAACTTTACTCTCCATTACTGGATAGGTGAATCAGGAGCATTGGGCAAATCAGGGACTCTTCTTGGAGAAGGTCAGGCCGGAATTTTAAGAGATCCTGAAATATACAGAGGTGCCTGGAATTCTATTAAGTTGTCACTGGTAGTTTCTGTTCTTTCCGGAATACTGGGAATCCTTCTGGGGTATGCAATTGTAAGGGGAAGGGGTACCAAACTTTCTGTTGGTTGTGATGTCCTTTCTTTTGCACCGTATATTTTCCCGGGTATTGCGTTCGGGGCAGTTTACCTGAGTATGTTTTCTCAAAGGATAGGACCGATTCCTTCGCTTTATGGAACATTTACACTGCTTGTTCTTGTTTCTCTGGCAAAGAGAATGCCTTTCTCTTCAAGAACAGGTTCTGCTGCGATGATGCAGATAGATAAATCTCTTGAAGAAGCTGCAACCATGTTCGGAGCAGGTTTCTGGACCAAGTTTAAAAAGCTTATATATCCGCTGACAAAAAGCGGTTTTGTATCAGGCTTTTTACTGTCATTTATTTCAACAATGAGAGAATTATCTCTTATCGTTCTGATTGTAACCCCTGCAAATAAAGTTCTGACAACAATGCTTTTCAGATACACAGAGGGGGGGTATCACCAGTACGGTGATGCAATAACCATGCTTCTTGTAATTTTAAGTATGGGCGGAACATTACTAATTAAAAAGTTTCAGGGAAAAGATTTGGCTAAAGGAGTTGCAGAATAATTATGGCTAACAAAGTAAAAATCAAAGTTGAGAATCTTACCAAAGCCTGGGGCAAGGTAAAGGCAGTTGATAATATTTCAATGGAAATAGAAGAGGGCAGCTTTGTAACACTCCTGGGTCCGTCAGGATGCGGGAAAACAACTACTCTCAGGGCGCTCGCAGGACTTGAAGATCCTACAAAAGGAAAGATTTCCATAAATGATCAGGTTGTATTTTCAAAAAAAGAGGAAATTGTAGTGGACCCTGTTAAAAGGGGTATCGGTCTGATTTTTCAGTCATATGCACTCTGGCCTCATATGACAGTATATGACAACATCGCATTCGGCCTTGTAATGAAAAAACTGCCTAAAGAGGAAATACAGAATCAGGTTGACGAAATAATTAACAATGTGAGTCTTAACTCCCTGGCAGAAAGGTTTCCTAATGAGCTTTCCGGGGGACAGCAGCAGAGAGTAGCAATTGCAAGAATGTTAATTACAAAACCGGGAATCTTCCTGATGGATGAACCTCTTTCAAATCTTGATGCAAAGCTCAGAATGGAAATGAGAAGTGAAGTTAAAAGACTTCACCAGGAATCAGGAGCTACAACTGTTTATGTTACACATGACCAGGAAGAGGCAATGACTATGTCTACCCATATATGCGTTATGAAAGACGGTGTTATAAGACAGATGGATTCTCCGGAAGTTCTTTACAGAAAACCTGCAGATCTTTTTGTAGCAGATTTTATCAGTAATCCAAAGATGAATTTCTATGATGGTGATGTTATCAGGGAAGATGGAAAGACCTATGTTTCTTTCTCAGGAATCAAATTAAAAACAGATCCAGAGCTGATAGGAGAGAGAGATAAAGTAAAGGTTGCTGTAAGGCCTGAAGATTTTATTCTTGACAGTAATGGAGGCGAATTCAGAGTAATCACACAGCTTCCTACAGGACCTGCACAGATCCTGAACCTCGAAAATGGTGTTAATGAAGCTACAATGGTTTCTCCGGATTACATTAAGGTCAAACCGGGCGAGACTATCCGGATCGGAGTCAAAGGTGAAACATATAATCTCTTTGATCTTGAAACAGAGAAAAGGATCTTTTAAAGGTCCCTATTAAAAAGTTTCTAAACCGGCTTTATAGGGCCGGTTATATAAAAGAAAATCTTGTTAGGAGGATTTGATGAAAAAGTTTTTATTTTATTTTATTGCAGCAGCTGTTGTAATGACAGCAATGGGATGCGCTGGAACACCTGATTTTACAAGCTTTGAAGCTGATCAGGGAGTTATAATGCCTGCAATGATGATGGGGGAAAAAGGGGACGAATTTGATGGTCCTAATTTACAGTTTACTGCTCCTAAGCCAATTGCTGTTAGTTCAGATGGTACTATCTTTGTTGCAGCAAAAGCTTTTGATTTATCAAAATTTACTGCTGATGGAAAATTTATTACTGTACTTGGAGAAAAAGGGAAAGGAAAAGGTCAGTGGAATT
>CAXXHA010000027.1:0-21504 GCA_963662265.2 Spirochaetia bacterium | reverse complement strand
CTGCTACTTTTGATCCTGCCTTACCAACAGTCTGAACTATTGATTTCGCACTCTGATCGATCAATTCTATATCAAATCCTCTAAGCCTCACCCTGATCCTATCTGCGGCCATCTTTCCTCCTGAAAAAATACCCCCTGTTAAAAAACAGAGGGCCAATTTTCTTATTCGTTAATTTCGATTACCTGGCCGGATGCAACTGTTCTACCACCTTCTCGGATAGCGAACCTGAGTCCTTTTTCCATAGCGATTGGGTAGATGAGTTCCACATCGATTTCTGTGTTATCACCAGGCATAACCATCTGTTTATCAGCTGGCAGTGTTACAGTACCTGTAATATCTGTTGTTCTGAAATAGAACTGTGGTCTGTAGCCAGTGAAGAACGGATTGTGTCGTCCACCTTCATCTTTTGTAAGACAGTAGATTGTACCTTTGAATTTTGTGTGAGGAGTGATTGTACCTGGTTTAGCAAGTACCTGTCCTCTTTCAACTTCTTTCTTGTCAATACCTCTGAGAAGAGCACCGATGTTGTCACCAGCTTCACCCTGGTCAAGAAGTTTGTTGAACATCTCAACACCAGTACATGTTGTTTTCTGTGTATCTCTAACACCTACGATTTCAACTTCTTCACCAACCTTGATGATACCTCTTTCTACTCTACCTGTTACTACAGTACCTCTACCCTGGATTGAGAAAACATCCTCAACAGGCATAAGGAAAGGTTTGTCAACAGCTCTTTCTGGAAGAGGAAAATATGTATCCATTGCTTCGAGAAGCTCAGCAATACATTTTGTTTTTTCTTCATCTGTAGGATTTGACATAGCTTCGAAAGCTGATCCTTTAATAATAGGACATTCTGCATCGAAATCATATGATTCGAGGAGTTCCTGTACTTCAACTTCTACGAGTTCTACGAGTTCAGGATCTGCGAGGTCCATTTTATTAAGGAATACGATGAGTTTTGGAACACCAACCTGTCTTGCAAGAAGAATGTGCTCTCTTGTCTGTGGTTCCGGTCCTGAGTCTGCTGCTACAAGAATAACAGCGCCGTCCATCTGAGCTGCACCAGTAATCATGTTCTTGATGTAGTCAGCGTGACCGGGACAGTCTACATGAGCGTAGTGTCTGTTGTCTGTTTCATACTCAATATGTCGTGTATTGATAGTGATACCTCTGGCCTTTTCTTCCGGAGCATTATCAATATCATCATAATTCATTATTTTACCACCCTGCTTAGCTGAACAGTACATTGAGATTGCAGCGGTTAGAGTAGTCTTACCATGGTCTACGTGTCCGATAGTTCCAACGTTAATATGTGGTTTGGATCTTTCAAACTTTTCTTTAGCCATCAGTTTCCTCCTTATAAAATATAAAAACCTAAAATATATTATATGCAGCCGATGCATTCTGGACTATCCATGTAAATGCGCCAACCTGTTTATAATGTAAGAGATTATACTTCTAGTATAATCCTTCTTTCCTGCACTTGCCGGTAATGAAAACATAATTATTTTCATCGATCCCGCTTCACCTGGAAAGATTTTCATGACGAGACAGTTATAATGAAGTTGTAATTAATTCAAAAAAGAATAGATTAACAGCTTCACCACCTTACTACCCCGTCACGGAAGCAGACCTGTGCCTGCTTCCTGGAGCAATTGGTTTGGTTCAACCAATATGCAGACTGTATTTTTTAACACATGAATCTTATTTACTCAACCCCTAAACAGGGCAGAGAGCTTTTTTACCATCTGTAATGTGAAAAAGCTTTGTTGGCTTCAGCCATTCTATGTGTATCTTCTTTTTTTCTTGAAAGCAGTTCCGGTTGAGTTGAAAGCATCAAGAAGTTCAGCACCGAGTTTTTCACCCATTGACTTTCCGCTTCTTGACCTTGCAGCCTGAATCAGCCATCTCATTGCAAGAGCTTCCCTTCTGGAATCTCTTATCTCTACAGGTACCTGATATGTTGATCCGCCGACTCTTCTTGATTTAACTTCAACCATCGGCTTTACATTTTCAAGCGCTGTTTCGAAAGCTTCAACATGACTTTTATCAGATTTCTTACTAAGAACATCAAGTGCTTCATACATTATTCTGGTACTGATAGACTTCTTTCCATCAAGCATCATTCTTGTAATAAATTTGGCAATAACAGTATTACCGAATTTTGGATCCGGAATTACAGTTCTTTTTGCCGCTACACCTTTTCTAGACATACCTATAATCCCCTATTAAGCCTTTGGTCTCTTTGTACCATACTTTGATCTTGAACGTCTTCTGTCTTCAACACCAAGAGTATCTTTAGCACCTCGGACAATATGATACCTTACACCTGGAAGGTCTTTTACCCTTCCGCCTCTTAAAAGAATAACTGAGTGTTCCTGTAAATTATGACCAATACCTGGAATATATGCTGTGACTTCAATTCCGTTTGTAAGTCTTACCCTTGCAACCTTTCTGAGAGCAGAATTCGGCTTTTTAGGTGTTACTGTCATAACCCTTGTACATACACCTCTTTTCTGCGGACAGCTATCAAGCGCAGGAGACTTTGTTTTCTTCAGTGTCTTCTTTCTTCCTTTTCTAATTAACTGGTTAATTGTTGGCATTTAACAACACATCTCCTAGAAATATTTTTTTAGCAGATCATTTGACCTGCCGGAAATTACTGACTATGAAGGTTAACAACCGTCATTAAAAAAGTCAAGAGCTGAAACCCCAAGCTCCCGACTCCCCTCTGGACCTAGTCAAGCTCATCCAGACTATGCTGCCGCGGCTCAGCCCCCGCTGCTTCAAGGTCTTCTTTCTTCCTTGCTTCAATAATACTCTGAACTGATGCATCAAGATCTTCTTTATTATCATCATAAAGTTTGATATCTTTATACTTCTTCTGTCCTGTACCTGCCGGAATCAGATGACCAATAATAATATTTTCCTTAAGACCTCTCAGGTTATCAACCTTTCCGGCAATTGCAGCATTCGTAAGAACCCTTGTTGTTTCCTGGAATGATGCAGCTGAAAGGAAAGAGTCGATATTAAGAGAAGCTCTTGTAATACCGAGAAGAAGTGGTTTAGCAACTGCTGCCTCACCGCCCTCTTTCATTACTTTTTCATTTTCCTCGTGGAACTTGTACTTATCAACCTGGTGGCCCTGAATAAAAGAAGTATCACCAACATGGGTAATTTCAACTTTCCTCATCATCTGCCTGATAATTACACCGATGTGTTTATCATTGATATGTACACCCTGAAGCCTGTAGACTTCCTGAACCTCATTCATAAGGAATGACTGGAGTGCATTTTCTCCGAGAATATCGAGAATATCATGCGGATCCTTGTCTCCGTCACAGAGCGGTTCACCTGCTTCAACAATATCTCCGTCCCTTACAAGGAGGTGTTTACCCATGGGAACAAGGTGCTTATATTCAACATCTCTGTCGTCTGATACAATTATAAGACGTTTACCCTTGATAATTCCACCGAATTTTACCTTACCTGTAATCAAGGCAAGAATTGCAATACTCTTGGGTTTTCGTGCTTCAAAAAGCTCACCAACCCTTGGAAGACCACCTGTAATATCTCTTGTTTTTACAGACTCTTTCAGGAGTTTTGCTATAGTTTTTCCGGCAACAATTTTGTCACCGTCATTAACATTTATGTATGATGATCCAGGCAGGTAATAAACTGCCTGTTCCTCACCGTTTTCATCCTCAATAACAACTCTCGGCTGAAGTGTTTCAAGACTGAATTCAGTAATCTTTTTCTCTATATTACCTGTATCTTCGTCAATTTCTTCTTTAAGAGTTGTACCCTGGATAATATCGTAAAATTTAACATTACCGTTATATTCGGCAATAATAGGTTCAGAGAACGGGTCAAACCTTGCAATTGATTCTTCAGCCTCGACTACATCACCTTCCTTGACAAGAAGCTCCGCACCGTTTCTGATCTCAATTTTCTGATCCTGGGAAATAAGATAAAGAACACCGTCTTTTATTGTTACATATGCAATTTCCCTGGATGCTATTTCTTCGCCGTTTCTCTTTATTACAGCCTGACCGCTTATTACTTTTCCGCCCTCTTCAATGAGAACTTCATCACTGTCTTCAAGCTTGAATGATTCAAAAATCTTTGTAACAAGAATATGTCCTTTTCTTGTAAAGAGAACATCACCGTTATCAAGTTCAACAGTATTTCCGGTTATTCCGCTTATTATCACCGGATACTTCATATATACCCGGTTCTCTTCACTCGCCTTTGTAGCTGCCCCCCCGATATGGAAGGTTCTCATTGTAAGCTGAGTTCCAGGCTGACCGATAGACTGGGCTGCAATAATACCTACAGCTTCCCCGATTTCCACTGTCTTGTTTGTAGCAAGGTTTCTGCCGTAACATTTCTGGCAGACTCCGAATTTTGAATCACATGTAAGTACAGACCTGATTCTTACAGATTCAATACCTGCTTCTTCGATCTGCTTGGCATATTCATCTGTAATCTGCTCATTCACATCAATGATGATTTCACCTGTAATCGGATGCTTAACCCTTTCAAGCGTAAACCGTCCTTCAATTCTGTCAGACAGTGCTTCCACAATCTCCTCACCGTCTTTAAGAGCACTCACCACAATACCGTTGATTGTTCCGCAGTCCTCTTCATTGATTACAACATCCTGAGCAATATCTACAAGACGCCTTGTAAGATATCCCGCATCAGCTGTTTTAAGAGCTGTATCTGCAAGACCTTTTCTGGCACCGTTTGTTGAAATAAAGAATTCTATAATTGAGAGACCTTCCTTGAAGTTTGAACGGATAGGAAGCTCAATAATATCTCCGGAAGGTTTGGCCATAAGACCTCGCATACCGCAGAGCTGCCTGAGCTGTGTCCTTGAACCCCTGGCTCCTGAACTTGCCATAAGATATACAGGGTTGAGTCCTTCCATATCTTTTTTAAGGTTGTCCATAAGCACAGTTGTAAGGTCCTCGTTAGTCTTACTCCATACCTCAACTACCCTATTGTATCTCTCATCCTGGGTAATATGCCCCTGCTGGTACTGGTTCTGAATTGTCACAACCTGATTATTCGCATCTTCAATAAGATTTTTCTTTTCATCAGGAATTACAATATCAGCCATACTGATTGTTGCACCGAATTTTGTTACATACCTGAATCCGAGATCCTTGATAGAATCAAGCATTCTTACTGTTACAGAAGCGCCGTTGTTTTTAAAACATTCAGCCGCAAGAGCCTTAAGCTCCTTATCTGCAAGCGGGTAATTCACATACTCAAGCTCATCCGGCATTTCCTCATTGAAAATAATTCTTCCCGGAGTTGTCTCTATATACTCACCATCAAGCTGAACCTTTATAAGCGCATTGTATTCAACAGATCCTGCATCAAGTGCAAGAAGCACCTCGTCCGCACTGCTGTAGTACTTGCCTTCACCTTTGGCGCCTTTTTTTACAATAGTAAGATAGTTGATACCAAGCACCATATCAAGTGAAGGGAAAACAACCGGTGAACCGTTTGCAGGGTTCAGGAGGTTGTTTACAGCCATCATGAGTGTCCAGCATTCTATCTGCGCAGCCTGAGTAAGAGGCACATGCACAGCCATCTGGTCACCGTCAAAGTCGGCATTATACGCATGACATACAAGAGGATGAAGACGGATAGCCTTACCCTGTACAAGAACAGGTTCAAAAGCCTGGATACCGAGCCTATGAAGAGTCGGCGCCCTGTTCAGAAGAACAGGATGTTCCTTTACTACCTCGTCAAGCACTGCCCATACTTCTGATGTTTCCTGCTCTACAAGTGTTTTTGCCTTCTTTATATTATAAACAACATCTTTTTCAACAAGCTTCTTCATTATAAACGGCTTGTAAAGCTCAAGAGCCATTTTCGAAGGAAGCCCGCACTGATGCAGCTTGAGATTAGGACCTACTACAATTACAGACCGTCCTGAATAGTCAACTCGCTTTCCGAGAAGGTTCTGTCTGAATCGTCCCTGCTTACCTTTAAGCATATCTGAAAGTGATTTAAGAGGCCTGTTTGCAGATCCCTTGACCACCTTCTTCTTCTTTGAATTATCAAAAAGAGCATCAACAGCTTCCTGAAGCATTCTTTTCTCGTTCCTGATAATAATATCAGGAGCATTGAGTGCCATAAGCCGTTTAAGCCTGTTATTTCTGTTTATTACCCTTCTGTAAAGATCATTGAGGTCTGATGTTGCAAACCTTCCACCTTCAAGCTGAACCATAGGCCTCAGTTCCGGCGGAATAACAGGGATCACATCAAGAATCATCCATTCCGGTTTATTGCTTGAATCCCTGAAATTCTCAACTATTTCAATTCTCTTGAGAAGTCTCCTGTCTGCCTTTGCACCTTTCTCCATCATCTTCATTCGAAGCTCAGCAGAAAGTCCGTCAAGATCAAGTGTTTCAAGAAGAGTTCTTATTGCTTCGGCACCAATGCCTGCAGTAAAACTCATACCGTATCTTTCAACAGCCTCGTTATATTCTTCCTCTGAAAGGAGATCATATTTATTGAGTTCTGTATCACCGGCATCAATTACTATATATTTTTCATAGTAAAGAATTGAACGGAGTGAAGCCACAGTAAGATCCAGAAGAAGACCCATTCTTGAAGGGACAGACCTGTAATACCATATGTGCGAAACTGGAGAAGCAAGTTCAATATGCCCCATTCTCTCCCTTCTGACCTTGAAGTGAGTTACCTCAACTCCGCACCTGTCACAGATTACCCCTTTATACCGGATAGACTTGAATTTACCGCAGTAACATTCCCATTCTTTTGTTGTACCGAAAATTCTTTCACAGAAAAGCCCGTCTTTTTCAGGACGCAGAGTTCTGTAGTTAATTGTTTCCGGTTTTTTCACTTCACCGTAAGACCATGCTCTGATCTGTTCCGGTGAAGCGAGTTTAATTTTTATATTATCAAAGTCCTGCATTTCTCTCATCAACTACCCTTCCTGACTAGAAATTAGTTCCCTGTCTGTTAATCAGTTCCTCGTCACGCTCTGTAAGAGGCACCTGTCTGTCTCTTGAATCCCAGATGGAAATATCAAGTGCAAGCCCCCTCAATTCCTGAACAATTACATTGAATGCTTCAGGTATTCCGGCTGCTGAGTTGGGTTCACCTTTCACAATACTTTCATATATCTTGGCTCTTCCCGCCATATCATCAGACTTGATTGTTATAAATTCCTGCAGTGTATTTGCCGCACCGTAAGCTTCAAGAGCCCAGACTTCCATCTCTCCTAGTCTCTGACCACCGAACTGAGCCTTACCGCCCAGAGGCTGCTGAGTTACAAGAGAGTAAGGTCCTGTAGATCTTGCATGCATCTTGTCATCAACAAGATGGTGAAGCTTCAGCATATATACACATCCGACCATTACAGGGTTAACAAAAGGCTCTCCTGTAAGACCGTCATATAAAACAGTTTTTGAACTCTCGGGAAGTTCAGCTTCTGTAAGCTTGTCTGAAATCATTTCATTTGTCGCTGACTGGAATACAGGTGATGCATATTTCTCATTAAGCGCATATCCTGCCCAGCCGAGACTTGTTTCCATAAGCTGACCAAGGTTCATTCGTGACGGTACACCAAGCGCATTAAGACAGATATCAAGAGGTGTTCCGTCTTCCATGAAAGGCATATCCTCTTCTGGAAGTATTCTTGCAACAACACCCTTGTTACCATGACGCCCGGCCATCTTGTCACCTTCTTTAAGCTTACGTTTTGTAGCTATAAGAATCTTGACAACCTCATCCACTCCCGGATTGAGATCATCACCCTCAGTTCTCTTAAGTCTCTGTATATCAATTACAGTACCTTCAACACCGTGAGGCACCCTGAGAGAGGTGTCTCTCACCTCTTTCGCCTTTTCACCGAAGATTGAGTTTAGAAGCTTGAATTCCGGAGTTGTTTCAGTTTCAGACTTGGGAGTCACCTTTCCAACAAGAATATAGTTGGACTTAACTTTTGCCCCGATCCTTACAATACCTTCTTCATCAAGCTGCTCAAGTGTTTTTTCACTTGTGTTCGGGATATCCCTTGTAAGTTTTTCTGTACCTAGCTTGGTTTCCCTTACTTCTGTGACAAATTCCTTTATATGTACTGATGTAAAAACATCTTCCTTGACAACTTTTTCAGAGATAAGGATAGCATCCTCATAGTTGTAGCCGTTCCATGGAAGGAAAGCCACAAGTACATTCTTACCAAGCGCAAGCTCCCCGTGGGAAGTTGCAGGTCCGTCTGCAAGAACACCGCCCTTCGCAATTTTATCACCTGCATTTACTGTAGGTCTCTGAGTAAAACATGTATCCTGGTTTGTTCTCTGATACCTGAGTACCCTGTATTCTGTATCATTTCCGGATTCATCTTCGTGAATAACAACCTTGTCTGCAGATACATACTTGACAACACCTGCTTCTCTGGCCTTTATAACAACACCTGAGTCATAAGCAGTTTTTTCTTCCATACCTGTACCGACAATCGGTGAATCAGGGAAGAGAAGAGGAACTGCCTGCCTCATCATGTTTGAACCCATGAGTGCACGGTTCGCATCATCATGCTCAAGAAAAGGAATAAGCGATGTTGAAACAGATATTACCTGTTTCGGTGAAACATCCATGTACTGTATCCCTTCAGGTTCTCTTGATGAATAGTCGCCAGATTTTCTTACTGCAATCTGGTCATTTTTAAAGTTTCCGTCTTTATCAATAGGAGCATTCGCCTGTGCGATAAAATACTTCTCTTCATCCATCGCAGAAAGGTATTCAACATCTTTTGATGCTTTTCCATCAACAACTTTCCTGTATGGTGTTTCAAGGAATCCGTAATCATTTACCTTTGTATAGTTCGCAAGCGAAACAATAAGACCGATATTCGGACCTTCAGGTGTTTCAATAGGACACATTCTTCCGTAATGTGTATAATGTACATCCCTTACCTCAAATCCTGCCCTGTCTCTTGAAAGTCCTCCAGGACCGAGAGCATTAAGCCTTCTCTTGTGAGTAAGCTCTGAAAGCGGGTTAACCTGGTCCATAAACTGCGAAAGCTGACTGGAACCGAAAAATTCCTTGATTGCAGCTACTATAGGTTTTATGGAAATAAGATCCTGAGGCTTGATAGTGTCTGTTTCCTTGAGAGACATTCTTTCTTTTGCAATTCTCTCCATTCTGACAAAAGCAGTCTTGAGTTGGTTTGCAAGAAGCTCCCCAACAGACCTGACCCTTCTGTTTCCGAGATGGTCAATATCATCAACATTGGTCTCGCCTATATAAACCCTGATAAGATAAAGCATTGTGTTTACAATGTCTTCCTTTAAAAGAATCTGGTCATCTTTCTGAGGTTCATAGTCATACTTCTTGTTGAGTTTGTATCGTCCAACCTTACCCAGGTCATACCTTCTTGAGGAAAAGAACATTGACTTAAGGTCTTTTTCAGCACTTTCAACTGTTATAGGCTCGCCCGGAAGAAGCACAGAATATACTGCAGAAAGAGCATCTTCCTTGGTAGGCTCATCTGAATCAGAATCATCTCTGACATATTTAATGTCTTCCATCTCGAAACAGTTGAGAATAATGTTTGAGTGGAGAGAATTTTCATTATCAGCATCAATTATTTCAATTTCTTCCACACCGGAGTGGAGAAGTTCATCTATATCATGAAGGAGAATCTTATCCCCTGCCCTGTAAAGCTTCTTACCGCTGTCATCACCGGCAAATACAGCCTTAGCAAGAACAGAACCAACAATTTCCTCTTTCCTGTCTGCAAAATCTTTAATATTTAATGAAGTTGTTTTATAAAAAAGGTTAATTATCTCTTCCCGTGTCTCGTATCCGAGTGCACGGAGGAAAATTGTGCCCAGAATTCTCTTTTTTCTGTCTATTTTCGCATAAATGAGGTCTTTTTTCTGTTCAATTTCAAACTCCAGCCAGGAGCCTTTGTACGGGATAATTCTTGAAGAATAAACCCCTTTTTCATAAGAAAAAACTACACCGGGAGATCTGTGAATCTGACTTACAACAACCCTTTCCGCACCGTTTATAATAAATGTTCCTCTGTCAGTCATCAGAGGTATATCACCTATATATATCTGCTTCTGTCTGATCTCACCAGTTTCCTGAAAAATTAGATTTATTTTTGCTTTAAGGGGGACAGCATAGGTTATACCTTTCTGCTTACACTCATACTCACCAAGTTTAATCCCTTCTTCATCAAGTGTATACTGTGTATACTCCAGCAGCATATCCCCGTTTGGACTTTCTATCGGAAAAACACTCTGAAAAACCTCTTCCAGCCCTTGTTCCAGCAGCATTTCATTATTTTTCAGCCTGTCCCTCTGAAGAAATTTCTCATAGGACGATAACTGAATATCAACAAGTCCCGGAAGTTCCATGACTTCATGATATTCCTTACCGATATATTGCCGCTTAATAGCCTTAGCTCTTTCAAGCATTAACTATAACCCCCTAACGAATAATATACCGGCAGTAAACATATACTACCGGCATTTTGAGATTTGGTTTTAAGTTTTAAATCAAAACTATTTAATTTCAACAGTAGCGCCAGCAGCTTCAAGTTTTTCCTTGAGAGCATCTGCATCTTCTTTTGAAACGCCTTCTTTAACTGCCTGAGGAGCTCCTTCAACCATTTCTTTAGCTTCTTTGAGTCCAAGACCAGTTACAGCTCTTACTTCTTTGATTACACCGATTTTTTTACCGTCTGCAATTCCTGTAAGAACAACATCAAATTCTGTTTTTTCTTCTGCTGCTGCACCAGCGTCTCCGCCTGCTGCAGGAGCTGCTGCAACTGCCACAGGTGCTGCTGCTGTTACTCCGAATTTTTCTTCCATTGCACTTACGAGTTCTGAAACTTCGAGAACTGTCATTCCTGCAATTGCTTCAAGTATTTCGTCTTTGTTAGCCATATTACCTTCTCCTTTATGTTTTATTTTGCTATCAGCAATAGCATGGCAATTTTGAAGACTAATGCTGATTATTAAACCCTAAACCTGTTTAAAAAAAACAGGCATTAGAGAGTATTTTAAAATTATTCCGATGCTTTTTTATCTGCAACAGCCTTGAGTGTTCTTGCGAGTTTTTCAACAGGCGCGTTAAGCACATAAACAAGGTTCTGAGCAGGAGCGTTCATAGCGCTCATAAGCATAGCAATAAGATCGATCTTTGTAGGAAGTTTTGAGAATGCCTCGAGCTGCTTAGCATCGAAAACATTACCATCTACAAGACCGCCCTTGATTTCAACAGGTGAATCTTTTGCAAAACCGAACAGCGCTTTTGCCGCAGGTCCTGATTCCCCTTTAACCATTGCTATAGCTGTAGGTCCTACAAGAACATCATCAAGTCCTTCATGACCAAGCTCTTTAAACGCAATTTTTGCATATCTGTTTTTAACAACTTTATACTCAGCACCAGCTTCTCTTAGCTTTCCTCTGAGTTCAGTAATCTGACCTACAGAAAGACCTCTGTAGTCTGTTACAATAAAGTCATCAACAGTTTCAAATTTTTCTTTTATTTCTGAAACAGCCTTTACTTTTTCAGGCTGCACTTTAGTTACGTATTCTGACATAGTTTATCCTCCAGCCCTACTTTTCAGCGATTTTTACGCCAGGGCCCATTGTTGATGAAACTGCCACTGAAAGGATAAAATCCCCTTTTGTATCAGCAGGCTTTTTCTTTTCAACTTCTGAAACCACAAGCTCAACATTCTCAGCCATTTTGTCAGCATCCATTGATACTTTTCCGATTGCAAGGTGAAGAACACCTGTTTTATCAGATCTGTATTCAACTCTACCTTTATTAAGCTCAGCAATTGCTTCCTTGATGTTAAATGTAACAGTCTGTGTCTTCGGGTTAGGCATAAGGCCTCTTCTACCGAGAATAGGTCCGAGACGACCAACATCTTTCATCATATCAGGTGTAGCAACAGCTACATCAAAATCAAGCCAGCCGTCTTTGATTTTTTCAACAAGATCAGTGTCTCCGACATAAGCTGCTCCTGCTTCCTTAGCTTCTTCAGCTTTTTCACCTTTTGCAAATACAAGAACTTTCTTTGCTTCTGCAAACTGGTGGGGAAGTACAAGAGTGTCTCTTACTGCCTGGCTTTTTTTAAGTTTAAGCTTTATTGAGAGTTCTACTGTTTCATCGAATTTTGCAAAAGCAACATCTTTTACAATCTTTACAGCTTCTTCTACCGGGTACTGAGTATGTTTTTCATACTTCTGTACTGCTTCAAGATATTTTTTCCCTCTTTTCATACTAGTTCTCCACCTCTATACCCATACTTCGTGCTGTTCCTGAAATAATATTGATAGCAGCATCAATATCATTCGCATTAAGATCAGGCATTTTAGTTTCAGCGATTTTCTGAACTTCTGCTCGGGGAATTTTTGCAACTTTAACCTTGTGAGGCTCTGCTGAACCCTTGTCAAGTCCGCAAGCTTTCTTGAGAAGTACTGCTGCAGGGGGAGTTTTTGTAATAAAAGTAAAACTCTTATCTGCATATACAGTGATTACAACCGGTATAGCAAGACCCGGCTCCATGTTTTTTGTTTTGTCGTTAAACTGCTGTACAAACTGAGGTGCGCTTACTCCATGTGGACCGAGTGCAGGTCCGACTGGCGGAGCAGGCGTAGCCTTTCCGGCAGGTACCTGCAGCCTGATATAAGCTTCGACCTTTTTCTTTGCCATATCTATCTCCAGATCGTGGTCAACATCCCTTTCAACAAAGGGACTCCCAAATTAAAAAAACGGTAAAACTTACCGTGTTACTCTTCTTGTAAGAATGATCAGCAATAAAATAAAAATGAGTTTTATGTTCTGTCGTGCCTGTATAAATTCTGTACAGACATCAAAACCCCGTTTTCACGGGGATTTATCATTTTCTACACTTTTGAGGCTGCGAACTAATACTTTAAGTTATATCTGCTCAACCTGTGTGAAATCCACTTCAACAGGTGTAGACCGTCCGAATATTCCGACCATTACCCGAAGTTTCCCTTTTTCAGCATTTACTTCTTCAATTTTTCCGGTAAACGTATCAAAAGGTCCGCCGATAATCTTGACTGATTCACCGACATTGAATGTCTGTCGTGAAACAACATGCTTGGTGCTTTTTATCTCACCAGTCTTCTGCAGTATCGACCTAACCTCTTCGGTTGATATAGGATTCGGCTTTGAAGTACCCATTGCTCCAACAAACCCGGTTACACCCTGTATCTTTTTTATCTGCGAACAGGCATCTTTCCAGCCCCGGTCCGGCATATCCATCTCAATAAGAATGTAGCCGGGAAGAAATTTCCTTGAGCTCACCCTTTTCTTACCATCCCTGACTTCCACCACCTCTTCGGCAGGGATTTTAACATCAAGGATAATATCCTCTAATCCGGGCTCCTCCATAAGTTTACGAATATGTTTCTCTATCTTATTTTCATACCCGGAGTAAGTATGAAGGACATACCAACCTTTTGTCATTACCAATCAAACTCCACTTAAAATATCAGATCGATTCCCATCAGAAGGAGGAAATCTACAACACCCAGAACTGCCGCAAAAATAAGCGTTGAAACGATTACAACCCTTGTTGAACCGCTTACATCATCCTTGCTCGGCCATACTACTTTTTTAAGTTCTGAGTAACTTTCTCTAAAAAAAGTCAGGATTTTATTCATGCTTTCTCCCAAAATCAAAAGCGATATGAAAGGCACAACACCTTTCGTTCCTGCACTCACCAGGAAACAGGCATCTAAAAAACCTGCTTCTCCCGCTGTGTTTGGAAATCCGGCATAACTGCCGGGTCTGTAAGGTATGGATTTTATGGCGGATCTGATAAGTCAAATCCCAAAACCCATATTACTATACCGCAACAAGCAGAAACTTACCTGACAAAAAAGTCCGATAAACAAAATCCGCCATGCGAATAAAAACAGGCCAGGTAGGACTCGAACCTACAACATCCGGTTTTGGAGACCGGCGCTCTAGCCATTGGAGCTACTGGCCTAAGTAATTACTTAGCAGTGCACCATGTATAAATGTTAAAACATTTTACAGGAAGGTGCTTGAAAACTTATTTAATTTTAGTTTCTTTGTGCAGAGTATGCTTCTTGTCAAATCTGCAGTATTTATTGAATTCCATCTTGGTCTGTATATTCTTTCGGTTCTTGGATGTAGTATAATTTCTTCTTCCGCATTCAGAACATTTGAGAGCTATAAGCTCAACAGAACCTTTTTTCTTTGATGCCATATCCGAATCTCCTATAAAATCGATAAAATCACTAATCACCAGAAACGCATCCGGTCAATTTTCATATTAATAAGCCCTCGACCGGACTTGAACCGGTGACCCCCTCCTTACCATGGAGGTGCTCTACCGACTGAGCTACAAGGGCAAGCCTTATTAAGCTAACTGGATAACGAGAGCAAAATTAGCAAACATAACTGCTTTTGTCAATAGAATATAGAATTAATTAAATTTATTCTATGCCTATTTTATGCCAAGTGGGAATTTTATCAAAATTTTTGTCCCTTTTCCCACTGAACTCCGGCACTCTATTTCACCGCCAAGACTCTGGGTAACCAGGTTATACACAATATGCATTCCCAGGCCACTGCCCCCTTTCCCCCGCTTGGTAGTGAAAAAAGGATCAAAAATTCTAACCAGAACTTCTTCGCTCATACCATTCCCGTCATCGCTGTATTTTACAACTGCATTTTTCCCTTTCCTGGAAATACTGATATCTATATTCCCCTTTTCAATCCCTTCAAAAGCATGGCTTAGGGAATTCATAATCAGGTTTGTAAAAACCTGTGAAACAGACCCTGCAACACTCTCAACTTCCAGAGAAGCATCACCCTCCAGGTTTATTGAATGCTCTGTCTTCCTTATTACAGGATTCAGCGAGGCTATTACATCTGCGATATATTCCTTGAGATTAAACTTCCTGATCTCCCGGCTCGCCTGATCAACTGCAACATTTTTAAAACTCTTGATATGTCCTGATGCCATATTAAGGTTTTCAAGTATTACATCTGCCGATTCATCAGCAATATTGATATATTCCTCCAGTTCGGATCTTCTCATATCCCCGTCCGAATACCTTCTGGCAATAGATGAAGTATGTTCCTTCAGGTGAGAAGCTGCAGTAACACCGACCCCGACCGGTGTATTGATTTCATGGGCAATACCGGCAACAAGCACACCCAGGGAAGCCATTTTCTCAGCCTCAACAAGGCTTTTCTGGGTAGTCTTGAGCTCTTCTATCGAATCGGAAAGAGCTGTATTTGCATTTTCAAGTTCAAGAGTCCTCTGCTTCACCCTATCTTCAAGTTCCGCGTTAAGCTCCCGGATCTGTTTTTCATTTTTTTTACGCTGGGTAATATCACGGACAACAGAAATAAGCATCTTTTTATCTTCCATCACAACAGCTGAAAGATTAAGCTCAGACTCAAACCTGCTTCCGTCTTTTCTTACCTGGATCCATTCGAAAGACTGGGGAGTACCAAAAAGCGCTCTCCTGACATAAGACCTCAGAGTCTTCACCTCTCCATCTTCATTTTTTATGGAAAGAACAGAAATATCATAGGGACTGAGCTTTTTAACCTCTTCCTCACTGTAGCCAAACATGGAAAGAGCTTTCTTATTGAAATTTATTATCATATTGCGTTCAACCAGGAAAAGACCGTCATTGACTGACTGAAAAATCGCCTGGTATCTTATTTCGCTCAATGTAAGCTCTTCCGTCCTTTTCCGGACAAGCTCCTCAAGCTGCCTTGCGCTTTCCTGTACAGCTTTCTTTCTCGAATAGATAAGCAGGAAATTCACAATAATTACAAAAGATGCAATTAGTATCCCCAGAATATTTATCTGGGAATGAAGATCTAGAAGTGCAGCACTTACCTGTTCTTCCGATGCTGTAAGAAGAAGTATAAGCTGCTCCCTTCCGATGTTGAGGGAATGCCACGCCGCAATAACTCTTTTTTCCCTCCCTTTATCATCAGGGATAAAGAGCTCCCCACCACCGACAGCAGTATCAACGATTTTCTCATTAAAGTAACGGTCAAGACCTGAATCATCCCCGACTATGTCAGCCAGATTTCGTCCGACATTGTAATAATTGCTGTCAAAAAGAAGAACTCCGTCCTGGTTGAGAAACCTTCCTGTCCCGTAATTCCCCATTGTCATAGGAAAGATAAAACGGTGAATCATAGGCTGCAGATCAACAACAACACAGAAAACACCAAGCTGCTCATCCTCCTTCCAGACCGGGACAATATACCCCATCATTTGAAGATTTTTTGTTATATAAACAGGCGGAGTGAAAGAGGACTTTCTCCAGTTATCCCTGAAAAGGAGGTAATCCTTGATCCATGCTTCGGCAACAAACTTGGCATCGCTGCCCTTATTGCCTACAGAAAAATTACTGTAGACTATGTTATTATCTGAATCCGACACCAGGAATGTCAGTATTTCCTGCTTGCTGGTCTGAAGAAGCTGAAAAAGGGCATCTTTCTCGAAATGAATCTCTCCATTGCCAAGCAAAATCTCCCTGAAATAAAGCTGCATTATCTCTACATCATACCGGAACTCATACAGGTTTTCTTCAAGAGCCTGCTTTGCAAGAAGCACTTGCAGAGACTGCTGTTCATTAAATATTTCCTCGTTGCGCTTTACAGCCCATTTATTGATCTGAAGGGCAAGAATAACAAACAGAATTATCGCGAAGAATGAACTGACGAGAAAAAGAAAAATAATTTTCCGGGGAAAAACAAGATTGGAATAACTGAATACACCCTTTCCAGGTTTCAAACTGCCTATATCCATATATGAGTCATGATACACTACGTTTTTTCATTTTACCAGCTGATTTAACTTAAAACCCAATTATTAACAGTTAGGAAACAAATCGCTTCAACTGTATGATAAGCCTATGAGAAAGCGTCAGCAGGTTTGAAGCCACACCATCTTATTTAGATGATATGCTTTCAAAAAGTGCGGTTATCCTGGTATTGATATCTGAATACCTTCTGTAAAGCCTTGTATATTTTTCAAACCGGGAACTGTCAGGCACATACTCATCCTTGTACCGCACAAGAGTGCTGCTGCCTTCAGAAAGGCTGCTGTGTACCCCAAGCCCCAGGAATCCGCAGCAGGCGCACCCGAGAAGCTCGCCGTCATATATTTCCGGCACAAGAATCCTCTTTCCTGTCATGTCAGATTTCATCTGGTTCCAGAGAGGATTTCTGGCCTGCCCCCCTGAAACTCTAACATTATCAACAGGGAAACCGGCATTTTCCATGAGCTCAATCATATTCCGTACAGCAAAGCCTATCGATTTAACCACAGCACTTCCTGCTTCAGGAATTCCATGTTCAGGTTCAAGACCTATCATTGCGCCGCCGGAGAAATCCCAGACTGCCCCTTTTTTAAGCGACGGAAAGAAATAGAGATCAGAATCAGACAGAATAACCTTGTTTATTTCAGACAGAAGCTCCATGTAATCAAGCTTTTCCTGCCCCGAAATTTTCCTGAACCATTCGAATATTCTTCCGGACGAGGTGAGAATTGCGGAAATATTATAATAACCGCCTATTATATGAGGAAGGCAGCGGAGGCCCGGGTAGTCATAAGACTCTGAGCTGCAGTAGTTTATCCCCTCAGATGTTCCGGCTCGGTCACAGACAGTTCCGGGGCTCACAGCCCCTGCTCCAAGAAGCGCCATGAGATAATCACTCCCCCCGGCAAAAACAGGAACCCCCTCCCTTATCCCGAGAGTGTCTGCGAATTGCCCGGAAACATAACCTATAACCTCTCCAGTTCCTACAAAATCGGGAAATTTCTCACCATCAAGACCTGACTGACTGATCTCATCAGCATCCCAGATATATTTCCTGAATTCCTTATTCGGCAGCGGAATTTTGGATTCCCCGGTAATAAGGAACGGGATAAAACTTTCTATTGTATGAAATGAATATGTATCCCTGTACTGTAGGGGGGAATTTTCCCTCATCCAGAGGGCAGCAGGAAGATAAAACGAATCAAGCATCCCTTTTTCAGCCTTTCTGTTATCAGACCACAGATAGGGATCATTGAAATAGCTGCCATCTTTTTTTACAGATATCAGAGTCGGGCCGTTGCCGCTGACAACAACAGCATCAGCCTTTTCCGGGTTATCAAGACCTTTAAAAACTTTCTTGAGAGCTTGTGGCCATATATCGGTGCTCCAGCCGTTTACAAAGTCGCGGCATTCAATGTAGGCAGTCCTGCTCCATGATAAAAGCTCACCCTTCCGGTTTATAATACCGGCTTTAATCGAGGATGTGCCTATATCAATGGCAAGTACTGTTTCCTTCATCAGATGATTTTCAACTGTTTTTCAGCAGTCTCTGTATAATATCCCTGTCATCAATAAGAGGTGTCAAAGTTCTTTCCTGGAAAAGTCGGGATATAACCCTTGCAAAAAGATCAGATATATCAGCATTAACATACCACTCTTTACCATAGAGGCTGTCATTGTGATAAACCGCATTTGTACCTATGATTTTATCAAAATACCCTTTCTTGTATGCTTCATCAAAACTATTTATTGCATTTCCTGTGAAAAAAGGAAGACTGATTGCGCAGATGACTTTTTCAGCCCCCATCTCCTTAAGAAGCTTCATAGCCTTGATAAGCGTACCGCCTGTACCGACCATATCATCAGCCATAAAAACAGTCTTCCCCTTAACATCCCCAAGAAGACGCACAGATGTTATATTGTTGTCACTCGCATTGTTTGTTACTTTTGAATAATCTCTTTCCTTGTAGAGGATTGCAAGAGGCTTGTTAAGGTTGAATGCATAAAATTTATTCCTGTCAACAGCGCCTGTATCGGGAGACACTATAACAAGGTCAGTTTCATCTATATTCACAAAATCAAGAAGTGTCCTGATTATCTGGTAGGATGCATGAAGATCTTCCATACGGCAGATGTTAAGGCAGTTTTCAATCTCTTTTGAATGGATATCAAGAGTAATAATCCTGCTTACACCCATATTTTCAAGAATTCTGCCGAAAAGTGCGGCAGTAAGAGCTTCTCTTCCCTTTCTCTTATGCTGCCTGGCATAAGGATAAGCGGGAACTACAACTGACACGGAACGTGCACCTGACTGAAAAACAGCATCGATTGTAGCAAACAGTGTAAACACATGGTCATTGACAGAACAAGAGACCCTGGAACCATCCCCATTGATATCAAGAGGATAATGGTTTTCCACATCCTGGATCACAAAGACATCCATTCCCCGGACAGAGGCAAGGATTTCCGATTTAAACTCTCCATTGGCAAATCTTGTATACTTTACCGGTATTTTAAAATCCGGTGCTCTGTATTTTTCAACATCTCCATGAATATTCAAATCAGCATCTTCAACATCAAGCAGAAAATTTATCTTCTTTTCAACTTCTTCCCTTTCCATTCCGTAAAGTCTGGAAACAAGATCAGCTTTCTGCTTATGTTTTTTCGAGTAATTCTTTTTAAGATTTAACATTATATCATCAGCAAAAACTTCGGCTCCGGGACAGGCAACAATACCCAGATTGACAGGCTTAGAAAATCGCATTATTTACCCCAATTTATTGATTTCAAGCAGACCATAACATGTCAATTCTTTCATGGTCAATAGAACTGACGCACCCTTTTACTCAATATAAAATTATTTTATTCCATCTCTATTTATCATCCAGAATTTCACTTTTTTCAAACAATTATTTGCAATTACAGTAATAAAATATCATATTTCATACTATCTTTATATATTATAATATATTTATAAAGAAATTGAGAGAGGCAGAAGGGAGGCAGGCCGCAACAGCAATTTTTTATTTAAATTTCAGATCAGATCTGTTATGAAAATAAACATTAATGCTACTATTTATAAAAATGATATTAAAACTTGATTTACAGATAGATCTGTTCCATTTTAAAAACCCAGGAGCAAAAGCAATGTTGAAAAAAGCAGCCATATTAGTCACAGCATTAATTATAATAGTTTCCCTGACAGGATGCAGCCGGAATAAAAAAGAAGCTGAAGACAAAGCAGACTCAGTTGCAGTTTTTATTCCGGGAGTAATTGCAGGCAGCCCGACCTACGAAATGCTGGCGGAAGGTGCTGAAAAGGCAGTCAGTGAATCCGGAGCTGAAATGAATATAATAGAGGGCGGATTCAACCAGGGGGAATGGGAAAATAAAATTACAGCAATTGCAAGTACCAGGAACTATGATGTAATTATAACTTCAAACCCGGCAATGCCGGAAATATGCTCCCGGATTTCCGCGATATTTCCTGCTCAGAAATTCATAATCCTGGACGGTTATATGGAAGGAAAGGAAAATATCTATACATTCCTCTACAACAGCTATGAACAGGCATACCTGATAGGAAGATTCGGAGCCCTTATGACAAAAGCCGGCTCAAAAGAGAAAGAGCTTAAAGCAGGGCTTATTGCAGGGCAGGAATACCCGATGATGAATAATGTTATTAAACCGGGATATATAGAAGGATTAAGATCTGTAGACCCTGATATGGAACTGGATTTCAGGATTGTGGGAAACTGGTATGATGCCTCAAAAGGGGCTGAACTTGCGGGAAAGATGTACAGCTCGGGGTGTGAAGCCATACTTGCAATAGCAGGGGGAGCTTCCCAGGGAATTATCTCAACTGCCGGTGACAGGGGTAAATATGTGCTCTGGTTTGACAACAACGGGTACAGCCTTTCTGAAGGGACTGTCATAGGATGTTCTGCCATGAGACAGGACAGGGCAGCTTACGAGACAGTAAAAAAAGCTCTTGAAGGAAAACTCGAATACGGGAAAGCTGTAATCAGGGGTGTAAAAGATGATTATGTCTATTTTGTCGACAACGATCCTGTATATCTTGAAAATGTGCCTGAAGAAATAAGAAATGACATGGGTAAAACAATAAAAGACATCAGAGAGGGCAAACTCATACTGGAAATGCCCCATTTCTGATAAAAAGCAGCCTGTTTAACTTATGTATATCCTTGAAGCAAGAAAAATAACAAAAACTTTCTCGGAAAATATGGTAAAGGCAAACCATGATGTAGATTTCAGCCTCGTAGAGGGGGAAACCCACTCCATACTCGGAGAAAACGGATCAGGCAAGTCTACCCTGATGCATATGCTTACAGGACTTTTCCAGCCTGACAGCGGCCAGATACTCTACCGGGGGGAAAAAACAGAATTCAACAGCCCCAGAGATGCACTTGACAGGAAAATAGGAATGGTCCACCAGAGCCCGGGAATTATTTCGGGGTTCACTGTTTTTGAAAATATAATAGCGGGAAACAAATCTGTAGGCGGCCTGAAGCTGAATACATCAAAGTACAGGTACAGGATAGAAGAAATAAAGAATAAATACAGTATCAGTATTGATATTGACAGCAAACCTGAGACTCCTGAACAGAAACAGTATTC
>CAXXHA010000026.1:0-31643 GCA_963662265.2 Spirochaetia bacterium | reverse complement strand
TTCAACAGAAAGCCCCTCTTCCGCTGCAGATTCACACAAACTCTCATAAAACCATTGACCCGTAGAGCGATGTAAGGTAATTCAGATTTGAGTACCTGAAAAGGGGAAGATAAAGCTTCTGCTCAGCCCTTGTGAAAGCAACATAATAAAGCCTCTTCCTCTCCTCCCACTGCTCGCAGTAATGGGCTGCCTTATTGCTGCTTTTCCTGACAAGATCAACACATCTTCTGCCGTTTTCAATAAATTCATAGAAAGGCTCGGAACTTTTCGGGAGATCCCCCCCCTTCATTCCCCCGCCAAAGAATACAACAGGGAATTCAAGCCCCTTGCTCTTGTGTCATGGTCATTATTCTGACAGACCTGTCATCCCTCTCAAGGCGTGTAACTTTCTCCTCTTCCTGCTCCGCACCTTCCATTACAGATACAAGATAGGATATAAGCTCTGATGTATTTTCCCGTCCCGCCCTGTTGCGGTTTACAAGAAGCTCACCAATATGCTCGAAGTTTGTGAGTTCTTCTTTCTCCCCCTATTTCACCTATCCTTCTGATAAGAAAAGGCTCTTTTTCATCATCCTGCAGCGATGGAAAAATATTCCCCCCGTCCGGTAATTTCATCAAGCACTGCTGAAAAACGCCCCCTGTCAGTCAATTCTTTCCACTTAAGAAAGACAGCAGATATTTTTTCAAAATCAGCATCATTATCAGCAGGTGGAAGTTCTGAAAGCTGATAATCAAACAGGGGTGAAATAAGCGTCTTTACTATACTGCCCCTGTCAAACGGGGAGATGACACTGCTGTAAAGAAAATCAAGCGCAATAAATATTTCATCGCTTTTTAAAAAGATCAGTTTCCCCGTCATATACAGCAGGAATATTCAGAGAGACAAGAGTGCTGTACATATCCCTGCAGTTGTCATTGGATTCCAGAAGAATACAGATATCAGATGCTTTTACAGAACCTGTTTCAAGAAGGTTTTTAATTTCAGATGCGAATATCTCTTTCAATTACTGTCTTCACCTCATCAGATGTAAACCTTGAATCATTTTCAACAGCAAGGGAATTCCACACCGCCCCTGTCAAGAAGCACATCCTTGTCATCAAGATATTTAACAGGATAAAAATCTATGTTATGTCCTCCGGCCTGAGTTAAACGCAAAAACCTGATCAAAACATATTGTTAAGCGCCCTGACAACCCGTTTTTCTGAGCGGTAGTTTGTTTCAAGCATGTACTTGATGCCTGAATCTTTGACCTCATCGAGTGCCCTGAAATAAACCTCAATATCAGCTCCCCTGAACCGGTATATTGACTGCTTGGGATCACCTATGAGGACAACTCTTTTTCCCTTCAGAGAAAAGAGCGAGCTGAAAATATCCCACTGCAGATTATCTGTATCCTGAAACTCGTCAATCAGAACTAGACTGTACTTCCTTCCAATCTCCCGGCAGAAATCACGGCTGCTGTTTTTTTTCACAGGTTACAGCCTCATAGGTCAGCTTTATCAGATCAGAAAAATCCAGTTCTGAGTTTTTAATCTTTTTCAGGTAAAGATTATTTTTTAGAATTTCAAGAGATTTAAGTATGAATGAAGATGATGCAATATCATGAAATGGAAAACTGCCCTTACCGCTGTCAAATTGAAAGATTTCAGTAAATTCAAGAAAAGATGAAACTGCAGATGAAAATGCATACTCCCTCTCATCAAGCAGGGAAAATATCTCTTTTTGAATTTTCAAGCCAGTCAATCGACAGCTTTTCAAACCTCCCGTAATTGTAGACAAAGTCAGGTGAAAAAAGCTGAAAAAGCGTTTCTGATTTAAAGAGTTCGTCGAAAAGCTTCAGCAGCAGTGTAATGAATTTCGAGCCTATCCTCAGTTTCATTTTCCTGTTTATGGAATCAAGAAAATCAGCATCTGGTTTAAGATTTTCAAGAGTCCTCAGGCTCTCGTAAATACACCCTTTCCCGGAGCTGAAATCCCTTATTTCCTTTCTGTATTCTGAGAGAGTATCCTCTCCCGGATAAACATTGACTGATCCGTCAAGAGTGTCTTTCTTCAGGAGAGAAACAAAAAAATCAATAATACTGTCAATTCCGGGTTTCCCCGCCCTGAAGGAATAATATTCATCATTGTTTTCCGCATCAAGCATTCTGAAGTAATCCAGAACAGTCTCCCTGTAGATATCATCAGATTCCATTATCCTGAAATCAAACGGCAGACCGCTTTCCACAGGGAAGGCTGACAGGCTGTTCTGGCAGAACCCGTGTATGGTGAAAACAGGAGCTTCTGAAAAATCATAAAGCGCGCTTTTCAGGATCCGAATTTTATCAGTAGCTGAAGAGGAGGATCCTGTTTCAGCTTCCAGCTCAGACAGCTCTTTGCGAAGGAGCGCCTTGATCCTTTTCTTGAGCTCGGATGCAGCTTTCTCTGTAAAAGTAACCACAAGGATTTCACTTACATTCAGGCCTGTTTCAAGTATATACCTGACAAACAGATGCTCGAGGCTGTATGTCTTGCCTGTACCGGCAGAAGCTTCAAGAATCATGCTGGAAGAGAGATCTGCTGTTTCAATATTAAACTCATTTATCTTTTCCATGATCACTTCCCCCTTCTGCTGAAATCAAGACAGCTGTAGAACAACTGATAAAGCCTGTAAAAATCTTCATTTCTGTAGTTAAGCGATATATCGGATCCGTGGTTCAGATAAATTGAATCTGAAAAGCTGTTGACCGAATAATAATCATCAATTCTGCCGAAGAAATCATCAATATTTTTTATATTCTTACTGTCCCTGATAAGTTCAGCCATACAGGATATATCGACTGTTACAGGGGAATTAAAACTTTCTATATAGGAGCATGCTGCAGCATTCAAAACAGCATCAGGATCAATATCACTGTCACTTATTACAGCAGCTGTCTTTCCCTCCCTGCTGAATACATTAAGCTCAATATCACTGTCTCCTGTAATTTTCCTGAGCAGAAGATACCGGAAAAACGGCGATATCATATTCCTGTATTTTATAGAATCATAGGAAATAACAAACCAGCTGCTTCCCCTTCTCCTCAGGCCTTTCATATAACCGGATATTGAGAGCCTCCCTTTTTCTGATAAAACTTCAACAGGAGGAAAAGATATAAGCGACGACTTCCCCCTGGCTCCGTGCTCGCTGAGAACAACTTCAACAGGATCAGATTCAAAATACCCCTCGGAAACAAGGTTGCTGCGGAATTTCTCATAATCATCCCCGGAAAGCAGGCATTCATAGTCTGATACACTGCAGTTGTTGAGTATTCCCGCAGTCCTGCCCTCTTCAACATACCTTTCAAATATCCTGTCCTCCCCATCAGAGCTGTCTGCAATTTCACGGCTGATCACATTGTTATCACTATATGTAAGCCCGAAGTGCTCTGTCTCGTCATTTTCCAGAAGCTGTGTACCTGAAGCCTTAATCCCTTCGACATATTCCAGAAAAAATGAAACAGGGTATTTAAGAAATCTTTCAAATCTGTAGATATCTGTTTCAGCCTCTACTTCATCGGGAAGATCAAAACCGGTATCAAGTTCAAGAAGAGGGGGAGTTTTCTTCTGCCTGCTTTTCATGACTGATGCCGCCCTGAAATCAAGTCTGTCAAATGAGATAAAATCCCTGAACCTTCCTGTCTCCTCAAAGTAAACACTGTTATGGGAATGAAGCGGATGGGCAACATGGATCTTTTCAGCTTCACTACTTTCAAACATGGAAAGTATTTCAGTCACAAGAGGAGAAGGTTCAAGTATTTCACCTGTAATAATATTTGTTCCTGTATATGATATGAAAAGCTTCTCCCCTGCAGACAGAACAGTTTCAAGAAATGTAAAGCAGTCAGTATTCTGAACCGAAAGGTCAATGCTTTTAGGGGTAAGAGACCGAAGGTCATAGTTTCTGCTCTTTTCGCGGCCGGGGAAACTGTTCTCATCCATTCCAAGCAGAAAGATAACCTTGAACGGAATTGCCCTGAGCGGTTTCAGAGAGGAGAAACTGATCCCTTCTGCAAGATACTGCCCCCTGCAGTACCCGCTTTTCCCGGCAAACTCATCTATGAGCATCCTGTAGAGGGAATAGGGAACCGGTTTTTCCGATATTGATTCAGCTTCGCTGTTTTCAATAACCAGGGTATTTATCTGCCTGAAAACATTTTTAAGGAATTTCCTGTCATCATCATCCCCTGTACCGTATACAGGAGAAAGGAAAAAGTCTGCAATCTTCTCCATCTGCATTGCCCATGCAGGTATTTCATACTCGGAAAATCTTAGACCATATATGTTCCTGTAAAGCAGGTTAACAGCCTGGAAAAGAGAGGCTGCTGTGTTTTCCTCGCTGCTCCCTGAAAGCTGGTACGGTGTTATATCGCTTCCTGATGATAAAGAGAGGCTTCCCTCCTCCTCACTGAAAAGGAAACCGCTGCCTACCCTGTCCAGAGCTTTCTTCCATGTGGCAAAATCAGACTTCCTGCTGATTATCTCTTCCCTGTGCTCACTGTCATATCCCCACTTGATGAAAAGCCTGTCGCAAATTTCAAGCCACTTGTCGACATCGGAATCGGAAAGATGAAAACGGTTCTTGAAGCACCTGTTGTTGAAGAGGGAAAAAAGCTGTTTCCTTGAAAAACGGGAGCCTGTGAGATCCAGTAGTGAGAAAAAACCGTTAAGATAATCGGAATTCTCAACAAAGCTGACATCCATCAGGTTGTAGGGGATATCAAGGGCAGGGTCGCCGGAACGGAACACTGAATCTATGAAAGGGACATAGCTGTTTATGTCGGGAGCCGCGACCCCGATGTCATAAAAATCATATCCTTTTTTATCCATCAGATAGATTATATTGTTCTTGAGAATCTCAATCTCCCTCTTTTTCCCGGGGACAGAAATTACCCTGAGGCTGCTGTCATCCTGATCAAAAAATCCTGAACATTTTTTCAGGTTGCTGAAAACAGCATTTTTAAGGGCGGAAAGCATTGTTATTCCAGTAAGCTTGCATTCATCAGGCCCCCTTATTTCTGAAACTTCGCTGACTGTCCCGGCGGACTTGCTTCCTTCAGGACCCCTGGATTCTGCAATTACTTCGCACCCTTCGGGCATTACACCCCCTTCGGGCACCAGGTAATCCTCATGGATATCAACCCCTTTTCCGACAAGCATTTCCGCAAGCCCTGTTACGATATTGCCCCATTGAGAAAGGATAAGCGACTTTTCAACTTCCGGCTTCTGTATAAAGGGAGAGGGAGAAAGGATAAAATGATGTATCTCAGCCGAGCAGCTGCTGCTCAGGTAATGGAAAAATTCCACAGCCTGCTCGCTGAGAAATGAAGAGCCGAATATTATAATTTTCTTATTAACAGGGGGAATATTATATTTGCCGTCAAGAATACCTGCTATTATCTGGCCAGGATGCAGATATGATGAATCTTTTCCGAAAATAATATCCCACAGCCGCATCTGCCACCTTTCATTCCCTTCCAGATAACTGAATTCAGTACCTGCAGCATAACTCATCCTTGCTTCCCATTTTCTTATCATCTCTGATGAATTGAGTCCGTAATGATGAAACAGTCCCGCGATGCTGTCTGAAAGGCGGTAGAGGCGTGTTGACTTGATATTATTCATGTCCCCCTCTGAGAGCGGGTATTCATGGTTCACATAACTTTTGAGAGTGGAAAATTCAGGATAATCTTCAATACTTCTGAAAATATTATTAAGCGTATGAAATATGATGAGTTTAAGATCATCAAGATATATTGTCTTTTTTGTCTCAAGAGCTCTGGATACTTCAGGCGAGAGACTGATTATATTCCTGAGAGTTTCGTCCTGGAACTGGAAATTGATGCCTGCAAAAACGCCGGTTTTATCAGCCAGTCTCAGCTTGAGCCACTCCTCCATGTTGCTGTTCTGGACAATAAACACTGAATTCCTGTCAAAAAGACCGGCAGGAGAAAACAGGCTGCTGTAGTTATCTATAAATTTTTCAAGCGAATTACTGAAATATGCCTTGTACAAACTTTTTTTAACCTCCGTTACGCAATACAAAACAGGCAATCTTTTTACTATCAAAACACAGTGCAAAAAAGCTACACAGTGTGCAGCTTTTTTATTGCCTGTAAAATCATACAGATATTTAATCTTCTTTTATAATTTCCAGTTTCTTTTTGAGATCATTATGCCATGAATATTTAATTTTTTTATCATGCTGCAGCATTCCAACAACAATTCCAGCCGCTATATTATTCTTTTTTGCAAATTTTTGAATATCAGATTTATAAAATTCACCTTTTTCTAAAAAAACCTTATAGAGGTTTTCATCAATAAGCATTTTTCTCGAAAATTTATCAGCTTCAATTTCATTTTCTGAATAAGTATTATCATTACTGTCAATAAATACCTCTTTTTTGCCATGAAGAAGAATATGACCTGCCTCATGAAAAAAAGTAAACCAGAAATGATCATTTGTCTTATACCGCAGGCTCATAATTATTAAAGCTTTTTCAGATGATATCCACTGCGACGCACCGCTTATATGTGTTTTTTTTAGTTCAGGTACAAATACTACAGCAACACCACACTTTCTGCATATTTCAACCATTTCATTAGAGAATTTACAGGGATCAACGGTTGTTAGTTTTCTTATTTCCTTAAGTGCTGATTTGAATTTATCTTTATCATATTTTCCACACTCAATAGATTCTGATAGTTTTTCCCCTATACGGAGCCATGTTGCTGTTGATTCAAGAGAAAAATTAAATTTCGGAGATTCCCTGAATGAAACTGCCTTTTTTGAATAATAATCTTCCCATACTTCAGGTGACGATACATTAAAAAAATCAAGTAGATTGTTTGCTTTTTCAGAAACATGACTGGATTTCGGTATTATTTCATACTCTACAAGTTCCTTTTCAGGGAATTTTTTTATCCAATTCTCTTTAGTTTCAAGCTCTTCTCTATCTTTAAGTCTTGTTTCATACATCTGGTAATTTGTTAACAAATTCATAAGCAAATCTGCATCAACACCAAGAACTCTTTCAAATTGCAAAGCAAGATCAGATGAAAACAATGACTTACAATTTATAATCTGGCTAACAGCCTTGACAGATATTCCACATCGTTGTGCAAAATCATGTTTTTTCATATTACGGGCTTCTAATATTTCTTCAATATATTCACCCGGATGTATTGTATAGTCAGGATTAAATTGATTACTCATTAGTGATAATCCTCCACAGATAATATTTTTATGCAGATTACTTTTTTCAGGTCAATTCCATCATTTTCAAGAATGGGAAGCTCTTCCATATCAGGTTCAAATATAAGTCTGAATGGATGTGCCAAATCCACAGCAAATGTTCCCTTACGGTTATTTTTTAACTCATGGCAACGATCAGGTTTAATTTTCGGAACACAATCAAGGTTATTTGCGGCAATTAAAACAGACATGCGAATCTTAATTTTTCGAGCACATTTATCACCATACTCCTGCCGTAGCTTTTGCTCTTTTTCAAAGATTTTTCTCATCTTTTGATTTTTGAAATTAACCCGCATCATCAAAGTATAAAACACTTTACCTTAAAGGTAAAGTGTTTTATAATCAAAAAGACTGTTTCATTTTTAATTATATGATAAGCATATTTAACAACTTATCATCCCCCGCCTATAGCCTGGTTAAAATTTTTCAGTCAACTTAATTATTTTGAAGAAATATGGCGTCTCAGTAGAATCAGCGCAGATACAGACACAACAGCCGGGAAAATCCAGAAAATCGTATAACTCCCCCTTAATGCAAGCGAAAAGTCAATAAGGACACCGCCTATAAGGTTTCCCGCAAGATTACCGCTGCCTGACACTATAAATGCATAAATAAGGTGGACAGAACTTCTTGTTTTTTCAGTGCAGAATGTATCTAGAAATATATATGAGACAGCTATGAAAAATGCGAATGTAAAGCCGTGGAGGAATATGCCCGGAATAATGAGATAAAATGCTCCTGTTTCAGATGCAGTTATAAAAAGGAAAAACCTTATTACATGGGCAACAATACCTGCTGTAAGTATATTCCGGTATCCGAATCTCCTGATAAGTTTATAGAGAATAAACATTGCGGCAATCTCGGAAATCATCCCGAGTGAAATAGAAGGCATAATAGACTGTTCGGGAAATCCTGAATATTTCAGGTACGGGGCTATTCCCAGGAAGTAAGTTTTATCTGCAATGGAAGCAAGCATGCTGACTGCAACAAAGTAGAAAAGTTCCCGGCGGAGAGGACCTGACGGCAAACTGTTGATATCAAATTTCGCAGCCTTCTTTCCGATGCTTTTCCTGCTGTTTCCGGATGTTACTGCAAGTGAATAGAATCCCATGAAAAAGCAGAAAAAAGCTGTAACATAATAGACATCACCTATGTTTTTATCAAATGGGAAAAGATCCGAACCTAGCCATACATAGCTGAAAAAAACAGCCATAAAAATCCAGCCGAAAGTCCCCCACACCCTGAGAAAGCCATATTTCATCTTGTCTTTCCCGAGGGAATGAAAGACCAGAACATTGAGAAGCGGAGATGTCGGGGACAGCGATATCATGAGAAGCAGATAAACAACAGTTACAGCTGCAAAATGGGTCTGCTGTCTGAATATTATTACAAGGACACCGCATGATAAATGAAGAATTGAAAACAGTGTTTCTGCGGAAATATACCTGTCAGCGACACGCTGGGCAATAAGAGGAGCAGTCACAGAAGCAATACTTGTCATGGAAATAACAAAACCTGTCATTGACCCGTTAAATCCCGGAAGTTCCTTGAGATAAAGACTCAAAACAGGAACAATTCCGCCCCAAATGCAGAACTGAAAAAAATAAAGTACTGATAGTTTTATATTATTCCTGTCACGAGACACTTATATACCGCCATTTTAGCATGTTGCACAGTCATATAAATAATAATTGTATCTAATCCTGCTGATCCCTGAAATTATCCGGGATATGGAGAAGGTCTCTCGGCTTGCTTCCGTTCTGGGGACCTACTATTCCCTTCCTTTCCATTTCCTCGACAAGGCGGGCTGCCCTGTTGTAGCCTATCTTGAGACGTCTCTGGAGATAGGATGCTGACGCCTTACCTGCAGTTGCAACAATTTCAAGAGCCCTGTTCATCAGGGGATCATTGATTGTCTCTTCTTCCATGGAGATATAATCATCATCCTCATCATCGACAAATATTTCATCATCAATATATTCAGGCTCTCCGTATTCCTTGACCTGTTCAACCACCCTTTCAACTTCCCCTTCAGATAGGAAGGCGCCCTGTATCCTGACAGGATAGGGATTCCATGCAGAGGTGAAAAGCATATCCCCTTTTCCGAGAAGCATCTCAGCTCCCATTGAATCAATGATAATTCTTGAGTCTGTCTTGCTTGCAACCATGAATGCAATACGGGATGGAATATTAGCCTTGATAAGCCCGGTAATAACATCGATTGACGGACGCTGGGTTGCAAGAACCAGATGAATACCGACAGCTCTGGACATTGCAGCAAGCCTTGCAAGAGTTGATTCAAGCTCCTTGCCTGTTGTAGCCATAAGGTCTGCAAACTCATCAACTACAACAACTATGTATGGAAGAGGCATTGTCGCAATTTTTTCTTCCTTTATTTTCTTATTGAATGACTTGATATCCCGGCAGCTGAGTGCATCGAGGAGGGAATAGCGCCGCTCCATTTCAAAGACACAGTACTGGAGTGCCTGGTAAGCTTTTTTAGCATCTGTAATTACCGGTGTGAGAAGATGGGGGATCCCGTTATAAAGCTTGAGTTCTACAATCTTCGGATCAATCAGTATCATCTTGACATCCCGGGGAGCCCTCTTGTAGAGGATTGATGTTATCAGGGAATTTACACAGACAGACTTACCCGATCCTGTCGCTCCTGCGATAAGAAGATGGGGTGTTTTAGTGAGGTCTACAATCTGCTCCTCCCCTGTAATATCTTTTCCAAGGACAACCGGAAGATCATCTTTCCTGTACTGCTTGTAATCCACTTCTATGAGTTCCCTGAATGATACAATAGCCCTTTTCCTGTTTGGAACCTCAATACCTACAGCATGTTTGCCTGGTATAGGCGCAACAATCCTCACACGGGATGCGGCAAGCCTCAGGGCTATGTTGTCTGCAAGATTTGTTATTCTTGACAGCTTTACACCGGGAGCAGGGAGAATTTCAAACATTGTAATAACAGGCCCTTTTCTGATACCTGTAACTTCAGCCTCAATCTTGAACTCGGCAAGTGTCTTTTTGAGGACTTCTGCCTCTTCCCGTGCCCTCGCATCAATCCTGTCATAAGATTCCTCCTGGTATAAATCAAGAACATCTTCAACAGGAATTTCATATTTTCCAGGTTTTTTCGAAGGCTTGATAAACCTTGCAGATTCAAAATACTGCTTTACTATAGCTGTGTTGTCAGGCTGTGAAGGCCCATCATCTTCAATATCATCTTCAATATCATCTTCAAGGAACTCATCATCTGATTCACTGTCAAAGATTTCTTCTCCGGATTCATCAACTTCTATATCCCTGTTATACTCAGTCAGAGGATCATAACTTTCTTCTTCAGCCTGAATGCCAGAACCTTTAACATCTTCAGAGAATTCATTTTCAGCTTCCGCAAGTATTTCTTCAGGGAATTCCTCTTCATATTCAACTGAAATCTCATCTGAATAATCTTCTTCTGTCTTTTCTGTATACCCTGCAGTTTCTGATTCCTGTTCATACTCCCCTGCATTTCTTTCATCAGGAACAGCATGGTATTGATCATATTCTGTATCTTCATAATATGAATTATCTGAAGAAGGTTCCCTGTCTATTTCCGGCTCCGGGATTTCATCTGACTTAAAAGGTGCATCTTTCTGCTGCCTGAAATATGCAGGCTCTGAATAATCCACTCCATCTACAGTAGCCATACCCTCTTCATCATCAGCGCCGGAAAAGCCGGAAGCCTCATCCTGCATATAAATATCATCTGCATCGGGAAGTATTGAGCCTGACACATCAGGCTCTTCTGTAATTGTTTTCCTGTCAGGAATCTGCAGACCGTAATCAGCAGGGTTGTATTTTTCATCTTCACTGTATTCAAAACCCGGCTCATAATTTTCTCCAGGTTCATCCTGATATACAACTTCCTCTGTCAGTACTTCAGGCTCAGACATATCAGAACCTCTCTTCCCTCCCTTCAGTAATGAAACACTTGAAAGAGACAGTGTTTTAAAACTTTCCCTCTGATCACTATCATCTCCTGCACTTTCTTCACTGACAGGATCTTCATCAGAATCGGAAATACTTCTGTCATGCATATATTCTTCAGAAACAGTATTATTTACGAAATAAGTGCTCTTTTCAAAGGAATCTGCATCAGAATTATTATCTTCCTGAATATCTGATATTGTTTCAGGACTCATTTTTGCAGCCTCTGAAAAAGCATCTGCGTCTCTCACACCTGCATCAGCAGCTGAACTCTCCTGAGCCGGTACTTCATCAATTTCACCTGTATTCTGTACATCCGGAATATTCCCTGACACAGTTTCGAGTAAGGAGGGATTCTTTCTGAGGAAAAGAGCAGCATTCATAATCAGAATCGCTTCAATGAAAACAAGCAGTAGTAGAAGAACAGGGCTGAGCGGGCCGAATGAATTTACGATCATCTTTTCAAGAGATGTATTGCCTGCGCCTATATATATCCTCAATGCCAATCCTGTTGTGAAAAACGGGACCAGGGTAAGGATTAATACAATTATATCGCTTTTATCAAATTTCTTCCTTAAGAGAAAAAATGAACAGAATACCAGATAAAGCGGTACATAAAATGCGGAATGATAAAAAGTATTATAAAGAAAATATCCTCCGAAAAAGGCTGGACCGCCCCCTCCTGAAAGGGTAAATAATATGGAGACTGTCAGCCATAAAGAAAAAATAAGTAGAAAAAGTGCAAAAATAAAGGCTTTTTTATCAGTCACAGATATCCTCTCAGTTTAATTTTTCATGTGATGTTCATTTTAAATTTCGGCTGATTATATAATTTATTTATACTGCATGTCGAGTTAAGAGAGAGTAATTGTAAACTTCTGTTATTCTTAATAAATATGAATCAGGTCTGAAACAGGTAAATACACAAGGCCCTGCGTTTTTATGATTCTTTATTCCTTTATATTAAGATAGGTGCCTGTAAAAATAAGGTCCGGGTTCTTTATATTATTGTCTTTTGCTATTTTTTTATACTTCCAGGGGGTTCTGTAATACGCAGCAGAGATATCCCAGAGAGTATCCCCCTTCTTTATCCTGTACCTTACACTTTTTTCCGCTTCAGCAACAGGAGCGGCTTTCTTAACCGGTACAGGAGTGGCTTTCTTCTCTGCAGGGGGAGTCTTTTTTTCTGCCGCAGCAGGTTTCCTGGCTGCGGGAGGAGGTGTTTTTACCGGTTTTTCAGCCTTTTCACTGTCACCGCCGATAACAACTTCCTGTTTTGTCTCCTCTTTCATCCCCTCTTCAGCCATGGCAGGCTTTTTGATTATTGTATATATGAGAAGTACAAGAAAAATCAGGAATACGATAGAGAGAAAGACAATTGCAATTTTAAGGGCAGAATTCTTCCTGCCTGCTCTGCTGTCTTCATAATCATACAGAAAAGGCGCTGCATTATCAGTACCTTCATTCTGAATATCAGCTGCTGCAGGTTCTTCAAACCTGCTCTCTTCATCTTCTATATCGATAGATGTCAGATCATCGTTAAAAGACAACTCATCTTCCTGAGGAAGCTCATCTGATTCAGGATTTTCGTCAAATTCATCTTCAATCGAAAGTTCTTCGGAATCAAATATATCACTTTCATCAGAAAGGTCTTCATGTTCTGAGAAATCACCTGTTTCTTCATCAAGTGAAAAGCTGTCAAAATCTTCATCAGCCATTTCAGCATTGAAATAAGGTGTGCTTTCTTCTTCATCCGGTATTTCGAAAAAATCGGTTTCATCTACAGCTTCCATGCTTATCGAAAGGAGCTGTTTTTCCCCCGAAACCGGATCATAGGCTTCCGCATCAAGGATATTATCATCACTGATACCTATGAGAAGCTCTATTTCTATACTGTTATCAGCAGCTGGTTCAATATTGTTAAGAATAAGACTGGCAACATAGACAGGGTTAAACATACCTTCCCCGTCACCCCGGAATATATCAATTTTAACATCTGTCTGCCCCTCGGCAACAGGTGTCAATATTACTCTTTTTTTAATTCTATCTTCTTCTTTGAGAATCGGGAAATAAGTACCATTAGCAATTTTAATGCCAATTACAGGGGAATCCACCCGGCTGCCTCCCTAATTTTTATTGAGCAGTCAGCAGTTTTGCTGATATACAAAGCCTATAGCTCTGGAAATAATTTGTCAACAATTTTATTTAATTGACAACAATAAACGCAAGTATATAATAATTACCTATGAACTCTTATATTTTTATATTGATATTCATTTCTGTAATAATTGTTGTTATTGCAGGTTTGTTTTTAGCACTCACAAAGTTTAAATCTACAGGCTCCGGCGACAGAGACAGGAACCAGATTATAAAACATGCCAACAGAAGGCTTGCCCAGAATCCAAAAGATACAGATGCGATATCTGAACTGGCAAATCTTTACTATAATGAAGATATTTTTGACAAGGCGGTACATCTTTTCAAAGTACTGCTTGATCAGACTTCCACAAATCCAAAGCTTGATGAAGCTGATATAGCATTCAAGTATGCAATTTCTCTTCTCAGAACTGGGAAGACTGAAGAAGCCTATAAATACCTCGCATATGTAAGATCGCTTAACAAGGATCATTTTGAAACAAACTACAACCTGGGCGTTATAGAGTTTGACAGGAAAAATTATGAAAAAGCATACCTTCTTTTTTCAGCAGCCAGGACGCAGATTCCTGACCATGCAATGACAATTCATTACATCGGAAAATCACTCTATTATCTTGGAAAATTTACAGACTGTATCGGGTACCTTAGAAAAAGCATTGAAATAAACCCGGGCGATAAAGAGGTTCTATTCCTGCTTGGTAACGCATATAACGAGGCTGGCAAAATTGAGAATGCCTACAAAATTTATTCACATCTGAGACCAGATCCTCAATACGGACCTTCGGCTTCATATGAATCAGGCCAGATAAATCTCGCGAAAAGAAATTACGCCCGGGCAATTGAAGATTTTGAAATCGGATTGAAGCATAAGGATATTGAAACATCAACCCGTCTTGCCCTTCATTACAAACTGGCGCAGACATATATCAAGGATAATAAAATAACAGACGCATTGAAGCAGTTCGGAACAATAATGCAGATACATCCCGATTACAAGGATGTTAAGGCATTGAGAAAAAAGTATTCAGAGCTTGCTTCAAATAAAAACCTTAAAATTTACCTGATGTCTCCCACATCTGAATTTGTAAACCTCTGCAGAAAGCTTGCACCTATGTTTTTCCCGGCTGAACATATGAAGATAACAGATATTACAGCTGCAAAAAATGATTATGTTGATATAACAGCGGAACTGACAACAGACCAGAGTGAAGATATCGCGCTTTTGAGATTTATAAGGTCTTCCGCTTCGATAGGGGATATAATGCTGAGGGATTTATACTTCAGGAGCAAGGACATAAGGGCTGGGAAATCGCTGTGTATCACAGCAGGAATCTTCACTGATACAGCTGAAAAATTTGTCGAAGCAAGAACTATAGATCTTGTAGACAACAAGCAGCTGCTTTCCATGCTGTCAAAAATTTCCTGAAACAGTATTTTCAGGCAGCAATGGTTTATAAGCTCTCCCAAAACTCGCAAAGCGGGTTTTTTCCCCGGCAAGATGCGGACAAGTGCCTCAGGTGTTTGCCTGCATGGGAATCTATAAGAAAAATACTATGTTTTTAGAGATTCCCTCATACTCTTGCTGATTTTTCAGCTGATCATAACCTGCATGGCTATAGTCGGCTGAATTACTGCTGCTGAGGGATTATAACTATGTGTCGTTCTTCTTCCAGATACGGAACATTGATTTTTTTTACTTCATAACTCCCAAGACCGGATTTTTTCATTTCCTTTTCAATTTCAGACATTTTCCCCTTGTATGCAAAGAGATGCCCGTCAGCTTTAAGCCTCTTCATAAGCGGATCCAGAAAATCGTTGAAATCACGGAAAGCCCTGAAAGTGATTATGTCATACCTTGCTTCTACATTCTCAAGCCCGGCTTCAAGAACTTCAACATTATCAAGCCTGTAAAGCTCTTTGCAGTTTCTTAAGAAACCGCACCTGTTGCCCGAGCGTTCAACAAGTGTGAATTTCCTGTCAGGAAAAAATATTGATAGAGGTATACCGGGAAGACCGGCCCCTGAACCGATATCTGCTGCAGTCTCAAAATTCATTTCAGCCAGAAACCCGACACCGGAAAGAGAATCCAGAATATGATGGATAACAAGCTTCTCCCCTTCGGCATTTACAAGACCCAGTTTTTTATTCCACAGTGCTATTTCATTGACATAGAGGTTAAGCAGGTTTATCTGTTTTTCAGTGTATTGTATGGAAAGTTCTTCAACTCCCCTCCTTATAAGCTCTTTCACTGCTGCCCCTTTTTCTTTTTCCCGAGATATATCATCAGGACCGCAATATCGGAATTCCTCACTCCCGAGATACGGGAAGCCTGCCCAAGTGTCTGAGGCAGAATATCCAGGAATTTCTGCTTCGATTCTGTTGAAATACCCTCTATGCTGCTGTAGTCAAAACCGGAAGGTATCCTGACATTCTCCATCTTCTCAACTTTGTTTATGTATTTTTCCTGCCTGGTAATATAGCCTTCATACTTTACATCGAGTTCAATCTGCCTGAGAAGGAGGCTTGAGCATCCTATCTCATTCTCAACTGCGAAAACATCGTTTATAGTAATATCAGGATCTTTAAGGACCTGTTCGAGAGTCTTGCCCCTGTGCTTTCTCATAAGCTCTTCAGTCTTATCATTTTCGATCTTCTGAAGATCCTTCTCCTTAAGCCTGCGGTTTTTCAAAAGCTCCCTGACCTCTTCAATCCTGTCCCTCTTTTCACAGAATTTTTCATAGTTTTCCCTTGAGACAAGACCTGCATCATATCCTTTTTCAAGAAGCCTTGAGTCTGCAGTATCATGCCGTAACGAGAGACGGTGTTCCGCCCTGGAAGTAAACATCCTGTAGGGTTCTTTGGTTCCCAGTGTAACAAGGTCATCAATAAGCACACCTGTATATGCCTCAGTCCTCCTCAGGACAAGAGGTTCCTTTCCCTGCAGAAAGAGAGCAGCATTGATTCCTGCCATAAGCCCCTGGCAGGCTGCCTCTTCATATCCCGATGTACCGTTGGTCTGGCCTGCAATAAACAGCCCTTTAATCCGTTTCGTCATCAGGGATGGATAAAGCTGTCTCGGATCAACATAGTCATATTCAACAGCATAGCCCGGTCTTATGATCTCGACATGCTCAAGACCCGGAAGGGTTTTAAGAAAAGCTTCCTGAACATCTTCAGGAAGGGATGATGATATACCGTTCAGATACATCTCCTCCGATTCAAGCCCCTCAGGCTCCACGAAAATCTGGTGCCGTTCCCTGTCAGGGAACCTCATAACCTTGTCCTCTATCGAGGGGCAGTACCTGGGTCCTGTGCCGACAATCTTGCCCCCGTAGAGAGGGGAACGGTGTATGTTGTCTGTAATTATTTTGTGTGTATTCTCATTTGTAAATGTTATATGGCAAGGCACCTGCGGCCTGTCTATTTTTTCCCTGAAAAAGGAGAAAGGAAGTATTTCGCTGTCACCGTCCTGGAGTTCCATCTTAGAGAAATCAAGGGATCTCCTGTTGACCCTTGCGGGGGTGCCTGTCTTCAGCCTTCCAACCCTGAAGCCTATTTCCCTGAGCCTTGTTCCCAGGCCCACTGCCGCAGGTTCCCCGATACGGCCTGAGACTGACGAGTAATCGCCTATAAATATCATCCCTTCGAGAAATGTTCCTGTTGTAAGAACTACTGTCCCTGCAGTAAACTTTCTGCCACGCTCGGTGACAACACCCTTTATCTCGGTTTCAGAGGAATTCAGAAGAAAATCAGTGACTGTATCCTGGAAAACGCTTAAATTATCCTGCCTTTCAACAGTCCACTTTGCAAGCTGGTTATATGCAAACTTATCAGCCTGGGCCCTGGGCGCCTGAACTGCCGGCCCCCGGCTCCTGTTAAGTATCCTGAACTGTATCATTGTATTGTCTATCAGGTTTCCCATCTCGCCGCCGAGAGCATCAACCTCCCGGACAATATTCCCTTTTGAAAGCCCGCCGACTGCGGGATTACAGGAAAGCTTCCCTATTGTATCCGCATTCTGGGTTATAAAAAGTGTCTTGAAATTCAAACGGGAAACAGCAAGGGCAGCTTCAATTCCGGCATGCCCTCCCCCAATGACAATTGCATCAAAATCCATATTATCCTCTAATTATCAACCTGACTGAATTTGTCAGGACTTTATATCATGAGCCTTAGTTTATGGGAACTTCTGAAAACCGTTGTTTATTATAAATCATCGCACAAGAGTCTTTACTCAGATTACAAAAACAGTACAAAAATAAAAAAACAGTCTTCAGAAGTTCCTTATATCTTTACTTGCCTACACAAAATCTTGAAAACATGTTGTTGAGTATATCGGAGCTTGTTATCTCTCCGGTTATCTCTCCCAGGTTATCCATCGCCTCTTTTATATCAGGTGCAATAAGATCAAGCGGGATCCTGTCTGCCACTGATTTTTCTGCTTCAAGAAGGGCAGCAACTGAGTTATCGATATGCATCTTCTGCCTTTCGGAATCAATAACAGTATCATCTGTCAGAGCAGCCAGCTCCCCTCCGTACGCTGTTTCCAGAATAAGGCTTTCAACTTCAGAAAAACCTTCCCCTGTGAATGAGCTTACAGATATATACCCGGAAGGAGGATCATTCCTGCAGATATCAATCTTGTTCCACAGTTTTATCATTTTCTTGCTGCGGTAAAGTGAAAGAAGTTTCTGATCCTCTTCGCATACTCCCTCACAGCTGTCTACAAGGTAGATTACTATATCTGAACTGTCTATTATCTGCTCGCTCCGTCTTATCCCTTCAGCTTCGACCGGGTGCTCCGCATCCCTTATTCCCGCCGTATCAAAGAGTCTTACAGGAACACCTTTGATTGAGATATATGACTCGATATAATCCCGTGTTGTACCGTGAATATCTGAAACAATAGACCTGTCTTCCTTGAGAAAGAGATTGAAAAGTGCAGATTTTCCCGCATTGGTCTTTCCGGCAAGTACTATTTTTATACCATCCTGGTAAAGCCGCCCTATCCTGTAGGTTGAGGCAAGCTTTTCAAGCTCGCTTCTGCTTTCTGCAAGGGAATCAGGATCAATACCTGCGCCGGGATCATCCTCATCCTCGGCATAATCAAGCTGCAGTTCTACCGAAGCGAGTATATCTGCAAGATTCTGTTTAATACTGTCAATTTTATCAAAGACCCTGCCGGAAAGTCTTGCCATTGCAAGGTTCTGCGCCTTTCGTGACTTTGAAGTTATTATTTCATGAACAGCTTCCGCCCTGGTAAGGTCCATCTTCTTGTTAAGAAAAGCCCTGAGAGTGAATTCCCCGGGACCTGCATCCCTGAATCCCCCTTTTTTAAGGGCAGCAAGAACAGCTCTGATGCCTGGAAGGCTTCCGTGTGTATAAATCTCCACAAGGTCCTCGCCGGTATAGCTTCTGGGATTTCTGTATATACCTGCGACAACTTCATCAACCGGCTCCCCTGTTTCAGGATCAATAATATTCCCCCGCAGCAGGGTGTTGCCGTCCGCTTTAATGAGTTTTTTACTGTTGCTGAATATTGCAGCTACTGCTTCTATGCAGCCTTTGCCGCTTGTTCTGATTACCGCAAGCGCGCTTTCCCCCCAGGGAGTGGCAAGAGCAGCTATCAGATCATCTGTATCATAATCAAGATTTTTCATAGTTCAATACAGGATACAGAAAAGGAATGAAGGTTTCAATATTTAAAACTCAAACCTGCGCCAAAAAGGAATCCCCCGACATCAGGATCTTCAGCAGACTCTGCAAAAAGCTTCATAAATCCGGCTTCGGTAAACAGTCCGAGATGCCGGGCAAGATAATATTCAGCTCCGGCTTTTACACAGCCGCCGTTAAAATCAGACGAACTGCTGAGTGACTTCCTGTACCAGCCCTTTCCAAGGGAAATTTCAGAATAGACGCTCACTTTACCGAAATGCCTGAACATTGCAAGACCTGCTGAAAAAACCGAAAGATCGTAATTATTCAACTCTGTTTCAAGATTATATATTCCGACTGAAAAAAAAGGATGAAAAATATAGAAGCTTCTGAAATATTCAAGCTTGAAATTAAATCCGTATCCGGAAAAAAGGTCATCTACAAGGTAATTCCAGGAAACAGAGGTATCAAGACCAAGATATTCAATTTTCCTGACCCTTGTTCCGGCTTCAGGGAGATCAGGTCTTTCCAGACCCGGGAGCTCTGCTTCTGATTTACCCTCCTGTCCATTCCTTTTTCCACGAGGTTCCCATTCAAGAAGCCTTCCATATGATATTTCAGAATCAGAATCTGTAAGTATTATCCGCCCTTCAGGCCTGCCTGTAATACTATCAAGAATCTCAAGATAATCCCCTTTACTGAAACCGTCACTCTTACCGCAGCTTACTATCACTTCTTTCTGGTAAATATCAAGTATCCTGAAAAAACCTCCTTTTTCATCGAAATCGGAATACCGGTGCCTGAGGAGGGAAGGAAGCTTTGACAGGGAACTCAGGAATGCTTCATCTGTACTTGTCCCGTAACCGGTATATTTCATGCTTATCCTGCTGTCATCTTCTCCCGGGAGGTTCAGTTCTGTTTCGCAGAAAAATCCCCCCTTTTCAGAAGCAGTTACAAAATTGAGAAATACAAGAGGATTGACTATATGAAACAGGGCATCATCAGTATTCCTGCCGGATTCACTTTTTTCAGCATTACCTGAACTGTAATGGGAAAAGACTTCATATATTTCCTGCTGCAGCGATTTCATCAGCATTCTGCTGTCGGGATGTGAATAACTTCCCCCGCTCATATCGGTGAATTCAGGAATTTTTATGAGATAGCTTTTAACTTCTTCAGATGAAATATTGAATACAGAAAGAAACAGAAATACAGGAATTACCAGATAACAAGGCCTGATGTCTTTTAATATCATAGCTTTTAACCAATGCCCTCTACAATTTTAAATTATTACACAAAGATTTAAAATCTTCTTAATTACACCTGCGTTTATACATAGTTTGTTATAAATTTAACTGCTACTGGCCGATGAAACGTGATTCCTCGGGATATTTTACTGTTACAAGTATATTATCAACACTGTATGTCTCAGTACGGGTATTATTTGCAAGATAAAGATCAAAACTGCCGGAACCAGGATACAGCTCAGGATCAAAATTGACCGGGCTGCTTTCAGAAACAGCAGTCTCAAAAAGGATACTGCCGGAACTGTTCTTAATTACAAGGTAGGCCTCCCCTGCGGTTCTTATTTCTGAAGGATCAGCAATATCAAGTTCCTTGAAAACAAGAGCTGAAGAGCCGGGATTAATTATAAGGGATCCGTTTTCATAACTGCAGCTGCCTGATCCGTTTTCAACATCTTTCTCTGAATAATCAAACCCGTCTGATGCTATGTAATTTCCATTATAATAATTTCTCATTAAAGATGAATAATAACTGCTGTCTGAAGAGGGAATTTTTTCATCCCTGACATACAAACCTGCCTCATCGACAAGCATATCCGCACCGCCGATTCTTAAGGAAAGTCTGCTGCTTTCTACATTTGCCAGGTTAAATGGTATTTCTTCTGATTTAAGAGTCCTGCCGTTTACAGCCCAGACAATACCGGTGGAATTCATCCCCTGATAAAAACTTACAGCAAGATCAATAACCTCACTGCCCCTGGAAGGGCTGTATTCACACACACTGTAGAAATCACCTTTCAGAGAATCAATATTGATATAAAACCCGTAGATATCTTTTAAACCTATCTGCATGCTAAAATCACTGCTGTTTCCCGCGGAAAAAAGCGGCATATCAGAAAGGGAATCTTCACCGGAAATAATTTCGCTCCTGTCGGGGAGGAATCTCATTCTCAAAGTCATCGGGGCTGAAAATCTTTTCCAGAGAGGATTGCTCTCATAGGTAACAGTCACAGAATCTTCCCTCTTGAAAGAATACCCGTATAAGCTGTTTTTAAAATCAAGGTCAGGACTGCCTTCGACAGAGATATTTACCCTGTCAGGATAATCTGCAGAAACAAATCCAGAGTCCTGAATTTCTCCCCTGAAATGGAGAAGCATACTGTAATTATCATTATTCTCTAATTCATTTCCCCTTTCCCGGTTTTTATCAGATACAAAAACAGCTGTTTCTGTATTGAAAAAAGATATAAAATCCTCAAATCCGGATCCGGAAGGTTTAAACGGAAACATCTCAACAGTCACAGCAACAACTCCGTTTGAAGGGAGAAGATCAAGAGCAGCTATGTTTCCGTTTACAGATGCGTAACCTTCAGAAACTGTTTCACTGTCAACTGTCCATTTAAACCAGGGGTCTGAATCTTCCGGTGCTGAATAATCCGCCTTGAGTATAATTTTCTCTCCGGGGACCGGGTCGGGAGGATAGGACCTGACACTTTCAATCCGGTAGCCGTCAATATCATAGAAAAAGCTTCGCAATTCATCCTTGACCGGGATGCCTGATTTAAGAAGCCTGATTTTTATATGGTATAATCCTTTCCCTGAATCAGATGGTATATTTACATAGGTCTTTTCCCGGCTTTCAACACTTGCGGAAGGAATTGTTTCTTTCAGAATTATCAGGCCGGAATCTGAAAAGAGTGTTATTTCGAGGGTATCAAATTCGGGACTTTCCTTGCCGTAGTCAAGAGAAACAGGAATAGAAGTTCCAAGCTGCTGGAGCCCCCCGCTTTTTACTGTGTATACAGCTATATCATCCCCGTTATCCTCAAATATTGAAGGATCAGCACATGAGAAAAGAACTGCAACAGTTATTAACACAAATATCTTCTTAATAAACATCTTTCCAATATTAAGTATAACATAGTGTATTTTTTTTTCAAATAGCGGTTAAAAGAAGAAAACAGAGTAATGAAGTAAAAAAAATGTAAATATGGAAAAAAATGACCTCATACATGCAACATGTATGAGGTCCGCAGATTCATCAATATATCTTATATATTATATTTTTCAGAAAACGGGTAATTTATTACCCCTTGTCTCCCCATAATTTAGAAAGATTAACCATGACTTCACAGGATTTCAGCATTGCAGGAACTGCAGCCCATTCAATCCTGCTGTGGAAGTTTGATCCTCCTGTAAAAATATTGGGACACGGGATGCCCATCTCGGCAAGCCTTGCACCGTCAGTCCCTCCCCGGATAATCTTGTCTACAATTTTTATACCGGTCATCTCAACAGCTTCATAGAGAAAATCTACAACTTTTCTGTCCTTATCAATGTAGGTTTTCATATTTTTATAACTTTCATCAAACTCAAGTTCAATTGAACAGCCCGGATAAAGCTTTTCCAGAGTTTCTGCAATGATTTTGATATTGCTTATCCGCCTCTCCATTCCTTCTGTTTCAAAATCACGGAGAAGTATCTGGAATTTGGCGCTTTCAAGCCCCCCCTTCATCTGAAGAGGACAGTAGTAGCCGTATCTTCCGTCTGTTGATTCAGGACTCTCAGATCCCGGAAGCATGGAAATAAATTCAGCCCCCACCTTGAGAGCATTTACCAGCTTTCCCCTTGCAGATCCAAGATGAATCACCTGCCCCTGTATTCTTACAGTGACTGTATATGCATTGAAGCATTCATATTCAACAACACCCTCTGCATCCCCGTCAAAAGTGTAGCAGAATTTTGATTCAGCCTTGTCATACGGAAAGAAGATAGTACCCTTCCCGATTTCCTCGTCCGGAGTGAAAAAGATTTCAATCTTGCCATGCTTTATATCAGGATTCTGCATGAGAAATTCAGCAGTTGTTATTATTTCAGCAATTCCCGCCTTGTCATCAGCGCCAAGCAGGGTTGAACCGTCAGATGTAATAATCTTTCTTCCCACGTAATCAAGGAGAAGCGGGTATTCCTCGGGATCAAGAACAGATTCCCCAAGCTTTATAGCCTTGCCGTCATATTTTTCATGAATTATCGGTTTAACATCCTTGCCTGAGACATCATGCGAGGTATCTACATGGGAAAGAAAACCTATTGCAGGCGCATTCTCATATCCTTCAGATGCAGGTATTACAGCCCTTATATAGCCGTTTCCATCAAGAACAACCTCAGAAAGCCCTATGGATTCCAGTTCATCCCTGAGCATTTCAAGAAGGATCCACTGTGTATCTGTGGAAGGAGTCTTTCCTGATGTCGGGTCTGAAGTTGTCTCAATCTTTACATATCTTAAAAAATTATCAAGAAGCTTTTTTTCAAAATTATTATCAAACATGTAAAAAATATATAACGCCTGACAAATATAGTAAAGATAATTCCGCCCCGGGGCATTTTAAAGAAGGAGTATAAGCCTTAAGCACTGTTTGCAGGTATAAATTCTGCATTATTCCGGGCACTATAAAGCAAAATCCTCAATAACTGCTTCTGCCGCAATCCTCCCGCTGTTAATCGCCCTTGCAACCAGAGACGGGCCTGATGCGCTGTCACCTGCCGCATATATATTATCCGCAGTTGTCCGCCCCTTTCCGTCAGTCCTTATATTGCCCTTTTTGTCATACTTCACCTTGAGGCTGTTGAGAAGCCTTCCCTGCTCTACATGGAGAAATCCGGCTGAAATTATTACAAGATCAACATCAAGCTGAAACTCTGATCCTTCAACAGTCCTGTACTTTCTCACTGGTTTTCCATCCCTGCCGAAATCATTATACCATTCTATTTTTCTGCACCAGGCCTTCTCAACCACAATATCACGTCCTGAAAACTGGTAAACCTCGACTCCCCAGTCTCTTTCCCCCCCCTCTTCCTGGGATGTTGAGATTCTCTTTATTACAGGCCAGTAGGGCCATGCAGGGTTTGAAGTATCAGCCCACTCGGGCGGCTCATCCATAATCTCATACTGCCAGATTTTATCAGCCCCCTGCCTTACCGCAGACCCGATACAGTCTGATCCGGTATCTCCCCCGCCTATGACAAGCACCCGCTTTCCTTCGGCCGAGATAAGATTCTTACCATTCTCCTCTCCCGAGAGCGTCCTGTTTATGCCTGAAAGATAGTCCATCGCAAAGCATATGTTTTCAAGCCCCCTCCCGAGAGCATTGACATCACGGGGAACAGAGCTTCCCTGTGTCATGACGATCACATCAAAACTCCGCTTCAGATATGCGGGTGAAATATCCTCTCCCACATTTACTTCAGTCTCAAACACAATCCCCTCTTTCCCGAGTATTTCAATTCTTCTGTCAAGAATCCATTTTTCAAGTTTGAATGCAGGGATACCGTACCGCAGAAGCCCCCCCGGCAGTTTCTCTTTCTCGAAAACAGTTACGGAAAACCCCTTTCTCCGCAGCTGCTGAGCTGCAGCAAGACCGGCAGGACCTGAACCGATCACTGCCGCCTTTATACCATTCTCAGTTTCGGGAGGTTGCGGATTTACCCACCCTTCCGAAAATGCTTTTTCTGCAATGCGGTATTCAACATTTCTGAAAGATACAGAACTCCCGCTTATTGACAGTGAACAGGAAGCCTCGCAGAGAGCAGGGCACAGCCTGCCTGTAATCTCGGGGAAATTGTTTCTTGCCGATAACCTGAGATATGCATCTTTCCAGTCGCCTCTTGCGACAGAACTGTTGATCTCGGGAATCAGGTTCCCAAGGGGACAGCCTACCGAATGGCAGAACGGAGTTCCGCAGTCCATGCACCTTGTACATTCCCCCTCTATCATCTTCTCATCCGGGTACTGAGCAAATTCCCTGTAATGAACTGTCCTTTCCTCGACAGGCTGATAAACAGCCTTCACCTTATCTTTTTCCAGAAAATTTCTGTTAGCTGACATATTTATACCTCTTTTTTAATACCGCCATTAAACAGGCTGCCGTTTTTCATCCCGGCAGGCTCTGTTTCAAAGTGCCTGAAATACTTTCTACAAGCTCCCTGAAAAATTGCAAGCCTGCATTTCATTATCAAACTTATAGCGCTTTTTATGTTCTGCATTAAAAATGCAGAACACATATACTGAATATCTTTACAAGAACAGGAAAACTTCTACCCTGCAACCAGCAGGCTCTTTTCCTCTTCAGCCCAGGCTTCCTTCATGATAGCCCCGTATTCAAACGGAACAACCTTGACAAAAAGCGGCCACATCTCGTCCCACCTTGAAAGAATATCCTTTCCGGTTTCGCTGCCTGTCATTTCAACATGCTCAAAGATGAGGCTTTCAAGTTCAGCCCTGTCCCGCCTCATAATTACAGGTTCAATATTCACCATTTCGAGGTTGCACCTGGTATCAAAAAGCTGGTCCTTATCAAGGACATAGGCGACACCGCCGCTCATTCCAGCCGCAAAGTTGTTCCCTGTTTTCCCGAGAACTGCAGTAATACCGCCGGTCATGTATTCACACCCGTGGTCGCCGACACCCTCGACAACAGCAACTGCTCCGCTGTTTCTCACGCAGAATCTTTCTCCGGCAATACCGGAAAAAAATGCCTTTCCCGATGTCGCACCGTAAAGCGCCGCATTACCTGCAATCACATTGCTTCCTGCCCTGTACCCTGCTTCGCCCGACGGGTACACGGAAATCATCCCGCCTGAAAGCCCTTTTCCGGGATAATCATTGACCTCTCCCTCAACTTCCAGGCTTATACCCGGCGCAAGAAATGCTCCGAAACTCTGTCCCGCTGTCCCTTTGAAAACTGCATTCAGCGTCTTTTCAGGAAGACCTTTTGAACCGAACAGCCCTGAGACTACCGATGACAACCTTGCTCCTGTCGACCTGTTTATATTTCTTATATCTGCAGAAAAATTCCCTGCAGTTTTCTTCTCAATATTGCCAGAGAATGCCTTGATCATCCTGCTTTCAAGCTCGTCCCTGCATTCATTCAGCGGGGATGAAACAAATTTCACAGGATTTTTAAATTCAATATCTGAAGGGGCAAGTATTGCGGAAAAATCAAGATTCTTCTCACTTACAGCAGGATTGTCAGTATCTGTCTCAAGAGACTCGCTCCTGCCTGTCATCTCATCGAGAGTCCTGTATCCGAGAGATGCCATAATTTCCCTCAGGTGCATGGCTGTAAACATCATAAAGTTTATTATATGCTCAGGTTTCCCCTTGAAATTTTTCCTGAGTTCAGGATCCTGGGTCGCAACCCCCACAGGGCATCCGTTATCATGGCATTTTCTCATCATGATACACCCTATGCAGACGAGTGAAACTGTTCCGAAACCGAATTCCTCTCCTCCGAGGAGAGCAGCTATCGCAATATCACGCCCTGTCCTCAGCTGTCCGTCCACCTGTATCTTAACGCTTCCCCTCAGGTTGTTCCTGACAAGAGTCTGCTGTGTCTCTGCAAGACCAAGTTCCCAGGGGAGTCCCGCATACTTGACTGATGATACAGGAGCTGCCCCTGTCCCTCCGTCATGGCCGCTTATAAGGACCATATCAGCACCTGCCTTGGCAACACCTGCGGCAACTGTGCCTACACCTGCTTCAGATACTAGCTTCACGGAAATCCTGGCTGAAGGGTTTCCGTTCCTGAGGTCATAAATAAGCTGGCTCAGGTCTTCAATCGAATAGATATCGTGGTGCGGCGGAGGCGATATGAGAGTGACACCGGGAGTTGAACACCTGATCCTTGCAATTATGCTGTTCACCTTGTAGCCGGGAAGCTGCCCCCCCTCGCCAGGCTTTGCACCCTGGGCAATTTTTATCTGTAGTTCATCAGCATTAACAAGATAGCTGCTTGTAACACCGAAACGGCCGGATGCTATCTGCTTGACACGGCTCCTGTAGTCGCTTCCGTCTTCAGCAATAGTATATCTTTCCTCATCCTCACCACCTTCGCCTGAGTTGCTCATTCCCCCGAGGCGGTTCATTCCGCTTGCAAGGGTATAGTGGGCCTCCCTGCTCAATGATCCCATAGACATTGCCGAGGAAACAAATCTTTTTACTATTGAAGAAACAGATTCAACCTCATCAAGCGAAACAGGTATCATTTTCTTAAACCTGAAAAGAGACCTTATTGTATTGAGGCTTCCGGAATTCTTCTCAATCTCCTGTGCATATTTCCTGTAGAGGGAATAGTCGTTTTCCCTCACAGCTCTCTGAAGAAGTACTATGGCTTCGGGAGACATCAGGTGCTTTTCGCCGCCCTTCCTGTAGTGAAGGTTTCCGGGATTGATGAAAAAGCGGTTCTCATCTCCCCTGTTTTCCTCTGCCTTTTCAAACCTGGAAACAGCAGCCTCTGCAATATCATTTATACCTATACCGTTGATTCTTGATATTACAGAAGGGAAATACTTCTTTATAAGATCATCGGAAAGGCCTACAGCCTCAAGAATACCGCCTCCCCTGAAGCTCCTTATTGTGGAAATTCCCATCTTTGACATGATCTTGAGAAGCCCTTTCTTTACAGCATCTATATAATTCTCAAACGCGATATCTGTTTTAACGGAATTATCAATCATTCCCCTTTTCTTCATGTAGTTGATAAGCTCGAATGCAAGATATGGATTTACAGCGCTTGCACCCAGGTTGAGAAGTGTCGCGAAATGAAAGACTTCCCTTGCCTCGCCGGTTTCAACAATCAACCCTGCAAGATGCCTCTTCTTCTGCCTTGAAAGGTAGTTATGGACAGCAGAAACAGCAAGAAGCGGGGGCACCGGCACCTGCCCCGGCTCAGGATTCTTGTCGCTGAGGACAACAAAAGTCGTACCGTTGTCGATCAGGTTTTCAGCTTTTTCACACAGTTTTTTTACAGCATTCTCAAGCTGCAGAGCATTATCACCGGAAGGGTAGAAAAATGATTTCAGGACCTCTGTTCTCTGCCCCTCTATTTCAATTTCAATCAGCTTCTTTATATCATCATTGGTAAGAACAGGATGATTGAGTTTTATCTGCCTGCAGTGTTCAGGAGTCTCTGTAAGAAGGTTCTGTTCCCTTCCGATAAAACTCATCAGCGACATTACAATCCGCTCTCTCAACGGGTCTATCGGAGGGTTTGTCACCTGGGCAAAATGCTGCTTGAAATAGTTGTACATAAGCTGAGGCTTTCCTGACAGGACAGCAAGGGGAGTATCATTGCCCATGGAAATAACCGGCTCTCCGGCAGTTTCTGCCATAGTCTTTAGAGTCACTTTAAGATCTTCATCCGAATACCCGAACATGTCTGTCAGATACGAGATATCAACCTCTTCAATAATTGATGATTCAGGAGGCTGGAAAAGGTTTTTAAGCTCCAGGAGGTTTTCGTTGAACCATTTCCTGTATGGTTTCTGCCTTGAAACAACAGCCTTGATCTCGTTATCAGAAATAACTCTCTTCTTGTCGAGATCCGCAATAATCATTCTTCCGGGCGAAAGACGCCCCTTTTCCCTTATATTTTCCTCATCGATTTCTATTACACCAGCCTCAGATGCCAGTATCATTATATTGTCTCTGGTAATACACCACCTTGCAGGGCGGAGCCCGTTTCTGTCCAGGGTCGCGCCTATTCTTCTGCCGTCTGTAAAAACAAGAGCAGCAGGCCCGTCCCACGGCTCCATCAGGGCAGCATGGTACTGGTAAAACGCCCTCCTGTCCTGGCTGATATGATACTCAGCGCTGAAAGGTTCGGGAACCATCATCATTATACTGTGTTCAGCGCTTCTTCCACTGTGAAGGAGAAGTTCATAGACATTGTCAAAACAGCCGGAATCGCTTAAATCTTCATTTATTACAGGCATTACAGTTCTGCAGAAATCCTCTTCCGTAAACGAAGAATCAGGCATGGCTGCAGTCGTGAGTATTGATTTCTCCCGGGCTTTCATCCTATCTATATTGCCGTGTATGGTATTTATCTCCCCATTGTGTGCAACATACCTGAAAGGCTGGGCAAGGGGCCATGAAGGAAATGTATTTGTACTGTATCTCTGGTGAACTACAGCAAATGCGCTTTTAAAGAGTGTATTATTGAGATCCTGATAGAAGGATGCAACCTGGGGAGCGACAAACAGCCCCTTGTAGACAACCGTGTTTGCGGAGAAAGAGGGGATATAAAATTGATCTACCGAATACTTCGGTGTAATCTTTTTTTCAATGATACGCCTGAGCATATAAAGCTTCTTTTCAAGAGCTTCTCCCTTCAGCTTTCCGAATGAGACAAAAAGTGCTGCTGATGACAGGCATTGATTTTCTTGCAGTCTCGCTCAGCACAGAAGGATCTACAGGGACATCTCTCCAGAAAAGAAGCTCTCCCCCTTCAGATGAAACAGAGGCTTCAATATCATATTTTATGTTTTTTATCTCATTCCTGCCTGACGGAAGGAAAAACATCCCGACCCCGTAGCTACCTTCGGAGGGAGGTTCAGGCTGTTCTTTTCCGCATAATCAGAAAATAATTCATGTGGAACAGCTGACATGATTCCTGCGCCGTCTCCCACCTTTTCCGAGCCGGCAGAAGCTCCCCGGTGCTCAAGATTTTCAAGAATCACAAGACTTTTTGTAATAATTTCATGACTCTGATTACCGTTTATATCAGCTATAAAACCGACACCGCAGTTATCATGCTCATAAGACTTTCTGTACAGGGTTTTTTGTTCCATCACGTTCTCCTATCGATTGCAAAACAAGTTTTGCAAGTCATACTTCGCTTTCGGGCACTTTCCCATGGAAAGTCCCTGTCGCTATTGCAAAACAAGTTTTGCAAGTGGCAAGTCATTGCCGTTTGATTGAAAGAACATATCACCCCCGTTACCACCATGTCAACTTTAGCCGGTCTCTTTAAAGAACTTCTAACATTTCTATAGATATTTTGGAGATTATTTATTTAATGGATATTAAAAGTAAGAATTAAAATTAATATCCGGCAAAATGCCGGATTATCTTATCCTGTTTTTAAGTTCACGATATGAAAACATCTGTTTTATATCCACAAGTGCTGATAAAGCGCTTGACTGAACAGAAATACCCTTTTCTTCAAGATATGCAACGGCATTTAAGCCGCCGGGAGCAACTCCTCCGACCCGTCCCTCATTGACAGGGATATCAAAAAGCTCTTTTCCAGGCCATCCTGTCGCGAAAAGACTGCCGAGCCCTTCCCCCTCTATCTGGAGATTTGCCTCTGTCACCTTTTTCCTGCAGCTTTCAGGGAATCGATAAAACTCGCCCCTACCCTGCCGCTTCCCGACTTCAGAACCCCGGCGAGATCTGTCATCTTCCCTTTTATGAAAACCTCAAGAGGATCAATACTTGTCCCCCCGTATTTGATTATTTCAAGAAAGCGGACCGGGGCTTTTTCTGATATATCAAGAATTCCCCCGAACACGGATTTCACAGGGATTCCCATTTTAAGGAGTATCGAATTTATGTTTATTGAACTGACAGTACCGATACCTGTATATCCCCACGGAATATGGACCGGGGAAGAAAAAGGGCTGATCTCACTATTTGCCGAATCTGATACCCTGCCTGCAGACCTTCCGCTTTTCGAAAAAACGCTTCCGGATTCTTCAATCCCTCCCAAACTGGAATACCCCTGAGACTTTACCCCCTCATGCCTGCTGATTCCGGACCTGTTTCCTGAACTGATTCTGTCACTGCTTACTGACACAGCATTTTTTCCAGGTTCAAAAAGGGTTATCAGCTCACCCATTGTGTATCCTGATGTAAAACTTTCATGCAGAAGATCAACCGCCTCCGGCAGTTCCGAGTTTTTAATCAGGCTGACATTGATAATTATATTACCTTCCCCGGTAGTGAGGTTATATGTTGAGCGGCAGTAATATCATCTATACGGGCGGTAAGAAAACCGACCTTGTCATAAATTCTGGCAATGGAAAGCTCCTCAAGCCCCCTCTCGGTTATGACGCGACCGAGTTTCCCGGCGCTCCTGGTAAGCCCCTCCCTGTCCATCTCCAGCAGATGAAAGCGGACTGTTCTCTCGCTGATTTCGTTACCCATCCTGTTAAGCTCTTCAGTAATCAGGCTTCCCGGCACAGGAGTACCTGTATCTTTCAGAATTTTAAGAATAGCCAGCTTTTTTTCTCTATCTTTTCACCCATAAATCCTCGCAACACAATGCTGAAATATACAGTAAACATATTCCAGGTTATCAATAACAGTTATTTAAATGATATAACTCTATATCAGTTCAAGTATCATACAATATCATGCAATTTAAAATACAATAATAAAAACTTCCGGTTCAGGCTTCAAATATAAAGGTTCACACAATCTTCACAACAGCAACATAGTAATATTATAAACATATCTCTGTTTTTAGGTTATATTTATACCATGGCAAAGATA
>CAXXHA010000025.1:0-31491 GCA_963662265.2 Spirochaetia bacterium | reverse complement strand
TCCTGAAAAATGTTGTTGCGCCGGATGCGCCCAGACTCGATGCGGCTTCATCAAGCCTTGAATCAACAGCTGAAAGTGTAGTGTACAGGATAATCATTGCATGCGGAAAACAGTAAAGTACTTCGGAAATAATAATTCCGACAGGTCCGTATATATTCCATTCTGTTTTTAGTATACCCGATGTAATCAATCCGTTTGCACCGAACAGCGAAATAAGGACCATTGCCTGGAGAAGTGAAGGGGCAATCAGCGGCGCCATTGACATATAGTAAAGTGTTTTTTTAAGCCTGATTGTTGTACGGGTCAGTCCGTATGAAAAGAAAAATGCAAGAACAGTAGTAATAACAGTTGTCCACACAGAAACATAGAGGCTGTTATAGAGAGACTGTACAACTGACGGCTTGGAAAAATAATTAAAGAAATTATCAAATGTTATCCCTTTTCTGAAACTGTGTGCTTCTTCAACATATGGTGTAATACTCAGCCGCAATATGTTGAAAACCGGCACAACCATGAAAAGAAAAAGAAACAGGAAAACAAATCCCCCTGCTATATATATGAAATACCTGTCATCAATAATTTTCCGTTCAGGAAGTTCAATTTTATTTATATCAATACTTTTCATAACTATACTCTGTTTTTATTCTGTTTTATAAACAGTAAAAGCATCAGGCGGGAAATAAAGTTTTACATTATCACCTCGTTTTATTCCCATATCTTCAAAACGTTTTTCAAGGTAATCAACTATTACATCTGTTTCTCCCCCGATTTTCACAACAAGCCTGACAATAAGTCCCAGAAAAACTATTACAGTTATCCTGCCTTCAAATATATTTGATTCCTCCACATCTCTTTTATCAATATTTTCCAGAAATTCTATTTTCTCAGGCCTTATCGCTGCAGTTGCACTTCCTTCAATACCTCCAGTATTGCTGACTTTTATCAGAAAACCCGGACCTTTTATATTGCTGTCAGTGACATCTCCGTCAAAGAAATTGCTTGTCCCTACAAAATCAGCAACATATTTCGATACAGGCTTTTTATAGATGTTTATCGGTTTATCAACCTGTTCAATAATTCCCTGTTTCATTACAACAACCCTGTCTGAAATGGAAAGAGCTTCCTCCTGGTCGTGTGTCACATACACTGTAGTTATCCCCAGTTCGACCTGAAGCTGTTTGATTTCAGCCCTCAGCTTTACCCTGATTTTTGCATCAAGTGCGCTTAACGGTTCATCAAGAAGAATAAGTTCCGGCTGCGGTGCAAGAGCCCTTGCAAGAGCAACTCTCTGCTGCATACCGCCTGACAGCTGTGGCGGATATTTTTCCTGGTGTTCATAAAGACCCACAATTTCAAGAAGTGTTTTTATCCGTTTATCGATTTCTTCTCTGGGATATTTATGCATCTTTAGGCCGAAAGCAATATTATCTTTAACTTTCATGTGGGGAAATAATGCATATGACTGAAAAACTATACCGAAATTCCTTTTCTGCGGTATATCATTATTTATTATTTTGCCGTCATATATAATATCTCCCATGTCGGGATATTCAAATCCTGCAATCATTCTGAGTGTAGTTGTTTTCCCGCATCCGGAAGGTCCAAGCAGGGTTAAGAATTCACCTTCCTCGACACTCAGATTTATGTTGTCTACAGCATGAAGTTTACCGTATATTTTACTTATATTTTTCAATTCAAGATTTTTTTTCATCTTTTATTTCCATAATTGACAGTTATTAAAACGGGAGACATATATCATGACTCCCGTTATACAGCACTGATCTGTTTAAAAACATCTTTTTAATTTTATTTTGGAATTGTTTTGTCCTGAAAATATTCAGTCCATTTTTTAACTATTGCAGTTTTATTTTCAGCTGACCACTGGAAATCCATTTCCGCAAGTTTGACTTCTTCAGGCCTGGGAAGGGGAAGAGTACTTTCAGAAGAAATACCCTTTCTTGTAACCATTATCTTGTATTTTGAATATGCTTTCATTGCATTTTCTGAAAGCGCCCAGTCAAGAAAACGTTTTGCATTTTTTTCATTCTTTGCTCCCTTGATAAGAGCATTTGCCTCCAGTTCATACCCGCTCCCTTCTTCGGGAAATATCATTGTTACAGGATATCCGTCAGCTTTCTGTTTCGCTGCTCTGTATCCGAAAGAGACTCCAATGGCAATTTCACCTTTTGAAGACATTTTTGCAGGTGCTGATCCTGAGTTTGTATATTCAACAATATTTTTATGCAGTTTTTTAAGAAAATCCCAGCCATCTTCACGGCCGGATTTTATGCCGTTCATAAGCAGAATTGAACTTACCTGGAGATATCCGGTTCCCGAGCTTCCCGGATTAGGCATAATAACTTCTCCTGCGTATTCCGGTTTTGTAAGGTCTTCCCAGCTCATCGGCATAGAAAGTCCTTTTTCCTTAAGTCTGTCGTTATTAACACAGAAAGATGCAACATACATATCAATAGCTGTCCAGTAACCTTTAGGATCCTTGAATTCATCCCTGATCATATCAAAACCTTCAGGCTTGTAAGGGACAAAATAATCTTTAACCCTTGCCAGCTCTGTAACAGCTGTTCCGTAGATAAGGTCTGCTTGTGGATTTTCTTTTTCCGCATGCAGTTTCGCCATTACTTCACCTGTAGAATACCTGACCCATTTTATATCAAGATCAGGCATCTCCTCCCTGGCCAGTTCCAGATAATCTGCAGTTTCGTCTTCTTCAAGAGCTGTGTAGATTACAACTTCTTTTGATTCTGCTTCTTTCTTTCCTCCGGCATATAACAAAGCAGGTATAAATATCAGCAGTAATGCAAAAGGTAATATTGATCTTTTCATATCAACCTCCGTTTTTTAAATTGATATTTTTTATTGTAAAGCTATTGTATCAACAGAATGGCAGTGCTGTTTTTGATGAGTCCAGTAATAAAGTTTAGTATATTTTGTTTTTTAGTCAAATTACTTAAGATAATCTTTTATTAGATTCTATAACTTATGTTCATAAACATGCATAAATATAAATAAAAAAATGCATTTCCATAACATAAAACTGCATTTTCAATAAAATTATTATTCATTATTCGAATATTATTCATTTTCGCCTGTTTTTCGAAAAAAAATATTTAACTTGACCGCAGATATTTCATCATTTAAAATTTACTTTGGTTTTTAAATGACAGTTTTAATAATTGTTTTAATTAAAAATCAAACAATAAAAAACGGAGGAATTTAATGAAAAAGATTTTATTGTCTTTACTTATCCTTGCTGCTTTCTGCACTGCAGCTTTTGCACAAGAAGTAAACCTGTACGGAAGTGCTGAAGTAAGAACTATCGAGTTTCTTGCACAGCAGTATGAAAAAGATACAGGTATTAAAGTCAACTGGATCAGAATGTCAAGCGGTGAAACTCTTGCAAGGCTCAGAGCTGAAAAAGATGCTCCCAAGGGTGATGTTTGGTGGGGTGGAACAACAGACCCCCATTCAATAGCTGCAAAAGAAGGTCTTACAGAAGACTACAAACCTTCAAACTATGATGAAATTGACAAGAGATTCAGAGATCCTCTCGGAGACGGAAGCGTTATAGGTGTTTATGTTGGTGGCTTGGGCTTTTCTGTAAATGAAAAACTACTTAAAAAACTGAAAATACCTGTTCCTACCGGATGGGAAGATCTTCTTAACCCTAAACTCAAGGGTCTTGTTGCAGTAGCTAACCCCAACACTTCAGGAACTGCTCTCACAACTCTCTGTACTCAGGTTTTCAGACTTGGCGAAGATGAAGGTCTTGAGTATATGAAAAAACTTCATAAAAATATCGCAAACTATACAAAATCCGGCTCAGCTCCAGGTATCCTCGCAGGAAGAGGCGAAGTTGCTGTAGCTATTATCTTCCTCCATGACTCTGTATACCACGCAGAACAGGGTTATCCTGTAAAACCTGTAGCTCCAAAAGAAGGAACAGGTTATGAAATCGGGGCTGTAAACCTTATAAAAGGTGCTCCTAATTCAGCTGAAGCTAAAAAATTCATCGACTGGGTTTTAAGCGCAAAAACTCAGGAAGGCCTTGGAAGTGTAGGTTCATACCAGATTCCTACAAATACCAATGCAAAAGTTCCGGATGTTGCTATACCTCTTTCTGAATTCAATATTGTTGATTATGACTTCGGATGGGTAGCAGAAAACGGTGTAAGACTTCAGGACAGATGGACCAGAGAAGTTTTTACTATAAGAAGATAGTATGCTTAATATTTTTATCTTAAATCAGAAAAAAACTGTTCTTATCGGATCTTTATTTCTCATTCTTGTATCATTTATTGTACCGTTTACTGTAACAGGTGAAGCTGGTTCACTTGCAGCAGTAAGAGCGGGTGACTTTTCAGGTATTTTATGGAATATCACAAATGATTACCCTCTATTAAGACTGTTTCCTCTGATTCTTTTACTTGTAATTGTAAACTCTTTTCTCCCTGTAAAGAAAAAAACCGGAGCATATATACAGCTTTTTTTAAGCCTATCAGCTGTCATCCTGTTTGTGCTTTTAGCAACAGTAATGGCGCCTGAACTCAGGCTTGCAAACGGGGCTTTTATACTGTTTTTCGGTTTTCTCGCACTTCTGGCAGGTTCACTGTCAAAACTCGGGATTATTCAGGGCGATTTATTTATTTCAGGTTCTATTCTGGGTATCTCATCACTCCTTATAATTTTTATAATCTTTCCCCTTCTTGTTATTATGGCAAGAAGTATTGTAGTTGAAGGCGCTTTAAAGCCGGGTAATTTTTTTACAACTCTTACAGCCTATCCATCAACTTTCAGAATACTTAAAAACAGTATTCTGATGGCAACATCTGTAGGGTTTCTTGCAACTGCAATAGGTTTCGCATTTGCCCTTATTGTGGAAAGATCCAGATTTAAAATAGGGAAGCTGATGAATGCTTTTTCCCTTCTCCCGATAATCACACCTCCTTTTGTAATCGGTCTTGCCATCATTTTCATGTTTGGAAAAGCAGGCTGGTTCACATCAGGAATGCTGGGGCTCAGAGTTGATTTTATATTCGGTTATACAGGTATTGTTATGGCGCAGACCTTATCGTTTGCACCAATGGCATATCTCATCATATCCGGTGTAATAAAATCTCTTGACTCATCACTTGAAGAGGCAAGCTATACTCTGGGTGCAAACAGGTGGAGAAGTTTCAGAACAGTAATCTGGCCTCTCGTAAGACCAGGTCTTGCAAACGCGTTTCTCCTTTCTGTAATTGAATCTCTCGCAGATTTCGGCAACCCGATTCTGCTTGGAGGAGACTTTGATGTTCTTGCTACATCAATCTACCTTGCAATTGTAGGACGATATGATGAGACTCTCGCAGCATGCCTGGGACTGGTCCTTTTATCCATCACTCTAACAACTTACCTTATCCAGAGATACTGGGTAGGTAAAAAATCCTATGTAACTGTAACTGGTAAACCTTCAAGAAATAAGAGACTGCCTCTGCCTGCAGTTCTTGATTATTCACTTGCAGGTCTTACTATTGTATGGGTACTCTTAACAGTATCTCTCTACGGTTCTGTATTTGTAGGAAGCTTTGTAAAACTCTGGGGTATAAATTATGATTTTACACTCAAGCACTATAAGTATTTTCTGTCTGTAGGTCTTGAATCATATTTTTCAACCCTCAAGCTTGCGCTTTACTCTGCACCGATAACTGCGATAATAGGTCTTATAATAGCCTACCTTATAAGCAGGTATCATTTCTACGGTAAAAAATACTTTGAATTTACATCAATGCTGAGTTTTGCAATTCCGGGAACTATAGTCGGTATCGGCTATGTCATGGCATTCAACACTGCGCCTCTTGCATTCACTGGAGGAGCTGCAATTCTTATAATCTGTTTCGTATTCAGAAACATGCCTGTAGGTATCAGGTCGGGGATCGCGGCGCTTCAGCAGATTGACCCGTCTCTCGAAGAGGCATCAATCACTCTGGGAGCAGGAAATTTCAGGACATTAAATAAGATTATTCTGCCGCTTATAAAGCCGGCTATATTCTCAGGTCTTGTTTTTTCATTTGTAAGAGCCATGACTGCTATATCAGCTGTTATCTTCCTGGTTACTGCAAAAACAAAGCTTGCAACAACAGTTATCCTCGGACGTATAGAAGGGGGTAAGCTGGGTATAGCAACTGCATACTGTTCAGTCCTCATTGTTACAATGATGATTGCAATAGGAATAATGTACTACTTTATAAATAAACTGGATATTAAAAACAAAGGACTCGGGGGGTAAATCAGAATGGCTGAAATCAAAACAAATGATACTGCTGATTTAAAATTCCAGAATATAACTAAAAAGTTCGGAAAAGTAACAGCGGTTAATAACGTATCATTGGATGTTGAGCATGGTGAGATGATAACCCTTCTCGGGCCTTCAGGCTGCGGCAAGACTACAATACTCAGAATGATTGCAGGTCTTGAAATGCCTACATCCGGCAAGATACTGCTGGGCGGTGAGGATATTACAAACCTCCCGGCTAATGAAAGAAAAATCACAATGGTTTTCCAGTCTTATGCTCTTTTTCCCCATATGAATGTTTATGAAAACATTGTATACGGACTCAGGGTATTAAGGTGGAAAGAGGACCAGATACAGAGTGCTGCTGAAGATGCTCTTAAACTTGTTGGCCTTGAAGGTCTTTCAAAAAGAGGCGCATCTGAACTTTCAGGAGGGCAGCAGCAGAGAGTCGCTCTTGCTAGAGCGCTCATATTAAAACCAAAAGTACTGCTTTTTGATGAACCGCTTTCTAACCTTGATGCAAAATTGAGGAACAGGATGAGGGCGGAAATCAGGAATCTGCAGAAAGAACTGGGAATTACTTCTGTTTATGTAACACATGACCAGTCAGAAGCTCTTGCTATATCTGACCGAATTGTTGTTATGGATAACTCTGTAATTTCTCAGATTGGTTCCCCGACAGAACTTTATACACAGCCGGCAAACCCGTTTGTTGCCGATTTTATCGGAGAGGCAAATATTGTTGAAGGCTCTTTTAAAGGAACTGATGGTGATAAAGCAGTAGTAGAGGTTGCAAGTCAGGAATTTAAAGTTAATTATAAAAATCTTCCTGAAAAGAATGATAAAATTATTCTCATGATCAGACCCGAAGATATTTACTTTTCAGATGATGATACCGGTCTTCCCGGTAAAGTTGAATTTGCGATGTACCAGGGATCAATGGATGATTACACAATAACTGTTGATAACCAGGAAATACGGCTGCATGACTTCAGCTACAGAAGGGATATAAAGGAACAGGGATCATCTGTCAAATTAAAAGTAAGGGAAGATCATATTTTTCTTATTGGAGGTAAAGAATGAAAAATGTTTTAAATATTACCGGATTAGTGCTTCTGGCGCTGGTATTTACAGGTTGTGCTACACTTCCTGATTCAGTGGCATCACAGTCAAGAAAAGATTTTGTACCTACAGAAGAATGGGCAAAATTCGACAAATCAGGCGAAGTAAAATTCCTTCAGGTTCAGGGCACAGCTGCTGCATCTGAAAAAGGAACAGGAATGGCTCTTGACGGATCAATCGGTGAAAAGCTTATTGAAATCAAGACAGATCCCATGCAGGCAGATGCTGTTGTTGAATGGTCCGTAAAAAATAAAAATGAAAATCCTGTTTATGTTGTATCTACTTCATGCGAAGGACTCGAAGTTCCCTATGAAATTAAGGGTAATGATACTACAACTTTCAAGACTATGCTTGGCGAAGACGGATACGGATATATCGTAGTTGACAGCGAAAACGGCGGAAAAGTTGAAGTTGAATTCAAGGCAAAAGCAGGCGGAAAAGATGCAAAAACTACAAAAGGAAGTTCAATGAAGGTTCTCTGGTTCTAATTTATATTTAATATGAATTTCACAATCCTGCTGTTTATTTCAAGCGGCAGGATTTTTTTTTACATATAGCAATTCTATATCTTATAATTATAGTAAATCATTATATTTAATAATACTTAACACAGGAGGTCGTTATCATGTATTTACTTCTTATGCAGCATGCAAAATCAAAATCTGAAGAAGAAGATCCTGAAAGGGGAATCACTGAAACAGGCAAAAAAGAAACTGCCGCAGCAGCACAGTTTCTGAGAACTTTTAATTTTAATGTTGATGAAATATGGCACAGCACAAAAAAAAGATCCAGGGAAACTGCAGAAATTGTTACATCATCAAACAATTTAAAGAATATAATATCAGAAAAAGATTTTCTCTCTCCGCTTGATGATGTAAAACCGGTTGTTAAAGTATTAAATTCACACAATCACAATATCATGATTATTGGCCATCTTCCGTTTCTTTCAAGGCTAATATCATTATTAATAACAGGTTATGAGAATTATGAACCGGTTAAATTCATCAACAGCGGGGTTGTAGCACTTGTCCATGAAGATGAAAAATGGAAAATAATATCAGTTTTATCACCATAAAGCTGATATACACTAAAAAACCGATTTACTAAATGTAGCATTTAGGTACATAATATAAAATATGAAAAAATCTGTAACAATGAAAGATGTAGCTGATTATTGCGGTTGTTCCAGAGCTACTATCTCCAGAGTACTTAACAATGATAAGAGTGTAACCCCGGATACTTATAAACTTGTACATGAAGCAATTGAGAAACTCGATTATCATCCGAATTCAATGGCAAGAGCCCTTTCAGGCGGTAAATCCAAAATAGTTGCTGTTGTGGTTCCTGACGGATGGAAACATCAGCCTTATTATATAAACCTTCTTGATGCTATAGAGGATGTTGCAGATTCACATGGTTTTCATATAATCCTTAAACGTAGAAAATATATAGATTCAGTTACAGACCTTGTTTCCCAGAAAATTGTTGACGGTGTAATCATAAGAAATATGGAGAATTATGATAAGGAGATAAAACTTTTTTCAAAAATGAACAGGGTAGGGATCCCTTTTGTCCTGATAGGACAGCCTGTAAATAATTATTCTTTTATCAAGGTAGATAATGTGGGAGGAGGAAGGTCTCTTGCAGAATACTTTGTAAGCCAGAATTTCAAGAGAATTATGATTATTTCAGGCCCCCCCGAACCATATTGATACCATAGACAGAACATCTGGCTTTAAAATGGGGCTGATAGAAAACGGTTTTGATATAAATAATCTTGTTGTAAGGGAAGGTGATTTTACCAGAAAATCAGGTTATGACATTGCAGAAAAATATCTGTCATCAGATAAAGTTGATGCTGTATTTGCCCACAATGACAGGACTGCGCTGGGAGTTGTATTATACTGCAGGGATCATGGCATCAGAATTCCAGATGATATATGTGTAGCAGGTTATGATAATAACTTTTTTGCTGAATTCCTTGATCCACCGTTGACAACACTTAAAGTGCCTATGAGAGAAATAGGAACTCTTGCAATGGAAACACTCACGAAAATGATAGAAAACAATGACAGGCCAAATGCGAAAATAATACTTCCTGCTGAATTGATAATAAGGGAATCATGCATCAATAAAAAATAATAATTATTATATTTTCATTTATTTTCTCTAAAACTGAAATTGCTTAATAAATTACTCTTTTTCCATTTTTCCATAAACAAAACACAAGTTTTTTAAAAAATTCATTTTCTGCCAATAATAATAATTTTTTTATCCATTTATTCAATTACTCCCTTTTTTAAAAAATATTTGCCTATTTATCATTTTATCCCCTTGACAATTTCGATAATTAAAAACAATACTGATGTTACATGTATAAGATCGGTTTCATACATGTAATATCAGGAGGAAAATCATTATGAAAAAACTAATTGTCTTAACTCTGATTTTACTTACTGCATTCAGCGTTTTTGCAGGAGGCAAAAAAGAAGAATCAGGTGAAGTAAAAATTACAATTGCAGGAAGAGATGGTTCATACGGTGAATCAATGCAGATGGCTGCTGATGCATATACAGCAATGCACCCTGAAGTAACTTTTGAAGTTCTCAAGCTTTCAGGCGGAAGTCTATATGAAAAAACTGTAATTGACCTGAAGAGTAAAACAGGTACTTATGATATTATTCTTATCGACGATCCAAATGCTACACAGTATCATAAAGCCGGATGGCTTGCAGACCTCGGTGCAATGTACAAGGAAGCTGGTGAATCAGTAGATGACGGTTTTATCAAACCTGCACTTAAAACAGGTAAATACCCTTACTCAGATGACGGAAAACTTCTCTGCCTTCCTTTTGCAGGAAATGTTGAACTTTTTGCATACAGAACTGATCTTTTCAAAAAATACGGTTATTCTGAACCTGATAAATGGTCTGAATTCCTTAAAGCTGTAAAAACAATTGATGAAAAAGAAGAAGGTGTAGACGGTGTAATTTTCAGAGGATCAAAAGGTAATCCTATTGTAACAGGTTTTCTTCCCATCTTTTGGTCTTTCGGAGCAAAAATACTTGATGAATCAGGCAAGGTAACTGTTAATTCACCTGAAGCTCTTAATGCTCTTAAATACTATCTTGAACTTGCAAAATATGCTCCTGACGGAGTTTCAATGTATCAGTCAGCTCAGGTAAAAGATGCAGTTTATACCGGCACTGCAGCTGCTGCTATCGAAGTATGGCCGGGCTGGATCAATCAGCTTGAAAACCCTGAAGTTTCAAAAGTTGTAGGCAAGGTAAAAGTTATAAAACATCCCGGCGAAGTAAAACCTTCTTCACCAATGATCGGTATCTGGCTTGCAGCAATTCCTGAAGCATCAAAAAACAAGAAAGCAGCTTTTGATTTCCTCAAGTTCGCTACAAGTTATGACATGCAGGTAAAAATGGCAGAAACTACAGGTAATCCTCCTACAAGAGAAAAAGTTTATGCTATTGAATCTCTTCAGAAAAAATACCCATGGTATCCTGCTCAGCTTGATGCGCTTAAAAACGGTGTAGCAAGAACAAGAACAACTTCATGGAAACAGCTTGAAGATAAACTCGGAACTGCTCTCCAGTTCGCACTTATCGGAGATCTCACAGCAGAAGAAGCTCTTGCCCAGGTGGAAAAAGATATCAAAGCTATAGTTGAATAGCTTTTTTAAGTCAGCAGGCTGCTTATCAGCCTGCTGTTTTTTACAAACAGGATGTTTGCATGCCGAGTGTGCATGGATGCACAATCAACGAGGCAAAAACAGTAAGAAGATTTTAATCTTCATAAAATCATGACACATAACTTTGAAACCCATAAAAACTATTTACAGGTGAAATGTGTTTAAAACAACATGCTGAAATTATATTTCAGCTTGAGGATATAAAATGAGATTTGTTAAAGAAAAAAACGGGGGTACATTCTTTTATCTGATAATTGCCCCGGCTGTATTATTCATGTTATGGCTGACAGTATATCCCGTTTTAAATGTTATTTATTTATCATTATTTGATTATGACTTTTTTTCCGGAGCCAAGAAATTCATAGCTTTCGGAAACTATGTAAAAGTTATCGGAGATAAACTTTTCCAGAGAGCTTTACTTAATACTCTTGTATTTTCTGTCAGTGCAACAATTGCTGAAGTAGCACTCGGTACACTTCTGGCATTTATTTTTTACAGGCAGTTCAAGGGGAAAAAACTATTCATGACTATTGTTATTTTCCCAATGATGCTTTCAACAATGGTTGTATGTGCAGTATGGAGAATCCTTTATCACTATGATATAGGACTTTTAAATTACCTTACAACATCTGCCGGCTTTGCACCTTTCGGCTGGCTTATAAATAAAAACATGGCTATGTTTTCAATCATCCTGGTTGATATCTGGCAGTGGACTCCATTTGCATTTATCATCATGAACGCTGCAATGGGCTCAATTCCGTCTGAAATATTTGAAGCAGCACAGATTGATGGTGCCGGAAGTATCATGACTGCTTTAAAAATAACCATACCGATACTAAGCAGCCAGATCTTTCTTGTAATGATGCTGAGAACAATTGATACGTTTAAACTGTTCGGAAAAGTTATTGCTCTAACAGGCGGAGGGCCGGGCAACTCAACAGAAACAGTTTCCACATATATCTACAGGGAAGGCTTCTCATATTTCAATATGGGAAATGCAACAGCAGCATCACTGATAGTTCTTCTTGTAATAGCATCATTTTCAGTCATCTACATCAGAAAGATATTTCAGGAGGATTAAGATGGTTATCAATAGAAAAAATAAAATTATTTTCTGGGCTTTCCTGATATTTATAACTCTGGTAATCCTGTTTCCAATATACTGGATTTTTGCCACATCGCTGAAAACACCGATAGAAGCTGTTAATCCTGTTCCGACTCTTTATCCGCATAATCCGACACTTGAAAATTATGTGGGTGTTTATGAATCAGGTTTCTTCAGGAATATGTTCAACAGCATTTTCGTCGCTGTTGCATCGACTCTTCTATCTGTTGCGCTTGCCTTTCCGGCATCGTATGCACTGGTGAGATATAATTTCCCGTTGAAATTCAAGAACATTTTTCTGATATGGATACTTGTAGTTAAAATTCTCCCTCCCGTTGTACTGGCGATTCCGATATATTCAATGTTTACAAGTATCGGACTTGTAAATAACCTGTGGGACTGATCCTTGTTTATCAGGTATATACAATTCCTTATTGTATCTGGATGCTTTTCGGATTTCTTAAATCTCTTCCAATCAACTATGAAGAGGCAGCTCTTATAGACGGTGCAAGCAAGAATTATATCCTGTGGAAAGTTGTATTTCCTCTTACAAGAACAGGTGTAATTGCAACAACAATTTTCAGTGTAATCATGGCATGGGATGAATTCCTTTTTGCTCTTCTTTTTATAAGAACACCTGCACTGAGAACTCTTCCTCTTGTAATAGTCAACTTCATTGGCGAGTACGAAACTCTATGGGGAGAATTGATGGGAATAGGTCTTCTTACAACAATACCTATACTTATTTTCTCAAGTTTTGTTTACAAGTACTACACCAAGGGTTTTTCCATGGGGCTTAAATAATGAAATCCAATATTACCATGATGATACATAACGGAGCAGGAAACACTGGGATTAACTCAAGGAAATATATTGATTTTGCATGCAGTATCAAACCCGACTTTATTGAAGTTGATGTAAGATGTACTTCAGATATGATTCCCGTACTTCATCATGATTCTTTTATTACACAGAAAAATGAAAAAATATATCTTAAAGATATCAGTTATTCTGAACTTACAGATCTTAAACCGGAAATTCTGCGTCTCGATAATATTATTGATCATATACGATCTAATTCTATAGGTATCAATTTTGATATAAAGGAATTAAGATCTGTTGATTCTGTTTTAAAGCTGCTGAAAGAAAAAAATATAACAGAAAATATTATTTTCACCGGCTGCAGAATTGAAGAGATAAGAATAATTCATGATTTCAATCCTGATTTTCTGGTACTTTTTAATGCAGATCCTGCACCAGAAAATCCAGAATTATACAGTGATTTTATCAGCAAAACACTTGATATTGTTAAAAATGGAAATTTTTACGGTCTCAATATTGATTATAATGACTGCAGACCGGAACTTATTAACCTTGCAAAAAGCAGAAACATACCTGTAATGGTCTGGACAATAGATGATCAGGAAAATATTAAACGATTTATTGAAATGGAAGTGTCATCCATTACAACTAATGAAATAGTTCTTTTACGGGAATTACTAAAAAACAATTCGGAGGAAATTGATGGCTAATGTATCACTCAAAAACATTTCCAAAAGTTATGACGGTGAGTCAAAAGTAGTAGATAATATAAGTTTTGAAATAAATGACAGAGAATTTGTTGTTCTTGTAGGCCCTTCCGGCTGTGGTAAAACAACTACACTCAGAATGATAGCAGGTCTTGAGGAAATAACTGACGGAACAATTAAAATAAATGAAAAAGTTGTAAATGATCTACAGGCCAAGGATAGGGATATTGCAATGGTATTTCAGAATTATGCTCTTTATCCCCACTTAAGCGTTTATGACAACATGGCATTCAGTCTTAAAATCAGAAAAGCTGATAAGGATGAAATTCATAAAAGAGTTATGGAAGCAGCACAGATTCTCGATATTGAATCTCTGTTGAAAAGAAAACCAAAAGCTCTTTCAGGCGGACAGAGACAGAGGGTAGCAGTAGGCCGTTCAATTGTAAGAGATCCCAAAGTATTTCTTTTTGATGAGCCTCTTTCCAATCTTGATGCAAAACTCCGTGTGCAGATGAGAGCTGAAATATCAAGTCTTCATAAGAGACTCAATGCAACAATGGTCTATGTAACACACGACCAGGTCGAAGCGATGACTATGGCTGATAAAATCGTTGTTATGAAAGACGGAATTATCATGCAGATAGGGGCACCTCTTGATCTCTATAATAATCCTGACAATGCCTTTGTTGCAGGATTCATTGGATCACCTCCGATGAATTTTATCCAGATGACAGTCGATCTTTCAGGTAAAGAAGTAATTCTTGATGAAGGAAGCTACAAACTTTCCATCCCTGAAAATTTCAGAACTATTCTCAAGCCCTACAACGGGAAAAAAATAAACTTCGGTACAAGACCTGAAAATTTCGAATACACAGAAAAATATATTGAAAATGAATCAATTATAACAACTGTTCAGATTACAGAGCAGCTGGGTGAGGAAATACATCTCCATGCAGACATAAGAAACGGCAAAATTATTGCAAAACTGCCGCCTTCACTTTCTTTTGAACCAGGCGATACAGTATTTCTGAAACCGGATATGAATCTTATAAGGTTATTTGACATTGAAACCGGCAATGCTATCAGATAAAAATTATCAAGCATTTTTAATCCCCTGTTTTTCAGCAGGGGTTTTTTTATAAGAACTGATATTTAAGCTTATTCATTATAAACAGCCGGAAAATATAAAACAATTTCAGTACCTGTGTTTTCTGTGCTTTCTACATAAACAGCTCCGCTATGCTCAAGGACTGTACCGTATACAACAGAAAGACCAATACCGCTTGATTCACTTCCCTTGCCGTAGGAAAAATAAGGATCGAAAATTTTACCTATTATTTCGCTGTTTATTCCGGAACCGGTATCTGTAATTTTCACCATGATAAAATTGCCCTCTGATATTTCAAACACAGTGTTTTCACAGAAGTCACTGTCAAGATATCTGTTTTCTGTATAAATATTAAGAAAACCTCCAAACGGCATGGAATCACTGGAATTAACTGCAATATTATAAAGAGCATTTTCAATATCATGAATATCACCTTTCATATATTTTTCTTCAGCATTCAGATTAGTTTTAATAACAATATTTTTACTGAATTTCCTCTGCATAAGACTGACTACATTACTCACAGCCCGGTTAATATTAAACACCTCAATTTTTTTTGTTTTTTTACGTGAAAAAGTCAGCAGGTTGGAAGTCAGTTCTGCAGCCTTGTGAGTTATATCAATTATTATTTTTATATATTCCAGGGACGTGCTGTCTTTAACCTGCATCTGAAGTAGTTCTGCACTGCTGAGTATTGCTCCCAGCATATTATTGTAATCATGAGCAATTCCCCCGGCAAGTTTACCGACCGATTCAATATTCCTTGCCAGTTTCAGCTCTTCTTCCAGACGGAACTGATTGGAGATATCCCTGATAACTGCAACTACACCGATCAGAACCCCATCAGAAGATTCTATTGGAGCGGCTGATCTGCTTATCCGTATTTTCTGACGATTTTTTCCGAATATAAGTGCATTATCCTTGCTTTCAACTTTATTTTCATTTTTTAATACCTCAGTAACAGGGTTATCAATTTCCTTCATTGTCACAGGATCATGTATTTTAAGTATTTCAGAAATACTCTTTCCGCTACAGTTTATTAAATTACAACCAGTAATATCCTCTGCAGTCTTGTTCATTATCTTAATTTTTCCATCACTGTCTGTTACTATTACTCCGTCGCTGATAGAGTGAAGTGTTATTCTCAGGTTTTCATAAGTTTCTTCAAGTTCCCTGTTCTTGTTTTTAAGTTCATTTTCCTTTTTACCTGCATAGATAATATATGTTGCAAAAACAGGGACAAACATCAAAAAAAGCATTATAGAGACGATAAGTGTGAAAATAGTGCTGTTTTTCAGAAGCTCATTAACATAGTCAAAGGTATACTCTGCACAGGATAGATATTTATTTCCGTATGGCGATACAGAGGGAATAAATACAGTCCTGAAATGTCCCCATCTATCTTTGTTAAAAGAAAAAACAGGCTCGCTGCTGTTGAAGGCAATCATTTCCTCATTGCTTATACCATCTTCATATTTCATAAAGTAGTAAATCTCAAGCCCTGTATCAGAAGAAATATCTGTTTTATTACATGAAGTTAGATAATATTCACCCTTGTATTCAATATCTGTCCATATATATTTTAATTTCAGTTTGTCTGCATATTCTGTAAGCTTTCTTTCTGCAATTTTATATTCAGCTTCTGAAATACCATCATTTTTCACAGCCCTGTCATGATAATCAGCAGGCAGAATATGCTTTATACTTTCAGCAGCGACAAGCAGCCTCTTGTCAATTTCACTTATTATATAATTTCTTGAAAAATAATATATAAAAGTCAGAAATATACAAACAAGTGATACAAATATGAATACTGAGATCTTTATAAAATACTTTACATCTTTGCTCTTGAAATCAATCATAAGTTACTTATCAAGTATATTATATCATATTGTAATAAGTTTTATTTTTTTATAAATTATTAAAACAAATACACTTGAAAGGATTTTTGAAATATAAGGATCTGTCTGAAACACTGACAGATATTTTCATAAAATAAAAATGAACAGCGAATCAACATCTATAATACTGGTAAGACACGGGGAAACTGAATGGAACAGGGATAACCGTCTTCAGGGAAATAAAAATTCTCCATTAACTGAACAAGGGATAAGCCAGGCTTATAATACAGGCAAAATATTAAAAAACATCAGGATTGATAAAGTATATTCAAGCCCCTTGCAAAGGGCAGTTCATACTGCAAAAATAATAACAGATAACAGAAATCTTAATTTAGTTTACAACAATAATCTTAAAGAAATTAATCTTGGACCATGGGAAGGAAAGACAAAGGAAGAAACAGAATTTTCTGATCCGGAAGAATACCTGTATTTCTGGAAATCACCTGAAAGATTTTCTCTCCCTGGTGCAGAATCATATACAGAACTCCAGCAAAGAATGGTAAATGAAATAAACAGGATTTTTGAAAAAGACCATGGGAAAACAGTCCTGCTGATTTCGCACTGGATTGCCATTAAAACTGCTGTTGCTTATTATAATTCCATAGACATATCATTGCTGAATAAATCTATTAATCTTTCCAACGGCAAATTTCTCATTCTTACAAAAACAGATAACTCTGTATCATGTACGCAGAATTTATCTGTTCTCCCGGTTTTAACTTAAATTTTTTATTTTAAACACTAAAAAGAATATCTCTCTCAGTATTTGTTAACTAACAATAAATAATAGATATATTTGAAACTGATAAATTAAATAATTATAAACTGTTTAAATATCAAACGTTTGTATGTTATTATAATTTATAACAGCCTGTGCTGTAGCAAACCGGTTTTGATTATAAAATCCGGTTAAAATATTTATAGGAGCAAAGTATGAGTAATACTGCTAATGAAGGAGCAGCTGGAAAAAGTAAATTTGCCATGTATGCAAAGCTTTATATTGCTGTTCTTTTAATTGTTATTGTCTCTGAATTGATCGGGATCCACAAGATTAAAATGGGCCCCGGCAGTGTAGTACTGCTGCCAATGCTTTACGCTGTAATCATTGGTATTCTTATCACACCTGAGGTTCTCGGAAAACCTGTAAAAGCACTCAGGAAATTAGTTCCAATGGAAGCTGTTGAAGCTGCAGGACCTATGGTTCTGATAGCACTTCTTCCGCTTGGTGTTAAATACGGTACCCTGGTAGGGCCGAATATTGTAAAAATTATTCAGGCAGGTCCAGCCTTCCTTCTCCAGGAACTTGGAAATGTTGCAACACCAATTATAGCTCTTCCGCTTGCTCTCTTGCTTGGTCTTGAAAGAGAAGCTGTTGGCGCAACAGTAAGTATATGCAGAGAACCGACTCTCGGTGTAATAGGGGGAAGATACGGTATGAATTCTCCCGAAGGAACAGGGGTTCTCGGCACATACATGATAGGAACAGTATTCGGAACAATTTTCTTCGGACTTCTCGGTTCGTTCGCCCTTTTTACAGGTATCCATCCCTATGCACTTGCAATGGCATCAGGAATGGGTAGCGGCAGTATGATGACAGCTGCATCAAGTTCTCTGGCAGCTGCTGCAGATCCTGCAATGAAAGATACAATTCTGGCATATGCTGCAACAAGTAACATGCTTACCGGCGTTACAGGAATGTATTCAGTTATCTTTATTGCACTTCCTCTTACCAACTGGTACTACAAAAAAATGTACCCTGTAATCGCTGCAAAAAAGGGGGGTAAATAATGCTTAATCTTAAAAACACTCTTGAACAGCTTAAAATAATGATTGTTGTCGCAATCATGATTCTGATAGGACAGAAAATCGGCTTCGGGCTTTCAATTACAGAAGCAATACCCGGAATCATACTTGTTGTTATAGTGGCTATGCTTGCTCTTATGATAAAGGATCTTCTCCCGAATCTTAAATTTCCCGCTTTCGCATGGGCAACAATGATAGGTCTTATATTAAGCATGCCTTTCATGCCTACTGCAAAATTCTTTCTGGAATATACAAACAAAGTCAGTTTTCTTGCAACAACAACTCCAATACTTGCTTTTGCAGGTATTTCTGTAGGAAATAAAATCCCTCAGCTTAAGAAACTCAGCTGGAAAATTCTCTTAATCGCAATTATTGTATTTTCAAGTACATATTTCGGTTCCGCACTTATCGCTCAGCTTGTTCTTAAAATACAGGGAATAATTTAATTAAATAAAAGGGCTGCTCAAGGGCAGCCTTTTTTAAAAGACTGTTAGACTTGCCTGATTTATATTTTCTGAAATAATTGTTTTTTCAGTTTCATCTTTTTTGATAATTCTGAATATTAAATTACCGATTTCAATTTTTCCGGAAAATATAAATAATGCTTATCAATTGATATAAAATTTTAGATACAGGGAGATAATAATCATGGATATAAATGAACTTAAAAAAAATGTATGTGCGGAAATTGATAAAAACAGGGAAAAAATAATTAAGACTGGTGAAGATATATATAAAAAACCGGAACTGGGATACAAGGAAACCAATACAACCGATATAATTTTCAGCCTTTTAAAAGAGCTGGGACTTTCACCTGAAAAAAATATTGCTGTAACCGGATGCAGCGCAGTACTTGACAGCAAAAAAGAAGGGCCTGCTGTCACATTCATGGGAGAACTGGATGCGGTATCCTGCCCCGATCATAAAGATTCTGATCCTGAAACAGGTGCTGTTCATGCATGCGGTCACAACATACAGCTTGCAGTAATGATCGGAGCTGCGATCGGTTTGATTAAATCAAACGCATCTGAGTATATATCAGGTAAAGTGAATTTTGCAGCTGTACCGGCTGAGGAATTTATTGAACTTGCATTCCGGTCATCTCTCAAGGAGAAGGGGGAAATAACATATTTCGGAGGCAAGCAGGAACTTATCAAGAAAGGGTTTTTTAATAATACAGACATTGCAGTCATGATGCATGCTCTTAACATGCCTGAAGATAAAAATTTCCTGATAGGCCCTCAAGGCAACGGCTTCATAGGGAAAGAGATTAAATTTACAGGAAAAGAATCCCATGCAGGCTCTGCACCGGAAGAGGGAATAAACGCGCTTAATGCAGCCATGCTTGCAATCAACAATATACATGCCCAGAGGGAGACTTTTTCCGATCATGACAGAATCAGGGTTCATCCTATAATTACAAAGGGCGGGGATATTGTAAATGTTGTCCCTTCCGATGTCAGAATCGAAAGTTATGTCAGGGGAAGAACAATAAAGGGGCTTCTTGATGCAAACAAAAAAGTTGACAGGGCAATCAATGCCGGAGCCCTTGCAGTAGGGGCTGATGTTGAGATAAAAGATATCCCGGGATACCTGCCTCTTCTAGACAACAGCGACCTCGATGATATTTTAAGAGAAAATGCGGTAAAAATATCAGGTCTTGATTCAATTATTGAGGGGGGAGATTTCACAGGTTCATTTGATTTCGGCGATATTTCCCACATAATGCCTGCACTTCATCCCATGACCGGCGGTGTGGAAGGGGGACTCCATACCAGAAATTTTAAAATAACAGATCCGGAGAAAGCTTATATACAGCCGGCCAAGGCTCTTGCCATGACTGTAATTGACCTTCTCTACGGAAAAGCAGAGAAAGCAGTTTCTGTAATAGATAATTTCACTCCCGTCATGGACAGGGAAAAATACCTTGAATACATGGAATCTGTATCAATGACTAAATATTTCAGAAGTTCTGACCACCAGTAGGTTTGTTTTCTTTTTATGATATATTCAGTGTTTTTATAAGCTGTTTGTTCTTCTCATTTTTCTCTTAAAGAGGAAGATGGAGAGGACGGACAGCTGACATTTTTTATATTGCATTGTTAATATTTTTTAAAGGTTTTTCCTGATTTTAAGTATTTGTTATTTCACCTTCAGTTGAAAGAATTATAGACTTTTTCCAATATTTTTAAATATGTTAATTACAGAGGGTTTTATTTAAAAATGAGTTTTTACAGCAAAGCATCAGAAATTATAAAAGATATCCCATACGGAAAAGTTGCAACATACGGCCAGATAGCCTCCCTTGCAGGCAGTCCGACCTCTGCAAGACAGGTTTCATGGATTCTGCACAGCTCTTCAGAAAAAGAAAATCTCCCGTGGCACAGAATAATAAACAGTAAAGGTACAATATCTCTGAAACCGGGTTACGGTTATGAACTTCAGAAAAAACTTTTACAGGAAGAAGGGATAGTCTTCAACAGCAGAGACAGTATTGATCTTGATACTTATCAGTGGAACAGGCCTTGTACTTTTTTATAAATATATGTTTTCATAACGGAATTTCAGTATTATTTTTTAAGTATTTTACAATTTCATGTTATTTTAGATATTTTATAATTAAAACAAATATTTAATATTTTCATTATGAGATTTTAATAATTGTTATATACTGAATAAAACTTGAATTTAAATATATATAAAACAGGAATTACAAATGGCTTATATAATTATTACCGGACATAAAAATCCTGATATGGATTCAGTTTGCGCTGCATGGTGTTATGCGGAACTGAAAAGCAAAACAGACCCGGAAAACACATATGTTCCTGGCAGATGCGGAAGTCTTAACAACCAGACAAAGGCCGCTTTTGCCAAAGCAGGTATAGAACCTCCTTCACTGATAAAAGATGTTTCTGTCAAGGTTTCAGATGTTACAATACGGGACGTTATTTCCATTGACAGGAATGAACCTATATTCGAGGCAATAAAGAAACTTGATAATGAAAACATAAGCTCTATACCTGTTTTCCATGATGAAACAGAGTTTATGGGAATAGTCACAACCCACCAGATTACAAGTTTCCTTATATCGGAAAACCTCGGGAAAAGACCTGCCTACAGTTTCAGAATAAATAATTTCAAGAAAGTTCTGCCCGGATTTTTTTACAAAATAGGAGACAGGAAGGAATTCACTGCCCCTATAATGACAGGTGCCATGCCTGTAGATGTGAGCAGGGAACGAATTGAAATGCTGAAACCTGATAAACCGGTACTTGTCGTGGGTTTGAGGGAAGATATTATAAATACAGCAATTCAGAATGATTTCCCTGCAATTATTCTTACAGGAGTTGATGATACAAAACTGCCTATCAGTTTCGATGACTACAAGGGAACAGTTTTTGTTTCAAAAACCGATACAGCGGAAACTATAAGGCTGCTCAGGCTCAGCGCTCCTGTCGGTGAATTAATGAATGAAGATCCTGTAATTATCCAGGCTGAAAGCGATTTTGACAAAGGGAAACAGCTTTTTATCAATTCAAGGTACAGGGGAGTCCCTGTTTTTGATGATAACAACTTCATTGGTCTTGTTACAAGGCAGTGTTTCATTGAAAAACCGCGAAAAAAAATCATAATGGTTGACCATAACGAAGCAGCACAGTCTGTAAGGGGCGCTGACCAGGCTGATATTGTTGAAATTATTGACCATCACAGACTTGCGCCTCAGCCAACACGAAAACCGATTTACATGAGCATCCGGCCGGTTGGAAGCACAAGCACTATTATATCAGGGATGTTTGATACCTACGGAGTAGAAATATCAAAACAGACTGCAATGCTTCTTCTCGCAGGCATTATTTCTGATACTGTTGTACTGAAATCACCTACTACAACTAAAGAGGATATAAAGGCTGCGGAAAAACTCTCTGAAATATGCGGTCTTTCAATTGAAGAATACGGAAGGGAACTTCAGGAACAGAGCGCAGTTCTGGAAAAAACATCACCTGAAGATCTTATATGTTCAGACCTCAAAGAATACAGGCAGGAGAATTTCTCTTTTGCTATCGGACAGGCCGAAGTTATCAACCTTGACGGGGCAAGCAGGCTGAAGGAAAAACTGCTCGCAGAACTTGAAAAACAGAAATTAGAAAGAAAACTCGACTGGATTATGCTGCTTATCACAGATGTTATCAATGAAACATCTGTTCTGATAGCAACTGACCAGAAAGAGGCTGAAGACCAGATAATCTATAAAAAAATCGAAGATAATATGTTTTATCTGCCAGGAATACTTTCCAGGAAAAAGCAGCTTCTTCCTGAACTCCTGAGAGTCATAGAAGATGCGGATCTTTCAAAATAATGAACTCAAGGAAGAAAAAGCTTTTTTATTTTTTTATCGACGGACTCGGAATAGGCAGAAACAGCAGTGATAATCCTGTTTCCGATTTGTTCATAAATCCGCTCAAAGGAAACCTGCTCTCAGATATTTCTGATCCCCTGTTTTTTGAGGGGGGGGTTATTGTACCTGTCGATGCTCTTCAGGACATACCAGGCATACCCCAGTCAGCGACAGGACAGACATCCCTATACACAGGTGTGAATGCGCAGAAAATACTGGGATACCACCTGACTGCAATTCCCAACAAAAAACTGATCAGAATAATAAGGGAAAGAAATATACTTAAAAAACTAAAAAACGAAGGGATAAAAGTTACATCTGCAAATATGTATTCGGAGGAATACTTCAATAAACGCACAGGTATGAGAAAAAACATGTTTCCAGTCTCTACTCTTAGTATTCAGACTGCTGATATCAGTTTCAGGATGAAAGATGATTATATAAATGGCAAAGCTCTCTTCGCAGATATTACCAACAGGCTGATAAAAGAAAGAGGATATGATATTGATCTCATTTCCCCGGAAGAGGGAGCAGTAAGGGCCAGGAATATTCTCGATGATTACCAGGCAGTCTTTTATGAATATTTCATGACAGATATTTACGGTCATAAAAGAAACAGGGAAGCAATGGAACTGAGAAAACAGGAACTGAACAGATTTCTCGAAAAGATTCTTGTGCTTACTGAAGGTGATTATGATACTTCAATTCTTATAATAAGCGATCACGGCAATGTTGAAGATTTTACAACAGGCAACCATACACTCAATAAAGTTCCATTCATTTTTTTCACGAAAGACAGCGCTGTCTTGAAAAAAGCTGCTGAATGCAAGAGGCTTACTGATATATATTACTTTGTACTCAATTACTTCGGACTAAATTAATTAATCTCATAAATTTAATGATTACTAAATTATACTTAACCTGTTATTATTAAATATACATGAATAATAGGAGACAGCAATGACAGATAAAACTGATATTATATTAAAAACTCTTGAAGATATTAATCAAATTCCCCGGGGCTCAGGCAACATGGCGGGGATACATGAATATTTCAGAAAATGGGCGGAAGAAAACAGCTTTGATTATAAAACTGACGATGCGCTCAATATCCTTATTAAAGTGCCCCCTACAAAGGGTTATGAAAATTCGCCTGTTATTATTCTGCAGGGACACATGGATATGGTATGCGAGAAAACACCTGATTCAGATCATGATTTTCTTAAAGATCCTGTAAAACATGTAAAAGACGGAGACTGGCTTAAAGCTGATAAAACAACTCTGGGAGCAGACAACGGAATAGCGCTTGCAATGGCTATGACAGCGGCACTCGACAGGGAAACAGAACATCCGCCTCTCGAACTGCTTTTCACAACAGATGAGGAAATTGGGCTTAAAGGCGCCAGCCGTATAAAAAAAGGATTTGCTGAAGGGAAAATTCTTCTTAATATCGATTCCGAGGAAACAGGCATATTCACAGCAGGCTGCGCCGGTTCTTCAAGGACTTTCATTGATATCCCGGCAGAAAGAAAACCTGTCAAAAGCTCCTCATCAGCTCTTCTTCTCAAAGCAGGAGGTTTTCTCGGCGGCCATTCAGCGATGGACATAAACAAGTCCAGGGGCAATGCAATTGCAATTCTCATCAGAGGATTAACAGAGATCATGAATGAAACAGAGTTCTGCCTCAGTTCAATTTCAGGCGGAAGCGCAATGAACGCAATTGCAAGATCAGCCGAAGCAGTTATAACTGCAGATACAAACTCAATAGGAAAAATAAAGAATCTGTGGGAAGCATTTGCCAAAACAGTAAAAAATGAAAACAGCTTTGTTGAGAAAAACATTGAAATCACATCTGAAGAAACATCTCTTCCTGAAACTGTTTTTTCAGATTCAGAATCAATTATAAACAAACTCAGGGTAGTGCCTCACGGAGTTGCCAACATGAACCCGGTTTATCCTGATCAGCTTGAAACATCTCTTAACTTCGGAATAGTCTCATCAGACGGAAACGGGATAAAAATCACAACAATGCAGAGAAGTTCCCTTAAATCGCGTTTAAATGACCTTACAGCAAAGATAGAAACACTTGCCTCAGTTCTTGGCGGGGTTTTCTCAATCGATATACTCACAGATCCATGGGAACCTGACATGGAAAGCAGGCTTCTTCACAGATGCACAGGGCTCTGGGAAAAAATGTATGGAGAAAAACCTGAAATAGAGATTACACACGGTGGCCTTGAATGCGGTGTGATAGGAAATATTGAAGGTGATATTGATACTGTATCTTTCGGCCCTGATATTGAAAATCCCCATTCCCCTGACGAAAGGCTATATATTCCTTCTGTCGGAAAAATATTCAATTACCTTGCAGAGCTTTTGAAAAGCTATAAATAATTAAATAAGGAAGTTAAATAATGGAAAATATAAAATCTATAATTGATAAATACAGGGAAGTTGAAGTTGAAGCTGATTTTTCAGATCTGAGCGATGATATAATAAAAGCCCTGCCTCACATCAGGAATGCAATGGATATTATTACAGAAATATTTCTGAAACAGCAGAATGAAAATCTTCCTGAACATTACAGGGAAATCATGTCCTCAGGTGATGAACTCAGGAAAAAATACTATTCCTTTTTCAAGGGGCCCTACAATGAGTTTGAAAATTTCAAATCACCCTTCACTGGTATTGAGGACAGGAGAAAGGGCTGCGCCTTTTATCCCGATTCAATGTCAGACAGTGAAATAATCGACAGCATAAACAGCCTGGACGGGGATGAACTTGAAAATGCGAGAGATACATTCACAGTCATCAGAAAAACTGACGGCAAACTCACATCAATTCCATACCACATCTATTATTCAGATCTCCTTTCAAAAGCAGCAGAGGAGCTCAGGAAAGCCTCAGATATAATCAGGCATGAAAATCTCAAACACTTTCTGATTACCAGAGCAGATACACTATTGAACGGCGATTACAGGAAGAATGACAGCGAATGGGTAAAGCTTACTGACAGCCCGATCGATCTTCTTATAGGCCCCTATGAAGTATATGCAGATTCACTTCTTGGACTCAAAGCAACTTATGAAAGCATGCTTATGATAGTTGATCATGAAAAATGCAGAGCACTAAAGGAAATTGAAGACAACCTCGATAAACTGACTGAAATTTTCCCGCTTCCCAACGGGGCAAAATCAGCAGTGGGGGGAGCAGCGCCTATTGTAGTTGTGAACCAGATATACGCAGCAGGCGAGGCTGCAAGCGGAGTAATGCCTGCAGCTTTTAATCTTCCGAATGATTCATGGGTAAGGGGAAATACAGGCTGGAAACAGGTAATGCTCTATAATGTTATGAAGGCTAAGTTCAATACAGCAACAGTCAATATTGCAGAGATAGTACTTTCCGACAGCAGCAAAGTTAAGTTTGAACCTCTCTTCACATTTGTTCTTCTGCATGAAATAAGCCACGGCCTGGGACCTGCCTACAGAAAAGACGGGACTGAAGTTCAGAAAGCTCTCTCCTCAAACTATTCGCCAATAGAAGAGGCAAAAGCAGATACAGGGGCACTCTTTCTCATACTCAAGTGCGGAGGCAGATACGGTATTGAAAAATATGATGTTGAATCAGTCTTATCGACATATCTTGCGGCAATTATCAGGTCTGTCAGGTTCGGCATACATGAAGCCCACGGCATGGCAAATATTATACAGCTTAACTGGTTTGTTGAAAAAGGCAATATCAGGTATTCAGATGGCAGCTACTCCATAGAAAGCAGCAGTATAACAGAATCAGCAGAAGAGCTTCTAAACAGGCTCTGTGAAATCGAAGCATCAGGATCGGTAAAAGATGCTGAAGACTTCATTGAAAGGTACGGTAACCCTTCTGAAAACCTGCTTGCAATACTTGATAATCTTGATGATATACCTGTGGGAATAAGACCGGTATTCCCGGAATTCTGATTTATTTTCTATAATAATTTTAAATTAGTTTGAACAATGATAATCTACCTATGCTATAAAATAAGTTCAGGCTCTTGTAAGTAAAAAAAACCGACATAGCCTGAACTTATTTATTTGGGAGTAATTATTTAGCTTGATTATACCAGACATCATTGAAACGAAAGAATCCTTCACTGGTTAGTCTTCCGCCGCCGATAACCCACATTTTATCATCAAAAACAACGCTTGTATGGGCATATCGCTTTGAAAAAGACGCATTTTCTGTAGCCAGTGTCCATTCATTGGTTACCTTTCTTGTATCTCAAACCTGTTCACAGCCCATCATAAAAAGCAGAAAGAAAACATTTATTTATTTTATGCGGCAAAGGGGGATTAAACATCACATATAATCAATTCTCAGAACACAATCTTGAGTCAGTTATTTTATTGAGGATTAATAATTCTTCAGGTAATTGAGGCTTATTTTTCAGACAAATTCCACAGCCAGGTCTGGAAATTCCTTCTTCAGCTCATCTTCGAGGGTTTTCCGTATCGTAGCAGATACAAGAGAAGCGATTGCAGCGCATGTAAAACAGCCCGGTTGGTGGCTTTGAAAATCTGTAAAAACATAAAGATGACTTTTTTCTTCAGAATACCTCAGTTTCTTTACAAGCCCCAGTTCAGAAACACTCAGACCGCTTTCAGGATCCCTGACCCGTTCAAGAACAGAATCAATCTTATCTTTCATTTCCTTATTCATTTTCAGGCCTCTCTATTCAGCTTATTAATTTAAGATAATATTAATAATTTCAAATTCAAATTTTATTGATGTTTTAAACTGTGTTATTATTAATTGAAAATGAAAAAAATAATAATCGCAGTCCACGGTCTTGGGAACAAACCTGACAGGAAGCTTCTTGAGAAATGGTGGATAGAAGCTATAAAAGAAGGCCTTGAACAGATAGGTAAGCCTGTAAAGATACCCATGTTTAAAATGATTTACTGGGCAGATATTTTATACAGCGATCCTCTCGATGAAAAAATCACTGACAAAAAACATCCGCTCTATTTCCATGAAAAATATGTCCGTTCAAAAGGAAACAGCCATACGGAAGCAGGTATGACAAGGCAGAAATTCCAGTCCCTCATGGAAGAGGCAATGGATAATATATTTCTCAATGATGATTACAGCCTGAACTTTTCAGGTATTACAGATAAAATCCTGAAAAAATATTTTTCCGATCTCCATATTTACTACAGTATCAACGGAACTGACCTTGAAGGTAAAGTGTACAGGACTAAAGACCTCATAAGAAAGAGGATAGCTTCTGCCATAAAAAAATACAAAAATTATGATATTTTTCTCATATCCCACTCAATGGGATCAATTATCGCCTTTGATGTTCTAAAATTCATGCTCCCTGAAATCAGAATCAACACCTTTGCGACAATAGGATCTCCCCTGGGGCTTCCTGTAGTGCTGGGTAAAATTGCTGCAGAAAATAAAATCTACAGCAAGGAAATATCAATGACAACACCTGAATCTGTGAAAAAACACTGGTACAATTTTTCAGATCCTCTTGATAATATTGCGTTTGATTTCAGGCTTTCCGATGATTTCAACCAGAACAGCAGCAATATTAAGCCGGTGGATTTCATTGTTTCAAATAATTATGAAATTGAAGGTATCAGAAACCCTCACAAATCATACGGGTATCTGCGCTCGCCCCGTTTTTCAGAAATCCTTTACAGCTTCATAACTGAAAACAAACAGTCAAATTACCGGAATTCCATTTTCAAATATTTCAAATCAATAATTAACGCCAAGAGGGGGGGAGATGAAAAAAGGTGAAATAATAACCGACTGTGATAATCCATACATTGTAAAAAACACAGACCTCTTAAACAGCAGAGGTGATGTTTTAAAAACACAGTGTACATATTCACTCTGCAGGTGCGGTAAATCTGATTGCAGTCCATACTGTGACGGATCCCATATTGACTCGGATTTTTCAGCTGAAAGAATTGATAAAGACAAACCTGGGCCTGAGTTCTATGAGGGAAAGGAGATCACCATTGTATTTGACAGATACCTCTGCATGGGTGCAGGATTCTGCGGAGAACTTGAAGAAGTATTCGGAACACATGATAAACCCATATATAATCCTGACGGTGTATCAGCAGAAGATATAATAAAAACAATAAGAAAATGCCCGTCTGGAGCACTCAGCTACATCATTGACGGGAAACATGAAAAAAACTACTACAGTAAAACAGAAATTCAGGTACAGGAAAACGGGCCTTTTTACTGCAGGGGAAATATAGAATACAGCGATGACATGGATTCAAAGAGGTATTTTCCAGACGGGGATCATTTCTGCCTGTGCAGGTGCGGAAAATCAGGGAAAAAACCGCTTTGTGACGGATCTCATCATGTAAAATAATTTTTTATGATTGCCCGGTTAACTTCATGTAATATAACATTACAGGTACAAGATATTTAAACAGGATGAATGATAAATATTTTTTTTCATAATTAAGAGACTTCCTGAAAGGTAGTGCTCGAAAGGAAGAGACTTCCTGCAGGATAATGCTCTAAAGCCACAGGAGATAAATAATGGACAGATACATAATAAAAAACTCGGCAGTAAGGTCAGGTATAGGTTTCGGATCAGCCCTCGCCATGGTTATAAGCTTCACTGTAAACAGGAGCATATTCTGGGCAATAATACACGGCCTTCTCGGATGGATTTATGTTGTTTTCAAGCTTATAACAGGCGGATATTGACACATATCCGCAATTTTTCTGATGTATTATACTCAATATCTTTTTTCATCCTGCAAACACTATCATAGTTCATCAAAATAATTATTTGCAGTTTCATTCCCTTTGAAAGATAATTAAATTATGCCGGATAACCGGAATTCATAAAAATATTACATAAAACATATCCGGGCTTTTATATTTCAAAAATAAGGATGTAATATTATGGATGATGTTTTTTATGATCCCGACCCTGAAGAAACTGCTGACTGGATTGAATCTTTCAATGCCCTGGTCGAAGCTGAAGGAGGTGAGAAAGCAGACTTTCTTCTCAACAAGCTTACAGATATTGCAAGATCAAGGGGAATAAAAACAGCTCCGGGAATAATATCACCGTATGTAAATACTGTTTTTAAGAATCCTCCCGCCATGATTCCGCATGATGATTCACTCACTGCCAGAAATATTTCAGCCTATGTCAGGTGGAATGCAATGGCAATGGTTGTAAGGGCAAACAGCGGTGGAAAACACCTGGGAGGACACCTTGCAAGCTATTCATCATGTTCATCTATTTATGAAGTCGGGTTCAACTGGTTTTTCAGGGGTCCTGAATCAGATAACGGGGGAGACCTTGTTTATTTCCAGGGCCATTCATCACCAGGTATTTATGCGCGCGCCTTTGTTGAAGGCAGGCTGACAGAGGAAAACCTGGTTAATTTCAGGCAGGAGACAGAAGGAAAAGGACTTTCATCATATCCCCATCCGTGGCTGATGCCCGGATTCTGGCAGTTTCCGACCGTATCGATGGGACTCGGGCCGATGACTGCCGTTTATCAGGCAAAATTCATGAAATACATGGAAGCGAGAGGTCTTTCAGAAAAATCAGATAGAAAGGTCTGGGTTTTCATGGGTGACGGTGAATCTGACGAACCTGAATCAAGAGGAGCCCTGTCAATTGCGGCAAGGGAAAAACTGGACAACCTTATTTTCATAGTCAACTGCAACCTTCAGAGGCTTGACGGCCCGGTGAGGGGCAACGGGAAAATTATCCAGGAGCTTGAAGGTGTATTCAGGGGCGCAGGATGGAATGTCATAAAAATAATATGGGGTTCTGAATGGGATGAAATAATTTCCAGGGACAGCAAAGGTATTCTCTACAAGAAACTCAACTCTATGGTTGATGGTGATTTTCAGACAATAAGGGCAAGAGGACCTTCATACCTGAGGGAAAAGATTTTCGGGGATGATCCGTATCTTGAAGATCTTGTCAAAGATAAATCAGACAGGGAATTGTGGCAGATGACAAGGGGAGGACATGACCCCAGAAAAATATATGCTGCTTTTTCTGAAGCTGTAAAACATAAAAATGAACCGACTGTTATTCTTGTTAAAACAATCAAGGGATTCGGTCTCGGCAAAGAGGCCGAAGCTTCTATGGGAGCTCATAACCTGAAAAACCTTGATATAAACGCGCTTAAAGAGTTCCGCGACCATTTCCATGTGCCGCTCCCTGATGACAGGCTGGAAAGCCTTCCTTTCATACTGCCAGAAAAAGGGAGCGCGGAAGATCTTTTCATAAAGAAACAGAGAAAACATCTGGGTGGATTTGTACCTTTCCGGAATGACAGGACAGAAAGTTTAAATACCCCCGGATCTCAGTGTTTTTGAACAGCTTCTGAAGTCAACCGGCGAGAGGGATATTTCAACAACCATGGCATTTGTAAGGCTTATGAGCATACTTCTAAGGGATAAAAAAATCAGTGAAAGGATAGTCCCTGTAATCCCTGATGAAGCAAGAACTTTCGGAATGGAGGGGCTCTTCAGACA
>CAXXHA010000024.1:0-64515 GCA_963662265.2 Spirochaetia bacterium | reverse complement strand
TAAAAGACAAATCAAGGATTCCCGTACCGGATGAAATTCTAAAGGCACTTGCCCTTTACAAGACAATTGATATCGGAGAAATAAAATACTTTTCTGATGAAAAAACCCCGTATCAGCTGCACATAAAAAAGCCATATCCTGTTGATCAGATAAACTATCCTGCAGAATCAGCCGCAGACAGGAAAGGCGACTCAAGCGAACTGTCAATACTTTTCTGTTCACTCATGCAGGCAACTGATATGAAAACAGCATTAGCCACAACACCTGATGCATGCTTTGCAGCTTTTGCACTTAATAAGGAAAATGTCATCTCACATTCAGATATTTTAATAGAACATGACGGTATCAAATGGATGCCTGTGGATCTGAGAAATCCGGATCAGAGTTTTGATAAAGCAGTTGAAAGCGCACTTAGTATATGGAACAGCCTGGATAGTAATCAGAAAGGAATTTACACATTCAGAAAAGGGAGGGAAAAGTATCTAACACCCTCTCCTCCCGATAAAAAAGGCAATGTAAAAATACCAGACAGCAAAGAAATTGTTGAGGCATACCTGGAAGATATAAAGAGCTATGCATACTGGGAAATCAGGCCGGATGAAGAATTGTACAGGGAAATCATAGGACTGTCAGAGGAATATCCAGAACTGACAAACAAGCTTGGTGTTCTCTATGCAAGGTTTGAAAAATATAACGAGGCTTACAGTGAATTTGAAAAGTCAGCCGGAAAGGAATACGCTCCTGCAATAGTAAACCTTGCAAATCTCTATTTTCTAGATGACAGGCTTGAGGAAGCTCTCCCTCTTTATGAGAAAGCATACAGGAAAAACGCCTATAATGCCCCGATGCTTCAGAACATGGCAGTTGCATATTACAAGAGGCTTGATTTCGGTCTCACAAGGGAAATTTACAGGAAACTTGAATTTATTGATTATGAACTTGCAGAAGAAGTTCCTTTCATGGGAGAAAGAAGCAGAGAAATGAAAAAGCTTCATCTGACGGCCATGAAACCGGAATAAACAACATGAATATATTTACAGAGAATTTCCTCATTGAAAAGGGAAATCAGTATTACATTCTCAACAGGCTTAAACAGTCACAGGCATTTTACGAGAAAGCAGAACAGAACTCTCCAGACGATCCGGAAGTCCTTTTATCACTTGCCCGTGTAAATTACGAACAGGACAACTACTACACAGCTACGCAGTATTATAACAGGCTGAAAATAATATCACCTGATACTGCTGAAAAGAATTCATACCTTATATCCCAGAACACAGGGGCAATAATGAATAAAGCTCTGGAAAACCTCAAAGGTGATGTAAGGTGGGTTGAAGAATAACATTCTGTTCACAAATCAGATATGGAAAAAAGTTTTAATCCCTGTCATTCAAATCGCAATTTAATTATTTTATAATACAGATACAGCACTTGTCCTGAGGATCTGTCTGGATTATAATTATTTATATACCGACTCATGGGTCGGTAAAGGATAATACAGGAACATATTAAAGAGAGTACATAAATGCATGTTAAACATGACGGACTCAGTTTTTTCTTTCTCCTTATTTATTTAATAGTAATAACTTCATGCCCAAACGATCAGATGAGGGATCTTGTAGAGCTCAAAGTCTCTTCCCCTGTCGCAGATACATTCATTATAAATTCAGGAGCACCAACCTCTTCACTATCAGTAACTCTTAATTCCTCAGTCTCAAAGGAGGAAGATGCGCTTGAAATGAGGTTTAAGAATGCCGGATACAGCTGGTCTGACTGGGAAACCTATTCACCTGAAAAATCATGGAATCTCTCACTGGGAGACGGGAGTAAGACAGTATATGCGGAATACCGGGATGAAGGGCATCATGTTGTAGCAATGCAGAACAACATCATACTGAACACAGGGGCACCGGCAGGTGATTTCTACATATGGGGATCTGCAATTTCAGGGAACAGGCATCTTTATGTCAATTCTCCGGCTGTAACCCTCTGCATGACAATCAGTAATGTTGAAAGCATGCGGTTTTCAAACGACGGGGGAACTACATGGAGCAGCTGGGTTCCCTATTCAGATACTTATTCCTGGAACCTGGTATCGGGAGACGGCTCTAAAACTGTAAACGCGGAGTTTAAGACAAACGCAGGAACAACAACTCCGTCAACAAGAACAATTACCCTTGACACAACTTCACCCTCGGCAAACAGTTTCAGTATTGATAATGATGCAGCAACAGCAAACAATATCGGGGTGAGCCTCGGTTACAACTATACAGACACAAACAGTGTATGGGCCCAGTACATGAATGACGGAGGCAGCTGGAGCAGCCAGGAACTTCTTGCAGGATCACCTGTAAACAGGAGCTGGACATTGAGATCTCTCACGGGAGACAGGACAGTATCACTAAGGCTTGAAGACATAGCAGGAAATTTTTCATCAGTATTTACAGACACTATTTACCTGAGCACAGCAGCCCCTGCAGTTCCTTCAGTTACTGCAGCAACACCAACCGGAGATACAACTCCCACATGGAGCTGGAACTCTGTCACAGGCGCAGTATCATACAACTGCAGCATTGACGGGGGCAGCTGGACAAACACTGCTTCAACAGCATACACACCCACTTCAGCCTTAAGTTATGGGAATCACACACTGTCAGTAACAGCAATTGATATAGCGGGAAATGAATCATCACCAGGCAATTTCACTGTAAACATTGTACAGCCGCCTGATACACCGGCAGGACTTGCAATAGGAACAAGGACAAACAGCTCGCTTGCTCTCTCCTGGAATACTGCTCTCCGTGCCGATTCATACAGATTATACAGGGATACATCAGCAGGAGGTTCATTTTCGACACAGGTTTATTCAGGCACCAACACAAGCTTTACAGACACCGGCCTCTCATCAGGTGTAACATACTACTACAAGGTGAGAGCAGAAAATACAGGAGGCAACTCTTCATTATCCGGTGCTGTAAGTGCCCCTACAATACCTGCAACACCATCAGCTCCGACAACAGGAACAGTAACATCAACATCCATACAGGTTAACTGGTCAGCTGTTTCAGGGGCAACAAGCTACCAGCTTTACATAAGCAGCAGCTCTGGAGGCACTTATACTACACAGGTTTACTCTGGAAGCAGCACAACATACACACTTACCTCACTCAACCAGGGCAGAATTTACTATTTCAAGGTAAAGGCGACAAATTCGTCAGGATCAAGTCCCCAGTCAGGCTATGTACAATCAAATACAACACTGCCATCGCCTTTATCCTTCAGTGTTTCAAAGGGAACTTCGACAGCAAATGTCACTGTATCCTGGGATTATGTATCAGGAGCAAACATATATTTTATTGAAAGAAGGACATTATCAGGATCTTTCGGCGCGCTTACAAGTATTTCAGGAAACACCTACCAGGACACAGCTGCGACAGCAGGTGTCACATATTACTACAGGGTAAGGGCAAGGAGTGCTGATAATATCTACAGTTCATATACATCAGAAGACGGCGGTTACAGGGCAGTTGCAGGGGGACTTCCAAACCTGATACTTAATATATTCAATCCTGTACGGGTCAGTGACACAGAAATTAGAAGTACATACAGGATAACAAATATTGGAAATGCACATGCAGATCTTGACGGAACAAATCATTCAAGTGTAACAGATAATGTATCTTTGCAGAATACCTACAGTGGTGGTGGAGCAGGCGGCGGCTATTTACCTGACAATCTCCCGATACTCTATCCCGGGGAATACTATGATTACATCCGATCTGCATACACAAGCTCAACTACACCTCCTACATTTACATCTGGAGAATATATATATGCTACACTAACTACAGGTAATTTTGTCGAGTCAGATGAAACCGATAATAGTGCCAGCGTGCAAATCCCGTAATTGTTATATATTTTTAAAGGGCAGCAAAATAACAGCTGTCCTTTATTAATATTATATATAACATCTAAAAACAAACCCAATTTCATTATTATTGAAATTACATTGACAGCAGCTTAAACATCTCATATCTTAATGATAGGCATAAATATCAGTTGATAAAATTCAATTCAAAAATCAGCTTTTACTTATTTGCAATAAATAACCTGAGAAATAACAAATATGAAAGAAAATTACAGAACTGAAAAAGACCATATAGGATCAGTTAAAATCCCTGAAAACGCATTATACGGTATTCACGCATACAGGGCTAAAGAAAACTTCCCTGACACTGAACTGTTTTCAAAAGAGTGGTACAGGGCTGCAGGTGCAGTAAAACTTGCATGCTACAACACAATAGAAAAATTCAGGAAAACATCAGAGAAAAATTTCGGCTCTGAAATTCCTGTTGATATACCTGATATTAAAATTATTCATGCACTTCAGAAAGCTGCTGTAGAAGTCTCAAGGGGCAGGCATTACAAATCATTCATAGTACCTGCTGTACAGGGGGGCGCCGGAACCAGCATCAACATGAATATAAATGAAATTATCGCAAACACAGCATTACTGCATAGCGGATACAAACCAGGCACTTATGAGAAAATTGATCCTGTCGAACATGCTAACAGGTATCAGAGCACCAATGATGTTATTCCCACTGCTCTTCATACAGCTTCAATGAAGCTGATGCTTGAACTTGAAGAAAAAATCAACCTTCTCAGGCATGATATTGAAAAATATGAATCAGAATATAGAAACAGCCTCAGAATCGCATATACACAGATGCAGCAGGCTGTCCCCTCATCAATAGGAAGACTTTTCAGCACATATAATGAAGCACTATCAAGAGACTGGTGGAGAGTATCCCGGGCACAGGAGAGGCTTAAGGTTGTAAACCTCGGAGGAAGCGCTGTTGGAAGCGGCATAACCTCCCCCAGATTTTTTATAATGGGAGTTGTCCAGGAACTTCAGAAGCTGACAGAGCTTCCTGTAACAAGAAGTGAAAACATGCATGATGCTACATGCAATCTTGATCCATTTGTTGAAGTCCACGGTTTCCTGAAAGCCCATGCAGTAACACTTGAAAAAATAGTATCAGACCTAAGGCTTCTGAGTTCAGACCTTATAACTCATAATGAAATTAAAATACCGCAGAAACAGGTTGGCAGCAGTATTATGCCGGGAAAAGTAAACCCTGTAATCCCTGAATTTGTTATCAGCGTATCGCACAGGGTATATGCAAACGATCAGATAATATCAGGACTTGCTGCCCAGGGGATGCTTGATCTCAATGCATATCTCCCATTAATAGGCCACTCATTTCTGAACAGCATTGAACTACTGATAGCGGCAGACAAGACTCTCAGAGAAAACCTTTTTGCTGAACTGGAAATAAACAGCAAGACTGCTGAAGATAAACTTTATTCAAGCCCGGCAGTATGCACAGCACTCCTCCCTTTTATCGGGTATCACAAATCAGAGCAGCTGAGCATTAAAATGCAGGAACAGGCCTGCAGTGTTTTTGAAGCAAATAACCAGCTCAACCTGATAGACAGCATCCACTTGAAAGATATATTATCCACTTCCAACCTGCTGAAAGAAGGTTTTTCATTATTTGACCTTACAAAAAATGATAGCAAGTAATTACAATCCACGATATCTGAAATATTTTTTCTGCATTTATCAGTAAAGTGAAAATAATTTATTGATAATACAGACTTTTTCCAGATAACATGATATTGCATTAATACAGTATTTTCTGGTAATTAAACATATATATTTACCTGTTATCATATGACAAGAGAGATGAACAATGAAAGGAAAAGAAGCAAGGCCCCATATAGGTATATTTGGACAGACAAATGTTGGTAAGAGTTCTTTTATCAATGCTATCACAGGACAGGAAATATCTATAGTCAGCAATACTGCAGGAACAACAACTGACCCTGTAAACAAGACAGTTGAACTTACCGGCATAGGTCCGGTTGTTCTTGTTGATACAGCAGGCCTGGGCGATACGACAGACCTTGGAAACCTTAGGATAAAAAGGACAAAAAAGGTCCTGAAATCCATTGATGCTGCTATAATTCTCATATCGGGAAACAGCATAACAGGAACTGACAAAGATTTAATGACTGATTTCAGGAAAGAGGAAATACCCTTTTTAATAATTCACAACAAGAGCGATATTCAAAACCTTGATTTAAATTCAATCAATTTACCTGAAGAAGTTCAGATATTTGATTTTTCCAGTGTATCGGATCAGGACCCATGGCCGGTACTGGGTGCATTGAAGGAAATTATTCCGGAATCAGCATTCAAAAAGCAGACTCTTGTAGGAGATCTTCTTTCATACGGGGATGTTGTCCTTATGATTGTTCCTATTGATATTGAAGCACCTGAAGGCAGGCTTATACTTCCCCAGGTCCAGGCAATCAGAGATATTCTTGATAATGATGCAGTTGCTATAGTGCTTAAAGAAAGGGAAGTCGATATATTTCTCAAAAAAACAGGGATAAGACCTGACCTTGCAATTACAGACAGCAGTATATTTCTGAAAGCCGATGCAATGATACCCAAAGATATACCACTTACAGGTTTCAGCGTTATGCTTGCCCGTTTCAAGGGTGATTTTGATGCATATCTTGACGGCACACCTCAAATATCAGAACTTAAAGATGGTGATAAAATACTTCTCCTGGAATCATGCACCCATCATACATCATGCGATGATATCGGCAGGGTTAAAATTCCAAGATGGATCAGTCAGTTTACAGGTAAAAAACTTCATTTCGAAGTAGTTGCAGGACTTGATGATATTCCGGGTAAAATAACAGACTATTCACTGGTTATACAGTGCGGCGGTTGCATGATAACCAGGAAGCAGCTTTTGAACAGGCTTAAGCCTGCAAAAGAGGCCGGAGTACCTGTTACAAATTACGGTATGGCAATAGCATATGTTCAGGGTATTTATAACAGGGCAATAGCACCCTTCACAGGGGAAAAAATAAATACCAGTAATTATTTATGATAAAGCGGGAGGCTGATAACAAAAACAGCCCCACTTCCCGGTTTTGAGCTTACATACATATCTCCTCCGTGGTTTTTCTTTATAATAAAGTATGAAACACTCAACCCAAGACCAGTACCTACCCCTACAGGTTTGGAAGTAAAAAAAGGTTCAAAAACTCGCTTTCTGGTTTTTTCATCCATTCCTGGCCCATTATCCTCAACTTCAATAAAAACATTCTCCTGTTCCCTGTCCAGATAAACCCGTATAATGAAAGATGGATTATCTGTATCAGCTTCCTGCATTGCCTGAGCACCATTTCTCAGAAGATTTAAAACTACCTGCTGGATCTTCCCTGCTTCGCATGGTACAAGAGGTAGATCTTTTTCATATTCTTTAATTATAGAAATTCCACGGAAATCATATTTCTTTTTCAGGTCATAATCAGTACTGGCAAGTTCAAGTGTACTGTTAACGAGTTCCACAATATTATTGGACGAAACCATAGATTCACTTTTACGGGCAAAACCAAGCATATTTTCTACAATTTTAGCCGCCCTTGCACCTGATTCATTGATATCATCAAGCATCTTGTAAATATCACGATTTTTCATGTAACACTTTATTTTTTCAAGATCTGTTCCGGCTTTTTCCGCCGCCTGTATATTTTTATCTATATTTTCTGTTAAACGTTTATTTATAACATGGGCTGTCTGTATTATACCGGCAAGGGGATTATTAATTTCATGCGCCATCCCTGCAGCAAGTCCTCCAACAGACAGCATTTTTTCTGATTGTATCATCATTTCTTCAAGATGTATTTTCTCAGTAATATCACGAAAAATTACAACAACACCTGTTATTTTTCCAGAATTATTTACAATAGGAGAACCAGAATCAGCAATATGGTATTTTTCTCCTGTCCTTGAAACAAGAACTGTATGATTTGAAAGAAACTCAATATTCCCGGATTTCAAAACTCTAGCAACAGGACTCTCGACTTTTTCACCTGTCGATGCGTTAACAATTTTAAAAACAGTTTCAAATTTCTTATTTTCTGTGTTTTTTATTTTCCATCCAGTCAAGCTCTCAGCTACTGAATTCATTAGCATTATTTTATTCTTATTATTAACAGCAATGACTCCATCGCCTATTGAATCCAGTATAACCCTGAGTTTTTCCCTCTCAGCTGAAATATTTTCAATATGCAGTTTTATTGAGGACTGCATTGACAGGAAAGATTGTGACAAATTAGATATTTCATCATTTCCAGTATTATCAATTACAGAAGAATAGTCGCCATCAGCTATATTAAAAGCAACCTGCTCAAGCTTGAACAGCCTTTTCAATATACCGCTTCTTAACCAGAATATAATTACAAAAACAAGCAATGATACAAACAGGAAACTCCCGTAAACAGAAAATGTAAAAACTATTGTTTCTTTTTTTATTATATTTCCCATCTGAGTATAAAGGTCAATTATATACATCTTCATTTCATGTGTAAGAAGAAGAAGCTGTGACATAGTTTCCTTAAAAATTAGTTCTTCCTGCTGTGATTCATCTATCAGCTGGCTTATTTTATCAAGATAATAAAGTAAATCACTCTTTTTTGATATTACAGGAGTTATGAAACTATAAGTACTGGAATATTGCCCAAGATCTGTAAAAGCTGTATCTGACCTGAAATTTTCTATTCGTATCTTAAACTGTCTGTATACACGGGGATTTCCCCGAATCATATATTCATTCAGTATTGCTGAAGTCTGTTCAAGAGACCTTGCTGCTTTTAATATCAGGGATTCGACCTGTATTTTCTTTTTTAAATTTATATACCCATTTGTAAGAATAAGGGCGGAAAATAAAGTTATAACAAAAACTGCAATAATTAACAGGAAAGATTTTTTTTTCAATGTCATAGTTATCTTCCTGTTACCTTATAATAGTTACCCTTTCAGGAAAAAGTTCATCAAGATAACTACAGTCTATTATATCTGTAAAATCCGGAATTACAGGATTTCCTGATAATTGCTTTTTTTTCCAGTCACCTTCCTGTTCCATGGCAAGAATAAGGCTTTGAGGCAATTCAAGATAAAAAAGATATTCTTTCCATTCGTTTCTTACAGCATCCGGATCAAGAGACAAATATTGATAAGTGATTTCCTGTGCTACATCCGGATTACTATTTATGACACCATAACTCTTTTCAAGTGCTCCGAGAAACGCTTTAACTGCATTACTGTTTTTTTCTGCCCATTCTTTTCTTGTAACCAGAAGCCAGTACATGTCTCTTCCAAGCTGTGCATTAACAACAGAAGCCTTATCACCAAGCTTTTTTACTGCATCATAGGTAAATGGGAACCAGACAATAATGGAATCGACCTCTCCCCTTGCAAGTGCTGAAGGCAGTTCTTTTGGTTTTTTATATATAATTTCAACAGAATTATATTCAATATTATTAAATACAAGCAATCTGTATAATGTATAATTCACCTGCACTGTTACCTGCAAGACCAATTCGTGTTCCAGCAAGTTCGGCAGGAGATTTCAATACATCATTATTCATAATAAGAGACCGGCTCTGGTTTCTGTTCAATACAGCAATAATGCAGAAATCATTATTATTAAATGAATAATTTACTATCTGGAATTCAGGAACACAGACAATATCATATTTTCCATTTATTACACTATCCATCATATTAATAGCTGACGGTTCTATATTCAGCACAACATCCAGATTATTTTTTTTAAAAAAACCTGATTCCTCTGCAATTACAACAGGTGCAGATTTAACACTCCTGTTCAATCCCAGTTGCATAGAAACAATTTCTGTGTCTTTCTGATCTGTTTTATAACATGACATTAATAATATCAATGAAAAAACTAAATATATAAATATTATAACTTTTTTAAACATCCCCCCCTCCTAACCGTCACTGTATAACTGGCGGATCTTTCTTATTTCATCAATATTTCTACAGAAAACCTCAACCACTTCAGGATCGAATTTTTTACCTGAGTTCTCATGCATATATTCAAGACTCCTATCTTCAGACCACGGCTCTTTGTATGGTCTTTTACTTCTGACAGCATCAAAGACATCAGCCACGGCTGTTACTCTTGCTTGTACCGGTATATTGTTTCCACTGATTCTATTTGGGTACCCACTTCCATCCCAATGTTCATGATGACTCATGGCAATATATGCAGCATTTTCCAGCATGTTGCAGTTACATTTACTATCCTTTTTATCCATCCCTGTCAGTGATATAAAATCTGGTAATATTTTTCCTGTCAGTATGCTTTTACCATAAATGCAGTGTTGTTTCATTTCCTCCCATTCATTATTTTCAAGAGGTCCCGGTTTAAGCAATATTTCATCAGGAATCCCTATCTTGCCTATGTCATGTACAGGAGATGCAAGTTTTATACATTTTATATCACTTTCAGGCCAATCCAAGCCTTTTGCAATTATCCCAGACATAGATGCAACCCTCATAAAGTGGCTGCCTGTTTCAAAGTCCTTGTATTCAGCTGCCTGTGATAATATTGCAATTATCTGCATTCGTGAATATTCCAATTGATAATTAGTTTCTTCAAGTTTTTTTGTTCTTTCTTTGACTAGTTCTTCCAGATGTTCTTTATATTCTTTGTTTCTTTTTTTCAGTTTAACCTGTTCAACAGCATTCCTTACAAGATGCTCAACAACGCTCATATCTTCTACAGGTTTTAGTATATAATCCCATGCTCCAAGATGCAGAGCTTCTACAACATCATGAATCCTTCCTGTTCCGGATATTACTATTACAGGCAAATCAGGATATATTTCTTTTCCTTTTTTAAGTACTTCAAGTCCATCCACTTCAGGCATTCTGAGATCTGTAAGTACAACATCAGGCTTTTCATTTTGTATTTTATCCAGCCCCTCTCTTCCATTTTCAGCTTCAATCACATTGTATTCAAAATCTTCCAGATAATACCTCAGACAACTTCTCAACACCCTTTCGTCATCTATAACAAGGACTTTACTTTGATTTTCTTTTTCCAACACTTTTCTATTCTCCTCGTTTTTCTATTGTCTTTTTTATTAATATATAATTATATTACAGCAATTTGTTGTTTACAAACTTTCTGTATCTATTAATTTTTTCCTAAAACATCAGAATATGACTAAAAACAAGGCTTTTTATGTGTCAAAAAATATGATTTTTTATAACTAGAAGTATTTTCAGGATAAAAAAGGACTTCCTTATTAACAATAACAGCCCTTTTATCTCCGAGGGGACTCGACCCCCTGTTACCAGACTGAGAACCCGGAGTCCTGACCACTAGACGAAGGAGACATTTAATTTTTATAATACTTTAACTATTCAGCATGTGGCTATTTTTTTTATTATAACTCACCTATATTTTTATCCTTCCTGTTTCAGACTTACACATCTGGAACCCAAAAGGGCCTTTTCAAATGTTTTATTTAATTTTATTAGTAGATGTGAGATAATTTTGTAATTTTATTTATTATTCTATGCTTGCTGTTTTTGCTTACAGTAAACATTTCTTTTCCCCCGCTTCGTGTCATATTTTTCTTTATTTTACAACGGTTCAATACAGGTCTTTCTCCGAACATAGTCTGTGATAAGGGGGGCACCTGCTCCTCAAAGTTGTGATATTTTTAATAGATATGTATTTAAGAATGAGATCATTATAATTGATGTGATATGTTTAATTAATATGTAATCAACCTGGATTTGTTCCAGGACTGGTTGTTAATAAGTAAATGAAGATTAATAAAAAAAAGTCTGGCAACGACCTACTTTCCCGCCTTAGCAGTATCATCGGCGCGTGAGGGCTTAACTTCCGTGTTCGGGATGGGAACGGGTGGAACCCCTCAGCCATAGTCACCAGACTAATTTTTTTTCACTCAGGTTTTTAACATTTATCAGGATTGTTTGCAAGTAACTTTATCAAATTACCCTGAAAACTCCTTTTTCAGTTAAAAACTAAAGCAAAAAGCTTTTTATGTTTTTATCTCTGCAAGTATTAAAAGCACCACACTTACAGAAAATTGAGAATAGGTCGCTGCCTATCGGCAGTACCCTTCCTCGCTTCGGCAATGTATGTACAAGCACATCCATTGCTTATCAAGATTCGAGAATGAGTTAAATAATAATATGGTCAAGCCTCACGACTGATTAGTACTGGTAAGCTGAATACATTACTGCACTTACACTCCCAGCCTATCAACCAGATCTTCTCTCTGGTGTCTTTAGGAGGATTAAATCCTCAGGGATGTTTAATCTTGAGGGGGGCTTCCCACTTAGATGCTTTCAGCGGTTATCCCTTCCGAACGTAGCTACTCAGCACTTACCGTTGGCACGATAACTGATACACTAGAGGTTCGTCCGTTTCGGTCCTCTCGTACTAAAAACAGCTCCTCTCAAACATCCAACGCCCGTGGCAGATAGGGACCGAACTGTCTCGCGACGTTCTGAACCCAGCTCACGTACCGCTTTAATTGGCGAACAGCCAAACCCTTGGGACCTGCTCCAGCCCCAGGATGCGATGAGCCGACATCGAGGTGCCAAACTTTGCCGTCGATATGAACTCTTGGGCAAAATCAGCCTGTTATCCCCGGAGTACCTTTTGTCCGTTAAGCGACGGCCCTTCCACGCGGGACCGCCGGATCACTAAGACCTACTTTCGTACCTGCTCGACTTGTTGGTCTCGCAGTCAGGCTACCTTATGCCTTTACACTTACACGATGATTTCCAACCACCGCAAGGTAACCTTCGCGCGCCTCCGTTACTCTTTAGGAGGCGACCGCCCCAGTCAAACCGCCCACCTGACAGTGTCCAGATACCTGATAAAGGCATCCGTTAGAAACCTAACCTGATAAGGGTGGTATTTCAACAACAACTCCGCACAATCTGGCGACCATGCATCAAAGTTTCCCACCTATCCTACACATACCAGGACAAGTTTCAGTGTCAAGCTGCAGTAAAGGTTCACGGGGTCTTTCCGTCTAACCACGGGTAACCGGTATCTTCACCGGTACTCCAATTTCACCGGGTCTCGCGTTGAGACAGCGCCCAATTCGTTACACCATTCGTGCGGGTCGGAACTTACCCGACAAGGAATTTCGCTACCTTAGGACCGTTATAGTTACGGCCGCCGTTTACCGGGGCTTCAATTCAGAGCTTCGCAAAAGCTAACCCCTCCTCTTAACCTTCCGGCACCGGGCAGGTGTCAGTCCATATACGTCATTTTGCAATTTCGCATAGACCTGTGTTTTTGGTAAACAGTCGATTGGGCCTATTCTCTGCAACCTCTCTTAAACTTTGACATCCAAAAGAGGCCACACTTCTCCCGAAGTTACGTGTGTATTTTGCCGAGTTCCTTAACGCGAGTTCTCCCGTACGCCTTAGCATTCTCAGCCCGCCTACCTGTGTCGGTTTGCGGTACGGTCCCTCTTACCCTATCCTTAGAGATTATTTCTTGGCACCATGACTACACCCGCTTCGCTCCTCCGTAGATTCGCTCGCCATCATAACTCACCTCAGTGTGTGGATTTGCCTGCACACTTCAACAACTTGTTATTTAGACCGGGACTACCGTCGCCCGGCCGGGCTTCACCTTATGCGTCATCCCCTCGAAAGTAAGAGAGGTACTGGAATATTAACCAGTTTCCCATCGACTACGCTTTTCAGCCTCGCCTTAGGGGCCGACTAACCCTTGGGAAGATTACCTTAACCCTGGAAACCTTAGGCTTTCGGCGGAGGGGGATCTCACCCCTCTATTCGTTACTCATGCCTGCATCCTCTCTTCTGTTATCTCCAGCATACCTTACAGTACACCTTCGTCGACATCCAGAATGCTCCCCTACCCCTTGTAATAAATTACAAAGCCGTGGCTTCGGTTCTATGCTTAGCCCCGTTACATTGTCGGCGCATGACTACTCGACCAGTGAGCTATTACGCACTCTTTCAAGGTATGGCTGCTTCTAAGCCAACCTCCTGGCTGTCTTCGCAATTACACTTCCTTTTCCACTTAGCATAGATTTGAGACCTTAGCCGTCGGTCTGGGCTGTTTCCCTCTTGACCACGAATATTATCACCCGTAGTCTGACTCCCATAAATCCTGTAACGGCATTCGGAGTTTGGTTGAGTTTGGTACCCGGTGAAGGGCCCGTACCCATTCAGTGCTCTACCTCCGTTACATTCTAATATGAGGCTAGCCCTAAAGCTATTTCGGGGAGAACCAGCTATCTCCGAGTTTGATTAGCCTTTCACTCCGATCCACAGTTCATCCCTGCCTTTTTAAACAGACTAGGGTTCGGTCCTCCACTCTGTGTTACCAGAGCTTCAACCTGACCATGGATAGATCACTCGGCTTCGGGTCTAATGCATACTACTAAAGCGCCCATTTCAGACTCGGTTTCCCTCCGGCTCCGGGACTTCTATCCCTTAACCTCGCAATATACATTAACTCGCAGGCTCATTCTACAAAAGGCACGCCATCACCCTAATAAATTAAGGCTCTGACCGTTTGTAAGTCTACGGTTTCAGATTCTATTTCACTCCCCTCCCGGGGTTCTTTTCACCTTTCCCTCACGGTACTATACGCTATCGGTAGCTGTCATGTATTTAGCCTTGGAAGGTGGTCCTCCCGGATTCAAGCAGGATTTCTCGTGTCCCGCCCTACTTAGGAATAAATTACACAGACTTATTATTTTAAATTACGGGGCTTTCACCCTCTCTGGCCGGCCTTCCCAGTACCGTTCTTCTAACAATAAGTTTTCTATAACTGTGCCTGAGTTCTTACACACTCAGATAATCTATCCTGCAACCCCTGACATACAACGATGTAAGTCTTACATATATCAGGTTTAGGCTCCTCCCCGTTCGCTCGCCGCTACTCAGGGAATCTCAATGTTGATTTCTTTTCCTCCAGGTACTTAGATGGTTCAGTTCCCTGGGTTTTCCTCAATACACCTATGTGTTCAGTGCATTGTACATAATATTAAAACTATGTGGGTTACCCCATTCGGTTATCTGCGGATCATTGGATGTTTGCTCCTCCCCGCAGCATATCGCAGCTTACCACGACCTTCTTCGTCAGACAGCTCCAAGGCATCCACCGTAGACCCTTATTCGCTTGACCATATTATTTTTTAACCCTTCTCTTATCAAAAACACCAGATTTATTTCTAAATCCTTATATGTGTTAATGTTTATCTATTAAAGAACATTGCTGTTTTCACAGCTGTAAGCCTGAACTATCATTTTCAGATAATTCATTTTGGGCCTGACAAGAGTTGAACTTGTGACCTCACGCTTATCAGGCGTGCGCTCTAACCAACTGAGCTACAGGCCCATTTGCATCCGAGATCGTTCCCCGATGCGCAGCACCTGCGGTACGACTCGTTGGCGGGCAGCAAATCAAAGATTTGTGACCAGCCCATAAATGGAGATCAACTGTACAAACTATTGCTCAACAATCTCCCATTATATATAAAAAAGTTTCCTGAAGCGGATCCGGATCTAATTAAAGACCCAATTTTGTAATTCAAATAAATGAACTACTGTATCCAGTACATTTGGATAATTACCTTTCTCTTAGAAAGGAGGTGATCCAGCCGCACCTTCCGGTACGGCTACCTTGTTACGACTTCACCCCCCTTACCAGGCATACCTTCGGCATCGTCCCCCATTGCTGGTTAGACTAACGACTTCGGGTACCCCCAACTCGGGTGGTGTGACGGGCGGTGTGTACAAGGCCCGGGAACGTATTCACCGCGCCATGCTGATGCGCGATTACTAGCGATTCCACCTTCATGGAGTCGGGTTTCAGACTCCAATCCGAACTGAGGCAAGCTTTCTGCGATTTGCTCCACATCGCTGTTTCGCTTCGCTCTGTACCTGCCATTGTAGCACGTGTGTAGCCCAGGACATAAGGGCCATGATGACTTGACGTCGTCCCCACCTTCCTCCGGTTTGTCACCGGCAGTATTGTCTGAGTCCCCATCTTAAATGCTGGCAACAGACAAAAGGGGTTGCGCTCGTTGCGGGACTTAACCCAACACTTCACAGCACGAGCTGACGACAGCCATGCAGCACCTGTATAAAGACTGCAAGCAGCTGCTGTATCTCTACAACATTCCTTTATATGTCAAGCCCTGGTAAGGTTTCTCGCGTATCATCGAATTAAACCACATGCTCCACCGCTTGTGCGGGCCCCCGTCAATTCCTTTGAGTTTCACCCTTGCGAGCATACTCCCCAGGCGGTGCACTTAACACGTTTGCTACGGCACTGAATGTAACCATCCAACACCTAGTGCACATCGTTTACAGTGTGGACTACCAGGGTATCTAATCCTGTTCGCTCCCCACACTTTCGCACCTCAGCGTCAGTCTATTACCAGGAGTTCGCCTTCGCCACCGGTATTCTTCCAGATATCTACAGATTTCACCCCTACACCTGGAATTCTAACTCCCCCTCTTAGACTCTAGCTTGCCAGTTCTCAGCGCGGTCCCTCGGTTGAGCCGAGGTCTTTCACACCAAGCTTGACAGGCCGCCTACGTGCCCTTTACGCCCAATAAATCCGAACAACGCTTGCAACTTACGTGTTACCGCGGCTGCTGGCACGTAATTAGCCGTTGCTTATTCCCAGATTAACGTCATCGAAATAGCATTCCCTCTATTCCTTATTCCTCCTCTGGAAAAGAACTTTACAACATCTCTGCCTTCATCGTTCACGCGGCGTCGCTCCGTCAGGCTTTCGCCCATTGCGGAAGATTCTTAGCTGCTGCCTCCCGTAGGAGTCTGGGCCGTGTCTCAGTCCCAATGTGGCCGGTCACCCTCTCAGGCCGGCTATCCATCGTCGCCTTGGTAGGCCTTTACCCCACCAACTAGCTAATGGACCGCGAGCTCATCATGAGACAGAGCCGTAGCTCTTTTCCTAAAAAACAATTCAAAGTTTTTTAGCTTATTCGGTATTACCCCATGTTTCCATGGGCTATCCCCAATCTCAAGGCAGATCACTCACGTGTTACTCACCCGTTCGCCACTCTCAAGAAGTGCAAGCACTTCTCTACCGTTCGACTTGCATGCTTAAAACGCGCCGCCAGCGTTCGTTCTGAGCCAGGATCAAACTCTCCATTATATATTCCAACGTTCCGAAGAACGTTAGTTACAATTTTGGTTTTTTCCCAGCTTTACTCTTATCAAAAGATTAAAACTGTCAAAAATTAACTTTTTGACCCGCTTCAGGTCCCTTCTCTATTCATTATTTAAAAAGAACTACTCAGGCACCAAGCCCGAAAATCCGATCAGCCATGAATGACGTTAAGATCGGCATTCGCTTCCGCTTCAAGTTTTCACTTCAAGCTTCTGCTTTTTATTTTTTAAGCATCAAGCAACTTCCGTGCCAAATGCTCTAATGTTTTATCATTTACTCTTTTCTCTGTCAACCAGTTTCGGTAAAAAGTTTTTTTTATTTATCTTATCTTTTCTTATCATTTTCAACAGAAAAAATATTATAAAAAATAAAAACTATTCCATTTATGACTGCGGATTTAACAGAATATGGATAATTTAAAAACAGAAAAATTACAGTATCGTTTATATAGAAACAAAAAAAAGATAAAAAAAAGTCTGGCAACGACCTACTTTCCCGCCTTAGCAGTATCATCGGCGCGTGAGGGCTTAACTTCCGTGTTCGGGATGGGAACGGGTGGAACCCCTCAGCCATAGTCACCAGACTAATTTTTTTCACTCAGGTTTTTAACATTTATCAGGATTGTTTGCAAGTAACTTTATCAAATTACCCTAAAAACTCCTTTTTCAGTTAAAAACTAAAGCAAAAAGCTTTTTATGTTTTTATCTCTACAAGTATTAAAAGCACCACACTTACAGAAAATTGAGAATAGGTCGCTGCCTATCGGCAGTACCCTTCCTCGCTTCGGCAATGTATGTACAAGCACATCCATTGCTTATCAAGATTCGAGAATGAGTTAAATAATAATATGGTCAAGCCTCACGACTGATTAGTACTGGTAAGCTGAATACATTACTGCACTTACACTCCCAGCCTATCAACCAGATCTTCTCTCTGGTGTCTTTAGGAGGATTAAATCCTCAGGGATGTTTAATCTTGAGGGGGGCTTCCCACTTAGATGCTTTCAGCGGTTATCCCTTCCGAACGTAGCTACTCAGCACTTACCGTTGGCACGATAACTGATACACTAGAGGTTCGTCCGTTTCGGTCCTCTCGTACTAAAAACAGCTCCTCTCAAACATCCAACGCCCGTGGCAGATAGGGACCGAACTGTCTCGCGACGTTCTGAACCCAGCTCACGTACCGCTTTAATTGGCGAACAGCCAAACCCTTGGGACCTGCTCCAGCCCCAGGATGCGATGAGCCGACATCGAGGTGCCAAACTTTGCCGTCGATATGAACTCTTGGGCAAAATCAGCCTGTTATCCCCGGAGTACCTTTTGTCCGTTAAGCGACGGCCCTTCCACGCGGGACCGCCGGATCACTAAGACCTACTTTCGTACCTGCTCGACTTGTTGGTCTCGCAGTCAGGCTACCTTATGCCTTTACACTTACACGATGATTTCCAACCACCGCAAGGTAACCTTCGCGCGCCTCCGTTACTCTTTAGGAGGCGACCGCCCCAGTCAAACCGCCCACCTGACAGTGTCCAGATACCTGATAAAGGCATCCGTTAGAAACCTAACCTGATAAGGGTGGTATTTCAACAACAACTCCGCACAATCTGGCGACCATGCATCAAAGTTTCCCACCTATCCTACACATACCAGGACAAGTTTCAGTGTCAAGCTGCAGTAAAGGTTCACGGGGTCTTTCCGTCTAACCACGGGTAACCGGTATCTTCACCGGTACTCCAATTTCACCGGGTCTCGCGTTGAGACAGCGCCCAATTCGTTACACCATTCGTGCGGGTCGGAACTTACCCGACAAGGAATTTCGCTACCTTAGGACCGTTATAGTTACGGCCGCCGTTTACCGGGGCTTCAATTCAGAGCTTCGCAAAAGCTAACCCCTCCTCTTAACCTTCCGGCACCGGGCAGGTGTCAGTCCATATACGTCATTTTGCAATTTCGCATAGACCTGTGTTTTTGGTAAACAGTCGATTGGGCCTATTCTCTGCAACCTCTCTTAAACTTTGACATCCAAAAGAGGCCACACTTCTCCCGAAGTTACGTGTGTATTTTGCCGAGTTCCTTAACGCGAGTTCTCCCGTACGCCTTAGCATTCTCAGCCCGCCTACCTGTGTCGGTTTGCGGTACGGTCCCTCTTACCCTATCCTTAGAGATTATTTCTTGGCACCATGACTACACCCGCTTCGCTCCTCCGTAGATTCGCTCGCCATCATAACTCACCTCAGTGTGTGGATTTGCCTGCACACTTCAACAACTTGTTATTTAGACCGGGACTACCGTCGCCCGGCCGGGCTTCACCTTATGCGTCATCCCCTCGAAAGTAAGAGAGGTACTGGAATATTAACCAGTTTCCCATCGACTACGCTTTTCAGCCTCGCCTTAGGGGCCGACTAACCCTTGGGAAGATTACCTTAACCCTGGAAACCTTAGGCTTTCGGCGGAGGGGGATCTCACCCCTCTATTCGTTACTCATGCCTGCATCCTCTCTTCTGTTATCTCCAGCATACCTTACAGTACACCTTCGTCGACATCCAGAATGCTCCCCTACCCCTTGTAATAAATTACAAAGCCGTGGCTTCGGTTCTATGCTTAGCCCCGTTACATTGTCGGCGCATGACTACTCGACCAGTGAGCTATTACGCACTCTTTCAAGGTATGGCTGCTTCTAAGCCAACCTCCTGGCTGTCTTCGCAATTACACTTCCTTTTCCACTTAGCATAGATTTGAGACCTTAGCCGTCGGTCTGGGCTGTTTCCCTCTTGACCACGAATATTATCACCCGTAGTCTGACTCCCATAAATCCTGTAACGGCATTCGGAGTTTGGTTGAGTTTGGTACCCGGTGAAGGGCCCGTACCCATTCAGTGCTCTACCTCCGTTACATTCTAATATGAGGCTAGCCCTAAAGCTATTTCGGGGAGAACCAGCTATCTCCGAGTTTGATTAGCCTTTCACTCCGATCCACAGTTCATCCCTGCCTTTTTAAACAGACTAGGGTTCGGTCCTCCACTCTGTGTTACCAGAGCTTCAACCTGACCATGGATAGATCACTCGGCTTCGGGTCTAATGCATACTACTAAAGCGCCCATTTCAGACTCGGTTTCCCTCCGGCTCCGGGACTTCTATCCCTTAACCTCGCAATATACATTAACTCGCAGGCTCATTCTACAAAAGGCACGCCATCACCCTAATAAATTAAGGCTCTGACCGTTTGTAAGTCTACGGTTTCAGATTCTATTTCACTCCCCTCCCGGGGTTCTTTTCACCTTTCCCTCACGGTACTATACGCTATCGGTAGCTGTCATGTATTTAGCCTTGGAAGGTGGTCCTCCCGGATTCAAGCAGGATTTCTCGTGTCCCGCCCTACTTAGGAATAAATTACACAGACTTATTATTTTAAATTACGGGGCTTTCACCCTCTCTGGCCGGCCTTCCCAGTACCGTTCTTCTAACAATAAGTTTTCTATAACTGTGCCTGAGTTCTTACACACTCAGATAATCTATCCTGCAACCCCTGACATACAACGATGTAAGTCTTACATATATCAGGTTTAGGCTCCTCCCCGTTCGCTCGCCGCTACTCAGGGAATCTCAATGTTGATTTCTTTTCCTCCAGGTACTTAGATGGTTCAGTTCCCTGGGTTTTCCTCAATACACCTATGTGTTCAGTGCATTGTACATAATATTAAAACTATGTGGGTTACCCCATTCGGTTATCTGCGGATTATTGAGTGTTTGCCTCTCCCCGCAGCTTTTCGCAGCTTACCACGACCTTCTTCGTCAGACAGCTCCAAGGCATCCACCGTAGACCCTTATTCGCTTGACCATATTATTTTTTAACCCTTCTCTTATCAAAAACACCAGATTTATTTCTAAATCCTTATATGTGTTAATGTTTATCTATTAAAGAACATTGCTGTTTTCACAGCTATAAACATGAATCTAAAGAAAATCTTTCAGATTCATATAAAAGTAAAAACTAAAAATATCAAATATCTCCATTCTCTACTTTAAAAAAAAGCAGTTAACTTTCGTTTTCCACTATTTTCTTGGAGGCACGGGGACTCGAACCCCGGACCCCCGGCTTGCAAAGCCGGTGCTCTAGCCAACTGAGCTATGCCCCCATGATTGCATGAACAAGCAGTAACTAAAGGTTACAACCAGCCCATACCCGGGTATTAACCCGTACCGAGGATTTCTCCTCATTATATATAAAAAAGTTTCCTGAAGCGGATCCGGATCTAATTAAAGACCCAATTTTGTAATTCAAATAAATGAACTACTGTATCCAGTACATTTGGATAATTACCTTTCTCTTAGAAAGGAGGTGATCCAGCCGCACCTTCCGGTACGGCTACCTTGTTACGACTTCACCCCCCTTACCAGGCATACCTTCGGCATCGTCCCCCATTGCTGGTTAGACTAACGACTTCGGGTACCCCCAACTCGGGTGGTGTGACGGGCGGTGTGTACAAGGCCCGGGAACGTATTCACCGCGCCATGCTGATGCGCGATTACTAGCGATTCCACCTTCATGGAGTCGGGTTTCAGACTCCAATCCGAACTGAGGCAAGCTTTCTGCGATTTGCTCCACATCGCTGTTTCGCTTCGCTCTGTACCTGCCATTGTAGCACGTGTGTAGCCCAGGACATAAGGGCCATGATGACTTGACGTCGTCCCCACCTTCCTCCGGTTTGTCACCGGCAGTATTGTCTGAGTCCCCATCTTAAATGCTGGCAACAGACAAAAGGGGTTGCGCTCGTTGCGGGACTTAACCCAACACTTCACAGCACGAGCTGACGACAGCCATGCAGCACCTGTATAAAGACTGCAAGCAGCTGCTGTATCTCTACAACATTCCTTTATATGTCAAGCCCTGGTAAGGTTTCTCGCGTATCATCGAATTAAACCACATGCTCCACCGCTTGTGCGGGCCCCCGTCAATTCCTTTGAGTTTCACCCTTGCGAGCATACTCCCCAGGCGGTGCACTTAACACGTTTGCTACGGCACTGAATGTAACCATCCAACACCTAGTGCACATCGTTTACAGTGTGGACTACCAGGGTATCTAATCCTGTTCGCTCCCCACACTTTCGCACCTCAGCGTCAGTCTATTACCAGGAGTTCGCCTTCGCCACCGGTATTCTTCCAGATATCTACAGATTTCACCCCTACACCTGGAATTCTAACTCCCCCTCTTAGACTCTAGCTTGCCAGTTCTCAGCGCGGTCCCTCGGTTGAGCCGAGGTCTTTCACACCAAGCTTGACAGGCCGCCTACGTGCCCTTTACGCCCAATAAATCCGAACAACGCTTGCAACTTACGTGTTACCGCGGCTGCTGGCACGTAATTAGCCGTTGCTTATTCCCAGATTAACGTCATCGAAATAGCATTCCCTCTATTCCTTATTCCTCCTCTGGAAAAGAACTTTACAACATCTCTGCCTTCATCGTTCACGCGGCGTCGCTCCGTCAGGCTTTCGCCCATTGCGGAAGATTCTTAGCTGCTGCCTCCCGTAGGAGTCTGGGCCGTGTCTCAGTCCCAATGTGGCCGGTCACCCTCTCAGGCCGGCTATCCATCGTCGCCTTGGTAGGCCTTTACCCCACCAACTAGCTAATGGACCGCGAGCTCATCATGAGACAGAGCCGTAGCTCTTTTCCTAAAAGACCATTCAAAGTCTTTTAGCTTATTCGGTATTACCCCATGTTTCCATGGGCTATCCCCAATCTCAAGGCAGATCACTCACGTGTTACTCACCCGTTCGCCACTCTCAAGAAGTGCAAGCACTTCTCTACCGTTCGACTTGCATGCTTAAAACGCGCCGCCAGCGTTCGTTCTGAGCCAGGATCAAACTCTCCATTATATATTCCAACGTTCCGAAGAACGTTAGTTACAATTTTGGTTTTTTCCCAGCTTTACTCTTATCAAAAGATTAAAACTGTCAAAAATTAACTTTTTGACCCGCTTCAGGTCCCTTCTCTATTCATTATTTAAAAAGAACTACTCAGGCACCAAGCCCGAAAATCCGATCAGCCATGAATGACGTTAAGATCGGCATTCGCTTCCGCTTCAAGTTTTCACTTCAAGCTTCTGCTTTTTATTTTTTAAGCATCAAGCAACTTCCGTGCCAAATGCTCTAATGTTTTATCATTTACTCTTTTCTCTGTCAACCAGTTTCGGTAAAAAGTTTTTTTTATTTTTTCAAGCACTCCATCTTTATCAAAAAAGATTTCAACATGCTAAAAATTTAAATAAATCCTTACAAAGAAACAATTTAGCAGTAAATATTTCAATATAATTTATCCAAAAAAAACTGTAACAGATCTAATCTACAACGAAAGAATCATTATCATCCCAGTAAGATGTCAAACCGGAGGTGTAACAAATATTTCAATGTAAATATTCAAATCAAAACCAATGAAAAGCTGTAAAAAACTTTCTTTATCTGACTTGCGGAAATCAAGATACCTATTTTACCTTATTTAGTCAACCTTTTTACTGGCTTTTTTTTATAAAAAATGTATATATTAATTATATGACAGATCTTGCAATAAATTTTAAAAATTGTACAAATTGTGGAAAATTTATTAAAACTCAGCTGAAAAACAGAAACAATATCTGTTCATCAGAATGCAGCCGCAAATACAGCATATGCAAAACCTGCGGCAACTATTTTCTATCTGAATCAGTTAATAATAAATTCTGCTCTGTTAAATGCAGAATGATATTCAGTCTTAATAAAAAAGGTTACCCATATATCAAAACCACACCATATAAAATAATAGTTACAGGGGACCCTGTAATAAACAATGAAGTTCTTGCACACCGCCTGTCAAAAGTCTTAAAACTGCCTGTTCTCATGACTGAAAAAATAAAGAGAGAACAAAACCTTACTGCAAATAATGTATTTTACGAAATTGAGAAGCTCAAAGACAACGAAAATAACGGAGATTTCTTCATACTTCTCTGCAACAGTTATGAGTATGAATTTGTTGAAGAATTTACAAAGAAACAGAAAATAGACCTGATAGTAAATATAAAAAACAGAAGAGAAAATTACAGGGAAGATGAAATTATACGCTGCGATGAATGCTCAAGTATAAATTCTTTTTCTGAACCTGATTTTGAAGGCAAAACACACTGCATGATTTGCGGATGCCCTGATTACAAAAAAATTGACACAGTGTCAGCAATAAATACGAAAGTCGGAAACTACAGGGAAATTATAAATTACCTGAAAAACAGTTTCCCGGAAACATATCTCGAATTCCCGGTGGAAAACATAAAAAATACAATAAATAAAATTACATCATATTTTGTTTACAACTGAAACAGCTTATTTTTAGCAGTTATATAACGACACAGTAACAAAAATTAATGAAAAAAAATCCGTCATGCATAAGCCTGACGGATTGTAAATATATTTTATAATTATCAGTCAATCATTATTGTAAAACCGGCCCAGGCATTTATAGCTTCCTTGGTAAAGGCTGGTTTGGGATAAAGTTCAATTCCCGGAGCTACTGTTACAAAAAATTCCAGAAAATTGTCAATAAACGCTATTTCTGCCGACAGCGGAATATTCATACCTCCGATAAAATCATCATCATTATCACCAAAAGCAATTCTCCCGAATAAACCTATTGCCATTGTTCCTGTAACATTCTCAAACATAGGCCTTGAATTGATAAGCATATAAGAACCGCCGAGAAACATATACTCATCCCCTTCTGTAAAATCATATCCGATTTTAAGGTCATATGGCCCGCCCTGAAAAATAAATACTGTATTTGGAACTCCAAAACCGAATCCAAGCCTTTTTTCCCCGCCCGGTTCAGCCGATACAGAAAGAACTGAAGCTGCAAGCAATAATATAAGAATAACAAGTTTTTTATTCATAAATACTCCCTTCATTGTTGTTTAAATATAAAGCCCTATTTATTAATCGTCTGAATCTTTTCTGTTTTGAAGTATTTTTTCAAGCTCTTTTTTCAAAGAGGGATTTACCCCCTCAAGAATCTTATTTATTTCACCTTCATTATCAAAACCTGCATCAATAGTTTTTCCGAAAAACTCAACACCCTGCTCACTGTCTTCAATTTCAAGAAGCAGAACCATACTGATATCATAAAGGGTTTCCTTATCAGCTTTGCCCAATTCCAGTAATTTTTTGCCGACAGCAACCATTTTTCCATAATACTGTTTTGATTTATATATCCTGAAAAGGAAATCAGCAGTTTCTCCATGTTCGGGGTCTTTCTCATAAACAGATTCAAAATATTCAAGAGCTTTATCATGGTTGTCCTGAAGAAAATAAACACGCCCGACAGCAAAATCAATTTTCCTTACAAGATTATCATCTGAAGGATTTGCATTCTTAAGCTCGGCCAGCTTCTCTATCGCAGCATCATAGTTTTCAAGTTCAGCCATTATAAGGGCATAATTAAAAAGTGCATTCTGATCGGCAGGATTTATCTCAAGTACATTGAGGTAACTTGCCGCAGCCTTGTCATAATCACCAAACCTGAAAAGGCAATATCCTTTGGCAGAATGAACAAGTGTATTTTCCTCATCTTTTTCAAGCATTTTATCGAGAAGCCTTAAAGCTTCTGAATATTTACCTGCCTCAACATAGGACCTTGCAAGGTTAAATGAGGCAACCTTCAGCTTATCATCAAATTCCAGAGCTCTCAGATAAGCTGATGAAGCTTCTTCATTCTTTCCAAGGTCAAAATATGCATTTCCAAGATTATAATAGACGCGGGCAGATTCCCGCCTGGAAAGCCCTCCGGCACATGAGATTATCATACCGGAGGTTATCAGCAATATAAGTATTTTATTCAGCAACAGAAAGTACTGTTTCTTCAATCTTTCTCACCTGTGACCTGTAGAGTTCAGATATATCTGAACCATAATCAGCTATCAGCTGAATTATATTTCTGGGGTGATCTTCAGCATCCTCGCCATTAAGCCTGTCTCCAGCATCTCCGAGACCCGGAAGGATATAGGCAAGATCATTCATAACAGGGTCCATCCACAATGTATACACTGTAACATTCTCAAGCGCCCTGACAATCCTCAGAGTTCCCTTTAGAGATGATATTACATTGAAAAATTTAACAGATCTGGGTTTAACCCCCTGCTCCATCAGATATTTCATAATTGTAACAAAACTTCCCCCTGTTGCATTCATAGGATCTGCAAAAATAAGGTCTTTTCCGTTCATTGATTCAAGATCAAAATATGACCTGTCAAGGTCCAGTATATATTCCATATTGCTTTCTTTTTTTGAATCATCCCGTTTGATTTTAAAGAGAGCAAAAGGGGTAATATAATTATCTGTTGAATATTCCTGAATTTCCTTAGACATGATAATTGACGGCAGAAGAGCGCCCCTCAGCATTACGCACATGACACTGTCTTTAAGGTCTTCATCAATATTCGGTATCTTGTGAACTGCATAATTCTGAACAGGATTATCAACAGGTGTTTTCACAATCAGATAATTTTTCTTACTCTGATCATCTCCATAGAGTGAAAGGTTAAACAGAAGCTCATACGCCCTCTGTGTATAGTAAAGAAATTCACCGTGCTTTGTATTCACATCCCTGAGTTTCGCAATAAGACGGGAAGCTTCCCCGTGAATTGAAGTTGGTGTTTCAAATGAATAAACACTGATTCGATTTTCATTTGCAACAATCTCTTTCATGAATTCACCCATGGTATTGAATATATCAATCATCTGCTCACAGTCTTCAGCTGTCGGTTCTTCATCTTTATTGGATGATATTGATTTGAAAATCTTTACAGCTTCACTGTAATAGCTGTTCATTTTTGATAATAATTCATGATCTTTTTCTGTCAGGTACCCATCAAGATCGGTAGATGTCAAAACTACTTTATTACTCATATTCTACTCCTGATAAAACGTGCTTCTATGTAATCTCAAAATAATAATTAACATTAGAGTTCACAAATATTATAAATGACTTTTCCTTTTGCAGGCAACCCTGCCAGGCTGATATATGCCTGCTGTTAAGGCAAAAAAAAAGCCCGAAGAATTTCTTCGAGCTTAAACATCTCCTAGGGGAGTCGAACCCCTGTTGCCGGGATGAAAACCCGGTGTCCTAACCACTAGACGAAGGAGACTTGCGATACATTTTACTGTATCAGTTGAGCCGCACTGGGTTCGAACCAGTGACCCACGCCTTAAAAGGGCGTTGCTCTACCAGCTGAGCTAGCGGCCCATGCCTTATCGACGTTGGTAATGTACCAGTATTGCAAAAAACTGTCAATATATTTTTTCAAATATTTTAAACTTTTTAATATTTCCTTTACATATAAAGATTTACAAGCTCAGAAGCAAAAAAACCTTCTTTGATTTCACCTTCTTTTCCAAGCCTTACAAGCGCCATTCTACCGTCACATTTTTCATTTTCTGAACTATCATACGGGAAAATAACCTTGAGATAATTATCACTTAATCCTTTCAAAAAAAGCCTGTCTCCGATCTTTTCAGAGCCCTCAATTATCACCTCAGTTTCCCTACCTGTCCATCTTTCTGCATACTCATTATAAAGAGAATCGGACAATTTTCTAAGTTTTTCTGCTCTTTCACCGGAAATCCGTTCAGGCACAAGCTTTTTCATATGATAAGCCTTTGTACCGGGTCTTCTTGAAAACGGGAATACATGCATGGAAGCAAAAGAATTGTTTTTAAGAATATTGTATGAATCATCGAAATCCGGATCTGTTTCACCGGGAAAACCTGTTATTATATCTGCAGAAATAAACGGATCTCTACCTGATGACCTTAGAATTTCGACTGCTTCAGTAATTTTATCGGATTTATACTTTCTTCCCATAGCCTTGAGTATATTATCAGACCCTGACTGTACTGGTATATGGAAATGATTACAGATTCTTTTATTACAGACTATAGACCTGTACCTGTCATCAATCATATCCGGCTCCAGAGAGGATAAGCGTATTTTTATCTTTTCTGTTTTTTCAAGAATAAGGCTGACGAGACCAGGAAAATCATAGCCTTCTGACCTGTATGCTGTGACATTTACTCCTGTAAGGACAGCCTCATTATACCCCTCTTTTTCAATCTGAATAATATTTTCTATGACTTTATCGTGTTCAAGGCTTACTGAACGCCCCCTGGCAAGAGGGACCCTGCAGTAGTGACAGAAATTATTACATCCATCCTGTATTTTAAGAAAAGCCCTGGAGTGAAAGGAGTAATCAGAATTAACAAAATAAAATTTACCGGTAAACTCTTCATCATCATGATCAAGCAGAGATTCCCTGTATTTTTCAATATCAGGATCTTTTTCAAGATACCTGTCAGCAAGGGCAAGTATTGCTTCCTTGTCTTCCTGTCTTATTGTTACAAGATTTTCAGAAATAGATTTGATATCATCCTGATTCAGCTGAACATAACAACCTGTAACAATTATCAGGGAACCGGGATTCTCCCTTGCAGTTTTCCTGATTACTCTACGTGCCTTCTGCTCGCTTTTGGATGTGACTGTACATGTATTTATGATAAAAATATCTGATTGTTCATTAAAAGGGACAATCTGTACCCCCTTGCTCTTCAGCCTGTCTGCAATTGCTTCACTTTCAAACTGATTAAGCTTACAACCTAGAGTATAAAATGCTGCTTTCAATTTTTTTTCCGACATAGATTAACCGGATATTTTCTTAAGTACCCGGTTTTTTCCTCTGAGTGCTTCAGTATAGGAAGGATTAAGCTTAAGTGATTTTTCATATGAATTAAGAGCCCATTTATAATCTTCCTTCATCTCCCTGGAATATCCAAGTCTTGCCCACCACCTGGCAATATTGGGAGAATAATAAAGAGCTGTTGAAAATGCTATATCTGAATGATGATATTCACCAAGCCTCAGAAATATTTCACCCATATAATAATAAACTACATCAATTCTTCCGCCGTCCGGAACAAGTTTTGCATATTCTTCAAAATAATTAAGTGCATCAATATTATTTCCGAGAAAATAGTTTGCCTCTCCGCATATTTCAATTATACGGCTGTCATACCGGGATATTTTAAGAGCAGCCTGACCAGCTTCAAGCGCTTCAGAATATTTTTTCTGCTTAATAAGGCTCCAGCCCAGAACTGTGTATGAATCCATATTCTTCGGCATTTCTTTAATTTCTGCCCTGCAGACTTCTTCAGCTTCCTTGTAATTGCCGTTACGGTACATCTGAAGAGCATCTGGTCTTTCCTGAGAATAGGCAAATGCAGGTATTAAAAATAATAATAAAAATATTTTTTTATTAATCATCATTCTTTTACCATTTTATCCTTTTTTTTCCATTGTACAGATGCCGTTAAATTTACATCCGTTTTCCATGATTATTGACGGGCTTGCAATATCCCCTTCAATTACCGATGTAGAAAAAAGTTCAACATTTTTATGAGATTTTATATTACCTTCAACTGTTCCTTTCACAGAAACCAGTTCAGCTTCAACCTGTGCAGTAACCACAGCATTCTTGCCGACATAAAGATCGCTTGATGCTTTTATCTCACCTGTAAATTTACCCTTTATCATCAAAGGTTTATTAAATGTGAGTTCGCCTGTAAAATCTATATCTTCTGATAAAATTGTATCTATTTCAGATTCATCAACATTTTTAATATTAATTTCCGACATATTATTCTCCTGATACATAATAAAACAGGTATTTATATTTCTCCTGTTTCTAAGGGGACCTGATATAATTTCAGGCAATAAAACAGTAAATCCAGTCCCGGTATCAGGACAAGATACAGTTAATATTGGCCTGTCAATATCTTAACTGTATCGTACTTAACCTGACCCCAACTGTCAAGAAGGTTTACTAATATGGCAGGCAGTTTAGATATTTTTAAAAAGCTGTATACTAAAAATGAAAATCTCACCTCTCCGTCTGCCCGGAGCATGTCGGATTTTCACTAAAAAGCGGAAATGGATCATTTTTTTTCATAAATATTTATTTGTAATATCTGTAAATATTGCATTTTTGATTTATTTCTGTATAAAATTATCTGGTTAAATATCACAACCATAAAACAATCAAAATTGAAAATAACAGAAAAGGAGATAATATGGGATTTATCGAACGGATGAAGAAAGAAGCGAGAGCTAACAAGAAAAGACTGGTTCTCCCTGAAGGAAAGGATTCCCGTGTACTGAATGCAGCTAAAATCCTTATTGATGAAGATCTTGTAGCTGAAGTAGCTCTTGTCGGTGATACTGATACAATCATGGCAAACGCTAAAGCAGAAGGAATTACCCTCAACGATAGGACTCCTATTTACGATCCTGCAAAATCAGAAAAACTCGATGCTTATGCAGCAGAATACTATGAACTCAGAAAAGCTAAAGGAATGACAGAAGATCAGGCACGAGAGCAGATCCAGGATGTTCTTCACTGGGGCGCAATGATGGTACGAATGGGCGATTCAGATGCAATGGTTGCTGGCGCTGAAAACTCAACTGGTGCTGTTGCTTCTGCAGCTCTTAAAGTTATCAAGACAGCCCCCGGCGTTAAAAATGCATCTTCATGCTTCGTAATGGATAAGCCGGGTTCAGACTGGGGACACAACGGAAGTCTTATCATGGCTGACTGTGGTTTTATTATTGATCCTACAGCTGAACAGCTTGCAGATATTGCAATGGCTGCTGCAGAAAGCTGCAAAGATTTTCTCCTCACAGAACCTAAAATCGCAATGATGTCTTTTTCAACAAAAGGCTCAGCAAGTCATGAAACAGTTGACAGAGTAACAAAGGCTCTTGAAATTGTTAAGAAAACAAAACCTGAACTCGAGATTGACGGCGAACTTCAGCTTGATGCTGCTATTATCGAAGAAGTTGGACAGAGAAAAGCTCCGGGTTCCAAAGTTGCAGGATTTGCAAACACTCTTATCTTCCCCAACCTCAATGCAGGTAACATCGGTTACAAACTTGTACAGAGATTCGGCGGTTTCGATGCTTACGGTCCGATTTTTCAGGGTTTTGCTAAACCTGTTTCTGACCTTTCAAGAGGCTGCAACATTAACGATATTGTTAATATTTCACTTGCAACAATCAACAAAAAATAATTATTCAATAAAAAAAGCAGTATAAGGTGAAAACCCTATACTGCTTTTTATTTTTTAAAAACCACACTTATTATGAAAAGCATATTGCTGTAATTTTATATTTCTATCTGACTGAATCAGAATTTATTTTTAAATTGATCAAATCAACATTTTCATATCTGTTATTTTAATTTATTGATTAACCAGGCAACATTTTCTGCAAAATGGTTAACTGTTTTCATACCTTCTTCATCCTCTAAAGCAGAACCGGGAGCCTTGCCAAATACAATATTCCAGTATGTAGAACCGGGAACAATCATATCATTATAGAGAAAAAACATCATCATTTCCTGAATTGAAGAAGTAAGCCCTCCCCTCCTGGCAACTGCAACCGGTCCACCAATTTTGCGAGATAGAAAGTTTCCATTCTTCATGGAAGCCATAGCAATTCTATGCAAAGCAGTCATCAATTCAGCACGTACCGTACCCCAGTAAACCGGTCCTCCAACAATCAACCCTTCTGCTGGTATAATTTTTTCTATCACTTTATCAAATCCGTCATCACATCCGCCCTTAACATTCATAACATCTTTGATGTTCATTCCTGCAAGAGATATCACCTCAGCATCAACTCCATTATTTTCAATTTTCCTTGCCATTTCTCTGAAGATATGTACTGTATTTCCGTTTTCATTAGGACTTCCACTTAATAGAATGACTTTTGCCATATACCCCCCATATGTATATAAATAATCCCTTGAAATAATCTGTAAAAGAGGTGACTTTTTTATCATTATTTCAAGAGATTCTATTTTAAAAAAATTCTCCCTGCAATAATTAAAAAACAAAGAGAAATAATCAGTATTTATATTAACCAGCAATTGCGCTGGAAACTTTTGTTCTGGTTTTTTTGTACACATTAAAAATCAAATGCAGCAAACCAAATACTGAAACTGCCACTTGAATTGTTTTATTACCCATAACACTTGAACAAACAAGTAAAACTAAAAGACCAGCTATTACTATTGAACCTGTTCTGAAAAGTAAATTCAGTTTTCTGATATAAAATCCCTGAAGTCCGGCTGCTATAAAACCGATTATGTAAATCATTATAAAACACAATGAAGCAATCTCCATAAAAGTACCCTGGAGAAGCATAGCAGGGTTATATATGAATATATAAGGTATTATAAATCCGACAAGGGCCAGTTTAAGAGATTCAAATCCGGTTTCCATGGGTTTTGATTGAGCTATGTTTGCACCGCAATAAGATGCAATACATACAGGTGGTGTAATTTCTGCAAGAATAGCATAATAAAACACAAAGAGATGTGCTGGAAGTACATCAACTCCCATTGCAAGCATTGCAGGACCGCCTATTGTAACTGCAATTATATATGCAGGAGTACACGGCATTCCCATTCCCATCAGCATTGAAGTAAATGTAACCAGCATTAGAGCAGGAAGCAGAAATCCTCCTGACCATGATGTTATGACTGTAGCAACACCCAATGCAAGACCTGTAAATGTTACAATACTTATTATCATACCTGCACCGGCACATGTTACACCAAGCATGATAAGATTCTGTCCGGAAAGAACAAAAGTGTCCCAGAGTTTTTTCGGGGTCATCATGGTTTCTTTTTTTACAAAACTTAATGCAAAAGTAGCAGCAATTGCACCTACTGCAGCCATGAACGGAGAAAATCCCTTAACCAGAAATATAACCAGAAGCACAAGCGGGATAAGCTGATATGAATCCTTGAGAATCGCCTTCCAGGTGATCTGCTCTTCGTCAGTTACACTATCAAGGTCATATCTCTGTGCATATAAATGAACCCTTACAATCAGACTTACATAATAAAAAACAGCTCCAAGAAGTGCAGCAATGATGATCTTATAATATGGTACTCCGGTAATTTCCGACATTACAAAAGCACCCGCACCCATTATAGGAGGCATTATAAGACCACCTGTTGAGGCAGCAGCTTCGACAGCACCTGCAAATTTCGGCTTGTAACCCAGTTTTTTCATGAGAGGAATTGTAAAAATTCCTGTTGCATATACATTAGCAGCTGCTACACCGCTTATTGATCCAAACAAACCGCTTGAAATAACCGCAATTTTTGCCGGTCCGCCGGGGCCTTTTCCTGCAAGCTTACAGGCCAGATTTGTAAAATATTCACCTGTATTTGTGTTCTGCAGGAAAGCACCGAAAATAACAAATATTGCAACAAAAGTTGCTGTTACCCCTACGATAGATCCGTAAATACCTTCACTTGTAAAAAGATAATTAATCTCAACAATCCGGGCCAGAGGCATCGGTTTCACATAAAAAATACCTGGAAGAAACGGTGCTACATAAATATAAGCAAAAAACGCAGCCATAAGAATAGCCATTGCAGGGACTACGACCCTTCTCACAGCTTCAAGAATAAGCAATATATTTAAAAGCCCTAAAACTACCTCTATTGGTAATACCGGATCAAAAAGTTCAAACCTGAGATTCAGCCGGCCATCAGCATACATTACAAAAAGAGGCGGAATCACCGAAAGGACAGCTAAAATACAATCAAGTACAGTTGGTCTGTCTTTAGGAGATTTCTTTGTTGCAGGAAAAAGTAAAAATGCCATTGGTAAAAGTATCATCAAATGTACACCACGCTGAACCCTGGGAGTAAATACCCCAAAAACTGCAGTGTAAAAATGAAAAAGAGCAACTCCCCCCAAACAGATTGCGACAATTTTGGACAAATATCCTTTCAATTCACGCATATAATAAACTCCAATAATAAAATTCGGGTATGTAATACAGTATTACATACCCTTATAATTTTTTATTTTATAACACCGATTTCACGATAGTACTTCTCTGCACCTGGGTGAAGAGGAACCATAGTGTTTGGCGCACTTTCTTTTGAAAAGTATTTTTTAAAGCTAGGATTCAAGTCCTGAACTTTTTCAAGATTTTCCATCAATGTCTTAACAAATGTATAAACAACGATTTCAGGTAAATCAGCATTTACAACAATTTCAGTAGTATGCGCAAGCGCCTGTTTGTCTTCATCAATTCCAGGATATGTTCCACCGGGAATAACGCTTAAACCAGATTCAAGTGCTACTGTTCCGTAAGTTTCATTTGAATATTTAACAAGATCATCTGAAGCTTCAAGAATAGTTGTTTCCCGGGAAATAGCCATTTCTGTTACTGCGGCTCCAGGAAGTCCAAGAGTTGCAATTGCATAGTCTACATGCCTGTCTTTATAAAGGTTTACCATGTCGCCATATGTAGCATAGATAATTCTTCCGCCGTTTGCTTCCATTTTTTCATAAGATATACCAAGATGATCAAAAAGAAGAGAAGTCAGAGCCCTGTCAGAAGTTCCCGCTCTGGGAGCTGCAACATTCACTTTTTCCCCGTTTTTAACTTTTTCCACAAATTCATCAAGTGTGCTAATACCAGTATCTTTTGCAGCAACAATATGATAAAAATCAACAGAAAAATTACCTGCAAGACCTCTGATATTGTCAACTTTTCTGTCGAAAAGCGGTGCAATACCACTGTAAGCTGCTTTATCAACCCAGCCGACACCCCAGCCAATTTCGTTCTGACCAGTATGAACCAACGGCGGATTTGAAACTCCACCACCAGGAATAACCTTTAATGTAATTTCAGGTGCATTTTCTTTTAATAATGCAGCCATTCCGCCAGCCTGTGTATACCAGCCACCGCCCATACTTCCAGCTGTCCAGGTATAAGTTGCCGGTTTTAGTGTTTCTTCTCCGGATGAAACTGCAGCTTCTTTATTTCCCCCGGCAAAAAGAGAAGAGACACCCGCAAGTATCATAAAAATAACAATACCTTTTCTAAGACTTTTCATTTAAACCTCCATACATTTTGTCTGTGTTATAACACATCTTAACTGCTCCTCACATTATGAGCAGCTGTAAAAATGATAACACAGATTTTCCACTTGTCAATTTTTTATTTTTTAATTATTGCATTATTTAATATAAATCAGTGAAATGTATTTTAAATATCAGTATATAAAATATTATTCACTATATTTTACAGGGAGTTTTTTCATGGAAACAACATCCTCAAAATAGTTTTGCGGAAAAGAAACCTTAATAATTGCTGTACGATCATATTTTTGTGACAGCTTTACAGAAAGAACAAAACCGCTGCATATTTTCTCCCCAAACCTATTAACCAGACCCACTTCCTCTCCAACTTCCGGTAAAGGATAATATTCAAAAGGAAACATGATTGATGAAAGACCTGGACCGAATTCCCTTGCTTTTACATAAATTGCAAGACCGGGACATGCGGCTATGCAAATCCCACACCCTGTACATAAATCAGGATTTATTCTGGGCAGAGATGTAAGACCCTTTTCAAGAGTAATCGCATTTTGAGGACATGCTGAAGCGCAGGGATTACAGGGAATTTCTTCAACACATTCAATAAATGCCAGGGGCTTTTCCCTTACAACTGAAGAAGGATACCCGGGAGATGCTTTTAATTCTTCAACAGATGGCACTCCATCGATTTTCACTCCATTACAACATTTAGTACAATGAGCCATTACTGTTCACCCCCTGCTGCAAAAATCATATTTTTAGCACTCATTCTTTTTTCTCCGAAAAAACCTGAACGCAGATCATCAAGTCTTGCCTGTATCTGCTTTTCCTCTTCCTGCTTTTCCCCGTCGCTCATGTGTCCAAGAGAAGCAGCAGCCTGCAGGCCGGCCATCCTCCCCTCTTCCATGGCAGTACTTGCTTCCTCTACACCGGAAATATCACCGGCAATATAGAGGTGTTCAAGACTTGTCTGCATTCTGGAATTATGCCAGGGCACATGACCACCAAGCACAGGTGTATAGGTAAACTCGCAACCGGCAAGATAGGCCAGTTCTGTAAGAGGTGAAAGACCAGCTGCTATACAGATAGTATCAACTTCCAGTTCCTTCTCTGTACCAGGTACAGGCTTCCAGCTGGAATCAATCTGGACTATTTTGGCTTTTTCAACCTTTCCATTACCCTCCGCAGCTGCTACTGTATGGCTTACATAAAAAGGAACTCCAGCTCTTCTGATTTTAGCTGTATGAACACCATATCCACCCAACCTGGGTGCACCTTCAACAACAGCGACAACATCTGCACCTGCCTGTAAAAGCTGATATGAAACAATAATACCTACATTTCCTGAACCTATCATCAGAACTTTTGTACCCGGAAGCACTCTGTTGATATTAATCATTGTCTGGGCCGCGCCAGCTCCCATAACCCCCGGCAGATGCCATCCGGGAAAACTTACAGCATTTTCAGTAGCACCTGTAGCCAGAATTATCCTGTCGGCCTCCAGCATAATGCTTTTCTTCTTGTTTTTTACCACCCAGATTTTACGCTGGTCAAAAATTCCACAGACTTCTGAATCAAGCCAGACTTCAATCTCAAGTCTTTCTGCTTCATCGAGAAGCTGTTTTCCGATATTTATACCTCTTATACCTGCACGGTGTTCTTTTGAACCGAAAAATTTATGTATCTGCTTAAACAGCTGCCCGCCAGGTTTAGAATTTTCATCAAGAAGGAGTACTTTACATCCTGCTGATGCAGCTTCTATGGCTGCTGAAAGACCGGCAGGACCTGCTCCAATAACAATAACTTCATACCTTTCCATCAGCCCCTCCCCATTTTCCAGAACCTTCCTGGGTTTCGATTATCATTCCATCTTCTACAGGAGTTACACAAGTTCTGACATTGGGAATCCCGTTAACAGTCATAACACAATCTGTGCATCGCCCTATTCCGCAAAATATACCGCGGGGGTTTTTATATTTATTAGTTTTCCTGAAAGATCTGATACCATGTGACAGTAATGCCGCAGCTATCATTTCCCCTTTCCTTGCGGAAAGCGGTTTCCCGTCAACATGGATAGTTATAAGTTCCTCTTTATTCTCATCCAAATCACCCAGAATAGGGTGATGCTTAATCCTAAACATCCTGTTCTCCCTTAAATATTTCCATTTTTTCTGTTCTCACAGGAGAGCGTGCAGTTCCCGGAAGCAAAGTATCAAGTGGTATTCCAGTCTTTTTGGAAATAATCTGGGCAATTCTTTTCCCACATGTTCTTCCCTGACAAAGCCCCATCCCTGCTCTGGTTCGGCGTTTTACATCATTAACAGTTATAAATCCCTCATCAATAGCCTGTTCTATCTCAGAGAGTGTAACTTCTTCACACCGGCATATAAATATATCCTTGTTTGTCATCTTATCAACCTCACCTTACTTCATTTAAAACCTTGTCTTCTGTCCGGGACAGAAATCTTTCAGGCGACAACTGAAGATATTCAGGATCAACAGAATCTCCGGAAACAATCTCTGAAAGGATTTTGCCAGTTACAGGGGCCAATGCTATTCCGTCACCTTCATGCCCGGCTGCTGTATAAAAACCGGGAACAGATTCATGCTCACCAAGGATAACCTTCCCATCTTCAGATGCAGGTCTGAAACCGGCAATAGTTCTGATAAAATGGACTTCGTTAAGAACCGGAAGTATACCTGTTGCCTGCTTAATAATCGCCTTTATAGCTTCATAGGTATTTCTCTTATCAAACCCGACCTTTTCCCTTGTACTTCCAATCAGGTAATTCCCGTCAGTAGTCCTGGTAAATGAAAAGCCAAGTCCTATTCCCATATCTGATGAATTGTTTTCAACAAGATCAGGCCTTAACTTGGTAACCATATAACTTGCACTCCACAAATTAGTTTCCCCGAGAGAGGGTACCTTTTCAGTAATTACAAGCTGCCCCTTTTTTGGAGTTATCGGAACATCCTGTCCAACCATAGAAGCAATCTTCCCTGCCCAGGCACCGGCAGCATTAACAACAACATCAGAATAATAATTTTCTTCTTTTTCAGTTTTAATATTCCAGCCACCAGATCCTTGTTTTTCTATGGATTTCACAGGTGAATAAAACCTTATTTCACCACCCATTTTTTTTATCCTTGAGAGAAATCCCCGCATAACAGAAAACGGGTTAACCTGTGAATCTATCTCGCTGTAGGTCGAGGCAATATACCTGTCACTCACATATGGCTGCTTTTTTTTCATTTCTTTTTTATCAATAATACTGACATCAAGCCCTATTTTTTTCTGCTGATCAACAAAATCTTCCATAATTGAAAGCTCCTGCTGATTCTGTATAAGAATCATTCCCCCCAGATTAAGGAATTCAAGTTCATCTTCTCCCCAATCACTCAATAACTGCCTGTAAAGTTCAAGACTCTCAAATGCAAGCTTCAGATTTATTCCCGGCTTTTTGGACTGTAACAGAATCATATCATCACAGGAACCTGAACTGCCATGACCAAATCCACCAGCTTCAAGAATCAGTACTTTTTTACCTCGCTGACTGAGGTAATAGGCACTTGATAACCCGATAATTCCTCCGCCAATGATTGTAACATCAAAATATTCTGTCATGGACCCTTTCCTTTTTTAAAATATCCAGATTTGCTTTCCCGGAAATAATGCCACATGTTTCCTGAATAAAACAAGTGGAAAGTTCCTCCTTCAACACTGCTTTAAGACAACATTTTTCAGCAAGGTATTCAAATTCCGGTTTTTCTTCTTTTCCATCCCAGTATTCCATAATCATTTCAGTTTCTTTTTTAGAATCAGGAGTCATGATTAAACTTACCTGGGAGAAACCGTTATCCATCGGAACAGCAGCAATTCCGGCAAATGGAAGGAATGCTGTATCATGGCCTGTATCAACAAATGTTCCCTCTTCATCTGATCCGGTAGCCCGTACATAAAAAGATACCATCCGTTCCATTGCAGTTTTTACAGCCCGGGAATGCATCACCTTTGCCCCCCCGAGAGAAAGCCAGTATAATTGCTTTACAGGAATAGATGAAATAAACTTAACATCAGGCACCAATCGTGGATCTGCAAAAGCAATCCCGGGAACATCTGTATATATAACAGTCTCATCTGCGTGGAGTGCAGCAGAAAGAGAAATAGCACTTAAATCACTGCCTCCCCTTCCCAGAGTTGTAACATACCCTTCAGGCATTGTATGTCCCTGGAAACCTGATATTATTACTACCCGGTCGTTAGAAAGATGATTCACAACAATATCTGGTTGAATACGGATAATATTAGCCTTTGTATAACAGGCATCAGTAATTATTCCCGCTTGCCCACCGGTTAACGGCACAGCCTCAATCCCCATCATGGAGGCTTCAGCCGCTAAAATTGCAGCAGAAATATTTTCACCGCAGTTACATATAAAATCTTTTACAATACTGGTTTCCAAACCATCAGGAAGAAGATCAATCAATGTATCAGTTGCATAGGGCGATCCTTTTCGCCCCATTGCAGAAACAACTACCACCACAGAATAATCATTATCAATATAGGATTTGACATGACTTAAAACCTTTTCCCTGAGTTCCGGATTCGCAACAGATGTTCCTCCGAACTTTAAAACTGCAATTGGTTTCATTACTTTATCCTACTGCTACTGGCAGCTTAATCAAATCCATTGCATACAATGTTTCAGCGATCTGCACAGCATTGTATGCAGCTCCTTTAAGAAGATTATCTGAAACAACCCATAGATTTACTCCTGAAACTACTGTCGAATCTCTTCTGATTCGACCAACAAAAACATCTCCGGTTCCTTCCGCTTTTCTTGCAAGTGGATAAACATTATCTTCAGGAGAATCACAAAGGACGACACCTCTTGCCTCTGAAAGATGTTTCTTTAGATCCTGCATATAAAATTCATTTTCAAATTCCAGATTAATAGATTCAGAATGACTCCTGAAAACAGGAATTCTCACTGCTGTAGGAGAAACCATGATAGACGGGTCAAGAATCTTATGTGTCTCATTCACCATCTTCATCTCTTCTTTTGTATAACCATTATCAAGAAATACATCTATGTGAGGTAATGCATTAAAAGCTATAGGATGCGGATAAACTTTAGCCTCTGACTGTTTGTCAGTAAAAAATGTTTCAGACTGCTCTTTAAGCTCCTCAATAGCCTTCTGCCCGCTTCCTGATACAGCCTGGTATGTAGAAACAACAATTCTTTTTATCCTGAATTTATCATGAAGAGGTTTACACGCTACAAGCATCTGTATTGTTGAACAGTTAGGATTTGCAATTATACCTTTATGAGTGCGTAAAGCCTCAGGATTAACCTCCGGCACAACAAGTGGTATTTCAGGATCCATCCTCCACTGACTGGAGTTATCTACTACAACAGTCCCCTGTTTTACAGCAAGAGGTGCCAATACCTTACTTGCATCTCCACCTGCAGAAAACAGTGCAATATCAACACCTTTAAAAGCTTCTTCTTCCGCAGTTACAACTTCATACTCTTTATCACGGAATTTACAAACTTTTCCCTTATTAATTGATATATCCATTGGAACAAAATTTTTTACAGGCAGTGTTGATTTCTCGAGAGTTTTTATCATCTGCTGCCCGACAGCTCCAAGAGCTCCAACAACTGCAACATTTAGCTGGTTCATATCTAAATATGCTCCTTTAATATTATATTGCTACTCATCTCGTGAGTAGCAATATAATATTAACACAATTTTATTCCTTGTCAAGTTTTTCCAAACTTTTTTCGCTTAAATCTCAACAAAATACAAGAGACTTGATTTTGGCCATACTGATAAAACAGATTAAATTATTTTAGAATTTTAGAAAAATATTGAACTGATTTGAAGATTTTTTATTTTATAAATATTTCAGGAATCGTGCATAAATCACATCATAATTTACCCCTGCACGATTCCTGTTATTTTTTATTAATCAATGTAAAAATGCTGTTTTAAATAATAAATATTTCTTTCAGAATAGATACAGCTTTTTCCTTATCATTAATATCAATAATTGACGATATTTTAGTTTCAGATGTAGAAACTGCTTTCACCTGAATGTTTTCCTTTTCCAGAGATGAAAACACTTTAAATGCAACACCAGACTGTTGCTCCATACCAGGACCTTCTACTGTAATCTTGGAAACTTCAGGATCACAAATATAATATACTTCAGGATACTGCTTTATAAGGTCTTTTATAACTTTTTCTGTTTTCAAGAGGTCAGATTTGAATAAAGAAAAAGAAACAGTTAATAATTCACCAGCCTGATTAGTCTGGCTTATCATATCAATATTGACTTCTTCCTGGGATATTACACCTAAAAGACCTGTTACAACAGACATCTTCGCCGGGAGGTTTGCAATAGTAATAAGAACCTCATTATCAACAGTATAAAGATCAGTCACAACATTTGATTCACTGAACATTTTATCCATTGTATAGATACCGGGTTTATTACCTGCAATATACTTTGCAGCTTTCAGCGCACCCATCGCAAAAATCTGCCGCGAGAAAGCTTTATGGCTCAGCTTAACAAGCTCATCCGGTCCTGCAAAAATCACATCATGATCCCCAATTACAGTTCCACCACGAATTGCATGTATTCCAATTTCCTCCGAAGTTCTTAACTGATTATCAGATTCCCTCCCGCATACACTCTTCATTTTTGGCTCTAGAACTTCATTTAGCGCATTGTACAACAAAAGAGCTGTTCCGCTTGGTGAATCCTTTTTCATCCTGTGATGCATTTCAACAATCTCAATATCGTAGGAATTTCCTAAAATCAAAGCTGCTTTCTTTATCAGATCCTTGACCAGATTAATACCTACAGACATATTGGCAGAATGAAATACCGGAATATCCTGACTGTATTTCTTTATCAGATCATGATGTTTCTGCATCAGTCCGGTAGTCGCAATAACTACTGCAATTTTCCTTGAAGCTGCAACTGGCAATAGCTCTGATAGTGATTTCGGATTTGAAAAATCCACCACCACATCAGCTTCAACAGTACAGGATTCAAGTGATGTAAATACTGGAAAATCAGAATGCTTGGTTGGAATTGACAAATCTATTCCAGCGGCCAGAACCAAGTCATCCTGGTCCTTCAAAGCTGCAATTAAAACCCTGCCCATCCGGCCAAAGCATCCATTAATGATTATTCTTGTCATGATAACTCCTCGGCAAAATACTACAGTATTACATTAAATTTGACAAGTTTGTTACAATCATATACAAGACTGGATAATCAAGATTTTCCAAACATCTGTGTCTGATTACACTTTCAGACTTCAGAAAGCTTCAACAACTTCCATCAGTTTCTTCCTGTTTACTTCAAGCATATTACATAACGGAGACCTGTACTTTTCTGACATCCATCCTTTGCTTGCCATAGCAGCTTTAATTGGTACTGGATTTGTTTCAATAAAAGCAGCTTTAAACAGAGGCAGAAGTTCAAAATGCATTTTTCTTGCTTCTTCATATTTACGATCAAGTATGAGACTGGTAAATTTAACCATCTTTTCAGGAATCAGATTACTAACTACAGATATAACACCTTTGGCACCCAGAGACATCATTGGTAAAGCCAACGCATCATCACCTGAAAAAACAGAAAAATCCCCGGTTTCACCCTTTAAAACTTCCATAGCTGTTGTTACATTTCCTGTTGCATCCTTTACTCCAAGAATTCTGGGATCTTTTGAAAGCCGCAAAATAGTTTCCGTTGTAATTTCCACTCCGGATCTTCCAGGTACATTGTAAAGCCAAATAGGGAAATCACATTTTTCAACTATTTCTGAAAAGTGACGATATAATCCTTCCTGACTCGGCTTATTGTAATACGGTGCAACCTGTAAGCTTGAATCAACACCCATTTTTTTCATTTTCAAAGTTGCATTTATTGCAGCTTCAGTTGAATTTGATCCGCTACCCGCTATAACAGGAACTTTCCCATCAACTTTATTTAAAACCATTTCTATGATTTTCTCTTTTTCTTTTTCGCTAAGTACTGGACTTTCAGCAGTTGTTCCGAGCGGAAGTAATCCATTTATTCCCGCATCAATTTGCATTCCAAGTATTTTTTCAAAAGACTGAAAATCAACATTCCCTTTTTCATCAAAAGGGGTGATTAAAGCTGTAATAACTCCAGATAACATATTCCCTCCTTTGCTACTCATCATATGAGTAGCTATATATTATCTTGCTTATTTATTAATGTCAATAAATTTGTTATATTAAGAGTTTTATTTTCAATCGTGTTTTTATGGAATAATAGTTGTCTTTTTTCAATTATTAATCTAAACTTTTTTCAACCAAAATTAATTTAAACTTAGGAGACAAACCTTGGACATTATGGCTGACAGGTGGTATTTAATAGTTTTAAAAATACTTGCAGAAAGTGATCAACCAATGGGATCATGGAATATTGTTGATGAAATAACCGAACAGGGAATTGAAGTAAGTACTGCTACAATAGGCAGGGTACTAAAACAGCTGGAAAAGGCTGGTTATCTTAAAAAAGAAAATGTCCGTGGTAGAATAATTACTGATAAGGGACTAAACGCTCTTAAATCTGCCGCAAATCAGACTGAACTAAATCACTATCACAATGCTCTGAATGAGCTGGTTGTCAGTGATACACTGAATAATTACCTTCAGGTTCTTGAAGCTAGAAAAGCAATTGAAAGAGCAACTGTAGCGCTGGCAGCTGACAAAATCACAGATAAAGAATTAAAAAAACTTGAAAAAATTGTAAAGAAACAGATTTCTGACAGAGAAAAAGGATTAAGCATCGCTAATGATGATATTGATTTTCATCTTTTAATAGCAAAAGCATCCGGGAATGAAGCACTTTTATCTTTATATATGATACTTTCAAAGATGGGTCAGCAGTCTGAATTATTTGAAAAACTCAGAGATAAAGTTGGGAAACCATATAACGATTCTCACCTGGCTATTTTCACAGCCCTTGCTAACCATGATTCAGCAAGTGCGGAAGCTGCTCTGATACGGCATATTGATATTCTCAAAGAAGATGTAAACAAATACTGGCATATTTATAATAAATAACAACATATATTATAATGTGTTTATTACATTTAAGAAGATTATTCTAATATTTTAGCGTGAAGAAAATAATAAAAGGTATTGATTATACAAAAAGCATAATCTTTTCATTTTTTGCTCTTTTAATTTAACCGAATAAATGATAATAAATTTAATATTTTATTGTTAAACAACATTATAGAGGAGTTTAAATATGAAATTAAAAGGTGTATTTACAGCACTTGTCACGCCGTTTAATGAAGACGGATCTTATGATGACGGAGCAATGAAGGATCTCGTAGATTTTCAGATCAACGAGGGAATTTCAGGTCTTGCACCAATGGGAACAACAGGGGAAAGTCCTACGCTTAATCATGATGACCATATTATGGTTATAGAAAAAGTTGTAAAACAGGTTAATGGAAAAGTTCCTGTAATTGCAGGTACAGGTTCAAACTGTACTGAAGAAGCAATAAGACTGACTAAACTTGCAAAAGATGCAGGTGCTGATGTTACTCTTCAGGTAGCACCTTATTATAATAAACCAAGCCAGGAAGGTTTTTACAGACATTTCATGACTATTGCAGACAGTGTTGAGATGCCTGTTCTTGTATACAACATTCCGGGAAGAAGCGGTAAAAACATAGAAAACTCCACAATGCTCAGACTTGCCCAGCATGATAATATTGTTGCTGTTAAAGAGGCAAGCGGAGATCTCAATCAGATGATGGATCTCATTGCGGCAAAACCTGACAGCTTTGAAGTACTTTCAGGCGATGACAATCTTGGAACTGCTCTTATTGCAATGGGCGGAAGCGGTATTGTATCTGTTGCAAGTAACCTTATTCCGGGAAAAATGGAAGAAATGTGCCAGGCTGCTCTTGCAGGCGAAATGGAAAAAGCAAGAAAGCTCCACTACTCTCTCCTTCCCTTCTTCAGAGCAGAATTCTGTGATACAAATCCTGTGCCTATAAAATACATGATGGCGCTCAAGGGAATGATCAAGGAAACTTACAGACTTCCACTTTGTGAAATGTCAGACGATTTAAAAGCAGTCTGTAAAAAAGTTATGAAAGATATGGGACTAATATAAGTTCCTGAAATTATAATCACTTATTATTGTTATATAAAAGCCGGAACTTTAATATGAACCCCTTTTGTTGAATAAAAATCCAACAGAAGGGGTTTTATTTTTGATATATCTGACGTTCCAGATACAGCAAAAATTATATTTATATTATTAAATATTTTTTCATCTTTTCATAAAACATCAAAAATATAATTCAGGCTTCATGTATTTCATTTCAGAAGTTATTTCCGTCGTCGTATCATCAGTATTCTTTTTTATAAATAAGATGAGGAGTACCTGTTTTCGTTCCTATATCACGCGCAATAACCGGGCATTTGGCTATAAGCAGAAAGAATATATCCCTCTTTTCACATGATAGAGCTTCGTAGTTCCCCTGCCCCTTGCTTATGACTATATCTGCATTGTTAAAAATATCAAGAAAATCATCAGATACCTGGCTCAGTATAGTTCCCGGCGCTTTCACACCTGATGAGATAATATCAGCAAATTCATCAAGACGTATTATTTCAGCTTCCTTTTCTGTTATATCGTTGATAACAGGAATATCTCGCACCGCGAAAAAAGTTTTCTTTTCCTTTAGATGCTCAAGCAGAAACCTGTCAAATACAGCTTCCCCTGAATTGTCACCCAGAAAAAGCACAGTCTGTGATTTTTCAAGTTTTTCCCTGAAGAGTGAATAATCATCCATTTCATCAAAGCGTTCAAGTATCCGGATTATTTCATCTTCTATATTAATAAATCCTTTGACACCCAGATCTATAACATTACCTGCAATTGAAAGCATTACAGCAGCCTTCAGGCTGTCTTTCTCTCCCGACATCCGCTTTTTAAAATAATCAAACAGATCAAAAGCTTTCTTTATATTTTTCCTTTTTATTTCATAGTAAGGATCAATATTTCCGGTAACTTCCGAAATATATGAATATATATGCTCCCCTATTTTCGGGGGAGTATAATCCATAGGCATTTCCTGTATAAACTGAGCTGTTTTATCAAGAACTCTTTTTATATCAGTTTCATTTCCAGTTGCAAGTCTCGAAGCCCTGAGTGCCTGAGACATGAAACAGGGAATACAGTCAAGATAGGTTTTCATCAATTCTCCCGTCCGGCATCATATTGTCGGGATGATATTCACCCCGGCTTTCCATCTGATATCTTATACAATTTCCCCAGCTTCCTCTACAGTATCTGCTTACCCATTTGTCATCAATAAGGCCTGTCTCTGCATACTTTTTCATCGGACACACTGGAAACCAGATGCATTCCCTTTTCATGATATTTCTCTCCTTTCAGCAGTATTTCAGAATAACCATCTTTACCAGGGCAGACAATAAATATTATGGTATTCCTGTGAAACTCTGCAATTCATTTGATCCAGTAATAAATAAAAATACCCGTATCCTGATCCTCGGTTCAATGCCGGGTAAAATATCTATTGAAAAAGATCAGTATTATGCAAACAGGAGAAATCAGTTCTGGCAGATAATTGAAAGGCTTTTAAATGAAAATCTTCCCGAAGAATACAGCAGCAGGCTTGCATTTCTTCTTGATAACCGGATCGGACTATGGGATGTGATAAAAAGCTGCGAAAGAGAAGGAAGTCTTGATTCTGATATAAGAAACCCGGTTATGAATGATTTTGACTGGATTTTCAAGGAGTATCCCTGTATTGAAACAGTATTTTTCAACGGGACAAAAGCCTATAATATTTTTGTCAAAAATGTAAATCAAGAATTATATTATAAGAATTTAATAAAGCTTCCCTCAACAAGTCCTGCACATGCTGTCAATTTAGATAAAAAACTCGAAAAATGGAAATCAGTCAATTATTATCTTCAGTAAATAATTGGCCATGACACATACAGTGCCATAGCCGTTATATTATTTAACAGTCAAAACTTTTGACCATACATTCATGCTTTCAAGAGAACCGCATATCTGTGTATTATTAATTAGCCGTCCGTTATATTCATAACCAAGCTTTGAAAAAGTTATATTCATGCCAGGTGATACAGCTCTTGCAATTGTATAAAAAGTCCTGAATCCCTTTCTTTCAAGCTCATTTTCCATTTTCAGCAGAAGCAGCTGCGAAAGGCCTTTCCCCCTGTATTCAGGTATAGTTGCAAAGTCTGTCATTTCAGCATTCTTTTGTTCAAAATCCTTTTCAGCCGAGGAGACAGCTACAAGTTTTGAGCCTTTTTCTACACCGAAATAATCAACATTTCTATTCATTGTCTTTTCAAGATATTTTTTATCATGAACTGGAAACGGATATGAACTGAATACTTCTCCATAAATAGCAGAAAGCTGTGGTATATCTTTTTCAGAACACTTTACAATTTTGTATCCATCATTGAGTACTGGCAAGTTATTATTCTTAATACTGCATTTTTCAATTATTTCATTATATTTATCAGTATTCGGGTCTGCCATCCTGGCTTTATTTAAATAATACCCCATAAAGACAGCAGATTCATTATCTGTGTAAAACCTGGGGACTAATGCTTCTTTTACAAATCCCCTGTCATAAAACACCCTGTAATGCTTCATTTGTACTTTGGCAAAAATCTTGCTGTATTTTTTGTTTTCAGCAAGTGAAATCAGGGAATCAACAAAACCGGAATCAACAGAATCAGGAGGTTTTATAAGATATATTCTGTCATTAAATGATCCATGCTGAATCACCCCTCCCTGATACTTTGAAACAGTATCATAATTATTCATCCCCCAACCTCCTGTTTATTCTGTCATTGTCCTGGGGAATCAGGGAAACAGTATCATCATAATCAGCAAGAAGCATCTCTATTCCTGAAGCATGTTCAACCCCTTCATCAAGTTTAAGCTGAAGGTCACAGTCGCTGCAGTTTTTGTCACATGACTGGTACTGATAGGAATCAGGTTCCTTGTAACAGGTAATCACCCCTTCGTAATTCCTGAGTACTACTCTGTTTGAAGACCAGGATATCAGATAATTCGGCATAACAGGGATTTTACCGCCCCCTCCCGGAGCATCAATAACATAAGTCGGGACACAAAATCCGGTTGTATGACCTATCAGGCTTTCCATAATCTGAATACCCTTTCCGACAGGTGTCCTGAAATGCTCAAGCCCTTCAGACATATCACACTGGTATAAATAGTAAGGCCTGACTCTGTTTTTTACCAGAAGATGCATCAGTCTTTTCATTATAACAGGGCAGTCATTTACACCGGCAAGCAATACAGACTGATTTCCTACAGGAATTCCGGCATCAGCAATCTTATTAATTGCTTTTTTTGAGGCTCTGGTTATTTCCTGGGGATGGTTAAAATGCGTATTTATCCACACTTTGTGATATTTTTTAAGGACATTTAATAGAGAATCAGTAATTCTCTGGGGAAGTACTACCGGCATACGGCTTCCAATTCTTACGATTTCCACATGCTCTATTTTATACAGTTCTGAAAGGATCCATTCAAGATCATCATCATCAAGCATCAGAGGATCTCCTCCGCTCAAAAGGACGTCCCTGACCTGGGGTGTGTTCCTGATATAATCAAGTCCTTTTTCAAGAGTTTTCCTGTCAGGTATAAAATCAACATCTCCAACTTTTCTTTTTCTTGTACAGTGCCTGCAGTACATGGAACACATATTGCTGACAAGAAAAAGAACCCTGTCTGGATACCTGTGCGTAATTCCTTCAACAGGACTGTCTTCATCTTCATGAAGAGGATCACTCATCTCGTTTTCCCCGACGCAAAGTTCCTTAACAGAGGGAAAACACTGCTTAAATACAGGATCATTCAGATAATCATCCGGATCAATCAGTGATAAGTAATATGGAGTGACTGACATTGGAAATTTTCCAATTGTTTTTTTCAAATTCTCTTTAACTTCTTCGGGAAACTCAATTCCCATCAGCTCTTCAAATTTTTCAGGGCGGGTAACCCTGTTTCTCAGATGCCATTTCCAGTTTTCCCATTTCGTAAAATCCTCCTCATCAACTGTTTCAATAATCTTTTTTTGAATAACATTTACCATTTAAAACTCCTTTTGGCAAAAAAAATAGGCACTCCAACTCTTTAAATAGAGTTAGAGTGCCTATGTTTCACATATATTGAATGCTCACATTATGCCACCTGAATGTAGCATATATCATTGCCTTCGGATTATTTTAAAGACCCTGAAAAGACCCCAGTTCTAATAGAATGCTTTTCTTTATTGCTTTCACCTTCACAGTTTTGTTTGAATCCCCACTACATCAAACAATGCATTGGAAACCTCGCAAAACAGTTAATCACAATAAATACTTTGCTGTTAAGAACTTATTATATCGACATTATAAATTTTTATCAAGTACAATAAAATCATTCAGCTATCAAGCAGTTTTCTGATCCTTGTAAGCAGTTCTTTCTTTGTATAGGGTTTAGAAATAAATTCCAGTTTTAAATCTGCATCTTCAAGAAATTTAGCAGCATTTTCTGTATATCCTGATGTAAAAAGCTTTTTTATCCCGGGATGATAGGTCAGAATATGCCTATAAAGCTTATAGCCGTTCATTTCAGGCAGTACAAGATCAGAAAAAAGCATATCTATTTTCATTTTATTTTCTTCTGCTATCTGTATTGCTTCCAGGGAAGAACTTGCAGGCAATACCTTGTAACCGGAATTAGAAAGTATCATTGTCGCTGTGCTTAAGAGAATTTCCTGATCTTCTACAACCATTATTGTTTCACGTCCGAGAAGATCTTCGGTTATTTCACTTACTGACTCCCCTTTGTCAGAAGGACTCTTTTCAGCCCTGGGAATAAATATCTTAAAAGTACTGCCCTGCCCCGGTTCGCTGTATACATTTATAAAACCGCTGTTCTGTTTGACTATTCCGAATACTGTGGAAAGCCCGATTCCTGTTCCCTGATCATTTGACTTAGTAGTGAAAAACGGTTCAAAAATCCTGGAAATTATATCCCTGCTCATCCCCGATCCGTTATCAGATACTGCAAGCATAATATAATCCCCGGGTACTGCATCGGAATTATAAGAACAGTATTCTTCAGTCAATAAAACTTTTTCTGTTTCTATGATAATTTCTCCGTTATCATCAATAGCATCCCTTGCATTAACGCATAAATTCGCCAGCACCTGGTCAACCTGACCCGGATCAATATTTACTACGGCTTTTTCTTCACATGGTTTCCATACAACTCTTATATTCTCACCAAGGAGCTGTTTCAGCATATCAAGAATATTTCCGATAACTTCGTTAAGATCCAGAATTATAGGGGCTATTGTCTGTTTACGGGCAAACACAAGAAGTCTTCTTGTAAGCTGCGAGGAACGGTGTGCCGCATCTAGAACCTGCTTCAGGTAATCAGAAAGTTCTGAATCATTCCTGGCTTTCTCCATTGCAAGGTCGCTGTATCCTATAATAATTCCAAGCATATTGTTGAAATCATGCGCAACACCCCCGGCAAGCTTGCCTATTGCATTCATTTTATCTGACTGCCTGAGTTGTTCCTGAAGGCGCTGTTCCTCTGAAACATCATGAAAAACAATAACAATCCCGGAAATTTCATCTCTGTCATTTCTTACTGGAGCACAGGAAGTTAAAATATGATGCTCTTTCCCGTCATTTTCTTTCATAATATAATGGTCTGTAAATCCTTCCGGATGAATATTGAAATCATCTGAACGGCAGACTTTTTGCACAGGTTCTTTTGTCCTTGCATCAGTAAAGAAAAGAAAACTCCCCAGTTTCCGGCCGGAAGCATCATATTCTTTCATCCCGATCATTTCTTCTGCAGCCCTGTTGACACGTATTATATGCCCGGCAACATCTGTTACAACAACACCTTCTTTCAGGGAATTCATAGTAACCCGAAGGTTTTCCTCTTTAACCCTCAATTCCTTCTCAAACTGCTTTATTTCAGTGATATTTACAGTAGCGCTTAATATAGCATTCTGACCTTCCCATTCTATGACCCTGCTTGAAAAAAGGGCATATGTTTCACTGCCGTTGTCATTGATAAATATTTCCATGGGAGGACTGTAACCATTCTTGCGAATATCTCCAGCAATCACACTGCTTGCAGCCGGATCAACAATTCTGTTCAGATCAATATTTGTCTTTCCTATGATTTCATCCCGCTTAAGACCAACTCTCTCGCAGAAATGCTGGTTAACCATCAGAAAATGTCCTTCATAATCTGATATCACGCATGCGAAAGGGGCTAGTTCAAAAAGTGTAAAAAATGTGTCCCTGCTCTTTTCCACCTCTTTCTGGATATTATACCGGTCTGTGATATCAATCATAGATACAATATACCTGTCATCAAGCCGGCTTGCCCCGATTATAAAAAACCTGTCTATACCGGTTTTACACCTTATCCGGAAGACTCCACCCTCAATCTGTTTTTCTCCCTGACTTGTTTTGCTGAACTGCAGCTCCCAATCCCGTTTAACCTTTTCTCTGAAAACCGGGTCAGGATATGCAAGAGGCCACCAGGAATCAATATCAGGGATATCGCTGATACTGTACCCTGTAGCATCATAGAAAGCATTATTTATTTTTAAAACCCTTCCACTGTTTTCTGCTTCCAGCAGAGGTATGGGAGCATTCATGAAAAGGCTTTCAAAGCGGGCTTCAATATGTTTCTTTTCTTCAGTCTCTTTCAGCAATCCCGACGATGTTGTCTTCAGCCTCTTTTTAAGCCCGAATATCAGCAATGATATCCCGGCAAGAAGTATTGCCAGAAATATCAGAGCGGAAAATAATAAACGTTTTATTCCGGGCGATAGTTTATCGGATTTGAGCTTTACCCATTTATCATAAACCTCGTTATTCTCCTCTTCGCTGATATCTGAAAGAGCCTTCTGGATAATACTGAAAAGAACCGGGTATTTACTGCTAATACCCAGCCTGAAAATAAATTTATAATCAGTAAAACCTGCGATCTGCAAATTTGATATTCCGAGCTTACTTATGAAATAGGATGCTACGGCAAGATTTTCAAGAAAGACATCAGCCTGACCAAATGCTACAGCCTGGAGTCCCTTTTCTACCGATTCCACCGTAAAAATATTTTTTATATCAGGCTGCTTTCTTATATAATCTTCTGTCGCATACCCCTTTACAACAGCAACTCTATAGCTTTCAAGTTTTTTTATATTTAAATTATTGCCGACTTTATCTGTTCCTATTATAACTACAGGTATTTCTGAATAAGGTGTGGTAAACTGGATATATTTTTCTCTTTCTTCAGTTCTGACTATAACAGGGGCAATTGAACATTCTCCCGTTTCAAGTCCTTTCAAATGATCATTCCAGTCAGGACAAAGTTTTTTTGAAAAACTGACTCCCAGGCGTTCTTCGATCAAACGGAATATGTCAGCTCCGACTCCGGTAAAACTGCCTGAGTGATCTGAAAATTCAAAGGGAGGGAAATCCGGGTTAAACCAGAGAGGCAGGCTTTCAATATTATATTCCAGCCAATCACGCTCGCTTTCAGTCAGAATATCACTGGAATATAAATTGAATACGGAAAAAAACAGAAAAGAAAGAATATAGAGTGATTTCATTCTTAACCGAAAACATGATCTTTCAGCAGGGTTGTTTTTAATATTTAATAAAATATTGCTATATATCATTTACAGTATTAAGTTTAATCTATCAATTGCAAATTAATCATCATAAATAATACTAATTTAAAAAAAAAAGGATTTCAAGAATCAGTTTTTTTACTCTGCCTGATCATTCGGATGTCCCATTCTCACAAGGTATTCATCCTCAATTCTTTCACCCCACTTTACAGAGTTTTTTATCCACCTGTACCTGAGCTGTTCAAGCTCATCTCCTGCAATCTTCCATTTTATATCTGAAACAGAAAGTTTCCGTACAAGTTCAGAGATTATCACAGCTGCAGAAACAGAAATATTGAGAGACTGTGAAAAGCCTGACATTGGAATATATAAGTATTCATCTGCCAGGTCCCTCACTTCATCACTCACTCCCTCTTTTTCATTACCCAGAACAACTGCCGCCTTACCTTTTTCCAGATCAAAATCATGGAGAGATGTTGCCCCTTGTTCAGGCAGGGTTACAACAATCCTGTATCCCCGTCTTTTTAAATCTTTAAGAGTCTCTGTATCAGAAAGATATGTTTTCCTGTGTATATCAACCCAGTTAGTAGCGCCCAGGGCAACATGCTTGTTTACATGGGTGGAAGGAGAATTACCTGTTATGTAGAGGTCCTGTATCCCGAAACAGTCACAGCTCCTGACTACAGCGCTTATATTTTGGGTATAATAGATATTGTTCAGAACAACTGAAATATATCTGGTTCTTTCCCGGGAAACAGCTTTGATTTTTTCAAGCCGTTCCCGGGAGACATGATTTTCCATTCTGGAGTAAAGTTTTTCCAAATAAAAATCCTCTATTCTGAATCTTCTTCACTGAAGTAATCATCTGTATTAAAAAAAGATATTGTCTCTTTCAGTTTTTTCTGCCTGCGCAGAAAGCTCTTCAGATGTTGCTGCAAGCTCTTCAGAAGAAGAAGCATTGCTCTGTATTACATGGTCCAGCTGCTGCATTGCCTTGTTAATCTGTTCAGCCCCTGAACTCTGTTCATTGCTGGCTGATTTGATTTCCTGAACAAGGGATGCTGTCTTCTGAATATCAGGCACCATCTTGTTCAGCATTTCTCCTGCTGTTTCAGCAACCTTAACGCTTTCAGTTGAAAGATTTCCGATTTCCGAAGCAGCAACGCCACTCCTTTCGGCAAGCTTTCTAACTTCTGCAGCAACTACAGCAAATCCCTTACCATGGTCACCTGCCCTGGCTGCCTCAATCGCAGCATTGAGTGCAAGCATGTTTGTCTGCCGTGAAATATCTTCGATTATTGTAATTTTATCTGCAATTTCCTTCATGGCCTCGACAGTTCTGGAAACTATACCGCCACCTTCAACTGCGTCATTTGCAGCATTTGATGCAATCCTGGCTGTTTCCGATGCATTTTCGGCATTCTGGTTTATATTGGCTACCATCTCTTCTATTGAAGCTGAGACTTCTTCGACTGAAGCAGCCTGCTCATTTGCATTCTGGGAAAAACCTTCAGATGAGGAACTGAGCTGATGGCTGCCTTCTGCAACATTTCCGGAAACATTCTGTACATCTACTATAACCTCTCTCATACGGGGAAGCATTTCATTAAATGCAGCAGCCATTTCTCCGATTTCATCCGATCTTTCTTCATATTTTTCATCAACTCTCTGGTTAAGGTTCCCCAGCGATGCTTTTTTAAAAACAGAAACAAAAACTGTAAAGATGCGGCTGAGACTGTTTACTATAATGAAGACAACAAACGCTACAGCTGCCAGTGTAAGAATCGCACCGATTACAGCAGCATTCCTGACCACTGAAAGAGGTTCCAGTAATTCACCCAGTGGTGCTGAAACAGCAAGAATCCAGCCTGTTTTTGCGACCTCTTCAAATGACATCATTTTCCACTGTGACTGTTCTTCAAAATAATACTTATGCATTCCATTTTTTTTGGTTATCATTGCCTTCCCGTAGTCTGTATTGCTTATATCAAGACTGAGAATAAAATCCTTATTTGGATGGGCTATCACAACCCCTTCAGGATTGAGAATAAATGCATAACCATTTGATCCGATTTTTATGGGAGCAAGTATCAGATCATAAAGTTCAGTTACTTTAACTACTGCGGTGAGAATACCACGAACTTTATTTTCGTTATCTTTAACAGGGACAGCGATTACAAATATTGGATTGCCTGTAGCACGGCTTAGTATAGGCTGAGACAGACCTATTTCACCGCCAAGTGCTTTCCTGAAATAACCTCTGTCGCTTATATCTATATTATTGTATTCGGGAGGAGAAGCAGCAACAACCTTACCGTCTGTTCCGATAAGAGAGACCCCTTCATATACAGGAAAATCCTCAAGAGCATGTTCTGCAAATTCTGTAGCTTCTTCGTAAGAACCGGCGTTCCTATCAAGTGCAGAAATAAGAACTCTGTTTCTTCCCCAATTTTTAAGAGTTCCAACTGTTGTATTGATCCACTGGTCAATACTCCTGTTGGCCGATGAAACATCCCTTGTTATTGCTGTTTTTATATCTTCTTCAAGTATGGAAGAGGATTTCCAGTAGCTGAACCCCTGAAGTGATGCAATCCCTAATATCACAATCCCCAATATAGGAAGCAGGAGTTTTCCCTTAAGCTTCAATCTAAGTTTCAAATTCATAAACACTCCATTTTTTTTCGAGAATCAATAACATAATTTTTTTTCTTATTATTTTAGATATGTAATAATTTTTATTAATACTTATTTCTATTAACTGATTTTTCTGTTATTTAATTTACTTACATCATATAACTTGTTTACAGTGCTCCTTCAATTTCAATTAACTATCAGATCTTAAGTATAGATTAAGTTTTCCGGCAGCACAACATTTTTTTATAATTATATATTTCCGGGATTATCAGCATCAATTAGTTCTTTGATCTTCCCGACAACACTGTGTTCGTTATTGCTGCCGATTATAAAGTCTGCAAGTTTTTTAACTTCCGGATGCGCATTTTCCATTGCAAAACTGAGGCCTGCATTTTTAATCATTTCCACATCATTCAGATAATCACCGAATACAACAGTCTCGTCTCTTGTTATTCCGAATTTTTTCTGAATAATTTCCACAGCCTCACCCTTGTGGGTTGTGCGGCCTGCAATATCTATCCAGATTTTTGTAGAAACTGTCACCCTGAACCTGCTCCCCTCTTCACGAAAATATTCAACAGTATCTTCCTGTACCCCACTATGCTCACATATGCTTATTTTCAAAATATCATCATCAACTTCAGTCAGATTACCAACAACTTCAACTTTTTCAAAATATTTCCCCACAAACGGAATGAAATCAGGATCGTTTCCATCAACATAACTGCTTTTCTTGCCGCAGAGTATAATGCTGACTCCCTGCCTTGAAGAAGCCTTCTCTACAACTCCATTTACAGTTTCCCTGTCCATAACATCTGAAAAAATCTCATTACCCCGGTAGACTACATAGGCCCCGTTCTCTGCAATGAAAAGAATATCATCTTTAACTGATTCGAAATTCCGCAGAAGGTTGTGATACTGCCTTCCGCTTGCAACCGAGAAAAAGATATTTTTTCGCTTCATTACTTTGAGAATATCCCAGAAATCACTGTGAATACGGTGTTTATCATCTAGAAGTGTTCCATCCATATCAGATATTATTAATTTTATTCTGTCCATTTTATTTGCTCCATAATTTTTCACACAACTGCTTTCAGCCGGGTAATAGCCGGTCACGGATCTTTTCTTCATGAGTTAATTATCAAAATATTATCTTAATCAGGAATATCAGTTGCTCTGCCTTTCCGGATTGAATCAGTTGAAAGAAATCCCTTTCAGAATCTCTTATACAATCAGCTTATCTGCCGGCATTAAAATATTTTTAGAAATATTTCTATTAGAGACTTTTCCTCAACCTGTCATAGAGCGATACTATTTTTTCAACTGAAAGAGTTTCTGCCCGTATAGTTTTTTCAATTTCCTCGTCAGCCAGGGCAGACAGCACTGTCTCCTTGCCGTATCCCTTCAGGTTGTTGAATATTGTCTTCCGCCTTGATATGAAAAGAGTTCTCAGGAATTTGAAAAATCCGCTTTTATCTTCCAGATAGTCAAACCTCTTGTGAGGTTTCATTGAAACAATTGCAGATATCACTTCAGGTACAGGGTAAAAAGCTCCCCCCCGGACTTCCTCTTCAAAAACAACATCACAGGCAAACTGGCAGAGAACAGAAAAAGAGGAAAAATCCTTGTTTCCCGGACCCGCAGCCATTCTCTGGCCCACTTCCTTCTGTACGGTAAATACCATCTTCTCTGGCACCGCATCATTTTCAATAAGGGAACTGATCATTGCAGATGCTGCATTGTATGGCAGGTTTCCGAATATCCTGTCAGGCTTGCCGTTTTCCCGGTAGAATTCCTTCCAGGTTTTAATCATGTCCCCTTCCACAATTCTGAAGTTATCCCTGTCTCCGTATAAATCTGTAAGCATTCTGATGAAGCCTCTGTCTATTTCAAAGACATCCAGTTCTCCGCTGTTTCCAATCTTTTCAAAAACATGTGAAGTCATTGCTCCCATGCCTGGACCGATTTCCCAGATTCTGCTGTTTTCAGGGATCTGCAGTATACTGATTATCTTCCTTCTGACATCTTCTGCTATCAGAAAATTCTGGCCGAATTTCTTCTGCGGGGAGAAACCGTAGGAATCAAGAAAATCTCTTATATCATTAGGTGAATTATAATTCATCTGTACCTCTTAAATATTTTCAGCCCCGGTGAAGGCGCTGTCAACATGATGATAACAGATAGATTAAAAATAATTAATAGAGTGAATGTTACAGTATTTATCCTTAAGGGGGGAAGGACTGAAAACAGTGAAGCTGTATTCATGATTAAAGAGGAAATAAAATTATTCATCCCTCTCAACCCTGCTGCAATAAAAGAAAAAATAACGGTCTGCGGGATAAACAATCCCATCAGGCTGCTCCACATAAAAACTGTTATAAGGGGTGTAAGCAATACAGAGGCTGCAATACCTGAAAAAAAGACTTCCTTGAAAACATATGCAGAGAGAGGCGCTGTAAAGAGCTGTGCACTGACTGAACATGATAATGGAGCGGATATCAAAGGAGGCATGAAGCGGAGAAAAATCCTGTACAGAGGCCTTGCATAGAGCACTATTCCGGTAAGTGCAAGATATGAATACTGAAAAGAAAGATCATCTGCGAGATGCGGTGAAATAACAACATTTATAATAAAGGTCAGAAAAAGCGCCCTTAAAAGCGGTATTTTAATATCTCTTGCCTTTGCATAGCTTAGAATCGCAGTAAGTATGCATGCCCTAATAAGCGAAGCGGAAAGACCTGAAACAACAAGATATGAAAGGTTTATTATATTTACAGCAAAAAGTGCAGTTCTCACACCAAGCAGTGGTTTTAAAAGAAAATAAAAAAAGAGAGAAATAATTCCCAGATGCATACCAGACAAGGCAAGGAGATGGGCACAACCGGCTTTTCGGAATTTTACAATATCATCACGGATCAGATTATCCCTGCTCCCTGTAAGAAGTGCCAGCGACAATCCGTTTTCGGAACCTGTTAATTCTATTTTTCTCCCGATGAAATCTTTTATTCTTTTCCTCAACCTGAGAACAGGTTTAGTTGTTTCAGCATGAAGAATAACATTTCCCTTGTAAAGGGAATCACTTATTTTAAAAAGATTTTTTATACGGACAGAATCTCCCCAGTTAAGATTTTCTCCCTTTGAAATGATTTTAAACTTCCTGTCAGTTATTACAGTTATATTTTTTTCAGAAACTGCAGTTCTCACACAGACCGGATATATAAATCTGTCAGTTTTAAGTTTAACCGAATCGCTGTATAGAACAGCTTCGATATATTTCAAATCACTTTCAGGAAACGGTACATAAAACGGAGAGGGACTGTTTATTTCCAGAAAAACAACAATGGTAAATACAGCTGCAGAAATAATAAAAAGATCTCTGAAATAATCCCGGACAGCCTTATCTGGATATTTTGAGATTGGAAAGTGCTTTTTCAGAGAGAGAAATAATTTCTTCGCTGTATCCAAGCTTTTCCATATTTGAAAGGTTTTCATATGCAGCAAGATCCCCGATATTGCCGAGACTTAAAATCACCTCTTTAAGGATTTCCTCATCATACTCAAGTCCCTTTTCGGCAAAAGAATTTATCAAACCTATATACATGCTTAATCTTACTGCCGCTTCATGAGTGCCGAGAATTCCGAGAGTTTTTATAGTCTTTTTTAAATTATCCCTTACTGCATCTATATTTTCATATGCAATCAATATATCAAAATACCTGAGAACAAGAGATGATGCCTCGCTCCACTCCAGATCATGAATAACATCAACACACATGATAAGCAAATTCTTTACAGCTTCAGTCTCCCTGTGATCAGATACATGATAACTGAATGCTGCTTCCATTGCCTTACTGCTCAGCTCCCCTTTTTCCATCAGGCTCATGGATGGGTTTTCAAGCACCTGTGTAAGTATTTCAAGTTTATCCTGTACCGGGTTATTCACAATTATGTTTGAAGCTGTTGAATAAAACGGGATACTGCTGCTGTAGAAAATATTTTCAGCCTTTTCCCTTATATCATCAGGATATTTCATGTTTTTCATTCTGTACAAATGGGGAAAAAGGACAGGATCAGGCTTGTCTTCAACCAGTTTCAGGAGTTCATATATACTGCTGGTGCTGCTTTTTTTTCTAACTTTCGAACTGCTGTTAAGGACAGAAAGAACACCGGAAACAGCTTTTACATATATTTCATCGAAAAAAGGATCATTCTCATAGAAAGCATTGTTGAGAGCGGCATATTCTACCGCTTTTTTGTATAAATCAAATGTTTCTTCAGAAGGCTTAACAGCAGACAGTATTTTAAGCTTTTCCTGAATATCTGAAGCTGTAAATTTTTCTTCAGCAGTCATATTGTCTTTTTGTTCAGGAATATCCTGGGAATTCACATTATTTAATGAAAACAGAAGAAATATGACTGTATAAAGAAATTTTCTCATAAATTAATTATCGGGGAAAAGATTATATACGTAACTAAGAACATTGTTTTTCATGTTGAAACTTAACGGAACAGCTTTCATATGCAGAACAGACTGGTTCTTATTCTGGTTGAAATTCACTCCCCTGATTATTCCGCACATTACAATTGTTTCAGAATATAGCTTCAGCTGAAGTTTTATAGGCAGCCCCGCCCTGGCCCTACCGCCGATAAGAATAGCTGCCCCGTCTTCGGAAATATCCAGTATACGGCACCTTATCCCGGGAGACTGCTCAATATTTTCATTCCGCCCTTCAATTGATTTAAGTGAATAAAGATACCCGTTTTTATTGACATCCGCTCTTACTGAATTTCTCTTCTGACTCCTGACAAGGGAATCCGAGTGGGCAACATGAAGTATCGGGACTTTGCTTGAGTCTGTATAATCATTCAGAATACGTGTTTCAAAAACATACCCGGCATCATCGCCTCTCCAGAAATAGACATTGATTCTCTGGGAATTCCAGGAAAATCCGACAGGAAGCTTGGGTCCGAGAGGATATGATATTGCAAAATATTTCCGCAAATTTTCAACAACTGTGGAAGTATAGGTTCCTACTCCGGGAAGAGATATTTTTATTATCTGACGTACAGATATTTTCCGGCTTGTAGTTATTCCGATTTTATATTTAGGCTGGTCGAATTCAACCTTCTTCCTGAAATCAAAAAGCTTGGAAATCATTTCAGGCCTGATCCCGTCATTTCCCTTACTCCTGTAACGGAGAATCATGCTTCTCAGACACCTGTCAAGCTGCCTTACAGACCAGAAGAGAGAGACAGGATTCTGTATCCTGTTCTCAACCGCAGCTCTTCTAAGTAAATTGATTTCCTTCAGATCAAAACCGCTTTCCCTGCCTCTTGTATAAAACTGAATCCACGGAAAATTATCACTTCCGAAAATTCTGAGGAGTATAAAAACAGCTATAAGTAATACAATTCCAGTAACTATTATCAGCATAGTCTAATTTTCGCTTCTACTTTTATTAAAATTAAAATTAATTTAAATTATTATACAATTATTATCTGATTTACAATAGCTTTTTTTTATATATATGGATAACATGGCCAATAAATGTTTAATAACAGTATATTCACCCTCTGTGAACCTCTTATTCTCTACATTATATTATATTTCCCCTCACTCTTTTCCAGCGGGAAAAATACCGATATTTACAGCAGTTTCTCACTCACAGCAGTTTACACAGTAATATCCCTGTTTCAGATATTCTTCCTCATATATTTCATGAGGCTGAAGAAAACAGATAAGAATCTTAACGGTTTAAGAAAGTTCAGCTTCAGAATTATCCCGGTATCATTATTATACCTTATTCCTGTTTACATAATAATTCTGACAATTGACCTGGTATTCAGCTTTTACAAGATCCCATCCAATGAGATTAACATGCCTGGAAATTTATTATTCTTCCTGATACAGGCTTTTATAATATCCCTCCTTACAGGATACAGGGAGGAAATATTTTTCAGGTCATATCTTATATCATCAGCAGAACCGGCTTACGGGAAAAAAGCTGCACTTTTCATAAGCTCTGTTCTCTTCTCAATAAGCCACCTGCAGGGGGGACTGCAGGCAATCCTTACAGCCTTTGCAGCAGGACTCTTTCTTTCCATTATATTTCTGAAACACAGGAATCTCCATATCAATGCCCTCACCCATGCTTTCTATAACTTTTCTGTTCTTGTTTTCTGTTTCTTATAACATTTTATTGGACACTCCGCACTTAATATAGTATTTTCTATATATAATTTTCAAAGGAGCTTATTATGCAGAAAAAATATATATTTCTTGTTCTGATACTGGTATCACCTTTATTCGGTATTTTCGGGGAAAGTATTGAAAATGAAATGGTGGAAGCCGGCTTTCAGGTTTTCAGTGAAAAAGTCAGTTCAATAGATTTCACACTAGAAAATCTTGACGGGAAAAAGATCAGCCTGAAGGATTTCAGGGGAAAAGCAGTGATGCTTAATTTCTGGGCCACATGGTGTCCTCCCTGCAGAAGGGAAATGCCTTCAATGGAGAAACTCTACAGTAAAATTGATAAAACAAAAATTGATATTGTTGCTGTAAATATTCAGGAGAGTAAAAGCACTGTCTCAGATTTTATCAGAAAAAACAAATATACATTCCCGGTGCTTGCTGATGAGGAGGGAAAAGCTGCATCAATCTACCAGATCAGGTCAATACCTACTACATTTATCATAGACAAGAAGGGATATGTAAGAGCCCAGTTCATAGGAACAAGGGAATGGGATGAAAAAGAGATAACTGACATATTCAACAAGCTTGCTTCTGAATAGGAGCAGGCTGTTATATCTGCCATATTAAAGATAAATCAGTGCAAACTGAAAGATTCAGAAAACAACAGATAATATGAGGTGATTTGTGAAATTTAAAAAAAATCATATCAGATATTTTTTAACACTTATACTTTTTCTCTTCTCATCAGCTATATATGCACAGTTCGGCCCACAGCCGGCACCTGAAATAACAGCTGACACGGAAATTATAAATGAAAACAACAGCACACTTGCCGCGATCAGGGTATTTTACCGGTTCCCTGAAAATTTCCACCAGACACTGAATAAGGATTTCTTCAAAGCCGAGATAATAAGCCCTGAAAATACTTCATATGAAACAGAATACCCTGAAGGAAAAGAGGAAAAAGGGGAAATTAATTATTACGGAAGTGCAGAAATAATAATGACTGTTAATACTGAAGATTTAACTCCAGGGAAGCAGATATTAAAACTTAAAGCATCATACCAGCTGTGCGATGAGGATGGAACCTGCTACTTTCCCGGCTCGGAAGAAATCGACGTTTCCTTGACTCTGCCTGAAAACAGAATAATCAGTGATAATAATTTTTCAGAAACAACCGGCACCTTGAATAAGCCAGGAACTTTATCAGGTGTACTTAAATACATGATACTAGCATTTATCGGTGGGCTTCTTCTTAATATAATGCCCTGCGTCTTCCCCCTCCTGTCTATCAAGGCTCTTTCTCTTGTAAAACAGAGTGAACATGATAAAAGGGAAATACTCATATCTTCTCTCTTTTATTCTGCCGGCATAATACTGTCACTGATTATCCTGGCGCTTTTCCTGATTTTAATTAAAAATGCCGGTCAGTTTGCAGGGTGGGGATTTCAGATGCAGAATAAATGGTTTGTACTGTTCCTTATTTCTGCTATCTATCTTTTTGCACTGTCAATGTTTGATGTTTTTACAATTACACTTCCGGGAGTAAATACTGCTGGTAAACTGTCTGGTAAAGGGGGCTATCCAGGTCATTTCCTGACCGGTATATTCGCAGTACTTGTCGCTGCCCCATGCACAGCACCCTTTCTGGGTTCTGCAATAGCGTTCTCCCTTTCAGGAAGCAGCATGCTTATTCTCCTGCTTTTTATTTTCATTGGTACAGGGTTTGCTTTCCCTTTCCTCCTCCTCGGTTTTTATCCTGCTCTTGTAAAAAAACTTCCGAAACCGGGAAAATGGAGTGTTTACTTCAAGGAAATTCTCGGGTTTATTCTTGCAGGAACTGCGTTTTACCTTCTTATATCATTTGCAAAGGGAAAACCATCATCTGTTGTTTCAAGTATAATTATATTTCTGTTCATACTTACTTTCCTTGCATGGCTTTACGGGAAAATAGCACTATCAGGAATCAGGAGAAAATATTCATTCACAGCCCTGCTGCTGTTGCTTTTGCTTTCAGTTGCTGCTGCGGTATCAGTTCCTGATTTTGATTATGAAGGTGTAAATATTTCAGCAGATAAAAAAACTGACATGCAGTTCTCAGCAGAAAACCTGGCAAAACATCTGGATGAAGGCAGATCTGTTTTTGTAGATATCTATGCAGACTGGTGTACTACATGCAAAATCAACGAAAGGCTGGTACTGAATACAGATGAAATAAAAGAACTTTTTGCAGAAAACAACACAGTTCTCCTCAAAGGAGATTTTACAGATCAAGACCCTCATATTTCCGAATGGATGAAAGAAAACAGCAAGGCAGGTGTCCCTGTCTATGCCTTTTACAGGGATGATAAAACTCCCCCGGTATTTCTTCCGGAAATTATTACCAGGAAAAAGATCAGGGATCTTTATTCGGGCAACTAACACAGGAAGAATCTCCTGATTAAAAACTTGAATACAACTTTATGAATCTATTGTATAATAGATGAAAATTATTGAATATTCAAAATTCTGAAACCAGCTTGCAATCTGTCAAAAATTATTGTATTTTGTTTAGTTTCAGCTAAAAGCAGCATTATTTATATTATTTTCAATGCGGCAGCAATAAAAATCAGGAGAATTTAAATGAAAGACATCAAAGAACTTTTACCGCACAGAGATCCATTTCTTTATGTGGATTATATTGAAAAAACAGATGATGAGGAAATCATCGCTTACAGAACCTATACAGAAAATGAATACTTTTTCAAAGGTCATTTCCCCGGTTATCCTGTAGTACCGGGAGTCATCCTTGTAGAGACAATGGCACAGGCTGGAGGTG
>CAXXHA010000023.1:0-44957 GCA_963662265.2 Spirochaetia bacterium | reverse complement strand
TATCACTTGAAGATATGAAAAGACTTGTGTTTGAACCCTATGCCAATCCTTTCAGGGTATATGAATTATATAAAGATGTTGAGGGCTTTTTGAAGGTAGTTAATGCTGGAACAGAGTGTTTTGTTTTTAATTCCGGCGGATTCTGGAAAAGCAGTGATACAGATTTGACAGATATCTCTCTAAAATTAAGTCTTCGGTTACAAACAGCTGTAGTAATGGGAGAGCTGGAATGGAAGAATGGGACATCTTAGGCGGAGCTCTTGTCCCCAAGCCGGAAAGTATTAACAAGATTATCCCTGATTACACTGATTTATATACTGTCGATAATATCCTGAACAGGGAGATTATATTGGTGTTTTAAAAGAAAGGTTCAATCAAAGAAAACAGTTTATTTAAATTCCGACGTAAACCAGAAACCGGATCTTCTGAAAAAACTTCTGGATGCATTTGATAACCTTAAAGTATAAAAATTAATCATTGATCCGTGTTGTCCTTTCACTCAGAAAGCGGGAGATAAGAAGCCTTTTTAAATATTTCTGGTAAAAAGCTGAATAAAAAAAAGCTGAAATATTTTTTCTTGAAGTTTTCTCATTACTTTGCAGCAGGTCTTGGGCGACCGTAATACGGGTTTTACGATAATTACAGAGCTTTTACAGTTTAAAGGGATATCACTCTGTCATGAAATTATGATTAGCTGTGATTATTTTTAATCGTCTTTGATTATTTTTTCCCCCTCGCAAAAATTATTCCGGAGAATAAGATTCTTAAATCGTTTGTTTAGTCTGACAGGTTTGTTGTGATCTCTTGCTCATTCAGAACATTCATAGATAAAAAGATTGTGAATCAGCTGAGTTAAATACTATAATAATTATACAGGATTCTATTTTGAATTGGAAAGGCGCTTTTTTAATACTTATTACTGTCTCTTTTACTATCTGCGGTCAGGTTCTTATGAAAAAGGGCTTATTCAGGATAGTACACTTTCTTTTAAAAGGCTTGATAAGTAATTATTTTTTAATTGCGGGGGGAACCTGCTATATTGCGGGATTTATTTTTCTGGATAAACGTACTTAAGATCCTGCCGCTCAGTATAGCATATCCTTCATCCAGTATAGCTTTTGCCGGGGTTGTACTTGCCTCTGCAGTCTTTCTGTCAGAACCAGTCACACACTCAAAAATCATTGGTATATTCTTTATCTGTTTAGGTGTTTTTTTTATAAGCGAGGAGCTGAAAAATCAGGGTTTCATTATCAGTCTTATTTATAAGTATTACTAAAGTGTTTCTGCCAATTTTTCGGAAATGAAGTCCATAAACAAAAAGTGTTATTGCAAGTATAATTTTCGAAGGATAGTTTTTAGCTGTTATAAAATAGTTTTCCAGAATAAGTATTTTCCACGGGACTGTAATAAACCAGCTTCAAAATAACCTTTGCTGTTGTAATCAGTTTCTTTTCTTCTTTGATGCTGAAACATGCTCAGGCATTTTATAGTCTGAAAGAAAATTATTGATTCTTTCAGAATAATTTTTCGGAGAATATATCCTTTTTACTAGTTTTTTGTAATTATACAATAATTTTTCTGAATCCATTTTTGTAATGAAATTTAAACATCCGTCTACATTATTACCCCTGGATGTTTTTATAATCCTATTTTCTGCTTTTAATCTTTCATAAAGTTTTGTTCCGTACGGAGCATTTAGTAAACCTACCATTGCATTTACTATTCCGCTTTTCTGTATGAAATCAAACTGCCTTTCAAAATATTTTCCTTGTCGCTGTCAAAACCTATAATAAATCCAGCAGATACATTAAAGCCCTTTCTCTGTAGGGTTTTTACAGATTTCATCATATTCCTTTCCATATTTATTTTTTACCGCATTCTGAAAGACACTCCTCATCAGGAGTTTCAATGCCTACAAAACATGAGGTAAAACCGGAGTCTATCATCATATCCATTAATTCTTCATCATCTGCCAGATTTATGGAAACTTCCGTATTAAAGTAAAACGGGTAATTGTGTTTTTTCTGCCACTTTGTCAATTCCGGTAGAAGTTTATCCTTCAATATTTTTTTACTGCCTATGAAGTTGTCATCAACAATAAAAACATTTCCGGTCCAGCCGGCATGATAAAGAGAGTCAATTTCATTGATAAACTGAATTTCTGATTTTATCCGCAGTTGTTTCCGAATAATGCTGATATACTGCAAAAGTCACAGTCAAAGGGGACACCCTCTTGAATACTGTATAATCCATTGTTGCATAATCCTTCATATTAATTAAACTCCAGTCAGGTTTCGGTGTTTTTTTTTATATCCGGGTAATCAGGATTTTTATAGATTCTTTCTGCTTTTCCATCAGCAAGATCATCGAGCAAATCACCTATTATGTTTTCCGCCTCTCCAAGAATGAAGTGATCAATTTCAGGGAATTCCTTCTGGTTTTGACTTACCATGGGACCTCCTGCTATAATTTTTATTCCTGAATTGCTGCATCTCTTCAGTGCATATTTAAAATGATGATTTCTGAACATCTGTTCCTGTGATAAATACTAAATCGGCCCATTTTAGATCTCTTTTTTTAAGTTTGGATATATTCAAATCTATAAGAATTTTATTCCAGCTTACAGGCAGCAGAGAAGAAACTGTTAAAAGACCTAGGGGGGGATCTGTAGTTTTTTTTGAAATTAATTTCAGAATATATTTGAAATTCCAATGAGTTTTTGGAAATTCAGGATTCAACAGTAAGGCATTCATTACTTACTCCTGATTTATAATGTTCTGCTGATTGAAAAGTGTTGAAGTGACAAAAAACATTATTATTTATAATCTCTTATATATATTATAAGACAGTTTATTCTCAAGTAATGTAAAACAAATGTAATGTAAAGCTTGTCTGTTCTTTTTTAAGCAGCTGCTGAAATGATATTAATTTGAGGTTACCCTGTTTCCCTCTGTTTTTTTGATTATTCAGAATATAACCTTATTCTATAATTTTCGCAGTGCAAATAAACTGCTCTCTGATAACCATAAACTGAAATTCCGCATAAATACCGGATTTAAGGGTTTTTTCCAAAGGATTGGAATATCTTCTATTGATTAAGTTTGATAAATAATATAGTGTGTCTTAAAACGTTTAAGTACAGTATTTTTATAATTTATGTTTAACTAGTTGCTATTTGTAATCAAGATCTAATCCATTTCGGTTTTTGTCCTTTTTTCAACTTTCAATTTATCAGACTTAATAATCAAGAAAAACTTAACTTACTTGTTTCAAAACAATTTTCGGAAAAATCCGAGACAAGGAGTAATTATGTCAAAAAAATATTTATGTAGGAAATATCAGTTTCAATGCTCAGGAGCATGATCTCGAAAAGGTCTTTTCACAGTATGGTGAAGTTGTAAGTGTGAAAATCATATCAGATAAATACACAAATCAGTCAAAAGGTTTTGGTTTTGTTGAGATGGTGGAAGCAGATGCTGCAACAGCAGCAATTTCAGCTCTCAACGGATCAGAAATTACTGAACCGTGAATTAAGAGTAAATGAAGCTAAAGGAAAGAAGTGATAATTCATACAGTAACAACAGATATTAAATAAAATATCTTTAAGAGGGCTGTTCATATAAAATGGACAGCCTTTTTTTTAGTCATTTGATTTTCAACCCGCACCTTTATAAAAGTCTTCCGTAAAAAAAATAAAAAAGGATTATTCCTTTTTTATTTTCTGTTTGGGCTGCATCATTATTATAGAAGTTCTGCATAGAAAATAGACTTGGATATGATAAAAGCGACACTTCAAGCCATGAAATAATAATTAAAAAATAATTGAAAATTTTTAATAAATTATAATATACTGATCATTATAATTTTGAGTATCCTTATGCGTTTTATTTTTTCATAATTGATAGAACAATACCCTATATCTTTAGGTGAGTTTTCCTAAAATATGAACAGGGATTATTAATGAAGATAAGCAGTAGAATCTATAATAGTTTCCTTAATCTTGACCAGAATCTGATGCTTGTAAGCATAAGACAGGGATTTATAATGATGATGCCTGTTTTTATGATTGGTGCTTCTGCGGTCTCATGATATTATTTTTTCCAGTTATATATATTCAAAATTATGTTAATACGGTTCTCAGCGGAAGTCTCGCTCAGTTTTTACGGTTTATTTTTGAATCAACATTCGGATTTGCATCAGTTTTTCTTCTTATAACTGTTACATATAAATATTCATCAAATATTACTCAGGAATCGGGAATAATAAATATACTTTCTTGTATTGTTGCAATAGCATCATATGTATCGCTTTTAGGACTTAAACCTGAAATTACAGTAAACAGTGTAAATCATCAGGCTGTTTTAATATCAGTATTAGATGTTAAAAGTATTTTTTCTGCTCTGCTCTGTTCGGTTCTTTCAACAAAAATGTTTCTGTTTTTTGTTAAAAAAATGTTTATTATTCATAATTTTACTGATTTTAGCAGTGATATTGATTTCAGGACAGCATTGAGAACTATGATTCCAATGTTGTTTACAATATCAATATTTGCATTAGCATCTATAGTTATTTCACAGGTTTTTGATGTTGCAAGCTTCAATGATTTATTAATAAAGTTTTTTGTAAGTCCCTTTGAAAAACTGGGACGGTCTTTATGGAGCGGATTATTAATCTTTTTATGGAATCACTTTTCTGGTTTTCGGAGTACATGGAAGCAATATTTTTGAATCTGTTAATCAGCTGATATTCTCAGATGTTCCGGGTGAGATAATCACTAAAACTTTTTTTGATGTATTTGTATTGATGGGAGGATGCGGTACAGCAATCAGTTTATTAATATCAATTTTTCTTTTTTCAAAGCTCAAAGTCCAGAAATCACTGGGTAGATTTGCACTCCTTCCCATGCTGTTTAATATAAATGAAATAATTGTTTTCGGCCTACCGGTAGTTCTTAATCACTGATGTTTGTTCCTTTTATATTAACTCCCTTAGTCTCATTGTCTGTTTCATATATTGCTGTAGTGAGCGGACTGGTTCCTGTCTGCAGTGACAAGTGTTGTCTGGACAACCCCTGTGCTTTTCAGCGGCTATCTTGCAACCGGGTCTGTTAGAGGACTGCTGCTTCAGATAATTACAATAGCTATTGGTGTATTTATTTATGCACACTTTTATTAAAATAGGTAATAAACTGCATGCAATAAGAACTGAAAAATTTGTCATGGATATGTCTGACCTTGTTAGAAATTCGCTTGATAAAGGATGTGCTCCTGACCTGTTTAAGCGGAATGACTACCTGTCCAAAGCGGCTAAAGAACTTGCGCTGGAACTGCGTAAATCTATTGGAAATAATGAAATTGAGTTATTCTACCAGCCCCAGCATAATAATTCCGGAAGAGTTGTATCCTGTGAAGCACTGCTCCGCTGGAAATATTCAGGAATGAATTATAGTTTTCCCTCCGCTTATTCTGGAAATTGCAAAAGAAGACGGCTGTTTTTCCAGTCTTACAGACTGTATTATTGATAAGGCAATAATAGATACCTGTTTAATAAATAATGAATTCAGCAGTAATATCAGTGTTTCCATAAATAATTGATTCGTCTCAGGTAAATAATGTTGACCTCATAAACAGGGTTGTTAAAAAAGTAAAAGATCGTGGAATAATTGATAATACATTTGGAATTGAAATAACTGAAGAATGTGAACTTAAGGATAATGGACATCTTGAGGAAGTTTTTACCTTATTGCATGATAATCATATTCAGCTTGCTATTGATGATTGTCAGTTCTGGTCATACATCTCTGGTCTATCTTCAGAGCAATAAATTTGACTTTGTCAAACTTGACGGCTCGCTTGTCAGAAAGCTTCAAAGAAATGAGAGAAGCCTTGATATTATTAAATCAATTATAAATCTGGGAAAATCTCTTGATTTTGATGTAATAGCTGAATATGTGGAAAATGAAGATCAGAAAAATATCCTACAGGAGATTGGCTGTTCGAAATATCAGGGTTATTTATATTCCAAGGCCGTTAACACTTGAAGATTTTATTGAGTATGTTAAAAAGGACTGGAAAAAATCCATCTGTAGTAAGAATAAAGTCCACTATTAATAATTCACTCTTTTACATAATTAAATATTTTATGAGTTAGGTGGTTTTAAACGTAACGCTGCAAAAGGTCGTTTGTTAGGATTTTGAATAGTATGTTTTTATAGAAATCCTTGAATTGATAGCTGCCAAGTGTTTTGCGCTTGGAGACTTTCCTTTTATATAGTCTTTAAAATTAAAAAGCGTTTTATTATTGTTGTTGTTGTAAAAAGGACCCTGGTATTATTTTATTATATCTATGGATATATTCTTCATATAAAAGCTTCAAACCATCAGTATTCCTATAACGTAAACAAAATTATTCACGTCTTTCCCGTTTTACAAATGTTTTACCGTTAATCGTTTGCAGAAATATCAGCCCCTGCTTTATAATTTTTATAAAATAGGGTTAAAAAGTCTTTTCAGCATTTTATTGTTTCACCTCTCCTCTATGAAGAAGGATTAAAAATGGCACAAACAACAAATCGTTTCTATCTTGGTATCGATATTGGTTCAGATACTGTTCACTGCATGCTGATTGATGAAAACAAAAATATTGTTTATTTCCCCTGATTCTCTTATGCATTTCGGGAATCCCCTGGAAGCAGTTATTGAGGTTTATGAAGATATCCTGGGCATAGTCTCTTCCGATGCAATAAAAGCTGTTGCTTTTACAGGATCTCTTTCAAGGATAGCTTCAGAAAAAACTTTATGCCCTTTTTATTTTGATACGCTCTCTGTTTCGGCAGGGGCTGAGATAATAGCACCTGATTGTGAATATCTTATTCATGTGGGGGCAAAAGATCCCTACTTTTTCGAAAGAGAAAAAAACCGGCAATACTATGGGCAGTTTTTTTGTTTCCGACCACGGAACTGGAACTAAATGCGGAGGCGGCAGCGGAATTCTTATCAACAAACAGGTCAGAAGGTTTTTTTCAGACGAAATAACAGAAAAACTCCTTCCTGCTGATATTACATCAGCAGACAAAAGAGACATACAGAGAAAAAACAGAAAAATAATGCAGCATCAGGTTGAAAAGATGCACCTCAAGGCAGCTGAAAACAATAATGAATGTCTGATAAAGTCCTGAATGTAGGAGGGCGGCGGTGCGGCGTTATTATTCAGTCTGATATGATACATATGCAGAACAGCGGTGAGCAGATCAGAAACATTCTTAAAGGGATGTATGAAAGAATTGCTGCAAATTACAGAAGCGATGTTATAAGGATGAGGACACTGGACCGCGGCAAAAAAACAGCTGCTGCAGGCGGTGTTTTTCTTAACAGCTATCTTGCAGATATTTTTTCAAGGGAACTGAATCTTGATATTACCCTTCCTTCCGGATGCGAAAAAATCGGAGCTGCAGGGGCTGCCCTTCTTGCGCTGAAGGAAAAGAAAGAATCAGCTCTTGATGTTGAAAAGCTGGAACTTGTAAAAAAGGCCGAGATTGAAAAAATCAAATTCGCCCCGCCTCTTTCAAGCGCACTTCCCCTTGTCCATATTTATGATGATGAAAAAGCCTTGTATTCTACAGAAGGCGGTTTGACTGTTTTTAAAAAACCGGAAAAAAGCTGCAGAGTTGTAATAGGAATTGACGGCGGTTCAACAACAACAAAGGCTCTTATAGCTGATTCATCAACCATGGAAATAATTGCTGAGATATGCATTGATACAGACGGAAAACCTCTTGAAGCAGCACAGAAAATATTCAGGGAAATACAAAATACCTATCATGCTAATTTTGATATCAGGGGGGTAGCCCTATACCGGATCATCCGGACAGTTCTATCACCGCCTTTTTACCGATTTTACAAAAACAGAAGACAGCAGCACCACAGATATAGTCAAGGATGAAATTACATGCCACGCAGAGGGGGTGAGGTTTTTTAACAGCAATGTTGATACAATATTTGAATGCGGAGGCCAGGATGCAAAATTTACTGTTTTTAATCCTGACGGTACAGTAAAGAAAGCCAAGATGAATCTTTCATGCATGGCGGGGACCGGGCAGTCAATGAAAAACATGATTGATATGCTGGGGCTTGATTTCAGATCTTTCAGAAATTATGCCATGGCGGCAGAGAGAACTCCGCTTACTGATGAGATGTGCGCAATTTTTACTGAAGCTGATATTTTAAAGCTTGTTGCACTTGGTTTCCCTCTTGATGAAGTTTCAGCTGCGACAGCATATGGCTTTATGGGGGCTATGCTAACAAATTTGTCGGGAACGAAAAATTCGGTAATCTGGCATCTGCCCAGGGAGGGCCTTTTAAGGGAGAGGAGTGTCTTGCAGCTCTTGCCCTCCATACCGGAACAGAAGTTCATGCCTTTCCACACAGGCAGCTTTTCGGCGCGATGGGGGCAGCTCTGGTAGCATATAATAATGTCAAAAGAATTGAAGAAGAGGGGGAAAATCCGTCATGCAGATTCAGGGGTTTTAAAGTAGCAGATATTGAGTTTGAAAAAATTAACTCAGACTGCAGTAAAATAGTCCCTGACTCCTGCGGACTCCGGGACTGCAGCCTTCAGGTTTATAAAATCGGGGATGAAATGGTTTTTTCAGGCGGACTCTGCCCTAAAGGAAATACTCAAGGCACAGCTGAAAAAGCGCCTGATTATATAGGACTGTATAAAAAGAACTTGATAAAGAACTTGGTAAGTATTCTTCTCTGCCTGAGAAACTCTCTCCGATGAGATGCCTACTGTTTATATACCGAGATCGCTTCATTTTCTTAATGAAAGAGGGGTATTTTTTGTATCGCTTTACAATTATCTGGGTTTCAGGGTTTTTCTGTCGCCTGAATCGAATGAATATATTGCATCGCTTGGTATTAAGCATTCGCATTCAGAATCATGCTATCCATCCAAACTTCACTACGGACATACCGCCTATCTCAAAGAGTTCATCAGGCATGGTAAAGACAAGATTCTTTTAGTCAATTACCTTGGATGCGGCGAGGAGGATGCTCCCCAGAATCAGTCCAAAACATGCCCTTATGTTTCAGGAGCCGGATTTGCAAGCAAAAGATGCGCTTAAAATTGATTCTGATGATTCGCTTCTTCCCGTACTGGTTTTTAACGACAAAATCTACCGGCTGGAGGATGATATTCTCTCTGACCTTGAAAGGGTATTCAGCAAAACAGATATAATGAAAAACCTGACAAAAAAAAAATATAGCAGCGGCAGTTAAAAAAGCCTTGAAAGCTCAGGGTGATTTTAATAATAAAATCCACAGCATGGGCTCTGATATTATTGATAGGCTCAAGAAGAAGAACAAGAAAATTTTCCTGGGGATAGGACGCGGCTATACAATTTTTGATAACATGGCAAGTTCAAAAATCCATGAGCTTTTTATTGTAAACGGCCTTCACTTTATCCCCTGCTTTTTTTTAAAACAGCCGGATTACAATTTTTCAGAAATTGTAAGGCATATGTACTGGTTTCAGGGACGGGAGATGACCCGCTACGATATACTGGCTGCTGTTGATCCGTATATTTACGGAGTCAGGGAAACAAACTTTAACTGCGGTCCTGATGCAATGCTTTCATACCATGAAACAAGGATTTTTGATATTGCAGGCAAACCCTATCTCACACTTCAGACAGACGGCCACAACAGCAACGCCCAGTTCGGCACACGCGCCATGGCTAATTTTGAGGTTGTAAAAAATCATAAAGCCAGACATGTAAAACTTAAAGAGCTTGAGACAGTTTTTAAAAATAAAGATGATCTGAAAGACAGGATTCTTGGAATACCGGATATGGGGAGGGAATCAGCTGAAATGCTTGTCGCTGTTTTCCGTTCAGCCGGATACAGGGCAGAAGTAATGCCGACAAAAACCCCTGAATCAGAGGCTTATGCCAGAAAATATCTGATTACAAATAACTGTCTGCCTATGCATATTCTTTTCGGAGATGTTTTTGCATGGGTTTATACCAAAATGAGGGAAGGACTTGATCCTAATAAGGAGCTTGCAGTATTTGTCCCGATGGCAGGAGGACCATGCAGGCTTGGTCAGTATCATATAATTGTCAAGCAGTTTCTGGATGAATGCAATTTTAACGGTGTGATGATAGTAAATCCTGCAGCCTACCTTGACTGGGAGAATCTCCCGGTTTCTGTAAAGGAACGGGGCATCATAAGGCGGAACCTTGCCAAGGCATCAATAGCTTCTGATGTTCTGATGAATGCACAGCTCAGCCTGAGACCGTATGAAACAGTTAAGGGTTCAACCGACAGATTTTTTTCTGATATCAGGAAAGAGTTTCTGAAGATAGTCGGGGAGGGCTGTGATTTTAAAAAACTGAAAGCATTTATGAAAAACTCTTCTGAAAAATGCAGAGAGATTGATGTAAATATCAGCAAAAGATTTCCCCTGGTAAGTATTTTCGGTGAAATCTATGTAAGAAGCCATACAGGGGCGAATGAAAACTCTGTAAGTAAGCTTGAATCGTTTAATCTTGAGGTAGTCCCGAGACTCCTTGCTGATATGTTTGAATATGTAAACAAAATGCAGAGAGCTGCATACTGGAAAGAGAAAAGATACCTGCTCTGGGCAGGTGCCCTTGTAAAGGGATTTTACATGATGAAGGTTGAAAAAGGGCTTTCCGTATATTTTAGTGATATCCTTTCCCACCGCCGATTCCGGCGGCCTATTGATCTTTACAATGAATTAAGAGATCAGAATATCTTTGATATCAGGATAAAAGGGGAGGCCGGAATTTCAATCGGCATTACCAATGACTTTATTAACAATAATTCCGAAGGGATAAGCGGAGTTTACCAGCTTGAACCGTTCGGCTGTATGCAGGAGTGTGTGGCAGCTTCAAAAATACAGTCGCTCATCGATATCAAAAAGCAGAATGAAAAAAATCCTTCAAAAAGGGTTATACCGTATCTGACAGGTGTTTTCGGCGATTCTGAACTGTCAAACCTTGAGGCGGAAATGGCCATGTTTGCGGAAAAATGCTATGTCAGGCAGACACTTGAAGCTGTCGAAAGAGAAATGAGTAAAACATCATAGTCATTGGAGGCAATTGCCGGCCATGCGGCTTTTTTATATCCGTAGATATTTTCAGTCCAATTTGTATATGTCGATAGTGAATTATGTTTAATTTAACCTTTCCCCCGGATTCACCCCCGTATCGTTACACAAGTTATCCGTGGAGAAAATCAAAGGATTTTAACCTGTTTTCACCATATGTCGATAATATTATATGAGCGCCTCTAAAAAACTAAAGGAATTTAACAGGATTCAATAATCTGGTATGCTTTGGTTATGGGAGGACTGGATGTAATTTTGCAACGGCACTCGCTATCCTGACTGTTATAAAAAAACAAAGAAAGAGATTTATAAATTTATTGATGAATAATCGATGTAACTTTATTAAGAAATTATCAGAGAATTATTATGTTTTTTTCTCTGATTTTTTCCAGAAATGTCTTATCTGCGTTATGGTCAGTTATAAAATAATCCACCCTGTCAATAGGACATATTTTACAAAGCGATGTCTTATCAAGTTTGCTGTTATCTGCAAGTATGCATATCTTGTCGGCGCTGTTGATCATTCTTCTTTTGACCGAAGCTTCCGATATTGTATGATCGCTCAATCCCTCTTCAATACTCACTGCCTTTACCGCAAGAAAAAGAATATCCGCATGAATAGATGAGAAAAAATCTTCTGCCGGCTGTCCGGTAAGCGAGCGGGAAGACCCATAGACAACTCCTCCCGGCATTATCAGGGTGATTCCCGGGATATCTGATAAGGATTAATGCAGCATCAAGAGAAGGTGTAATTACTGTAATGTGTTTTTTTGTTTTTATTATCCGCGCGAATTCCAGTCCTGTTGTCCCTGAATCCAGGATAACAGTTGATCCGGGTTTCAGCAGACGAAGAGGCTTTTTCCGCAATTTCCCGCTTCAGTTCGTAGTTTTTATCCATCCTGATTGAAAATGAATGTGCTGAATCCGGTTTTCCCGCAAGTGTTGCCCCCCCCTTTGATCTTATACAGAACCCTTCATTTTCAAGTTCCATCAGATCTCTTCTTATTGTGTTTTCAGAAACATCGAAAAATGTGCTTAAATTACCGACTTTTACAGATTTGTTTTCCCTGAGTATGTTTTTTATATTTTCAATTCTTTCCAGCTGGAGAGGTTTTTCCGGGTTATTCATATTGAGAAATTATATCGTTGACAGATTTGTTTGTGAAGTATTTTTTATCTGTTTTAAGTTATTTGATGGTTGAAAATGTAATATTATGATGATACATTGTGAAAAAGTACATGAATCATCATTAAAAATGGTGAAAGGAGATATTTTATATGAGACTCTCAGCAGTTATTTTGCTTTCTATTTTTAATTTTTCCAGTCTGGGCAGGAGGAGAAAAAGAGAAACAGCTCTTCCGTCAATGAAAAATACTGAAATTATCAGAATCACAGACAGCATGCCGGCAGGGAACTTGAGATTCCTGAAAATCCCTGCATCATGTAATATGTTCAGGTCTCAGGCGCTTTAAGGCTCCTTGTCTATCTTCAGGAACAGGACAGGGTTGTCGCTGTCGATGATATAGAAACAAGAAGAAGCAAGTTTGACGCAAGGCCGTATGCTATTGCAAATCCTCATTTCAAAGAGCTTCCAACATTCGGAGAATTCAGAGGGCATGATAATCCAGAGCTTATTCTTTCACTTGATCCGCAGCCTGATGTTATTTTCAAGACTTATTCAGGAATGGGATATGATCCTGTTGAACTTCAGAACAAGACTGGCATACCTGTTGTTGTGCTGGAATACGGCAATATAACTGACAGGAGGGATGATCTTTATTCCTCTCTCAGGCTTATGGGAAAAATTCTAAACCGGGAAAAAAGGGCTGAAGAAGTTGTTGAATTCATGGAAAATGCTGTTTCTGATCTCGAAAAAAGATCCTCAGGTATTCCTGAAGAGAAGAAGCTTTCCTGTTATGTAGGCGGGATAGCTTATAAAGGTCCGCACGGAATACAGTCAACAGAGCCGGCCTATCCCCCTTTTCTTTTCACCGGTGCCAATAATGTTGCTTATGATCCGGGGAAAGCTGCAGCAAAACAGAAACATGCTGATATTGCAAAGGAGCAGATTATTCACTGGGACCCTGATGTGCTTTTCATAGATGTTTCAACTCTTCAGTCTGATGAGAAGGCCGGAGCTCTTTATGAGCTTAAAAATGATGCTATTTATTCAGGAATGAAATCTGTAAGGGAGGGGAATATTTACGGAGTTCTCCCCTATAACTGGTATACTACAAATTTCGGTTCTGTCCTTGCCAACGGATATTTTGTCGGGAAGGTACTCTATCCTGAATATTACAGCGATATAGATCCTGAAGAGAAAGCTGACAGCATTTATGAATTTCTTACAGGCAAGGCTGTCTTCAAAGATCTTGACAGTTCATTCAGCGGATATGCTTTTTCAGGGATAAAATTTTGACAGAAACAGGTATCTGCAGCGATGTTGAGCATATAAATAAAAGGTATCTGGGGCTTCTCAGATCCCGATGTTTTATTCTCATTTTTTCATTCGCTTTTCTTGTGATCATGGCTGTTACAGCATTATCTGCAGGAGCAGTGAATATTCCCCTTAAAACTGTTGCCGGAATAATTCTCGGCAGGGGGGGAGGCGCAAGGTACCGCGCAATTGTTCTCGGTATCAGGCTCCCCCAGATGCTTACCGCGATTGTGATTGGTGGGGGGCTTGCTGTGTCAGGGGCTGTTATGCAGACAACGCTGAGGAATCCACTTGCATCCCCTTTCACGCTGGGGGTATCAAATGCCGCGGCTTTCGGAGCCGCGTTTTCAGTAATGATACTCGGATCAGGGGTAATGCACAGCAGCGCTTCCGATTCGATAAATATTATTTCCCCGTACAGGACCACTCTAGCGGCGTTTCTTTTTTCCCTGCTGTCTTCGGGAACTGTTCTTCTTATTGCAAGGCTCCGGAAAGGGTCGACAGAAACCATGATACTGGCCGGTATCACCCTGTCTTCCCTTTTTACGGCAGGGACGATGTTTCTCCAGTATTTTGCTGATGATGTGCAGCTGGCGGCAATGGTCTTCTGGACATTCGGAGATACTGCAAGAAGCAGCTGGAAAGAGCTTTTAATAATTACTCTTTTTACAGCCTCATCTGTCGTGTATTTCCTTTCAAACAGCTGGAAATACAATGCTTTCAACCTTGGTGATGAAACTGCACAGAGCCTGGGTATTTCTGTAGACCGTGTAAGAGGGGTGAGTGTTGCATTTGCTTCACTTGTTTCTGCTGTTTCTGTGGCATTTATCGGGGTTATAGGTTTTGTGGGGCTTGTGGCGCCCCATATCACAAAGAGAATACTGGGGGAAGAGCACAGATTTTTCCTCCCCGGCTCAATTCTGACAGGAAGCATTCTTCTCCTTGCGGCAGATACAGCTGCAAGACTGATGCTCAGTCCCAGAATTCTTCCTGTTTCTGTGCTTACATCTTTCCTGGGGGCCCCTGTATTTATATTTATTCTGCTGAGGAAAAGAAGCATATGAAAGTTGAAATTGACAATGTATCTTTTTCATTCGGAAAGAGAAATGTACTTGATAAAATATGTTTCAGCCTGGACCGCCGGGGGATTACAGCTCTCCTGGGGCCTAACGGATCGGGAAAAACCACTCTTCTTAGGTGTATAAGCCGTATTCTTAATCCTGAAGAGGGGACAATCTATGCTGACGGGAGAAAATATTCCTCATTTTCATCGAGGGAAATTGCTTCTCTTGTATCATATGTAGCGCAGAAAGGGGTGGGGGGAAAGCTTACAGTTTTTGATTCTGTGCTTCTGGGACGCCTTCCCTACATGTGTTCATCGGTAAGAAGTGAAGATATAGACATGGTCAGCCGGATACTTACAAGGCTGGACCTGGAAAAAGTAAGTCTCCATTATATAGATGAGATCAGCGGAGGGGAGCTTCAGAAAGTATCAATTGCAAGGGCTCTTGTTCAGAATGCCCCTCTGATGATTCTGGATGAACCCACCTCATCCCTTGATCTTAAAAACCAGATTGAGATACTTAAGATCCTCAGGGAGATTGCGAAAAACGATGGGGTTAAGATACTTTTATCAATACATGATCTGAATACAGCATTCCGCTTTGCTGATTATTTTGTTTTCCTCAAGAAAGGGGAAATTGTAGCAGACCTTTGCAGGGATGAAATAACATGCGATGTTATTAAAGATGTCTATGATGTGAATGTTGAGCTTAATTACCAGGGCCGCTGCCCGGTAGTTAATCTGGCGGAATAATAAATACTTAAGGAAAAGAGATGATACAGTTGCAGGATATCGGATATATAAAAAGCAGTTTCAATGAAAAGGCAGATCCTTTTCTGATGAAGGAAAAGGTCAGTTATGTGGTTGTTAACGAGGAATTTGAGGAAGGGCTCTATGATATTGAATCAAACAGATATATTCAGATCCTGTTCCATTTTCATCTGTCTGACAGCTACAAGCTGAAAGGAAGGTGGTATTTCGGAGATGAAAAAGGGGTTTTTGCGTCCCGAAGCCCGAACCGCCCCGGTGCTGTAGGTGTTACTACAGTCAGGCTTCTCGAAAGGAAGGGGAATGTTTTAAAAGTGGAGGGGCTTGATGCGGTAAACGGGACCCCTGTTATCGATATAAAACCCTTCATTCCTCACCATGATGCGGAATTTTCAGACAGCAGTGAAGTCCTGAAAAGAAAACCCAGGGCTTATATCCTTCCTCTTTTGAAAAACAGGAAGACAAGGGAGCTTTTCCTTGAATCCGGAAAGCTTCACGGACATTATTGTCCCGGTCTTGCCATGGGTGTTGTGGCTGCTGTTGAGGGGCTTAATCTTCTTGCAGAGAAGTGCAATATCCCTGTTTCACTTCTGAACAGTTCCGAGGGGATGGAAGAGCTGATTTCAATAATAGAAATAAACAGCTGCTTCGCTGATGGTATCCAGTATGTAAGCGGATGTACTCTGGGAAACAACGCTCTTCTGTATCGTGATTATGGAAAGACTGCTGTTACTTTCTGCATCAGGGACGGCAGAGGGGTGAGAATTTCATCAAACGGAAAGTTTCATGAAATTCTTAATAAGGTTGAACCCCGGTTTGAGCCTGTCTTTGAGGAAGTTATCAAAAAACATTCGAGAGATCCTGAAAAACTTAAAAAATACAAGGAAGTTGCAATGGATGCAGGTTCTGCAATGTGCGGTATTGCTGCGGATGAAATATTCACAATAACAGAAGTTTCTGTGGATCTTCCTGATTATGCCCCGATAAGAGAGTCTGTTACATGTTCTTCCTGCGGTGAATCCCTGATGGGCGGCAAACAGGCTTCAGGAGATCCGACCCTTTGTATTCCCTGTTCTGATTCGCCGTATCTGATGCTTGACGGAAACGGCCTGAGAAGGAGTGATGAAAAATGAGCATACTTGTATATGAACCTTTTGCAGGAATAAGCGGTGATATGAATATGGCCGCAATGGTGGACCTCGGTGTTCCGGAGGAGTATATTATTGACTGTCTTGAAAGGCTCGGACTTCCGGGGTGGAGTATCAGTTTCGAGAGGGTAAAAAGAAAGGGTATTTCCGCCATGTATGCAAATGTCGTGATAGATTCCCATTCTTCAGATTGTTCTCACGGTAGTCACAATGAAGATACCTGCCATGAACATGATCACAGCCATGAACATGATCACAGCCATGAGCATGATCACAGCCATGAGCATGATCACAGTCATGAGCATGATCATAGCCACGGACATGACCACATCCATGGACATGAGCACAGCCACAGCCATGAGCATGAGCATCGCCATGAACATGAGCACAGGAATATACGTGATATCGGGAATATACTGGGAAAAAGCAGCCTTCCTGTGAATATAAGAGAACGGGCTATGGATATGTTTATGACAGTAGCCGAGGCTGAAGCTAAAGTCCACGGATCATCAGTTGAAGAGGTCCATTTTCATGAAGTCGGGGCTGTTGATTCAATTCTCGATATAGTTGCGGCATCTGCAGCTGTCGAATATCTCAAGCTGGATAAGGTTATATCATTTCCTCCGGAGCTGGGGGGAGGATTTGTGGAATGCGCTCATGGGAGAATGCCGGTGCCGGCTCCTGCCACTGCGGAGATACTGAAAGATGTCCCTGTAAAAACAGGTGCTGTAAATTCAGAAACAACCACCCCTACAGGGGCTGCAATACTCAAGAGCCTTTCTGATGGTTTTACAGACGCTCCCTCTTTCAGAATCTTGAAAACAGGCTATGGCGCGGGAACACGGGACACTGAAATTCCCAATATTCTGAGGGTTTTTCTGGCAGAAGAAAATATTCATGAAGAGAAAGGCTGTTACTCAGAGACTGCATTCATGATGGAATGCAATATTGATGATATGAATCCCGAGATACACGGCCATGTTATGTCTCTTTTGCTTGATGCAGGTGCAAATGATGTTTATATGACCCCGGTTTATATGAAGAAAAACAGGCCGGGAATATTGCTTTCAGCAGTAGTGATGGCTGAAAAAAGGGAAGCTGTCAGGGATATTCTTTTCACCGAAACAACTACTGCCGGTATCAGGGAGTACAGGGTTGAAAGATCAGTCCTTGAAAGGAGGAATGATCTTGTAAGCACAGCTTATGGTGAACTGTCTGTAAAGAGACTTTTCTACAAGGGGGAAGAGGTCGGCTGGAAGGCTGAGTATGAGGATGTCAGGGAAATTTCGGTGAAGCACGGAATTCCGATGAAAAATATCTACAGGGCTGTTTCAAATGAAAAATGAAAGACTTCTTGAAAACCTTGCTGACTGGTTTTCTTCATATAGCAAAGGGGTAATTGCTTTTTCAGGCGGGGTAGACAGCATGTTTCTTCTCGAAGCTGCGTCAAGGTTTTTTAACGGTGATATTCTGTCTGTTACAGCAGCGCCCCCGTATATGGCAGATTCAGAGCTTGACGATGTAGAGAAATATATCAGATCTTCAGGGATTGATCATAGGATTGTCTCTATTCCTTTTCCCGAAGAGCTCAGAAATAATCCTGAACAGAGGTGCTATATATGCAAAAAACACCTTTTCTCACCTGTTATAAGGGAGGCCGGGGAGTTTTGTGCTGATGTGGTAATGGAGGGGTCCAATGTTGATGATCTTGATGATTACAGGCCGGGAATGAAGGCTGTTGAGGAACTTGATATTAAAAGCCCGCTCCTTGAATGCGGTTTCAGAAAAAGCGATATCAGGTACTTTTCGGGAAAATGGGGATTGATCGCTGCCGACAAGCCTGCATATTCATGCCTTCTTACAAGATTCCCGCATAATACAGAGATAAAAGCTGAAGACCTTAGCAAAGTTGAAGAGGCCGAGAAATTTCTCCATTCCTCAGGCATAACTTCTGTCCGGGTAAGAAGCCATGGTGATGTTGCAAGGATAGAATTTGATGATAATAACCTCATCCTCCTTTCCGATCCCGGTTTCAGGAAGCAGGTAAATGACGGAATAAGGGAAGCTGGATTCAGGTATGTTGCAGCAGACCTTGCAGGCTATTGCATGGGGAATATGAACAAGTTAAAAGATAATAAGTAATATATGTATTTGGGAAAAAGTATGGAAAGCTGCCCGGGAAGATCTGAAAGATATAAAACTTGCAGGTCGGGCGGCAAAACACTTGAATCAGTTGAGAAGAGACATATATGGAAAAGATAAAACAGATACTTGAAAAATATAAAAACGGCACAATGTGCGCCGATGATGCATGTGCTTCTGTCGAGGCGCTTTATTTCATGGATATAGGGCATACTGTAATAGATACAGACAGAAAAAAGCGGACCGGAAGCCATGAAGTTATTTACTGCAGGGGAAAGTCTACTGAACAGATAAGGGATATTATCCGCACCATGGCAGGAAGTGGCTCTGATATTCTGGGAACCGGCATGAGCAGGGAAGTCTTTGAAAATATCAGGTCAGATTTTCCCGGTGCCTCCTATAACAGTGATGCATCGCTTTTTATGATAAAAAACAACAGAACTGAAAAACAGAGTAAGGGATATATAGCTGTAGTCAGCGCAGGGACTTCTGATTTTGCTGTAGCCGAGGAAGCAGCCATTACTGCCGAATTTTACGGCAATGAGGTGAAGCGGGTAAATGATGCAGGCGTTGCAGGGATACACAGGCTTTTCCGGTCACTCGATGTAATACAGAATGCAAGGGTTGTCATAGCTGTTGCCGGGATGGAGGGTGCTCTCGCAAGTGTGGTGGGGGGGCTTGTTTCCTCTCCTGTAATAGCAGTTCCGACAAGTGTCGGATACGGGTCAAGCCTGAACGGTCTTTCCGCCCTTCTTTCAATGCTTAACAGCTGCTCTTCCGGTGTTTCTGTTGTGAATATAGATAATGGTTTCGGAGCAGGTTATCTGGCATCGATGATTAACTCAATGTAGTGCTGCATAACAGGATATCCGGCCGGAATAAGTATCAGCAGCATTAACTTGTCCAGAACAGTCGGGCTATTACTTGCCGGAGCAGATTTTTCAGAAAATTCTGATTACCCCCGGAATTGATGAAATTCTGCTCTGCAAGTTTTTTATTGTTCTTCATTTGCAGGGCGGGTTTTATCCCCCCCCAGCTTGCTACATACTTTTTATATTTTACTGTATAAATTGGATAGTACATTGTGCTGGAAAAGTATTAGACCCGCCATACAAAATTACTGCCATATCTGCTGATTGTATTCTTTTTTTCAGAAATTAAACCCTATATTGATATAAAAAACCGGAAAGTCTTTTACATCCGCCTTTGCCGCTGCTATTTCTATCGGCCCGATTGGTGTAATAAGCGCCAGTGTGGAGCCGAAGCTGCTGATAGTTTCAGTGTCATCGGGAATCTGGTAATAAAGCCTGCTGAAAAACGGGGACAGGACAATAGCCTTGTTGAGCATGATATTCACACTTGCTTCAGAGGAGACTGCATTTTCACTGTTGATATCTCCGGGGAATATCCCCTTGAAACTTATAAAACTTTTATCAATATTTTCTGTAAAACCGCCTATGAAAAAACCGGCGCTGTCATTCCCCCCGAATTGGGAAAACCCGGCTGATACAGATGGTTTGAATGTAAGAAAGCTTGATAAAGGAATGCATATTTCTGTTTCTGATTTTATCTGGAAATAATCTTTCACATTCCTGTTGTCTTCAAATATAATTTCGAAGAAATCATCAAAAGAAACATATTCACCCTTGAAATCCATAAATACCCCTTTGTCCGGGTAAATACTCCTGTTCATGCTGTCCAGTTTGAAATATATTCCTGTATTGAAGAATCGTATATCTTCGTCTATTTTATCGGGAGCTATCTGGTCTTTATATGTGATCAGGTTATAAGCTGCATTAAAACCAGCCTTGAAGCTGTTGAAAAAACTGTATTCAAGAAATGATGATGCTGTGTAGAAGTCTGAATAAATCTGGGCAATTTTTTCTCCATCCTCATCGTAATGGTAAAATTCTTTTCTGTCATATTTTGTTTCGAAACCGAGATCAAACATGTTGAAAAGCACAGGGATTGAATAGTTTAAACTGATCATGTAATTTTCTCCCAGTTTCAGCTTAAGCCTTGCTGTTGAGTTTTCCAGGAAGAAGCCTCTTGCTCTTGCATTCAGAAGAACTCCTGCGCTTTCATCATTGTTGTAGTTAACGCTGAATGAATTTATTTCGCCCGGCGCCTCATTTATAATCATGCTGAGAGTGTTTTCTTTTGCGCTGTATCTGATGAGGTCGTAATCCCCTGTTCCGTACAGCATTGAAACTGCATGGGTAAGTTCCTCTTTTGATATTTCAGAGCCTGTTTTTATTCCAAGATCTCTTATTATTGTCTCTTTATCTATCCTCTGGTTTCCCTCGATTTCTATGTGTTTTGCAATAAATGGTTTCCCCTCCGGCTTTTCTGTTTTTTTCCTCCGTTTGAAATCTTTCGAAAGTCTCCTGAAGTATTCCTCATGATCCGCAGCAGCTTCATTTCCTTTTTCAATTATTCCCCTGTTTTCTGTGAAGCTTGCAATACTGTAATCCTTGAGGTCATAGGTTATTACCCTGTCTGCAAGGCTGAGTTCATATTCATTTGCTGTACTGAATGTCAGCTTTATCATCTGGTCAAACACTGTCAGAAGTGAATCAAGTTCATCTTTTGAGTAGTATGGTTTTCCCACATCGGAAACAATTGTTATATCAGCTCCCATTCTCTTGATATCTGAAACCGGGATATTTCTCACAACACCGCCGTCGACAAGAAGCCTGTTCCCGCTTTCGATCGGGGAGAATACAGAAGGGATAGCCATGCTCGCTCTTACCGCATCAACAAGATTTCCCTCTTCCAGTACAACTGCTTCTCCTGTCTGAAGATCTGTTGCAAGGCATTTGAAAGGTATGGGGAGTTTTGTAAAATCATCTATATTCCTGACATGCCACGTAAGTTCTGAAAGGAGGTTGTAAATATTCTGCCCGTAAATAGCGCCTTCGGGGAGTTTCAGCTTACCCTGTTCAAAATGAAGGGTGATAATGGATTTTTCAAAAAGCTCCCTGTCATTGATATCAATTGTGTTTCTTTCTTTCCTGTCGCTTAAGAGAGGGATCCAGTCAATTGATGTTATTATTGTTTCTATTTCCGCTGCTGTATAACCGGATGCATAGAGCGCTCCGATAATTGCGCCCATACTTGTTCCTGTAATGTAGTCAATCGGGATATCATATTTTTCAATCATCTTGAGTACACCTATGTGGGCCATTCCCAGTGCACCGCCTCCGCTTAAAACAAGACCGATTTTTTCATCCTCTTTCTGGGAGTAGGCTGGAAAAGAAATCAGCATTGATATGATTATAAAAAATAGAAGAGAAATCCGGTACTTTGTTTTATCTGGCATAAAATCTCCGCATATGAAAAAATGTATTTACACTATAATATTATGTTTTTGATTTAATCAATATTTACAGATTCGCATGACATTAAATACTGATAATCAACATCCCCTTTGTCACCAGTTCCGGTGGGTCTTGGTTTTTTTACAAGCAGTGGTTTATTATCCCGCCCACAAGCGGAGGTCTGTGGTTCCCGGGGCTGGTCGTAGCCTCCGGTTACTGCTCGCCCATGCATCCCGGGGCTGGTCGTAGCCTCCGGTTACTGCTCGCCCATGCATCCCGGGGCTGGTCGTAGCCTCCAGCTACTGCTCGCCCATGCATCCCGGGGCTGGTCGTAGCCTCCGGTTACTGCTCGCCCATGCATCCGGGGAAACGAGCTCGAATGCATCCTCAATTATTTTTGTAAAACCTGCTGCTTTATTCTAAAATTTAAATAAGATGTATGTTTTATTTACCTCTAATGCAGGTTTGCAAAAAATATTTTTCCTCATTTTTATTCTTACAATGGTTGTTTTACCTGCCTGGTCTTCTGATACCGGCAGGAATGTTTCTCCTGAAATTCCCATGAATGGTGAAAAATACTCTGATTCTGTAAAAAAAATAACATCGGCAGTCTGTATTTCTTCCGGTATGCTGACAGGGTGCGCTCATATATTCTGGAGTGCCGCAAAAGAGGTTGATACGGGAACTCCTCTTTATGTAGATGCATTATCAGCTTGTCCTTCCCTTCTTATCGGCTCTTATGTCGGATACAGGACCTCAAGATGGCTCTCAGAAAAGATGCTTGACAGCAGTGATGATACTTTTCTTCTTTTCATGATAAAGGGGATAGCTTACAGTTCGCTTTCAGGAGCTGTTATCCTGACTTCTTCAATCCTGCCTCTCTTTGTAACATCCTATTACACAGGCTCTATTGAATTTAATTTCGATGCAGGATCTGGCCTGGCCGGTCCTGTGATTGCATCTTTTTCAGGCGGGGCAGGTTACGGGATGGTATTCGGCGCCCTGTTCGGTTCACTGTACAGCTTATGTATTTATATGGTAATTAATTGAGTCTGTTTTTATTGTTTTTTGTAGTTGTGCTGTTTGTCAAGGAGTCTTTTTTCTTCTGCAAGCAGTGAGGAGAAGAGTTTAATATTGTTGTCTGATAATTTACTGAATGCTATATATGTTTTGCTTTCAAAGATTGTGAAATTAACAGGTTTTATCAGGCCGGTGCAGTTCAGTTTTCCTAGCCAGAATTCATCCACATTTTCATCCATTACAAATGCGTCTGTTCTTCTGTTGAGTTGTTTTTTTATGATATTCTCGTTGCTGTTTGCCACGTCTCTTGTGAAAATGAAACTTGTGTCAAAAATATATCCGTATGAACTTCCCCTGTATACTCCTATATTGAATCCTTTAAGGTCCTGCATGGATTCTATTTTTAATTCTCTGTCGCTGTTGGTGAACAGGACCATTTTTACAGTGTTGAGATTATTATCTGTGTAGTTGTAAAGTTTTTCTCTTTCATCTGTTTTGAAAAGAGAGAAGACTGCATCAGCATCTCCGGTTTCTGCATTACGGAGAGCTCTTTTCCATGGAAGCTCTCTGAATACAGGTTCTATTCCCATCCTGCTGCATACCTGTTTTATTAAATATATGTTTATCCCGTCCTCTTTCCCCTTTTCCATGTATTCATATGGGCAGAACTCGCTGAAGACGAAAATTTTCTCTTCAGCTACCGCGGCAGGCAGAAGCAGCAGAAAGAAATTAGCTGCAAATGTTAATTTTATAATTAAACTTCTTTTTTTATTCATTTTATTTATATTATACCAAAAATCAGAATACGTTATCTACCGTTATTTTTACTGTATCCAGGTCAATCATTGCGTTTATAAGTGTTGCATATTCAAAATGCCTGATATCATCCGCAGTAATTTTCGTTTCTATTATAATCTTCTCATCAATAAGTTTCTGACGTTTTGTTCCCCTGAGAAGCGGTTTATCTGGAGTCAGATATTTTTCTCCATCAAAAAAAACAACATTGGAAAAAGAGGAGTCTGTCACCATGTTGTTCTTTATAATCAGGATATCATCACAGCCTTCCCTTGATTCCATAAGGCTGTTTATATCTGCCCTATCTGAATATTTATAGCTGTAGTCGATTCTGTCACAGCTGACAGTTTTAAGATTTCTGATCTGCTTCATTTCATATGGGATGAATTCTACCGATTCAATTTTTTCTGAATAGATTATTCTGCACTTGAGTGTACTGGAGGGTGTATTATTATGTTTTAAACAGTATCTATTAAACTCTGCTGTAACTGTTCCTTCCAGGTCTGGCGGATCTGATTCAGGAAAGAAAATTTCAATGGTTTTTAAAAACCTTGATATATGGTAAACAGGGCTGCAGATTTTTCTGTTTTCTATTTTAAGTGTTTCAATAAACCGGTACATATATTTTATCAATAAGTTCCTGGTATTCTTTTTCAGGATCACTGTAAATTGTTATCCCGCCTCCGCTTTTAAAGAAATATTCCTCATTCTCCTTTTCTATAAATCTTATCATCACTGCACTCTCAAGACAACCTGAATCGTAGTATCCGAAAATACCTGTATAGTAGCCTCTGCTGTAATTTTCAGCTTCACCTATAATCTCCACAGTTTTCTTTTTAGGAGCGCCTGTTATTGATCCTGCAGGTAGAAGTTTCTCAAATATAGTATCAAGGTTCTCATGGTAATCATTATCAAGCTCACCTCTTATGACCGAGCTTATCTGAAGTAATTCCTTGAAATTAGTCTTCAGCCTGTCTATGTATCTGAAATTTTCAACACATACATCTTTTGAAACCATATTCAGATCATTGCGCAGGAGATCCACAATTGTTATATGCTCTGCTTTTTCCTTGCTGTCATTTAAAATCACATTTTCCGCATCAGGAACAGATGCATCTATAGTTCCTTTCATTGGATATGTGTAAATATTTCTGTCATTTATCCGTACAAAAGCTTCCGGTGAAAAAACAACAAACTTGTCCCTGAAAAGGAGCTTGTATTTTGCCCTGCTCAGGGCAAAAATCTGTTTAAGACTCATATTCAGCTTAATAGGGGTCTTGAATGTCAGGTTTGCAAGATATGAGTTCCCGTCTGCAAGGTTCCTGTGAACTGTGTTAAATGCTTTAAGGTAGTCCTCATATGATACCGGTTCTTTCTCAAACAGGATCTTATCAGGCGGGTTTATTGTTTCGGAGAAGTTTGTTTTTCCCGTGAAATCATAGTAAATTCCTGATTCAGCTGCATTTTCAAGCGGTATAAAATGGCGGTTATCTGAATTGAAATCAATTATAAAGAGAAATGGTATATTCTTTTTAATATAACAGGAAAATCTGTCCATCTGAGGCTGTATAATATTGATAGGCTTTATTGTCAACTGCCGGAAAGTCTTTCTTCCTGATTAATTACAGTAATAAAATTACTGGTTATAGATAAAATTAAATCTATAAGAAAATGTATAAACAGAGTTGTAATATGGACAGTTTTATTCTTGAATTTTAAAGGGCATTCTTATCATAATCGAAAAATGAAGGAAACATCTGCTTTTCGCCTGTCACTGGAAAAATTATGGAAGCTGCAGGACTATCATGTAAAAGTTCTCATAATATGTGTTTTTATCACCTATTCAGCAATCAGCTTTTATTCCCCGTGGTACCTGTGCCGTTTCGGGTATAAGCTGTTTCTGTTCAATATTTTTTTCCTGCTCCCCTATACATTTACTTTTTATCTTATCCACAGAAAGGCGTATCTGGCCGGTAAACTGTGGTTTTCAATCAGCTATTTTTTTCATATTTTTTCTGTTTCTGTGCTGTTTTTTTCTAAAGAGACCGGATACCACTACTACCATCTGAGTCTGATACCTGTTTCTTATATACTTTTTTCTCCTGATGAAAAAAAATACAGGTTGTTTATGAATTGTCTGAATATAGCAGCATTCCTGTTCAGTATATTTTTTGATTTGAATATATTTTATAAACCACTGTCTGGTACAGAACAGCTTGTTTCTTTCTATATAACATTAATATTCAACATCGCCGGAATAACATGGACACTGTATATTTTTTCGATTGAACTCATGAATGCTGAAAAAAAACTTAAATTCCTCGCTTCCCATGATCAGCTTACCTCGCTGCTTAACAGAAGAGCATTTATTGATTTTGCGGAACAGGAACTGAAGTGGTTTAAGAGAACCAGAAGAATATTTACAGTTGTGCTTATTGATATTGATTATTTCAAGAGAATAAATGATACATACGGCCACAGCGCAGGAGATTTTGTACTTTCCGAGTTCAGTTCAGCTTTGCGGAAAAATCTCAGGGAGACAGATATTCTTGCCAGGTTCGGAGGTGAGGAATTTATCTGCCTGATGCCGGGTATAGATTCATCCTCAGCATATAATATTATTGACCGTATCAGGGGTGATAAATCAAATTTTCAGGTCCGGTACAGGGATTCTTTAATTGAATACAGTTTCAGTGCGGGGGTGTATTCGCCTGATACAGATTTTGAAAATGATGATCTTGTATTTGATCACATATTTGACAAGGCTGACAGCTCTCTCTACACGGCAAAGCAGAGCGGAAGAAACCGCGTCTGTGTATATGAAAACTGAAAGCATATCTGTCTGTTTTTCTTCCTGTTTTATTATTTGTATAAAAATATTTTCCAGTTATGCAGCAAAATAGTATGTCTTCTGTAAGTCCATACAAGTTGAATATCTGTTTCATGTCACTGTTATATCTCCTTTGAAGCAAAATGAAAATACTATATATTTGATTTGAAATATTGGCCTGCTGATACTATTCTTGATTATAAGGGGTGATAATAATGAAAAAACTATTGTACCGGGTGCTTTTAAATACAATAGTGCCTTTTATAATAATACTTACATTATTTCTCATAATTTCAGCTTCAATTTCTACAAGCCAGCTGAGAAAATCAACAGATGATCTTCTTGTCACGGCAACAGATTCCTGGGGTAAGGAATTTACAGGATTTTTCAAATCACAGCGTGCTCTTGTGGATTTCTTCAAATTTTATGTCGAAGATACACTTACAATGGATGTCCTTTCAGACAGCGCCAGGCTTACAGAATATTTCAAGCTTGCAGAAAATATCGCAGCCCCTGTTATCCGCGGGCGGAACATGCTGAATCTCTATGCATGGTTTTCCCCTGAATATACCTCCGATGTCCAGGAAATTTCAGTCAGAAACCAGAAACTTGACGGGAATATCACTTTATATACTACAGCTTCCTATACAAGGGCCGACATCAATTCATCCGGATGGGAATGGTTCAGGCTGGGCGAGGAGGAGGGTGAATATATTACTGATCCGTATTACTGGGAAGATTTCAATGCAGATATTGTTTCATACACTGTCGCGATAAAGCTTCAGGGGCGGACTGTAGGTGTTGCGGGCAGTGATGTTTTCATTACAGATCTGAAGAAAGCTCTCCTTTCAAAAAGCTTTCTTGAGAACGGGTATTATGCTCTTCTCAACCCGGACCTCAAATTTCTGGCACATCCTACAGATGAAGGAAAAAATATGGAAGAGATCTATCCTGAAGATCTTGATGAGTATAAGGCTGTGCTGAGCAGTGATGAGATGTCAGGTGTCCTGAATTCCGGCAGACAGCTTCTGGGTTATACAAAGCTGGAGAACGGATGGATACTGCTTGCAGTCCCTTCAATGGAAGAGGTTCTGAGGGGACAGAGATATCTGATGACCTTCTTTATTGTTGCATTTATAATTTCGATGGCTGTTTTTGTTGTAATCAGTTTTTTCCTGGCCAAAAGCATAACAAGACCTATAACCGCAATTTCTGAAAATCTTCTGAAAGTGTCAAAGGGATATCTTGATCTTGATATAGGATCAGATGTCATGAAGAGGACAGATGAAATCGGAATGCTTGCAGCCTCTCTTTCCGAGATGAGCAGCAACCTTGTAAGTGTTGTCGGGGATATCAGATCGGCTTCTTCCCAGGTAAGCATAGGAAGTTCTGAAATAGATACGATAGCTCAGCAGATATCATCCGGTACAAGCGAACAGGCTGCCAGTACTGAAGAGATATCTTCCAGCATGGAGGAACTTGTTGCAAATATCGAGCAGAATTCCGAGAACTCGGTTACTTCCAATACTATTGCACAGCAGGCGTCCGGTGATGCTGTTGAGGGAAGAAAAACAGTAAATGAGACTGTTGAGGCAATTAAGATTATTTCTGAGAAAATTGCGATAATTGATGAAATTGCACGGAGTACAAACATGCTTGCCCTTAATGCGGCAATTGAAGCAGCCCGTGCAGGTGAAGCAGGACGGGGGTTTGCTGTTGTTGCTGATGAGGTCAGAAAACTGGCTTCACGCAGCCAGGAATCATCACAGGAAATCTCAGATATTTCTGAAGTAAGCGTCAAGAAGGCTGAAAATGCTGATTCGCAGATGGAAACACTTACAGACGGAATCAATCAGACAGCTGAACTTGTTCAGGAAATTTCTAATGCAAGCAATGAGCAGAAAGCAGGCGCTGAACAGGTTAACAGTGGTATCATGCAGCTGAATACAGTTATCCAGCAGAATGCCGAGATTTCGGAAAAGATGGCTTCCATGGCAAGGGAACTTAACGGCCAGGCATCAAGTATGCAGTCGACAGTTTCTTTTTTCAAAATCGGGCAGTTCGGTGCTGAATCTGATATGTTTGAAACTTCAGGAAGAGATGAAAAGAAATCTGAGAAGCGTAAGGCAGGTGCTGCAGAAAAAGGTAAAAAGAAAACTGAGAAACATAAGACAGGTTCTGCTGAAAAGAAAACAAAGATACATGAAAAACCTCCTGCAGATTCCGCTGAAAAGATCAAAAAAACTCATACATTTAAACCTGCTTCTGAGGTGAAGCCTGTGAAAAAAAGCGAAGAAGTAATTCCTGAACATGTGGACGTTGATAATGTATCAGATGATGGATTTACCGAGTTTTAAACTGAATCAGTTTTATGATGTATGTTTTAACATGTTTCTTTCTATTGCATAAATCTGATTTTAAAGGTTTCAGAAATTAACTTTCCGCCTTTCTGTCTTTCAGGCCGGAAAGTTTGACAGTTTGAAACTTTTTATGTTTAAAGAAAACAAGCAATAATCAGCTACCGGAATATTCATTGAAAAGCTCTTTTACCTCAGCATCAGTTAGAAAACGGTTATATATGATTATATTGTCTATTGCGCCCCTGAAAGTGATATGGCCGTATTTTGAACTGTGAGATTCCGGAAGCTGTGATCCGATAATAAGATCCCCTGAGGAATTCATGAGCGGCAGAAAGGATGCTATATCCTTCTCCCCCTTTTTTTCGCCATCAACATAGAATCTTAACAGGTATTTCCCCTCTGTGTCTTCATAACCCCAGCAGGCTGCAATATGATGCCATCTGTTCAGTTCAAGGGAGGAATCTGCTGTAATCTGTTTTTTTGTACCGCCTGCATTATGAAGAATTATGGCAGGCTTGTGGCCTGTCCAGTACTGGAGAGACCATGCTTCATCTGAAAAATCCTTCTTTATTCCTTTATGAAGTATTCCTGCAAAATCTATATGCTCTGCCGGATGAATCCAGACTGAAACAGATCCGTTTCCGGGCAGATCAAGATCATCGCTGTCAGGAAGTGAAATAAATTCTCCGTCTGAATCAAGTAAAAGTGCTTTGCCATCCAGTCCCGGTATCCAGCTGATTTCACCGCCAACACTTATTGATTCTTCTTCAGATATATTTTCATTCAGGTTGAGTCCCGCTATAATACCGTTTCCCCTGTCCTGTACAATCGCTGTTTCCTTTTCTGTTTCAGGGAGTCCTGTTTCTGCTGCCCCTGTATCAGATGCAGATCCGCCTCCTCCGGCAGAACCGCTGCATCCAGCTATGATAAGTATCAGGACCGGTAATGTTAAAGAATAAATATTTCTAAACATGATATATATTTATCGGATTTTAAATAAATAAACGTTAATTTTGCAGAATACCTGGTTTTATTTAGCATATACAACCGGAAAGTCTTCGATTCTGGTTGTATAGCCGGGGGAAAGCATTTCCCTCCTCATGAGCCATTCCTTTTTTCTTTTTGGAGTCCCTGCCGAAAGGCTTGCAACAGTATTGCGTCCGTATTTCCTGTTTATTTCCCTCACTGCGTGTGTCAGTTTCTTCTCTTCCTCTTCCCTTCTGTCTGTGAAGAGGGAGAGCTGTTTTTTGCTGTTGCTGCATATATCTGTAATAATCACCCCTGTTTTCCTGTACCTGTATCCCTCCCTGTAAATCTCGGCAAGTGCTTTTTCGCAGGCAGCTGTTATTGCCGGAACATAGTCGACAGGGACTGATGTTTTTACTGTCCATGCTGCTTTATACTGTTTTTCGTTTTCCCTGTGGCGGTTTGTTTCCAGAAATACTGTGAAAGAGGATGCTGATGAGTCCTGTTTGTGAAGCTTCTCAGCTGCCTCTGAAGCATACTCTGCGACAGCCTCTTTCAGTTCTTCAATTCCTGTAACCGGCCTTCCGAACTGTTTTGATGCAATTATTCCCCTGCGGGGGGAAGCTATGTCTTCAGGGTCAAAAGAAGGTATTCCTTTGAGCTCACACTGTGTCCTGTATCCGGTAACTGTCATTTTCTTTCTGATCCACCAGCTTTCAGCATTTCTGAGGTCAAGCGCTGTGTGAATAGAATTTTCATGCAGCATAAATGCATACTGCCTCCCCACCATCCATATATCCTCGACTGAAGTAGCTCGAAGCGCCTTATCAATATTTGCTGAATCAATTATATATATGCCTGAAGGAGGTTTTTGTCTTCTGCGCTCCGCCCCCTCATGGAACGGATCATTATACTCTTCCCTCCTGCCTGCAGAATACCCCTGCGGTCCTGGAAGTTTTATTTTCTTTGCCATCCTGTTTGCAATTTTTGCAAGAGTCTTAGTCTCTCCGATTCCTACGGATACGGAAACTCCTGTACACTGATGTATATATTCCCGTATTTTTGAGGCAAACAGTGTAATTTCATTTCCCTTCAGTCTTGACGGAAGTACTGTAAACGCCTCGTCAATTGAATATATCTCGACATTAAGGCACATCTCTTTAAGCAGTTCCATTATGCGCCTTGAGATATCTGCATAGAGAGCATAGTTGGAGGAAAAAACTTCTATCTTTTTCTGCTTTATCAGCTGTTTCTGTTCGAATAGCGGCTGGGCCCTTTTTATACCGGCCTCTTTTGCCTCGCCCGAAGCAGCCACAATGCAACCGTCGTTGTTTGAAAGGACAACAACGGGACGATCCCTCAGGTCGGGGCGGAATATTTTCTCGCATGATGCGTAAAAGCTGTTGCAGTCAACAAGTGCGATCATTTTTTATACTCCTTACAGCTGTTCCTCTTATTTATTCTCGAGGCAGGTTTAATCCCCCCCCTTGCTTTATAGGGGGTAATAACCTGCGTGCACCATGGGGCCTGCATCCGAATAATGCCTTAAGCATTCAATCCTTAAGGGGCGGTTTACTGTATTTTTTTACAGTTTGCGAACAAGGCTCACTGCTGTTCCCCAGTATTCAAAATCTGATTCTTCGGTAAGACGTACAGCTTTGTAATCAGGATTTGCAGGACACAGCCAGGCTTCCAGCCCTTTTCTCACAAATTTTTTCAATGTAAACTCCCTGTCCAGGCAGCATATAATTATTTTTCCCGATTCAAGCGGGATGCTTCTGTCTACAACTATGAGATCTCCCTCTGAAATGTGAAGTCCCTCCATGGAATCCCCTTTTACAAAGAAGCAGTAGGAAGAGGAGGGATGGCTTACTACATATCTGTTAAAGTCTATTTCCTGTTCTGCATATCCTTCCGCCGGACTGGGAAAACCGCATTTTATCCTGTCTTCATACAGTTTTATCAGGGGCATGTTTTCCTTAAATATTTTCAGTTTCTGCATGTGAAAAGTACTCATATATAAATACTAAACATATGTATAGTTAAAAGCAATAGGGTGATGTAAATATTCTGCAGGATTTTTTTTGCTCTATAATTATTCCGGCAGACCGGAGGGCACAGTTTTTCAGGTATTTTCAGGTATCTGAATTAAATAATTCATATCTGACTTATTAATAAAAAAAATTAAAAAAATAAAAAAACTGGATATCTGAAGTGAAAATAAATTATATTGTTATTATAGAGCATTAATTCATACAGAAGCTGTATTAAAAAAGATTTTATACATAAAGAGATTTCTGCGTTTATTACAGTTACCGTGAAAAAGGCTCTTCTGTCCGGTGTCGTTCCGGCAGACAAAACACGTTTTATTATTACAGAATGGAGATGTTGAATATGCTGAATAACGAAATATCACAATACCTGACTTTTAGCCTCCACAGCGAAAATTATGCTGTGTCAGTTCTAAATGTAAGAGAGGTTCTCGAAATTGTACCGATAACACGGGTACCTGGTATGCCTGATTTTATGAAGGGTGTACTCAACTTGAGGGGAAGTGTTGTTCCTGTAATTGACTTAAGAAGAAAATTCGGAATTAAAGAGGAAGAACAGACTATCGATACAAGTATCATTATTCTTGAAATTAATGCAAAAGATGATGAAGTAATGCTTATCGGAGCGTTTGTTGATTCTGTCCAGGAGGTAATTGATATTGCTTCCAGCCAGATAGAACCTGCTCCCAGTATAGGCCTTGATCTTAAATCCGATTTTATTCACGGTATGTGCCAGCATAATGACAGTTTTCTGATTATTCTTGATATCAACAAAGTACTGAGCACAGAAGAACTTGTTCTTATCCCTAAGGGTAGTGAAGTTTCAAAGGATGATAAAAATGACAGCGAAAACAGCTAAAAGCGGTAAAGGAGCTTTGCTTGTTCTCCCTGGTGAACTTAAGATCAACAACAATGCAAAACTTCTCGAAAAGTTGAAATCTGTTCTTGATATGGAATATTCCAAAGCCACTGTTGATCTCAGTAAAGTTGGGAATGCAGATCTTTCATCTCTCCAGATTCTCCTCTCCTTTTATAAAGAATGCCTGCTTAATGATATGCATGTTGAATTCAAGGGGCCTCTGGATGAGACACTTGCAAAGAAACTAACAGATTACGGATTTCTTGAAAATACAGGTTTTTCAGAAATTCTTTTCCCGTTCCTGGGACGGAAAGGAGCTGAAATTGGAAATAGCTGATCAGATAAAACAGACTTTTATGGATGAAACAGAGGAACTTCTTTCAGAACTGGAAGGGCTTCTTCTTGACCTTGAGAATAATCCTGACGATAAGTCAAACCTTGATGCAGTCTTCCGTGTAATGCATACAATAAAAGGTTCTTCAGGAATGGTTGGCGAGGATAAAATATATAAGTTTGCACATATGGTTGAGGATGTTTTTGATAAAATCAGAAACGGTGATATGTCATTTACATCTGAAACCGCGAATATCGCCCTGGAATCCAGGGATATTATCCTTTCCCTCCTTGATAACTCAGACCCTTCTGTTGATGATAAAATCCGGAAGATTGAGGAAAAACTCGGGGTTACAGAAAAAAGCAGCAGGCCTGCGGTAAAAAAAGCCGAAAAGAAAGTCTCAACACTTGAAAAGACATATCAGATCCGTTTTTTTCCGGATGAGGATATCTTCAAAAAGGGATCAAACCCTCTTCTCATAATAAAAGAACTTCAGGAGCTTGGAACACTGACAATTGATGTTGATGATGCCATGCTTCCGGCTCTGAATGAACTTAAAAATGATAAGTGCTATATCGGATGGAACCTTTTTCTTACTACTGAAAAACCGGTCTCAGAGATCAGGGATGTTTTCCTTTTTGTTGAATCAGACTGTGAAATATCCATAGAAGAGGCTGCTCATGAATTACTGGCAGATGGTGATGATGTTGCAAAAATAGGGGAAATTCTGATTGACAGGGGCGTAGTGAGTTCTGATGTTGTCAATAACGTGCTTGAGCAGAAAAAGAAAATCGGTGAAGAGCTAATAGAGAAAAACATTGTTTCAAGGGATGAGGTTGAGGCTGCCCTGCTTGAGCAGGAGCACCTTAAAAAGATCCACAGCAAACAGGCTGCCAAGCAGAATATCAAGATAAGCACTGAAAAACTTGATGATTTTGTAAACCTTGTCGGAGAGCTTGTTACACTTCAGGCTCAGCTTAATCAGTATACTCTGGATACCAACAACTATGAGCTGACAAATATTGCGGAATCGCTTCAGAGACTGACAGAAGAACTGAGAGATTCTGTTCTCGGCGTAAGGATGATTCCGGTCGGGCAGACATTCGGTGTATTCAGGCGGCTTGTAAGAGATCTTTCCGCAGAGCTTGGAAAGAAGATAAAACTTGTAACAGTCGGAGAGGAAACAGAGCTTGACAAGACTGTTCTTGATAAACTTAAAGAACCGCTGGTTCATATAATCAGAAACAGTATTGATCATGGTATTGAACAGCCTGACACAAGAATTGCTGCCGGTAAGGATGACACAGGGACAATACGTCTTTCCGCAGAACACTCAGGCGGTCATGTCAACATAACTATAGAAGATGACGGAAAAGGTATCAGCCGTGAGGTTATACGTCAGAAAGCTGTTGAAAGAGGGCTTCTTGCTCCGGATGAATCTATTTCTGATGAAAAGCTTTATAATGTTATTTTTCAGAGCGGCTTTTCAACTGCAGAATCTGTTTCCCGTGTTTCAGGCCGCGGAGTCGGGATGGATGTTGTAAAGAAGGAAATTGACAATCTTCAGGGTAATGTAGTCCTTTCATCGGAAGAGGGTAAATCCACAAAGATTGTAATTTCTCTGCCTCTTACACTTGCTATTATTGACGGTCTTCTCGTCAAGGTTGAGGAAGATCATTATATTCTTCCGCTTTCAAGTATTGAAGCGTGTATTGACCGGAATGATGCTGAAGAGCAGAAAGAGGGGAATAAAAATATTATCCATTACAGGGATATGTTTATACCTTATATTGCTCTCAGAAACATGCTCAGTTATAAATCTGAACTACCCGAGAGGGAACAGATTGTAATAATAAATACAGAAAACACCAAGTTCGGGCTGGTTGTTGATGAAGTTATAGGAGATTATCAGACTGTAATTAAAAATCTTGGAAAAGTATTCAGTAACGCAAAAACTTTTTCCGGCGCCACAATTATGGGAGACGGAAGAATCGCGCTCATACTTAATGTCAACAGTTTGACAAGGACAATTTAATACAGTTAGCAGGTGTGCATCTATGAATATTGATGAAAAAAGCTTTTTATACCTCTCAGATCTGGTCAGTAAAACCATGGGTATAAAAATGCCTCCTGAAAAAAAACAGTTGATGGAAACCAGATTAACAAAGAGGATAAGAGCTTTGAAGCTTCATTCTTTTACTGAATACTGCGATTATCTGAAGAGAGGCGACAGTAATTCCAGACGGGAAATGGTGGATTTCTGCAACAGTATTTCTACTAATAAAACCGATTTTTTCAGGGAAATAGGCCACTTTAATTTTATGAGGGATACAATTCTTCCTGAATATGAAAGACAGGGTAAAAGAGATATCAAAATATGGTCATGCGCCAGTTCTTCAGGTGAGGAGCTTTATTCGATCGGTATGGAGCTTGAAGAATATGTAAAAAAGCATAATTATAGGCTGAATTATACTGTTCTGGGAACAGATATTTCAACCAGGGTACTGACAACAGCCAAAGCTGGTGAATATACCGAGGCTAATGTGGATACTATACCGTATGAAGGATTTAAAAAGAGATATTTTGATCCTGTAAATGCCGATAAGACAATGTACAGGGTTAAACCCATGATAAGAAACAATATTAAACTGGGAACCTTTAATTTAATGAGCCGGAATTATAATGTTCCCGGTCCTTTTGATATTGTTTTCTGCAGAAATGTACTTATTTATTTTGACAGGGAAAAGCAGAAATATATCATAGGAAACCTTCTGAACAAAATTGTAAACGGAGGATATCTTTTTCTGGGTCATTCAGAATCTATGGCAGGAATGAATTTTGATCTGAAGTCATGTGCTCCTGCTGTTTTTAAGAAAATGTAAAGTTTGAGTTGAGGTAAATATGGATAAAATTCGAGTTATGATTGTTGATGATTCAGCGCTTGTAAGGCAGACTATGCAGACAATTCTTCCTGAAAAGGATGGTTTTCAAACTCTTTCAGCAGCAAATCCTTTATTTGCGGAAAAGAAATTTGACAGTTTTAAACCTGAAGTAATTATACTGGATCTTCAAATGCCTCAAATGGACGGGCTTACATATCTGAAAAAGATAATGGCGGAAAAACCTCTGCCTGTAATTATCTGTTCGAGTCATACGCAGCATAACTCAGCCAATGCGATATCTGCGCTTGAATCGGGTGCCATAGAAATAATTGAAAAGCCCAGAATAGGTACAAAGGAATTTTTGGAAGAATCAAAGACTAAAATACAGGATATAGTAAGAGCTGCTGTAAATGCGAAACTTAGAAAAAGAACTCCTGCCAAGGCAATTTCAGTAACTCCCAAGCTTACCGCCGATGTTATTCTTCCGGCAGGAAAACCGGGGAATATAAAAACAACAGAAAAAGTAATTGTTGTCGGTGCTTCAACCGGCGGGACAGAAGCTCTCAAGGATTTTCTCTTGATGATCCCTGAAAACATGCCTCCCATACTGATTGTGCAGCATATGCCCAAGCATTTTACAAAAGCATTTGCTGACAGGCTTAACCGCCTGTCAAAAGCTCATGTACAGGAAGCTGAAAACGGTATGAAACTCAAAAGGGGAGAGGTCTTTGTCGCTCCGGGCGATGAGCATATGCTTCTTAAATCATCAGGGACAGAATATTATATTGAAGTCAGGACAGGACCTCTTGTCAGCCGGCACAGGCCGAGTGTTGATGTCCTCTTCCGCTCCGCAGCGCGTTACGGAGGAAGAAATATTGTCGGAGTCATCATGACAGGAATGGGCGATGACGGTGCAAGGGGAATGAAAGAGATGAAGGATAACGGCGCATATACAATAGCCCAGGATGAAAAGTCCTGTGTTGTATTCGGTATGCCGAAAGAAGCAATAAAGAGAGGGTGTGTGGATTCTGTTCTTCCCCTTAACTCTATAGCGCCTAAAGTTCTGGAGCTGGTCAGGTAATGAGTGTAACAGAATCTCTTATTCAAATTCAGAATCTTCTCGGTGAATCATATTATAAAATAGGTGATTCTTTAAAAACTCTGAAAGATGAAGTTGACAGCACTCTTTCTGAATCAGAAACTGTTGTCCTTGATTTCAGGAACAACCTTAAAGCTGCTGCAGAAGGAAGCTTGAGCAGTGTTGTTATTCAGCTTGAAGATAAAGTTTCTGATGCAAGAAAGAACCATAAGGAATACACTGAACAGTTCCTTTCTGTGATGTCCAGAATATTCAACAGTTTTGAAGTTCTCAATAACATGCATAAGCCTATCGGAAAGATTATTGAATCAGCCGAACAGATGGAACTGCTTGCACTGAATGCAATGGTTGTTGCTATTCAGGCCGGCAACCAGGGGGGGGGATTTACCTGTATAACAGATGGTTTTCAGAAAAACGCGAAAACTGCATTCAGTCTTGCGGGAAATCTCAACAAGCAGAGGAGTATTGTTTCCGAACAGTTTGAAGCACTGAAGAGTGAATCAGAAAATGTTCTTGATCTTCAGAAGAAAATATCTGCTGATATTAAAAACTCACTCACAAATGATTTTGAATCGCTTAAAAAAGTAATTAATTCTGCTGTTGATTTCATTGAAATAGTATTTAATGAAGCCCAGCAGATGAAACATGCTGTAAATACTATTTTTGAAGGTCTTCAGAACCAGGATATTATCAGACAGTCAATGGATCATATGCTTTTATCTCTAGAAGAACTTGATAAGGTCGGTTCCGAGAGCAGCGGTGATGAAGAAATATATTTACGAAAAAAACTTTATGACCTGTGTTATTTTGTTCTTGATGAGGTTATTCAGCAGCTGAATACTGATGAAAATACATTAAAGAAAAATACTGAAAGAATGAAAAATCTGCTCGCTGAACTGGAAGAGAAAAAAGAGAAGTTTACTGAAGAACAGTTTACAGCAACAGTTGAAGAGCAGAATCTCATAAACTGTCTCAGTAATATTTCATCAACTTTTGACAGTATTATTTCCGACAGTGAAGATGTCTGTGATTTTCAGACAGAGATAATCAAGTATAAGAGCAAGTTGCTGAAATCCTTTGCCCAGCTTCATGAATATATAACTGCATTTCATGATCCGGTTGCTCTATTCAATAATACTATAATACTTGCCCGTATTGAGATAGCCAGGCAGCCGGTAATCAAAAATGTGGAAACATCAATTAATGATATATCGGGTGAAGTTAAAATTATTGCAGATTGTGCAAATGAAATAGAGTTGATATATAATGACTTTCATCTGGTCAACAGGGAAATTGATATTGAGCTTCGTAAGATAATATCTGAAAATAATAATTTTACTGATAATTTTAAAAAAGAGATTAAAAAGCTTACTGATTTGTCTGAACAGTCAGGAATAATATTCAGGGAGCTTTTAAAGGATCTCCGTTTTTTCAATACAATATTTTCCTCAATATTCAGCGATATAAAGGGCAATATTAAATTGATCAGTAAATCCAGGGACTCTCTTGAAAACATGAAGTATAATATTCAAAGAGAGCTTGATGAAATTAATAAGAAATTTGTCAAGATAGATACAGATAAATTGTCAGCTCTGACAGAAAGCAAGGAGATTGACAAATTATTGAAAAAATTCACAATTTTCCGTCATAAGGAAAAAGTGCTTAATGAAGAAATATCAGAACAAACAGCATCTGAAAGCAGTATAACTTTGTTCTGAAATGAGTATAATTAATAACAGGGATGGTGAAATATGAAAACAATTTTGATAGTTGATGATTCTTCAGTTGTAAGGATGAGTCTCAGTTATCTTCTCAAGGAAAATAATTTTAAGGTTATTGAAGGTGTTGATGGAGCTGACGGACTGGCTAAATCAACAAGTACAAACATTGACCTTGTTATAACTGATATAAATATGCCTAATATGAATGGGATTGAATTGATAGAAAAACTGAGGGGGCAGGAAGCTACAAAATATGTTCCTATCCTTGTTCTTACGACTGAAAGCAGCAATGATATGCTTGATAAAGGCAAAGGTGTAGGAGCTACTGGGTGGATTGTGAAGCCTTTTACAAATGAAGGGCTGCTTAATACTGTTAAAAAAGTTCTGGATTTATAACAGCTTATATAAACTGCAGCAAGCAGGAAGTATGAAAAAAATCTATAACTCAAAGTTTAACAGAGAAATAATGCATATTCATCCCGGTGAGTACTATATCAGCAGTGAAGATGCAATATACACAATTCTTGGGTCCTGTGTCTCTGTTATTCTTTACTCCGAAAAAAAACGTATTGGAGGTATGAACCATTTTATGCTTCCGTCAAGCTCAGAAGTTTTTCCTGAAAAGGAATATCAGGGACGGTATGGTGTGCATGCAATGGAACTTCTTATAAACGGGCTTATGAAAGAGGGTGTTTCAAAACGTGAGCTTACTGCAAAAGTTTTCGGAGGGGGGAATGTTCTCAATGCCGACCCCAATGGACGGTATCACATAGGTTATAAAAATACCGAGTTTGTTTTTGATTTTCTTGCTGCCGAGAATCTTCCGGTTGTCGCCAGGGATATCGGGGAAGATTACGGGAGAAAAATATATTTTTTCCCTGAAACAGGAAAAGTTCTGGTGAGTAAAATTGTCAAGAGCACCAAGGTTGTTTATCTTGAAGAGGAAAAATATCTTGATAAGATAGAAAACAAAAAGAAAGATACAAAAGTTATATTTTTCAATGATGATAAATAATGAATTACTGCTTAAGGGAAGTTCCGATATTGATTTGCAAAGATTTTTTAGTGTTCTCCATGCAGTTTGTGACCTGAATCCTGCAGTCATGTAAAAGCATGCTCTGCAGGTCCTGGTGAATAATATTATCTTACCGGTAACTGAAGGGATGTTTAATAAACAACATATCTGGATTCTGAATTAAAATAATTATTCCGTAAAAATATAAAAATCAGCTCTTTATCAATATTATTTTAATTGCTTGAAAAGCATGTCGTATAAGAATATTATCAAATCTGTGGAGAGTTTATATGGATATGTTCTTTTTCCTGACAGCAGGGCTTCTCGGAGGTGTTATATCCGGTTTTCTTCTTGCATTTCTGATTATGAAAGGACAGGTTGCAAGGTCTTATGATGCAGGGTATTCAGCTGCCGGAAGTGAAGCGGTTGCAATGAAGGAACGGCTCGGCTCTTATGAAGAAAGGCTTGCTGAAGCAGGTTCCTGGAATGATAAACTGAATACAGATTTAAAATATGCAGCCGAAGAAAAGAATAAAGCTGCATACCAGTTGAGTGCGGAATCTGCAAGGGGACGAGAACTCATAAAACAGGCAGATGAACTGAAGGCTGAATTGGGGGAAAAAAACAGACGCATAGACCTTCTGACAGGTACGCTGTCAAAGGAAAGGGAAAAAGTATCAATTCTTTCAACAACACTTGAAAAAGAGCGTAAACAGTTTGATGAAAAAACAGAACTTCTGAACAATGCCAGGGATGAACTTTCTTCTCAGTTCAAGGCACTGGCCGGAGATATTCTTGACAGCAAGAGCAAGGTCTTCAGCACACAGACTGCATCTTCTCTCGAGCAGATGCTCAAGCCTTTCAGGGAGCAGATTGATTCTTTCAGCAGAAAATTTGATTCAACGCGCGAGGATGAGATCAGGGAGAGAACTTCCCTGAAAAAAGAGATAGAAAACCTTGCAAAGCTTAATCAGCAGATAAATGAAGAGGCAGGAAATCTTACTAAAGCTCTCAAGGGGGAGGTGAAGACTCAGGGTACCTGGGGAGAAATGATTCTTGAGAAAGTGCTGGAAAAATCAGGTCTCATGAAGGGAAGAGAATTTGAGATACAGGAAAGTCTCAAGGCGGAGAACGGTAAACGGTTTCAGCCTGATGTTGTTGTTCATCTTCCTGACAGCAGGGATGTTGTAATAGATTCAAAAGTTTCTCTTGTTTCCTATGAAAGGTATATTATAGCAGAAACAGAAGATGATAAAATTGCAGCAGGCAGGGAACTCTCTTCTTCTATAAAAGCCCATATAAAAAATCTTTCCGACAAGGACTATCACAGGCTCCTTGGTATAAATTCCCTCGATTTTGTATTCATGTTTATACCTGTCGAGGGCGCTTTCTCGGCAGCTGTTCAGGCAGACAGTTCATTATTCTCTACCGCATTTGAAAAAAATATTGTAATAGTCAGCCCATCTACTCTTCTTGCATCACTCAGGACTATTGAAAATATATGGAAATACGAATACCAGAACAGGAATGCCCGGGAGATAGCAAACAGGGCAGGGCAGCTGTATGATAAATTTGTCGGTTTTGTGACAGATCTCGAAGATGTAGGCCGGGGCATAGAAATATCTCAGAAAAACTATTCAAAAGCACTTAACAAGCTTTCAACCGGCAGGGGAAATCTTGTAAGGCTTTCAGAAAATCTGAAAAGCCTTGGGGCTGCCGCAAATAAAACTCTACCGGAATCGGTTAAGGAGATATTCCTGTCAGTATAAGTTCCGGCCCGGACCTTGATGACTAGTTTTATCATGATATTTTCCGGAAAGTGCCTTATATTATTTCCAGACTATGAATGCGATATGCAGAAATTATTGTTCCTGCATTTTTATTCCCCTTATATCATGCAGAAAGACTGCTGATGCAATAAGGGCTGCAATTAAATCTGCTGCAGGGGCTGCAAACCATATGCCGTTTAATCCAAGGAACCTGGGGAATATTAGTATAAACGGTATCAGGAAAATAACCTGCCTGGAGAGGCTCATGAAGAGTGCTTTTCCCGGCTTTCCTGTCGACTGGAAAAAACCTGAAATAATAACCTGAAACCCTATCAGCGGGGTCATGAGGAAAAATATTTTCACAGCTTTTATACCGGGAGACAGGAGTTCCGTATTCTGTTTGCCGAACAGTTGAATAAGCTCTACAGGAAATAATCTTGTTATTATAAAACCTGATGTCATTACCAGGGTAGCTGCTGCAGCTGCTGTAAAAGCTGTACTGGTTACTCTTTTGTATTTTCCTGCGCCGTAATTATACCCTGTAATAGGCATTGCTCCCTGATTGATCCCGAAAACCGGCATGATAATTACTGTCATTATAGAGAAAATAATCCCCATGACTGAAAGTGCGGTGTCTCCTCCATATCTCTGGAGCTGGTTGTTTATAAGCCCGTTGACAAAGCTTGATGCGATATTCATTAAAAACATGGGTGATCCCAGTGTCAGAATCCTCATGGCTATGTTTTTTTCTATCCTGAGATTGTGAAGTTTCAGTTTTATGTATGATCTGTTTCCTGTAAAATAGCCCATCACCCATACAGCGCTTATTGTCTGTGCTATGACTGTGGCAAGAGCTGCTCCCTTAACCCCCATTCCGAATTTTGCGATAAAAATATAATCAAGTATTATATTTGAAATACCACCGATAAACATTGAAAGCATTGCTGTTCCGGGGGAACCCTCGCTTCTTATGAAGTGGTTCATTGTGAATGCAGTTCCGTTTATTACAGATCCTGCAAGAAGAATAATGGTATATTCTCTTGCAAAAGGCAGTATCCTGCTGCTTGCTCCGAGTAAGTTCAGTATATGGTCTAAAAATATCAGTGATACAACAGTAAAAAATGATATAAGGATCAGTACCAGTGAAAAAGTGTTCCCCAGAATTTTCTCCGCTTTCCTGTTGTTTTTTTCTCCCAGTGTTATTGAAAAAAAGGAAGATCCCCCTATCCCCAGCAGAAGAGCAAGTGCCATGAAAATCAGCATAACCGGAAAAACAGCGGTAAGCGCTGAAAGTCCGTCTGAGCCCACATACCTGCCTACAAATATTCTGTCAACAATGTTGTAAACTGCCTGTATTATCATTCCTGCTATGGCAGGAACTGAAAATTTGAAAAGAAGAACATGTACCTTTTCTTTTCCAAGATGTTCTGTTTTTCCGGCAGGTGATGTTTTGTTTTCCGTTTCTGAGTCTGTTTTAGTTGTTTTTCTGTTAATATCCATTATTAAGTTCCTGAAAATATTTCCTGTGTATATTTACCATTATTATCTCTGTCAGTGGTGTCCTTCCTGTACTTGCCAGAAATTGATTCGGTAAGTATTCAGTATTTTTAAAATAATTTTAAGTGACCTGAGTCACATTTTCTTTCAGAATCATTATAATGTGTGTTTTCTGTACAAGTTTTACCATATTGTGCTTTTTAATAAGCTGAATATAGGGTAATTGTTTCAGATATTTAATTTCATGCCTTTAAAAACATGATAATCTGTCTGTCTCAGGATGAATCTGCTGTTTATTTCATGACTTTGAAGTCGCAATAGTTTATCTGTCTCAGGATATCTGTATGACTCTGCTGTTATATCATGCCTTTAAAGTCGTAATAATTTCTTTGTCACCGGATATCTGTATGAATTAACTACCATGCCTGACGGCCGGAAAAGCGGAATTCAGCCTTGCTGTTTTTTATTGAGTTTTTTATATACTAACACCGTTTTCTCAGCTGCAGATTATTATCTGTAAATTCCAGGATTCAGGCAGTCCGGCGGAGTCTCGCCCCTTATCATTGCAGTTACATTTGCCGCAGCCTTGAGACCCATGTTATTTCTGGCCTCGAAAGTTGCCGACCCTATGTGGGGGCTCAACGCTGCATTATCCATTTTCTTGAACTCTTCTGATAATCCCGGTTCATGTTCAAAGACATCAAGTCCTGCCCCTGCAATTATATTATCCTTAAGTGCCTTCACAAGAGCTTTCTCATCAACTACAGCTCCCCGTGCAGTATTTATCAGGTATGCACTTTTCTTCATCAGCCCCAGCTCCCGCGCACCTATGAGCCTGATAGTCTCTTCTGTTGCCGGGACATGCAGTGACACGAAGTCGGATCTTTCAAGGAGTTCATCAAGCTCTACTCTTTCTGCATCGGGGAGCTTATCAAGAACGCTGTTGTTTCTGTGTGCTGTGTAGAGGACCTTCATATCAAAGCCTCTCGATTTAAGCGCCATCGCAGTCCCTATTCTTCCGGCCCCGACAATACCAAGTGTTTTTCCTGCAATTCCGCTGCCCAGAAACATGGAAGGGCTGAATCTTTTCCATCTGTCTTCTCTTATAAACCTGTCGATTTCAGCTGTTTTCCTTGCTATGGTAAATAAAAGAGCCCATGCCATTTCAGCAGTGGCATCAGTGAGTACATCCGGAGTGTTTGAGACAGCTATGAAAAATTCAGAAGCAGCTGCAACATCTATGTTGTCATATCCTACAGCATAATTTGCAAATCCTTTTACCCCTGTCTGTGCCGCAGCTGAAAGGATATCCCTGTCGATTTTGTCAGTCAGCTGACATATGACACCGTCTTTTCCTTTGATATTTTCCAGAAGCTCATCCCGTGTGACAGGCCTGTCTTCAGGGTTTATTTCAACAGTGAATTCTCTTTTCAGTATTTCTACCGCATCTCCCGGTATATTTCTTGTAAGGTATATTTTTTGTTTTCCCATTTCTGCCTCCGCTAATTAATATAATAAGACATTTACATGTATATTTACAGGAAAACATTTCAGGACAGGCTGATGCTTTATATGAAATGTAAACTGTGTTGAAGCCCCCTGTATTTAATGTTATTCTTTTTATTCACCGGCCTGAAATGTAACGCAGGGCAGCTGCATTCTTTGTATTTCTCCTGCAGATACCAGGGACAGGTTAAAGTTAATTGGGAAATAATAAATAATATTTCCAGAGGATTTTAAATGAAAA
>CAXXHA010000022.1:0-23651 GCA_963662265.2 Spirochaetia bacterium | reverse complement strand
TTCACTTGATAATCCGGAACCCCTTTTTCTTTTCAAGGCTTTCGGTGAATCCGGGCTTGATATTCTTTTCGGTATATGGATCTCAAAAACAGATTACGTTGAGCTTAAGAATTCTATCATGATTGAGATAAAGAACTGTTTTGAAGAGGAAAAAATAGAGATCCCGTTCCCCCATGTTTCACTCTATGCAGGAGAAGCTACTAAACCCTTCCCTGTTGAAATCAGCAAAGGCGAATAATATCCTGTCATTATTTTGAAGACTTTTACTGTGAATTTGTGATCTGAAATAAATACTTATAATAAAAGGATTTATATGAATACTGATGACTTCTGGTATTTGTTTGAGCAGAATCAAGTGAAGTCTTTTTTATCAGTAAATCAATGATTTCAACAGGGCAATATCTTCGTTAAAAAAAGATAAAATAACTTCTGAATTAATATTGACAACCGGTAAAACCGGGAATATAACAGAATTTATGGAAGAAAATATTAATAAGCCTGTTGAGATGAGAGACAATGCCAAAGGAGACCTATATGCGGTTTCCAGTGAAATTGTTGATCTTCGAAAATGTGCATCAGATACATCACTTGATATTGTTACCCGGCTTGAATCTTTTGAGGATATAATAGCATCGGAAGTCGGAGATACGCTTTTTACCCGGGCCAGGAATCTGGAAAGGGAAACAGGAATCAGGCAGATTTATCTTAAATTCGAGGGTGGAAATCCTTCAGGAACACAGAAAGACCGGATTGCATTTGCCCAGGTGGAGGATGCCCTGAGAAGGGGATATGACACCATATGTTTTGCAACCTGCGGAAACTATGGTGTTGCCCTCTCCTTTGCATCAAGCCTTGCAGGAATAAAATGCTGCATATTTATTCCTGAAAACTACCATTCACCCCGTGAAAAGGAAATGCTGAGTTTCAATGCTGTAATATACAGAAAAGGAAAAGACTATGAGCAGTCAATTGAGCTTTCAGGCAGGTATGCATTGGAAATGGATTTTTATGATGCAAATCCAGGGGGATCAAACACAAATCTTCAGCTGAAAGCCTACAGCCAGATTGCTTTTGAAATATATGATGAGCTGCGGGATGCGCCTGCTGCTGTTGCTGTACCTGTCTCAAACGGAACAACAATTACAGGTATCTACAGGGGATTCCAGCAGCTGTACCGGAGGGGTAAAACCTCTAAAATCCCCCGAATAATAGGGGGATCAAGCAGCAATAAAAACCCTGTCGTAGCATCATTTAAAAGGGGCCTGAAATCCTGCGAGGATCTGGATCCCCGTGAGATCAGGGAGTCAATGGTAAACGAACCCCTGATAAACTGGCACTCAATTGACGGGGATATGGCTCTTGAGGCAATTTACAACTCCAATGGCTGGGCCCGTGACTGCAGCGATACGAAAATGCTTTATTACTCAAAATTTCTCAAGAAGAATGAAGGACTGTCTGTTCTTCCTGCATCGACAGCAGGGCTGAATGCCACTGGAACAGTATCATAAAAAAGACCCGTTGCCGGGAGACAGATATGTTGTGGTTTTAACGGGAAGGAGATGAAATTGGATAAAAATACAGCTGTAGTCTACTGTGAAGGTGCTTTTGACACTACATACGGAAAGACTGCCCATGGACTTGTGAGGTTTACTGAAAGATACAGCATAGCTTATATAATTGACAGTCATCTTACCGGAAAAGATGCAGGCATGGTCCTGGACGGGAAAAACTCAGGTATCCTGTTAGTCAGGGACCTTCAGGAGGCCCTGGAAAGAGCTGAAGATGAAAACCGGAAAATTACACATTTCATTGTCGGAATTGCCACAGATGGAGGATTTCTGACAGAGGAAATAAAAGATGCTGCTATGCAGGCTTTGAAGGCTGGATTGAATGTTGATTCCGGGCTTCATGAGTATATTTCAGATCTTCCCGGTGCTGAGAAAACTGCAGTGAAAATGGGGGTGACTGTCAATGATATAAGAAAAGACAAGCCGGGAAAAAAGCATGGATTTACAGGAAAGATCAGGGAAGTTGGGTCCTGCAGATTAGCAATTCTTGGTACAGATTCAGCAATAGGGAAAAGGACGACAGCCTGGATTATCACACATGCATTAAGAGCTTCCGGCAGCAGAGCTGAACTTATAGGAACAGGGCAGACTGCGTGGCTTCAGGGAGCAAGGTACGGGATTATTCTTGATTCTCTTATTAATGACTATATCAGCGGGGAACTGGAACATGCAATATGGACAGCATGGAATGAAACTGAAATGGAATACGCAGTTATTGAGGGGCAGGGAAGCTTGATGAATCCAGGTTATCCCGGAGGTTTTGAAATACTTGCAGCAGGCCGTCCGCATGGAATAATAATGCAGCATGCTCCTTTCAGAAAGGAGTATGACGGATTTAAGGGATATCCGCTGGATTCACTGAACGACCAGATTCATCTTGCTGAATTTCTTTCCCGTAAGCCGGTTATTGCTGTTACTGTCAACCATGAGGGAATTCCGTCAAATGAAATAGACAGGGTCTGCCGTGAGGTTGAGAAGTCATGCGGAAGACCTGCAGTTGATCCTCTGATTCATGGCGCTGATTCTCTGATTCCCCTTATCAAGGAACTGAAAAATGAGAATTGATTCAGTTGAGGTTATTCCCCTTACAATGAAGATGAAAAATCCCTATTCTGTCGCATACAGCAGTTTTGACCATGCTGAAAACCTCCTTGTGCGTATTGGAACAGCTAATTTAAACGGATGGAGGCTGTGCAGCCCCTGATCCGCATGTAACCGGCGAGCATCCGGATATTCTTCTTGAAAAGGGAAAAGAGATACTTCCTTCTATTGTCAAAAAAGACCCTTTCAGAAAAGCCCTCATAATGAAACAGATAAAAAAAGAAGCTCCCGGCTTTTTCAGCCTCTGGGCCGCTGTGGATATGGCGTTATGGGATCTTATAGGAAAAAAGGCTGATCTCCCCCTGTGGAAGCTGCTTGGAGGATACAGGGAGAAGATTAAGACTAGCGTTACAATAGGAATCTGCGATATTGATGAAACCCTGGACCAGGCTAAGGAGCTTTATAATTCCGGGATAACTGTAATAAAGGTTAAAGGTGGAAGAAATGCAGGGGAGGATATTGAAAGGATAAAAGCAATCCGGAAGGATCTTCCTTCAAATCTTCAGATACGCTTTGATGCCAACCAGGGGTATACAATTGAGGAAGCTCTTTATTTTCTTGAAAACCTTAAAAACCTCAATATAGAGTTGTTCGAGCAGCCGACCCCGAAATCAAGACCTGAGCAGCTTGGTGTAATTACCAGAAAATCACAGACTCCTGTTATTGCAGACGAAAGCCTGATTTCTCTGATGGATGCATTTCATCTTGTTAAAAAGGGGCTTGTCGACCTGTTGAATATAAAACTTATGAAAGTAGGAGGCCTTACAGAGGCTATACAGGTGGATGCTGTTGCAAGGTCTGCCGGGGTGGAAGTCATGATCGGCTGTATGGATGAATCCGAGCTTGGTATTGCTGCTGGGCTTCACTTTGCACTGAGCCGTAAAAATATCCGCTTTGCAGACCTTGACGGGCATCTCGGTCTTGAAAATGATCCTGCAAAGGGAATAATCTCGCTGAAAAAAGGGTACCTCTATCCTAACAGCAGTCCGGGTTTCGGCTGGAAAGGTCTGTAGTAAATCAGAATCTGGTTAATCCTCCAAAAAAGGTTAAACTTTAATAGTATGGAGAAAAAAACATATGAGTAAAAACCATAAAAAGCTCAATATAGGATTTATTTCAACACGTATATCAGGGACAGACGGGGTATCTCTAGAAACTGAAAAATGGGAACAGATACTCAGGGAGTTCTGCCATAATATCTACTGGTTTGCAGGGGAACTTGACAGGGACCCTGAAAGAAGTCTGCTTGTCAAAGAAGCATACTTCAATACTCCTGAAAACCTTGAACTCAATAAAGCTGTTTTCGGCACTGAAAAGAGATCAAGGGCTACTACAGACCTTATTAATGTTCAGAAGGAATTTCTTAAAGACAGGCTGTATAAGTTTATTGAGAAATTCAGTCTGGATATTCTTATCCCTGAAAACTGCCTTGCTATTCCGATGCAAATACCGCTGGGCGCAGCCCTGACAGAAGTAATAATAGAAACACAGATCCCTGTTATTGCGCACCACCATGATTTTTACTGGGAACGTCCACGCTTTCTTATAAACTCTGTAGGGGACTATATATCATCTTCGTTTCCCCCGGATCTTCCCTCAATAAAACATGTTGTTATAAACTCAATGATACAGAAAGATCTTGCGGCAAAGAGGGGTATATCTTCTACAGTAATCTATAATGTCATTGACTTCAGCAGGAAGATAAAAGTCCTTGATGATTTCAACAGCGACTTCAGGAAAAAACTCGGTTTTGCTGATGATGATATACTCATTCTCCAGCCTACAAGGGTTGTCTCCCGGAAAGGGATTGAACAGGCCCTCTATCTAATTAAAAGCCTTGATATGCCCAAAGCCAAGCTTATAATATCCCATTCAGCCGGCGATGAGGGGCTTGATTATTTCAACTGGATAAATGAATCAGCCAGGCAGCAGAATATACCTGTTTATTTCATCTACAACCATCTGCATGATAAGAGAAAATATGATGAAAAAGGCAACAAGCTTTACTGCCTGTGGGATGTTTATCCCCATGTGGATCTTGTAACATATCCCAGCCTGTACGAGGGATTCGGCAATGCTTTTCTTGAAGCTGTATATTTCAGGAAACCTCTCCTTGTAAACCGTTATTCTGTATATATAGTGGATATTGAACCGAAAGGTTTTGATGTGGTTGCAATAGACGGCTACCTGACGCAGGAAAAGGTTTCACAGGTAAGGGAAGTGCTTTTAAACAGAAAACTGAGAACAGAAATGGTTGAACGCAACTATGAGCTCGGGAAAAAATATTTCTCAATGAGCCTTCTGAGGGAAAGACTTAAAGTAATACTGAACAGCATCTACGGGGAGAGATGAATTATTCTTTAAAAAGCTGCCGTCAATCCATAACCCTCAGGTCAATATCCCTCCTCTTTGCAGGGGTGGTTTACCTGATTATGGTGTGCTTTATTGCTTTTTTTTAAATAACCGGTTGGCCTGCAGCATCAGGAAGTGTTTCTATTTTTTCCTTTTAAAACGGCCGAATCCTGTGGAAAGTCTGCCTATGATGACGCCTGTTAACAGCAGTATCAGCATCATAAGGGCTCTTGATACTGTAATCTTCCAGGCAAGAAAGACAAAAGTTACAGTTTCCGCATTCTGGATGAAAAAAATCACAATTATTATTCCGAGAATTATTCCAATGATGAATTTAAACATTCAGATCTCCTTTGATCAAATAAATATAATTGCATACATATTATTATAGCGCCGGATGCAGGTAATTCAACAGTAATATTTTTAAATGAGGTTTCAGAAAAGGGTGGATCTCTGTGCTGAAGTGGAGGCAACAGACAAAATAATATTTTTTTTGAGTGTTAACTGGTGGTTCAGAATCCGGCAAACTACCTTTACTGTTTTATGGGCAGGTGCAGAATACTATAAACGGCCTTTACTGTCTTTCTGGCAATATTCTGAATCTGTTGAATATTAACTGCCCCCGTCAGATTTTTTACGGGGGCAGTCGCTTTTTTTAAGATAAAAACAATGTGAAGAGTTTTCAGGAACTGCTCCTGCATCAGCAGTAAAAAATCCTCCTTCTGCTAACTGAAAAATCCCAGCAGATTCGGCAGAAACGTTGAAATCTCAGGAACATATGCAACAATGAAAAGGGCTATAATCTCGACAATAATAAACGGTACTATAGCTCTGCTTATTTCTCCGAGTTTCAGTTTTGTGATACTGCAGACTACGAATAGACATGCACCTACCGGAGGAGTCATCAGGGCGATATTTAAAGAAAGAACCATGATTATTCCGAAATGGATAGGACTCATTCCCATTGAGACTGCTATAGGGTGAAGGATAGGGCCCAGTATAATGAGGGCTGCTGCAATATCCATGAACATCCCTACGATCAGCATCAGAATTATTATCAGCAGCAGGACAATTCTGGGATCTCCTGTACTTGAAAGAAGGAATTCAGCTATTGCCTGCGGTACCTGGTTTATTGCAAGTATCCAGCTGACTATTGATGCAGTTCCTATTATTAGAAAGACTATTCCGGTGATTTTTGCAGTATTGATAAACATATCAGGGAGGTCAGACCATTTAAGTGTTTTGAGGACAAAAAATCCTATAATAAAGGCATAGAAAACTGCAACTGCAGCTGCTTCTGTCGGGGTGAAAATCCCTGAAAGTATTCCTCCGAGAATAATTATCGGCATCAGGAGGGGAATAATTGCATCCTTGAATCCAATAAGTTTTTCTTTAAGTGTAGTTTTTGTACTTTTCGGATATCCTCTCTTGAAAGATATGATTGCAGATAAGATCATAAGTAAACCTCCGAGAACAAGTCCCGGGAGAAATCCTGCAGCAAACAGTCCTGCAATTGAAACATTCATAAGTGAACCGTAGATTACCATCATGTTTGACGGCGGAATTGTAGGCCCTATAATGGATGAAGCTGCTGTTACTGAAGCCGAGAAATCAAGGTCATACCCGTCTTCCTCCATTGCGGGTATCAGCATGGTTCCTATTGCTGCAGTATCAGATACAGCTGCTCCTGTCATCCCTGCAAAGAAAATACTTGCCATGATATTTGCATGGGCAAGCCCCCCTCTCCAGTGTCCGACAAGAATATTTGAAAACCTGACAAGGCGGGATGTTATCCCTGTTTTGTTCATAATTTCACCGGCAAGTATAAAGAAAGGCATTGCCATGAGAGTGAACATATCAAGTCCTGAAAAGAACTGTATCGGCGCCATGGTAAAGAGTGAAACATCCATGCCCATCATATAAAGCCCTACAAGGCCGGTAATTCCGATAGTAAAACCTATTGGTACTCCAAGAACAAGTGCTGTGGCAAAAACAACTAACAACGATATAAACATAATAAAATCCTAAAAATTAGATATCAATAATTTCTTTTTCTGTTTCTGATTCCTCAGGTCTGCACATATCCTGTATGTAGCGGAGAACCAGCTGAATAATCCCTATTACCATGGATACAGGAATTGCAAGGGTTGGAAGCACCATTGTTATGCCGAGTCCCTGGGAATACTGCCATTTTGCTTCTATTACCATCTGAATTGAATATTTTATCATTACAAATAAAAAAACCGCAGTAATAAGAAAAACCAGTGTTTCCAGTACAGACTTGAAAATTCTTGATTTAAGTCTGTCCATGATAATTGTCAGGCCGACATGTCCTTTTTCCTTGATCCCGATACTTATTGCAAGTGATGCGCTCCAGATCATAAGGTAACGGGAAAGTTCCTCGCTCCAGCTTAAGGGAAGTCTTACAATATACCTGAAGAAAACACCCAGCAGTACTACTATTGTCATACTTGCCATGGTGTATAGGCATAGCTGTGATACAACAATGTTTATTAAATTTGATAGTTTTTTTATCAGATCCATAAATCCTTTATCTTTTGTTTCCATAAATGTGTCCTAAAAAACAGGAGCATTCTGAAAGAATGCTCCTGTGTATAAATCATGGTAGTAGATTAGCGTGACAGTTTTCTTTCAGCTGCTTCTATAGCTTTGAGGAATTTATCAATCCATTTTTTCCCCTCTTTGCCGTATTTCTTTTCAAGAAATTTTGTTGCAGCCGGAATAGTAGCATCTTTGAACTGTTTCATTTCTGCTGAAGTAGGTACATATACATCCATGTTCTTCTGAAGAACTGGAAGACCCTTGTCTGATGAATCTATGATTCTGCTCAAACCCCTGTTTGCAAGGACTGCTGTTTTTGCAGCATCATCAATAATAGCTTTATGTTTTGCAGAAAGATTGTTGTAGAATTTAGGATTCATGACCCAGATATAAGGTGCATATATATGGTTGGTTAAAGTCACATATTTCTGAACTTCATAGAATTTCGCCATGTTGATAATTGATACAGGATTCATCTGGCCGTCAACAACACCTGTCTGAAGTGATGTGTATACTTCTGACCATGCAATTGGTGTAGGAGATCCGCCGAGAGATTTTATAATTTCCATATGAAGCGGAACAGTCATTGTTCTGATTTTAACACCTTTCATGTCTCTTGGTGACTTGATAGGTCTTTTTGAATTTGTAATAGCGAAAAAACCTCCGGATTCACCGAAACCGAGAACATGGAATCCTGCTTTTTTCTCAATATCTGCAGCAAATTCCTTTCCGAAATCCCCGTCATATACTTCATAACCGACATTATAGCTGGAAAATACAAAAGGCATATTTGTAATGTCGATCATTGGGTAAAAAGTTGATAATCCTCCGGTTGATGCGATGTAAGAGTGAACAACACCGCTTTTTACCTGAACCATTGTTTCTCTTTCTTTACCAAGCACCCCGCTTGCAAAAAGATCAACTTTTATTTCTCCGTTTGAATTTGCTTCTACAGCTGATTTAAATGCCGCTGCCATTGCTGCAGACGGAATATCAAAAGGCTGCTGAGCATTGAGGTGAGCAAGCTTGATGGTAATTTCCTGGGCACTTAAATTACTTGTGAAAACTGCAAAAATGAACGCTATAATCAGCGATTTTAACAATTTCTTTTTCATGTATTCTCCTTTTTTTATAAAATATTCCTATTTAATTATGCTACAATGAAGAATCCCATACGTCAAATAATATTTCAAAAAATATTACAAATGTTACAAAATTTTAAGAAATAGGTACTTAATAGCGAAATAAAGCAGTCTTAAACCTGAATAAATTTAATTAACTGTAATTCTTTCTATATTATGGCTGAAATATTTGCCAGATAATTGATATTTATACTTAAAAAATAATAACACTTGTGACAAAATTGTAAATATTACAAAAAAATTGGCAATAAACTCTTTACCTCCTGATAAAATCTGTTACAATATATTTATACGAATATTAAAAATAATCCTGTTTTAACTGTAATTCAAAGGAGAGGCTGATGCTGTTTAACTATAAATGTGTAAAATGCGGAAAAGAATATGATATTTCACCGGAACTTTATACATGCCCTGAATGCAGCAGACATCAGAATCCCGAAGAACCTCTTGTCGGTGTTCTAGAGGTGCAGCTTGATGGAAAATGGAAAGCTGATAAGGATTCCATACTCGACCTTCTCCCTGTAGAGCAGAAATATTTTCCCCCTCTTCCATGGGGAAATACTCCTCTCTGGAAACCTGTCCGGTTACAGAAGGAACTTGACCTTCCTTATCTGTATATTAAGGATGACAGCAGCAATCCGACAGGCTCATTTAAAGACAGGGCTTCCGCCCTGGTATCAGCCTTTGCTGCAAAAAGCGGGATCGATACAATAGTGCTTGCCTCAACCGGTAATGCAGGTTCCTCAATGTCGGGAGTCGGAGCATCAGCAGGGCAGAATATTGTCCTTTTTCTCCCCGAATCAGCGCCTCCTGCAAAGATGATACAGGCTCTTCAGTACGGGGCAACCTTATACAAGGTAAAAGGCAATTACGACATGGCTTACGAGTTGTCTCTTGAATATTCGAAAGTCAAAGGGGGAATGAACCGTAATACTGCATGGAACCCCATGACAATGGAAGGGAAAAAGACTGTTTCTCTTGAGATATTCAGGGACCTTGATTTTAATGTTCCTGACCGGATTATACTCGCAGCCGGGGACGGGTGCATACTCGGGGGAGTCTATAAGGGCTTTCAGGATCTTATTGCACTGGGTGCATGCGACAGGATGCCTAGGATTACAGCTGTACAGGCAGAAGGAAGCAGTGCTATTTACAGGGCAATGAAGACAGGTGAATATGATAACCGGGGAAGCGCTACTGTTGCAGATTCCATATCTGTTGATATCCCCAGGAACGGATGGACGGCTCTTAAATACCTCAAGCAATACGGCGGGGAAGTGATAACAGTAAGTGATGATGAAATAATAAAAGCTCAATTCAATCTTTCAGAAAAATCAGGCCTGTTTACTGAACCTGCAGGAGCCGCATCCTGGGCAGGACTTACAAAGATTAAAAGCGAAATAAAAAGAGATGAAAAAGTTGTTGTTCTTACAACCGGCAGCGGTCTGAAAGATACAGCTTCCGCAATGAAGGGTATTTCAATGCCTGAAAAATCAATATCTTCGATTGCTGATATTGAATAACTGAAATTATTTTCCATGTTATGGATATTAACTGTATAAAATTTTTTGGATAATAAATATTTGTTTTTTTATCATGTTATAGGAGAGTAAGAATGATAGATTTGAATGTAAACAATGAAATCAGGAAACAGAATGCTGCTTACTGTAAAAGCAAAGGGATAAAACTGCCCACATTCGCGATGATGAAAAATCCTGACCTTGTACCGGGAGATATTAAGGATAAACTGAAAAATACAGGACTCTGGGATATAGATCCTGTCAACCTTTTCAGGATTACCTGGAAGAATGAGCCGAAAGAAAAGGGCGGGTTATACGGTAAAGTAAACCATCTTCTTCTTCCTCCTGAGCTTACCGGAACAAAGGCAAAAATCATAGCACTCACAGGTAAGTGGTTCCCGACAGGTGCTCATAAAGTAGGAGCTACATACGGCTGTCTTGCTCCCAGGCTTATAACAGGACAGTTTAATCCCCAGACAACAAAGGCTGTATGGCCTTCAACAGGCAACTACTGCAGGGGCGGTGCTTATATATCAAGTCTTCTTGCCTGCAATGCTATTGCAATTCTTCCTGAAGAAATGTCACAGGAGAGGTTTGACTGGCTCAAGACAGTTGCAGGCGAGGTGATTGCAACTCCGGGCTGCGAATCTAATGTAAAGGAAATCTTTGACAAGTGCTGGGAACTCAGGAATTCGGGCGAAGACCTCAAGATATTCAACCAGTTTGATGAACTCGGAAATCCTCTCTGGCATTACCAGGTAACAGGCTCTTCTGTTGAAGAAGTACTCTCATATTACATGAAACCGGGTGAAAAAATGGCTGGTTATGTTTCTTCATCAGGATCAGGGGGAACTCTCGGCGCAGGCTATTATCTCAAGAAGAAATTCCCGGGTACAAAAGTTGTGGCAGCTGAAGCTCTCCAATGTCCGACACTTCTCCAGAACGGTTTTGGAGGTCACAGGATAGAGGGAATCGGGGATAAGCATGTTCCATGGGTGCATGACTGCAAGGATACAGACTTTATATGCGCTGTCGATGATGAAGATCCTATGAGGCTCATAAGGCTCTTCAACGAACCTGTGGGAAGGGAAGTCCTCAACTCATCAGGAGTATCATCTGAACTGACAGATCAGCTTGATCTTCTCGGTATTTCAGGTGTTGCAAATGTACTTGCCGCGATAAAATTCGCAAAATACAACGAGCTTACAGAAAACGATTATGTGGTTACCATAGCAACCGACTCTATGCAGCTTTACGGATCCCGTGTAGCAGAGCTTGCCGGTGAAAGAGGTGTATATACTTCCGGCCAGGCTGAAAGAGACATGGAGCTTATGCTTGGACAGACATATGATAATTTCAAAGAGCTGACATACTATGACAGGAAAGCAGTTCACAATCTTAAATATTTCACATGGATTGAACAGCAGGGCAAGGAATTAAGCGAGCTCAACGCACAGTGGTACGATCATGACAGCTACTGGAACGGGACTTTTGAACTTGCAGACAAGTTTGACGAGATGATCAGTGAATTCAATAATATGATTGACAGGAGTTAATCGGGGGATAAATCTATGGGAATTGAAAAAGATATCAGGGAAAAAGCTGAAAGCTACAGGAAATACACTGCCCAGCTGCTTTCAGAAATGGTTAAAATAAAATCATACAGCAGCGAAGAGGAAAATGTCTGCCGGGCAATAGTAAAGATGTGTGAAGAGGCCGGCTTTGACGAAGTCAGGATTGACGGCCTCGGCAGTGTTGTGGGCAGGATAGGGTACGGCAAAAAAATCCTTGCTTTTGATGCCCATATAGATACTGTGACAGTTGGCGATCCTGATGCATGGGAAAGAGACCCGTTTTCAGGTGAAATTGATGATACATATGTATGGGGCCGGGGTTCCTCCGATCAGAAGGGTGGTGCTGCTTCAATGATAACAGCAGGGCGTATTCTGAAGGAACTCGGGTATGACGGAGATTATTCAATTTACTTCACATTTACTGTCATGGAGGAAGACTGTGACGGTATGTGCTGGAAATACCTCATTGAAGAGGAAAAACTGATTCCTGATTATGCTGTCTCTACAGAGCCTACCAGCTGCCGTCTTTACCGGGGACACCGTGGTAGAATGGAGATGGTTGCAAGAATAAGGGGAGTTTCCAGCCATGGATCAGCTCCCGACAGGGGTGTGAGTGCTGCCTACAAAGCATCCCGTGCTGCCCTTGCAATGGAGAAGCTTTGTGAAGATTTACAGCCGGATGATGATAATTTTCTGGGCAAGGGTACAATCGTGGTTTCTGAAATGCAGGTCAAGGGTCCTTCACAGTGTGCTGTTCCGGATCAGGCAATGCTCTATCTTGACAGGCGGCTTACATGGGGTGAGGATGCGGAACTGGCAATAAACCAGGTAAAGCAGTATATGAAAGATGCTCTCGGCGAGGATGTTGAATCAGTGACAATGCCTGATTATGCAAAAAAGGGCTGGAAAAAAGCTGACTACTCACAGGAACTCTACTTCCCGACATGGAAGATTGATGAGGACCATCCCCTTGTCCAGGCAGGCGTTACTGCGCATACCGAGCTCTTCGGCAAGAAGCCTGTGGTTGACAAGTGGACCTTTTCCACAAACTGTGTTGCCATATGCGGAAGGCACAAGATTCCGTGCATAGGTTTCGGACCTGGTGATGAAAAAGAGGCGCATGCTCCCAATGAGAAAAACAGGGTTGAGGATCTTGTAATCTGCAGCAGTTTCTATGCACTGCTTGCCTATAAGCTTTAGTTTTCAATATTGATAATATTTACCGCTTCAGGAGATAATTCTGAAGCGGTTTTAAATTCTATTTGTTTCTTACTTCTTCTATATAGTTGTAGATTGTATATCGTGAAACATTGAGTTCTCTTGCAAGGGTATCTGTTGCCCCCTTGATTGTGAATACATGATGGTTGTTGAGGAAACGGACAACCTCAATATTGTCCTTCTTGTCAAAATAACACAGTGGCTTTGTAATGCTTTCTATCCCCTTCTGTATCATGATGCTGAGAAATTCCTGTGTGTTCTGCGGCATCTCATCCTGGGAATTAACCTTTTCTGTGCCTGCCAGCTGATTTATGAAGTGCTCCATCACATTTACAGCACTCATATCTATGTTGAGACTGAGAACACCTTCAACTTCCTCATCCTGGTTGCTTATAATGAGAGTTGTTGATTTAAGCGGCTTACCCGATTTTGTAGTAGCCTCATAATTCAGCTTTATAGTCTCATTTTCCTCCTGCATTTCCTTTACCATGTCAAGAAGATACTGGGATGCCGGTGTTCCCGGTTCCCTGCCTGTAATTCCCCCCTCCTTGGCGATAATTGAAGGAGGATCCACGGTAAAGTCATAAAGAATAATTTCTCCAATTCCTATGGTTTTACCGATTGCTGTTATCAATGGAATATAAGTTTTAAGTAGCTGACTTGACATGTGATTCTCCTTATGTTACTGGACATCAGAAAACTGTTTTTTTTATAACCTGAATTCAGTCATTTTGCAAATAGCGACACAGTCTGCAATTTTCTATTGTATCGTGAAAATAAAAATGGTGCAGTCCCTTTTAAAGGGAGCAGGGGATATTTGAAAACCCTGTTCATGCAGATAATGTCATCTCCTCTTTATTTATAACAAAAAAAACATATTTCTTATACAAATATTTTAGCTTTTTATTATTACAATTTTTTAACAATGCTTGCTAATTTAGTTGAATATGCTATAATAACTATAATATAAAATGAAAAATAATCAAGGAAATCTGAAGTAAAATCATACTTTGCTTTCGGAAAAACAGCCTGAGCAGTCTAACTTATGCAAGAACAGGAATTTGAAAGGAGAATGAATTATGGATAGAATCGGTATCGATCAGGTAATCAGACAGCTGTCATGTTTGAAGACAGAAAACATGTATCTGAATGACTTTTTACATACATGGGACAAGTCTGATGATGAAATTACAGCTGTTTTCAAAGTTGCAGAAATTTTGAAAGGGATGAGGAGTTCCAATATCTCCCCAAAAGTATTTGACAGCGGGCTGGGTATTTCCATATTCCGTGACAACTCCACAAGGACCCGTTTCAGTTATGCAAGTGCCTGTAATCTTCTGGGACTCACAGTCAGCGATCTTGATGAGGGGAAATCCCAGATAGCTCATGGCGAGACAGTAAGGGAAACTGCCAACATGATAAGCTTTATGGCTGATGTAATCGGTATACGTGATGACATGTATATCGGTAAGGGCCATGCATATATGAAAGAAGTATCTGCCGCTGTTGAAGAGGGTTACAGGGACGGTGTTCTTGAGCAGAGACCCACTCTTGTAAATCTGCAGTGTGATGTTGACCACCCTACCCAGAGTATGGCTGATGCTCTTCATCTCATTAACCACTTCGGCGGAGTTGAAAACCTCAAAGGTAAAAAAATAGCAATGTCCTGGGCATATTCCCCCTCTTACGGTAAGCCTCTTTCAGTGCCGCAGGGAATAATTGGTCTTATGACCCGTTTCGGAATGGATGTCACTCTTGCGCATCCCGAAGGGTACGAGGTAATGCCGGAAATTGAAGGGATTGCATCAAGAAATGCGGCTGCGTCCGGCGGCAGCTTTCAGAAAACAAACTCCATGTCTGAAGCTTTCAGGGATGCTGATATTGTATATCCTAAAAGCTGGGCTCCTTTCAGGGCAATGGAAGAGAGGACAGAGCTTTACGGCAATGGTGATTTCGGCGGGATAAAAACTCTTGAGAAAAAACTGCTTGAACAGAATGCCGGACACAAAGACTGGGAATGCACAGAAGAACTGATGAAGACTACCAAAAACAGCTCAGCTCTTTATATGCACTGTCTCCCTGCAGATATCACAGGGGTAAGCTGCAGGGAAGGGGAAGTTTCCGCGTCAGTTTTTGACCGCTACAGAGTACCTATGTACAAGGAAGCCGGTTACAAGCCTTATGTAATTGCAGCAATGATATTCCTAAGCAAATTCAGAAATCCTTCTGAAAAGCTGTTCAGCCTGCTTAATGCAGACAGGGAAAGGTATTAACAGGATTTCACTGTGAAAATATGTAAGTAAAAAGGGTTTTGTATAAAACCCTTTTTACATGCTCCCTTAATTTGTTCATTACAGTGCTTGTTTGTTTTATTTCCTTTTGCTGAAGCAGCATGAAAAGGAAGTAAAAGTGGAATACGGAGGTTATGATTTGCATAAAAGAATTGTAGTTGCTCTCGGAGGAAATGCACTCGGTACAAACCTGAAAGAGCAGATGGCTTGCGTTAAAATAGCTGCTGTAGCTATTGTTGATCTTCTCGAAGAGGGGTACAAAGTTGTTGTCTCCCATGGAAACGGACCCCAGGTCGGTTTTATAAGAAACTGTTTTGATTTTTATGAAAAAAGTCATAACACAAAGACTCTTCCAATGTCTGTCTGTGTCAGTCTCAGCCAGGGATATATCGGCTATGATCTTCAGAACGCTCTTGAAGAGGAAATTCTAAACCGCAACCTGAGTGTACCTGTCTGTACAATCATTACCCAGGTAATTGTTGATGAACATGATCCTGCATTTAAAAATCCGACAAAACCTATCGGCAGTTATTTGACTAAAGAGGAAGCTGACAAGATTACCGAAGCGGGAGAAAGCGTTACAGAAATAAAGGGAAAGGGTTTTCGAAAAATAGTTGCTTCCCCGAAACCTTTGAAAATTGTTGAAAGCGAGGCGATAAAAACTCTTTGTGAAAACAACCAGCTTGTAATTGCATGCGGAGGGGGAGGTATCCCTGTAATAAAGCAGGGCAACCATCTGAAAGGTGTCGAAGCTGTAATAGACAAGGATTTTGCAAGCGGAAAACTTGCAGAGCTTATCCATGCAGATTATTTTGTAATACTCACTGCGGTTGACAAGGTATGTATTAATTTCGGAACTGATGATGAAAAGACTCTGGACAGCCTGACAGTTTCCGAAGCTTTAAAATACGCTGATGCAGGTGAATTCGGCAAGGGTTCAATGGAGCCCAAGGTCAGGGCCTGTGCAGATTTTGTAATGAGTGCAGATAATGGTGAGGCCCTTATAACTGAACTTGAAAGAGTCAGGGACGGCCTCAAGGGTGAGACCGGAACAAGAATAATTAAATAGGTGTAAAGTCATAAAAAAACTGCCGGCCGGGCCGGCAGATATATTAACCGGTTAGAGCTGTTTAATTGTATCAGCAGTTTCTGATAACATCTGAAAGCATTCCTACAGCTGTGTAAATTGTATCAATATCAGCCATAGTATAGTTGAGCCTCATTGTTTCAATCCCCTCATCCGGGTCTGTGTAGAAAAATTTCCCCGGAACAAATGCGACATTGTTTTTAATTGCCTTTTCATAGAGTTCAAGCATATCAAAATTCTCAGGTCCCTCTACCCACAGGAACATTCCCCCGTCAGATTTTGACACTTTGAAGTTCGGGGGGAAGTATTTATCAAGCGCATCAAGCATGGCAGCCTGTTTCGGTTTGTATAGTGCAGTTATCTCTGGCAGGTGTCTTTTCAGGTAGCCTCCTGTTATATACTCGGATGCAAGGGCCTGGTTGAATGTGCTTGTATGAAGATCCACACCCTGTTTTACAAGTACCAGCCATTTTCTTATAATTTCAGGCGCTGTATAAAAACCTATCCTGAGTCCAGGTGCAAATACTTTTGAAAGTGTGCTTGAATAAAGGACATTGTCAGGTGCAAAAGATGCTATTGTAGGAAGGGGCGTTCCCCTGTACCTCAGTGCGCTGTATGGATCATCCTCGACAAGAAGCGCGTTATACCTGGTAATTATCTGTGCAATCTGTTTTCTCCGTTCAAGAGATATGGATCTCCCTGTCGGGTTCTGGAAAGTTGGGATCAGGTAGATGAATTTTATACTGTTGTTTTTGAGAACATCTTCAAGAGAATCAGGAATGACTCCCTCATCATCAGTCTCAATTCTCACATATTCAGGCTCATAGGGATTGAACGCTGATAATGCTCCAAGGTATGTTGGAGCCTCGACTGCTATTTTGTCTCCTTTTGTTATGAGGATTTTTGCAACAGCATCAAGCAGCCCCTGGGATCCGCTTGTAATACTGATTTTATCAGCCTCCGCATTTATTCCTCTCTCTGCGAGTAATGGAGAAAGAGATTCCCTGAGCGGGATAAATCCTTCGGTACAGTCATACTGAAGAGATGAGGAGCTGTATTTTGAGAGTACTGTGTCAGTCAACTCCCTGATTATTTCCATCGGGAAACTTTCAGGTGACGGTATTCCCCCGGCAAGCGAGATCATACCCGGCTGTGAAACAACTTTCAGAATTTCCCTGATAGCATTTGCTCCCATGATTTTTGTTCTTTCTGCAAGAAGACTCTCGAAATTCATAATTTACCTCCGGGTTATTTTAATATTACAGGGGACAGCTTTAAAAAAACAGGGGGATAAACCCCTTATAGGCGAATATGAGATTGAAAACCTGCAATTGGTGAGTTTTCAAAGCTGCCTGTTGCCTGCCTCTGATATCCAGATTAAAACGAATGTGAAAACAATAACAGATACAGAATCTTGACTTTTGAACAGTAACAGATTAGCTTTTCTGTTATGAAAAAGTCATCAGGAAACAGGTTCCGTTATGAAGAAATTGCAGATTATATATCTGATGCCATATCTGAGGGGACAATTCCGTATGGGGGCAAACTCCCGTCACTTCGCAGGATGAGCAGCCGTTTCAGCTGTGCTCTTTCTGTTGTGATGCAGGCATACCGGGAACTTGAAAAGCAGGGGAAAACATATGCTGTTGAAAAATCGGGGTTTTTTGCAGCCCTTCCTTCATGTAATCCGCTACCGTCAATCAATGCGGAAACTTACTCTCTGAAATCTGAAAACGCGAAACCGCTCAGCATAATCGGAAAAATTGTTGAAGCAAGCAATGATAAATCAATACTCCCTTTCGGGGCAGGAATTCCCCATGAAAGCCTTCTACCTGTTTCTAAGCTGAAACAGTCTGTTAACAGGATCCTGAGAGATGATCCACTTCTTCTGAAGCAGTATTCCGATGAATCCGGGTATTATCCTCTCAGGAATGAAATCTGCAGGATTCTCCTTAACAGGGGGATAAATGTAAGTCCTGATGATATTCTCGTTACAAACGGATGCACAGAAGCTCTTTCTCTTGCTGTTCAGACAGCAACATCACCGGGTGATGCAGTTGCTATCGAGAGTCCTGTTTTTATGGGCGCGATTCAGATAATAAGGGAACTCGGAAGGAAGATAATACCTATACCTACATCATCTGATAAAGGGATGGATCTTGATTCTCTTGAATCTGTAATAAGGAAGGAGGGGGTAAAGGCAGTATTGATGACTGCCGCTTTTCAGAATCCTTTAGGATATATCATGCCGGAACAGAACAGGAAACATGCAGTTGAAATTGCGGAAAAATACGATATTATTATTATTGAAGATGATCTTTACAGCGACTGTTCCCATACTTTTTCTGTTGTAAGGCCACTTAAAAGCTTTGACAGAAGCGGGCATGTTGCATACTGCTCATCTTTCTCAAAGACTATAAGCCCGGGTCTCAGGATAGGATGGATGATAGGGGGGAATTATCACAGGCAGTGCAGAAATCTGAAGATTACACAGAACCTGGGGGGAAGTCCCCTTCTGCAGGCATCGCTTGCAGATTTTCTCAATAATGGCCGTTACATGAATCATGTTAAAAAGTTTCAGAAAAATATCTCGAGGCAGGCCCTTGAAATGAAAATGCTTCTTTCCGGATATCTTCCTCCTGATACTGCCATATCATCACCGGAGGGAGGGTTTTTCTTCTGGCTGGAATTTTCTGATAAAGTTGATACTCTTAAACTCTTCCATAAAGCGCTTGATGAAGGAATCTGCATTGCGCCGGGGCAGGTTTTCGGCAACGGAGAACGGTTTCGAAACTGCATGAGAATCAGCTTCGCTTCTCCCGTAACTTATGAGGCACGGGAAGGTATAAGAAGGCTCGGAACTATGATAACTGAGTCATTAAGCTGAGAGAAACCCGGCATCTTTAATTCTACTAATTTTTACCATGACCGGAATATTTGAAAACATCTGTTTTTATCCTGAATAATATTTCTGAATCCAGGTCCTTCATATTAGGTAATATAAAACAGCTTCTCTTCTGTTTTACGTGCTATAATTTAATACACCTGTTTTATCAGGTTAAAACCCTGGGATTCTGTGTCGTATACGGGAATCTCTAAAAGTAAAAAAGCCGGATCTGTTTATGCAGCAATTATATTCAACCTGGTTCAGATTCAGCTGAAAGGAAAGGGGATTGAAAATGGTCCGGTTCATAGTAAACGGCAGAAGCATTGAAACAGAAAAAAGCTGTTCTCTTCTGGAATTTCTCCGCGAAGATCTGAAACTTACATCTGTGAAGGACGGATGCTCCGAAGGTGCATGCGGAAGCTGTACTGTCATAATTGACGGCAGGGCAAAAAACTCCTGCACCCAGAAACTGATAAATCTTGAAGGATGTTCTGTTGTTACAGCGGAAGGGCTTACAGAAAGAGAGAAAGCTGTTTATTCCTATGCTTTCAGGGAAGCCGGTGCTGTCCAGTGTGGTTTCTGCATACCCGGCATGGTTATGAGCGGTAAAGCCCTCATTGATAGAAACAATAACCCTTCAAAAGATGAAATTGCAAAAGCCCTTGTCCGTAACATATGCCGCTGTACCGGTTACAAGAAAATCATAGAGGCGCTTCAGACTGCAGCCCGCCTTATCCGTGAAGATATTGAAATCCCAGCTTCAGCTTCTCCTGAAGATAATTCATTCATACCAGGCAGCGATTATCAGAGGATTGATGCGGATTCAAAGACTCTCGGGGAGGGAATCTATTCAGATGATATGTTTCTCGAGGGGATGGTATACGGGAGTGCTGTGAGATCTGATTATCCGAGAGCTAAAATAACAGATATTGATATAACAGAGGCTCTAAAGCATCCTGACACGGCAGGTATCCTGACAGCTGATGATATTCCGGGGATGAACAAGACAGGGCACCTTGTTAAAGACTGGGATGTCCTCATAGCAAAGGGTGAAATTACAAGGTACATGGGTGATGCAGTTGCCCTTGTTGCATCCAAAAGAAAAGAATCGCTTGAGGATATTAAAAAACTTGTAAAAATAAAATACGAAGTTCTCGAGCCGATGGCCTCCCCTGCAGATTCTCTTAAAGAAAATGCCCCTCCCATTCACAAGGGTGGCAATATCCTTGATATTGAAACGCTGGTCAGGGGTGAGGATGTTGAAAAAGTCTTTGAAAGATCAGCATATCTGGTCCATGAAAAATATTCACTTCCTTTTACTGATCATGCATTCATGGAAACAGAGTGCGCTGTTTCAGTTCCTGACTCAGGCGGGGTGATTGTCTATACAGGAAGCCAGAGTATTTATGATGAGCAGCGGGAAATTGCACCTGTTCTGGGTATTGAAAAGGAAAAGGTTAGATGCATAACAAATCTTGTCGGAGGCGCTTTCGGAGGCAAGGAGGATATGAGCGTTCAGCACCATGCCGCCCTTCTTGCCTATGTTCTTAAACTTCCTGTAAAAGTCAAACTTACAAGGCAGGAAAGCCTTGTTGTCCATCCGAAGCGGCATGCAATGGAGATAGATCTTACTGTATCATGCGATGAAAAGGGAAGGCTTACAGCAATGAAAGCTGATATAGTCTCGGATACAGGCGCCTATGCTTCGCTTGGAGGTCCTGTTCTTCAGAGGGCATGCACACATGCTGGAGGACCCTATAATTTCCAGAATATCAGTATTAAAGGAACAGCTGTATATACCAACAATCCACCTGCCGGCGCATTCAGGGGATTTGGTGTTCCGCAGAGCAATTTCGCAATGGAATGCTCACTTAACCTGCTGGCTGAAAAAGCAGGTATCGACCCCTTCGAGATAAGGTATATAAATGCAGTCAGGCCGGGCGATGTTCTTCCCAACGGCCAGTATGCGGATAAATCGACAGCAATTTCAGAATGCCTTGATGAGGCGAGGGATTTCTATTTCAGAAACAAATATAAAGGAATTGCATGCGCCTTTAAAAACTCAGGACTCGGTGTCGGGGTTCCTGACACAGGAAGGTGCCGTCTGAAGGTTGAAAAAGGAAAAGTTTCTGTCTATACAAGCGCTGCCAGGGTGGGGCAGGGGCTTGATACAGTCATACTCCAGATTGCGTGCGAGACTCTGAAGATTCATCCTGATATGCTTGATATTTTCCCTCCCGATACCCTTCTTACCCCCAATTCCGGGACTACGACTGCCTCCCGGCAGACACTTTTCACAGGCGAGGCTGTGAGGAGGGCATGTTTGAAGCTGAAGGAAAGGCTTGATTCCGGTAATTCCCTGGAAGCTCTTGAAGGGGAGGAATTCTATGATGAGTATACCGGTGTAACAGATCCTATAAATAGCAAAAAGGAGCATCCTGTAAGCCATATTGCCTACAGCTACGGGGTGCAGGTTGTTGTCCTTGATGAAGAGGGCAGGCTTGAAAAGGTCCATGCAGTATATGATGTCGGGCAGGTGATAAACAGGAAGAGTGTTGAGGGGCAGATTGAAGGGGGCGTAGTAATGGGACTCGGCTATGCCCTTACCGAGGATTTTCCCCTTGAAAAAGGTGTTCTGAAGGCCCGTTTCGGTACCCTGGGGCTTTTCAGGGCAGACAAGGTACCTGCGATTGAAACAGGTATTGTTGAAAAGGATTATAAGCTTCCCCTCTCATACGGGAGCAAGGGGATAGGTGAGATTGCAACTATTCCGACAGCCCCTGCTGTACAGGGGGCCTATTATTCACTGGACAGGGTCTTCAGGCACTCTCTTCCACTTGAGAATACATATTATTCTTCCCGTAGAAAAAAGAAAAATATATGATTACAGAAAAGCCAGTTGATTGAATCAATAGATACAGCTGAACAGTATTTAACTGAAGCAAAAGCCATCTCCTCTGGTGGTTGTTCCTGAATCGGGCATACGACGTGATTCCTTTTTGTGTGGCTTTTGCCGCACCGTAAGCCCCCTATGGGGCGCGGCTTTCAAACCACCTGCGCTGCTGGTGGTTGTTGACTGTTCAGCTGTATTCTGCAGTCAGAATAATGTAAAAAATAGTATATGATATAATGATTTTTTATAAAAAGTAGTTTTACTCTCTTTGCTGTACAACTTTTTCCGGAATAAGACTTCTGCCTGGCAGAAGTATAAAAAGAAAATTTCTGTAAAGGAAATTTTTATATTCCAAAAGGAGAGTTATATGGATACAAAGCAGAACCCATTGAAAACAGTGGACCTTCTCTACACACTGGAGGATAAGCCTTCAGTTCCCGCTTCAGTATTTGCCGCGCTTCAGCATCTGCTGGCAATTTTTGTCGGTATTGTAACACCCCCTATCATAATCTGCGGAGTTCTCGGATTTGATGTTGCAACAACAGCATTTATCATCAATATGGCGCTTTTTGCATCAGGTCTTTCAACATTTATTCAGGTCAGGCGGTTTGGAATTGTAGGTTCCGGTCTTCTGAGTATACAGGGTACAAGCTTTACTTTTCTCGGAACAGTCCTGGCAATAGGTTTTGCTGTAAAGGGAGCAGGCGGGGACACAAATGATATAATGGCGAATATATTGGGAACATGCTTTATCTGTTCATTTGTTGAGATGGGATTCAGCAGGTTTCTCAAGATGCTTAAGAAATTTATCACACCACTTGTGAGCGGAATTGTTGTAACACTTATCGGTCTTTCCCTTATAAAGGTCGGTATAACAGATATGGCAGGCGGAACATGGCTGATGGAAAACAAACCTGAATTATTTGCAAGTCCGCAGAATCTAATGCTTGCAGGAATTGTTCTTGTCACAATTATTATTTTCAACAGAAGCAGAAACAAATTTGTCAGGCTGAGTTCTGTCATGATAGGACTTGTTCTCGGCTACATGGTGGCCGCTTTTATGGGAAAGGTTAATTTCGGAAAACTTGCTTCATTGAGTATTATAAATGCACCTGTCCCGTTTAAATTCGGGTTTTTCAAAATCCATCTCGGTTTTGTTCTCCCTATGGCTCTTCTTTATCTGATTACTACAGTTGAATCAATAGGCGACCTTACAGCCACCTCAATGGTCTCCGGAGAACCTATAGAGGGAGATCTTTATATGAAAAGGATATCAGGCGGGGTTCTCGGCGACGGTGTAAACTCGGCTCTTGCCGCAGTTTTCAATTCTTTTCCAAATACAACATTCAGTCAGAACAACGGTGTTATTCAGCTTACAGGAGTGGCAAGCAGGTATGTCGGTTATTATATTGCCGGTTTTCTTGTTCTTTTTGGTATGTTCCCTATAGTCGGAGGA
>CAXXHA010000021.1:0-26543 GCA_963662265.2 Spirochaetia bacterium | reverse complement strand
AAACCGAGGTGAATCATAAGTGTTGCATCACCCCCGTCATCAACTATAAGCTCTGGACCTTTTCCCCCTTCAAATGAAAGAGCATCATTTAAAAGCGCCCAGTATTCTTCCAGAGTCTCGCCTTTCCATGCAAAAACAGGCACCCCTTTTGGGCTGTCAGGTGTTCCATCCTTACCAACAACAACTGCGGCTGCTGCATGATCCTGAGTAGAGAAAATATTACAGCTTGCCCATCTTACATCAGCTCCAAGGTCTACAAGTGTTTCTATAAGAACAGCAGTCTGAATTGTCATATGAAGGGATCCGGTAATTCTGACACCTTTTAGAGGTTTTTCCTTACCATATTTTTCCCTTACCGCCATCAGGCCCGGCATTTCATGCTCTGCAATTTCCATTTCCTTTCTTCCCCATTCATAAAGGGAAATATCCTTGATTTTATAATCCATATAATAATCCTCCGATCTTTATGCCGTCATGTCTATTTTATTTCCGCAAATAATTACAGATAAGTGTTTTATTTTTTTCTATTAAATGGTAAATTAATTACCTCTTATGGACAATATAACAGTTTTTATCATAATAACAGTATTTGCTCTACTGGTGAATACTATTTTTACACCAATACTCATAAAGCTTTCCCATAAATATGGGTGGTATGATACAAATGATCACCGTAAAATTCATAAAGGCGATATACCGAGAATCGGAGGCCTGGGAATTTTTGTTTCTTTCGGGCTTGCCCTGCTTATTTTTCTCATAATCTGCAAATATACAGAGATAAACCTTAATGAGGTTTCAAAATACAGACATACTTCTCTTTTTGCAGGTTTTTTTATAATTACCGTCCTGGGAGTTATTGATGACTTTATTTCCATAAGAGCCTGGATGAAATTCCTCATACAGATAAGTGCTGCTTTGATAGTTTCTGCTGGCGGATTCAACTTTCAATTTTTCTATATTCCTTTTGTCGCCTTTAATATCCCGCTTAATATTTTTTCCCATATTCTTACAGTTTTCTGGATAATAAGCCTCTGCAATGCAATAAACCTGATTGACGGTATAGACGGTCTTGCAGGCGGTGTATCAGCAATCGCTGTCTTTTTCTACGGTATAATTTTTTATATTACAGGCAACTACACTGCTGCTGCTCTTTCTTTTGCCCTCCTCGGCGGAATACTGGGTTTTCTTGTATTCAACTTTCCCCCGGCAAAGATATTTATGGGTGATTCAGGCAGCCTTCTGCTAGGATTCAGCCTTGCAGTTATTCCGCTTGTAAACAACAGGCCCCCTGTTTCATCAACAGTGCTATTTCTTCCCCTGATCCTTTTAATAATTCCTATTCTTGATATGATAGCAGCAATGCTCAGAAGAAAAAGAAGGGGTGTCCCTATATTTTCACCTGACAGGGAACATATTCATCATAAATTAATGGACTTCGGTCTCACAAACAGGAAAATACTTTTTACTATTTATTTTTATTCTGTGCTTGCAGGTATCACAGGTCTCTTTTACACAACTCTTTCAGCAGACGGAGGTTTTATTCTCCTGGTAATTTTCTGGTCTGTTTTTATTAGTCTTTTTACAGTTCTTCATTATAAGAACCAGAAAAGAAAGAAATCAACTTACTGATTTTTCATATCAAAAGTTTTTATATCTTAAAAGACAGCAAATTATTTGAATATCAAACTGATATTTATGCTAAAATCGAAATAACATTTATTTTGAAGAAAGAAGCTTATCTATTTTAAGAAATAAAGGCAATGTAGTAATAATTCTGTTATATATTCTATCAAATTCATCTTTTTTATATATATGACTTAGCTCATTTCTGTCATCAATCATCTGTATTATTTTTTCATATTCATCAGAAGAAATATAACCGGTATTGTAAAACTCTTTTATTGCACTTTTAGGACTTTTTGCATCTATTCCATTTATTTCATAAATATACAGCTTTATAATTTTCCATAAAAGCTCCACACAGAATTCATATTTCTGTACACGTCCGCTTTTTATACTATCTGTTACAATATCGGAATATTCTGTTAAATCTATTTCAAGTGATTCCTTAAAATTTAAAACAGCATCTTTGTATATATTTATCTTATTTTCTATTCTGTTATCCAAAGCACAGCTTCCTTTTTTACAGATTTAACAAAATCTTTATTCGCAGTATCAAATAAAACAAGATCTACTTTAAAAGGTACAATACTTTCTTCAAGAAAAAGAAAAAATTTTCTCTTTATACTTAAAAAATCATCGTAGTCAATATTTTCCACTCCGATATCAAGATCTGAACCTCTTCTTGTTCTGCCTTTTATTCTTGATCCGAAAATATATATCCTGGCGCCGGAACCTTCAAAAAGTTCACTTATTTTGTTTTTCACTATTTTTTCATATTTTTTCTCATATTCCGGATATAAATCTTTTTCCATAAAAGTATTTTAATAATATAAATTAAAAAACACAATAAATATATTGAATTCATTATTGATGATCTGTTTTATAAAATCATATCATCAATATTATTTTCCAAAAACTGCTGAAGCTTTATATCAAAAGCTTATAAAAATTAACAAAAATAATTCAATACCATTTCTGATAATAATTAATCAGATCATTCAGATTCATTTTCTTATTTTTATCATCTTTCCTGAAGTAATAATTTCCATCAAATGCAATAGGAATATGCTCCAGCCCATCAACATAGAAAATTATATAGGCATTATCACCTATTTTTTCTGAATATATTTCAATTGTCATTGGAGGTTTTGTTTTATTATCAATTTCAAGGCGCCATTGATCAGTTATAATTGAGAGGTTCGTACTTTTAAGACATTTTCCCCTGTCAATAATAACAATACCGCCGGATGAATTTGCAAAAGCAGATAGTGTCTTTATCGTCTCAGGATAGAAGTTACACTTGATCTTTACCTGAGTATTTTCGCCTTTTTCCAATAATACTTTTAATTCTTTCTTATCCATAATTTACAACTTTTTTATCTTAGATTTATTAATAAAAATAAGATAAAACATTGATATATATTTTTCAAATTTTCTTTAATTACAAAATATCAATTAAATTACAAAACCTGATTTTATTTATACATTTGTTAAATATTATTTCCGTTGAAAGATCAGAAGATATTCTATATTTATAGTCGCAGATAATATTGTACCGTGTATCTAAATTTCATGAAGGCATCTATTGAAAACTATAAGTGTGAATCAAAACACCATTTGTTCAGGAGGGCACAAAAAAACCCGGGCTTCAATTACCCGGGTCTGTCAGCTTATAAACTGATTGATATTTATCATTCAAAATCTTTTAAGATAAATTATGTCTTCATAATATGAAAAACTATAAAAAACAACATAAAACTGTTGTTCTACAAGTTTTATACTTCACTAAAATAATTTATACAAATAAATAAACTACTAGTAAAGCTTTCGTACCTATGAGTGATATCTACAAGTAATCTTAATCCCTATGATTGCTTCCCCTGTAGAGAATCCTCACCTGCTTGAAAAGACCTTCGCCGTCGCTCTTTGTTGCAATATCATCCATGCCGTTGAGTGTTGTGTGAACAACTCTTCTTTCAAAAGGATTCATCGGTTCGAGGAGTCTTGACCGCTTGGTTTTTCTTACCTGCTCAGCAGTTCTTATAGCAAGCCTTACAAGGCTTTCCTCTCTTCTTACCCTGTAACCTTCTGAGTCGATTATAACTCTTGGAGATTCAGGATATCTTCCTGCAAAAACATTAACAAGAAGCTGTATAGCATCAAGGTTCTTACCTTTCTTGCCTATTATGATGCTTGAAAATTCTGATTCAATGCTTAATCCGAGTTTCTTTTCCTCTCTGAAGTTAATTGTAACCTTTCCTGGAAATCCCATTTTTACAATAAACTCGTTAAGATATTTGATTACATCTTTCTCAAAATCGTTTTCCGGATCAAGTGAAGAACTTTCTTTTACATTAAAGTTGTTTGTGTTCAGATGAACTTTTATCTTTACGCTGCCTTTTTTAAAAAATAGACCTTTTTTAGATGCTTCAAGGATTTCTACATCAAATTCATCCCTGTCCAGGCCGAGTTCGGATATAGCTCTGTCAATAGCTTCCTTTTCGGTCCTTCCTTCAAATTCCATTACCATATATATCTCCTTGCATGAGATCCTTCCGGACTGAAGGTTCGGAAAAATAATACTTTTTCCCGAAACGTTCCCTGTTATGGAATTATTTACCCTGACTGAAGCAGAAATACTTCAGCTGCGGCTTTATATGTAAAAATATTCAGTTAAAACTTCATAATCAAAAAATTAAAGCCGCAGAAATAATCCTTAACAGGGCCTTACTGTCCTGCCAAGAATCATGCTGATTTTTTCTTTCTTCTGCTGTTAATAAACAGCTGCTGTGCTGTTGTAAGAACGTTTGTCATTGTCCAGTAAAGAAGCAGCCCTGAAGGTGCATCGTAGAGTATAAAAAGGAACATTGCCGGCATCATGTATGTCATCATTTTCATCTGGGCATTGTTTGCTGTTTCAGGTGTCTGCATTATCTTACTTGAGAATATCTGTGTACCAATCATCAGGATTGGAAGAAGCCTTATATCGCTGCCTATTACAGGTATTGATACAGGAGCAAAGTTGAAAATAGTATCCGGTGATGAAAGGTCAGTAATCCACGGAACAATAAATTCAGCTCCCCTGAGCTCGAAATGGCTGTTCAGAAGCCCGTAAAGCGCGATAAATATAGGCATCTGGAGAAGCATTGGAAGACATCCGCCGAGAGGGTTAACTCCCTCCTTCTTGTAGAGTGCTGCAACTTCTGCATTCATCTTCTGTGGATTATTTTTATATTTTTCCTTTATTTCATTCATCTTGGGGGTAAGACCAGACATCTTGCTTGTTGATTCATAACTCTTGTGAGTAAGAGGAAAGAGTATGATCTTGATAAGAAGAGTAAGTAGTATGATTGCAACCCCGTAGTTAGGTATGAGACCGTAGAAAAAGTTAAGAAAAACTTTGAGTATTTTCTGCAGCCACCCAAGCATTGCGCCTGAATCAAGAACCATATCAAGATCAAGATTTCCTATGCTCCAGCTGTTTCTGTTTGCTTCATTATATGACTTTAGTATTGAACCGCTTTTAGGTCCCACATAAAACTTGAATGTATCAAGGCTGTTTGAACTCTTAATTTCGGGTCTTGAGAAGAACATCTGTGCCCCTTCTTCAAAACCATCTGCAGGCATATTGGAAAATACTGTCTTGTATAGAGTTGCATCAGGTATACCTATTACAGCAAAGTACTTGCCTGAAATTGCTGCCCAGTTGATTCTTGAATCAATCTCATAAATTCCCTTGTGTTTGGGCATTTTAGCCTTGCTTTTTTTCCTGTTTGCTACAGTTATATATTTTCTGAACTCTTTTCTGCCGTCAAGCTTCTCAAATCCAGGTCCTATCTGGGGTCCGAAGCTCAGTGTATATGCAAAATTATTGTTGTTTAGTTTTATAAGGTTGTTATCCCTGTTTACCATCTGAACCTGAAGTTCAAAAAGATATTCATCCTGCTTGAATATATATTTCTTCTTGATAGTAAGGGGTGTGATATTTCCGGAAGAATCGGGAAGATCAAGATCTTTTGAAAATTCAACTATGTAGTTTCCGTTCTGCTTGTATTTCTTCATATCAAAGTAGATATTGAGCGGTTTTGACTCATAATCGCCGAGATGAAGGTTGAAAGCAGTCAGGTTTTCATCATTTTTATTTATCATCTCAAGTGGCTCGTCATCTTCAAGATGCTCTTTAAGTCTTATAGACTTTACAGTACCGCCCCTGTTTGAAAAAAGAATGGAAAAAACATCTGTTTCAAGTTTCAGTTCCTTGTAAAAATCAGGATCCGGAGCATCGGATGACATGTTTTCAAGCATTGAAACATCGACAGCCTTGACTTCTTCTTTTACTGCTGTCTCTGTTTTTTCCGGTGCCGGTTCTTCTGTTTCTGTAATTTCAGGTACAGGTGGTGCGAAAAACGTGTTCTGTATATAAAATCCTGCAGTTATTATAACTACAGAAAGTATTATCGCTAAAATTGTATTTTTTTCCATGGTTTCTCCTAATTAAGCTTTAGAGCACCTTCTTTCAGAAATACTCTGTCAATAATGGTAAAAATATTTTACCGTTATTCCATAAACTATTTCACGGAACAGGATCATATCCTCCCTTGTTGAAAGGATGGCATCTAAGAATTCTTCTTATTGAAAGATACAATCCCTTGAAAGGGCCGTATTTTTTTATTGCTTCGAGTGAATATGCCGAACAGGTTGGATAAAACCGGCACGCTGGAGGGAATAATGGAGATATAAGTTTTCTGTATAAAAAAATAAAAGAAATTAATATATATTCAAGCAGTTTCTTCAGAATCATTAATAAGACCTGCGTTTTTAAAGAGAGAAAAAAAACTTTTTTCAATTTCCCTGTAACTAATATCCTTTTTAAAGACAAGAAAAATAAAATCATGCCCGCAGGATATATTATCTTTATAATTTCTGTATATTTCTTTTACTAAACGCTTAGTTCTGTTTCTCTCTACCGAATTGCCGTAACCCCTTTTAAAGGTAACAGCAATCCTGTTCCATTCCAGCTTATTCCTGCAGTAAAAAATTTTAATGCAGGAATTTTTTACACTGTTCGGGGATTTAAACACCCCTGCTATTTCCGACCCTTTTTTCAGCCGTTCTTTTCTAGTAAGGCTTTTTCTCATCAGCAGCTGAAAGTTTGGATCTGCCTTTTCTTCTTCTTCTCATAAGAACTAATCTGCCTCCGACAGTTTTCATTCTTGCTCTGAATCCGAATTTTCTGTTTCTTTTAACTTTACTTGGTTGATATGTTCTCTTCATTTAAGAAACTCCTTATATTGACCTCTAACACTGTTAGATTTTTATCTTAAAAATTAATCTGCTGATAAAATCAGCATAATATTTATATTGCCGGAATGTCACAGAGTTACATACGGCATAAAATTATAAACTATTAACACAAAAAACTAAAAAAACAGCATAAAAAGCACTGCAATATACCTGAAGTAATAAAATAATAATGCTGTTTTTATGATTCTGATGATTAAATATTTATTTCAAAAATAACAATTTACAGAATGTAACTATAGTTTAAATCATTCATCAATGTCAACTGATTACATGTCATAAGATACAAAATCTGATGATGCAAAAAGACAAATAATAATGATTTTTTGTCATGTTTTTATAAAATCAACAATACCTTTGTCACCTGTTCCGGTAGGTACTGTTTTTTCGCAAGCTGCAGGTTATCAGACCCGACCTGCGAATAATAAATAATAATGTCAGGAAATATATAAGTTAAATATTACTTCCTCTTCAGTGATATTCTGATATCTGTAATACCTTTATCAGGAAATATTGCATTTATATTGCCAATTATTGACCTTTTCTTGAGTTCAAGTATCTGAAGCCAGCCGGGATGATCAGCTTCAATATAAATTGTGTCTTTCCTGATATCCTTGATCCGTGTGTGTTCAGACAGTTCCTTTCCTGCTATTTCCTGCCAGGATGATGTTATTGTTTTCCCATCCTTTGGCTCTTTTATATTAAAACTCTCAAATATATTTTTAAGTAAATCACCAGCTTTTTTCATTTTTCCTGATTACTCCGTTGTTGACTGAATAATATACCGCATTTTCCTTTGTAAAAAAACTCTCTTCCTCAGGAAGAAAAGTAAAAAATGCCTGTTCATACTCGGGAAATGATTCAATAAACTTTATTTTCTTTGTTTTATCAAGTTCAAGAAGCACATCATCGAGCAAAACAAGAGGTTTTTTTCCTGTTTTATTTTTATAAAATACTGCCTGGGCTGTCTTCAAGGCAAGTGAAATAAGCCTTAACTGGCCAGTTGAAGCAATTTTAGTAAAATCTTTTCTGCTTACATAAAAAAGAAAACTGTCTCTGTGAGGGCCAGACAGCGAAGTACCGGCAGATATCTCAGATTCCCTCTTTTTTTCAAGCCTTGATATTATTTCATCATATTCACAGTCGCTTTTCCATGAAGGGTTATAAACGATTTTAATACTGTTTTCAATATCAGATACCCTGGAAAATATTTCTGAGAAAGTTTTATTGAATTCCGCAGTAATTTCCTTTCTTTTTCTGATTATTGAAATACCGGTTTCAGCAAGCTGTTTGTCATAAAGCGATATAAAATCATCTTTACCCTCTCTGAGCATTATATTACGGTTTTTCAGGATCCGGTTATAATTTCTCAGGTTATCAAGGTATGACAAATCAAAGAGACTTATTGTCTGGTTGAAGAAATTCCGCCTTTTTTCAGGTGTTCCGTTAACAAACTGTATATCATCATGGGCAAAGACAATGCATGGTATATTATGAATAATCTCTTTTCTGTCTTTTATCTGTTTTCCGTTGAACCGGATCTCTTTTTTTTTGCTTTTTAAAACATAGCTTATTGTATTCTCAAAACTGGAATAATCATTATACCTGCCTCTGAGAGACATTTCGTTTTCATTTTCCCTTGTAAGTATTGAGTCATATCTTGTTCTGAAAGAATTTCCGTAACAGAGAATATATACAGCTTCTAGAAAATTTGTCTTACCCTGTCCGTTTTTACCAACAAGACATATATTTTCTGCTTCTGTGTTTATTTCCGAATTTTCAAGATTTCTGAAATTGTAAAAAGATACAGATTTAAATCCCAAAACAGACCTTTAAAATTATACTGATTTTTATTTATTTTACTGAACATTATCAGTTACCTGTAAATCAGTGTAATGATATTAAAAAACATAATATATTCTCTGAACTTAATATACTGTGTTTATAATTAAAAAAAATAAAAAAATGTCCTGTGATTAACAAAATTACAGCTGAAAATCACAGGACTTTTATATCTGAAATAAAATATGCTTATAAATCAGTTTTAAATATATGCAAAATTATTATATCTGCATTGGCATTACTATGTGAAAATAATCTTTTTCAGGTACAGAATTGATAGTTATTGCCTTACCTGAATCGGTAAATTTAACAGCAACATCTTCCTCATCCATAACCCTGACAGGTTCCAGCAGATACATGTAATTAACTGCAAGTGAAATTTCAGGTCCTTCATATTCACAGTTTATAAATTCCCTTGCAACACCTATTTCTGTTTCCTCGGTAAATATTTCTATGCTGCCTTCGGTGAAGTTTTATAAAAACTCTCTTGGATTTCTGCTCTGCAAGGATCGAAACCCTCTTTAGTGCAGAAAGAAAATCATTCTTGTTTATTATTGCTATATAATCCTGTGATTCAGGAATAACTCTCTGGTAATTCGGAAACTGACCATCAATAAGGTTTGAATAAATTTTATTATTGTCAAATCTAACAAAGAAACTCTGATCTGATACAGCTATTGCGAATTCACCCTCGCCTGATGCCAGTTTTCTGATCAGGTTGAGAATTTTAACAGGAATAATAATACCTTTGAAAGATTCTGAATTAAATTCATAGTCTTTTTTCACAGATGAAAGTCTTCTTCCGTCTGTAGCAACCATTGTAAGCTTGCCTTCGTTTTCTTCAAGATATACACCGTTCATGAAATATCTTGTTTCATCATCAGATACTGCAAAAATTGTATGGTTGATCATTTCCATCAGTTCACTCTGTGAAATATTGAAAAACATATCATCTGATACATTCTTGAGTTCTGGAAATTTATCTGAATCAATTATTTTCAGCTGAAAATCTATTTTATTGTCTGAAGATTTAATTTCAAGCCGCTGGTTTTCAAGAGAAAATATAATGTCCCCGTCAGGAAGTGATCTTAATATACCCAGGAATTTATCACAGAAAACTGTTGTGCTTCCCGATGTTTCAACAGCAACAGGAATTTTAGTTTCAAATCCTATTTTAAGGTCTGTAGCTTTAATAATAAGATGATTGTTATCTGCCTCAAGCAGTACATTTGAAAGTATGGACAATGAATTTTTAGAAGAAATTATATCCTGAGCTATAGATATCTCATTTAATATAGCATTTTTACTGCATGTAAACTTCATTATTTTCTCCTGTTATTCGCAATAAGGGTTAAATATAATGGATTTTATCCAATAAAGATACCCTTTAATTTGCAGCTTTTTTTAATATTTGACAATACAAATTTATTATTAAATAAGCCATATTATTCATATACAACATAAAAATATGTTCTGTTTGTTTTAACTGTTAATATATCCTTATTACTAATATTATTAATTAATAAATTTAATAATTATAATAATAAGTACATCTAATATGTGTATAACTATATTATTTGCTTATATTACCAATATTTAAGCATGTTAATAACTGAAACTGTTTTTACACAACTTATTCATGTTATCAACAGTAATAATGTATTATATCAGTCATAAGTGAATTTATTAACATGTTTTTTTTATAAAAGAGAATAAGTTTATCAACAGATGTTAATAACTTTTTATATTACACATAACTGAAATTTGAAATTAATGCTTATTCCTTAACCAGCCTTATAATATTATGAATTATAGGTTCAAGAGTCGGATCTGATTTTAGACTGCCTTCAATTTTCTGTATAGCATGCATTACTGTTGTGTGGTCTCTTCCTCCGAATTCAGATCCTATTTCTGTAGTTGAATACTCAGTTAACTCCCTTGCTATATACATTGCTATCTGGCGGGGAAATGCTATAGCCTTTGTCCTTTTTCTCCCTTTAAGATCTATATGTGAAAGATTAAAGTATTCGGCAACTCTTTTCTGTATAATATCAACAGATACATTTGTGTGTTTGAAATTTGAAAATACATCTACAAGCTGCTGCTGTGCAATTTCTTTTGTGAGTTTCTTGTTTACAAGTTCTGCATATGCGACAAGTTTTGTGAGTGCTGATTCAATATCTCTTACATTTGAAGTTACATTCTGCGCAATCAGTTCAACTATATCATCAGAGATAGATGTATTCATTGATTCAACTTTCTTCTTTAATATGGCAAATCTTGTTTCGAAATTTGGCGGCTTAAGGTCAACATTGAGTCCCATCTCAAATCTGCTTTTCATTCTGTCTGTAATATTTTTAAGCTCTGATACAGGACGGTCACATGTGAATACCATCTGTTTCTTTGAGCCGTAGAGAGCATTGAATGTATGAAACAGCTCCTCCTGCAGACCTTCCTTGTTCTGAAAGAAGTGGATATCATCAATAAGAAGAAGATCAACAGATCTGTATTTATTTTTAAAATAGTTTGTATTTTTCTTATGAAGTGAGTTTACAAATTCATTTGTAAATGTTTCTGCTGTAACAAATACTATTTTCTTGTTTAAATCATCTTTCCTGTATATCGAGTGCCCTATTGCCTGGAGAAGGTGTGTTTTTCCCAGTCCTACACCGCCGTATATGAGAAAAGGGTTGTATGCTCTTCCCGGGTTATTTGCTATTGCAAGAGCTGCGTTTGCGGCAAATGAATTGTTTTCCCCTATAATGAAGTTTTCAAAAGTATAGTCTTCTCTTAAATCCGGATGTATTTTAGGTGTTATTTTTCCTGTTATACTGTCAAGAGCCTCTTTCTTTGTATTATTTACAGAATTATGTGTATCTGATGATGAAGTTTTTGAAGCTGATTTTTCCATGTTATTTACTGTTTTCTTAATAACTTCAAAAGAAACAGATATACTGCTGCCTGAGAGTTCCTCAAGTATTTGTGATATTCTTGACATATACCGCTGTTTTATCTGGTCCATGAAGAAATTTGAAGGAACTGTAAGTGTTATATTGTTTTCTGAAGATGCTGAATAGCTTATATTATTAAACCACATCGAATATTCTTCTTTAGAAAGTGATGATTTCAGAATATTCTCAGTTTCTTTCCAGAATATTTCGTAATTCCATGATTCCATTCTTTTCTCCGTAAGTTATTAACAATTTATCCACAAGAGCATAAATCAAGCAGACGTAAAATAATGAAATATTTTTTTCAAAAAAATTAAATTTACAAAGCTCAAATCAAATAAATCTTTATGCTGCAAGTAATAAGTAATAAAAAATGATGTGTTTTTAGTGCAGAAATAATATTATATAAAAAAAAAATAATATACAATAAGTTTTCAAGAATTTATCCACAAGTTATTAACATGTATATTTAATCCCTGTACAAGAGTTTTTTAATAACATATAAAGGATTGGTAAAGTTTAAATCAAAGAGTTGCTATTTGCAAGATAAAAATATATACTTTTCCAGTATTTGATATCAGGAACCTTTATGAAATATCCTTATGTTTTGTTGTAATACTTAACAGTGGAAATACTTCCAGTATATGGATTTATTCACTTATCAGTATATATATGGAAAGGTCTTATATACCAGGTATAACATCATTTTTTACTTGCATGTATTATTTTATCCGGTGTTGAATGGTTTATTATTACTTTCCTGTATAATAAAAATTTATTTCAGATATCTTTTTTATAAATAATTCTGACATAAACTGGATATTTCTGTATAATAAGAGTCCTGTTTTCTGCTTATGCAGGAACAACCGGATACAAGTGTTTTATCTCTTTTATTAAATGGAAAACAGAAAAATAAATAATTTTTGAAGGTTTTAAACCTTTCAGTTTTGATAAGAAACTGCAGTTGGGCGGATTATCATTATTAATAATTTGATTAATAATGGATAAATTTACCCTGTTTAAATTAACTGCTGCTGTTTTCTTTATTGCTGGAGATAATACAGGTATCTGTAAATAATTTTTATCAGGTAAACAAACGTATGGAAGAAAAATACTCAGCTCAAAGTATACAGGTTCTTAAAGGTCTTGAAGCTGTACGAAAAAGACCCGGTATGTATATTGGATCAACAGGTATAGATGGACTTCACCACCTTGTTTATGAGATTGTCGATAACAGTATTGATGAAGCTCTTGCTGGATTCTGTGATGAAATCAATGTTGAGATAGAAAAAGGCAATGTCATTAAAGTTACTGACAATGGGCGTGGTATTCCTGTAGATATGCATCCAGTTGAAAATGTAAGTGCTCTTGAAGTTGTTATGACAAAACTTCATGCGGGCGGTAAATTCAATAAAGGCAGCTACAAGGTTTCCGGGGGGCTCCATGGTGTTGGTGCATCTGTAGTGAATGCTCTCTGTGAATGGTGTGAGGTTAATGTCCATAAAAACGGCAAAATACACAACCAGAGCTATAAAATCGGTGTTCCTGATGATGAAGTTAAGGTAATAGGAGAAACTGAGGCAAATGGTACTGTTTTAAGGTTTTATCCTGACAGTGAAATATTTGAAACACTTAATTTCAGTTTTGATACTCTTTCAAACAGACTCAGAGAACTTGCTTTTCTGAATAAATCAATAAAGATAAATATAAAGGATTCAAGGCTTCCTACTATCAAGGAACATAATTTCCACTTTGAGGGTGGGGTTAAGTCTTTTGTCAGTTATTTAAATAAAAACAGGACTCCTGTTCATAAAGAGCCTATCTATATCGAAGGGATAAAAGAAGATTCTGAAATAGAAGTTGCGCTTGAATACAATGACGGGTATACAGAAAATATTTTCTCTTTTGTAAACAATATCAATACAAAAGAAGGCGGTACACATCTTGCTGGTTTAAAAGCTGCTTTAACCCGGGTTTTTAATGATTTCCTCAAAAGATCCAAATTTTCGAAAAAAATGGATGAAAATCTCTCCGGAGAGGATGTAAGGGAAGGACTTACAGGTGTAATTTCTATAAAAATACCAGAACCCCAGTTTGAAGGACAGACAAAAGGCAAGCTTGGTAACTCAGATGTAAAAGGTATTGTAGAATCGCTTGTAAACGAGGAACTTACAACATATTTTGAAGAACATCCTAAAACAATTGAAAAGATACTTGATAAGACTGTTAATGCAGCCAGGGCGAGAATTGCAGCAAGAAAGGCACGTGAATTAACCAGGAGAAAGAATTTTCTCGAAAGCACAAGCATGCCTGGAAAGCTTGCCGACTGTGCTGAAAAGAATCCTGAACTTTGCGAGGTATATATCGTAGAGGGAGACTCTGCGGGAGGAAGCGCAAAGCAGGGAAGAGACAGGCAGTTTCAGGCAATTCTTCCTCTCTGGGGTAAGATGCTTAATGTTGAAAAGACAAGAATTGACAAGGTTGTTTCAAATGAGAAGCTTCTGCCAATTATAAATACCCTGGGTACGAATGTTGGTAATGAATTTGATATCAGCAAGCTCAGGTATCATAAAATTATAATAATGGCGGATGCCGATGTTGACGGTTCTCATATCCGTACACTTCTTCTGACTTTCTTTTTCAGATATATGAGGGATCTTATTGAGAAGGGAAATATTTATATAGCAATGCCTCCTCTTTTTAAAATAAGTTACAGCAAGAAAGTCAGGTATGCTTATGATGAAGCGGGTAAAAACGAGGCTCTGAAGGAATTCCGGGAAGAGCTTAATGTTAAAGAGGAAAAAATAAGTGTACAGAGATATAAGGGTCTTGGTGAGATGAATCCGGAGCAGCTCTGGGAAACAACCATGAATCCTGAAACAAGAAGCATTATTCAGATAAAACTTGAAGATTTTGTAGATGCTGATGAGATGTTTACAACTCTTATGGGTGAACATGTTGAACCCAGGAGAAAGTTTATCGAGGATAATGCTCTTTCTGTAACAAACCTTGATGTATAAATTAGATTAAATAATTAAGCATGAATGTCATTGTTCATTTAGTGAACAATGATTTAAATGTGAATGATATAAAATTATCAGTAATAAATATCATTATTAAAAGCAGGAGCTGATTTTGAGTGATATGACAGGCAGGGTAATTCCTGTTTCAGTAGAAGATGAAATAAAAGAATCCTATTTGACTTATGCAATGAGTGTTATTGTGAGCCGGGCTCTTCCCGATGCAAGGGATGGTCTAAAACCGGTTCACAGGAGAATACTCTATGCTATGAGTGAAATGGGTCTGCATTATGAGAGGGACTATAAAAAGTGCGGTAGAATTGTAGGTGATGTACTTGGTAAGTACCATCCGCATGGAGACCAGTCTATATATGATGCTCTTGTAAGACTTGCCCAGAATTTCTCTATGAGATATCCGCTTGTCAAAGGACAGGGTAACTTCGGTTCTGTCGACGGCGATCCTCCTGCAGCCATGCGATATACAGAAGCTAAAATGGAGAAAATCAGTGAGGAAATCTTAAGGGATATAAAGAAAGATACTGTTGATTTCGGTCCCAACTATGATGACTCAATGAAAGAGCCTCTTGTTCTTCCCACAGCGCTTCCAAACCTTCTTTTAAACGGTGCAAGCGGTATTGCTGTAGGTATGGCTACAAATATGGCTCCTCACAACCTTACAGAGGTCTGCAATGCTATTGCTGCTGTTATTGATAATCCTGATATAGAGCTAAAAGAGCTTATGAATTATATCTCAGGTCCTGATTTTCCTACAGGGGGAATAATTTTCGGTAAGAAAGGGATAAGAGATGCTTTTTCTACCGGAAGGGGAAAGATAACTGTAAGATCCAAATTTACTCTTGAGACAACAAAATCCGGTAAAGACAGGATTATAGTTACAGAAATACCATACATGGTTAATAAGAGTAATCTTATTATAAAGATAGCAGATCTTGTTAAGAACAAGAAAATAGAAGGTATCAGTGACTTAAGGGATGAGTCTGACCGTGACGGTATGAGAATTGTAATAGAGCTGAAACGGGGTGTTATTCCAAAAGTAATATTAAACCAGCTTTTCAATCATACAAGCCTTCAGCAGAATTTCAATGTCAACAACCTCGCTCTTGTTAAGGGTATGCCAAAACTGCTGCCGCTTAAAGAGCAGCTTGAAATATTCATAGCCCACAGGCTTGAAGTAATTACAAGAAGAACCCGGTTTGATTTAAGAAAAGCTGAGGAAAGAGCCCATATTCTTCTGGGTCTGAAAATAGCTCTTGAAAATATTGATGAAGTTATAAAAATTATCAAGGAATCAAAGAGTGTTGATGAGGCAAGAACTTCTCTCATAAAGAGGTTTGATTTCTCCGAGAAACAGGCCCAGGCAATTCTTGATATGAGGCTTCAGAAAATTACAAGCCTTGAAACAAAGAAAATTCTTGATGAACTTGAAGAAGTAATGGCGTTTATTGCTTACTGCAAAGATCTTCTTGCTCATGAAGAGAAAATATATGCACTTATTAAAGAGGAAACTCTTAAAATCAATGATAAATACGGCGGGGACAGAACAACAGATATTATTCCTGATGAAATTGAGGAAATTAATATTGAGGACATGATCCAGAAAGAGGATATGGTTGTTCTCCTTTCAAGCAAGGGATTTATCAAGAGAATTCCAGTATCATCATACAAGAACCAGGGAAGGGGCGGAAAAGGATCTTCTTCTGCCAAGCTCAAGAATGAGGACTTTGTAGAACATCTCTTTGTAGCTTCCACACACGATATAATTCTGTTTATAACAAGTGAAGGCAAGGCTTTCTGGCTTAAAGTGCATGAAATACCTGAAGCTTCCAAAAACTCGAGAGGAACTCTTGTAAGGACTCTTTTTGCTATTTCTCCGAACGAAGATATAACAGCAGTTATGGCAATGGATGAATTTACTGATGATAAATACCTTTTCATGGGAACTGTGAGCGGACTTGTGAAAAAAGTTACACTTGATTCATTCAGAAACGCCAAAACACGAGGCATAAGAGCTATAGGGCTGAAAGAGGGAGACAGGCTTTCAAATGCCATTATAACAGATGGGGATAATGATATTGTAATTATTTCCAAGAAAGGTAATGCGTTGAGGTATAATGAAAGCAATATAAGACCTTCTGGTCGTACATCGAAAGGTGTAACCGGTATGAAGCTTAGAAATGATGATGAGGTAGCAGGAGTTCTTTCAATAAATGAAGATGAAAAAATCCTGATTGTTACTGAATACGGTTATGGAAAGAGGATTGATTACCAGCTTTTTCAGCCGCACGGTACAAGAACCAAGGGGCAGATTGCTTATAAGACAAGCGATAAAACCGGTGAAATTATTGGAGTTCTTAATGTGAATGACAATGATGAGCTAATGTGTATCTCTTCTCTGGGAAGTACTATAAAGCTTGATGTCGAAAGCATTTCACAGCAGGGTAAAAATGCTTCCGGAGTAAGGGTTCTTAATATTGTTAAACCGGATTTCCTTATAAGTATTGCAAAAATAAAAAAAGACGAAGAATAATATATAATTATTAAGATTTTTAACAGGACAGATTGTTTCACGTGAAACAATCTGTTTTTTTATGTCCTGTATAGAATATAAGTTGATATTAAATGAAGAATAATAAGTAAATAATATGAATTAATTAACAAGTATTTCTGAAAAATCAAAAGAAATTATTTTATATGCTTTTTAAGTAGTTCTGAGTCTATAAATATTGATGGAAAATAAACATTATATCAGAATATTCTTCTTAAGAATGTTTCACGTGAAACAATTTTGAATACCATAATATATAAAACAGTATAATAATCAGGGTAATTTACAGGAGAAATCTAATTCTTTATTATTAATGATTGATATATTTGTTTCACGTGAAACATTCCTTATTTTCAGATATATTTTTTCGCTGCTTAATTCATTGTAAATAGAAATGTTTCTGTAATGTATATAATAAATGTTTTAAAAATTTGGGATATTCGGGAATAATCAGGAATTATGTTTAAATAATTATCTCTTCAAACTTTTTTACTTCAACATGTATTTTAATTGATAAATTATTTAATAAATCTGTGGGGGAATTTAATATTGTAAAGATGAATAAAGGTTTATTTACTTCAATATTTCCAGACAATCATTCCATATTTCATTTTTTCTGGTTTCAGGAAGAAATGATGAATAAATATTGTTTTTTATAAGTGTTATTATTTCTTTTTCAGTAAAAATATTATGAGTGTACAGGTTCATGTATTCTTCAATAAGGTTGACTGAAAAAAGTGTTGGATCATCTGTATTTATAGTGACATTCATTTTTCTGTTGAAAAATTCCTTAACAGGGTGTTCTTCAATTTTATGTACATATTTTTTCGTAAAAAGATTGCTTGTAGGGCAGATTTCAAGTGCTGTCTGCTTCTCTGCAAGGTGCTGCATAAGTTTTTCGTCATATATTGAACTAATTCCATGACCAATTCTTTCTGCTTTGAGATATTTAATTGTATTCCATACAGATTCCGGTCCTACATCTTCTCCCGCATGGGCCACTACATGAAAGCCGTGTTTTATCGCTTTTTCAAAAACTTCCTGATAATCCTCAGCAGGACCTTTGCTTTCTGCTCCGCCAAGACCTATACCTATAATATATGGTGATTTGTGTTTTATAGTTAGATCCAGGTTATTCATTGCATTCTCAGGTCCGAATGTTCTTGAAAGATCAATAAGAAATCTTATTTCCCTGTTATATTTACTTTTAATTTTTTCAGCGCCGGTTTCCAGTATTTTAATGATTTTACCGAAATCAAACCCCATTGAAACAAATTTTGAAGGTGCAAAGAAAAGTTCTGCATAAACAATATTGTTTTCTTCAAGATAATTTGCAGCATCATCTATGAGATGTTTTATATCATCCTCTTCTGTAAAGCTTGTCTGAATTACATTTATAAAAAGATCGATAAATTCATCAAGATTTGCAACATTGAATTTCTCTTCAAGGTCTTTTTTGTTTTTTATTTCCGGATGGGACAATTTATTTTTTTTCATCAGAGACCATATTGTATTAACTGATGCTATTCCCTCTATATGGAGATGTATTTCAGTTTTCGGTAATTTATAAAGCAATTTCTGAAAATTGCTTTGTTCTGTTGTCAACTTAAGTTTTTTATTCATATAGTACTCTGTGTTTATAATATTTAACCATATAGTTACTGAAAAGTAAATTAAAAATAAACTATCTATATTAACGGCATATTGCGTTATAAATTTTATATTAATTATATTAAACCTGATTTTATTTACAGGAAGTGCTTAACTCTCTGATGATATGTTTTTTTCCCGGTTATAAGAGGGATAATATTAGGATACCTTTTGCAGCCTCGGGTGGATTTGTTTTTCATGTTTTTGAAATATATTTATATTGTTTTAAATCTCTAATTTCTCCAAAAATAAATAAACCGCCTGTTAATGGCGGTTTATCAGGATATTAACTGCTACAGGTTAAGCCTTTTGAATAAATTGTGAATACAAATTATTCAAAAAGAACGCTGTAAAAAGTTTGTTTATACAGATTCGACAGTTGATACTTCAGGAATTTTACTTTTAAGATACTTCTCAACACCCTGTTTAAGTGTCATCTGTGCCATTGGACATCCGTTGCATGCACCTTTGAGTTTAACAAGAACTTTTCCGTTCTCATCAACACTTACTAGTTCAATATCTCCGCCGTCAGCCTGTAAACCAGGTCTCACATCCTGGATAGCTGCTTCTACCTTTTCTTTAAGCATTTATTTCTCCAAAATATTGTTTTCCGGATTCTGTTTTTTACAGCTTCCCGGGTTAATGCAGCAAACCGCTGCTTCAGACATTTTTTATACCGGAATAATACAGTCAGTTATAATAAATTAAGTCTGTATAAATATTTATCTGTATTTCCGGCAGATAAGTTTTTAAATCATCAAATTAAAATATTCATAGATTCCGAATAAAATTAAATTATATGGAATCAGTATAATTTATTTATGTAAAAGATACTACAAAGATAATAATAGTCAAGTTGCTTTTATTGTTAAAGACAAACAAATAAAATTACTGTATAATATTTTTCAAATGGGAAAAATTATTGTATTCGCCAATCAGAAAGGCGGTGTGGGAAAAACCACTACCGCTGTGAGTCTTGGAGCGTATATTGCTGAAGCAGGCAGAAAAGTTCTTCTTATCGACTTTGATCCCCAGGGAAATATGTCTTCAAGTGTAGGTATTGATAAAACTGCAGAAGGTATTTATGAAGTCCTTTCAGGAAGGGCTAGTATAAAATCTGTTATTCAGAATACCGGGGTAGAAAATCTGTATGCCGTTTCCGCAAATATAAATTTGACCGGGGCAAATGTAGAACTGATTAATCTTGATGGAAAAGAATTTTTCCTGAAAAATGCACTGTCAGAAATTATTGATGAATGGGATTATATTTTTATAGACAGCCCCCCTTCTCTGGGTGTTCTTACGCTTAATGGGCTGGCTGCCGCTGATTATGTTATTATTCCGCTACAGTGTGAATATTTTGCGCTTGAGGGTCTTACTCTGCTGATACAGACTGTTAAGAACCTTCAGAAGGAAATTAATAGAAATCTGAGAATCGGCGGAATAGTATTCACAATGTATGATTCCAGGACAAATCTGGCAAACGAAGTTGTAAAAAATGTTACAGCATACTTTGGTAAAAAAGTCTTCAGAACGATAATTCCCCGAAACATAGCATTATCTGAGGCTCCGTCCCATTCAAAACCTATAAGCTGTTATAAAGGGGACAGCCGCGGAGCAAGAAGCTATAAAAAACTTTCAGAAGAGGTTTTAGATCGTGTCTAAGCAAGCACTTGGTAAGGGACTCGATGCTCTGTTAGGTCCGGGCGGAGATGATCTTGATATATTTGTAAATGGAGATAATGGAGATAATAGCGAAACAATTGTTGAAAGCTTTCTTGATATTTCCATGATTGTTCCCAATCCTGACCAGCCCAGAAAAGAGTTTAAAGAGGAAGCTTTACAGGAACTTGCGGATTCCATAAAAGAGATAGGTATAATACAGCCGGTAATTGTTGAAAAGAAAAACGGCAAATATGAAATAGTAGCAGGGGAAAGACGGTACCGTGCTTCAAAGCTTGCCGGGCTAAGCAGGATTCCGGTTATAGAGAAGAATTTTTCCGAAGAGGAAAAGTATGAGATAGCTCTGATTGAAAATATTCAGAGAGAGGATCTCTCCCCGATAGAAGAGGCAAAAGCATACCAGCAGCTGATTAACAATTACAATCTAAGCCAGGATGCTTTATCCAAGAAACTCGGTAAAAAGCGTTCCACAATTGCAAACAGCCTCAGGCTTCTTAAACTTCCTGAAGATATGCAGAATGCTCTTAACAATTCTGAAATTTCAGCCGGACATGCAAGAAGCATCCTTTCTGTTGTTAATCCTGCAGACCAGAGAATTCTTTTTAACAGAATAATTTCCGGCGGGCTTTCTGTCCGTGAAAGTGAAAAACAGTCTACAGATCTCAACAAGGGGATAAGAAAAAATTCTGACTCTGTAAGGAAAGACGATACTCTTCTAAAGAAGAAGAATCCTGATGTCATGGATGTTGAGCAGAGATTTATCGATGCGCTTGGAACAAAGGTAAATCTGAAGGGAAATCTTGCAAAAGGAAAAATAGAGATTACATATTTTTCAAGAGATGATCTTGAAAGAATTTTTGATATAATAGTCAAGTAATATACTTTACATCTGTATAGTGCGTTGTTTGTGTACAGATGTGAATAGTTTTTCATTTTATAAAATGATATTTTATGAGTTATTATCCAATAATGCATCTGCCCGTATTACAGAATGGCATTGGTTAATCAGTAATAAATTTCAGTAAATATGGATTTTTTTAATCTGAATATGGGATAATAATCCCTGTAATAAAATCACAGTATCAGAGGACATTCAGTTTTTATGGACGACACAAAAATTATTAAAAATTTTATTCAGAAAATTATTGAAGAAGATATAGCGAACGGTAAAAACGGAGGAAAAGTAATAACCAGGTTTCCCCCCGAACCTAACGGCTATCTTCATATAGGGCATGCAAAGTCTATTTGCCTTAACTTTTCACTTGCTTCACAGTACGGCGGAAGAACTCACCTGAGGTTTGATGATACAAATCCTGTCAAAGAGGATATAGAATACATAGAATCAATAGAAGAAGATGTTAGATGGCTTGGATTCAACTGGGAGGATCATCTTTACTATGCTTCCGACTATTTTGAAAAAATGTATGAACTGGCTGTTGAGCTTATCAGGAAAGACAAAGCCTATGTTGATGATCTTACAGCAGAGGAAATCAGGCAGTACAGGGGGACACTTACAGAACCCGGAAAGGAAAGTCCCTACAGAAACAGGAGTATCGAGGAAAACCTTGAACTGTTTGAAAAGATGAAAAACGGGGAATTTGAAGATGGTTCAAAGACTTTAAGGGCAAAGATTGATCTTGCATCGGGAAACATCAATATGAGAGACCCTGTCATGTACAGGATTGTAAGATCTCATCATCCAAGACAGGGTGATAAGTGGTGTATATACCCGATGTATGACTGGGCGCACGGGCTTGAGGATTCAATTGAAGGAATAACACATTCTGTCTGTACTCTTGAATTTGAGGCCCACAGACCGCTTTATGACTGGTACCTTGACCAGCTTCCTGAGCTTCATCATCCTCAGCAGATAGAATTTGCACGTCTTAACCTGAGCTATGTGGTTATGAGTAAGCGTAAGCTTTTGAGGCTTGTTAAAGAGGGGTATGTTTCCGGCTGGGATGACCCCAGGATGCCCACTATATCGGGCTTGAGAAGGCGGGGTTACACACCTGAATCAATAAGGGAATTTTCTTCCCGAATAGGTGTTGCAAAGACTGACAGTTTTGTAGATTACGCGCTTCTTGAATACTGTGTGAGGGAAGATTTAAACAAGAAAGCAATAAGGAGAATGGTTGTTCTTGATCCTCTCAAGGTTGTAATTGACAACTATCCTGAAGACCAGATTGAATGGATGGACGGGGAAAACAATCCCGAGGATCCTGAATCAGGTTCAAGAAAAATTCCATTCACTAAAGAGCTTTACATAGAAAAAGACGACTTCATGATTGATCCGCCCAAGAAATATTTCAGGCTTTCTCCCGGCAAGGAGATCCGGCTCAAGCACGGCTACTATGTGACATGTACAGATTATGAGACTGATGAGAACGGGGAAGTTACACTTGTTCACTGTACATATGACCCTGCAAGCAGGGGGGGATGGACAGATGACGGAAGAAAGGTTAAGGGAACTTCCCACTGGGTATCAGCTACACACGCAGAGGAAATAGAGGTGAGGATGTATAGCACACTCTTTACAAAGGAAAATCCTGAAGAGGACGGAGATTTTGTGGATGCTCTCAATCCTGATTCTCTTACTGTTATTGAAAAAGCATATGCGGAGCCTTCACTCAAGGAGGCATCAGCCGGAGAAGGTTTTCAGTTCCTGCGGCAGGGATATTTCTGTGTTGATAAGGATTCCACAGAGGAAAAAATTATTTTCAACAGGACAGTTACTCTGAAGGATTCCTGGAACAAGAAGTCAAAGAAGTAATTTCTGAATTATATAATTTAAGGGCAATATCTTTTACCGGGTATTGCCTTTTTTTTATTCGCAGGCCGGGCCTGATAAGGCTTGCCTTCTTGTCTTTACTATCGATAATTATTGTTCACATGCAGAAAAAGGGATAGTATACGCTTAACAGCAACAATGATCTTATAATAATTACACAGGGATTACTGATTATGAATTTATATGTTTTTATTCTTGTACTGTTTGCGGCGTTCACCCATGCTTCGTGGAATTTCTTCAGTAAAAAAGCTTCCGGAAATCTTAAGATTATTGTTTCAGGGCTCTGGGTAAGTAACCTTGTACTTCTCCCTTTTTCTCTGTTTATCCTGGCCAGGAACGGTCTGGATTATCATGCTGTGTTTTTTATGATAATAACTTCATTTGCCCATATTCTTTATTACTGGAGCCTTTTAAAAGGTTACAGGGCAGGTGATATATCAACTGTATATCCTGTTGCTCGGGGCTGCGGTGTTGCCGGAACATCTGTCTGTGCTTATTTCTGTCTTGGTGAAGATATAAGTTTGACAGGCTGGTCAGGAATACTTTTAATAATTACAGGCGTTGTGGTTATTTCCTTAAACAGGAAGATAAAAAAAGCAGATTTAAAGGCTCTTTACTATGCTGTTCTTGTTGGTATTTCAATTATCATCTATTCTGTTAATGATAAGGTTGGTGTATCATTTGCGAATCCTGTAGTATATATAAATTTAAAAGACCTGCTTGCTATCTCAATTATGAGCCTGTTTTTATTTAAGCCGGGTACAGAGAATATAAGTGAAACATTGAGGAAAAACTGGAAATATTCTCTTTTAATCGGTTTCGGAGCACTTGGTACATATCTGATAATTCTTTATGCTTTTACACTTGAAAGAGCAGGTTATGTTTCCGCGGTGAGGGAGTTTTCTCTTGTGATTGGAACTTTTTTCGGGTTTATATTTCTGAAAGAAAAAATAACAATGAAAAAGATTTTGGGAGTGGCATTTGTTTTTGCCGGTCTGGTTTTAATCAAGCTTGCATAGTTATTTCCCGTTTTTTCATAAGCAGCAGAATACAGCAGATTATAATATAACTGAATAATTATTGGAGATTAAAATGCCTATACAGTGGTTCCCCGGACATATGACAAAGGCTTTCAAGCAGATTAAGGAAAGCCTGAAAAAAACTGATGTTGTAATTGAAATACTTGATGCCCGAATTCCCAATGCCAGCAGGAACCCCATGATTGAGGAGATTGTGGCGGAAAAACCTTCAGTCGTTGTTCTCAATAAATCAGACCTTGGCGATCCGGCTGTCATGAAGAAGTGGGTTGATTATTTTAACGGGGAGAACAAGGAGGCTGTTCAGGTTTCTGCGGTAACAGGCAAGAATATCAACGGCATCATAGAAAAAAGCAGGAAACTCTGCGCTGAAGAGGAGTGGTTCGGAAAGCGGGCTGTCCGGGTAATGATAATCGGTGTGCCAAATGTGGGGAAATCAGCGATTATCAATTATCTTGCAGGGAAAAGGAAGCAGGATGTAAGCAACAGGCCTGGTGTTACAAGAAATGTGCAGAAAATAAAGCTTACAGACCGGCTCCACCTTGTTGATACTCCCGGTGTTCTGTGGCACAAGTTTGAGGACCAGGCGGTTGGTGAAAAGCTTGCCATTCTCGGAAGCATAAATGATGCAATTCTCTTCAGGGAGGATATTGCCATGAAGGGTATTGAGATAATGGTGAAATTTTACCCTGAAAGGATTTCCGAAAGATATAAGCTCAAGGATGATGATATCTCAAAACCTGCCGATGAGCTTCTGAATATAATCGGAAGGAAGCGGGGATGCCTTGTAAAAGGGGGAATTGTCGATACTGACAAGGCATCAAGGATAATACTGACCGAGCTCAGGGACGGCAAGCTCGGCGGGATATGCCTTGAAGTGCCTGATGAGTTGTGACATTCGACAAACAAATTAACATCATATCGCCTGTCTATATACATGAGTTTTTGTGAAAAAAACTATCTATGAAGAAGTCGCTTTCTTAACAGAATATCCCTGATGTGAAAATATTAAAATGCCCTGCCGATTAATTATTGAGTCAGCAGGATTTTTAATATATTATATTTTCATGAAAAAAATTATATTATCTTTTACCGTTTTAACAATGGTTATGTTAACAGGATGCCTGACAACTGCTCCTGTAAGTGATGCGAATACGGCATCCGAAGGTTCTGTTCCTTCCGAAGGATTTATTCTTGATGAAAAAGTTGTTTATGAATACAACAGCGAAGGTTTGAGAATAAAAAAATATGATTATGATAAAGAGAATAATATCAAGGAAACTGTTGATTATATTTATGAGAATAATATTCTGACTGGTAAGAAATTCTATGATGAAAATAATAACTATGACAGCTATGAAAATTATCAGTATGATTCAGAAGGAAGAATAATCCGGGAAACTGAATACAGAGCTGACGGTTCAGTCAAAAATTATAAAACCTATGAATATTCAGAAAACAACTCATATATAAAACAATCCTTCAAGGATGACGGTACCCTGTACAGATGTTTTGTAAAGAATTATGACAATATGGGAAATCTTCTCGAAGAATCAAACAGCGTAGCGGAATTTTATTATTATAGAAAATAAAATATATGCTTCCAGGTTTATTTTATAAATAAGCAGTTTAAATTATTATATGGAAAGCTTTGCTGTGTTTTGACTTGTTAGTCGGTAAACATGTATGGTATAAGCTTTTTTACAGCAATAATTACAGCCGGAATTATTCCCGGCTGATTATACAGATGCGGGATTAATCATCTGGTTTATTAAATCACAGCATCTGAAACAATATTATATACAGGATTATATTATGGGCGCACAGTACTATTATCCAGAGGGGTATAAATCTCCTCTATCACTCGAACAGACAGAAAAAGCAATTGCAGATATCAAGGCTTTTTTCCAGACTTATCTTTCAGCAAGACTCAAGCTGAGAAGAGTTACTGCTCCTCTTTTTCTGGAAAAAGGAACAGGTCTTAACGATGACCTCAACGGAATTGAAAAACCGGTTTCTTTCGAACCCAAAGGGATGGGAATCACAGCAGAAATTGTACATTCTCTTGCAAAGTGGAAA
>CAXXHA010000020.1:0-15334 GCA_963662265.2 Spirochaetia bacterium | reverse complement strand
TCTCATTCAGATGACTGAAAAAAGACTTAAAGAACTTAAAAATCTCGGTAAATACAGCGGGAAATTCAGCGCACTCAACCACTTCTTCGGTTACGAAGGAAGATGCGCATTCCCTTCAAACTTCGATGCTAATTACTGCTACTCTCTCGGATATATTGCAACTCTTCTTATTTCAGCAGGACTTACAGGATATATGTCTTCAATCATGGATCTTGAAAAACCTGTTGAGGATTGGATTCCTGGCGGAGTACCAATATCAATGCTTATGAACATGGAACAGAGAAAAGGCAAGATGAAACCGGTAATTAAAAAAGCTCTTGTAGAACTTGACGGCGCTCCTTTTAAAGCATTTGCTGCAAAAAGAGATGAATGGGCTGTAAAAACTTCCTTTATCTATCCCGGAGCAATCCAGTATTTCGGTCCGGACGAAGTTTGCAACAAACCGACTGAAACTCTCAAACTTGAGAAAGGTGTGTAGCAAAATGTCTTCCGGTTATGTAAGACCTACGTGGGATGATTATTTCATTGAAGTGGCAAATGCTATTTCCAAGCGTGCGACTTGCGACAGAGGCCGGAGCGGCTGTGTAATAGCCCGTGACAAGAGAATTCTTGTTACGGGTTATGTCGGCTCTCCAGCCGGACTTCCCCACTGCGACGAGGTCGGTCATCTTTTTAAAAAGACAATACATGAAGACGGCCATGTTACACAGCACTGTGTACGTACTGTTCATGCCGAGCAGAATGCTATATGCCAGGCTGCAAAAAACGGTATTTCCATAGAGGGCGCTACTCTCTACTGCAGAATGACTCCATGCATAACATGCGCAATGCTTATTATCAACTGCGGTATAGTACGGGTTGTCTGCGAGAAAAAGTACCATTCAGCCGAAGAATCTGAAAAGATGTTTGAAGAGGCTGGAGTTGAGCTTGAATACAAGAGCACAGAAGTCGAGCAGTACGAGAAGCAGTAGGCATCAGTTTTCAATATAATTGTTAAGTACTCATTATTTTACGGGAAAACTTTCCTTTTCTCGGGATCTTTTGCCTGACGGTATACAACCGCAACATTTCCGATAATCTTTACAATTGCAGTATCAGTTTTTTCAGAAATTATATCCATTATTTCTCTTTTTGAATCCTTGTAATCGACAAACTTGATCTTCATCAGTTCCTGTTTCTCAATTAGTGTATCAACATTTTCAATAATTGCGTCTGTAAGACCGTTTTTCCCTATCCATACCCGGGGACTCAGCGTGTGTGACTGTTTCAGAAGCGAACTTCTCTGCTTGCTATTCAACTCGAACATATACTACCTTTATTCTTATATTAAAATCAGCTTCAGCACTGATATTTATGTGCTCAACCTGTTGTAAACATCCTGATTCACAGGAAAACAATTTACATCATAAATAATCTTACTACAACAGTGTTTAAGCTGCAATTTATTGCTAACCACTTTATATATTATTATGTTATAATTTTAAACACATAATTATACTAAAATCCGGCTTTTAATACCGGATTCAACACAATTACATTTTTGCAGGTTTTTATGAATATAGTTATTGGTCATTCCAACATGGATCTTGACTGCATTGCATCTATTGTTCTTGCAGGTAAAATTTATCCCGATTATAAAAAAGTAAGAAGCAGGCTTATTCATCCTGTAGCTAAGAATCTCTACAACCTCATGAGAAAAAACATCGATTTCCTCACTCTCAAGGATGTTATCAATGAAGATATTGAAAATATCGTTGTTGTAGATACAAGGTCTATGCAGAGGATAAGGGAATTCGAATCGCTAATTGAAAAAGCGACAGGTGATATTATTGTATATGACCACCACCCTTCAGACTCACACGATATTCCGGGTATGAAGCTTAATCATTCATCGTGCGGTGCAAATGCCTCTTTTATTGGCAGTATTCTCATGGAAAAGAATATACCCCTTACACCAGATGAGGCTACAATAGGTCTTACAGGCATTTATGCAGATACAGGCAATTTCACCCACGAGAATATAACTTCAGACGATTTTATTGTTTCTGATTTTTTTCTGAAAAACGGCGCATCTATAAAGCTTGTTAAGTATTTTCTGGAAAACCTCAAGGAAGAATACCAGGTTTCCCTTATCCATGAAATACTGAACAGGATAACCCACAGGGACCTTAACGGGCAGCATATTATCCTGAGTTATGTTGAACTTGAGGATCAGATATCAGGTCTTGCTTCTGTAGTTGAAAAAATATTTGAAATAGAAAACCCGGATGCTTTCTTTGCTGTTTTTTACCTTAGAAAGCGTAAGACTACACTTATTATTGCACGCAGCAAGAAAGACAGGATAAAGCTGAACCAGCTTCTGTCCCATTTTGACGGGGGTGGTCATGAAAAAGCCGCTTCAGCCAAGGTAAAGGGGGGAACCGGAGAGGATGTTTTCAACGAACTTATCGAAGTCCTGAGCAGCAATCTTGAAAATGCAAGGACGGCAGAAGATCTGATGACAAAAGATGTCTACTGCATTGATGAGAATGAGAAAATTATCGATGCATCAATGTATCTTGAAAACATCAACTGCACGGGTGCTCCTGTCATAAACAGCAGCAACGAGCTTACAGGAATACTCACCCTCAGGGATATAATGAAAGCCAGAAAATCACAGCAGATGCATTCACCTGTTAAGGGCTATATGTCGAGGAAGGTGATAACTGTGGAAAAATCAACTACCTTGAGCGGTATAGAAAAGCTTCTGTACAAGAACAGCATCGGGCATCTACCTGTTCTGGATAACGGGGAAATTGCGGGAATTATTACGCGTACCGATTTTCTTAAATTCCTCTATGGTGAGAAGTTCGGACCTGTCTGAAATATATATTATCTTAATGAACTGATTGGTTCTGAGGTATCCCGTATTTTTTTAATATTTTTTCATAATCTCCATTTCTCTTGATAGTTTCAAGTCCGTTGTTGAATATTTCTGTAAACACCTTCGATTTTGTATATTTACGAGATATCATTATGTGGAATGGCAGGATACTTAACGGGTTTTCAACCATTCCAATCATTTCCATTTTATCATGGAAATATTTTTTCATTATATAAATGAAAGTTATTTCATCTAAAACTAGAAAATCAATTCGATCATAAATCAGCTTTTTAATATTTTGTTTATCTGTTGCCACATAATCAATATTTAGCCCTGCTTTTTCAAACTCTTTCTCATACCAGTACCCCATTATAACTCCGATCCTGTATCCCTTTAAATCAGAAAGTGTTTTCCATTTAAATCCTTCAGGAAATCTTTTTTTGTTATAGTAGAAATGGTTAACTGAATATATTACAGGATCTGAAAAATCATATTTTTCAATTCTTTCATCTGTCTTGAAGTAAGGAACAGATCCAAAGACTGATCCGTTTCTGAGATTTTCCTCGCATCTTCTCCATGGAGCGAATATATATTTAACTTGTATATTATTAATCGCAAAAGATATCCTGATAATATCAAGGATAACTCCAGTACCGGTATTTTCAGATGAAGTAAAGGGGATATAATCATTTGTAATTATTTCAACTGTATTCTGAGCATGTAAAGGAATAGTATTAAAGAGTGTAATAAGCAGTAAAAACAATATTATTTTACTTTTTCTCATAATAATCAGTCCTGATTTAAGACCTCAATTATTAATTATAAACTATTGTTATCAGGTGGGGAAAATATTATTTCTTAAATTATAACATTCTATATGAAAAACTTTAACTACTGCTTACGTCTTGAATTCACAAACCTTCTGAAATCATTGATATTCTTGACAATAATATGATTTGAATCCATCTCGATCTTTCTCTGGTTCACAAAATGCTCAACAATCTGTCCGCATTCCTGGGGGGTCATTCCGCACCAGTGGGCTATATCATCCACGCTGGTTTCAATAATCCTTTCTGTAGGCGATGTGCTGTCTGAGGCTTGAGTTTCTGAAAGCATTAGAAATACATCGGCAACTTTTGCAGCAGGTTCCTTAAGCGTTAGTATCATGAATCTTCTTTTCTGGTCATATATTCTCTTGATAAATGTCTGGAGTATTGTCGATGATATATGGGGATTACCCCTTAAGAGTATTTCAAAGTTTTTCTTGTTAAACTCCAGAGCCTCAACAGTCTCTATTGCAAGTGCGCTGGCTGAACGTGGTGCTTCCTCTAGAATAGCCATTTCGCCGAATATTTCACCAGGGTGGAGTATATCTATAATTTTTTCTATATCACCCATTATTTTTACAATCTGAACCCTTCCAGACTGTATCAGGTAGAATGTATCGCCTGGTTCATATTCACAAAATATAAGATCACCTTTCTGAAATGTAACTTTAAACCTGTCAAACTGCGAAAAATCCATTTATACATTCCCCTCCAGGCGGCCCAATGCCTGTTTTGCCTTGCGTATTGACTGTGAATTTTCTTCACCCATTGTAAGTATTTTTTTGAAAAACGATACAGCTTTCTGATTATTTCCCTTAGACTCGCACGATAAACCCAGGTAAAGAAGCGCATCAACAATATCGGGATGCTTGGGCATTTTCTGGATAAGCGCAGTAAAATGTTTCATGCAGTTGTCATACTGCTTGAGAAAATAATAACATCTTCCTGTTTCAAAAAGAGCTTTCGGATAGTTCTCACTTGCCTGATATCTCATTACAATCTCTTTAAATGAATCAAGCGCGCTTTGATAATCTTCCTGTGAAAAATAGTTCATTCCCTCAAAAAAGATCCTTGAATCATCTTTTTCAGTCCTGTGTATTGTTTTCTGGGCAGGCTTGTCAGCCAGAGATTCCCTCCTCTTCGACCGGCATACCCTGTATAAAACTCTCTGTTTTTCCTATGTACTGTGTTGCCTGGGACTGGTATACGCCTGTGGGATAATATGTCAGATATCTTCTGAACGCGTAAAGCGCCTGTTTGTATTTTTTGTTATTGTAATAATACTCACCGATGTTGTAGAGTCCCTTTTCAGGATCTGTCTGGTCCTCATATGCAAGAAGATTTCTTACATTTCTGTGTATTCTCCTGAGCTGGTTGGAAAATACTTTAAGCATCTGCATGCATATTCTTATATTGTTCTGGAACAGGTTTTCAAATTCAGGGACTGAAAAGACTACAACTGTGCTCGGTGTGAGAACATCGACAGTTTCCTCTCTCGGATACCGCCCCATTGCAGATTTTACGCCGAAAAATTCCCCGGTTTTAACCATTTCCCGTATTTCCTGGCCGGTTTCAATATCAACAAAATTAAGACATAGCTTTCCCGTCTGAAGTATATATATCTTTTCGCTGACATCGCCTTCAAAATAAATAATAGATTTTGCCTGATACTGCATAACCTGGGGCACTGTTTTGACTCCTGCTTTTTATGCTCAATACTTTCCGGACTATTTCTACCGGTTATTCTTAAATAATCTGATTTACAGTTAATTAATTATATAACTGTTTAGGCAGTTTACATAATTTATATCATTTTTACTGCCTGTTTACACGGACTTTTTTACAAAATACATTATTTACACATTCTTCTGTTATATGATAACAAAAAATATATTTTTTGAAATCCCTATTTTCAAATAATTATAAAACCGGGTACTGCTTTTAACAACATGTATATTTGATGATTTTACACAGATGTACCTGGCATAAATATATTATCGGACAGAGGTTTTTTAAAAACAAACATTATATTGTTCTTATTTTACTCATTGCCGTAATCTGCAGGTAAAATAATTATTTTAAATGTCTAAATTTATAAGAACTGTGATACAACATATATGTAATTATAATTGCAGCTGCATATCAAATAAGCTATAATAATTAAGGTTAATAAATATATGGTAAATTCAATAAATCGAATCGGCAGTAACATACTTAACAGTATAAAAGAATTAGCTTATGCTTCAGGTTTTTTCCTGAAAACAATCCGCGAATCTTTTTTTTTTATAAAGCAGAAACATATCGGTTATAAAGTACTGGTAATGCAGATCCTTTTCACAGGTTTTGAAGCACTTAGTATTATAAGCCTTATCGGTATTGCTCTTGGTGTAGTAATTATTATACAGGGGCTGACCCTGCTTCCCCAGTTCGGCCAGGGTGATCTTATCTACAAAATTCTTGTAGTTGTAATTACAAAGGAACTCGGCCCCCTTCTCACCGCTTTTATCATTATAGCCCGGTCAGCGACAGCTATATCGACAGAGCTTGGAAACATGGTTGTTTCTCATGAAATTGAGGCTTATATTGCAACAGGAATAGACCCAGTATCTTATCTTGTTGTACCTAGATTCCTCGGGGTAACAATTTCTCTTGTTATTCTAAACCTCTATTTCAATATTTCCGGCCTTATAGGCTCCTATTTCATATCCCAGATTATAAAACAGGTAACTTTTCTTGAGTATTTCAGAAACCTGCTTCTTGTACTCAAGCCAGTTGTTATTTTTTCCTCAATATTCAAGAGTATTGTATTCGGAATGATAATTTCCATTGTTGCTACATATAATGGTTTCAAGGTTGAAGGATCTACTACAGAAATACCTGTGGTTGTAATAAAATCTGTAGGACAGGGATTTATTCTCTGTATACTTGCCGATGCAATAATAGTAACGATAAATTACCTGTGGTTCTGATATATGTGCAGTGTAAATACAGATAACAATACAGTACTGGAACTCAGGGATGTTACCCTTTCAAAAAGCGGTATAACAATTCTCGACAATGTATCTGTCTCTATACAGAAAAATACAACAACTGTTATTACAGGTTCCCTCGGAAGCGGGAAAAGCACACTCTTAAAGGTGCTTTCCGGTATTCTTCCTGCAGACTCCGGCAAGCTGTATATAGAAGGGAACAACTTCAACATAATGTCTTTCAGCAAAGTCAGGAATTTCAGGAAGAGAAACGGTTTTATTTTTCAGGACAGCGCTTTGTGGGCAAATAAAAACCTTTTTCAGAACCTTGAACTTCCTCTTCAGTACCACTACCCCGAGCTTGATAAAGATGTAATTGAGGTGAAAATAAACAGGATGTGCAGAAAACTGGGTTTAAATGAAAATCTTTCCAAAAGACCTTCCCAGATTTCATCAGGTAACAGGAAGCTTGTCTCTTTTGCCCGTGCACTGATAACAGATCCCGAAATTATATTTATTGACAATCCCCTGTCAGCTCTTGATTTTGAAACTGCTGCAAAAATCAGATCCATAATAAAAGACCTGAAATCTGAAGATAAAACACTTATAATCTGTACATATGATCCTGAAATAACATCAATGCTTGCAGATAATCTCATATTGCTTAAGGATCATAAAATTTATGCGTCAGGAAGATACAATGATATAGTTAAATCCGGCGATAAAAATATCAGAAACATTCTTGCAAATGTTATTGATAAAGTATCAAATTTTGATGATGATATTCTGAATCTGATATCACCTGATTTCGAGTAGAATAAAATGAGGGCTAATTAAATATGAAATTTAAAATTCAGTATGCGGATCAGATAGTGGGTATTTTCTCCATCCTGGCAGTATTCTGCCTTTCTGTTCTCCTGATTTTCATGGGGATCAACCAGAGATGGTTTCAGAAAAACTATTATTTCAATACCCGTTTTCTTTCTGCAGAACAGCTGAACATAGGGAAACCCATTAAACTGAAAGGATTTGAAATCGGACAGATCAAGAAAATCAACCTTACCGAAGACAATAATGTTGAAGTGGAGTTCTATATCTATGAAAAATTCTATGAGAAAATTAAGCCAAACTCAATAATCCAGCACGTTATAAGCCCTATAGGTATCGGAAGCGAACTTGTTATTCATCCGGGTAACTTTATAGGAGATCCTCTCGAGGAAAACAGCTTTATCCCCTCCTACAACCTTGAAGAAGCAAGGGAGCTTATAAAAAAGGGAGTTGTTGATATTCCACAGGGGGAAAACACTGTTACAAGGATTATAAACCAGATTGATCCTATTCTTGCAAACGTCAACCTGGTTCTTGCATCTTTCAACGAACTCAGCAATACAGTCAACACTGCTCTCAGGGGGGAACTGGAAGGTCCTGTAGGCGATACTATAGACAATGTTGCATCAATGACTTCAAATATAAAAATTATTATTGCAGAAACTACAAACAGGATAAATGTTCTTCTGGATAACTTCGAAGGTATTACAGGCAATGTAAATACACTGACTGCAAATCCGGATGGACTTATTCCCAGGTTAATGGGAGAAGACGGTTCTGCTGCAGCTCTTTTTAACGACAACAGGGAATTATACAATAACTTGAACTCGATTCTTGCAAATCTTGATAAGATGACGCAGGAACTGAACACTTTTACTGCTTACCTGAATGACAGTACGCCGCAGATAACAGGTGTGCTGGAAGAAAGCAGGGGCGCTCTCAAGGAAGGGAAAGCAGTTCTTGAAGGACTGAAAAATAATCCTCTCCTTAAGGGAGGCATAACTGAACTTCAGGGGCAGGACAACACATTCAACAACTACAGAGATGAGGACTTCTAATGTTAAAACAGCACATTAAACATTTTATTTTAATTTTATCAGCTTTTCTTCTGATGTTTTCATGCTCATCTGCTCCAAAGGAGACAGATGTTGTCAATTCCAGGAAAAACAAAGCTGCCGAGCTTACAGATTTCGGCAACAACTACTATGCTGAAGGGAAATATGACCAGGCTCTTGTATTTTTCAAGCTTGCCCTTGATGAAAACATTGCATCTGATAATGAACCGGGTATTGCAATGTCATGCAACTCTGCCGGCAAATCCAGCCTTAACCTTGATGATACGGAATCTGCTGAAAAATATTTTCTTCAGGCTTTAAGCATATCTGAAAAACTGAATGATACTAAACTCAGAACAGTTTCTTCAAACAACCTCGGAGAACTCTACATAAGGACAGGGGAATATAAAAAAGCATCAGAAATGCTTGAAAAGGCATTTGCCTCAGCAGGTACAGATTCACTCGAAGCTGCAGTTATTCTTCATAATATGGGTATTGCCTATAAAAAAGACGGTGATTATACAAAAGCTCTCTCCCGTTTCAGTCATTCCGCCAAAATCAACCAGGCAGAAAAAAAACATGCAGAACTTGCTGCAAATTACTACATGAGTGCATCTGTTTATTCCAAAAATAAAAACTATGACAATGCGGAAAGTTTTCTTCTGAAAGCTCTTGAAGAGGATAAAATCGTCGAAAACAGCTTCGGTATAGGAAAGGATTTCAAGGCGCTCGGAATAGTCAATGAGAAAAAAGGGAACCTTGAAACAGCATACGGTTATTACCTCAAGTCCTACATGGTTTTCGATGTTCTCAAAAATAAACCGGAGATAAAAGAACTTCTCGGAAAACTATCTGAAACAGCAGCAACACTTGGAAGGGAGAAAGATTCCGCCTATTTCTCATCAGCTCTTGAAAACTACAGGGATGCGGGAGATATTAAAGAAAATGAATAACAGTGCAGGAATTACAACAGTTTATTTAAGCATGCTCAGAAAGCTTCTGTATATTGCAGCAGCTGCTGCTGCAGTAATTTTAACAGGACTTGTAATTGTATTCCCGGTATGGTACCTGGCTGCAAAATACCCGTCTGTTTACACAATATCTATTGCCCTGGGAGCAGTTTTTTATATCCTTTATTCCACAGGATTAAAACTCTACAGAAAACAGCTGTCGGTAAAATCTGTATTATCTGCCATTGCCAGGATTTTTTACCTGGCAGCAATGCTTTTAGGAGCATCCGCAGTTGTAATTCTTTACATGAACTCACTCATTTTCCAGGGTTCTGTTATAATGACAGTTCTGTTTCTTACAGCAGGACTTATCAGCTGGCTGAAGAAAAAAAAGGGGAAATGAAAAAAAGATTATCTTTAATACTTCTTTTTATATCATCCTGCCCCGTTTTATTTTCTGATTACCCGGAAATCATTTCCCTGAACAGAAACGATGTTATATTCAGGCAGATTTCAAGCGACATAGATCTGTCCTATCAACACTCGGCATCAGAGAGATACGATCTTCCCCTCATGCTTGCTGTCTACAGCAGGAAAGATGAAGACCTGTTCCATTTTTCTTCAAGAGTCAACCTGCCCTACGGTACTATTGCAACACTTAACAGGATAAATAAGCCGGCAGATTTTTTAAACCTCAATAAAGTACTTGTTCCGAACCAGCCGGCGATTTTCATACCTGATAACGCAAATAATGATCTTGAACTGTTTCTTTCATCACGTAAACTGAAAGGAAAAAAAATCTATATAAACAGCAGCAGTAAGAAATCAGTATTCTTCATGATAAAGGACGGCAGGCTCAACAGCACTGAAAGATCGCTTTTTCTGAACACTTTTTTCCGTTATCCCATTGATAGGGGGAAAATAACTTCGTTTTACGGCAACAGGCCCCACCCTTTTACCGGGAAGCTCTCTTTTCACAACGGGATTGATATTGCTGCCCCTGTAGGTACTGATGTTTTTGCATCAGCTTCAGGAGTTGTAAGCAACACCGGTTATGATCCTGTGCTTGGAAATTTCATTTTTATTGAGCACAGCGGAGGTTTCTATTCAATATATGGACATCTGAGTAAAACTCTAGTATTATTGAATTCATCAATCAGAACCGGAAATGTTATTGGTAAAGTTGGTAATACAGGATATTCAACCGGTCCTCATCTTCATTTTGAGATCAGGAAAAAAGGTGAATCTCAGGACCCATTAAAATATATACGGGGAAAGAAATAAATCAGATGAAAAAATCTAAATTAGCAGTTATTTTTATACTTTTCAGCACTGTTTTATCTCATGCAGATAACATAAGGGGACCTCTCGTTAATATTCTGGATGCGGAAATACTGTCAGCAGACAGGAAAGCAACTGAATTTGACATTTCTCCCGAGGAAATTTTTGCTGTTTCACCTGACTACTCAAACCTTCCGGATAAAATATCAATAGAAATAAGAAGTTCAGAGACAATTAAACGTTTCAGAGACAGTTTTTCCTTATATTCCTATACAAATGTTTCTCCTCAGCCATCATACGACATAAAAAGCTATCATGGAAAATATTCAAAATCAGTTCTTTTACCCGACAGGACACGTTTCTTTATAGATCTGAAGTTCAGCAGAAGTAAATCATCTGATTCTTCAATGCCTGGAACTGAAGTTATCGATCTCACAAATTTAAAAGACAGTAAACCTCTTATGTTTACAATACTGCCTGTAATGAAGGGTGTTCCTGATTATCTTTTATCTGAAAAATACAAAATAAAGATAAAAACCTACTGGCCTGAACAGGGAAAGATCAATGTAAAAGTACTTGTTCCCGGAAGCAATGACAATAATCCGGAAAACACAGAAGATTTTTCACTTTCAATTGACGGGAATTCACATAGTAAAGCGGATAACATATTACTCACATCAGGCATACATAAAGTAACTGTGTCCAAAAAGGGTTATTCGGAACATAATGAAAACATTACTGTAAAAACAAATGAGACAAGAAATGTTGAAATCCTCCTGAAGAAAAACAACCCTGTTGTGTCTATATATTCGCCTGACGAATCAGAACTTTATATTGACGGCAATATTCAGAATTCAAGAAAAATAAGCACTCTTGAACCGGGGGAACACACTGTTCTTTTCAAACTGGGGAATTACAGCCTGAGCAGGACTATTGAGCTTGAAGAGGGGAAAAATTACGTTATTAACCTTCTTCTTGACATAGAAGTCAAAGAGGAATAGCAGCAATATTTATTTATTCTTAATTTTTGATAATTTAACGAAATATTTATAAGATTTTGTTAAACTTTTATACTAATTGTCGATAATAAAAGTGTCGTGATAATATAGTTCCCCTCCCAGTTAACTATATTATTCGGCACCTCGAGGTGGCCGGTTCTTTTGGACCGGCCTATTTTTTTGCTGATACGTAATTAACCTTTCCTTAAGGGTATAATAATACCTGCAGCCCCGGTACCCTGCACAGGTGACAGATAATATGATGCATTAAGCCTGATTTTCATTCAAACTGCTGTTAAAAAGTCTTTAAATCTTGAATATAATTTTAATTTCATGACCTTGACAAAGAGCCTGACACTACATACTTTATTCATATGATTTTTACTAAAAAACAATTAATACTTGTAAAAGTTTTTTTAGCTGTTTCAATAATTATTGCAGTTTTAATAGGTTCAGTCTTCGGCATGATAATGGCTGAAACAAGGAATATATCAAATACAAACAGGATCGGGGACTATAAACCGTCCCTTCCGTCACAGATACTGGATATCAACGGGGAGCTTATAACTGAGTTTTTCTCCGATGAAAAAAGGGAAATTATACCTATAAATGAACTTCCCAAGCATCTTATAAATGCACTCATAACACGTGAAGACAGGGATTTCTTCAAACACGGCGGTTTCAGCTTCAAGGGGACAGCCAGGGCTGCCTGGAACATACTGCTTGGAAGATATGTCTCTGGGGGAAGTACAATTACCCAGCAGGTTGCAGGGCGCCATTATGCCGACAGGTCACTGAAAACTCTTAAAAGAAAGCTTATAGAGCTCTGGTGGGCGCTGCAGCTTGAAAAAAGGCTCAGCAAGTACGAAATTCTTGAACTTTATCTCAACGAATCATATTTCGGGCACAATACCTACGGAGTCGAGGCTGCTTCCCAGTTTTATTTCAAGCACTCTGCAAGGGAAATGACAGTAGCGGAATCATGCCTTCTCGTAATCCAGCTTGCAAACCCGGCAAGATATTCCCCTATAAAACATCCCAACAGGGCAAAGAAAATACAATCAGAAGTACTCCACCAGATGGTTGACCTCGGGTATGTTACAAGGGAAGAGGCAGAAGAATCGCTTATAGACTACTGGAACAACACCTATGATCCGTTAAGATCATCATCTGAAACTGCTTATCTTGTTAAAAACGACAAAGCACCCTATTTCAGCGAATTTATCAGGCAGCAGCTTGAGGAATCCCTTTTCGGATCACTCGACTATTTCAGAGACGGTCTTGTTGTGCATACAACTCTTGACCTAAACTACCAGAGAGAAGCTGAAAAACAGATGAATGGCGCCTATTCATCTATGAATAAAAGATTTCTTCAGAATGTTTCAGAAAGAATGAATTATGTTAACAATGAGTATTATACAGTAATTGAATCACTTTCCCTTCTTTTTGATCTTCCAGAGATAAGGATTGCAGGAACAAAACAGAAAAGAGAATCAGAGGAAATTTTCAATGAATATATTACTCCTCTTCTGAATACAACCGCATTTCTTTTCGACTCATCCCAGCTCAGGTATCTTTCAAAGATTTCTCATTCTATCCAGAAAAAAGTAAAACACAAGACAGCTGTAGAAGGCGCTCTTGTATCTATAGAAAACGGGACAGGCCATATCAAGGCCATGGTTGGAGGAAGCGACTTCGAAACAAAGAAGCTTAACAGGGCGGTACAGGCAAAAGTCATGCCTGGTTCTTCATTCAAGCCGCTCTATTACTCTGCAGCTATTTCCTCAAAGCTTCTCACCCCCGCTTCCCTCATATATGACAAACCGGTTATTTTCTGGAACGATGACGGAACACCCTACACTCCCCAGAACTATATGGGAGAATGGAAAGGTCATGTAACTTTAAGATATGCCCTTGCAACATCGATGAACGTGCCTTCTATTCAGGTACTCGACAAGATAGGCTTTGATGCTGCAATAAACAGGGCTGCACGTCTTCTGGGTATAAGCGACCCTTTGGAAATAAGAAATACATTTCCGAGAAAATATCCCCTTGGACTGGGTATTATAAGCGTGGCGCCTATCCAGATGGCAAGGGCTTTTGCCACCTTCCCCAACGGCGGCAAGGAAGTTACGCCAATAGGCATCAGATATATAGAAGACAGAAGCGGAAAAATAATACTTGAACCGGAGAGAGAGCTGAGGGCAAATCAGAAGCGCGAAGGCGAAAGACTTCAGATCCTCTCCCCCCAGGCAGCGTATGTAATGGTTGACCTTTTGAAAAGCACAGTCGATTTCGGTACTCTTGCAAACAGAAGGCGGAGAGTCGGCGGTTTTCCCATGAATTTTGCAGGCAAGACAGGAACTACACAGAACTGGTCTGATGCATGGACTGTCGGATTTTCCCCTTATGTAACAACTGCTGTCTGGTTCGGTTTTGACATGCCTGGTAATTCTCTCGGGCTTAACCAGACTGGTGCGACTGCTGCAGGTCCTGTATGGGCCAGATACATGAAATCAATTCATGAAAACAATCCGGAATACCCCCCTGTTGAATTCAAAAAACCTGACAGCGGACTTGTAGAACTTTCTGTCTGCAGGGAATCAGGAATGCTTCCGACAGAGTACTGCGATGACGGTGTCAAGAAGGAACTGTTTATAGCGGGGACAGAGCCGAGAAGCTTCTGTACAATGCATAAATTCAAGTCTGAAAGAAACGAGATACTTATTCAGAGACTCCAGGATAATTACCTGACTGATGTCTATTCTCTTGATGATTTTGAAAAAGAACTTTCTAACCTTCAGGATATCAGTGAACTTGAGGCGCTCTCGGATATAGAAAATGATACAAGTATTGAGGATAATATAACTGAAGACATACTTGATTAATATGTAATGATTCGGCCGGAATATTAAGAAATATTTCATGTTATTTGCGTTTTTAAGGCATATTTCATCAAAACATGTATAATTTCTCGTTTTTCCGGCAAAGTGCCTTAAAAACAGCAGCAAACACAAAATAAGAAGACTTCAGCAAGCAGCTGCTACCCTGCCGGATCAGTTGTTTTCCCTTATTATTTCCTTATCACTCCGCTGAAGAGATTACATGATGAATATTTCATCCTTCAATAATTTTCCTGATATTTTATGCAGGCTGTTTTCAGTTTTTCATGATATTATTAATATCAGTTTCAGATTTTTTAATTCTTTCTGAATTGGGATTGTTTATGGAAATAAAAATAGAAGATATTAAAATTGATAACCGGATACGAAAAAATCTGGGCGACCTTGATCCTCTGATCAAGAGCCTTGAAAAGTTCGGCCAGCTTAATTCAATTGTCGTCAACCAGAACCTTCACCTCATAGCCGGTCACAGGAGACTGGAATCTGCAAAAAAACTAGGCTGGAAATATATCAATGCTGTTATTATTGATAAAAAAAACAAGGCAGATCTTCTCGAAGTTGAAATAGAGGAAAATATACAGAGACGTGATTTTACAAATGAAGAACTTACATATGCCTATAAGAAGCTTACAAGGCTGAGAAAACAGAATATTTTCAAAA
>CAXXHA010000019.1:0-78819 GCA_963662265.2 Spirochaetia bacterium | reverse complement strand
TTGCACATCGAATCATCTGGATTCAATGTACAAAGTTTAAAAGTTGACAGGAGTTTTCAATGAAAATTAAAATATTATTGTTATCAGTATTTCTCACTTTATCAGCTCTTTTTGCAGGTGCAGAATCATACTGGGAAGGTGCTGCATCGATGAGCAGATACGGTGAATTCCCTGTAAATGGATTTTACGGTGCATCAAATTCTTTCCCGCTGAACTCTGTAGTTGAAGTTACAAATCCCTCAACCGGGAAAAAGGCGGAAATAATAATAGTTAATAAGCTTGATGACAATAATCTTTTTCTCCTTATTTCAAAAGATGCTGCTGAAAAGCTATCAATTAAAGAGGATGAAATTGTTTCAGTGAAAGCCAGAATAGTTAAGAAATTCACTACAGATGAATCGAAAGAGAAAGATCTTTCAGAAGATCCCGATCTTAACCCTTCAGCAGCCATGGTTCTTGAAGAATCACCTGAAGAAAAATATCTTGAAGAAGAAAAAATACCTGAAGAAAAAGAACCGGAAGAAGTTCCTGAAGAAGAGCTTGCCGGTAGAAGGGAAAAAGATCTTGCTGATTATATTATAGAAACAATTATTATTTCTGACATTCCTGAAGAAAAAACAGAAGAGGATTCTGAAGAAGTTATTGAGGATGATAAAGAGGAAGATGTCGAAGTTACAGCAATAATAGTACCTGATGACGAAGAACCTGTAGAGGAAGTAACAGAAGAAGTTACTGAAGAGATTTCTGAAGACGAGCTCTTTAAAAAATATGAACCCGATACAGTCATAGTTCCTGAAACAGACGATAAGGATTCAGAAACAGAAGAATTTGAAGAAAAATATGTTCTTGTCCCTTCAGGCCCGAAACCTCCTGTAAACGGGGAAACAGAATCAACAGACACTGTTGCAGTACCGGCTGCTATTGAAGAGGAAAAAGCTGAAATAAAAGAATACAGCTCATCAGATTTACCGAAAGACAGCCTTGAAAGAGATTCATTTTATCTTCAGATAGGTGCTTATAAGGATTTTGAAAGCGCAGATTTGCTTGCAAAGAGGATTAATCTTGATTATCCGGTTTTTCTTTACAAAAAGGGTGAAAATGGTATATACAGAGTTATGGCTGGACCTTTGAAGAATGATGAAAAAGGTGCTGCTTTATACCAGGTCAGGATAAAAGGCATCAGCGATGCCTTCATAAGAAAAGGTGAATAATCAGAAACAATTAGATCTGTTTAACGACAGCAGAGATACAGATAAAACCGGTGAAATTGATGAAATATATTCACTGAGAGAAAAACTATATAAATATCAGCATGAATACTATGTTCTTGCACGTCCGTCAGTTTCAGATGCTGAATATGATGCAGCTTTTGACAGACTTCTAGGGCTTGAAGAGAAACATCCCGAAGTATCTGATGAAAACTCTCCGACAAAGCGGGTAGGTTCTGATCTTGCATCAGACCTGCCTGAAGTTAAACATACAATTCCTGTTTTGAGTCTCGATAAATCATATACAAATGAAGAACTGCTCTCATGGATAGAAAAAATCAATAAAAACAGCGGGTTTTCACATACTGTCATAGCAGAAGAAAAAATAGACGGTATATCCATCGTTCTTTACTATAAAAAAGGTCTTCTTTCACGTGCAGTAACCAGGGGAAACGGTTATACAGGCAATGATGTTACTGAAAATGTAAAGACTATAGGTTCTGTCCCCCTGAAGCTCAAAGAGGAAGTTGATCTCACTGTAAGAGGAGAAATATACCTCCCCCTGAAAGAATTTGAGAAAATAAACACAGATCAGAAAATCCCTTATGCAAACCCCAGAAATCTTACTGCCGGTACTATAAGGAGAAAAAAAAGCAGCGAGGTTAAAAATATACCTCTTAATATTTTCATATATGAAGGTTATTTCTCAGAGATAAATTTCAGAAAACATTCAGAGATAATTGAAAAACTTAATGATCTGGGTTTCAGAATGAACAGCCGGACTGCAGCCTTTACCGACTCATCTTCAGACAAATCGGAACTGGATAGCTTCTTTGAAACCGGGAAGTTAAATGATATAAAAAGCTTTATTGAAAAGGAAACAGCAGAAAGAAAAACTCTCTCATATGAAATTGACGGCCTTGTTTTTAAAATAGATGATATTGAAGAGAGGGAAGTATTAGGATATACAGGACATCATCCGAGATGGGCAATTGCATATAAATTTGAATCTGATGAAAAGGAATCTGTAGTCAACAGCATAGATATACAAATAGGAAGAACAGGCCGGGTCACTCCTGTGGCAAGAATAGAACCCGTTGCTGTTGCAGGTTCAACTGTTTCAAATGTTACTCTTCACAACCAGGATTATATAGATTTCCTGGGACTTTCTGTCGGCGACCGCGTTGTTGTTTCAAAACGGGGAGATGTAATTCCCGCAGTTGAAAGCGTAGTTGAAAAGAAAAACAAAAATGAGTCTAACTGGCAGATGCCGAAAAAATGTCCTTTCTGCGGATCTGAGCTGATAACAGAAGGTGCCCACAGTTTCTGTCCCGATACAGACTGTATTGAAAGAAAAAAAGGGCAGCTGAAATTTTTTGTTTCAAGAGAGCAGATGGATATAGAAAATCTGGGATTTGAAACGCTTGATTTTCTTATCAATGAAAAACTTATTGATACATGGTCGGATATCTATAACCTGGATTACAGCCTTCTGGATAAATATCCCGGTTTCGGAGAAAAGAAAATAAACCTTATCAGAAAAGGTGTTGATGAAAGCAGAAAAAAACCATTCACCACTGTTCTTTCAGCACTGGGAATACCTGATCTGGGCCCAAAAGCATGTGAACTGATAATAAAATCAGGTTTAAACAGCTTTGAAAAGATAAAGTCTGCTGCATCAAGCAGAGACTATGATTTATTTACATCAATCAATGGCATTGGTATTAAAACAGCTGAAACTGTAATAAAATACTTCACAGATCCTGATTTTCTTGTAAAAGCTGAAGAACTTGAAAAAGCAGGCCTTAATTTCAGCTATGAAATTATTGATGACAGGCTGAATAATTCAATGGAAGGACAGGTCTGGTGTATTACTGGTTCTTTTGATAATTTCAAACCCCGTTCAGAAGCAGCAAGGGAAATCGAGAAAAGGGGAGGCAGGACTGTCTCATCAGTAACAGGGAAGACAACTCATCTACTTGCAGGGGAATCAGCAGGATCAAAGCTTGTAAAGGCTGAAAAATCCGGCTGCATTATCTTAAATGAAGAAGACTTCCTCAGTCTAATTGAAAAGAACAGCTGATTTTAATTCTGTTATTCAATATTTTATTGAAACAAGTTCAAATAATATATTTTTTATAAAAAGTTTACTAATATATTTTTTATACATTTAAACAAATATCACTTATATATGATAAAATTATAAAAATTATTATTGTTAAATCAAGAAGAGTATTATGACTGAAAAAGAAGCATCAGATTATTTATTGTCTCTGGGTTACGGCGTAACTCATCCTTCTCAATATATAATTGACATGGAGAAGGAATATCTTGAGATCTGGAAAAAATCATCTCCATACACAATGATTTCCATTGAAAGAGGATATTCAATTTTTAAATCAATTGAATATATAAAAGATAATGAAATTAACGGAGATTTTGCTGAATGCGGCGTATGGAAAGGTGGAAGCTGCATGATAGCAGCATTTTCACTCATGCATTTCGGCATTAATAACAGGAAAATATTTCTTTATGACACTTTCAGCGGTATGACAGAGCCTTCAGATAACGACTGTATCGCATCAAGCGGTGAAAATATTTACAGGAGATGGGAAAAAAGCAGGGAAGATGACGGTAGCTATATGTGGGCTTCATCTCTTGAAGAAGTAAAAAGCAACATGTCATCTACAGGATATGATAAGGATAATCTGGTATATGTTGCAGGTGATGTGAGAGAAACTCTTGAAAATGTAAAACCTGAATCTCTTTCATTGCTCCGTCTTGATACAGACTGGTATGATTCAACTAAAGCAGAACTGGAACATCTTTATCCTCTTCTTTCTGAAAAAGGGGTGCTGATAATTGATGATTACGGACATTTCACAGGCTCCAGAAAAGCTGTTGATGAATTTTTCAGAAAAAATGGCCGGCTTCTGCTCAACAGGTCTGATTATACAGGCCGGACAGCTGTTAAAATTTAGTTATTACTGCCCAAATTATCTGCTTTATGATAATATCAAGTCAGGAGATTTTAAATGTCAATCGATATAAAACTTAACATAGAAGAAGTACTGGAGGAAATATCTGAAGCAGCTGTAAAGGCAGGCAGGGATCCTTCAACTGTAAGACTAATGGCAGTTACAAAGACAAAACCGGTAGAATATGTGGACACAGCCTACAGCGCAGGCATGATGCTTTTTGGGGAAAACCGGGTAAACGAACTTGAAGATAAATTCTCTGCAAAAAGAGAAGGTGTTGAAGTACATCTTATCGGGCATCTTCAGAGAAACAAGGCAAAAAAAGCTGCGTTATATGCTGATTCCATTGATTCTATTGATAAATACTCAACAGCCGGCGAAATAAATAAACACTGCATGGAAAACGGAAAGGTAATGAATATTCTTCTTGAATATAATACTTCTGATGAATCATCAAAGAGCGGTTTTCTCGATGAAAAGGATTTTTACGAAACAGTTGATAAAATACGTGAACTGGACTTTGTAAAAATACGGGGTCTCATGACAATCGCCCCGTTTACAGATGATGAAAAAGCAGTCTCTGCATCTTTCAAAAAACTTTACAGTCTTTACAGGGGACTGGATTCAAGGCATCCTGATCTTGCAGTTGATACTCTTTCCATGGGAATGTCATCTGATTTCAGACTGGCAATCAATGAGGGTTCGACTATCATAAGAATCGGTACAAGATTATTCGGATCAAGAAACTACTGATTTATGAAAAAAAACATCATTATTGTTTTTTTATTATTTTCATTCACCTCCAGCATCTTCTGCAGCGATGATGAATATGCAGACCTGGTTCCTGAGCAATACAGCGAAGATGAATTTTCAGACGGCTGGAAAAAACTCAGAAGGGCTGAAATCATATTTGCGGGAAGTTATCCTTTTTCACTGCTTTTTACCAAGCTCGGCTATGATTTTGCAGATTACGCGGGAAGCGGTTTTTCAAGATCAAAAGCTCCTGCAATTTTCGGCGGTGCAAAACAGGAAGCTCCTACAAACGATGAAACAAAGCAGATACTTGTAACAGCTCTTTTTGTATCTGCAGCTTTTGCGCTTACAGACTATCTTATAGGTGAAGCAAAAGAAAAAAAGGCCAGGAATTTGAAAAAAGCGGAAACTGATTAATATCATGAAAACAGCAATGAAAAACATCATCAATTCAAACTATCAGAATTAAAACCGGGTAAATAATAAATGAATACTGAAGAAATAACAGTTACTGAAGAAGATCTCTGCGGGCTGAGGATTGACAAGTATATATCTGATTACAGGGAAATTATGTCCAGAAGCCAGCTTAAGCAGAGAGATGCTGTATTCTATGTTAACGGCAGTGAAGTCAAGTATTCACACAGGATAAATCTTGATGAGAAAATAACTATAGAATTTTCAGATCCGGAAGAGCAGGATATACTGCCGGAGAAAATTGATCTTGATATAATCTATGAAGATGAAAATGTTATAGTTGTCAACAAACCGCAGGGTATGGTTGTTCACCCAGCCGAGGGCAATTATTCAGGAACACTTGTCAACGGACTTCTGTATTACCTTAAAAACCATCAGAGTAACTTTAAAAGTGATGTTGTGAGACCCGGTATTGTACACCGGCTGGACAAGGAAACTTCTGGAGTCATGATAATTGCGAAAAATGTGGAATCACACGAGTTCCTCTCAAAACAGTTCAGGGAAAGAAGTGCTGATAAAAAATATCTTGCAGTAGTAAAGGGAATGCTGAAGGATAAAGAGGGGACAATAGAAACATTTATTAAAAGAGACAGGATAAACCGTAAAAAATTCACAGCAGATGAAAAAGAGGGCAAACATGCAGTTACAGAGTATAAGGTGCTTAAGGAGTATGAACATTTCAGCCTGTGCCTTATTAAACTACACACAGGAAGAACTCACCAGATAAGAGTTCATATGTCGCATCTCGGCTGCCCGGTGCTCGGAGATCCTGTCTACAGCAGGAAAGACAATAAATACCCCGAAGCTACATTAATGCTTCATGCCTTTATACTTGCGATTGACATTCCGGGTAAGGGACGAATGCAGTTCTCTGCAACTCTTCCGGAAAGGTTCAAGACACTTATCGGTGAAATCTGATACAAAAATTCAACTTTATAAGATTAATGTTTCTTTTTCCACCATATCAGTAATTATTTCCCTGCAATTGAGATGATGTGAATACAAAATTATTTAAATAAAATTACTTAACTATGACAGATTCAGATACGGATTCATCATCTTTTCAACTTCGAGTGTAGTAGGTGCTCCGTGTCCGGGGAAGATAACCATATCATCTCTTATTGAAAACAGCTTCCTTATTATCCCTTTCTGCAGAATTTTTTTGGATTCACTGTTGGTCGTAGAACCTATAAGACCAGCCGACAGAACATCTCCTGTGAAAAGAAGATTTCTTATTTTAAATACAAGGGAATCATCTGAATGCCCGGGAATATCTATTACCTCGATATCATAACCGGATAACGAGACTATATCCCTGTCTTTGAGAGTTTTTGTCTCTGTATCTCCTATTAGAGGTACTTTACTGTATATATCAGCATCATATATTTTAAGAAGAGTTTTAATTCCCTTTATATGAGTTTCATGAGAATGTGTAACAAATATTGATTTCAGATAATAATTGTTTCCTTCAATAAGCTCTAGCAGGTGAAGGTCAGTCTGACCCGGGTCAATTATAATTGCGTCTCCCCCCTCTTCAGGGCCTATCAGATATGTATTAATGTATCCTTCAGTATTATATATTGTAAAAAAACTTTCATATTTTATCCAGTGATATCCTGTCTTTCCTGTCGTAGTATGCATCTTCATGATTCGAGTTCTTGAATTTAATTCCTGATATATCGGTAAAAAAGAATTTCACCTTTCTCAGGTTGCAGTCATCATAGAGAGTATCTCGGCAGTCTGCTTTAATAAAACTTGAAAAATAGAGATCAGATTCCTCGAAAACTGTCTTGTCTGATTTTATTCCATTGAAATTCGTATGAAGCAAATCTGACATTTCAATCCTGCATTCTTTCATTACAGAACCGGCAAAGCTTACAAATTTCATGTTTGTGTCTGTGAACCTGCAATTTCTGAAATTTGACATATCGAAAAAAGACTGCCTGATGTAACAGTCATCAAACAGTACATTATCAAAAGAAGCATCTGAAAATTTACAGGAAAAGAATTTTTTTCCCTTTATCTTGAGGTCTTTAAGTTTTATACCTGAAATATTCAGATTTATTATTTTCTGATTACTTTCAATATAATCAATTATTCTGTCTGTATAATCATTTTTATCTTCAAGATGACTGAAGCAGTATTCAGATTCTGATACTGCAAGCGAGTTACAGCCCTCTTTTATGCATTTAACCGATGAAAACATATACAAATTATATACAAAAAATCAGTATTTACAACAGGGTAATTGAAGTATAACGTTTATCAGGCTAAAATATTAGTATGTGTTATAATTGCGGAGTAAATCCGGGTGACATAAGTATTTTCAGAAATACTGAGTGTCCGGTATGCGGTAAAGACCTGAAAATCTGTTTAAACTGCGAATTTTATGATAAAAATGCCCACTGGCAGTGCAGGGAAAACATAAGCGAAGAGGTCAGAGATAAGGACAGGAGTAATTTTTGCGATTACTTCCGTTACAGCAGTAAAATTGATTCACAGTCAAACGGTGATTTCAAAAAAGAAATAAATGAGGCAAAATCAGATTTTCTGAAACTTTTCGATAATGAGTAAAATAATCGGCTTTTTTGATTCAGGTATCGGGGGACTTCCATATCTTTCCTACATGAGGGAAAAGTCTCCTGGATACTGCTATAAATATCTTGCAGACAGCAGGAATTTTCCCTACGGTATAAAAACAGAAGAAGAACTTGTATCTATTGTTACAGACGTTATTGGTGATTTCATCAGAAAGGAGAATCCATCCGTTATTGTAATTGCATGCAATACTGCTTCGGTAACAGCGCTTGATGCACTGAGAAAAAAATACGAAATACCGTTTATAGGTGTTGTACCTGCAATAAAACCTGCAGCTGTTATTTCTGAAAAAGGAAGAATTGGACTTTTTGCAACTAACAGGACAGTATCTGACAGCTACACAGCAAATCTTATAGATCTGTTTGCAAAAAACTGTGAAGTTTTCAGTTTTGCAGATCCGGATATTGTATCTTTCGTTGAAAAGCAGTTTTTCAGCGCTGATGAAGATGAAATCATCAGTGCAATCAGGCCTGCTGTTGATTATTTCCTTGAAAACAGGACAGACAGTATAATCCTGGGATGCACACATTTTCTCTATCTTGAAAAGTATTTTAGAATGATTGTTCCCGATACAGTCGAAATTGTGGATTCCAGGGAAGGGGTGTCTAACCAGGCTTTGAGAATCCTTGAATCAGCGGAAAACCGCGATGATATAAACTGTGAAAATTCACTGTTTGTAACATCTGATAACAAGGAAACAGAAAACTACAGGGAGTTTGCCGAATATTTCAACTTGAAATTTTCAGGAATATTATAAGTATGACAGGACGAGTTCTTTCAGGAATAAACAACATATATACTGTTGAAACAGAAGACCGCAAGTATCTCTGCAGAATCAAGGGCAAGGTGTTGAAGAATGATGAAAAATTCTATAACCCGATTGCAGCAGGCGACCTTGTTGAATTTGAAGGTGATATACACTCGGAAGATCAGGGAGTAATTACTGCTCTCATAAAAAGAAAAAACATTGTGACAAGGTGGAACAGGAAAAGGATGCTGCCCCAGATTATGGCAGCAAACATTGATACGCTTGTAAGCATAACCTGCCCTAAACATCCCCCTTTCAGACCCCGTTTCACAGACAGGGTTTTTATAAACTGCAATTATGATGTGGAGAAAATATTAATAATCAACAAGAATGATCAGAAAATAAACAGTGCTATGAAAGAGCGCCTGGAGGTTTACAGGGAAACAGGCATAAATACAGTCTACTGCTCTGCAAAAACAGGGGAAGGTGTAGATGAAATAAGGGAACTACTTTCAGGTAAAATTTCAGCTTTCATCGGTCAGTCAGGTGTCGGGAAATCAACACTCATAAACAGTCTCTACCCCGAAGCCGGTCAGAAAACCGGAAATATTTCATCAAAATACAACAGGGGAAGACATACAACAAATTTTTCCGTTCTTCTTCCTGATCATGAAAATTCAGGCGGAATAATAGACACACCGGGAATACGGGAAATATTTATTGAGAAAATAAAGCCTTATGAGCTTTCATTCCGGTTTCCTGAATTCATACCTTATTTAAGCAAATGCTCATATTCCGGATGCACCCATGTAAATGAACCTGAATGCGCAGTTCTCGAAGCTCTTGAAAACAATCTGATTCACCCAGACAGATATCAGTCCTATCTGAATCTTTATTTTGAACTGACAGATATGTCGGATGAGGTATATGGAAAATCATACAATTGAATTACTTGAATTTGATAAAATAAAATCAAATCTTAAATCATACTGCCTGGGGAAAGGCGGTGAAAAACTTATTGACAGGCAGAATTTTACTGACAATTTAGATGAATGGGAAACAAGAACAGCAGCAGTTGATTCTGTATTGAAAATAATTAAAGACGGGATTTCAATTCCTGACCTGAGTTTCCCTGAAGTTGATATTTTTCTCGGCTCTCTTTCTGTTGAGGGGACAGTGCTTGAGCAGGAGGAGCTGTCAGAAGTCATGATATTCCTGAGCTCCGCTTCCAGGCTTAGAAAGACTTTTTTTTCTGCAATTGATAACGAAGAAATCCTCAATACTGTATCTTTCAATGATCTTTCCCCAGTTGAAAACAGGCTAAAAAAATACCTCCGCCCTGACGGGACTCTGAAAGAGGATTCAATAAAAGAGCTTGTATCAATCAAGAAACGGATCGGCAGTGTCAACAGGACAATAAACAGCACTGTAAATTCCTATGTTACAGGAAATGACTACAGCCCGTACCTGCAGGACTCCTCATCCGCACTCAAAGACGGAAGAGTTGTTCTTCCTGTCAAAGGTAATTTCAAGGGAAAAATAAAGGGTATTGTTCACGGCAAATCTTCCAAAGGTCTGACTTTCTTTATTGAGCCGATGGATCTTGTAGAACACAATAATGAGCTTATAGAACTTGAAGAGCAGTATAAAATTGAAATATTCAAGATACTCAGAGAGCTTTCTGAGCTTCTGCGTGACAATATTGAATCAATATCTGATATCTGCAGAAAGATATCTCTGGCAGACAGCTATATAGCAAGGGCCAGATTTGCATTCTTCAACAGTCATGTTATCCCTGATATTACTGAATCAGGTATGAATATTAAAAAAGGGCGGCATTTTCTGCTGGGAAAGAGCGCCGTGCCGGTTGATATTGTTATTCAGGGTGAAACAAAGGCCCTCATCATAAGCGGCCCTAATACTGGCGGCAAGACACTTGCACTTAAAACAGCAGGTCTTCTTGTGCTGATGAACCAGTTCTGGATGGGAATTCCTGCCGATGAAGGCTCATCAATTTCTCTTTTCGACAATGTACTGGCTGATATCGGCGATGAGCAGTCTGTGACTGGATCTCTTTCAACTTTTTCAGCCCACATGAAAAATGTTTCCGCAATAATTGAAAAATCAACTGACAAATCCCTTGTTCTTCTTGATGAACCAGGGACCGGTACAGACCCTGAAGAGGGAGCATCTCTTTCCATAGCATTTATTGAGACAATAATAAGAAGGGATTCCCTTCTCATGGTATCGACACATCAGGGTGTTATTAAAAACTATGCATCTGCAGAACCCCACTGTGAAAACGTTTCAGTAGCCTATGACCCTGAAACATACAGGCCGGAATACAGAATAATATACGGTCTTCCCGGAGAAAGCTACGGTATAGATATTGCGCTTAAAAACGGTATCCCTGATTATGTTATTGATCTTGCCAGGGAAAACATGGGAAGTGAAAAAGTAAACCTTAACCGACTTTTAAAGACAATATCTGAACAGCAGCAGAAAATTGAGGAAAAGACAGCTGAGCTTGAAACAAGAGAAAATGAAATTAAAGAGGGAGAAAGAAAAATCCTTCTCAGGGAACTCACTATAAGACAGAGACAGCATGAACTTAAGCAGGAAGAGCAGAGGGAAACAACAAAATTTCTTAAGGAATCAAGGAAAAAGATTGAAAACCTTGTGCGGGAAATCAGGGAAGGGGAACTTACAAAAGAAAAAATTGCTCAATCAAAGGAATTAATATCTGAAATTGAAGAGAAAAATGATTCTCTCAGCGAGGAGATTGAAAAGGATGAGGATTTAGTTTCTGAAGCAGATACAGGCAGGGAAATAGCTGAGGGTATGAATGTACTTGTCGGTGAAAGAAGAATAAATGCAGTAGTTGTCAGAAAAACAAAAAAAGACAAGTTTATTGTATCGACCGGTTCAATGAAAATTGAAGTACCAGCTTCAGATCTTATACCTGCTAAAAAACAGGAAAAAAATGTTAAAATCACATCACACATAAAAATTGATACAAGACCGGTTTTTGAGCTTGACCTCCGGGGAATGAGACTTGAAGAAGCTTTAGGCAGACTGCAGCAACAGATAGATACTGCTGTACTCACAAATTTCAGGGAATTTTCTATTATACACGGAATGGGTGAAGGAATTCTACAGAAAGGTGTATGGGATTATCTTCATTCCTGCAGTTCTGTAAAGGAATTCAGCTTTGCTCATCCCGACCAGGGCGGTTTCGGAAAGACAATTGTATATCTGAAATAAAACATTAGTTTTTCTCTTAATCCCGGCATCTGCAATTAATGCATGTTAAAAACAATCAAATCAGATTATTTACCTGTTGATAACACTTTGTTTACCAATGTGAAGATAATTTATTTCAATCTGTTATTGATTTTTTGTTTTTGCACATATATCCTGTTATTTAATACATGGCGGGTAATGACTTTTCACTATCCGCAGCATTAAGGAGAATTTAACTTGGTAAAAGTTTCAGAAAAAATAATAAAATATACATTATTATTTGTATTTTTAATATCAATAGTTTCCTGTATAGGAATAGAAACAGAAATTGAATTTAAAGATGAAAAATCAGGAACTGTGAAGCTGAAATACCGTGTTTCAAACATGGTCCTTAATACAGCTGAAATAGATTCTGACAGCAGCTTTCTTCCTCTTCCGCTTGAAAGAAAGGATTTTGTAGAAAAAGCTACAGAAAACAACAACCTGACTCTAATCTCTTTTAAAAGAGAGGATAATGAAGAGGAAGTTTTCATTACAGCGGAATTCTCTTTCAAAGATATAGATGCATTGAATGCAGTTGCAGGAAGCGGAGAAGAACCTTTAATTACTGTTGATAAACGACTGACTAAAACTGTCTATACTCACAATCTCTACCAGGGCAACAGCGGAAACATTGATAACGAAACAATGCAGGTTGTATCAGATCTTTACAGCAATTATCCTGTTAAATTTACAATCAAGACACCTTCAAATATTAAAGAAACAAACAGGGGGACTGCCCGTAACAATATAGCAGAAATTGAAATGACAATCCCGGAAATTCTCTCTTCAGAAGAACCTGTAATAATAGAACTTAGCTGGTAGCATAAAATGATAAAGAAAACAGAAACCTATGAAGTCAATGCAGGAGGAGTCATAATAGGCGGGAATTCAGATATTACCCTTCAGACTATGTGGAAAACTCCTCTTCTTGGGCTGACACAATCAGAATTAGATAACATTATAAGAGAACTCACAGAATTGAAAGCAGCAGGGTGTGATTTAATACGATTTGCTGCTCCTGATATAAAATCAGCGGAAATACTGTCAGAACTTTCCCTCAAAAGCCCGGTTCCAGTTGTCGCAGATATTCATTTCGATTATAGAATAGCACTCAAATGCCTTGAAGAAGGTTCAGGTATAGCAAAAATCAGGATAAATCCCGGAAACATCGGCGAAGAATGGAAAGTTAAAGAGGTACTGAAACAGGCAGATGCTAAAAACATACCCATAAGGGTTGGTGTAAACGGTGGATCACTTCCTTCTTCTTTGAAAAATGAAAAAAACAAGACTGAAGCAATGATCAGAGCTGCTGAAATGGAAATTGATATTTTTGAGAAATATAATTTCAGAAATGCGGTTTTTTCCCTTAAATCTTCAGATGTCGACACTACAGTCGAGGCTAACAGGATTTTTTCTTCAAAATACAGATATCCGCTCCATATAGGTGTAACAGAGGCAGGTCCTCTTGTTCCGGGAATTGTAAAAAATACTGCAGGAATTATGGCAATGCTTAATGAAGGTATTGGTTCTACAATAAGAGTCTCACTTTCTTCCCCTCCAGTTGATGAAATTGAAGCTGGCAGAGCAATACTGAAACTTTACGGGATAAAAAAGAATTTCGTTAATATTGTCTCCTGTCCCAAATGCGGCAGGGCAACCTTTGATGTACACAATTTCCTTTCAAAAATCAGTAACAAACTCAATGCTGTAAAGAAACCTGTTACTGTAGCTGTTATGGGATGCATAGTTAACGGCCTTGATGAGGCAAAAGATGCAGATTTCGGAATCACGGGAAGCGGAAATTCTGTTGTAATTTTCAGAAAAGGTGAGATAATTAAAAAAACCACAGAAGAAAAAGCGGAAGAAGAATTTTGGAAAGAAATGGAAAAAGTCTGATAAAATTATTTGTTTTTATTATTTATATTCACTCTTGTACCGGCGTATTCACAGAATACTGATGAACCTGACTGGATTCTCTACAGGAAGGGGATAAATTTCTACAACTCAAGGGATTTCAGCGAAGCTTTCAAGTATTTCAGGGAAGCTGCTGTAAAAAGGGACTTTCCGGAAGCGGAATACTACATTGGACGTATTTTCGAAAACGAGGGAGATTTTCCTCTTGCTCTCAAGCAGTATGAGAGGGCTGAATCATTCAGTGATTCACTGCTGACAGAAAATTTCATCAACCTGATAATTATTCAGAAGGCTTCTGTATATAAAAAACTCAACCGACACAACCTTTACCAGAAGACAATGCGGGAACTTATAAAGACAACTGCATCTGAAAAAAGAATTACAGAATACATGAGACTGCTTCCTGAAAAAATACTGAGCATAGGTCTTGACAGGTTAATGTATTATTACCGTCTTGACGGAGATGAGATAATAAATCCTTCAGGCGAACTTGGTACTTATTATTACACACTTTCACAGGACAACAACTCTTTGAAATTTCTTACTCCCGCAGTTTCTGCTGTAATGTCAAAGGCTTTTCTTATCCTGAGAGAATATGATCCTCAGTACAGCTATGTAAATCTTGAATCATTTTTAAAGGATGCTGAAAAGTTTGATAAATGCGGAAAATATCTTGAATCAACAGGTTTTTATAAATATCTTTTTTATCTTTCCCTTACACTTCACAATTACGAAAAAACTGATGAAACATTCCGTCTTCTGAAAATTATCTGCAGCAGCAGATATTCCGGCAAATACAGAGATATTTCCGGCAGAATAGTTAGAAACGGTAAAAAATCTATGTATATTGAGAAGGTAAAGGAATCTTTATTATTACCTGTAGAATAGAACGGACTTATTTATGGATAAAATAATAATCAAAGGCGCGCGTGAACATAATCTTAAAAATATTAATATTGAAATACCTCGAGACAAACTTGTTGTTATCTCAGGTTTGAGCGGATCAGGCAAATCTTCGCTTGCTTTTGATACAATTTATGCTGAAGGTCAGCGAAGATATGTAGAATCACTCTCATCCTATGCAAGGCAGTTTCTCGGCCGTATGGACAAACCTGATGTTGACTATATAGAGGGGCTGTCGCCTGCAATTTCCATAGAACAGAAGACAACTCACAGGAACCCCAGATCTACAGTTGGAACTGTCACTGAAATTTATGACTATTTAAGGCTTCTCTTCGCCAGGATTGGGAAACCCCATTGCCCTGAATGCGGAAGGGAAATACAGGAACAGTCGAAAGACCAGATACTTGATTCAGTTACAGCACTTCCGGATGGATCCAGGCTGATTATACTTGCTCCTGTTGTTTCCGGAAGGAAAGGGGAACATGAAAAAATCCTTGAAGATGCACTTAAATCCGGTTTCATCAGGGCCAGAATTGATGGTGAAATAGTAAATATTGAAGAAAGAAGTAAACTTGACAAGAAAAAGAAACACAGCATTGATATTATCATTGACAGGATAAAAAACAGCAATGATTCAAAAAAAAGGATAAGCGAGTCTATTGAAACAGCACTCGAAGTCGGCGACGGAAGGGTAATTGTCATAAACAATTCAGAAGATGACAGGGAATATTTTTTCTCTATAAAAAATTCATGTCCACACTGTAATTACAGTATACCTGAACTCGAACCTGCAATGTTTTCATTCAACAACCCGAAAGGTGCCTGCCCTGAATGCTCAGGACTCGGCATGACTATGGAATTTGACAGGGACCTGATAATTCCTGATCCTGACCTTTCCTTCAATGAAAACGGGTTTAAACCCTATAAACCTACTTCAAACTGGCACAGGAGCTGGTTTGAGGCTCTTGCTGAAGAATATAATTTCACACTTGATACGCCTGTAAAGGATATTAAACCGGCTGTGCTGGAGAAGATATTTTCCGGCACTGACAGGGAACTTGATATTGTCTACTCAAACAAGGAAAGATCATCCCGTTATGAATACAGCGGTAAATTTCCCGGTATTATCAATGACCTTAAAAGAAGGTACAGGGAATCCTATTCAAGCGGTATAAAAGAGTGGCTTGAAGGGTTTATGAGGCAGGCAGAGTGTGCTCAATGCGGCGGAAAGAGGCTCAGAACTGAAAGCCTCCATGTTACTGTATCAGGTAAAAACATATTTGAAACAACTTCAATGTCTGTGAAAAAGCTTTATGAAATGTTTGCGTCATTAAAGCTTACAGATACAGAGGAAAAGATAGCATACCAGATACTCAAGGAAATAAGATCAAGGCTTGATTTCCTGATAAGCGTCGGGCTTGACTACCTTACACTTGAAAGAAAAGCTTCAACCCTTTCAGGCGGTGAAGCCCAGAGAATAAGGCTTGCCACCCAGATCGGTTCTTCACTTGTCGGGGTTCTTTATATCCTTGATGAACCGACAATAGGGCTTCACCAGAGGGATAATGAAAGGCTTCTGAATACTCTCCGCCATCTCAGGGATATCGGGAATACACTCATTGTTGTTGAACATGATGAGCAGACTATAAGGTCAGCAGACCACATAATAGAACTCGGACCGGCTGCAGGAGTTCATGGCGGCAAGGTGACTGCGGAAGGCTCTATAAATGATATACTTTCAAACAAAAAAAGCATAACAGGCCGCTTTCTTACCGGATCTGAGACTATTGATATAAATGAGGGTATGAGAGAAGGAAACGGCAATAAAATTGTATTGAAAGAAGCCGAGGAACATAACCTCAAGAAAATTGATGTTGAATTTCCGCTCGGCAAGCTTATCCTTGTTACAGGAGTTTCCGGTTCCGGTAAATCAACACTTATAAACGATATTCTTTACCCTGCTGTAAGCAACAGAATAAATAAAAGCAAAAACCCGGAAGGAAAATACAAGTCAATATCAGGAATTGAACATATCGACAAGGTCATAAATATTGACCAGAGCCCGATAGGTAGGACGCCCAGGTCAAACCCTGCAACATATGTGGGTCTTTTTACCCCGATAAGGGAACTTTTCGCCTCGCTTCCTGAATCAAAGGCACGTGGATTCAAACCGGGAAGGTTCTCTTTCAATGTGAAGGGAGGTAGATGTGAAAACTGCGAAGGGGGAGGAACTATAAAAATTGAAATGCATTTTCTCCCCGATGTCTATATAACATGCGATGTATGTCACGGCAAGAGATTCAACAGGGATACACTGGATATCAGGTATAAGGGTAAAAATATCCATGATGTACTTGAGATGACTGTTGAAGATGCGCTTTCTTTTTTTGAAAATATTCCAAAAATAAAAAGAAAACTTGAATCTCTTTTCGATGTAGGTCTCGGCTATATTAAACTCGGCCAGTCAGCACTTACTCTCTCGGGAGGAGAAGCCCAGCGTGTTAAACTTGCACACGAGCTTTCAAAGGTCAACACAGGGAATACACTCTACATACTGGATGAACCCACAACAGGTCTTCACTTTGCCGATGTCAAGCAGCTCGCAGATGTGATAAATGCTATAGCAGACAAAGGCAATACAGTGATAATAATTGAACACAACATGGATATCATCAAGATTGCAGACCATATTATTGATCTTGGCCCGGAAGGAGGGGTAGGCGGCGGTTCAATTGTCGCATCTGGTACTCCGGAAGATATTGCTTCATGCAGAAAATCCCATACAGGTAAATTCTTAAGGGAAATTATCAATTAGTTTATGAAAATTATCAAAATACTTACTGTATTTATAATTATAATTTTCTTTCCTGCTCTAAATGTCTTTTCCCAGGATATCCCTGAAGATGAAAACATCGAAATTCCTGAAGATATTTCACCTGCGGATTCTGAAATTCCTGGATCTGCCGTTGTTCCAAACAGTAATTCTGATAACGAAGTAAAGGAAGAGACTCTTCTTGAAAAAACAATTTTATCAGATATCAACACTTCGGATTATTATGATCTTTTAAGCTGGTGCAGATACCTCGGAATAGACGAATCCGGATCAAAAAAAGATTTAAAAAACCGAATTGCAGAGTATTACAAAAAAGATCTTCCAGAAGAAGAGGAAGAGGCTGAAGGTACAAAAGGCAGCGGAAAATATCTTTCCATAGAATCTGCAGAAAGGACAGAATATTTTACAATTGATAAAATAGATGAAAAATATATCAAAATTTCAGGAAGTGTTGTCCTTGAAATGAATGATACAAAGAAAAATGTTACCCACCTCATAAAAACTGATAAGATTCTCTTTAACCAGGATGAAAATATAATTACAGCAACAGGCAATGTCGACTATACAAGGATAAGCGGTGAAGAAAGGGAGAATTTCAAGGGTGAAAAGCTGTCTTTCGATATTACAAACTGGGAAGGGATGTTTTTCAGGGGAATTTCAGAGAGAGACAAGCAGCAGGATGAAAAAGATCTTAAATTTTATTATTCAGGTGAAAAAATCTACAGGTCGGATGATGATGTAGTTATTATCGATGATGCAAGCATCACATCAAGTAAACCTGAAGATCCATATTATCATCTGAAAGCCAGGAGAATATGGGTGCTTGCCCCGGGAGAATGGGGAATAAAAAACGCTGTTTTATATGTCGGACATATTCCGACATTTTATTTCCCGTTTTTCTTTCATCCCGGCGACAAGCTTGTATTTAACCCGGCTCTCGGTTCACGGGATCCTTCAGGCTTCCTTTTTCCAGACAACAACATATTTAAAGGGACAGCCTGACAACAGCCAGAACCTTTCTTTCCTTGCACTCACGGAAGATGATGTTCAGTATGAAACAGAACTCAACGGCATATATCTGCGGAAAACAGAAAAAAAAAAGGAATCTGACATATCTGATAATTTCATAAAAATCATGTTTGATATTTATTCCCGTCTCGGTCTTTTTTCAGGTATTCAGTTATATTCGGGAGAAGACGATTTTCTCAAAGAGACAAAACTGTTTGCAGGTCTGGGACGGAGCAGGAATATTTATATAAATTCTGACGGTTATTATTCCCCGTTTTATGAAAATGATAACGGTAATTATAAAAGCGGCTGGAATGAAGGGAATTTTCTGAAATATACAATACCTTTCAGGTTTGGTTTCGAACTTGATACAGGGTTTGTAAGCAATTCACTTGACAGCGATATATCTTTTGAACTCTATTCTGATCCATATTTCCTGAGGGATTTCAACGACAGGGCAGAATATATTGACTGGAGCAAGCTGCTTGGCCTGGAAGAAGAGGAAGAAACTGATGATACAGATTTCCAGGGAATCAGAGACAGGCTATGGTGGTCAATACATCTTTCCCTGAATCCTGAAATTGAATTATTCGGTGATTATCTTAAAGAGGTAAATATTACAAAACTGGATTTTTCAATGAACTGGAAAAACAAAACCAGAAGCACTTCAGGAATTACAGGACTTGATTCCGCTCTTCCTGATTATATTCCCCCTTCAAACAGGACAGAGTATTTCATGCCTGAGCAGTATTTTTATTACCCTGAAACATATACACTCCCTGACTTTTCCGTGACTTTGTCTGGCGAAGTTTTTTCAAAGACCTACAGCAATTCCGAACTTCCGGAAGAATACAAGGCTGATGAAGAGGAGGAAATTAAAAACAGCGACCAGGTTGAAACCCCATGGGAAACAAATGAGAATGATGACTCTGAAAAGACTGATGGATACAGCGATATTCAGGAATCTGAAATTCTTGATAATCTTGAAATAAAGCTTTATGATTCCAGAAATCCTTTTTCACATTCACTTTCATACACATTTTCTCCAAATATAACATCAGCAACAACACTTGACAGCAGCAGCTGGACTGAACCTGATGATGTTGATTTTGACAAGTCTTACGACACATTAAGGACATACGGTAATATAAAGCTTAATTATAATGCTGATTTCTATGAAGATATATTATCACTCGATGACTATGTTGTTCTTTCCTATGATTACAAGGAACACAGATCAAGGGGAGAAAATATTTCCGATTCCGCATGGCAGGATTATAAAGACTCTGATGCCAAATCAACCTTTACAAAACTTGAAAACAAATCAACTTTTTATTCATACCCACTGTATAAATATGATGCATTTGACCAGTCATTTATAAAATATCAGCTTGATACTATTATTTTCGAGAAAAAATATGATTACACAGATCCTGAAGGTGATGCAGTCTATGAAGACAGTTTCTTCAGCTGGGACAAGGAATCTTTCACGGAAAATGAACTTGATATGAATCTCAAGTATCTTTCAAACTGGAACCAGGTTCAGCATTTCAGGGTACGGACTGTTCTTCCTCCGCTTCTTCAGGAAATTGAAAATGAGAATATAATCAGAACCGGGCCGCTTACATCTACTGTAATTGTCAAAGCTGTAGAGACAAGAGAAGATGTATGGAGTTTTGATCCAATCAAGTGGAAGGAAAAATACGGATATGATGATTATAACTATATTGAAGAGATACTTGAATATGATTCTGAAGATACCAACTGGGAAACATCTGAAACAATAGGCAGGCTCAGTTTTTATGATGATGAATTATACCTTAAGCAGACTTATAAATATGATCTTATGAAAGATACACCTGATGAACTTGTTTCAACTGTCAATCTGTGGATATTCAACTCTGTATACAAGGCTGAATACAAAAAACCCTGGTATTATGATCAGGCTACAGGATGGCAGGAGGAAGATAATGAGAAATTTGTACCGTCAGAATTCAACGCAAAAATAGATTTTTCCAGGTATTTTTATCCTATTTGGAAAAACAGGATCAGGTATAAGACAAATATGTCTACCTCCTGGGAAATGGATCTTCAGAAATTTACAGAAAATGCTCTTGTATTCAACCTGGGATTTGATCTCAATGTATCAGAATTCCTTGATATAACTTTCAATACAAAATCTGAAAACAACAAGACATACAGATATATACCTTCTTATGCAGAGGAAATGGGTGAAGAATGGGTAAACCCTGTAGATGATCTTATTAAATCATTCAATTTTTTCAATACAAATGACAGGTATGAATCATTTTTCAAGCTTAAACTTATTGAATTCAAGGCAATTCATCATCTCCATGACTGGGATCTTACTCTTGATTATACAGGTGAACCTAAAGTTTTTACAGAAGATTCAGGTAATTCTAAGTGGAAATGGGATTCTAAACTTACAATACTGATGCAGTGGAATCCTATTCCTGAAATTAAAACTGATATCAGTATTACTGATGATGATATAAATATGTAGAAAAAAACTGGTAAATATTAAAAATGATTTACGTGATTCGTCATGATTTTGCGCTTGACTTAAATTAAAAATGATTTGTAAAATCTTTTTTAAAGGAATTAAATTGGAAGAAAAATTTTCTATTGTACTTGAAGACCACTCTATCCTTACAGATATCTGCGGTTCAAATGATACAAATCTAAAACTTATCGAAGAACTTCTTGATTCAGAAGTATATACAAACGGAAATGAAATATTATTATCCTCAACAGATACCTCGAAAAGGGAAATATTCTCAATAATTGTAGAAAAAATGGAAGATTATACAAAAAGAGGGGGGATTCCCGGTAAAGATCTCATCAAATGCATTTATTCAGGTATTTCCGCCGGTAATATTTCTGAAAAAATAAAAAATGAAAGCGATATTGAAAACCTTGAACTTATAATACCGGGCAGTTCAAGAAAAGTTTTTCCCCGTTCTGTCAACCAGGTGGAGCTTATAAGAAAATTCAATAATTACGATATTGTCTTTGCAACAGGACCTGCAGGTACAGGGAAAACATACCTGGCTGTTGCAAAAGCATTGAGCGAGATACTTCAGAAGAAAAAGAGAAAGCTTATTATTACACGCCCGGTTGTTGAGGCTGGAGAAAGCCTCGGCTTTCTTCCGGGAGACCTTGTTCAGAAAATAAGCCCGTATCTTCGTCCTCTGTATGATGCAATTGAAGCGCTTCTTCCCTTTGAAATGATTCAGAAAATGGAAGAGAGCAATATGATAGAAATTGCACCTCTAGCTTATATGAGGGGAAGGAGTTTGAGCGATTCCTATATAATCCTTGATGAAGCTCAGAACACAACCAGGGAACAGATGAAAATGTTTCTGACCCGTATCGGAGAAGGTTCTAGGGCTGTCATTACAGGAGATATTACCCAGATAGACCTTCCAAATAAAAAACATTCAGGGCTTATACATGCATTGAATACCCTGAAAAACATCAAACAAATAGGATTTACCTTTTTCACCTCGGAAGATGTGATGAGAAATCCTCTGGTAAAAAAAATCATAGATGCCTATGAAAAAGAAAATTAATTTATTATTAAACAGTATTGTCCTGAAAGACAGGATAATTCTTACAATGATCATAGCTACAGCTGTTTTTAATGCATTGCTGATTATCGGTTTTCTCAAGGTTGATTCATATCTCTATAACCGTGAAATAAAAGATTATGAAGCAGGAAGGGTGGCTGTTCGTGATATTTTTGCGGAATATGATTTCAAGTATCTTGACAGGAAAAGCACGGCTAAAAGGGATTATGAACTGGAAAAGAATATAACTCCTGTTTTCAAGGTTTACAAGGAAATCAATGATGAAACATTAATGAGATTCAGCAATTTCTATGAACAGTTCAAGAAAATTTATCTGAACAACTATTCTTCAGACTGGATTGACCCTGTTTATGATACTTTTTCACAGAATTTCCCGGAAATAAGCAGATCTCTTTTTTTGAGGCTCCTGGAAAAGCCTTCGGTTTTGTCTCTCCTTGATATAGCATCTGACACACTAAAATCAGTCATGGAAGAGGGAATTGTCGATATTGTAAAGAGTGATAATTCTCTTTATCAGGGAAACAATATTATTGAAATATGGCGATGGCGTAACAACAGCAGGGAAAAAGAGGAAATTAGATTTGCAGATATACTCTCCCTGACTGGTATTGATAAATACATAATATCAGAATCAGCTTTGCAGGGTGATGACAGGGACACTGTATCTGAACTTGTTAAGGTTTTTGCAGTGGAAAACTGCTTTTACGATTTCGAGGAAACAACAACAAAAAGGGAACGGATACTTTCTGAAGCAGAACCTCTTTATCTTGAAATCAATAAAGGCGACCTTATTGTTAAAAAGGGTTTTATTATATCAGAAACAGATATGGATAAGATCAAGGCAATGGGGAATATTGTGGTTTCCACAAATTACAGAAAAGTTTCAGGTATTTTCCTTTTTCTGATCTCTGTTTATTTTATCAGCTTCATTCTTTTTTTCAAAAAAGGTACTGAGAAAGACACTGAGCAAGGCAGATATATATTTCATAATAGTAATGGGTGAACTGTATCTTATCTATTCTGTATTCTTTTTCAAAATTCTTGAAATACCGGAATGGTTCAACTTTGCCCTTTTAATACCTGCTCCTCTTTTCTCGGCAATACTGGCAATAATAATTTCTCCGGCTGCCGGAATTAATTTTTCATTCATTGCCAGTTTCATGCTTCTGCCTGTTATCAATTTCCAGCCGCTTCCCGTACTTTTTTCACTTTTCACTGCAGTTGCCGGAGTTCTTGTTGTTCAGAAAGTCGAAAAAAGATTAGACCTTATATTTTCCGGCCTGAAAATCGGGCTTTTCAGCATATTTTTCATAGTATCTCTGTCACTTTTTCTAAAACAGACTTTCACTACAACTCTTATATCATCAGGTATTGCATTTCTGAACGGTTTTGTATCAGGCATCCTGGTACTAGGGATAATGCCTATTATAGAGCATGTTCTGAATTCCCCGACACAGTTCAGGCTTATTGAACTTTCAGATCTCAACAATCCAATATTCAAGAAGATGCACAACCTGGCACCGGGTACTTTCAATCATTCGCTAAATGTGGGTAATCTTGCGGAAACAGCCTGCAGGGAAATAGGTGCAAATCCGTTTCTTGCCCGTGCGGGAGCATATTATCACGATATAGGGAAAATTGATCAGGCTGAATATTTCATTGAAAACCAGACAAACTACAACAAACACAATGACCTTAAGCCAAGTATGTCTGTATCGGTAATTAAATCCCATGTGAAAATCGGTATTGAGAAAGCGAAAGAGCTTGGTCTTCCCCAGGCTGTCATTGATATTATTGCCCAGCATCACGGAAATGGCCTTATAGCTTATTTCTATGTAGAGGCTCTTAAACTCGAAAACAAGGCTAAAATATCCCCGGAAGACTATTCATACACTGAAGGTAAACCTGTCAGCAGGGAAGCCGCAGTAGTTCTTCTTGCCGATAATATTGAAGCTTCGGTAAGAACTCTGAAAAAACCTTCCATGAGCCAGCTTGAAAAATTTGTATGGAAAATAATAATGTCTAAAATTGAGACTAGACAGATTACGGAAAGTGAGCTGACATTCAGGGAACTTGAAATAATAACTGAATCATTTCTCAAAACACTTGCAGGAAGCTACCATTCACGTATCGAATATCCTGATACAGAATTTGCAGAAAGCAATTCAGTTCAAAACAACGGAAACGGGAAAAAACCCGGAAAGAGGAAGAGTTCAAATGAATAATATTGAGATCACATATGAAAATATAAATACTGAAATAGATAATAAATTTATTGTTAAAATATGCAATAATATATTAAAATTACTTAAAGTTGATAACTGGGAAATATCAATTGTATTCTGTAATGATGTATTTATCAGAGAACTCAACAGGGATTACAGGAACAAAGATGAGGCAACTGATGTTCTGTCATTCCCACAGATAGAGGGCGCGGAAATACCTGGATGGGATTTTATCCCTCAGTGCGAAGGTGAAGATATTTCCCTTTTGAAAAATCCTCTGAATGGGGATGATGTCTCTGAAGGACAAGATAATATAAACAGAAGTTTTTATGCAGGAGATATTATTATCTCGCTGGATACAGTTGAAAAAAACAGTAAATATTTTAATGTTGATAAAAATGAGGAACTTATTCGTCTGCTTATTCATGGTATTCTCCATTTATACGGGATGACACATGAATCCAATGACCCTGATCAGGAAATGCTGATAAAACAGGAAGAATTACTCAAAGCAATCACAGGAGCTGATATATTTTGAAAAAAAAGGGATTTTTAAACAAACTCTTCGGAAGCAGTGATGAGGAAGAAGAGAGTTATAGTGAATTAAATCATGAAGAAAAAGATATGATAAGGGGAGTTGTGGAACTCTCTGAAACAACTGTCAAGGAGGTAATGATACCGCGTATAGATGTTATGTTTATAGAGGATGATATGACTCCTGATGAAATTCTCGCAAATGTAACAGACAGCGGACATTCAAGATTTCCTGTATTCAAGGATACTATAGACAATGTTATCGGAATTCTTTATGTAAAGGACCTTCTCAGATCTATATTTAAAAAAGAAAAATTCGATATCGAATCATTAATCAGGAAACCTTATTTCATACCAGAAAGCAAGAGAATCAATACTCTTCTTCATGAATTCAAACGGCGAAGAGTGCATATAGCAGTAGCAGTCGATGAATACGGCGGAGTTTCCGGAATAGTCTGCATGGAAGATATTATCGAAGAAATTGTCGGTGATATCCAGGATGAGTTTGATGATGAAGAGGAAGATATCATCAAACTGGATGAAAACAACTACCTGTGTGATACAAGGGCTGATATCGAAGACATAAACAAGCATCTGGGTCTTGATATACCTCACGATGACTATGATACACTCGGCGGTTTTGTCTTTGACCTTTTCGGCAAAATACCTGTGAGATATGAAAAAGTAAGCTATGAGGGGATAAATTTTATAATAAACAATATGGATGGTCACAAGATCAAAACTATAAAAATAGAATTAAACAGCGAAAAATGAAAAAAATACTGACAGTTTTTATATTTTTAACAGTGTTAATGCCGCTTTATAGTGCAGATGATATTTTTTCACTGAACAGTGAAGGGGATGTCTATCTTCTTGAAGGAGATTATTACTCTGCTATTGAAAGATACAAAGCTGTCCTTGAAATTAATCCTGATTTCATTCTCTCTGTGAAAGGACTTGCAGAAGCTTATTACTTTCTGGGAGAATATGAAGAGGCTCACAAACAGGTTGTTCTTGCCAGAAAATATGATAAGACAAGTATAGATCTTTTAAGTCTTGAAGGGCGGATACTTCTTGGAAAAGGAGAAATACGAGCTGCAGAGGAAATATTTAATAAGATTAAAAAAGCCGAGCCCAACAATATCAATGCATATTTCGGATTCGCGGAAACTGCACTTTTAAATGGAAAATTCACAGAATCCCGCAATAATTACCTGGACATTCTGACTATTTCGCCATCAAACAGGAAAGCTCTTCTTTCAATTATTGTACTTCTTGATTACCAGAAACAATTCAATGAGTCTGAAAAATATGTCTCTGATGCACTCAGGCTTTACAACACAGATCCTGCTGTTCTTTTTATAGCTTCCCGTCATTATATTATGACAGGCAACACCCATCTGGCAGAGATAAAAATCAGGGAGGCAATAAACCTTGATCCTGATTTTCTGGAAGCTGCTCTTCTTTATTCGCGTATTCTTTTAAGCAATGGTGATTATGATCATATACCCGAAATTCTCAACAGGTTTTACTCTAAAAGAGATAACAATATTGTTGCATACACCCTTGGAAGAACAGCAGAGAAAAAAGGGGAAACAGATACTGCTCTCAGATATTATTCCGAAGCATTCAGAATAAATCCTGATGATGAAGTTTCAAGGTTTGCGTTTGAAAACCTTATAAGGTCTGAAAAAGATATAAATGACAATATAAGAAAAAAAGCAGCTGAATACCATTATATCCGGGGAAAGGGGCTTGAAGAGCGCAACTATATAAATAAGGCACTGAATTCATACCGGAGGGCACTACTTATTGACCCTAATTCAGTAAAAGTCAGGCTTGCATATTCAAGAATATTCCTCAACAAGGGGTTTAGATCAAAATATCTGTCAGAACTCTATACACTTCCGGAAAAGGAACGCAATTACCAGTCAATAAAGGATGACATAGAAATACAGGAGAGTCTTCAGAGTTCCAGTGTTTCATCATCGTGGAAAATTGACCAGTTTCTTGTAAACAAACACTGTTTCAATATAAATCTCTACTACAGAGACAGTTTCAGCATGCTTCATCAGAATGGGGAATCTGTACTTACAGATATTTTCAATACAATCGCAGGTCATGCGGAAAATATACATATATTAAACTCAGGAAAAAGAATTGAAAATTTTTCTCAGGCTTTTTCAGAGTCCAGAACCGGAAAAACAAAGAGTGATTACTTTTTTATAATTGATTTCAGTGAAACTGAAAGGCTTTTCAGTGCAGAATGTACTGTTTATTCATCATATACAGGTGCTGAAATCGGAAAATACAGGATTATAAAAACAGGAAACAACAGAGTCTGGGATACGCTTAATAATTTGATGAATGATATTCTTTCCGATATCAATACATACGGTCAGATCATTGGGCTTGATTTTGAAAAAGGTCTTATAAATATCGGAAGACTTGAAAATATCAGCAATGATGACAGTTTTCTCATTATAAGAAAAGACAGGATAAAAATCGATAGAAGCAGAATAGGTTATATTTTTGAGGATTCAGATATCATTGGAAATCTTACAGTAACTAATACCGACGAATCTGTTTCCGAAGGAACAGTTACCGGACGTGAGATGTTTGATCTGGTAAATTACGGTGATATTGTTGTGAGGGACAGCAGGGAAAAAGAAAAAAAAGAACAGAATGATGATTTTTTTAATAAATCAGAAATTTATGATTTTATAATAAATATTAAATAACGAAACCTGATATACTGATTTCAGATTTATTCTTAAATTCGTGAAAAAATTATTGATATTATATAAGACAATAATACAAACTAAATCATGTTCAATTGACATAAGAATATCTTTTGAATATGATTATTGTGAAAATATTTTAAGAGGTGACAATTTATGAAATTAGCAATTAACGGTTTCGGTAGAATCGGGAGAAATGTTTTTAAAATTGCTTTTGAGCGAGAAGGTGTTGATGTTGTAGCTATCAATGACCTTACTAACCCAAAAACTCTAGCATATCTCCTCAAATATGACTCAACTTTCGGCGTTTACGCTAAATCAGTTGAAGCTAAAGACGGCGCTATTGTAGTAGATGGAAAAGAAATTAAAGTTTATGCGGAAAGAAATCCAAAAGATCTTCCATGGAAAGATCTTGGTGTTGATGTCGCAATTGAATCAACAGGTGTTTTCAGAACTGCTGAAGGACCTAAAGGCGGTTACAAAGATCATGTAACAGCTGGTGCTAAAAAAGTTATTCTTACAGTACCTGCAAAAGATGAAGTAGACAACACAATTGTTCTTGGTGTAAATGATGAAGCACTCAAAGATTCAGATATTGCTGTATCAAACGCATCATGTACAACTAACTGTCTTGCTCCTGTTGCAAAAATCCTTAACGATGAGTTCGGTATCGAAGAAGGTCTCATGACAACAGTTCATGCTTTCACAAATGATCAGGTAATTCTTGACCAGCCACACAGCGACTTAAGAAGAGCAAGAGCTGCAAGTATGTCAATTATTCCTACTTCCACTGGTGCTGCAAAAGCTGTAGGACTTGTTATTCCTGAGCTTAACGGCAAACTCAACGGTCTTGCAATGAGAGTTCCTACTCCTACAGGATCAATTGTTGACCTTACTTTCAAACTCAAGAAGAATGTATCTGTTGATGAAATCAACGCTGCTATCAAAAAAGCTGCTGACGGCAAACTCAAGGGTATTCTTGAATATACATCAGATCCTATCGTATCTTCAGATATCAAGGGAAATCCTCACTCATCAGTATTTGATGCTGCAAGCACAATGAAAATCGGTGAAAATTTCTTCAAGATTCTTTCATGGTATGACAATGAATGGGGTTACTCAAACAGAGTTGTTGACCTTGCATTAAAACTTGTTTAATTAAGGAAATAAAATGGCTGTAAAAACAGTAAGAGATATAGATCTTAAAAATAAGAAAGTTCTTGTAAGAGTGGATTTCAATGTCCCTCTTAAAGACGGAGTTGTAACAGATTCCACAAGGATCAAAGCTGCTCTTCCGACACTCAACTATATTCTTGAGCAGGAAGGGACATCTCTTGTTTTGATGAGTCATCTTGGTAGACCTAAAGGGGAAAGAAAGGCTGAATTCAGCCTTTCCCCTGTTGTTAAAGAACTTTCTAAACTTATCGGCAAGCCTGTAAAAATGGCAGATGACTGTATAGGGGATGAAGTCCTTAAACAGGTAAATGAACTCAAAGCAGGCGAAATACTTGTTCTGGAAAATGTTCGTTATTATAACGAAGAAACAAAAAACAATCTTGAATTCGCGGAAAAACTTGCTAAAAACGGTGATATTTATATCAATGATGCATTTGGAACAGCTCACAGGGCACATGCATCAACTGAAGGTGTTACACATTATCTTCCTTCAGCTGCCGGTTTTCTCATTGAAAAAGAGGTTGAGTTTTTCGAGCCTGTTCTAAAATCACCTGAACAGCCTTTTGTAGCAATTATCGGAGGTGCAAAAGTATCTTCAAAAATTGCAGTTCTCGAATCTCTTTTAAAAACCTGCGAATCGATGGTAATAGGCGGGGGAATGGCTTATACATTTCTCAAAGCCAAAGGCCACACAATCGGAAACTCACTTTTCGAAGAGGAATTCCTTGAAACAGCAAAGAATTTTCTTACTGCTGCGGAGAAAAAGGGAGTTGACATTGTATTTCCAATAGATCATATTGTAGCTACTGAATTTTCAGAAAATGCGGCAGCAGAATATGTTGACGGCGCTGATGTTCCTGAAGGAAAACTCGGAATGGATATCGGTGTCAAGACTATTGAGAAAATCAGAGAAAAACTTTTAAAAGCTAAGACAATTGTCTGGAACGGACCGATGGGAGTTTTTGAATTCCCTGAATTTCAGAAAGGTACGCTGACAGTTGCTGAAATTGTTGCTGAAAGTACAGGCAAAACTGTTGTAGGCGGCGGAGATTCTGTTGCTGCAGTAAATAAATTCGGTTTTGCTGATAAAATCAGTCATGTTTCAACCGGAGGAGGGGCTTCACTCGAATTTCTCGAAGGTAAAGCACTCCCTGGCATAGTTGCGCTTGAAAAGTAAAAAAGAGGATATATATGTCTGATAGAATTAAATATATTGCCGGAAACTGGAAAATGAACAAACTTACAGCTGATGCAGCAGAACTTGCAAAAGCTGTTGTAGAAGGTTCCAAAGATTCCGATGCAAAGGTTATGATTGCACCCCCTTTTACTGCACTTGCAGAAGTTTCAAAAATAACAAAGGGTACAAAAGTTCTTCTTGGTGCACAGAATATGTCAAATGCTCTTTCAGGAGCGCATACAGGCGAAATTTCTGTTGAAATGCTCAAAGATCTAGGTGTTGACACTGTGATACTTGGACATTCTGAAAGAAGAATAATCTACGGAGAAACAGATGATTTTATTAACTCAAAAATCAAACTTGCTCTCTCTCAGAGGATGGAAGTTGTTTTCTGTGTAGGTGAAACTCTTGAGGAAAGAGAATCAGGCAAGGCAAACGATGTAGTATGCAGCCAGGTTGTTAACGGCCTCAGTGATATCGATGAAAAAGATCTCAAAGATATTACAATTGCTTACGAACCAGTTTGGGCAATCGGAACAGGAAAAACTGCTACAGCAGAAGATGCTGACAGCATTCATAAGGTAATCAGGGAAAAGCTAGCTGATATTTATTCAGATGCAGCTGCTTCCAGAATGATAATTCAGTACGGCGGGTCTGTAAAACCGGAAAATGCAGCTTCACTTCTCTCAATGGAGAATATCGACGGCGCACTTGTCGGCGGGGCAGCGCTCAAGCCTGAATTATTTTTACCGATTATAAACGCATAAATATCTACTGGAGTTATTAAAAATGGGAATTCTAACTGTTTTACTGTTAATTATTTTTGTTATTGCATGTCTTCTTCTTATTGCAATGGTACTCATACAGGATGAACAGGGTGAAGGACTTGGTGGATTATTCGGGGGTGGCAGTGCTACCCCTTTTGGTTCAAGATCAGGAAATGTTCTTACCAAATTCACTTCAATCCTTGCTGTTGTTTTTATTGTAGTATCACTCGGACTTGCATGGGTAAACAGAACACCGGATAAAGGTGATGTTCTTGGAGCTGCATACAGAGAAAATGCAGAAACTGAAAATGTTACTGAATGGTGGAACAATTCAGAAGCAGAAAAAACTGAATAAAAAAGCTGTATAAAATGAAAAAATACCTGTCTATATTAATTTTTTTACTTATTGCATCATCTGTATTCTGTCAGGATCTGATAGACCAGAGAGCTGCAACTGTAAATCTCACAAAACCGGAAATTATATCAAGAAAAAAACTGGACCAGACTGTTGAAATACTTAAACGAAACGGTATTGACAAGTCTCATCGTGAAGTACTCGAAACAATGGTGGGGGATATTCTTCTCCAGCAGGGTGCAGAGCGGGCAGGAATAACTGTTTCTGACAAGGATGTTCTGAAGCTTATCAGACAGCAGATAGGTAACGCTGCTGTAAATATGAGTGACAGCCAGATAAAGGATTTCGTGAGAAAACAGACAGGTGTCAGCTGGGACAGGTATTCCAAGAAAAGCAAGGAGACTATCCAGCTTCAGAAATATGTAAACAAGGCTAAAAGCGATAAACTATCAAATATCCCGCGGCCGACTGAAAAAGAAATTCAGAAATTTTATGATGAAAACAGCACTAAATTTTCCATACCCAAGACTGTAAGATTTGATCATATTTTTGTTGATACAAGAATGCTTTCAAAACCTGAAGATATGGAAAAGGCAACCAATAGAGCTGAAAGTTATCTGAAAGACCTCAGAAGCGGCAGCAAAACTTTTGACCAGCTTGTTGAAAATTCCGATGATTCCACATCTAAATACAACAAGGGTGATTTCGGATACCTTAGAATCAATGATCTTCCCAGAAAAAAACTTCTTGGTGAACATTTTTTTGACAGTGTTTTTGAACTAAAGAAAAATCAGGTAAGCGATGTAATTAAATCCAACATGGGTTATCATATTGTCAGGTTAAAGGAAATTATCAATCCGCATGTTCTTAAGATTAATGAAAAAATAAATCCTGCAACTGATAAAACAGTCAGAAACAGGATTGAAGATTATCTGATGATGAAAACACAGGAACAGCTTTTCAAGGAATCAGTACAGGAACTTGTAGAAGAACTGGAAGATGAAGCTGAAATTAAATATTTTCTTTAATAGTATATGACTGGATCAAGACGAAAAAGCAGGATACTGGCTTTTCAGGCCATATACAGCTGGGATTTCAACAGTGAAAAAAAACAGGAAAATATTGACAGTTTCAACTGGCTTGATGACAGTAAAGAAAGCATTAAGCCGGAAACCAAAATGTTTGCTTCTCTGCTTTTAAACGGAACAATTGAAAATATTGATACTATTGATTCTACAATTAAAAAGCATATCGATAACTGGAAATTCGAAAGAATAAGCAAGGTTGATCTCGCGATTTTAAGACTCAGTGTATATTCTCTTCTTTACCAGAAAGATATAGCCGGTAATATTACAATTGATGAAGCAATTGATATTTCAAGAGAATACAGCAGCAATGATTCATACCGTTTTATAAACGGTGTACTTGACAGTATTTTCAGAGAAATTAATAAAAAATCATGAGATAATTAAAATTGAGGTTTTTCAGAAACAACAAATTAAAATACAAAAAACTTCATAAACATATCAACAGTCATGAAAATACAGAATATGAAACTTATTCTGACTTGAAATATAAATCAATTACATCAAAACTTAAAAACCTTTTAATAATACTTGTTACCGCAAATATCCTGATATTATTTTCAATTGTTTTACTTGTTTATACCAATACGGAAAACAACAGGAATTTCAACAGCATCATATTCAGGATTGATAAGTTACTTGTCAGAAATAATTATGATCTCAGTCAGGAACATATTACTGAAGCTTTCAATTACTGCAAAACAAGAAAGAATGCTCTTATTCTTTTAAAAAGACAATACAGGGTTTCTGAATATACAGAAAATTATGAAATACTTGAATCATTATCCCGGAAATTATTTTTAAAATATAAAAAAGACAGCAGAATAAGAAATATTTATCTTTTTTCTCTTTTAAGAACTGATAATATTGATCTTTTCTTAACCACATACAAAAAAAGAAATACCAGTGATTTTTTTAAGAATGATCTTTTCCTTGAATATTATTCAACATGCAAAAGCAATGAAAAGATTATTTGTAATAATAAAATAAAAGATCATTTCAATGACAATATCTATATTAACCTGCTTGATGACAGTTTGAATCCTGATAAATACCTTGAAATATATGAAAAAGAGGGTAACAGCAATTTTCTGAATAATTATATTATTTTGAAAATGAAAGAAGGAGAAAAAAAAGAAGCACTGAAATATCTATCAGCCTTGAAAATAAATCCATTATTACAAGCACTTATTCTTCTTGATAACCGGAGTTTCATTGACAGCCTCAATATAATTTCTGGAATTGACAGCAAAAACACTGATTTACAATTTATTCAGGCAGATATTGAAATGTATCTTGGAAATTATGATAAAAGTTCTATTATCTATAAAAACATTTACAATTCCGGTCAAATTTCAGATAATTTATCTTTAATGAATCTTATATGGATAGAATACATAAAAACCGGAAATATAAATTCAGAATATCTCATATCGTTAATCGATAAAAAATCTAAAACAAATATAACAAATATTCTTTACTATATAAATCTTAACAAATATATATCAGAAATCCAGAAGGAAATGCTTAACAGTTCTCTTAACGCAGTTGATGAGCTTCTCAGCTGCAGAAAAGAAAACAGAGACAGGTATTTGAAAATATTATGGAACATATTAAATAACTATAATACTGATGATGATTACAAAAAATATCTTGCTTATTATCTTCTTGAAAACAGAAAGATAAAGGATCTGCAGATTCTTCTTCAGAAAAATGAAATTAGAAACAGTCAATTTTTTAATCTTTACAAAGCTTTCTGTGAAATAAGCGTGAATAATTATTCAGATGCATTTTTCCATTACAGCAATTATCTTGAAAACAACTTGAACAGAGAAAATTATTTTAATCTTGCCCTGATTTCAATCAAAAAAGAGAATTATTCAGAAGCATTGAAATACCTTGATACAGCAATACTGAAAAAAAACAGTACAAAAGAATATCTCTCCTCTATTTATTTCTGGAAAGCTTATACTTATTACAGAACAGGAATCTACAGTAAATCATATGACTTTCTCAATAAATCAATATCTGCAGACAGGTCAAATCTCAATTCCAAATTTCTTCTTAACCATATTAAATCCAAAATAGTTGAATCGTAATACCATAAATGCTATAGTTTATATATCTTAAAAATCTATCATAAAAACGTATCACAATTAAATACAAAGTATATGGAGTAGAGGTGTCAAAAATAACAGATATGAATACAAATTGTATTATCGGTGAAGGTTCAATTTTCGAAGGCAGGTTTTTCGTAAACGGTCCTGTTCTTATCGAAGGTAAATTTCAGGGAGAAATCAGAACAGACGACCAGGTGGTAATTGGCCCTACAGGCAAGGTGAAAACTGATATTACTGCGCGGAAAGTTACTGTTTCAGGAACTATAATAGGGAATATCAGTGCTTCAGAAGAGGTAAACCTTCTGGCAACCGGTAAAGTACTTGGAAATATCACTACACCAAAGATCAATGTTGAACCTGGTGTAATAACAAGCGGTAAAGTTACAATTACATCGGAAAGCAGCAATGTCGAGGATATTATCAATACATCATATGGTAATGATACTGAAGCTGAATTCAAAAATATTGGAAAAGAAATAACATCTAAAGAACGGAAAGCAAGACTGGAAAATGATAAGACTGAAGAATGAAAATGATATAAAAAGATTAAGAGAATCCGGAAAGATCCTGGCAGAAACTTTCAATGAAATAAAAAAAAGTTTACAGCCTGGAATTACTACTCTGGATATTGATAAAATGGCAGAAGACTATATAAAAAGTAAAAAAGCAAAAGCTGCTTTTAAGGGATATATGGGATATCCCGCAAGTATTTGTATTTCTGTTAATGATGAAGTTATTCACGGCATACCCGGAAAACGGATTATCAATGATGGTGATATAATAAGTCTTGACCTTGGTATAGACCTTAACGGATATATAACAGATTCTGCAATTACACTTCCTGTTGGCAACATCTCGGAAACTGACAGAAAGCTGATGAAAGTTACAGAGGAATGCCTTTATCTCGGGATTGAACAGGCTAAAGCTAAAAACAGGATAAGTAATATTTCAAAAGCTGTTTTTACTCATGCAAAAAAAAATAACTATGGTGTTGTCCGTGATTTCTGCGGACACGGAGTTGGTTTCAATGTGCATGAAGAACCGCAGATTCCCAACTATATAAGCTCAGGACCAAATCCACGTCTTAAAAAAGGAATGGTTATAGCAATTGAACCTATGATCAACCTTGGAGTAGATGAAGTTTATATTCTTGAAGACGGATGGACTGTCAAGACAGCTGACAAACTCAATTCAGCGCATTTTGAACATACTGTTGCTGTATATGAGGATCATGCCGAAATCCTGACTTCACTTTAATTTTTTTTGATTAAATTCCGGAGTAACATATGAAAAAAATTATCTCCCTGATTATTCTTATTCCTTTTTTTTCATCATGCTTTACAACAGGTTCAGACAAATCTTTTTTCGGGAACAGCAACAGTTTTTGTCTTTTCCCCGATACAGCTGAAAAAGTCCTTCCATCTGTTGTACAGGTTACTGTAATTGATACAAAGTATCAGAAAATACCTGACGGCTGGGATTTTTCATATAATCCTTTCGATCCGTCACCAGATTCCCTGAAAAATGATGAAAAGGAATTTCAGGATGAAGGGCTTGGTTCGGGAATAGTCGTCTCGAAAAAAGGGACCAGGTATTACATACTCACGAACAAGCATGTTATCGGAGAAGCGGAAAATGTTTCTGTCATAATTTATGACGGTTCTGTACTTAATGCGGAATTGGCCGGTATCGATGAAAGAAAAGACCTTGCCCTTATCTGTATTGATACAGATAAGAGAATTCCGGTTATAAAATGGGGAGATTCAGACACTCTTAAAGTAGGCGAATGGGTAATGGCAATAGGCAGCCCTTACGGTTACTCTTCCAGTGTTACAGCAGGAATTGTAAGTGCAGTCGGAAGGAAAAACAGCAATGGCGGTAATATAAGCGATTTCATACAGACTGATGCGTCAATCAATCATGGCAACTCAGGCGGCGCTCTTGTCAATCTCAAGGGTGAACTGATTGGGATTAACAGCTGGATAACAACACCTACAGGCGGCAGCATTGGTCTTGGTTTTGCTCTTCCTTCAAACAATGCAGAAAAAACTGTATCAGACATTATTGAATACGGAGAGGTCAGGTACGGCTGGGTAGGCCTGATCGGCGGAGAAATCATTTATTCAGAAAAGAAATACCTTTTATCAGACAATATTCTGGAAGGTGTATTTATTTTCCAGACTGTTGTAGATGATCCGGCAGACAGGTCAGGGGTTCTTCCCGGCGACATTGTTCTGTCTGTAGACAATATAAAAATCAATGATGTTGATCTTTTTACACGGGTAGTTGGAAATCTTGGTGCAGACATTGAAACAGAATTTACTGTTTTAAGAAACAGAAGCATAAAAAAAATAAAAATAAAAACCGACCTCAGGCCTAAAAATGAGGTTCTTTCAGAAAGGAAATCATCTTACTGGCCCGGTATATCAGTAATAACTATTGATGAGGAAAACAGTGAAATATTCAGCACAGGAGATAATACTACTGGAGTTATTGTTGCAAATGTTGAGAAAAAACGTGTTCTTGATTTCCTCGAGTCCGGAGATATTATAACCAACGTAAACGGAAAAAATATTTCCAATATAAATGACTTTTATTCTTCAATAGACAGGAATAACAAAAAAAATATTATAAAATATATCCGTAATGATATAGAATATACAAATAACGAATGATTTTTTTCTGTTATTTGGATTAAAATATAATTAAGCAGGTATTTATGAATAAAATATTTTTACCGTACACAACTGTACGTAATAATGCAATCAAACTGGCACACCGCATTTATCAGGATGGTTTTATTCCTGATATTATTTATGTTCCCTTAAGAGGCGGAGCATATCTTGGAAATATAATAAGTGAATATTTTAAAATTGTTCAGAAAGGTAAACGTCCGGTTTTTTATGCTGCTGTAGTTGCAAGATCATACTCAGATATCAGAGAAAACAGTAATATAGTTGTAGACGGATGGACATATGACCCGAAGTATTTACGCAACGGCGATAAAATACTTTTTATCGATGATATATTTGATTCAGGAAAAACAATTAATTATCTTGTTAATATAATTCTTTCAGAAGGGATAAAAAGGGAAGATATAAAAATAGCTGTTCATGACTACAAGATATTTGATTTCAATGATGAAGATCTTCATATACACCCTGATTACTACTGTAAAAAACATATTATCAAGAATCCAGACGAAGATATCTGGATACACTATATGAGTCATGAGCTTCAGGGGCTGACATCAGATGAACTTGCTGAGTATTACTACAAGGATGACCCGGAACTGAAGGAAGCTTTAAAAATACTGGAAGTTTAAACTCATGAAAAAAATATTTGTTTTAACAATAATATTTTTTTCCTTTAACCTGTACGCTTTTGATAAAAACAATATTTCCCCTTCAGAGGGGGAATATAATAATAATATAATTCTTGATGTAAAAAATACAGGAAGCGATCTGTATTTTTACTTTGAAAACAGTATTTCAAAGACACCCCTCCTGTACAATCAGAAAGAATACCCGGTTATCCTTTCCGCTGCCGATGGTGAGGAAAAACATTATAAAATAACTTTTTTAAATAAAACAGATAAGTCTTCAGCAATTACTCTCAATTATAGAATAGACAGAAAAAAACCAGGTTCCGCTGATATAAAAATTTATGATAATTTTCTTTTTTTCAATAAACCGGAAGAAAGTTCTTCTGTTTTCTTCAGAATAGACAGGGGTAACTGGATAGAGTGGAACGGGGAAAGTTTGCGTCTTTCAGATTTCAACACTGTTTATTACTATTGTGTTGATTCTTCAGGCAATAAAAGCACTGTATCAACCTGGTCAAACCAGTATTATAGAAACTACAGATCTCAGAAGAGCAGTTTAAGAGTATTCAGTCCTGAACAGGGCATGTTCTACAATAAACAGAAGCTCTTTATTGATAAAACTGATATGGAATGGATACGGTACAGCTTCACTGATAAGGAAACTGCTGTTAACGGAACTCTCTACACGTCACCTTTTGTAATAAACAGATCAGGTGATGTAGATATTTTTATTGCTGCAAAACCTTTCAACAGCAATAATCTCATTCACGACAAAATATCTTTCAACGTTATAGAGGACTCTAAATCTTTAACTGCCGAACTTTTTGAATCGGGTAATGATAAATACCTGAAAGCTGTGTCTTCCAGAATAATACTGAAAGCCATAAACAATAAAGATCAGTTTTCAAGATATGACAGACCTGTAAAACTATCCTCCGATCCCTTACGTGTAAATTATAATACTGTTTATCTGAAGACATATGATGATTATTCAGGATACTGCTACAGATATTTTTACCTTTTTGATGAAAGAAGCACTTCTTTGAAAAATGATAATGAAATAAATAATACAAAAAAAATAACACCTGAAAGACCTGTTCTCGAAGGTATTAAAACATTATCAGATGGCAGCAGAAAAATAATACTCAGGCAGGAAAAAAACAAATCATTTATTTATTCAATAAGTGACATAAAGACTGCTGAAAACCCGGAAAAGTCTTCTGCAACAGCTGAAAACTTTATAGTCCTGAAAAATCCCTACGGCAGAGACAGTAACTACTCAGTAAAGGTGTGTACTGCAGATGAATATGGAATTATTTCTGAACCTCTTGTTATTAATAATCTTTCAGTAGACCACTATCCCCCTGAAATCCCTGAAATTATTATTCAAGATAATTTAATTGAATTTAAAAGCAAATATGATGTTTTTTACCGTTTTATCAGGGAAGATATTAAATCAGGTAATTATCTCAAATACACAAAAGCTTTCCGAATTGAAACAATCCCCGGTATTCTGGAAAATATTTCTGTTGAATATTTTTCTCTGGATAAATATGAAAATAAAAGCATGCCGGGATTGAAAAAACTTGTATTTGACAACAGATATCCTGATATCGTTGATTCCGGCTTTTTAAAAAAAGAAAATCTTTCCAGCAGCAGTTTCAATGTTTTAAAAGATTTTTTCAAACATGATTATGAAATATATTATACACTTTCAGAAAATCTTATTCCTCCCCGGGATCCTGATATTAATTCAAAAAAACTGACTTCCAATTTAGTTCTTGACTGTGCAGATGGTGAGGAAAAATACTATACAATGAAAATTCTTCCTGTTTCTTCTGTTAATTCCAACAGGGGTAATATTCAAATATTTTATTTCCATATAGATAAAATAAAACCAGAAATTCCGCAGATACATCATCTCAAATCTGTTTATTATTCAGATAACGCTGTCATCAGATTAAAAGGCACTGAAAGCGGCAATACTGTTTATTACAGCTATTCTTCAGATAAAAACAGTATAGATTCACCTTTTAACGGCACACGTGCCTCAGACAACACAATAGTTATTCCTCTTCCTGAAAAAGACAGAAAAACAGTATATCTGAAAACTGCAAGCCAGGACAGGGCAGGGAACAGATCAGCTGAAAGTGATATTATAAGTTTTGTAATTGACAACAGGAACTATCCAGAAATTACATTTGACTCATTAACTGAAAATTATATAACTCCTGACAATGTTGTTATTAATAAACCTTCAAATAATTTTATTTACCGGTATGAAATATCAAATACAGAAAAATCCCTTCCAGCAGTAAATTCATATTCTTCTGTTATGGAAAGTCCGGTTGCTTTTGATATGAATTCTGGAGAGGAAAAAGCTTTTTACATAGCAGTTAAAGCATATTTTGATATTAATGATAATAAAGGGTCTGAAGAAAAAATCTTCAGAATATTTATTGATAAGAAAAAACCTGAAAAACCTGCAATAACTATCAAAGATAATAATAAAATACATATATCAGGTGAAAACACTGTCCTATATACCGCATACCCTGAAAAAACAGGTATCATTAATCCTGAATACAAAAAATACATTAAACCTTTCATGCTCAACAGGTATCTTCCACCAGGTCGCTATATTATTAAAGCATATTCCAGAGACAAGGCGGGAAATCTGAGCGATGCTTCTGAAGATTCTTTTTATATTTCAGGGAAAGCAGTTTATGTTTCTCATTCAAAAGGGAACGACAAAAATAAAGGGACTGATTCTGATTATCCTGTAAAAACACTGGACAGGGCTTTTGATATTTACAGGAACGGGGAAGTTGATACGTTTTTCCTGATGCCCGGCAATTATGAAATCAATAATAAAGTACAGGCGCAGCAGACACTCCTTATTAAAGGAACATCCGGAAAAACTTTTATCACAGACAAGTCTCCCGGAGCAGCTTCTCTTTTCAGCCTGAATGATTCATCATTGATTCTGAAAGATATAACAATGATATCTAAAATTTATAAAAATACTTTCATAAATGCGGAAAACTCACTGGTTGTTTTTGATAATTCTGAAATAAAAATTAATTGCAGTACATCTGTTAATGCGAAAAACAGCACAACAATAATCGAAAATACTGACCTTACACAGGAAACAGTTTTCTATTCACGGCCTCTTGTCTCAGATTACGGACATCTTAAAATAAAGGATAGTAATCTGGATATTATATCAGCTTCAGAAATAACTTCTTTGAACTGCAACAGAAGCACTGCTGATATTTCTGATTCATCTTTTCTTCTCAACAGTGATAATTCATTGTTTTCAAAATCAGTTAACAGCTCATTAAAAAACAGCAATGTAAGGGTGAAAATTATCTCAGGGGTTAATTCCTATTTTTTCAAGTCGGAAAAGGATCGTATACAGATCCTTGATTCCTTTTTTTCTGAATCACAGGATTCAAAGAAATCTGTTTATATTGATTCAATTGCTTCAGATATAAATGTCACAGATTCCAATATCAATCTCAACAGCATTTCCGACAGCAGTCTTCTTTTATCAAATAAGGGTAAAATAAATTTCAACAATACAATGTCAATTATCAATAGCGAAAACAATACTTTTTCCAGTTTTGAAGTTGATGATATCGAGTTGAGATTTGAAAACAGCGATATTACACTTAATAATTCAGTTAACGGGGGTTTTATATCTTCAAATAATTCAATTATAGAAATTTATTCTTCTGATATCAATACACTGTCAGGTATGGAAAAAACATTGATGGATTTCAGCGGGAACGGAACAGTACTTATCAAAGAAAGCAGCTTCACACCCAAGCAGAAGCTAATAAGAAGATCATCCGGAGTTACAGTGCTGAAGGAATAATTCTCTTTTTATAGAGTTATTCACTTTTAATTATTCAATTAAATAAACACAGCACAAATATCAGATGTTTTTTCATTCAGCACAATATTTTACCTGTTGAACTTTTGTCCGATTTATTTCATTATTTTGAAATAGAACTTATCAGCTATAAAAAAAGCATCCGTTAAAAGGATGCTTTTATATTATAAATAATTTAATTTCTTATTCCCTTTCCCATTTCCTTCCGCCGTCATTGTCATCAACATTTTTCCAGAGTCCCCGTCCGTATGTAAGGGCATACAGTTCATCATCGGAAGTATCTCCAACAGTATTAAGATCATCGTGGTAAAAACCTTGAACTGCTGCAGAATCAAGATCACTTGCATTATATGTCTGGTAGTCGCATGTTATTGAATCGCTTTCAGGGTCATCAAGATCGCTTATTGATAGTCCCGGGGAAGTAGGTTCAAAGTATCCCATATAATAAGTACCGACAAAAAATGTGGGAGTTGAGTTTACTTCAAAAACAATCATGTCATTTACATTCGGAGTAATATCTTCGATTTCTTTATTCCATGTTGAATTGTTGTAGAAACTGAATTTACCGTAAGACCTGTTTACATAAACATGAGTTTCATCATAGGCATAAAGATAGTTAAAATACTCATCTTTATCGATTTTTGTTAGAGATGCTGAAGGAAGTGTTGATAAATCTGTATCAGTTTCTTCATAAATATTTTCTTTAGTTAAAAACCAGTAGTTTGAGCCATCATAATCAATATCAAAATGACCTCCGAGTGCATTAACTCCTGATATAAGCGAAAATGTACTTCCATCTACTGTTGTATAATAATTACCTTTATTATTCTGGGAATCTGTTACAGTAGAAACAACCATCACTCCGTCATTTGATGCAGCATGGGCTGATTTTACAAGTGAAAATTCTCCTGAAAAACTTCCAGATACTGAAGACCATGAATTCCCGTCTGTTGACTTTAAAAAAGCTGTTTCAGCTGTGTCTTTATTAAACCATACAGCAAAGATAGTAGTATCTTCAAAAACAGTAAGGCTTGTACATAAATCATACCCTGAAGGGGTAGAACACTTTGACCATTCGTTGTTTGTCCCGGAAGTTTTCTTATAAACCTTACCTGCTGCAATATACAGTGTTGAACCAAGCTTATCCATTGCCCCTATAGTAAGCGAATTGGAAAGAGATCTGTCTACTATTTTTTGCTCTTTTTCAATACCGTAGAATATACCGATATCACTCTGGTTGCATGAAACAAAAGAAAAGCATAGAGCTGCAAGTGTGAAAAACACCATGGCTTTCAAAATTATATTGTTTTTTCTCATAATAATAATCCTTAGAACCTGAACATCGATGACAGTGAAGTTTCAAGAAAGTGGCCGAATCTTGTATTGCTTGCAGGAACTTTCCCGCTTCCGGTGTAAATCTGGGGAACCCACCAGTAAACAAGATTAAACCCGAATGCCCATTCCTCATTCATGTTCCAGTAAGCACCTGCACCCGGCTTTAGTATCGGGTCAAGATGAAATGCATCAGCTACACTGTTGAAACTGAAGCCTGCTCCCAGAAACACAGGGAATTCAAAAGGGTATGCTCTGAAGTATCTTGTTACTTTGAATGTCAGCGGCATCATGTAAAGTATTCTGTCATTCGGGGTAAATGCAAACATACCTCCGAACTCTCCGCCGAGAGACCATTTGGTATTTATATACGCATTCCACTGAAGTGACCCGCATCCACCCATTGAAAGATTGTCATCAACAAATTCAAAGCTTGGAGTCGAGTAAAATAGCGGATGAAAAAGTCCTGCTGTAATTGTAAATGTCTGGTCTCCGAGACCATAGACTTCCTCATAGAACTCTTCTTCTTCTTCCTGTGAATAGCTTACCATGACTGGTACAAGCAGTAAAAATATCAATAATATTAAATAATTTCTTTTCAAAATTATATCCTTTGCTTTATTTTTTTCTGTATATATCAAAAGCTTCGCAGTACCCTTTTACCATTCTTCAAAAAATCAGTGTTATTAACCTGTAATTTATTCATTATGGCTTAATAATCCTTTTAAGATTATTAAAAAGCACCTTGTGCAGTTTATGACAATATGTCCTATATCCAATCAAATTTAAATAAATTCTTCATCAATCCAAGTACATTTTACCAATATATGTATACATCATACCCAACAGGGTACATAATGCCCACAGGGTATAACCCACCTTGCGAATAAGATATCACCTGAGTAACCTTTTTGCAAGTAAACAAGTTGTTATAAATCTTGAAATCACTTCAGATTTATTGTATCCTGCATCGGAAAAAGGGGCAAAAAATGGCATTAAATATTGTCGATAAAATCGATAAAAATGTAAAAATAAACAACATTCTTCTGAGTGTATCAGATAAAAGCGGTCTCGATTCCTTTGTTAAGGAAATTGTTTCCATAAATCCTTCAGTAAGGTTTTTTTCAACAGGCGGTACTTACAAGAAGCTGCTGGAAATAGACTGTATTAAAGAAGGGGAAAACCTTATTTCAGTTTCAGATTACACAGGCCAGCCGGAGATGCAGGGAGGACTTGTTAAAACCCTGGATTTCAAAATATATATGGGACTCCTTAGTGAAACCTACAATAATGATCATCAGGATGATATAAAAAGAGTATCAGCCGTATCCTTTGACATGGTTATAGTAAACCTTTATCCATTCAAGGAAACAGTTTCAAAAAAAGATATAACGGCTGAAAATGCACGTACCAACATTGATATCGGCGGTCCATGCATGCTAAGAGCTTCAGCCAAAAATTTTCTTAGAGTTGCTTCAGTTTGTAACCCTTCAGACTACAGTTCTATTATTGATGAACTCAAAGAATCAGGCGGGTTTCTTTCTCTCGAAACAAGATTCAGACTTTCAGGCAAGACATTTACACATACAGCTGATTATGATTCAGCAATAAGCAGTTATTTCACATCTCTTGATTTCAATAACGTAGATAAAATCTATAATTAATATATAATGAACATATTATAAATGGAGTATAAAGCAGGAATGGATAACCTTAAGAAAATGTACCACACTGTCAACAGTGATTCTTTTCCCTCAAAAATGGATATATCATTTTATGATAATGATGATAACCGGCAGACACTTTTCTTCGAAAAAGCGGAATGGGTCATTGACGGTGAGAAAAAAGGGTTGAGATACGGTGAAAACCCGGGTCAGGAAGCATCTCTTTACAGGCTTGTAAACGGCAATATCACTCTTGGAGATGTAGAAACCATACAGCCTGGGCAGTACCTAGCTTCCGATGTTGAACTGCTTCAGTCAGGCAAACATCCCGGAAAAACCAATATAACAGATGTTGACAATGCTCTGAATATAATGAGGTATTTCTCAGATACTCCTGTTTCAATTATTGTTAAACACAATAACCCCTGCGGTGCTGCAAAAGCGGCCAACCTTTCCGAAGCTTACCATAAGGCGCTTATGGCAGACAGGGTTGCGGCTTTCGGCGGAGCTGTTGCTTTAAACAGGGCAGTAGATGTTGAAACTGCACAGCTTATCTGTGCGAACTATACAGAAGTTGTTGCTGCTCCTGATTTTGAAGAAGGTGTTATGGAAATTTTCAGCAAGAAAAAGAACCTCCGAGTCATGAGAATCAATTCCATTTCAAAACTTCATAATTACATAGGTAAGCGGGTCATTGATTTTAAATCGATGATGGACGGAGGTATAATTACCCAGTGGTCATATTCCCCTGAAACTCTCAGTAAGGATGATTTCCTCAAAGCTGAAACTGTATACAGGGATAAAAAGTACTCTGTAAACAGGCAGCCAAGCGACAGGGAATATGATGACCTTGTTTTCGGATGGCTTGTCGAGAGCGGCATTACAAGTAATTCAGTAATATATGTTAAAGACGGCGTTACAGTCGGTATTGGTACAGGAGAACAGGACAGGGTAGGTGTTGCAGAAATTGCACGTGACAAAGCCTACAGAAAATCCTGGGACAGACTCGCATGGGAGAAATTTAAGACTCCATGGAACCTCCTCAATGATAAAGACAAGGCTGAAGAAATAATAAAGGAAACATCAGCTGTCAATGGCGGCCTCAAAGGCAGCTCAATGGTTTCTGATGCTTTTTTTCCATTCCGAGATGGTATTGATGTCGGACTTTCAGAAGGTGTAACAGCAGTTGTACAGCCTGGCGGGTCTCTAAGGGATTTCGAATCAATAGAAGCATGCAACGAATATAACGCGGCAATGGTTTTTACCGGTCAGAGGAGTTTCAAACACTAAAGTGCTTAATATAAAGAAAATACTTTTATATACAGCTGTAGTTCTTCCTCTTTTACTGATTATTATCACTCTTGCTGTAATATTGAAAAAAACAGGCAGCATTGAAGATAGAATTATATCGGAATTTACTGTAAATAATGAACAGATAGAAATAATAAGAAAAAACCTTGTCAGGCTGAGTTCTGATGTCAACCAGACACGTAACCTGGTGGGCCTTCCCGAGTCAGATTATTCTTTTGAATCATCTGACGGAAACAATAACAGCAGCAATACAAAACAGGAATCAGATAATACAGTATATTTCCTGGGTTTCGAATATCTGAAAAATCATTTCAATGATACCGAGCTTTTGAGAAAACTTTCATTAATGGCTGATAGTGATTTACTTAAATCAGCAGCATCAGAAAGCAGCCTGGAAATCATGGAAACCGGCGACGGTTATATTTTACAGGACAACAGCGGTAATATTTATTTCAGGCTGAAAGCTGACAGTTCTGATAATACAATTATTGCAGAATCTGTCTTCAGCAGCATAGATAAAGGATTTTTCCCTGATGCTTCAGCAGAAAAAGCTTCTGAATATATAACAGTTACAACTCCTCTGGTAAGATCTCTTTATAAAGCATTAAATGCAAACATAACTGAATTAAGAAACATTACCGGCGATTCAGTTGTAAAAGCAACTTTGAGAAAAAACAAACTCTATTTTGATAATTTCAGTTCAGGACAGGAAAAAACTGCTGTCAAAATAAAAAGGGAATCAGGAGTTACAATTGCAACTGTTATTCTTGATCATGCAGAAAATATATTCAGTTTCTGCAGCAAAAAATATACTGATTACAATACTCTCAGAAATGATATCCTCAATATAAGTCATAAGTGCGATATCAGAACTGATGATGAAAAAAGAATAGAAAAATCCAGGGAAAATCTTAAAATCCTGAATGAAGATGAAAATTTCATTAAATACCTATCAGATAACGGTTATGCATTTTCCGACACTGTCAGGGAAGACAAGGACTATTATTATTATGATATAAATTCCCTGGAGACAGGTTTAAAAATCGGTTCCTATGCTGTTCATAAAGTCAGCGGGGAAATATACCTTACAGACCATGAAGAGGTACCTTTATCCTCCCTGAACCGATTTGACTCATCTTCAAAAAAAAAAAACTGAATTTAAACCTGGATAATTCTTCTGTTTCAAGATACAACTTCCTGATCTGCGGTTCCCATGAACGCAATGCTGATACAATAATTCTCGTTACAGTTGATTTTGAAAACATGATAATTGACTTTTTCAGCATCCCCAGAGATTTGTATTATAACGGAAGGAAAATCAACAGTTACTACAAGACTTACGGTGCTGAAAAACTTACTGAAATAATCTCATTGCTGTCAGGTCTTGATATTTCAGGTTATATAATAATTGATATGTTTGCTTTTATTGATGTTATTAATATTCTCGACGGCATAGATGTCGAACTTTCCGAAGATCTCGTTGATCCTACATATAAAGTAAGAAACAACGGCAAATGGTCGACTCTCTACTACAGGAAAGGAACTCATCATGTTAACGGAGTAGAAGCACTCAGGATAGCCAGGGCAAGGCATTTTACGCCTGTTTTCTCCAGGGACTCCCGTCAGCAGAAAATCCTTATCAGTGTTAAGGATCGTTTCCGGGAAATAGGCATTGGTGACCTTAACAAAGTTCTTGATATATTTAAAACACTGCTTTCCTATATTGATACAAACATGAATATGATGGAAATATTCAGCCTGTACAATAAAATAAATACAATTGATACAATCAGGCAGAATGTTTTATCAACAGAAAATGTACTGGACCAGACATATTCTAATCTTCTTTATCTTGGGAAAACTGAAGATGAAGTTGATGATGATTTCTACAAGGGTGCCTGGATTCTTGTACCTAAAGACAATGACTGGGATGAATTGAAATACTATATAAACTGCATTATTGAAGGGAATAAATATGAACAGATATCTGATTGAAACTTACGGATGCCAGATGAACAAGGCGGAATCTGATGCACTGGAACTTGAACTCAACGGGAACGGATGGAAAGAAACTGAATCGCCAAACGAAGCATCTGTTGTGATAATCAATACCTGTTCTGTCAGAAAAACAGCAGAAGACAGGATCTACGGAAGGATCGGTTTCTATAAAAAAGTAAAGGAAACAAATCCGGAACTCAGGCTGATTATTACTGGATGTATGGCAGAAAGGCTTGGGGACAGCTTGAAATCCAGAACATCGCCTGTTGATTTTGTATCTGGAACATTTAATAAACAAAATATTATAGATTTTATTAATGACAATTATTCCGATTCAACAAACAGCAGCATCTTCGAATTCCAGAAGCTCCATTACAAAGAGGGAGCATTCAAGGCATTTGTCCCTATCATGCATGGCTGCAACAATTTCTGCAGTTACTGCATTGTTCCATACGTCAGAGGTAGAGAAGTATCACGAAGCATTTCCGATATTCTTGATGAAATAAAATATCTTGAATCAAAAAATGTGAAAGAGATAACACTACTTGGTCAGAATGTTAATTCATATAATGCTGAAGTTGATTTCCCTGATCTTCTTCAGATGATAGCGGAAAACACAGATTCTATAGAATGGATCCGATTTACATCCTCTCATCCCAAAGATGTATCAGATAAACTCATAAGAGTCATGGCTGAAAACAGCAAAATCTGCAACCATTTCCATCTCCCTGTTCAGCACGGTTCTGACAGAATACTTAAACTCATGAACAGGAAATATGATACAGCATATTACCTGGGATATGTAGAAAAACTTAAGAAAACAATACCTGACATTTCAATAACAACAGATATTCTTATCGGATTTCCGGGTGAAACAGAGGATGATTTTCAGAAAGTTATCGATATAATGAAAACAGTCAGATATTCAGATGCTTTTACCTATTATTATAATCCGCGTGAAGGTACTGCTTCTTATAATTTTGAAGACACAGTCACGAAAGAAGCTAAACTTGAAAGGCTTGATAAGATTATAAAACTTCAGAGGAAAATATCTCTTGAAGAGAAACAGAGAAAAATCGGAAAAATATGCAGATGCCTTGTCGAGTCTGTCTCAAAAAACAATGAGGAAGAACTTCTTGCCAGGAATGAAAGCGATGAAATGATTGTTTTTAACGGAAAACATGATAAAATAGGACAGTTTGTAAACCTTAAAATTATTTCTCTCAACGGAAACACATTAAAAGGGGAAATTCTGAATGATGAAATTTAAAATAATACTTATTGTTCTTATTATTACAATTGAAGCAATTTTTGCAGGACTCAATATGAAAAATGTTTCAGATATTTCATTCGGCTTTACAACACTTAAAGATGTTCCTGTCTTTCTCAGTATTCTGATATCATTTGTATCCGGAGCCTTAATTGTCCTCCCTTTCACTTTGATCAGAGGGAAAAAGAAAATCAAGCCAGCTGAAAATAAACCTGATAAAAAGAAAAAAAAGCTGTTCAGAAAGGAAGATGATAAAAATATTGAAAACAACAGTATTTAATAAATTTTTTATATCTTTTTTACTAATATATTTATCATGTTTCCCTGTTTATTCAGATTCTTATGATAATGCTGTAAAAAGTCTTAAAAACGGCAATACAGAAAAAAGTCTTTCTTACTTTTATAAATATATTAAAACTGAATCTGCATCTCCAGAAAAAATATCAGATTCACTTGATAAAATATTAAAATATGAAAAAGATGTTGATAAGATAATTATTTCAGTAAAAGACAGCATAAAAAGAGTAAAAAACAATAAACAGAAATCATCAATTTTAAGAGATGCGGCGGAAATATCGGAACTTTCCGGAAAAACAGAAACTGCAGTTGAATTCTATCTTTCATCATACAACGAATATCCAGATCCATCAAACAGCAGCTCACTTCTTATTTCATCAAGAATACTTATGGATAACGGAGAATTCACAAAAGCATTAAAACAGATAATATTCTACAAAACTCTTCCACTGGATTCCAACAGTATCTACAGGGCAGATATTATTGAATCCATGATAAATATTCTTTCCGGAAACAAGAGTGAAGGGGAAAATATTCTTCAGAAATTAACTTCAAAAAAAGATATATCTTCTGAAAATCTTGCGGCAGTATTACTGATTTCAGATAAATATAACCTGAATACCCCTTCAGAACAGGCAAAGAAACGTCTTGAGGAAAAAGAAGATATTTCAGATATAAAAGCTCTTCTCTCTTACAGCAGCATGATATCTCCCGCAGTTTATTTAAACTATTCTCTGATATCTCCGGATAATAATACTGTTGAAAATACAGCTTCAGATAATACAGGCAGTTTGATTTTTCTTCAGACAGGTTCATACAGCAGCAGAACAAATGCTGATAAGATGGCGGAAAGACTTTCTGCAATCGGTTTCAATGTAAATGTCAGGGAATCTGACTATAAGGGACGGAAAATATACAAAGTCCTGATTCCTGCAGAATCTAGGGAAAAAGCTGAAGAATACCATATTAAACTGAAGGAACATTCAATAGAAAGCTTCATGGTGTTTAAATGATTTTTTATTAAATCTCTCAATTTATTTCCAGCTTGTTATTCAAATTAATAGACAATTGGCCAGTTATCTAATAGAACTATTCAGGAAAAACACAGTTTACATAACAATCACAATAAATAAATTATAGTTTCAACTTATTCAGCTTCTTTATTTTCTTCAGCTTCTTCGTTTTCAATTGTCTGGTTATAGATCATGATATCTTCACCCGAAGCATCAAAATACTGTGATTTTATTTCGCCTCTCTGAAGCCTCAGGTTCATTAACTGTTTTGTTATCAATATTGTACTGCCCTGTAGTCAATGCTGTATTCTTTTTTCTCGCCGACCAGCCTGTTTGAATCAAGATATCTCAACTCTATAATATTTTGACCGTTATAGTTGAATACAGAAAAAATACCGCTTTTAACAAAGTCAGATCCTTTCTGGGTGAATTCAGAACCATTGAAAGTAATAGTGTCATTTATACCGGTAAATATTCCTTCTAGTTTGATTTCTTCAGCTGATTCATTGTCTTTTTCAGCTGATTCTGTATAACTGCTGTTAATTTTCTCATAATTACCATTCCATGGATTTATATTATTAGAAAATTCCCTGTCATTGACAACAATTCTTATCCTGTTGAGTTTCTCAATCCTGATAAATATGTTTTTTCTAATAAAATGTATAAGATCATTTCTGGCGCTTATATAAACACTGTTGGGTATTTTTGATCTGTTTGAAATCTGTCCATTTATATATTTCAAGTATATCTTTTGAATAAAGTGCTATTTCCTTTGATTCCTTGTCAAAACTTATTACAGAATCACTTGAATCTGTATTAATCCACTGTCCCTGCAGAAAATCCTGATATGAATCAATTCCTTCGTTAAAAAGCTTTTTAAGCCTTTCTTCCTCTATTTTCTCACCCGGAATTTTCTCTTCAAATGATTTTATGAATCTGCTGGACTGGTAATTCCAGATGAAAGTCTTCTTTACCATATCAAGAAGATTCTGAGATTCCTCATCCCTCTCGTAGGTAATAACAGGGAAACTGATCCCGTTCTTCTGTCCCAGAAGATATGCGGAACTTCTCTCCTTCTCAACAATCTCGATCTGACCATCTATTTTTATATCTGCTATATTCTTATAGTAAAGGCTGATACCTGCAGGTGAGTGTGTTTTCCTGTATATTGACAGTATCTGTTCATTACTGCTGCCTGTTCCCCTGAAAATAATTTCAAGGTTATGGTCCCCTACAGTATCTGCATAAGATATGATAAATGTTCTTGGATTTATATTTTTCCTGAACTGTTTCCCATGTCTTTATATACTTGTTTCTCACAGAATCGAAATCAACAACAATCAGGTTTAATTTGTTTTTAACGTCCCTGTCTTTCTGTATGATTACCTGTTCCTCTTCTGTATCAAAGTCGAGATTTACATTCTGAATATATGCAATCAGATCCTGATTTTCGATATTTATCCTTGGTTCAGTTTTTTCTTCAGGATACTGATGTTTCAGTCCGTTTTCAATTCCAGCATCTGTAAGCTGTTTTTCATTATTGTCAGTCACAACTTTCCGAGGTGCATTGCTTTCTTCTTCAGTATTTTTACTGCAGGATATATTTAAAGAAACAATAATCAGAGAGAGAATAAACAGTTTAAGATATTTCATTTTATTATCAGCCCTAATATTTTTTTAATTTCTTTTAACACTTTTTTCCGGACAATTTCAAGTGGTTCATTGCATTTAAAGCCTGCGGCTGTTGTATGTCCGCCACCTCCGAAACTCCTTGCGATTGAGGCAACATCAAGGTTATCCTTTGATCTCATTGAACAGCGCAGTATTCCCTTTTTATTTTCCTTGAAAAAAACTGATATTTTAATATCTTTGCACTTTAACGGTATGTTTATGATGGTATCTCCATCTTCGTATGAAGCATTGAATTTCCTGAGAATATCTCTTGTCATTATCTGAAGAGCAGTTCTGTGATTATGATAAAATTCAATATCAGAAAAAACCTTTGAATGAAGCTTCAGAGCTGAAAGGCTGCTGCTTTCATACATCTGTGAATATATGTAATTGGGTTTAATTCCTGTTTTAACAAGACTTGCAGCTATAGCAAGTGTCTGATCGCCTGTTTTAGGATATATAAATGAACCTGTATCATAGACTATACCGGCATACATCGCCTGTGCCATGTCAAATGATATATCACTGTTTCGTTTGCTGTTGTTAATTATCCGGTAAACAATTTCACTCGATGAAGAGGCTTCTGTTTCTATACAGTTATAATCTGTAATTGAATCTTCATCAGGATTTTCATGATGATCAATAATAAAAATATCTTTTATTTCTTCCTTTATAAAACTGTATATCATTCCTGTATTATATGGTGTGTTTGTATCAAGAATAATAAGTGCATATTCATTTAAATTATCAGGCAGATCATCTGCAGAAGCAACAAACTCAATAAGATTATCCTGGTCAATGAAGCTGTATTTATCAGGTATAGTCTCACAAGTGATAATTCTTGCTATTATCCCGCAGTTTTTCAAATGACGGCATAACGCATATTCGCTTCCTATCGCATCCCCGTCAGGATTTTCATGTGCTGTCAGAATAAATTTATCATATTTATCCAGATAATTATAAAATCTTTTTAGGTTTTTCATATAACTGAACCACTTTTTTTAACCTTTTTTAATTCCTTTAACCGGGCTGCTGTAACATCGGCACCTATTAAAGATCCAGGTTCTGCCACAAATTTTACAGGTATTGTGCTGTTCATACCAATCACGGTAATACCGCCAAATATATGTTCAGGATAATCTTTGTTCTTTACTCTGGATTTTCCTCCGATAATACTCCTGTCCTGAATATTTGAATTATTACCCTGCTGTTTCAAATTCGGTAGAATAATAGAATTTTCAATGTTTACAAATTTACCAATCTGATTACCGTTCATTATCACCGAGTTTTTGATAACAGCATTCTGCTTAACTGTTACACCCGAAAAAATAACAGAATTCTCCACATATCCATCTATTCTTGAATTGGAAGAAATTATGGAATTTACGACTTCCCCTTTTTTTCCGATAAATGATTCCTTCTCATGTGGGGGTGGGGTATATTTCATAAAATCATCCATAATATCTCCTGCTTCTTTATTCAGCAGAGATAAATTATTTATTAAAAACTGGTTCACGCTGCTGTTAAACAGTATTTCACCCTTTAAATCTCTTATTTCTTCAAAACCTGTTGCCAGTATTTCTTCTATAATAAAATCAAAAACATAAGAATCAGACTGTATTCTGTTCCTCAGAATATCCATCTGCTGTACCAAATAATTCTTATCAGCTATATAAATATCAACAGGTACTGAATTTATTGATATTTTGGATATTGTCTCCTTTTTATCATCTGCAAAATCATCTACAGCTTTCTTTAATTCATCTGTTTCCGCAACAGCAGCAAAATTAATATCATAAAAAATTATGATTTCATCCTCTATTTTGTTCAGGAAATTCTTTACAGTATCAAAATCGTTCTGATATGTAAAAAAATCATAGTTTTTTTCATCCCATTTCATCAGAATGTTATTGATGTTTTTCCGTATTTCCCTGTCACAGATAAAAAAACTTTTATCCGGATTTATTATAAATAATGCAAAATCCAGAAAAGTATATTCGCCCCAGAACCCGAGTTCTGATGAAGAAAAATATTCAGTAAAGCCGGGTATATCTTTTTTAATACCCCCTTTATCAAAAAAAAGGGTTGTAAAATTCATTATTTCCTCTTAAAAAGAATTTTCAGCAATTTACCGCTTTTTAATTTAATATTTACAGTTTTTCCCAATATATTATCAATTTTATCCTTGAAATCAGGGAATATCTTGCTGTCCAGTATTTTAAAATCAACTTTACTTCCTGTTTTTATAATATAGCCTTTTGCAAGTGATGATTTTATTCTTGATAAGGATAATTCACCTGCAGTATTTAATAACAGAAACAGTTTTTCATTGTTTTTAAGTTTATATGGTATTTCTGAAAGCTTTTCATTGTCAATAAAAACATCAAAACCTCTGTCCTCCTCTTTTCCCCCTTTTTTCAGATATCTGCCTAAGAAAAGAAAAAGAATCAGAATAATTATAATTACTGCCGGTATATAAATATAAACAGCTTTGAAACCTTCTTTTTTTACCAATTCCATGTCGAAAAGGGAAGGGGTCAGAATGTTTTCAGATGAATAGAAGAATTCAATGCTTCCATTTGCAGTTCCGGGATCAATATCTCTGCTTAACTTTACCGGGATTTTTATTTCATTTTCAGTACCAGGTATTATATTAATTTCAAAAGGTTCCTCTATCATTTCATAAACAGTTTTACTGTCTGAAAACTTTATTGATTCTATTACTATTTCAGTATTTTCATCAGTATTTGAGGAAACAGCTGTGAAAGTCATAGAGGATTCATTTTTACTGTTTAATTTTCCAATTACTGGTTTATCTTTTACTGAAACAACTGTCAGAAAATCAGATGTTTTTTCTGCAAGATCTAATGCATCTGCTTTTTCAACTTCAACATAGGTACCTGACAGTTTTTCAGCTATATCTGCTGCTTTATTCAGCTTTCCAATCCCAAGTACTTCTATTTTCCACCCCTTCTTCTGTATTGTTTTTGTATGTTTTAGAAGTTCATGGTTAAAACTTCCATCAGGGCTGTAATATTTTGTTCCGGGAGGAGCTTCCTGCTTACCGTCAGTTATCAGAAGCATATACCTGAGTGTTTCAGTTTCATCACCTGCGGTTTCATTCAGTCTGTCCAGTGCGCTTCCTATATCGGTAAAACGTCCGTCGGCTGAGACTGTTTCGAGTCTTCTTTTAACATCATTCCTTGCGTTTTCATTTGCTACTACAGTATCAAGAAATCTTTCTGTTTCACCGTAGAAATTTATTATTAACAACCTGTCGCCGTCTATGATTATTTTATCAATTATGAAGCTTTCTATGTAGTTTTTTACTTCTTCAATATTGTTTTCCATTGAAAGAGATTTATCCAGCAGTATGAATATTTCAATATTTTCCTTTCTTTCATCTGAAAAAACAAAAAATGAATTAACTAAAACCAGCAAGCAGAGAATAATTTTTTTTAACATATTAAGCACCTTTTCATTATTAAACCTATATTTCCGGGTTTTAAATATTATTGCTTACTTAAATCTTTGCAGTCATTTTTACAGACAGTATTTTTAACATGCCTGTTGTTTATAAATTATTATTTTCCTTATAAGTAATGAAAATACGGAAAATAAAAAACCCGTTTCATAGTCTCTTTAATCATAATATTCTGAACAAAATATTACAAATACTTATTTTTAAAAAATGTGTTTGAATTATATAATTATTTTCCGTATAATCTGATTAGTATTTTTAATTAATTGCAGATTTGTTGATTTAATCGTTCTCTAATTAAAATATATAATTTCCATTAAACATGAAAAAAAAAAAAACTTGCTTTACATTTGTATTAAGTTGTTGATATTCTATAAATGTAAGGATAAATAAGGAGAGTATTATGGGAAGTATTGATCTACCAAAAAGCCCGATGGTTTTCCATCCTGAAAAGCCCAGTGCTGTAGGATCCAGGAACTCTCTTGCTCAGGAAAGCAGGGATCAGCAGGAAGAGGTTGATAGACTTCTTGCAGAAGAAGTAGATAAAGTGATGAATCACTTATCATCAAAACTTCCTCTTGAAGTTCTAGAAAAAGTCGACATAATGGGTGGACTTAAAGAAAAAGTCTATAACTATTTTAACCAGAATTACCAGAACATGTTCAACAGATATATTGTTACATCTGAAGATGAAATGGTTAAAAAGGTACGAAATTTCATAGACAAAGAGGAAATGAAAGTCCTCAACCGGTATACACCTAAGGAAATTGCATCACTTCTTGATGAAGTCGGTGGAATGGACAAATTCAACACCGGTGAAATTGAAAAATCGATTGTTAATATGTACGGTCACCTTCAGGGCCACATCCAGAGAGGAGTTAATGAGCTTGAAAACCTGACTAACTCTCTCCTTAGACAGAAAACAGATGTAGGTGCCTTTATCAGGGGTGAAAATGCATATTCAGTTGTTAAATGTGCATTTAAAGACAATGCATACAAACCTAAAACAGTTTGTGATGTTAAAATGTCTGTAAATATTCTGGACTCTGAACTTATCAGTCCGATTTTTCATTATCAGGCTACAGTTGAATATCTTATAAAAGAACTCATCTCAAAAAATATTACAGATCTTCTGGACAAAGAAATTGAAAATGTTAAAGATCTTCTTATTGATGAAGGTAAAGAGGAACTGACTGACAGTGAAATAATTTTCGAAAAGATGAAACTTGTTGAAAATCATACTGATGATGACAAGACAAGTCCCAAATCAAAAAGATATTCTATGGTTGCCAAAAACCTTATGGATGCAATTGACGGTCTGAGAGCTGAAATTGATCCTGAAAGTTTTGATCAGCTCAATATCAGGGAAAATCTTAAAAAAATAATTGATATCGAAAATATCAGAAACAGGGGTTACAACACAGCTGTAAACTCTATTACTTCAATTCTTGATACTTCAAAAATGGGTTACCAGTATATTGAAAACCTTAAAAACGGAAGAGAACTTCTTATAAGAGAATATGAAGATACAGATGTTCAGAACCTTCCTGATGAAAGATACCAGATCAGACTCAGATACTATGACAATGCTCAGCTTATTGAAGAGCAGAAAGCTTATGATGTTCAGATCAAGTCTTTCGAAGTTGAATGCTCACATGTATGGGATATTCTTGAAATGGTTTATCAGGATGCGAAACGTTTCAAAGGTGTAACAGATTTCGAAGATCTTGCTAAAGCTTATAAAAACAAGATAACAAAAACAATTAAATCCAAGACAGGCGATCCTGTTTATGAAGATATTGAAAAAGTATGGGATGAGATTTCCTTTGTAAAACCTGCAGAAACAAGTGTTGAAGAACTCAACAGGACTTATGTTTTTGAAAAAGACAAGGTTAAAAAGAGATTCATCATAATGAAAAAACGGCTTCATGAAATGTATGGATACAAATATCCGATACAGAGAAGAGTTATGGAAGAAAGAATTGATAATCTTGAAAAGAAATTCAACTCTTTTGACTACATGATAAATCCGTACCATGTACAGCCTGGTCTGTTCCTTGATCTAGATATAACTTCAATCAAGAGAAAAAAAGCAACACTTGACGGAATGGCTAATGTTCTTAATGAATTCCTTTACGGTGTATCAAAAGGATTCCAGGATGCGGCATTTGCAGCATTCTCAAGAAGAAGATCTACTGTAAGAAGCGATATTAACCAGTCTTTTACTACTGATCTCCCGGAAGAAGATGGTGAAAACGCAGGTGAAAGCTACCTTGACCTCTTAAACAACACATCTTCAGAAAATCCAGAAATTGAACAGGCTCTTACTGTCGAAAAACCTGAACCAACAAAACGGGGACGGAAAAAATCAACAGGAATAGTTGATAATTCAAAAAAGAAAAAACCCGGAAGAAGAAAATCATCCGGTAACAAACTTACTACTATTTAGTTAATCTAATAATCTTATCAGTTGGCAGCTTTAAGGCTGCCAACTTTTTCTATTTTTAAAAGGCAGGGTAAATCCATGACTGATGTAAAAGAATATGAACGCTTTTATACACGTAAGGGTTTTAATAATTCTTTAAATCATTTCCAGTCTGTATTATCAATAATCGATAACTTCGAATCTTACGATAACATTGCAGATTCCATTAATGAATATCTTGATGACAATACAATAGAACAGCATCAGGTTCTTCCTATTGTAAACTCTCTTCTTGCGGATAAATATGGGTTCAGTTTCAAATCCTACAATATGAAGGAAACTTTTGATAAATTTGATGAAATTACAGAGATACTTTCCGGCTGGAAAGGGGTAGACATTGTCATTGGATACCATAATCCGAATATCGGTTATGTAGTTTTTAATCCAAAAAAAGCTGACAGCTGGAATCTTACAGGCGGTTTAAAGAATTTTGAGCTTATAACAATATATGCCGGCGATCATGCAGGCAGTAAAAACAGTAAAAATCATGTATCAGCAATAAATGCTGTAATTAATATTCTTGAAAATAAAAAATATAAAGTACCGCCTTCTGTCTTGAATGGGAAGTATACAGTTAAAATGGCAAAGAAAACATCTGAACCAAAGAAAACTGCAGGAAGAAAAAAAGCTGCATCAGCAAAAACTGCTAAAAATACCGCAGCAGTAAAAACTCCTGAAGCAAAGCCACAGGAAGTACAGAAACCATCAGCAGCTCCGGTACCTACAAATGCAAGAATGACTCCTCTATATTCAGTTCCTGTAACAAATGAGCTTTTCCATAACGGTAATGTTGAAGCATGGAAAAGAATTATAACAAGCTACAAAACAAAATATCCCGGACTTGAAGTTATTATATTCTATGAAGGGGAAAGGATACATGATATCAATACACTCTTCAAATGGGGAAAGGTTAAACACGGCAGTGCAATCATGTTTGCAGTTGCCGGCAGGGATATAAAAGATGTTGCAAAGCTTCAGCGATATCTGAAGCAGGGTGCAAGTCAGAGATTTGAAGATTTTCTCAAATTCCCTGTTAATGCAATACTTAAACTATTTTAATCAAGAGGAATTTTAAAAATGAAAAAAAACATACACTATTTCAGTGAAAATGAGTTTATAAAAAATCCGTCAATTCTTGAAAAAATAGGGGGCAGAAACCGGGAAGCAAATAACTTTGCTAGTCTTAAACTTCCCGTTGTCCCAGGTTTTGCAATTGACTGCGATGTTGCATCTTCTCTTGCTTCAGGAAAAATAATAAAGTTCATAAATCCTTTTATTGAAAAAATAGAAACAAAAATGGGTAAGAAATTTAACGCGGAAACAAAACCTCTTACTCTGAAAGTTGTTATAAGCCCGAATCTTACTATTACAAGCAGTTATCCTGCTCTTCATAATTTCGGTCTTACTAAAAATACTTTTTCAGGATTCAGTAAACTTGTGGGTGAAAACTTTGCCTACAATGAACTGTTTTTTTTGATGAAAGGTATTCTCATTATTGAGGAAAAAATATCAGTACTTGAAGAAAATGATGAAAAAGCATCAAAAATAAAGACTGTAATAGATTATATAAACACGAAACTGGGAAAAAAGATAAAGGAAGCTGACAAGGTAAAACTGATTACAGATGCTGAGCAGTTTATACCTGAAAGTTTCTGTGAAGATGCATATGAACAGCTTGATTACACATTGACCCGAGTCAGCCGTCTTCTTTCTCTTGATGATATGAATGAAGATGATACTTCAATCGGTGTACAGGCAATGGTATACGGAAATACAGGCGACAAATCATTTGCAGGTTCCTTTTTCACCAGGAATGTCATTAGCGGCGAGAAGAAGCTTTCCGGAGAATATTTCCAGAATACTTTTGATTTTACAGGCACAAAAGGTAAGGATATCAATAAGATTGAGAAAAACTATCTTACAAAGCTTGAGAAAATCGCAAGAACTATTGAAGATACTTTTAAAAATATTCGTCATATAAGATTTACAATTGAAAACAAGACTCTCTGGATGGTTGACCAGAGGGAAGTACAAAACAAGAGTGTCAAATCAGAAATTATCACGCTTCTTGACCTTATGAACAGGAAAATAGTAGATGACAAATATGTCATCAACTCATTGAAACCTGAACAGCTCAATGAAATACTCCATCCGATTATCAATACAAGTTCTGTTACAAAACTGAAGAAAATTTCAGGCGGTATTGCCGGTGCTCCAGGGGCTGCAATAGGAAGGATTTTCTTTTCTACAGAAGCACTTCTGGATGCACAGAAAGAAGCCCATCAGAAAGATCTTGATACAAAAATGATTCTCTGCATGGAAGCAACTTTTGCAGAAGATGTTAAGGCTATAGAAGTATCAACAGGTGTTCTGTCTTCTGAAGGCGGTTATGCGGCACATGCATCAGTAGTAGCAAGACAGTACGGTAAAGTTTCACTTGTCAACCATGATATAAAATACAAGGGTAAAAAAATACAGATCGGCGATATTGTGATTAATGAAGGTGATTACATCACTCTCAATGTTCCAAACTACGGTGATCCTGTAATATATATCGGAAAGGCAGACCTTATTGAGCCTGATTATGAATCTTCCGGTATAAGTGAACTCATTGCAATTTCAAAGAAATACAGCAAAGATTTCCATGTAAGGGTAAATGCTGATAACGCCCGTGATGCTTCACTTGCCAGGAAATTCGGGGCTGAAGGAATCGGTCTCTGCCGTACAGAGCATATGTTTTTCGATGCTTCAAGAATTAATGTTTTCCGTGAAATGATACTTTCCGACAACTTTGAAAAACGGAAGAAAACTCTCTCTAAAATTCAGAAGATGCAGAAAACAGATTTCTATAAGATTTTCAAAGTCATGGAGGGAAAAGAGGTTACTATCAGGCTCATGGATGCTCCTCTTCATGAATTTCTCCCCCATAATACTGCTGAGATGGATGAGTTTATCTCTTATCTTAAAAAGCAGAAAGGTTTTGAAAAGATCACAAGGAAAGATGTTGCTGCCATGTGTGATTCTCTCTCAGAATTCAACCCGATGCTGGGTCACAGGGGATGCAGAATTGCTATTTCCTATCCTGAAATATATGCAATGCAGATTAATGCGATTTTTGAAGCTGCCTACACACTTCAGAAAGAGGGTGTAAAGGTAAATCCTGAAATAATGATTCCTATTGTCATGAACCAGGAAGAGGTAAAAGCATTAATCTACGGCAAAAAAATTGAAGGTGCAGCTATTGTCGGTATAAAAACCACTGAAGAGGAACTTAGAAAAACATTAAAAGCCAGACAGCTTGAATATAAAATCGGTACAATGATTGAACTTCCTGCTGCAGCACTTTCTGCAGGAGAGATTGCCCAGTATGCACAGTTTTTCTCTTTCGGAACCAATGACCTTACCCAGACAACTCTGGGTCTTTCAAGGGATGATTTCAACAACTTCATGCCTGATTATACCCAGTTTGATATTATACCTTCCAATCCCTTTGAAATATTAAACCCCAGTGTCAAGGAACTAGTATCTTTTGCAGTTCGAAGAGGAAAGATGACAAGACCGGACATTAAGCTTGGACTCTGCGGGGAACAGGGTGCAGTTCCTGTCAATATTGAATTCTGCCGTAATGCGGGACTCGATTATGTCTCCTGTTCAACTTATTCAGTTCCTATAGCAACACTAGCAGTTGCCCAGCTTGAACTGAAAGATCTTGCCAAATAGTATAACAAAAATATTTAAACATAAAAAAAGCTGTCCGGTTTTACCTGACAGCTTTTTTTTATATCATTCTATTTTTTTAAGAAAATCTTTAATCCCAGATCTTGAATTTTTTAATCCCTGCTATTACGCTTCTTGCGCATTTTTTTGTATCTATAGTCGGAACCCCGGCTTCCTTCTTCAGAGTCTGTGTAAAAAAGAATTCCAGTGTTTCCAGTACATCTTCCCGATTGTAAAATACCAGTGAAAAATTAATACCTGTAGGTTTAAGAATGGTAAATGATGAATATGATACTACAGGTTTTTTACTGATCATGACTTTTGTCTGGTTTTTTGCTGTAATAATATCAAGTTCAGAAAACCTGTGAGGAATCTGTTCTTTTTTACCGCGTGTAAATGGTTCCTGATATTTATGGGCATAATTTGTAGGTTCAACAAGAACATAAAGCTTATGACCGTCAGTCTGAAATGTCAGTCCGTTTTCACCGGCATATATGCTTTTTACGTTATCATATGCAACAATTTCATAAATAGAATATGTTGAGTTTACATTAAAAAAAGATGATACAATATATCCTCCATCCTGAGGAAGTTTACCTTCGTGATATGCCTGGAAAAGATCTAAAGCTTTTGGATCTGCCATATTTTCCTCCTATAAAGCGTTCAAGCGCTTTCCTTCCGGAAAGTCTCTGCTGCTTTTGATAAAAACTTATCATTTCTCCTGCTAAAAAGTTATTTCAAATACTGTTATTTATCAAGCATTTTTTTATAACGCTGTGAATGTTTCATAAATTTATCAGCCATGACTTTTAATCCCTGAAGTTCATATATTTTCGACATATTGTAATATGCTCTCCAGTCACTGCTTCTGATTTCAAGTACTTTTCTGAATATGTCCATTGCTTTTTCATATTTCGCCTGCCTGAAATATAAAACTCCCGCTGTCAGAAGTATCCTTCTGTTGTTTTTAAAATATTTAATTGATTTTTCCAGCAGGTTAATAGCTTCATCAATCCTGTCAAGCTTTTCAAGGCAGTAAGAATAAGCCATAAGATAATTTATGCTGTCAGGGTTTTCTGAAAGTATTTTCCTGTATAACACTATTGCTTTTTCAGGATTATCAGTCTTTATGTAGCATTTGGCAAGCATTACTTCAAGTCTGCCTCTTTTTTCGGTACATGCAGAATATTTTTCAATTTCTCGTATTGCTGTCTTATAACTTTTCTGCTCGTACAGATTGTTGATATAGTATTTTCTCATTTTGTTGTCATCAGGATAGACCTTAAGATATTTTCTGAAAACAGAGTTGATTCCTGATTTTTTATTCTGCTTATAATAAGACTTGATAAGGCCGGTATACGAATCTTTCATATCCGATATTTTAAGGGAATTCTTAAACCATTGTTCTGCAGTCCGGGCATCTCCGGTTTTCAGATATTCATATCCGACAGCATTTATCAGGTATGGATCGCTTTTATTTTTCCTCAGCACCTCTTCAATGAGCGGAATTGTCTCTTCAGACGGGTAATCAAGCCTGCACATGACAAGCGGTTTGTAGTAATATGCTACTTCGTCTTCAGGATATTTATTTTCAAGCTTGATAATTTCATCATAGAGATCTTCAAACCTTTCTTCAGTCCAGAAAACCATTATTTTTCCGTATCTTGCTTCCTTTTTGTCACTGTCACGCTTCAGTACAAGATTGAAATGGTTTTCCGCCCTGTCGTTTCTCCCTGTCTGCCTGAATATTTCCCCCATTAGCATATGCATTTCATTATCATAGTAGTTTTCACGTATGATTTTTTTAGCATATAGAAGAGCTTCCCTGTAGTTATTCTTGTTGAAATATTCAATCGCAAGTATTCTGTTAATATCGCTGCTGTTGAGGTTATTTATATTCAGAGGTATGTTTTTCTCTGTCAGTTCAGCTATTAGTCTTGCAGCTTCAGACTGATTTCCTGTCTTTATCAAGAGTGGAATTATCTGGACCTTCAGCATGTCATCATCTGGATTTCTTTTTATAACGCTTTTATACAAATCAAGAGATTTTTCATAATTGCAGTTTTCCCTTGCAATTACAGCGAGAAGCAGGTCTATATTATCAGATAACCTGTTGTTATCTTTCAGAAATTCAAAAATCTGTCTCGCTAATTCTATATCGCCGTAATAGAATTCCTTTACACCCTTTGCATAAACAGAGTTCAGATAGGCATTCTGTATGCTTCTGTTATCAGGCTGAATTCCCATTGCCTTCTCAAGTACAGAAACAGCTGATTCTATTTTTTTCATCTTAAGAAATGATATACCTAGAAGTCCCATGATCTCGGTGTTGTCTGGTGCCAACTCAAGCGCCTTTATCAGGTACCTGGCTGATTTCCTTGGAAAACCGACAGCAAGATATGTCCTTCCAATAAAAAAATATCCTTTAGGGGAATCATCCTCATAATCGATATATATTTTCAGCATTTTAATTGCACTGTCATAGTTGCCGAGAGCATGATAACTTCTGCCCAGGTAAAGAAATGCTTCATGTATAGTATCAGTTTCAACAATGATTCTGTTCAGCAGCAAGACTGCTTTGCCGTAATCCCGTTCGCTCCCTGCTTGAAGTGCCTGACGGAACAGCTTTTCATACTTATTTTCCACATATTTATTGTAATCCAAAAGCAGTTTTGATAAAAGATATTATTCAGAACCTTTGACAAAATCTGAACTTTTTGTAATTATGGACTATGGAAACAAAATCAATTTTTAAGAACATTTCACCTCTGGACCACAGATATTATCTGGCAAACAGAGAACTTTTTGACAGACTGGAAAAATACCTTTCAGAAGAAGCTTCAATAAGCTATTGCGTTAAAGCTGAAATAGCACTCATAAAAACACATATAAAGCTTAATATGGAAAATCCTGAAAAATACCTTCAGGAAGCTGACTCTCTTATTGAAAAAATTGATCCTGAAGAGGTATATGCTGAAGAAGAGAAAACACAGCATAATATCAGGGCTCTGGTTAATGTAATAAAAAAATATCTTTCAGACGAACTCAAGCCTTTTGTACATCTGGGAGCAACATCTGTTGATATCCTTGATACAGCTACATCACTTAAGATGAGAGATTCTGTTAATGATGTAGTTCTTCCGCTTCTTATTGAAATTGAAGAACTGCTTGCAGATCTGGCATTCAATGAAGCTGAAACTCCCCAGGTCGGAAGAACCCATGGGCAGCATGCAGTCCCGATAACTCTCGGTTTTGCAGTATCAGAATATGTTTCAAGGCTCGGCAAGAGTATAATCAGAATCAACGAGCTTAACAGGGAACTTAAAGGGAAACTTGCAGGTGCAGTAGGAGCATATAACTCAACAACTCTTATTGTAAAAGATCCTATAAAAATGGAAAAAGATACTCTCTCCTTTCTTGACCTTGAACCTTCTGAACATTCAACACAGATGGTTGAACCTGAATATCTCTTAAGGCTTCTGCTGGAAATCAATGTAGCTTTCGGAATAATTGCAAATCTGGCAGACGACCTCAGGCATCTCCAGAGATCGGAAATATCAGAATTAAGGGAAATGTTTACCTCAACACAGGTCGGTTCATCAACAATGCCGCAGAAGAGGAATCCCTGGAACTCAGAGCATGTAAAGAGTCTCTGGAAAGCATTTTACCCCAGGGTAAATACATTTTTCATGGATCAGATTTCAGAACATCAGAGAGACCTTTCAAACTCTGCTTCAGCACGTTTTGTGGCAGACTATATTGCGGGTTTCTGTTCCGCGTTAAACAGAATTAAGAAGGTTCTTTCAACTCTTCATGTTGATAATGAGATGCTGATGAAAAACCTCAGCTTCACAGGAGACCTTGTTCTTGCGGAAGCTGCATATATACTTCTTTCATGCGGCGGAGAACCTGATGCACATGAAGTCATAAGAAAAGTTACACTTGAATCTGAAAAAACAGGAAAACGGATGGTTGAAATACTTAAAAATCAGCCGGAAGTTTGGGCAACTATTTCCAGACAGCTTGAAAAAACTGCTGCAATTGATCCTGAAAAATTCTTTTCAACACCGGAACTCTACAGAGGTCAGGCAGTTGTAAAGGCAAAATCACTTTCAGAAAAATACAGAAAAGAAATGAAAATTCTTAAGGAGAAACTCTAATGGAACTCAAAGAAGGATTAAGTTACGATGATATTCTATTAACACCGACTTATTCAGAAGTGGTTCCCGGAGATGTCAATGTCAGGTCAAAACTGGTAGGCAACATATATCTCAATACACCTATTTTATCTGCTGCTATGGATACAGTAACAGGATCGGAACTTGCAATAGCAATTGCTCTTTCAGGCGGAGCAGGTGTTATACACCGGAATTTCACCCCTGAACAGCAGGCAAATGAAGTATCCAAGGTTAAAAGATATCTCAACTGGGTCATACAGGAGCCTCAGACTGCGCATGAAAATACAACTATTGGAATAATTAAGCAGCAGATGGAAGCATACAACGCAACCGGTATACCTGTAATAAATGACAACAACATCCTGTCAGGTATTATAACTTCCAGGGATCTCCGTTTTGTTACCAATGACAAGCTTCTTGTAAAAGAGATTATGACAAAGAATCCAGTTTCAGAGGTAGGAATACCCACACCTGAAAGCGCAGCTGAAAAATTCGACAAATACAAAATTGAGAAACTCCCAATAATTGATGATAAAGGTCATGTAAAAGGGCTTGTAACATACAGAGACATGGATAAAAAGAAAATGCATCCTGATGCAGCACTTGATGAATTCGGCCGTCTCATAGTAGGTGCTGCAATTTCACCTATGGACTATGATAAAAGGATACCTCTTCTTCTTGAAAAAAAGGTAGACTTTGTAGTCCTTGATACAGCAAGCGGTGATACAAAAAGCTGTATTGAGGCAATAAAGGATATCAAGAAAAAATATGATATTCCTGTTGTAGGGGGAAATGCATCAACAGCTGAGGCGACAAGAAGGTTAATCGATGCTGGTTCTGATGCTGTTAAAGTGGGAATAGGCCCCGGTTCAATATGTACAACAAGGATTGTAGCAGGTATCGGTGTTCCTCAGTTTACAGCAGTCTATGAATGCGCAAAAGAAGCTGAAAAAACAAAAACACCTGTAATTGCAGACGGCGGCATTAAATATTCAGGTGACATTGTCAAAGCTATTGGAGCCGGAGCCCATACAATCATGGTAGGAAACCTTTTTGCCGGTCTTAAGGAATCCCCGGGAAGGGAAATCATCTATGAGGGCCGTATTTTCAAATCTTATAGGGGAATGGGTTCAATCGGCGCTATAAATGACGGATCAGGCGACAGGTACAGAATGAAAGAGGGTGAAGATCCTGTTCCGGAAGGAATCGAAGGAAGAGTTCCTTACAAGGGTGAAATGAAGCCTTTTATCAACCAGCTTGTCACAGGATTGAAAAAAGGTATGGCATATTGCGGCTGTAAGAACATAAGTGAATTGAGACGATATAAAAATTTTGTTAAGATAACACCTGCAGGATTAAAGGAAAGTCATGTACATGATGTATCCATTACTCAGGCTGCACCAAATTATACTAATTAAAGGATAAAGTAATGAATGTAGTCATTATTGGAGCTCAGTGGGGCGATGAAGGAAAAGGCAAGATAGTTGATTTTCTTGCTGAAGATGCAGATCTCGTAGTCAGATTTTCAGGCGGCGCAAACGCCGGGCATACTATTGTACATGACGGTATTACATATAAACTTCATCTTGTTCCATCCGGCATTGTATATTCCGATAAAAAAGTTGTTCTCGGAACAGGAATGGTAATTGATTTCGAATCTCTATTTAACGAACTTAAAACAATCAAAGAGCAGGGTGTTGACTGGGAAGGCAGACTCTTTATTTCAGACAGGGCACATATTGTATTTCCGTCATATAAACAGAAAGATATTGAAATGGATAAACAGAAAAGAAAGCCTATCGGCACAACCGGAAGAGGAATTGGTGTCGCTTATGCACTTAAATCCTACAGGGACGGTGTCAGAGCAGGAGATATTTTCGATGAAGCTGTTTATTCTACACTCAACGAAGAGGAAAAATTCTTTATAAATAAATATAAAGATATGCTCAAGGATATGGTTATAGATCTTTCTGTGTTTGTTAATAAATACAAGGGTCAGAAAATCATGTTTGAAGGCGCCCAGGGCGCACTCCTTGATATTGATAACGGAACATATCCGTATGTATCATCAGGTGCATCATCTTCATACGGAGCATGCTCAGGCGGCGCTGTTGGACCGAGAGATATTGACGGTATTCACGGTGTATTCAAGGCGTACAACACAAGAGTAGGCTACGGACCTTTCCCTACAGAATTCGATCCTGAAACTGAAGGTGAACTTGAAAACAAAGTCAGGGAGACAGGAAGGGAATACGGGGTAACAACAGGACGGCCGAGAAGATGCGGGTACCTTGACCTTGTTGCTCTTAAATATGTATGCAGAACAAACTCTCTTGATTCTCTTGTTCTCACACACCTTGATATCTATGATGACATGGATGAAATCAAGGCATGTGTTGCCTATGAATATGAAGGTGAGAAAATTCAGGATTTTCCTTCATCAATATCTAAACTTGAAAAAGTAAAACCTGTATACAGGACATTCAAAGGCTGGAAGACAGAACTTACAAATATAAAAAAATATGAAGAGCTTCCTGAAAATGCCAGAGAATATATAAAATTCATTGAAGAATACACAGAAACTCCTGTAGGAATCATTTCAGTAGGATACAGACGTGAAGAAACAATGATAAGAAAGGACGTATGGACAAAATAATAATTCTTGATTTCGGAAGCCAGACTACTCAGCTTATCTCACGCAGAATACGTGAGATAGGTATTTACTCGGAAGTATATCCCGGTGAAGTCAGCATATCAGATCTTGATCTTTCTGATGTAAAAGGGATTATCCTTTCAGGCTCTCCTGAATCTGTATATGATGAAGATGCCCCTGTTGTAGATAAAGCTGTTTATAAGACTGGACTCCCGATTCTTGGGATCTGTTTCGGACTGCAGAGGCTTACAACTGATTTCAACGGTTCAGTAAAACCGCTTGAGAAGAAAGAATACGGAAGATCTGCTGTTAACTACCTGGAAAAATCAGATCTTTTTCATGAAGTACCTGAGAATTTCATTTCATGGATGAGTCACGGCGACAGTATAGAAAAACCGGGTGATGGTTTTGAAATTATTGCTGAATCAGAACACCATACTGCGGCTGTATATAACCAGGATAAAAACATCTACGGAATTCAGTTTCATCCTGAAGTTACTCACTGTGAATACGGTGTTAAAATTCTTGAAAATTTCGCATCACGTATAAGCGGCGCTGAAAAGAAATGGAATATGGATGTTTATTTTGAGCAGACAAAAAAGAGAATAGTAGAACAGGCAGCAGGCAGAGATGTACTTCTTCTCATATCGGGAGGTGTGGATTCCGCAGTTGTGGCAGGGCTTCTCCTGAAAGCTCTCCCCCCTGAAAAAATTCATCTCATGTATATCGATACAGGTATGATGAGAAAGAATGAGTCTGAAGAAGTTGAAGTTAATCTCAAAAAACTCGGTGCTGAAAATCTTCATATAATAAACGCTGAAGAGAGATTCCTTACAGCTCTCAAGGGTGAAGATGATCCTGAAAAGAAGAGAAAGATTATCGGCGACCTCTTTATCCAGGTTCAGACAGAAGAGGTTAAGAAACTCAATATCCCTGAAAACGCAATGCTTGCCCAGGGGACTCTTTATACAGATCTTATTGAATCAGGAAAAGGGGTTGGCAAGAAAGCTCATGTTATAAAATCTCATCACAATGTAAAATCTCCTCTTGTTGAGGAAAAGAGAAACAAAGGTGAAATTATTGAACCTCTTGACTGCCTTTACAAGGATGAGGTGAGAAAACTCGGTGAAGTTACAGGGCTCTCTGATAATATAATTTACAGGCATCCTTTTCCTGGACCTGGCCTGGCAGTTAGAATCCTGGGAGATATTACAAGGGAAAAATGCGATCTTTTAAGGGAAGTCGATTATATTTTTATCGATGAACTTAAAAAGAGAGATCTTTACGATAAGATCTGGCAGGCATTTACAGTACTTCTCCCAATCAGGTCTGTAGGTGTTGCAGGGGATGCAAGAAAATACGGCCAGATTGTTTCACTGAGGGCAGTTACATCAAAAGACGGAATGACAGCTGATGTTTATCCGTTCCTTATGAAGGATCTTCTTGAAATATCATCCCTTATAACCAACATCAGTTCCCGGTGTAGGCAGGGTTGTTTATGTTATTTCCAGCAAGCCTCCAGCTACTATTGAATGGGAATAATTTATTAAATATTTAAAATCATTTGATATCAATTTTGCAGGCTCTGCCTGCAAAAATACACAGGGGCTGTCTAATAATTAATTAGATTGCCCCTTTTTTCAGTTTTCATTCTGTCTGAATCAGTATCAGTCGATAATTCTGTTTCTTTCTGATTTATATTAAATAAGATTTAACTAATATAGATTTTATTGTTTATGCGTTATTTTAAATTTATTACGAGAATTCTTTCAGTAATTCTTTTAATTTATTAACCTCATCTTCATTCAGTGTTATTCCCTTTCCCATCGTTTCCCTGTCGGGAGCCCAGTCCCTTATATCATATTTAGGTGCTCTTCCATTCCAGCTGACAAGATTAAGCTCTTTTTTCCATCCCTTATTGTTTTCTGATAACGTTCCAATATGTCTTACGACTTCATATGAAAAATCACTCATAATTTTAAAAAGTTTAAACTAAAACTTCTATTCCTCCTTGTTCTGAATTATTATTAAATATACCACATTTTTAATTTTTTATTAAATATATTTGTATTTTCCTGCTTATATAGTATATTTTATATATTGTTATTTTAAGAGGCACTGTATGAAAAAAATAAATCTGTTTTTATTTATATTTTTTACCGCTTCCTTTATTTCTGCGGAAAATCTTACAATGGATTCATTTATTGAAAAAATACTTGATACCCATCCCCAACTCAAGGTTTTTTCTTCAAACGAAGAAATATCCAGAATCAGATCTGATTCAGCTCTTTCCCTTGATAAATGGATTTTGAGTGTAAAACCGTTTGTAAATTATTTCGGGGAAGCTTCAGCCTACCAGTACAAGAGTTCAGAAACAACACAGTACGGAACTGAATTAAGCCTTAAAACTCCTCTAGGATACAGCGGAGGTGAAATCGGGATAACCGGGACAACAACAGCTGATTACAATGATCCTCTTTCACAGGAACAGAGTGAAGAACTTTATAAACAGAAAATCTCACTCTTCTACAAACAGTCACTGTTGAAAAACAGGGGATTAAGAGAATTAAAACTTCTTGAAGATGAACTTAACGATGATTACAGGATGCTGGTATTAAACAACACAGAGCTGACAGAGAAAATAATACTGGAGTTCTCGAATGTATACCTGGACTGGGTTTATCTCAAAGAGACAATCCGTCTCATGAAATTGAGAGTAGACTATGCGGAAAGACTTCTTGAACAGATTAATTCACGATTCAGAAACAATCTTGTGGATGAAATTGATATTCTAAGGGGAAGGGAGTCGGTCCTGAACAGCAGGCAGCTTCAGCTTCAATATGAAAACAGACTTGAACTTCTTGAAATAAGTCTCAGGGAAGAACTTGGTATAGATATTTCAGATGACAATCCTGAATATGATTTTTATAAAATAAGCAGCGTAGACTCTGAGGGAATTGAATTATCAGATATTTCAGACAACCGCATTTTCATGATAAATTCTATTGAAAAAGAAAAATATTCAAAAACTGTAAACCGTTTGAATTTATCCAAAGATCCTTATTTAGATCTTAATGTAAGCATGGGAATATCAAGCAGGGAAGATGATTTAAGCGGTTCTTTATCTTCTGTATATCCTGATGCAGGTATAAGTCTTACATATTCAGGTCCGCTGAATAATGAGAAATACAACAACCTCATATCTGAGGCAGAATCCCGGATCAGAAACACAGAAGATAAAAGATTATCTCTTGTATCTGAATACAAATCCCTTTCAGAATCCCTCTATGCACAGCTTGATCAGAATAAAATACTTATATCATCACAGGATGAACTGATTAAAATTGCTGCAGAAAAAACAGAAGAAGAAAGAAAATACTATAACCAGGGAAGAGGTGAACTCAATTATATTATTCAGAGCCTTGATTTTGAAACCCAGCAGAAAATTAAAAAGAACGATCAGCTTCTTAATCTTAAAAAAATCTGTCTAAGACTGAAGGAACTCTCAGATACTCTGATACAGAATAAAACAGAAGGAATACAGCAATGATAAAAATTGTTGATTATTTTATAAAAAACAAAGCTGTTACAGGATTCATCCTCTTGCTGATACTATTAACAGGTTTCCTGAGTTTCAGAAATCTGAATCAGGAAATATTTCCACCTACAGATATCAATACAATGGTTGTAGAAATTAAATATCCCGGTGCAAGTCCCAGGGATTCGGAAATAAATGCTGTAATTCCAATTGAGGATAAACTCTCGACAATTCCCGGGAATAAAAAACACAGTTTCCCTGTCTGTTGAAAACGGAGGTACTGTATATGTTTATCTTGACCCTGATGTGAAGGATTTGAAAAGTGTAAAAGATCAGATATACAGGGACATAGGCACTGATACAGAAGGAATTTCCACTGAAGTAGATGATATAACAATTGTAGATATAAATCCCAAACGGATGGCAGTTTACTCACTTTCACTTACCTATGAAGATGCTGAAAAAGATATCTGAAAATCAATTCTATGATTATTCAGATTATATTGAAAAAAAGCTTAAAAATATCAAGGGAGTCGGAGAAATAAGAGTTTCCGGCTACAAGGAAAGGGAAATAAAGATTAAGGTGAATCCCTATAAGCTCCAGTCAAACTATGTATCTCTGAACGAAATAACAAGGAGTATTCAGAACAGAAATGTAAGGATTACAGGAGGTTCGCTTCAGTCTATTCAGAAAGAGCATAATATCGTAACAATCGGCGAATTTGAAAACCCTCTGGATGTTGAAAATGTTATTATCCGTTCCACTTTTGAAAGACCTGCACTAAGAATAAATAATATAGCGAAAGTTGAAGACAGCTTTGAAAAACAGGCTGTTATGATGAGGGTAAACAAGAAACCCGGCATAGTGTTCAGCATTGTAAAAAAAGAAAATTCAGATATAGTGGATACAGTAGACAATCTCAATGTTTTTATACAGAAAGAACTGAAAAGCGTTCCTGACGGCATAAAACTTTCTCCTGTCGATGACAGGTCTCTTTCAATCAGAAGTCTTCTGAATGTTGTGGCATCAAACGCATTAATAGGATTTCTTCTGGTTTTTGTTATTCTCCTGTTTTTCCTTGATTACAAAAACAGCATTCTGGACTGCATTCGGTATACCGACAACACTTTTAATGCTTTTCACTTTCTTCAATCTGATGGATTATTCCCTTAACCTTATAACACTGGGTGCAGTTATAACAGTACTCGGTATGCTGGTAGACCATGGAATTGTAATATCAGAAACAGTCTTTACTTTTAAAAAACAGGGACTTTCTCCGGCAGATGCTGCTGTAAAAGGTGTTAAAGATGTACTTTCCCCTGTTCTTGTTACCATACTCACAACAATTGCTGCCTTTCTCCCTCTCCTTTATGTTGGGGGGATAATGGGTAAATTCATAAGAGTATATCCTGTCATAATTTCCGCAGCGCTTATACTTTCATTTCTTGAAGCTGTTTTTATTCTTCCCGGACATCTTGCCCATATAAAAAACAAAAAAAGTAAAACCATTAAGAATCGTTTTGAAAAGTTTGCACAGCTATACAAGAAACTTCTTCTCAGGCTTTTCAGTTTCCGTTATCTGGTTGTCGCTTTATTCATTATTCTTCTTGGTTTTTCTGTTTTCCTTGCAAGAGACAATATCAGGAATTTTGTTCTGATGTGGGATAATACTTCAGATTCATTCCTGGTTAATATGGAAGCGCCTGAAGGTACTTCTCTCGAGAAAACTTCAATAATGGCTGAACCGATTGAGGATTACATCAATAAGGCAATTAAAAAGAATGAACTTTTTGCACTTAAAACAAGCATCGGACACCATACAGTAAAAAGAATAAATTCACAGGGAAACCATGAAAACTGGGCACAAATAGCAGTCTATCTTGTACCGAATACAGAAAGAGACAGGTCTGTGGAACAGATTATCAATGCTGTTAAAAATGAATTCAAAAATCAGAAAGATACAGTCAAGAAATTCAGAAAGATCACTTTTTCAAAAATGACAATTGGTCCATCTTCAAGCGGAATGGTGGAGATGAAACTTACCGGAGGTGATGCTGATAAGAGATTTGAAGTATTTGAAAAAATAAATACATTCATGAAAGAGCTTCCAGGGGTTGTTGATCTTGATAATGACCAGAAACCGGGAAAAAATGAACTTAAAATAGTATTTGACTATGAAGCTCTTGCAAAGCTTGATCTCAATGTTGCATCTGTTGCCCAGACTGTAAAAACTGCCTATGACGGTACTGTCTCAACTTCAATACAGACAGAGAAGGAAAAAATTGATTTCAGGGTCATGATTGATGACAAGTATACAAGAGATATTGTTTTTCTTGAAAACCTCCTTATACCGAATGCAAAGGGAAGACTTATCAGGCTGAATCAGGTCGCATCTATTGAAACAGGAACCGGTCCTGCAATAATCAATCATTTCAACGGCAACCGTGTAATAACAATAACATCAAGGGTTGATAAAAACAAAACTACAGCAAATACAGTTTCAGCCGGAGTAAGAGAATACTTCGATTCAATACCAGGCAGAGATAAAAACATAAAACTTATTATAAAAGGGGAGGCTGAAGATACACAGGAATCTCTTTCAGACCTTAAATACTCACTTGTTCTTGCACTTATTCTTATTTACTTCCTTCTTTTAATACTGTTTAAAAAATCAGAACAGCCTCTTATTGTTTTATTTACAATACCTTTCAGTATAATCGGTGTTCTTCTGGCATTCTACTTTCACAACATTCCCCTTTCATTTATGGCGCTTGTCGGAATAATCGGTCTGAGCGGGGTTGTTGTCAATGACAGTGTTGTCATGGTTGCTTTTATCAACAAGCTTGTAAAGGAGAACAATTCATCTTCGCTCAAAGATGATATTGCAGAAGGTGCAAAACAGAGACTCAGGCCGATAATTCTCACAACACTGACAACTGTTGCGGGACTTCTCCCATCTGTTTACGGCATAGGAGGTGATGTACAGAGCCTCGTTCCTGTAGTCATGGCGCTTTCCTACGGTCTCATCTTTGCCACACTTGTAACCCTGATTATGGTTCCCTCTCTCTTTCTGATAATCAGGGATATCAGAAATTTATTTGTCCGGTCGGAAAACTGACCGGACAAATAAGTCTGTTTCTGTGGAAAATAACACTTCACTGAATTATACTTTACAATAGAGATTCTCTATTTTAATACTGCTTACAAACAATCTCTGGAGAGAAAAATGAAAAAACTAATCATACTGCTTTTTGCAGCAGTAACAGTTTTTTCAGTGTTTCCCCAGGGCGGCAGTAAAATATCACTTCTTGCAATGCCTGAAGCTGCATTTCCACTGGGCGATTCATCTGAAAATTTCGAAATCGGATACGGCGGTAGTTTCGCCGCTGAATTCATGCCTCAAAACCTTTCAAATATCTTTTTCAAGGGGAACATCGGGTATCTAATGATACCCACCATAGCGGAGACAAACCTGTCTATTGCAGCATTCAGCCTTAACGCCGGATATATTTTCAGGCCTGCTGAATTGATAAACATAAGGTTTTCAGCCGGTGGCGGCTACTATGCAGGTATGTATGAGGGGGAAAACGGGTCAGATCTTTTCTATTCTGTTGATTCTCTTTTTTCCTTTATATTCAATCCCACTTTAAGCATGGGTCTGGGCGCTGTCTACAGGGATTTTCTGGCAACTTCAGAAGGGTTGAGCCTCTACAGGGGTTTCGGCGTCAATGCAGGAACACTTATAAGGCTCGGTGGAACAGGCAGGGATTCAGGCCTTGAGATGGAGCGTATCCAGATACTGCCAGTGTTCCCGGTATTCTATAAATACTATGACGATAACCCTCTTGGAAACTTAAGCATCAGGAATTCAGAAAACAGCAGCCTCAAGGATATTGAGTTAAGCCTGTTTGTTGAAAACTACATGGACAGTCCAAAGGTTTTTGCAACAATCAGGGAAATAAAACCGGGAGAGGAGAAGATAGTTCCTGTATACGGTCTTTTCAATGACAAGCTTCTTGAAATAACAGAAGCCACAAAACTCCCTGCAAAATTCAAATGTTCCTACAGTTACCTGGGTAAAGGCAGGGAAAGGGAAATTTCTGAAACTGTCAGGTTCTATGACAGGAATGCAATGACATGGGATGATGACAGGAAGGCTGCCTCGTTTGTCACAGCAAAAGACCCTGAGATACTCAGGTATGCAAAATATATAGCAGGAACAATAAGAGGCAAGGGTACAAAGACTATCAACAACAATTTCCGACTTGCAATGGGAGTTTTTCAGAGTCTCAGGGATTACAACATAAATTATGTCATAGATCCCCAGACCCCTTACGAAGAGTTTTCCAGAGACAGTCTGTCAATAGATTATCTACAGTTTCCGGTTCAGACAATGAACTACAAGGCAGGCGACTGCGACGATCTTTCAATAATGTATTCCGCGCTCCTCGAATCTGTAGGAATTGAAACTGCCTTTATAACAGTTCCCGGACACATCTATATGGCTTTTTCCCTAGATATTACAATGGAAGAGGCTGGAAAAATATTCTCAGACACAAGGAACCTTATTTTTGAAAACGGTAAAACCTGGCTTCCGGTAGAAATCACAATGATTCAGGACGGATTTACCAGGGCATGGGATGAGGGGGCAAAAGAGTGGAGGGAAAACTTCCGCCTGGGACAGGCGAACCTGTTTCCTGTTCATGAATCATGGAAGACGTACGAACCTGTGGGAAGTCCCAAAACCGCTTCAAACATAAGAATACCGGATGATGATGCAATTCTCTCTTCATATATTTCAGAACTTGACAAAGTAATACTTCGAGAACTCCAGCCTCGAATTGCTGAACTTCAGAGGGAGATCAGTGAAAGTGGAAATTACCCTTCAAAAATCAACAGTCTTGGAGTTCTATATGCCAGATACGGCTATTTTGACAAGGCGGAAACTGAGTTCAGAAAGATTGTTGCAAAGACAGAGTACCTTCCAGCCCTTGTCAACATGGGAAACATTTCATTCCTCAGGGAAAACTATTCTGAGGCTCTTGATTATTACAGGAGGGCAAATTCAAAAAACCCTGAAAACCTGAGCTCCCTGCTCGGGATTGCAAAGGTCAGTTATGAACTCGAGAAATACGATACAGTACAGACTGCTTTTGCAAAGGTTGAAAACCTTAATCCGTCTCTGGCTGATGAATACTCATACCTTGTATCAAAAAGTGATGCTATTGGAAGAGCATCTTCAAGGGACAATAAGGAGAAGACATTATGGGACGAAGAATAGAAAGATATATATTTTTATTTATAATTATTATAATGACAGGTCTTCTTCAGAGCTGTCCCAACCCGATACTTGATAAGATAGAAAATGACATCACTGTCTTCAGAGCTCTGGATGTTCTCTCGACAGTTCCCCCGTATGGTGAAAAAGATGCTTTTCTGGATACAACTGTACAGATTAAATTTGATAAACAACTTGATTCATCTACTGCAACAAATTCAAATATTATCATAACAGGTGAATTCGGCGTCATTAGCGGAACTATTGAATATAATTCACATACAAACACAATAATATTCACACCTGACAGTAACTTTGATCAGCAGAAAGATTATTCAGTCACAATAAAAAAAGGACTGAAAAGCACAGACGGGTATCCTCTTACAGATGAATACAGGTGGACATTTTCGACAGGTATCTCAACTTCAAAACCCGATGGAACAATCAGCGCTGTATCAGAGACAAATGAAGACACTGTTACACTGAACTTTACACGGGATAACCTCTATGTGACAAAAATGACTGTATATGTTGAAAGCGACAGCGTTTCAAAGACAACTATCGGAATTCTCGGTAGAGATTTCCAGTCACAGATTGTCTATACTCATTCTGTCACTTCAGGAAATGATGAAAACTACACTTTCTCTGTAATTTTTCACAATGACAATTTCATTAACTCAGACGAAAAAAGCAAAGATGTCTATATTGATAAAAATCCTCCGGATTCCCCGACTGTGACCGGCCAGTCCATAACAAATGACACAACACCAACCTGGCAGTGGGCAGCTGTACCGGATGCAGTAAAATACTGGCGCAGTTATGATGATTCAAACTGGACAGATCTGGGCGATTCAACAAATTATACTCCAGCATCAGCGCTTCCGGACGACACATATACCCTGTATGTCAGATCAGAGGATTCTGTTGGAAATGTTTCTTCAAGCGGAAGCAAAACTACGGTTATCGACAGCACTGTATCAACACCTACAGTCTATATATCAGGGTACCCGACATCCACAGCCGACAATACACCTACATGGCAGTGGGATTCAGTATCCGGAGCAGTTAACTACAGATACAAGCTTGATGACAGCAACCTGACATCAGGAGCGACTGAAACAACTTCTCTGAGCTATACTCCTGGAACACTGGGCGACGGAAGCCATACTCTTTATGTCCAGGCGCAGAATGCAGCACTTGTGTGGTCTGAAACAGG
>CAXXHA010000018.1:0-55115 GCA_963662265.2 Spirochaetia bacterium | reverse complement strand
TTTCAGCAGACAGTTCGATTTCATACAGAAAAGCGGAATAGTAAATGCAATGGTAGGACTGTTGAATGCTCCGTACGGTACAAGATTATATAAAAGACTTAAAGCAGAAAACAGAATATTAAAAGGATCAACAGGGAATAATACTGACGGCAGTCTGAACTTCATTACAAAGATGAATCCAATCAAACTTATTAAAAACTATGAAAATCTGGTAAAAAAGATATATTCACCGAGACATTATCTTGAAAGAGTTATGACTTTTCTCTCTGAATATAAATTACCTGAAATTAATTTCAATTTGCAGAGGAAAAGAAAACTGCTTACTGCATTTAAAGCTGTAATTATGCTGGGCCTTTTTCAGAACAGAGGAAAATTACAGTTCTGGAAACTGATCCGCAGTACTCTTAAAAATTATCCTGCTAAAATATCAACTGCAATTACTCTTGCTGTTTACGGGCTTCATTTCAGAAAAGTATCCGAACATATAAAATAAAAAACACAGTTACAGTATATTATTGTTATTTTGCAACGTCACTTGTACATAAAACAAAAAGCTGCACCTATGATGCAGCTTTTCTATTGGTATAAACAATTACAGCAGAATCGCTGCAGTATTCATTATGAATTAACAATAATGTCTTTTAATCTTCTGTAAAAAGCTCAACAACTTCGTCAGCACTTTCAGAAGCAAGCAATAATCTGCAGAAGCTTGCAGATCTTGTTATTCGTGCAATTTCAGCAAGTGCTTCAATATGCGGACCTGACTGGTCCGGCTGAGCAAGCAGGAGAAAAAAGAGTTTTGAAGGCTCACCGTCAAGTGAATCAAAATCAACACCTTCAGGAGCAATGCCTATTGCCATTGTAAGGCTGTTCACCTTATCAGTTTTAGCATGAGGTACTGCAATTCCTTTTTCAAGTCCGGTGCTTCCCATGTTTTCTCTTGCAATGACAGCATTATAAACACTGTCTTTATCTTTAATTTTTCCGGCTTTATCCAGAACATCAACAAGTTCCCTGATTATTTCTGTCTTTGTAACAGATTTTACTGGAACTTTAATTACATCACTGGAGATTAAATCAACAATAGCCATTTATCCATCCTTCTTAAGTAAGTTTGTTATAAACATCCCAGACATAATCTTCATCTTTCACCATAAGAACAGAGCATGGAACACTTCTCATTGCCCTTTCTGTCTCGTTATAAAGCTCATCACGCCGGCTTCTTATTTTTGACAGCTCCCCTATGATAAGAAGATCAATTTCATTTTCCTTGACCATATTTTTAATTTCAACATTAACAGTACCGGATGCCTTGAGAGTTTTTACAGCAACTCCCTTGTCTCGTCCCATCTGTTTTGCATGCTGAAGATATCTGTCTGCGTCAGATTCAAGATCGTGCTGATATTCCTCCTGTTCAGCCTGAAGGAATATTCTCGCATTTACAAGGTCTGAAAGTGCTCTTGTGTTTACAATGTAAAGAGCATAAAGCTCAGCCCCTGTTGATCTTGCAAGACAAACTGCATACTGAGCTGCAGTAATTGACTGCTCTGACCCATCAACATATACCATAATTTTATTTACAGGTCCATCCATAGTATCTCCTGTAGCATGCCGAATTTTTCAAATTCGTGCAATCATTTTTGTTTCATTTTAGCTTTCTTTTTTTCAAGCCTTGTCTTGACCATTTTAAGAAGGATAATCATGTCCCTCTCATTTTCTTCAAGACGGTTCTCTATATATTTTACAGTCTCCTGAAGCTCAGGTATAGCAATTTTTTCAAGAGCATTTACCTTTCGGATAGTTTTCTTAACTTCCCGTGCAAGCCGCATTATGGAAATCTTCAGCTCTGCGAGTTTTCCCATTACCTGGAGTACAGATTTAAAATCCTCGAGAGAGCTGTCAATCCAGAAACTTGTACCCATGGGGCTGTAATAGGGGGGATAATCTTCAAAAGATGTATCTACCACAGGGAGCCCCACTCCCATTACCTTACGCTGGGAGATATTAACCTGGCTCTCAATATTTATAGCGCTTGCCACCTGGGTTACTTTGAGCTTCCCCATGTGCAGAACTGCCTCTTCAAGAGTTCTGTATGCCTCGGAAAGAGCCTTGTTGACCTTATCCTCATGATCAGAGGCCTGGTCAACAAGGTTTAAGAGTTCGATAATCAGAATATTTCTTTTCTGATCAAGAAGCTCATAACCGAGTTTTGCAAACTTCAGCTCCTGTCCGAGTGAGAGCAGGTTTGTCTTTGTAGGAGCAACATTATTTCTCATTATCTTCCGTAGTATTTTTCAATTTCTTCTTCAGTAACTCTGTGAAGTTCTTCCTCTGGCAGCATTGAAAGGCATTCCCAACCAATGTTGAGTGTTTCTTCAATAGTCCGGTCTTCATCCATTTTCTGTGAAACAAATCTTCTTTCAAATGCTTCACCGAATTCGAGATACTGATGATCAAGAGGAGTAAGCTCCTCTTCCCCGATTACAGATGCCAGGTTTCTTACATCCTTAACATAAGAATATGCGGCAAACAGCTGACTTGCAAGGTGAGGATGATCATCTCTTGTCATACCATCTCCAATACCGTCTTTCATAAGCCTTGAAAGTGAAGGAAGACCTGCAACCGGCGGATAAATACCACGGCTGTTCATCTCTCTCTCAAATACAATCTGACCTTCCGTAATATAACCTGTGAGGTCAGGAATCGGATGAGAAATATCATCATTCGGCATTGTAAGAATAGGAAGCTGTGTGATAGAACCGGTGAATCCTTTTACCATACCTGATCTCTCATAGAGTTCTGCAAGGTCTGAGTAGAGATAACCGGGATATCCCTTTCTTGATGGTATCTCGCCCCTGATAGTTGAGATCTCACGAAGAGACTCACAGTAGTTTGCCATATCTGTCATAATTACAAGAACATGCATTCCCTTGTTGAAAGCCAGGTGCTCGGCAAGAGTGAGCGCTGTTCGCGGAGTAATAGTTCTTTCAATTGAAGGGTCATCTGCAAGTGACAGGAAAAGAGCTACATTGTCGAGTACCCCTGTCTCCTCGAATGATCTTACAAAGTATCTTGCAACATCATGCTTAACACCCATTGCAGCAAATACAACTGCAAAGTTTGACTTTGACCCCTTGATCTTTGCCTGCCTTGCAATCTGGGCTGCAAGCTCATTGTGGGGAAGACCGTTTCCTGAGAAAATAGGCAGCTTCTGCCCCCTGATAAGGGTATTCATACCGTCTATTACAGAAAAACCTGTCTGTATGAAGTCTCTCGGGTATTCACGGGCTGTCGGGTTTATAGCCATACCGTTTACATCAAGCTCAGCCTCTGCAACAGGCGCTGGTCCGTTGTCGATAGGCTGTCCAAGTCCGTTGAATACACGGCCGAGCATCTTTTCACTTACACCAAGGTTAAGAGGTTCTCCCTTAAACCTTACATGAGTATCCGGCATTGTAAGGCCTGATGTACCTTCAAAAACCTGGACACATACAACATCATCCGATGTATCGAGAACAAGACCAAGTCTTGTATGTCCTTCAGGATCTACAACCTCAACAAGTTCCCTGTATCCCACAGGATGTGTATTCTTTACAAAAACAAGAGGTCCGTCAATTCTGTCAACCCCGATATATTCAAGCCCTGATTTAAGCTTTTTCTGCTTTTCATGCATATCTATACTAGGCATATACTGACTCCAGTTTATCGAGTGATCTTTCAAGCTTTACAGCCAGCTTATCAAGCATTTTAAGATCTTCATTCGGCACATTGAATTTCATCTTAATAATATCCTGGTAAACACTCATCTTCTTAAGTTTGACAAGAGTAACACCCCTCTTTATTGCATCTGATCCCCTTCGCCAGTAGATCAGTATAATCTGCATCATCTTCATCTGTTTTTCTACAGTTGAATACCTGTCGATATCATCGAAAGCATTCTGCTGAAGAAAGGCATTTTTAAAGAGTGTACATACTTCAATTATAAATTTCTGGCTGTCTGGAAGAGCATCAGGTCCTACAAGTTTTACAACCTGCTGAAGTCTCACCTCTTTCTGGAGAAGTTCCATTATTTCACTTCTGTCATCAGCCCAGGTAGCCCCTGCATTCTGTTCCCACCATGGTGTAATATCGAGAAGATATTCACTGTATGATTCAAGCCATGAAATAGCAGGATAATGCCTTGCATTTGCAAGCTGCCTGTCCAGACCCCAGAAGCATCTTACAAACCTCTTTGTATGCTGTGTTACAGGCTCTGAAAAGTCACCTCCCGGAGGAGAAACCGCACCGATCAGTGTTACAGAACCGTCTTTATTGTTGAGAGTCTTCATGTAGCCTGCTCTTTCATAGAACTCGGCAACACGTGTCGGCAGGTATGCGGGGAATCCCTCTTCCGCCGGCATCTCTTCCATTCGTCCTGAAAGCTCTCTCAAAGCCTCTGCCCATCTGGAAGTGGAGTCAGCCATTACTGCAACATGGTATCCCATGTCCCTGTAGTACTCTGCAAGAGTTACACCAGTGTAGATACTTGCTTCCCTTGCTGATACAGGCATATTTGATGTATTTGCAATAAGAATTGTTCTTTCCATCAGTGACTTGCCTGACCTGGGGTCTATAAGCTCGGGGAACTCTGTAAGTACGTCTGTCATCTCATTACCACGTTCACCGCATCCTATGTAGACAATAATATCAGCATCACACCACTTGGCAACAGCATGCTGTGTCATTGTCTTACCTGTACCGAAACCGCCCGGTATGGCAACTGTACCGCCCTTTGCAATAGGAAAGAGTGTATCAATTACTCTCTGACCTGTAATAAGAGGAATATCAAGGGGAAGCCTTTCGCTTACAGGACGGGGCGACCTGATAGGCCACTTCTGCACCATTGTAAGAGTCTTCTCGCCGTCTGCTGTTTCAAGAAGAGCAACAGTTTCTTCAACAGTATAATCCCCTTCAGCTGATATTGCTTTTACAGTTCCGTTCACTCCGGGAGGAACCATTATTTTATGGTTGATTCTCTCAGATTCCTGCACAGTTCCCAGTATCGCTCCAGGTGTTACAGCTGTTCCGGGTGCTATTTCACAGGGAACAAAATGCCATTTCTTTTCCTTATCAATGGAAGAAACCTGGATTCCTCTTCCGATGAAATGGCCTGAAATTTTATAGATATCTTCAAGCGGTCTCTGGATACCGTCATAGATTGTACCGATAAGCCCCGGCCCAAGTTCGAGGGAAAGAGGCATACCTGATCCGTAAATATTGTCTCCGGGACATATCCCGGTTGTATCTTCGTAAACCTGAATTACAGCGTTATCACCTTCAAGTTTAATAATCTCTCCAATAAGACGCACATCTGCAACTCTGACAAGCTCAAGCATCATTGCATCTGTTACACCCATTGCTTCAATTACAGGACCGTTAACTCTTTTAACCTGTCCTATTATTCGTTCTGTCATTATGAACCTCTATATTATAGAAACTTCTGCAGTTATTTACCCCGTAATTCCGTCATTTATGCAAAAAGAGGGGGGAAGACTGACCTCTGTATCCCGGATCGGAAATCCGGGTAAAAAGGATCAGAACCTGAAAACACAAAAGCCCTTTTTATTTCAAGTACTTAAAAATTATGCAAAAAATTCGCTGTGAATAGTTTTCCGCATATCAGACTGATACCTCAACAGCCTGGTAGGTACCTGATTGTTGAATGCTGTTTTATGATTTAAAGATGTAAGAACAATACCCTGAGCAAAAAGAGGATTTTTATCAGATTTTTTGATAGAGATCTTTCCCCCTGTCAGATCATGGTATTCTTTCTCAACATCCTTTATGTAGCTGTCTGTCATGATTTCAAGCTCTCTCTTGGAGCCGTTGACTTCAACTTCTTCTTCTCCAAGACCGATAGCGGCTTCAAGAATCCACCCTTTGAGGATATCTTTATACTCGTCTGCATCAGCCTTATCACGTATTTTTTCCCTGACTTTATCGATAACTGTATTTATCAGTTTTTCCCTTATCTGCAGAGCAATCCGTTTTTTTTCAACCTTGATAGAAGATAAACTGTTTTTCTCAATAATATTAATCTGATGATCAATTTTCTTTGCAGTGTCTCTCTCAATAGACTTTACCTGCATATCCTTAGCCTGCATTTTATCTGATGCAGTTCTTTCAGCATCTTCAATTATTCTTTTTGCTTCCGCTTCTGCATCCCGTTTAATACCGGCTATCAATTCACTTCTATCTTCACTGGACGTTTTCATATTGTTATTCCTGATAGTTTTAAAGTTTTATCCCTATGGCTTCATTAACCATAGCCCGTATTCCCGGTCTTGAAGGGTCTTTCCCCTCACGGCCGGGTACTTCTACAATCAGCGGAAACTGTTCCGTGAAAATGTACCGGTCGACAAGGGGCCGTATCATATCAGCAATTCGGTCCTCTATAATAACGATTCCGACATCACTGTCTTCAAGAGCTGTGTTAAAGGCAGATTCAGCCTCCTGGGGGTTTTCAGCTTTTACGCCTCTAACCCCGACAAGACCGAATCCAAGTACAGCGTCTTCATCGCCGATAACAAAATATTTCATCGTTCCCTTACACTTTACCGAGAATCATGAGTGCAGTAATAAAACCGAATACTACAAGACCTTCCGCAAGAGCAATAAAGATAAGTGCCTGAGATGCAAGTTCCGGTTTTTCAGCAATAGCGCCCATAGCTGCAGAACCTACATTACCAATTGCAAGACCTGCTCCGAGTGCTCCGAAACCGAAAGCAATAGCTGCCGCAATAAGACCGAATTTAGCGACCCCTGCTTCCTGTTCTGACATCTCAGCTTTAGCCACTGCTGCATGATCCTGTGCCACTGCCTCTGTAACGCTTCCAACAGCAAACATTGCAAGTGCTGCAAAAAGAAGTACCAGACTGAAACTCACCTTTCTTTTAAAGTCTTTTTTTGGGTTGAACATAATCCAAACCTCCTCCCTTAATTGTTTTTCCTTTTTTAGTTGTTTCCTTTCAGGGAAATCGGAGCATAAGCCTTGCCGTTACCGCTGAAATATTTGGAAAAGAATTCATAATAATTTAATCTTAAAGACTGAATACCGGCACTAAGGCCCTCCAGTCCGATTACCAGAACATTACCTGCAAATAGTACAAGAATTGACCAGATATTGATTCCGCCGTCCGGTGTAACCATTTTTGCAATTTGATCAAAAGCGATCATAAGACTTACATGGGCAATACCAAGCCCTGCAACTCGCATGAATGAAAGAGTGTTTGCAAGATATCCTGAAAATACTTCAAGCATCTCAACAAGCCATTCCATTCCGAAGTTCATAATTGAAAAAACAGTAAACTTCTGCTTGTTTTCCGGGTGCATCCTGTTATGCAGATAAAACTCAAGCGGCGGCTTGAACATAAAAAGAAGTGCAGGAAGACCGACAAGGAAGAAAAGAAGATTGCTTTCAGGAAGCTCTTTGTAGTTGTGCTGCGCAAAGAAAAATGCCACATATGTACCTGCAAAATACATCCAGCCTCCGAGGAGCCCCCCCTTGTCCATGAAAAGCTTAAACCAGTTGCCCTTTGAAATACAGTTCACCCAGTTAAGAACAAGTCCAAGCCCGATAACTGCAATACCGAAATAAATAGTTATAAGAAGAATACCGCCGATATCTGTTATAAGACCGGGTCCAGCATGACCTGCGATAATTCCGTGGTAATCAAACCATATGGGAGCAAACCATTTATAGCCGAAATAGGAACCGAAAAGAGCCCCTGTTATCATTGCCGAGACTCCGCACCATATCATGAGCTGGAAAAGTTTGTGAAAAGCGGTACCTGCTTCTTTACGAAGCATAAAAGTTCCGAATATACCGATAATTCCGATAACAAATCCATGTCCCACATCGCCGAACATAAGGCCGAACATTATAAGATATGCAACAGCTACTATGGGTGTGGGATCAACTGTTCCGTATTCAGGAATTGCATAGTTTTTAACAAGCATTTCAAACGGGGAAAGAAATTCCGGGTTCTTCATTTTTACAGGCACAGAAGGCTCTTTCTTCTTTTCCTTCTTTATCTCTTTCGGATCGCTCCACTCAAGATAACACCTTCCTTCTGTTATATCCCTGATACTTTCCTCAAGCGTCTCCCTTTTTGCAGCCGGAAGCCATCCTGAAAACAGCATTGTTCTGGATGTTTTACTGTAGAAAGACTGAATTCTGTAGAAAAGCTCATTCATCCTCAAATTTGACCACATATCATCAAGATATTCTTTCTTTTCAAGGACAAATTCTTTTGCAGAATTATTTATTTCATCCTGCTTTTCCTTCAGTGATTTAAGTCTTTCCGCAATTTCAGACTTCGCATCACTGCCGAGGCCGTTTATATCATCCGGAAGTTCAACTTCATCCCATTCAAATTTTTCAAGGATTTTTTCAACTCTTCCTAAATCTCTCTTCATTGTAATGAGGAGAATAGTGGAATAACCTGAACTTTCAGAAAGTTTTATCTGTACTGACGGGAGAGTCTGAAATGCATTTACAAGCTCTTCCTCTTTTAATGCTTCAATTTTACCGGTTATTATAGAAAGAAATGAATATTTCTCCCTGCCTTCAAGGGAAGTACCGAGATCGGAAAAAAGATTAAGCTGTCTGTCTATTTCTTCAAGCTTGTGGATCTCCTTCTGAATTCCTTTCTGCTTATCCCTGATTTTCTGCAGTTTGGAAGCAACAATATCTAATTCTCCGTTGCTGTCCTCAAGATTTACAGGATTGAGCTTTGAAATATCCAGTTCCTTGATATCAACAGGGCTGTAGTCAATCAGGTTGAAAAAAGTCTCAATTCTCTTTCTGGTATCCTGTATTTTACTCTGTGAAACTCTGGGAGAAACAGAAGTTATCATGCTTTTAGCATCCTCTTCTACTTCTGTAACTTTAACAAAATGAAGAACACCCTGCTTCAGCAGTTCCTTGGTTACATTATCTGCATCCTGGTCAAGAACAATTGCTGCAAGCTGGCACATTTTTGTGGTAAACATCATCATATTACACTCTTAATTCTATCCTGTTTTATATTATAATATTTAGCATTTAGTATGGTCATAACCTTTCTCATCTCATTCTTCTTGAGAACAAAATAAGCAAGAACAATACCAATGTTAAACGGGTAGCCGCCTTTTACCTTCTTGACCTCATACAGAATAATCTGGTCAAGGAGTCTGCTTACAAGTACAAGTTTTCCCTGGTTATCAGAACTCTGCATACCAAGCATTGAAGAAAGGTTTGAATACTTTTTACTTATAAGATTCTTGATAATATCTGCAGAATCTCCTGTTGAAAAAGCATCTTCAAGAGCTTTCTGATCCAGGTGATGACCGGAAGGGATCATGTTTTTGAGCGCATCAGCCATAGTCATCTTGTAGAAATCCCTGAACCTGATAAGCCATGATATGTTTTCCATATCAATTTCCACACCTATCATCCTCTTTGTTATATCGAGGTCTGGTTTTTCAAGTTTTTTGGCTTTTTCATTTAAATGTTTGTAGAAATATCTGTCGAGTGCTGTTTCTATCGAAAAAAGTGTCTTTGTAATTTCAAGCTCTGCAGAATTGTCTTTTATGATCTGTGCATAAGGTGTGCCTGAAAGGATCTCGATAACCCCTTCAATTGTTTCTACATTTATGATTTCATCGACATGAAGATTGTAATGGATTGTTTCCCTGAAAAGATAACCTGTATAGTCATCAATATTTCTTTTTCGCACTGCCCTGTCAAACCAGAGCCTCAGCGCTGCCTTGAGGTTTTCAACCTCATATTTTCTTGTAAGAGCTTTTACAAAATCAAGGACATCATCCCTGACATATCTTTCAAGCTCATGGTAAAGTGATATTTCTTTCCGGTAAAGTTCAAGTTCCGCAAGTTTAAGGTCACCTGTTCTGCTGTAAACCTCTTCTATGATCTGAAAAGGGGTGTCATGAAGCACCCTTATTGCTTCAGGCAGCGACCGTGCCTTTATCATCTGATCAAGAACTTCATCTGAAAGAATATTGCTGATTCTGGCTCTCAGCTTTGCATTGATAAATGCGTATTTTTTTAACCTACCCTGCCCCATTTCAAAGTCCTTTTGCTGTTATTTTTCATATTCAGGTTTCAGAAGTGTTTCTGCTATTTTTTCAGCTACAGCTTCGGTACGCCCCTCACTCTCAGCAAAAAATTCACTGTTTTCTTTTTCAGCCTCTTTGACTGCATCCTTAAAAGCTTCTTCAGCTTTTTTCTGGGCATTCTGAATCTCTTCCTGAATTTTCTTCTGGTTTTCCTCTCTGGCTTTTGAAACAGAATTGTTATATTCAGCATCAGCTTTTGATACAATTTCAGCAGCTTTATCTCTTGCTTCCTGAATTATTGCTTCTGCCTCTTTTTCTGATTTTAAAATTTCACTTAGAACTGTTTTCTGCATAAATACTTCTCGCCGTTGTTTTTTATAACTATGCTCCCAAACAGAAAACGTGTCAATAAAGTTAATTAAAGGAATTAAATTTTAGCAATCTATAACTCTGGGTATTGATAACTGATAATCGGATAAAGCATGTTTTTTTGATTATTACGTGAAGAAACAGAGCAGATGAATTGAGAAAAACAGTTTTAAATCCATTTTACCCAATATTATATTATAATTATCATAATAATTTTTAATACAACGGCCTGATTGGTGAATATTATAACCAAAAACCCTTTTTTGAAAATGTACAATGATTTTTTCTCATGAAACGCATAACAACAAGTTATACGGAGTTCCGTTGAGGTGAATTTGTAAATTTGATTTACACAAGTGTTAAATCAATTTACAAAACTGTTTTAAACAGTTTCATATAATTTTACAGACTGCAATGGGATTGGAAATATCACAATTCACATGTATATAGAATTTATCTTCCTGCAAGGTTTTCAATAGCCTGTTCAATTACAGGAAGTGATTTTGCGAAGTTAAACCGCACAAGTTTTCTCCCCTCGTCCCTGTTTGATGAGTAAAATCCTTCAACAGGAATAAGGGCAACCTGTTTTTCCATTATAAGCCATTTGACAAAATCAAACCCGGGAAGATCTGAAATCCCATTAAATTCAGCAAGGAAAAAATACCCCCCCTCGGCAGGGGCTGGTCTGAAACCGCATTTTAAAGCCTCATCTGTAAGGTGTTTTCGGTGCCTGTCCATCCTGTCCCTGAAATCATCCACATGGCTTTTCATATTGGGGAGAATTTCAGCCATTGCAAGCTGAAGAGGTGTGTTGACAGAAAAACTTGTCCACTGCCTTACTCCCCGTATCCCCCTTGTAAGATGCTCAGGAGCTGATGCATAGCCTATTTTCCAGCCTGTACAGCTCAGGGTCTTGCCGGTTGATGATACAGTTACAGTTCTGTCCTTCATCCCTTCAAGAAATGCAAACGGTATATGCCTATTCTCCCCGTACACAAGAAACTCGTATACTTCATCGCTCAGGATAATCAGATCATGCTTTTCAGCAATCCCGGCAATAATCTTGAGTTCCTCCTTCCTGAATACACGTCCTGCGGGATTGTGGGGATTGTTGATAATAATCATCTTTGTTTTGTGAGAAATATTCTTTTCAATATCTGAACTTTCAAAGCTGAAATCGGGAAACTTCAGTGTTACAGGCCTTACAATGCCTCCTGCCATCTTTACAGAACTTATGTATGAATCATAGAAAGGTTCAAAGACAATAACCTCATCACCCGGATTTATAAAGCCGGTTACAGTTGAATAAATAGCCTCTGTGGCGCCTGTGGTAACTGATATTTCAGTATCAGGATTATAGGAAAGAGAATATTCCGACTCATAGAGGTCAGAAATTGCAGATCTGAGCTCGGGAACTCCGGGAAGAGGTGCATACTGGTTTCTTCCCCTGTCAAATGATTTCTTCACTATATCAAGAACCCATTTTTCTGTATCAAAATCAGGCGCCCCCTGGCTTAAGTTTACAGCGTTATATTCTGCTGCAAGGCTGTTTATTACTGCAAATATTGTTGTTCCCATTCCGCTGATTCTGTCTGCAATCATCATATACTCCATCAGTTCAGATTTTAAGAAGAATAAGGGGTATACTGGAAAAAATCCAGTAATTTTTCCTGTAAACATTCCCCTCTGCTGCCAGAAGGCTTTTATTATTCAACAGGGTGATAATTATCATATTGTTTTACACTTTTTAAGTTCATACAGTTGACTACGCTATATATTTCTCCTAACATTTTTGTTATGGGAAGTTTCAGAAACTCACTATTGACCGGGATTTTAAGCCTTTTCAATATACCCTATATTACACCTCAGCTGAGAAAGCTGGAGAAACCTATCCTTATCCATATAAGCGATACACCCGGTTTTATCTATCCTTTTATATTCAGGCTTGTAAAAAAGCTTGAACCGGAAGCCCTTATCCACACAGGAGACATGATTGATGATATAAAACTGGAATTCAGGCCCGGGCAGTTGAACGAATATTCAGCAAAGATAAGGAAAATTCTGAACAAAATTGAAAAACTCCCTGTAAAAGAAATTTGCCTTGTTCCGGGGAACCATGACAACAGGGAAACAATAGATGAATTTTCACGAAGAAGCATAATTCTGCCTGAAATGAGCAGGATACAGCTTAAGAATATTTCATTCTGCTTCTCCCATCAATACAGTGATCAGGCTGTTGATGCAGACTTCTATCTATTTGGAGACAATCTGCCTGAAATAGAAAAAAAATATGAAGATACAGTCCTTTTGAACGGAATCCCCTTTATAAATATTATTTCACTGAAAAACAGAAAGATTATCAAGATTAAATACCCGCCGGGAACAGAGAGTGCCCGGCTTATGACGCCTAAAATAGGCTTATAAAACCTGCTTATATAAGGAGAACTATTTTATGCTGTTTATCCGGAGAACTGCCCGTAATGTCTTTATCAGGTCAGACAGGATCAATCCTCTTGCTGAATATCTGGTTGAAAAATGCAGCGGTAAGATAGTGACTTTCGAGGAGGGTTGGAAAGAGGTGGATGAATTCCAGACACTGCTGTTCCTTACTCCGACAGGTCTTGAAAAAACCAGAATAGAGGATGCGGAAAAAATAGTAAGGATACCGGTTGAATCTTCCCAGATCCTGTCAGAGCTGTTTGCTTCCTGAAGTTCATGAAATGATAGAAACTGCTCAGCTCGGTTCCGGTATTATCCTTGTAAGGGTTATCGGAGACGGAAGTGATATTGAGAAAATGTTTTCGGAAAAATACAGTGCCGAATACATGAAAAATATAGAACAGGCAGTCTATGAGGGGGAAGCAGATGATACTATAGTATTACTGACAAATACCCCGCTGTCAAAAACACTGACATCAGCTGATATTATCTGCACTCCAATGCTTATAAGGAAGGACAATCTTTCACTTTACAGGGACTTAAGAAAACAGGGAGCAAGGCTTTTAACCCAGTCACTCGATGAAAGGCAGTGGTATGAGATGAGAATCAATATTTATGATTCAGCAGATCATTATGAAACACACTATGAAAGGCTTTTTACAGTTTTTTCTGACCTTGATGTTGGAATGATACTTGGAGAGACATGGACAAGAGACCATGCAATGGTCCTGATGTCTGTACTTGCCTATCAGGTCAGGCTGTTCTCACTCGAAAAACCTGAAAAAATCAAACGGATCCTGATGGGACTTGAATACAATGAATCGGGAAAAAGGTTTGTCGATATGGATCTTTATTACCGCAACAGGAAGGTGAGCAAAAACGACAAAAATGTGAGAACAAAGCGAAAAATGAAACCAGCATGCAGATAAGGGAGGAACTCCTTAGCCGCCTTACCCGGACTACGCTTGAACAGCTTAAAAAGCTTGAGAATTCCATTACTTAGGCAGAACATCGAGTTTCAGTTTTCAGATATTCAACTGTCATATCTTTATCACCAGAATTCCAAAAGCAGTTTCTGTGTCAAGAATTATCATATTTACAAACAGCAGCAGTAATTTCCTGATGATGTAAAGAAATAATTTTTACAATATTGAATCAGGCAGTGTATTAAACTATAATCAGTTTCAAATGAAAAATCAGAGAAACCGGAAAAATCATATCCAACAGAAAGATTGCAGAAAATCTATTCGAACTTTAAAATAAGGCTCCCGAAGATTGCATCCCTTGCGCAGCCGGGAAATTTCGTAACAATACTTCCCCTACGGCAGAATCAGGCAGATATCTGAGACGCCCCTTTTCCCTGGCAGGAAAAGGAAGTGATTACATTGTTCTTGTCATAAGGGGGAATAGGGAAAGTGACAGATGCACTTTCAGAACTGGACGAAGGGACAGAACTGGATATCATAGGCCCGCTTGGAAACATATACCCTGAAATAAAAGGCAGTATGTGGATGATAGGGGGAGGCACTGGAAATTGCATCAGTCCTGTTTCTGAGCAGCATAAGAAAATCAGAAGGAAATGATAGTGACCGCCTGATGTGGGCAGGACAGACTAAAGATGCCCTTCCTGATGAATATTCCCATCCCCTGAATATCGAGTTTGCAACGGATGACGGGTCAAAAGGGGAAAGCGGAAATGCTGCTGTTGTCCTTGAAAAATGGCTTGAAAAAGACAAACCTGATGCGATTGCTTCCTGCGGTCCTCACGGGATGATGAAGGCTGTCAAGGCAATAGCTGCGCGGCACAAGATAAAAACATATCTGTCTCTAGAGGAATTTATGGCATGCGGGGCAGGTGCATGCGCAGGATGCGCAGTAAAGCTTACAGAAGGGGGCTATGAAAAAGCCTGCGAGGGACGGCCCTGTTTTTGATGCGGAGAGGGTTGTCCTTTAAGACAGCAGAATTGCCGCCAGGGGCAGAAAAAACATTCCAGCTGCAGCATTTATAAATCATCAGCAGGAATAACCAATCCAGGATATAATTCCGACTCTTTTAACATGACGGAATTATTAACGCGGATAACCCAGATAATGAATAATCCGGAGATAGAATTAAACAATGATTAAGAAAGACAACAGCATAGACAAAAGCATACTGAACACCTCTATAGCAGGGCTTGATCTTAAAAACCCTGCAATCTCGGCAAGCGGAACATACGGATACGGGACTGAATATGATGACTTCTGCCCCTCGGAAGACTGGGGAGCAGTAATTCTGAAATCAGTATCTGAAAAACCGAAAGAGGGAAATCCCCCGCCCGATGCTGCGAAGTTGAAAGCGGGATGATAAATTCAATAGGGCTTGCAAATGTCGAATAGATAAATTCCTTTCAGAAAAAATGCCTGTATTCAGGAAAAACACAGCAAGGCAGTATGCATTGCAAGCATTGCCGGAAGCTCACTCATAGAATTTGAGCTTCTTGCAGAACGGGTTGAAAAAGCCGGAAGTATTGATGCTGTTGAAATAAACATATCATGCCCAAATGTTTCAAAGGGGGAATGCATTTCGGATCTGATCCCTCTTCAGCTGCAGAAGTTATTTCAGCTGTAAGAAAGAACAGCAAGACTCCCCCTTCTGGCGAAGATCAGCCCTGCGGCAGGTTCTCCTGTGGATGTTGCACGTGCCTGTGTCGATTCAGGTGCTGATATTCTTACAGCTGTAAATACTGTCCCTGGAATGAAAATAGACATTGATAAGGGCAAACCGGTGCTGGCAATATCTTCGGAGGAATGTCAGGCCTGCAATGTATCCCGCGGCACTCAGAATTGCCTATATGATACACAGGGCGCTCCCTCTGTTCCTCTCGTGGGATGCGGAGGTATCGACTGTGCGGAAACTGCACTTCAGTTTATGATGGCAGGTTGCTCAGCCTTCCAGATAGGCACTTCAATATTCAGAAATCCTGAATCTTTATACAGTATTTTAGAAGATATTTGCATATTTATGCAAAAAAAAGGGTATAAATCACTAAAAGATGTCATTGGAATTGCTTCTGAATATTGACGTAATCTGCAGTATGCTATAGTTTGTGCATTAAGAATTATTCTGAGTTGAAGATACACCTGTTTACTGAACAGGAAGACAGGCAAGATTATATCAGGAAGCACTTGATAAAATGTTTTTGAAGGGATAATTCCCAGGATCTCGTAAAATTTAAAAACCCCGGTTACGCCGGGGATTGTTATATAAGGGAATGGATTGTATGGCAGGTTCAAGACAACTGATCCGTACAATGAAATATAAAATTATAAAGCAGGCTGCGGAATACTTGTACTGGACAATTATTCCAGTATCTTGAACCCGCCTTGCGAATAAAAAAATGGTGGAGTATGCAGGAACATTGTTATCTAGTCCTTGCCGACGGGAATATCTTCCCCGGCTATTCTTTCGGAGCACTTCCTCCCAGAACACATGAACTTGAAAAATTTGAAATCACAAAAAAGGGTTCAGGGGAAGTAGTATTCAACACAGGAATGTCAGGTTATCACGAAATACTGACAGATCCTTCCTACACCGGTCAGATAGTTACCATGACCTATCCTCACGCGGGAAACTACGGGGATGACAACGAGTGGAGCGAAATAGGTCCGGAAAACGGAAGAAGACTTCCGGGTATAAAACTGGCAGGCCTTGTTGTCAAAAAGCTTTACAGAGGTCCTGTACCCGAAGGAAGAATGACTCTCGACAGATTCATGAGAGACAACGATACCCCCGGTATCACCGGAATAGATACAAGAAGACTAACACTCCACATAAGAGATAATGGAAGCCCAAACGGCCTTATAGTTCGCCCTTCCGACAGCAGAAACACTGTACTAACAGAAGAGGATATAGCTTCTGTAAAAAGGTTTATTTCAACAATTCCTGCAATGGAAGGTCAGAACCTGATAAAAGAGGTTGGAACAGAAAGCAGGGAAGTCATAAATCCGAATGGCAAGGTACACATGGCAGTCGTGGACTGCGGTATCAAGGCAAACATAATAAGAGAGTTTACAGAAAGGGGATGCAGAGTATCATTATTCCCCGATACAGCAGCTGCAGATGAAATACTGAAGGGAAACCCGGACGGTATCCTGATTTCAAATGGACCGGGAGACCCTGCCGTACTCGGAAAACAGATAGAGATGATAAAAAACCTGATAGGTAAAAAACCTCTTTTCGGAATATGTCTTGGACACCAGCTTATAAGCCAGGCACTGGGAGGAAAAACCTACAAGATGAAATTCGGCCATCACGGCCTCAACCACCCTGTAAGAGATATCAGGACAGGAAGGGTATTTGTAACTTCCCAGAACCACGGGTTTGCAGTTGATACAGAAACTCTTCCTTCAAATGTTGAAGCAAGATTCATAAATGCGAATGACAAGAGCCAGGAAGGGATTTGTCTGTGACGATTTAAATATCCTTACTGCACAGTTTCATCCCGAGGCTGCTCCGGGTCCGGTTGATTCATCATGGATCTTTGATGATTTTGTTGAATATGCTTCAAAAGGGGATCTCTTAACTGAAACACGGGTTATTCCGGGAATAGAAATTCCGGGAGTAATAAAAGCAAAGTGCAGACAAACCCCCTTGAACGGAAGATATAACCAAAAAGGGCCCTTCTGCTTAATATGAATACACAGCAGAGAGAAGAAAAGGAGAATAAAGTGCCGGCACGAAAAGATATACATAAAATACTTATAATCGGTTCTGGACCGATAGTTATAGGACAGGCCTGCGAGTTTGATTACTCGGGAACACAGGCTGTAAAAGCGCTCAAGGAGGACGGCTACGAGGTAATACTTGTAAACCCGAATCCCGCGACTGTAATGACAACACCGGGAATTGCAGACAGGATCTATATGGAACCCCTCTCAGTACCCTACCTTGAAGAGATAATAAGCAGGGAAAGGCCTGATGCTATCCTCCCCACAATCGGGGGGCAGACAGGGCTTAATCTTTCACTCGACCTTTATGATGCAGGGATTCTTGATAAATACAATGTTGAAGTTATCGGGGCAAGCATAGAAGCAATCAGGCTTGCAGAGGACAGGGGCAAGTTCAAAGATGTTATCAAGGAAATCGGACTCGATGTTCCGAGATCTGTTGTTGCAAAATGTGTTAAAGATGCTATTGAACTTAAAAAGGAAGTTGGACTTCCCCTCGTAATCAGGCCCAGTTACACACTCGGCGGAAAGGGAGGCAGCATTGCCTATACAGAGGCTGAGTTTAATGATCAGATAGAAAAAGCTCTCTCTGAAAGTCCTGTACACGAAGCTCTCATTGAAGAATCCCTTATAGGGTGGAAAGAGTTCGAAATGGAGGTTATCAGGGACCCTGCCGACAATGCAGTTATTGTCTGTTCAATCGAAAATGTCGATCCGATGGGTGTTCATACAGGTGACAGTATAACAGTTGCACCTATACAGAGTCTCTCAGACAGGGAATACCAGAAGATGAGAACAGCTTCCCTTGACATCCTGAGGGCAATCGGGATTGACTGCGGAGGATCAAATGTACAGTTTGCGGTAAAACCTGATACAGGAAGAATGATTGTAATCGAGATGAATCCAAGGGTTTCTCGCTCCTCTGCCCTTGCAAGCAAGGCAACAGGATTTCCTATTGCCCGCTGTTCTGCACGGCTTGCTGTAGGTTACACACTCGATGAGATTACAAACGAGATTACAGGAGAGACAGTTTCCGCGTTTGAACCGGCACTTGACTATGTGGCTGTTAAAATACCACGCTTCGAACTTGAAAAATTCCCGACAAGCTACGAGACTCTCGGCACACAGATGAAATCTGTCGGGGAGGCTCTCGCTCTTGGAAGAACATTCAACGAGGCGCTTAACAAGGCAATAAGATCTGTTGAAATAGGAAAAGAGGGACTGACTTCCCTTCCCGGCGAACCAACAGATGAAGAACTCGAGCCTATGCTCACCACACTTCATCCTTTAAGAATATATGCAATCTATACAGTACTCCTCAGGGAGGGATACGGCGCCATAGACATGCTTTATGAGAAAACAAAGTATGACAAGTGGTTTCTCTACAACATGGCATCAATTGCAAGAATTGAAACAAAAACTAAAGACAAGAGAACTTTCCAAAAAACTCCTCATGGATGCAAAGCAGAGCGGATTTTCCGATAAGAGGATTGCGGCAATAACAAGCAAAACTGCATCTGAAATAGAAAAGATAAGAGAAGAGATGGATATAAATCCCTCCTACCACTTTGTTGATACATGCGCAGGCGAGTTTAAGGCAGACACTCCATACTTCTATTCAACCTTCGGAGAGATTGATGAGGGGGGAAAAACTGAAGGAGATGCAGTAATAATTCTTGCATCAGGCCCGAACAGGATAGGACAGGGACTCGAGTTTGATACAGGCTGTACACTGGCTTCAATCGCATACAGGAATGAAGGTGTTAAATCCATCATGGTCAACTCAAACCCTGAAACAGTATCAACAGACTTCAATGTATCGGACAGGCTCTACATAGAACCCCTTGTAACTGAGGATGTTAAAAACATTATCAGGAAAGAGGGTGTAAAAGATGTCATTGTACAGCTGGGGGGACAGACACCCCTAAACATGGCAGAAGAACTTGCAGATTGGGGTGTTAATATTGTGGGGACCTCTGTTGATGCAATAAATACAGCTGAAGACAGGGGGCTCTTTGCCGACCTGATGAATAAACTATCCTTAAGGCAGCCTGACAACAGGACAGCGACAAGCTTCGACCAGATTGAAAAATGCGCGGAAGAAATGGGATACCCTGTACTCCTCCGTCCATCTTTCGTTCTGGGCGGAAAAAGCATGTTCATAGCCTACAACAAAGAGGAGCTTGACCTTTATCTCCAGAGAGGAATAGAGGTTTCAGAGAGCAGGCCGATACTTGTGGATCAGTTTCTCGAAGATGCATTTGAATATGACATAGATGCTATATGCGACGGCAGAAACGTATATATCGCCGGCATAATGCAGCACATAGAAGCGGCAGGGATCCATTCGGGAGACTCAGCCTGCGTGTTCCCGGCATACAAGTCTACGGAAAAAGTCATAAATGAAATGACTGAAGCAACTGTTAGAATTGCAAGGGAAATAGGAGTCGTGGGATTCCTCAACATCCAGTATGCGGTCAAGGATGATGAACTCTATATAATTGAAGTTAACCCGAGGGCGTCCCGTACAGTACCGTTCCTTTCAAAGGCTTCAGGAATCAACCTGATACAGTCAGCCGTAAGGATCTGGAGGGGAAAAGACCTGGTTGAGCAGGGGCTTGCAAAAGAGAAGGCTCACTTCATAAAAGATGATAAATGCTTCATCGGTATCGGTCAGCCCCAGACAGGATGGGCTGTCAAGGAAGCAGTATTCTCCAACGACAGGTTCTCAGACTATGACCCTGTTCTGGGACCTGAAATGAAATCAACAGGAGAAGTAATAGGCACAGGTTCATCATTCGGAGAGGCTTTTGCAAAGGCGCAGGATGCTGCAGGAGGTGTACTGCCGACAGAGGGGAAAGCTTTTGTGTCAGTTAACAGAAACGACAGAAAAACAATCCTCCCAATTGTGAAGGAGCTTAAATCCCTGGGTTTTGAAATTGCGGCGACAAGGGGAACAGCTAACTTCCTTTTTGACAACGGAATCTTCTCCGAGGTGGTTTTAAAGATCCACGAAGGGCGTCCTAACGTAATTGACCACATAAAAGCGGGAAATTTTTCACTTTTGATCAATACCCCTCTTGGTAAATTTGCAGAAAAGAGCGATAATGAGATAAGAATTGAAGCTGTGAAGAGAAAGCTGACTTATACGACAACAACATCAGCAGCTCACGCAGCTACAAGGGCTATTAAATATCTTAAGAAAAAAGAAGTCATAGTAAGACCTCTTATCGATATACTTGGTGACTTTAAATAAATCCAGTCAGCTGACGCTGGCAGGATAAGTACCTGATTAGTTATTCTATATATTGAGACATCAGCAGGGACTAAAAAACATTCCTTCTCAATACAAGGGCTGCCCCCGGGGGCAGCTCTTTTTATTTCCGGATATAAGCAGACTCTGCTTGCTTCCTGTCAGATTCAGTAAAAGCAAGATAATCTCTAAAATTGAATCAGGTTTTCATTTTTACAGTTATCCAACATGTAATGGAAAAAAATATTCTCAGTAAATCCTTTTTGCTTGAAGTCAAAAACATTGATATCAGAAGCTCTGAATACCCCGTTCTTCTGAAAGAAATAAAAGACCCTCCCAGGAAAATATATTTCAGGGGCTCCTGGAATAAAGATGTTTTCACAGAAACGCTGAGTGTCGTGGGCTCAAGAAGGATGACAGGATACGGTGAAATAATAACAGAAAAACTTGTATCCGAGGCTGCCTCCTCGGGAATTACAATTGTTTCCGGTTTCATGTACGGAATAGATGCATCTGCACATGAAGCATCACTTGCAGCAGGAGGGAAAACAATAGCAGTAATGCCTTGCGGTATAGAGAGAATACACCCTGGATATCAGGAAAAGCTTTATAAAAGGATACTGGAAAAAGGGGGGCTTGTAATCTCAGAGTATGAAGGAGATATGCAGCCTGCGAGGTGGACATTCCCGAGGCGCAACAGGATTATTGCAGGGCTCTCCCCTTCACTCCTCGTAATCGAGGCAAGCATAAAGAGCGGCGCGCTTATAACTGCAGGATATGCAGAACGCTTCGGGAGGAAGATCTTTGCTGTTCCTGGTCCTCTTACCAGCAGCGTATCACTGGGCACGGCAGGACTTATAAGGAAGGGGGCGCAAATAGTCACTGGGCTTGAAGATATATTGGAGTTTTACGGTAAAGAGCATCTTGATTATTATTCGGAAACCTCTTTTTCGGGCTCGGAAGTTAAATTTGATAATACTGTTCAAAGAGTAAAAACTTCTTCTCATGAACAAAAAATCAAATCAACTCATCCTGATCAGGGAGTAAAATCTGCTACTCCTTTAATTGATAATAAAAGCAGCCGCATTATAACCCTTCTTACGGAAGAAGCGCTTTCAATAGATGAGATAGCAAGGAAAACCGGCCTTTCTGTATCTGAAACAGGAGCAGAAATTACAAAACTACTCCTTAAAAGACGCATCATGCAGAAAAAAGGACTGTGCTACACAGCTTCAGGAGGCAGGAAATGCTTATAAAAGTCACTTCTGTGTCGTTCTCCGGGCTTGATACACTTAACATAGATGTGGAAATAAACATTGCGGAAAAAGGGCTTCCCTCATTCGATATTGTGGGACTGCCTAACAAGGCAGTCGCGGAGAGCAGGGAGAGGGTCAGGACAGCGATAAACAACTCGGGAATCCACTTCCCGTTTAAAAAAATAACAGTAAACCTCGCGCCGGGAGATATTCCGAAGGAGGGAGCTTTCTATGACCTGCCGATAGCTGCCGGAATACTCTCGTTTCTGACAGGATTCAGGATACCTGAAAACAGCATATTCTTCGGAGAGCTGTCGCTTGATGGAACACTGCGTCATACAAAAGGTGCGCTGCTTGCAGCGTTATTTGCATCAGGAAGCTGTATAAAAAATGTTTTCCTTCCCGAAGAGTCAGCCAATGAAGCATCGGTAGTCAAGGGAATAAATGTGTATCCTGTTGAAAACCTTGTTCAGCTTATAAGGTTCCTCAAATCAGAAATTATGATAAAACCTTCTGAATATAAAATCAGCAGCGAAAGCAATGCAGAAAAATTTCAGGGCAGCTTTGACATGTCCGAGATAGCAGGACAGGAGCAGGCTAAAAGAGCTGTTGAGATAGCAGCTGCAGGGGGGCACAATATACTGATGACAGGAGCGCCCGGGGCGGGAAAGACAATGCTTGCAAGGACAATGCCGGGGATACTCCCCCTCCTCACAGAAGAAGAATCAATCGAAGTGACTAAAATATATTCAAGCGCAGGATGTATTCCCCCGGGGGGATCACTCATAAAAACAAGACCTTTCAGATCGCCTCACCACATAATATCACGCGCAGGCCTTGTGGGTGGAGGAAGCTGTCCCCGTCCAGGAGAAATAAGCCTTGCACACAGGGGAGTGCTTTTTCTGGATGAGTTTAACGAGTTTCCAAGATCAGTTATCGAGGCGCTCAGGCAGCCGCTTGAAGACGGGGAACTTACAATATCACGAAGCAGGGAGAGAATTACCTATCCCTCCAGATTCATTCTTGCAGCTGCAGCAAATCCATGCCCATGCGGTTACCTTAATGACGGAACTGACAGATGCAGCTGTACAGGGAATGAGATACACAGATACAGGAAAAAACTATCAGGACCTATTCTAGACAGGATAGATATCCATATAGATGTACCATCCATTGATGTGAAAAAACTTTCTTCAATATCCTCATCATCAGGTAACAACCGGACTTCGGAAGATATACGGCAGAGAATACTTGAGACAAGGCTTATACAGCAGCACAGGCTAGAAGATGAAAAGATACATACAAACGGGGAAATGAATAACAGGCTTATAAGAAAATATACAAAAATGTCTGATGCGGCCCAGAAGTTTCTGCTTGAAGCATCATCTGGATTCAGACTCTCGGCAAGGGCATACCTGAAAGTGATAAAGACAGCGCAGACAATCGCAGACCTTGAAGGAGCGGAAAAAATAAGAGAGGAGCATATTGCTGAAGCTGTACAGTACAGGCCCACATACTGATGCCTGATCCCATCAACAGAAAAGGAAGCAGGATTCAGCTTAACAGAAGTATTAAAAAACCAGCCGAAGCTTTGCATGAATATAAAAAATGCGGATAACACAGGCAGAGACTGACAAACGGAAATCAGGATAATTATTTTACAGGGAGTAATTTAAGTCATGACAGATCAGAACAGAAAACTTCTCGGAAAATTTGCCGAAGATGTTGCGACAACTGTCTTAAGAGAATCAGGATACAGAATAATTGCAAGGAATTTTTTCATAGGCCACTCTGATATAGATATTGTTGCAGAAATTGATAATATAATTGTGTTTGTTGAAGTGAGATCAAGGACATCAGATGAACACGGTACTCCGGAGGATTCCCTGAACAGGAAAAAGATAAACCAGATGAAGAAAACAGCAGGTTTTTATCTAGAGAAATACAGGATCAGAAAATCTGCAAGGCTTGAAGCTGTGTGCATAATATTTGATGCAGATACCCAGCTTATAAAAAAAATAAACCACTACGGAGAAATCTACTGAAATACCATGCCGTATTACTGAGGATTATTAACTTACTCATAAACTGACGCTGTTGCCTGACAGGGATGCAGATTTTATATCAATAAACAGGAATATAAAATTACAGACTGATTGATTAAAGATAAACCACAAAACTTTATTGTAAGATGAATAAACAGGGTTAAATCATGACTCCCCGGTTTATGACAGATCCCGGATCAAAAATAGATTTAACATATTCTATCTTCCCTATACCCTCTTTTCCATACATCAGTTCAAGGTATTCCTTCTTTAGCCGGCCTGTACCATGCTCTGCAGATACAGTCCCTCCAAGCGAAACCGCCTTTTCCGCCCACTTCCTGACAAGCTTCTTTCCTTTTATATATTCATCCCTGCTCCCGGGAATTATATTTACATGCAGGTGGCTGTTCCCGATATGGCCGAACACTGCATAATTGATACCAGGAAGATATCCGGCATTATCTGACAACTGGTTCTCCCTGGCTGATCCTGAACTGAATTTTTCAAGATCGCTGTAATACTGCTTGAAAAGTTCTCTGAAAGCCCCATCAGGAACAGCCATGTCTGTACCGAGTTTCGTTATATCATTGCCCTGCTTTCTTATTCTGTCTATTGTCATGTTTACAGATTCAGGAACAGAATGACGGAACTCCTTCATCCTCCTGAGATCACTTTCACCATCGGAAACAAAGACAGAGCTCCCCCTGACACCCTCTTTTTCAAGAAAATCGGAAATCTTCTGAAGAGTTTCAAAACTTCCGCCCGGATCATCTGAATGGATCTCGACATACAAAGCCCCGCCTATACAGTTTTCAGAAAACGGAAAAAGCGTCCTGAAAGATCCCTCCTCTATATATTTCTGTAAAAGAGAGATAGCATTGCTGTCAAAATATTCAACAGCAGCAATTCTGCAGCTTCCGGAGATAAGCCAGTCCTTTTTATTATCATTTTTTCTGCAGGATTTTTCCTCCCCGGATTTTTGAGAGTATTTACATCTTCCCTCAGTACAGAAAATCTCAGCAAGTCTCAGGTTTGATTCCCTTTCAGGGGGAAATATCAGTATCCCGTTTACAGAAAGAGGCTCGGGGATGACAATAAACTCAACCGAGGCTATAATCCCCAGTATCCCCTCAGAACCGATAAACAGGTCGATAAGATCCATGTTTTTTTCCGACATAAGACCAGCTGCAGTCTTGCAGTCAGGGGAATAAAGCTCAGGAAGCTCTCCTTCAATCACTTTACCGGAAGACAGGGGAAGAGAGAATTTAAATCCTTCCGCCTTATAATGGTTTTCTGTTCTGTTGACTTCAGCCTGAGACGAATCTGCGAGTATTATATCGAGTGAGGTTATGAAATTCCTCGCAGAACCATAGTGAAATGTACGGGAGCCTGATGCACAGTTTGCAACAACACCGCCTATTGATGCTGATTTTTCTGTCGGATCGGGAGGGAAGAAAAAATTTCCCTTTCTAAGAATATCAAGGGTTTCAAGCGACTCATCATCAAGAAGCGAAGTATCAAAAACCTCCCCTTTTAGAATATTTTCAATCTCGGTAAGACTGAGGCCGGAACCGGCCTTTATCCTGACCCCGCATCCTTCCTGCCTGATGCGGAAGACCTGCTTCATCCTACTCAGATTTATAACTGCTTCCCCTGAAAGGCCGCAAATACCGGAAGAATTTCCCCTGCCTGTAAAATTTCTGTCCCGGCAGAGAAGCGCTTCCCCGTTCGGCCCATTATTATTGCCGGCAGTAATTTCATTTATGGCATCAACTTCTTCAGAATGCCTGCCGGAAAAACTTCCTCCCCGTCTGCAGGGATTTTCCCTTTCCTCCGCATGCCTTGCAGGTACAGCTCCGCCTGTTATCCCGGTCCGCGACCCCTGGACAGTTATCCCCCATCCCTTTTCAACCGCCTGCATAACAGCTTCTTGGACATCGTCGACACTCTCGCAGAAAACTATGTAATCCGCATCCCCTTCAAGCCGGGACTCATCAGAGAGACAGCTTCTGTTGATGTCAGTGATTTTCTCGAACTTCATCGCTTTATTATTGCAGTATTAAACAGTATTTGGGAAGCAGTTAAAAGAGATTCATGCGGAAAATCTTTTTACAAAACCTGCTATGGAATACAGGATAAATATATCTTTTCAGGATATTTTTCACTGCCGGCAAAACCCTTCGAATTCGATGGGTTTGTAATTCATAACACATTTAAACCCGTCGAATTCGAAGGGTTTATGAGATACAAAACTCAGGTATTAAAAAAAAGAAACTGCCGAATAATTATTTCAAGCGGACCAGCATAGGATACAGACATAAAATAAGAATCAGAAAATACAGGGCAGAATAAAAAAAGCCGCAGATCAGCAAACCCCGACCTGCAGCCATATATATCTTAATCGAATCAATCTGATTCATTTAATTTAAAGTAAAAAAGAACTGCAATAATCTCTGCCTGTAATTTACCGGCAGCAATTCTTTTTTACAAACAACGTCTTTTCAAATATTTATCAGCTGCTGTACCTTTTCATTCTGCTACCCCTGAACTTTTTATATCAGAAGAGGAAACACAAAAGCAGCCTGACAAACAAATTTTACAGTTTATCTCTTTGTATAAACCTTTGACACATAGCTTTCAATAAAACCGTCTATCCCCTTTACCCAGTGAAGGAATTTATCAGCCTCATCTTTTGAAGGGTAAGGACCGAGCCTTACTCTGAAATAACTTGTTCCGCTCACATCCTTGGTTGTTATTGTCGGGGTGAAACCTTTTGAAACAAGTGTCTGTTTTGCCTTTTCCGCAGAAGCAACTGAGGAAAACGAACCTGTCTGAATCCAGTATTCAGTAACACTTACTTTCTGAACAGTCTTCTTTACAGGTGCTGGCTTAACCGGGGCAGGCTTAACAGGCGCCAGCTTAACCGGAACAGGTTTCTTTACCGGTTCTGCCACAACAGCAACTTCTGTTTCTTTCTCTTCAACAACAGGTTCCTCTTTCTCGCCTGTTTCTCCATATACTACAACAAATTCAGAATCAGCATCTGAAGCTTCTTTCTCTTCCTTATCTATACCGGGGTATTCCTCGTTATTCTGCGCCCATTCAATCGGATCAAATTCATCCGGCGTTATAACCCTTGCAGAAGCCAGCTGAGTATCATCTGTGCTTTTGCCTGATGCAGGGCTGAACATAAACAAACCTGCCCCCAGCACTACAAGAAGCAGTACTGCGACAGAAAGAATTATCCAGAGTATTTTCTGCTGTTCCATATCCTTATATGTTTCCTTCTTTTAGTTTTTCAATCAGTTTTTCAACAGCGGCAGAGACTTTTACAATATCTCCGCTGTTTCTTATAGTATAAGTATCGGAGTTTTTTTTCATTAGATTAGCATTGAGATTGCATTGTGTGCTGATTCTTTTAAATACTTCTCTGAGTGATAAATTGTCCCGTTTCAGGGCCCGTTTTATCCTTGTAAAGAGAGGTGCATCTACCCATACAACTGCGGTGCACAGCTTATCAAGCCCCATCTGATGAAGGATTGCCGCATTGACAAGAATATCAGATCCGCTGTTCTCAGCTATCTTTTCCTCAACCATCTCGACCATGCAGGGATGTATCATCCTCTCAAGAGCAGCCTTTTCTTTCTCATCCGAAAACACTATGCTGCCGAGCTTCTTCCTGTTTATATCATCCCCGTCAAGAATTCCGCTGCCGAAGTGAGCCACAACTTCATCCTTTATCCTGAGAAGAGCAGCATGACCCAGCCGGTCAACATCTATATGGACAAATCCCGACTTTTCAAAAACAGACGCAACTGTGTTTTTACCTGCACAGTATTTACCTGTCAGGCCTGCAATAACCACATCCTACCCCCTGTATGACTCAAGTTAAAATACTTCATAATTTTCTGTTCACAAAACTGATCAGCTGCTGCCATCAGAAAAGTTAATCCAATAAAACATCTTCAGACCGATCGGGCGGCATCCTGCAGGCCGTATTTCTGCCAGAAACAAAAAATCCGGGGACAGTTTCCCGAAAAGATCAATGCATGTCTCCCCAGCTTTCGCCTGTCTCTATACTTACCCGGAGAGGAGTTTTCAGTTTAAAGACATTCTCCATCTCATATTTCACAAGCTGCTTCATTTCATCCACTTCAGAGAGAGGCACCTCATAGATAAGCTCATCATGTACCTGAAGCACAAGCCTTGAATTCAGTTTCCCACTTCTTATCTTTTTATCAATCTTCAGCATGGCAAGCTTTACAATATCGGCTGCTGAACCCTGGATCGGGGTATTCACCGCCATCCTCTCCGCGCCGTTTTTCTCATTCTTATTCTTACTGTTAATCCCGGCGATAGTTCTTTCCCTGCCGAGTATTGTTGTGACAGAGCCGTTCTTCTCTGCAACAGAGACTGTGTCATCTATAAATTTCCTGATATTCGCATATCTTTCAAAATAGGAGCTTATAAACTCATCAGCCTGTTTCCTCGGTATTTTAAGCTCTCTCGAAAGGCGGAAGCCTGACATTCCGTACATAACCCCGAAGTTGATAGTCTTTGCAATTCTTCTCTGATCAGCACTAACCTCATCAGGCTCGACCTGGAATATCAGCGAAGCTGTCATCCGGTGAACATCAATTCCTTCTGTAAATGCCTTGATAAGCCCAGGGTCTTCAGAAAGATGAGCAAGAACAACAAGTTCAATCTGGGAATAATCTGCGCTCAGGAAAACCTTGCCGCCTGTAGGTATGAATGCTTTCCGGATCTTTCTCCCCTCTTCATCCTTTATCGGGATATTCTGCAGGTTGGGGTTAATGCTTGAGAGGCGTCCTGTCTGGGTCCCTGTCTGCCTGAATGTTGTATGTATTCTTGATGTTGTTTCCTGTATAAGCTTCGGAAGAGCATCCACATAGGTTGATTTAAGCTTTGAAAGCCCCCTGTACTTCAGAACAAGGGCGGGAACAGGATCTTCATTTGCAAGTATTTCCAGAACTGTATTATCTGTCGAAAAACCGGTCTTTGTTTTCTTGACAGGCTTAAGTTTCCTGTCTGTAAATAGGACCTCCTGGAGCTGTTTTGTTGAGCCTATGTTGAACTCCTTTCTGCACAGCTTGTAAACTTCTTCAGATATTTCAGCAATTGTTTTCTCAAGGTCCCGGCTCAATGCTTCAAGCGATTCCTTCCTTACCCTTACCCCTTCAAGCTCCATTTCGGCAAGTATGTAAACAAGAGGCATTTCTGTTTTATAAAAAAGATCGCTGTATTTATCCTCAACCAGGGGACGGAGGACTTCATAGAGTCGGTATGTTATGTCTGCATCTTCAGCAGCATAGTTTACAGCAGTATCAAGATCAACATCCTGAAACAGCTTGTCCTTTGGCACAATATCGCTGAAGTGGACTGTTTCATAACCCAGGTAATACTCCGCAAGGCTGTCCATGCTGTAAGAGGATATCCTTGAGTTTACAAGCCATGCTGCAATCATTGTATCAAACCATATGTTTGAAGGATTCAGCCCCCACATCCGGAGAACTTTGTAATCATACTTGATATTCTGCCCTATAAGACTGAGGCTTTCATCCTCGATTATCTCTTTAAGTTTGTTCTTTACTATTGAAGCGGAAAGAATCTCCTCCCCGCCTGCGATAAGCGGAATATAGCATCCGCTTCCCGATTTCACAGATATGGAAAACCCCACAGGGTTTGCCTTTATTGTATCAAGATTATCTGTCTCTATATCAAATGAAAATATCTTCTCTTTTTTAACAAGTTCAATCCACCTGTCAAGATCATCATAGCTTAAGACTGCCTCATATTCCCCCTTAATGCTTAATGATGGGTCCCTGTCAGCTTTTTTTGCATCATCCGGTGAGTCATCAGTAATCCCTTTACCTGAATCATCCGGGGCAGGAGATGATTTTGAGCTTTTACCCTTACCTGGTTCAGAGACTGATGCAAAGAGATCTCCCTGCCCGTCAGATGATTCAGATGTATCCGGATAGTTTGTATCAATCCACTTAACAAGGCTCTTTGCATTCTCCTTCTCAAGAAGAGGCCTTGCTGAGCTGTAATCAATAGCTGATGTTGAAAAATCTTCTATGCGGTATTCCACAGGAACATCAAAATCCAGAATGACAAGCTGCCTGCTCATCATGCAGCTTTCCCTGTCAGCTTCCATCTTTTTTGATGCACTGGGTTTGAGTTTTTCAATGTTATTATATATTCCCTCGACAGTGTCATATTCTTCAAGAAGCCCGGAAGCTGTCTTGGGACCAATCCCTTTTACACCGGGGATATTGTCTGCAGAGTCTCCTGTGAGAGAGAGGTAGTCGATTATCTGATCCGGTCTTACTCCGTAATTTTCAAGAACACCATCATGATCAATTTCAATATATCCGGCCTTGTCGGATTTCAGGATTCTGACATTATCATCCACAAGCTGCATGAGATCCTTGTCCCCGGTAAGAATAAAACAGGGCCTTTCTTCATCGCTGCATTTCTTGGCATATGTGGCAATTATATCATCCGCTTCATAGCGATTTACACGCACTGCCTTTATGGAAAGAGCTTCGAGTATTTTTTCTATTCTGGGGATCTGCTCATGGAGATCATCAGGAGTCTTGTCCCTGGTTGCCTTGTACTGGTCATACTGCTCATGCCGGAAAGTGGGAACAAGCGAATCCATTGCAACTGCAAAGTATTCAGGCTTGTATTCATTGATGAAGCTGAACAGGGAACGGAAAAATCCGAAAACTGCCGAAGTATTATCCCCGTCATGATTGAAAAGGGGATTTCTGATAAAAGCGAAATATGATTTATAAATCAGGCTGTACCCGTCAAGTATATAAAAAGGTTTTTTCATACATAAATATTTATCATTTCGGATAAGGAGAAGTAAAGCATTTTAACCAAGTATATGGATTTTTTCTTCACTGGGCAGGATTAATCCCCATAGGGCACCCTGTACCCCGCAGCCTGCAGAAAAACAATACCCGCAGGAACTGGCGACCAGGGGATTGTTATTGTCTGTCCCGCCTGTTTCCGGTCTTTTTTTGAATAATTAAAACAATGTTTTCAGTTTTTTACTATGCCTCGATATCCACAAGTTCAGGCGCATCGGGAAAAGAGGTGGAAAGAAGCTTTTTCATATCAGCAGAAACTGTTTTTTCAACTATTTCAATGCTTCTATGGTATTTCTCCTTGAGAGATGTAAGCTGTTCCCTGTTATAGCTGCTCTGCTCCTCTATCCGGGCAATAAGATCGCTGCATGCTTTCCTGTCTTTCTCATACTGGATTTCTATGGATTCGGAAAACAGTCCTGCCTGGATTATATCGCTGAGAATACCAAGGACTGTTTTATTAAGTGAAACAATCTCTTCAGTTATTACTCTTCCGGCTTCTGTCTGGTTGACAAGTTTCTCAACATCCTCATCCTGAATAGACCTGCTCTGTACACTGACAAGATGAAGATATTTGGATAGTTTTGAAATCAGGATCTCCTGCGCCTGAATAAGTCTGTTAACCGGCAACGTCGATACCTACAGAACTTGCAGAAGACTGGTCTTTTGTATTTTCGATCTGCTTCCATGCACCTCTCAAGTCCTGAAGCATTGCAAGGACAGGTTTTATATGCCCTGAATCTTTTTCAAGGTTTGCTGTCATAAGCTGCTGATTGAAATAGATATAAAGGCTGAAAAGGTTTGATGCAATATCCTTCCCTTTGTCAAAGTCAAGAGATGCGGAAAGTTCTGTAATTATTTCCTGCGCTCTGATTATTGCATTGTTGACAAGGTCCAGTCTTTTATCGCCGCTGTCAAGAAGTGAAATAGCTTTTTCAGTTGAATTAATTGCCTTGTCATAAAGGAGGACAATAAGCTTACCCTGGCTTGAAGTTTTGATAGAAGTTTCACGATACATGTTTAAAGGATCCATTTAATACATCACCCCGCTCAATTTGATTTTATTTTTGGGGAAGACTCCCCGGTATATAATTATCTGCTGAAACATACAGCAATTTAATAAAACATTTGAAAATCTGTGACAGGAACAATATTTTATCTGCAGGCAATATCTGTCAGATAAAACATGTAAAATACTTTATAACACAGAATTTCAAAATCCGCTACCTTGAAATTTCAATCTGCTCTGAAACAGGCACAATATTATACCCAGATGTAATCAGATTGTTTATAAGATTCTCAAGATGCTGGAAAAGATAATCTTTTCTCCCTTTGTCAGGTCGGCCTATAGTCACTGTAATTATTGATCCCGGCTTTTTCTGCTTAACTATATCTTCAACAAGCTCTGATGCTGATTTATAAAATCTTTCAGTCCCGTAATTGGTATCATAATCAGATTTCCAGTCAAGAGTTATAACATCCCTTCCTATATAACTGTAATTCATCTCTTCTGCCGCATCAATAATACTGCTGTTTACGAAGTAATAGGGAGCATGCCACAGAAGAGAAAGCTCTTTTCCTGTTGTTTTAAAAAACTCATCTTCATTCCTGGCAAGCCCTTTTTTAATGAAATCGCTGTCTATTCTAAGGGCCGCATCTGTAAGATTGAAGTAATAGTAAAACAGGGATCCTGTTTCATGTCCCGAATCTGCTATCTCTTTGACTGCACCCGGATGTCTCTTCATGAAATCGCCGTTCACAAAGAATGTTCCCTTTATTCCGTAGTCTGAGAGAAGATTCAGGATCCGTGTCAGGCCTGCATCATCCTTCACTGCATTGAAGACAAGGGAAACATACCTGCCCCTTGTCCGGGATCCGTGTGTAAAATTACTGAAATCAACAGTTTCCTCTTTTACAGGTATGGGATCATATTCAACAACCGGATGAGGAAAGAGGGTTTCTGTGATAAAATTGCTTATATCCCTGACAAATACCATGTTTTTATAGCTTTTCCCGGTTGATTTTTCAAGGTATACTCGGTAGCTGTCAGAAGCATTGCCGTTAGGTTCTATAGTCCTTTTTACTGTATCTTCCCAGATACCTTCAGGATTCCATTTATAGTATTTACCGCTGTTCAGGGCAACAATACTGCTGTCGTTTTTATCAAACCCTGATTTTTCAACCTGGGACAGGGTAAGAACACTGCTCTCGCCGGTTCTTGTCTTCAAAAGAGAAGTGTAACTTGCTCCGAATACAATGATTTCTTCGCTGTTTTTCCAGATACATTTAAGAGGGGATGGGAAATCATATTCCTTGATATTATTCCATGTATCATACCACTTGATATCCACCCTGTTGTCCCTGACTATCGCAATCCTCCTGCTGTCATCAGAAAGAAAAATATCATGAATTCCTGTTCCGTCAATCTGGGTAAAAGAGAGATCCTTTCCCGGCTCAGAAGTATCAAGCCGGAAAACAGCTGTTTTATTCCTGCCCGCAACCATGGTCCGGGTGAGAATTGTTACAATCCCGTTTTTCCCCCATACAAGCTTCTTGACAGAACTGTTTCGGGGGAGAAAAATATGGGGAAGTGATTTAACATCGCTGACTTCAAAAAATGTGTCTTTATCCAGCCTGTAATAGAAATAGTCCCGTCCACCCTTGCATACAATCACCTCATCGCCTTCAGGGGAAATCCAGAAATTATCAAAACTGGGGTCAAAAGTAAAAGGGATCTTGCCTTTCACCTCTCCTGTATCGATATGGTCACTGTATAGGGATGTTGCAAAAAGCTCGGAACTACGTATTTTGAAAATAAATGAATCTTTGAGATAGTAGACACCATCCCCGCTCCAGATTACATTGCTGATTTTGCCGTTGCCGATCTTTCTGAATTTTTCCGCAATAGCATTTCCGGGACTCTTCTTGTCAACTGTATAATAATAAACTGCATTGTTTTTTTCATAGATCATTATTCGGGAATCTGATGACCATATTACCCTGGACTCGGAAAACGTATATTCAATCTGCTCTGTTACTACAATTTCCTCATCAGTCTTGAGATCATAAATAACAAGTTTTCCGAAACCGGGAGTATCAGGTACAATATATACAAGGTATGAACCGTCAGGAGAAGATACAGATGCGGGTATCTTGCCTGTCCTTATCTGGCTCCCGTTTACAAACGAGGGGAATTCTATGACAGGCTGAAATTTTCTCAAGGTCCTGTCACTTCTGAAAACACCAAACCTGTTGCTTATCTGAATATTGCCGTTTTCAGTGAGATAGAGAACATTTTCAGGAAAAAAAGTAAGCTGCTGTATAAGCTTTGTCGAAAGGTCTGCCTGCAGCAGTGTACTGTAGTTTTTGACTCTGCCGTTTCCGGGGAGATCAACATCTGCCGAGAAAAGCGTCTTATCTTCCTTATAGAGATCAATTCCGCCGAAAGTAACCTCGGCATAAACCGAAACTGCGGAGAATATTATTAATACAATCAGAATCCTTTTCATATATAAACTATTTTCGGCATATCTTTATCAATAATTCATGAAAATTTTAAAACGCTTGACAACTAAATAAAATACTTTATATTGAATTCCAGTGAGATATTTTGTTCCTGTAATCATAACATTAATCTTCTCATCCATCCTTGTGGGATACGGCTTTTTTCTTATCAGATCTGCTGACAATCTGCCTATGCCGGACTGGCTTTTATATACAGCTCTTTCAATAATAGGCGCAATTCTCCTTATCATGCCTGTCATACTGATACAGAGAATTAAAGAGCTTATAAATGAGGAAAAAGATGATATTAGTAAATACTGATACTGTTTCAGGTAAAAAAATCATCCATCTTTCACTTGTAAGGGGATCTTCCATACAATCAAAGCACCTGGGCAAGGATATTATGAGCGGACTCAAGACCCTCATAGGGGGAGAACTCACCGAGTACACAGGTCTTATCAACAAGGCAAGAGCTATTGCCACAAAGCGGATGGTGGAAGAGGCTGAAAAACTCGGAGCTGATGCAGTAGTCAATATCCGCTACACATCCACTTCCCTTATGCAGGGGGCTGCAGAAGTCCTTGTCTACGGTACTGCAGTAAAATTCGGCTGAGAATTATCATTGCATAATAATTCTAAAATCATGAAAATATATACAATTTAACTGCTCTTTATTGCTTTATATAATCATTTCTTATATTATCAATTACAGTATTTCTGCATAGAAATACATTCAGGCCGGTATTCCGGTTCATGCTTACCCATAGTCTGAACATTTTTAAGGATTCTCCTAAATCTGTCCGGAGCAAACAGGGTATACAATACAAAAAACAAAGAAAATTGTTTCTGAAATACCGCAGACAGAATCCGCTTCAACAGGCGGGTAAAAAGGGGACAGGGGAACCAGAAATGATTAAAATCCAGGAGGGAAAATGAGTAACTACAGGAAAGTACTTGCTATGCTGCTTGCAGCATCAATGATTTTCACAGCATCAGTTCTTTTTGCCGGAGGCAGTAAGGAAAAGGGAGCAGACGACACATCACTTGAAGATATCAAGGCAAAGGGACATTTTGTTCTTGGTCTTGACGACAGCTTCCCCCCTATGGGATTCAGAGATGAAGCGGGAAACATTGTAGGTTTTGATATTGATCTTGCAAAAGAAGTTGCAAAGAGACTCGGTGTTGAACTTGAAATCCAGCCGGTTGAATGGTCAGGTGTAATCCTGAGCCTCAACAAGGGTGATATCGATTTAATCTGGAACGGTATGACAATTAAACCTGAAAGAGCAGAAAAAATTGATTTTTCAAAACCATACCTAGCAAACACACAGGCTGTGGCAGTTCTGGCTGATTCTGATATTAAAAAGAAAAAAGACCTTGAAGGTAAAACTGTAGGGGTACAGCTTGGAAGCCCGAGCGAAGATGCTATTGCGGCAGATGAAACTGTAGGCGGAAAAACTGGTGAAATCAGAAAATACGGAAAATATCCTGAAGCTCTTCTCGACCTCTCTGCAGGCAGGGTAGAAGCAGTTGTAGGTGATGCTATTCTCCTGAGATACTATCTTGCAAAGAAACCGGGGGAATACAAGGTTATCAAGGAAAACTTCGGTGCTGAGGAATACGGAATCGGGTTCAGAAAGAGCGATGATTCTTTCAGAAAAGCAGTAGACGATGTTCTTGATGAAATGAGAAAAGACGGTACTGCTGCTGAAATCTCAAACAAATGGTTCGGCGACAATATCGTTCTTGACTAAGCAGGAATAGAATTTGGAATATATAATTCAGACAACAGGCTACATCCTTTCAGGATGTGGCCTGACTTTAAAACTCTGCGCAGTAACAATTCTGGGATCTGTGCCTCTATCAATACTGTTTGCTCTCGGAAGAGTATCCGGGCCTAAACTCCTTAATAAATCACTGGGAATTTATGCGTGGGTATTCAGAGGAACTCCTCTTCTTCTTCAGCTGTTTTTCATATACTACGGACTCTCAATATTCGGAATATCGCTTAAGCCGTTCACTGCGGCCAGTCTCACATTCATAATAAACTATACAGCATATATGATGGAAATTTTCAGATCAGGCATACAGTCAATAGACAGAGGGCAGTATGAAGCATCAAAAGCCCTCAATATGTCATACTGGCAGACCATGAGGAGGATTATTCTTCCCCAGGCACTCAAGAGAACGCTGCCCCCCTCATGCAACGAGGCAATTACACTTGTCAAAGATACGGCTCTTGTTATTGTCATAGGAATGGGAGACCTTCTCAGGTCGGCAAAAGAGGTATTCACAAGGGACTTCAGGATTACACCTTTCGTAATAGCAGCTGTTATATATCTCATCATGACAAGCGGCGTTATCGGGCTTTTCAGGAAACTCGAGAAAAAGCTGGAGGCATATGACTGATGAATATGATACGAATGACAGGGGTAAACAAGAAGTTCGGGACTGTTAATGCGCTTTCAGATATCAACCTCGAAGTAAATGAAGGTGAAGTTGTGACAATTATCGGCCCTTCAGGTTCCGGGAAAAGCACACTGCTTAGAAGCATCAACCAGCTGGAAAAAATCGATTCAGGTAAAATTGAAATCGAGGGAGAAGCTGTTGTCAGTATAGATGAAAAGGGAAAACACGAGCATATAAACAAGAAACAGGTCTTAAGATTAAACAAGAAGCTCGGAATGGTGTTCCAGCACTTCAACCTTTTCCCGCACAAGACTGTGCTTGAAAATATAATAGAAGCTCCTGTAATTGTTAACAGGGAAAAGAAGGAAGATGCTGTTAAAAAAGCTCACTCCCTCCTTGAGACTGTGGGCCTTTCTGATAAGAAAGACTCATACCCTTCCCGCATTTCAGGCGGACAGAAGCAGAGAGTCGCGATTGCCCGTGCGCTGGGAATGAAACCTGATGTACTTCTGTGCGATGAACCGACAAGCGCGCTTGATCCTGAACTTGTAGGAGAAGTGCTTGCAACGCTCAAGAAGCTTGCGGAAAACAGAATGACTATGCTTGTGGTTACACATGAGATGGCTTTTGCGAAGGAAATATCTGACAGGCTTATCTTCATGGATGAGGGGAAAATACTTGCAGACGGGACGCCTGAAGAGGTATTAAACGACCCTGAGCATCCGAGAATAAGGGAATTCGTAAGCAAGTTTATATAAGGGAATCTCTAAGGAAAAACCTCGCAAAAGCGAGGTTTTAGAGGTGCCCATAACAGATTATTGTTTGAAGCAGGCCGGGTAAAATCTCAGGCCTGTTTTTTTTATTAATCAGGAAGAACAGGCAGCTTATGCTTCATTAAACTGAAAAACTAGATCTGTTCCATAACTCTGAACCTGTTTCTGCAGTATAACTATACCAAACTTATTCTTAAAACTGCCTATAACACCCCTGTATCCATTCAATCAGCTTTTTATAATTCTATTCAGTATACATGAAACAGTTTCTTGTATGATCATTGACCACACCAACCGCCTGAAGATATGCATATATGATAGTAGTTCCTACAAAAGACATTCCCCGTTTTTTCAAATCATTTGAAATAATATCTGAGAGTTCATCATTTGCAGGGAGCTCAGACAGGTCTCTGAAATGATGTTTTACAGGTTTGTTATCTGTAAAACCCCAGAGATAAGTGTCAAAAGAGCCGAATTCTTTCTGTATATCCATAAAAACCTGGGCATTATTCACTGCGGATTTTATCTTCAGCCTGTTCCTTATGATTTCAGGGTTACTGCGGAGTTTCTCCCTCTTTGCATCATCATAGAGAGCAACTTTATCAACATCGAAATTATCAAATGCCTTTCTGTACCCTTCCCTTCTTTTTAAAATTGTTATCCAGGAAAGCCCTGCCTGTGCCCCCTCAAGAATTAGCATTTCAAAGAGTCTCCTGTCATCATGAACAGGGATTCCCCATTCTTCATCATGATATTTTATATAGACAGGATCATTGCCGCACCATTCACATCTCATTTTTTTATCCATAATCAATTCTCCGGATACAGAATTATCACTTTTTATCAATTTTTCTTATCACATCTTCAGTATTTTTAATGAAATCCTCAGAAAATGACTCGATATCATCTATCATGCCCCTCTCAATTCGAAACCCGATTGCCCCGGGATGACCTCCGCCGTTTTCTATGCTGAATTTACTGATAAGCATTCTAAGATCAAGCTTCCTGTAATCCTTGTTTCGGCGGATTCTGAACTGAACAAGATCAGATCTGTCCGGATTATCAAAATAGACAAACAGGCTAAGGTGTCCGCTGTTTTCAGCCAGTATGTCTGCAGAATAACGTGCAACAGTTACAATTACCTCATCGGGAAAATTTCTGTAAAGATAATCCATATCTTCTGCCGTCAAAACAGCATATTGAAAATATTCTGTTTTTTTAATTTTTCCGGAAATATACCGGAAGCATAAATCCTCTTCTTCCGAAAGTTTTTCAAGTTCACTGAATACATCTTCCATTGTGGAAAAATTCCCTGATCCTGAGTCTGTTTTGTCGAACAACAGTTCGTTGAAAAGAGAACTGAAATACCTGTAAAACCATTTCTCCCTGTTGGATTTCAGATATTTACCCATCTTTGAATCACTTATAATACCTGTAATCACAGAGAGTACAAAATTCCTTGTAAAAAGATCATCAATTCCGAATTTCTCAAGAAGATCCTTACGGTCATTCAGCTTGAGAGCATAATACCCGATGAGTTCACATGCGGAAGAGGCTTCATCCACCAGAGAATAGTTCTTATCGCCTGTATAACCGCTGTCTGCACCAAGATGGTGGTCAAATTCAATTTTCGGTATTTCGAGGTTATCAAACAATGATCCAATCACAGGCCCCATCTCAATCATGGCCTTTTTGGGAGTATCCACAATTATAACTGAATCGTATTTTTCCTCTGCTTCATCATCTGCATCGATGAATTTTATAGAATTATACTTGCCGATATTATAAAGAAAGGAGAATTTATTCTGAAATCCTGTTTTTACATAAACAGTAACTGTTTTCCCGAATTTTCTCAGGAGCAGTGACACTGCAATAATAGAAGCAGCGCAGTCCTCATCCGGATTACGGTGCCCGAGTACAAGAAAGCTGTCTCCATCAGTAAATACATCTGTTATTCTTTCTATTATATTATTTTTTTCTCTTACAGTAGCAATCTTTGTCTTGTTTATCCTCCCTTCGCTGCTGTAGACAACAACCTTGTCCCTTCCCCACTCTTTGGCGGTATATACTGCCTTGTCTGCCATTTCCATAAGCTTTTCACAGCTGTCTGCATGATCAGGATATGAGGCAACACCGATACTGGCAGTGACTTTTTTAATGCTGCCTTTCTTTTTTTTCAGTAAATCAATCATCCTCAGTCTTCCTGCTGCTTTCTCACACAGCTTCAGGGCAGCATCTGCCTCTGTATTAGGCAGTATAAAGGTGAATTCATCTCCCCCATACCTTGCAAGAATATCATCTTCCCTGAAAACTGATTTAAAAATTTCCGCTGCCGCCAGAATTATGCTGTCTCCTACAGATTCACCATATTCCTTATTCAGTGTTCCAAAATTATCAAGATCTGTCATTACCAGAGACAGTGGTTCAGAAGTAAGTGATGCTTTTGCAAAAACATCTTCAAGAGAATCATCAAGGAAACGCCTGTTGTAAAGCGATGTAAACTCATCTGTAACAGCACGCTTTCTCGCTTTTTCCCCCCATTTAACCATATCTGAAAGAAAACTGCCTGTCTTGTTAAGCCTCTCTATTGTCGTATTCAGCATGCGGTGGAGTATTTTTATTGAAGTCTCAGGATAATTGTGAATCAGGTCGAAAAAGTCATCCTTGCTGAATGAAAGAAGCTCTGCGTTTTCTTTCACTATGCATGTTGCAGAACGGGGTGCATTGTCGAAAATAGACATTTCCCCCAGGAACTGCCCTGAGCCGAGAACTGCAACCTCAACCATTCCACCGGCAGATGTTTCAACAGATATTGATATCGATCCGCTCAGGATAACATACATCTCGTTGCCGGGATCACCCTGGTTAAAGATAGCTCTTCCTGCTTCAGGATTTACCTGTCTCATAAGCGAATAAAGCTGTTTTATTTCTTCATCTTCAAGCTCAGATAAAATATCTATTTTCTTGAGAAGAGCAATATTTTCCTTCATTATTCCCCTCGCTGAGCCTTCTCATTTTTTCCGGACTTTATTAATCCTCCGGCCCCTTTACTGTCATCTGCATCTTCGGGAAAAAGTATTTTGTTCCCCCCCATTGCACGCCCTATAAGCGGAAGTTTGTGGGCAAGAAGAATAAGAGTATCAGGATCTTCTGTATGCTCCGGATAAAGAGATATCCCCTGACTCACAGAAAGAGTAAAGGGATTGCCCTCACATGCTTTTTTCAGATCAAGAGATGAAAGAAAGTCCCTTATCCTGACAGCTTCGTTAAAAGCAGTCTCCCTGCCGGCATCCGGAATATATATACCAAGCTCATTACCCATATACCGGACAACAACATTGTTATCAGGCATATAATCGTGAAGCTCTTTTGTCATGATTATCAGCGCCCTGTCTCCGGCATCATGGCCGTAGGCATCATTTACAGCCTTGAAATTGTCAGGTTTAACCATTATGACTGCAGCTTTCCCTGAAGAGGAGGCAAGAAGCTCTTCCATTTTCTCTTCAAAGTAGGTTTTATTATACCGCCCGGTGAGTTTATCGCGGTAGACCTGGCGGGAGAGCTCCTGTACAAGCGGGGAATTTTCACTCACGAGAGTGTTGGCGTTTCTTATTCTCCCGGATATCTGGACAAGGAATTTATGAAGTATCAGGGCAGAAACTTGAGGATGCATTGTAAGCATGTCCTGAAACTTCACCCCCTTCCCCGGAAAGACTATCAGAGATGTATCTTTTTCCGCCAGTGCTGATTCCTTTCGCTTCGATCCGGTAAGCATATCAAGCTCTCCGAAGCAGTCGCCTTTGAGAAACCTGGCAATATCAATATCATTGAATTCATTGTCCTGTTTTCTGATTATTATTTCGCCGCTGTCAACAATAAACAGTTCAGAAGAACTGTCTCCTTCCCGGAATACAGCCTCCCCCTCTCTAACCATCCTGAAGCTGCAGTTCTCTGCAATGACAGAGAGTTCCCTGCTGCTGAAAGATGAAAAGAATTCCGTTTTTTTAATCTTGCCCGGCTTTATTATTTCCCTTTTAACTGACACTTTTAATCCTTGAATACTTGTCTTGAGTTATAATTATCAGATATTGAGCCGAATATGACAAGATATTTTTTACAATACACAATTTTTGACAGTTTATTTTATCCATTGTTATTCTGTTATATAATTTTCAATTATTTGACAGCAGAAACAGCAGGTAATAGAATTTAAATAAAGGCTCCTTTTTTCAGATTTAATAATTAAAGTCATCAGGAGGGGCCAAAGACATTATCAGAGGAGATCTGTAATGAAAAACTCTATTGATACAATGACCTACTGGCCCAGCAAAATTAAAACCCCTGAAGATATACCTGCAGATATCAAAACAGATGAAGCCGGATCAGGAAAAAATTATTCAATATTGTTTCCCCCTCTTCCGTTTCAGTTTATCAAGGATAAAAACAAAGTGCTTACACTCTGCCGCAGCGGAATCGAATATGCTGAACAGGGACTGATCAATTTTCTTGATTTCAATGATATATCTTCAATAGAGTGGACATCGGCACTGCTGAAAGGAATACTTAAAATCTATCATTCAAAGAGAACATATCAGATTAATTTCAATTCCTGCAGAAATGACTATATTGTTCCTTTTGTGGAAAGTTTCAGGGAACGAAAAGCTGTTTCAAAAATCGAGCATGGAAAAAGTTTTTATCACTGCAGGGAGCTCGAATTCCTGATCAAACAGAACCTTAAACTATTCAATATCACAGGTGATACAATAAGCAGCAATGACAAGATTCAGAAATTCTTCTACCAGCAGCCATTTGCAGCGAATGACAAGCAACTGCCATTCTTTGCAAAATTCTTCTCATCATACCTGATACTGGGTCTTGAAAATGAATGGATATTCATCAAAGAAGATAAACAGAAAACAACAAAAGCAGGAACATACGGCTGGGTAAAACAGTTTATACACAAGGATATGGTTGAAAATATTGCCTTAAATACTGCTGCTTCTCCCAAATTCATGGTGTTCAATCTGAAAGGCAATTATGACTTCAAGCTGCCTGTTTCTGAAGACAATATAGTTAAAACAGATTTACTGATGCAGTAAATCTGTTGATTTTTCACATATCATAAAGTGCTTTTTTAAAGGTTCTGATTCACAATACTGCGCCTGATGTCGATATTATTAATATACGTATGAGACAGATATTCGGAAATCAGGAATAACCCTGTCTTTTCTTTAAACTTCAGTAATTCAGGAGCACTATTGTGATTATCAGGAAATATTTCAGTCTGCTTATTTTGCTTCCGCTGATCCTTTTTATTATACTTTCAGGCTGTCAAACTGAAAAACAGGCTTTAACAGCAGCAGTCCCGGTAAAAAAATTACAGCCGGAAATAAAAACAGAGATTTCCTACTCAATTGAACCGGAGAAATTCATAAGGGATAATTACGGATATATAGGTATTAAATACCTCACACATGAAGAGGAAAAAGAGAAAGTCAGAAAAAGGCTTGAAAAAAATAATGCCTCCCCTGTTGATTTTGAAAAAGCCTACAAAAGAATACCTGAGTTCGGTTATATTGTTCTCCATATAGGAAGACAGGAGTTGATGCATGCAAACACAAAATGGTACAGCTGCTCAGTTAAAAAAGAGGGAACAACTGTTTTAACCTACAAAGGCAGGGAGGGAATTCCGAATATAAAGGGAAGAGACGGGAACTGGTGGAATATTGTAAAGCTTCCGGTAAGAAATGACATAATTACCCCTCTTTCAGTTGAGATTACTGATAATAAAAAAGGAAGTTCCTATAATTTTAAAATAAACAGAATAGAAACAAAAAAACAGCTTTAATAATTATAGAGGCAGGGATTGTATGATTATTTTTCAGTTATATGTTTTAGACATACAATCCTTTTTTTCACATGAAGAAGATTTATTCTCAGTTATTACAGATATATTCAAGGGCATCACAGTTTATTATTTCTGAATAATCAAAAATTTTCTCAAGCCTCTTTCTCAAAGCCGGATGATTTTCAAAAACCACAATATCCCGGATCTTTTCCTTGTATTTAAGGAAAAAATTAAGGTTATCAAGATCTGTTACAGGAAATCCGTACCCTATGAATGAAACCTCATCGCAAAGATCAAGATACCGCTCTGCTATGTTCCACAGTGCATTATAAAAAGATCCCTGCCTGTAGCTGATTTTCGAACTTATCATGGGAATAAACACGGGGATATCATTATGATGAATAAGCTCCCGCTCCATATCACTCTCTTTGACAAGATAGATATTATTCAGGTTGTAATTCAGCCCGCCGGGAGATCTGAACCAGTTGAACGATCCATGAAGCTTGAGGTAGCGGAATTTTCTTTCACATTTATCTGAAGAATCTTCTGATAAATCAGAGTACCTGTTGAGTTTCACAATATAATCAGTACATATTTCATCATGAAGAACATCCCTGATTAACCTTTCAATAAGAAGATCATAATTAAATGTCATGACAAGTGTATTGTTCTGCTCTTCGCTGCTTCGCATAGATGATACAGACTTTACAAATTCCGCAGTCATCTGCTCCTTGTTACTGTCAATCAGAGGAGCTTCCCTGTTCAGTGACTCAAACAGCCAGTTCAGAAGCTGATTCTTCAGATACTCAAAATAAAGAGATTCTGATGTGTTATAAAAAAAAGATTTCCCCAGAATCAGGCTGGAGATGCTTTCAATAGAGGTGAGTTCATCGCAGTCATTTGACCTGTCGCGCAGAATATCAACATACTCAATAAGGGCACCGTATTTCTGCACATTTGTTTCTTTTTTCAGCATCGCGGTAAGCTGCTTCATAGCAGGCATTTTTTCAGAAACAGCTTTCGAAAAACCGGAACCGAGAATAATAATTTTCTTATATTTTCTCATAACATTATATACTAATTATGATTCTTATTTCCTTATTAATCCAGATTACCTGCCCTTCTTAACCTCACTTATTAAATATAAAAAAACAGCCGCCTCAATCAATTACAGATTTTTAATTATTGGATCCTTCGTTATCGTTAATAAAAGATTTTATTCAGTTTTATCTATATTCCGGAAAATTAATACCTTGACAGCTGAAAAATTCAGGTTGATAATTAATGATATTCAACTGATATATCAGTTGAATATCATCTCATTTTATTTATTTTCAAAAGGAGCAAACCTATGAAAAAAATTCTGACAGTCCTGATCGTGCTGGCACTTATCAGCATGCCGGTATTTGCCGGAGGAAGCAAAGAGGACGGAGGGAAAAAAGTAACTCTAAAAATGGCGGGACAGTATGCGCCTGACCACTCAACAACCAAACTTCAGTACAAGTTCAAGGAACTTGTCGAATCAAAATCAAACGGAGAAATTGAAATCAAGGTATATCCCGCCAATCAGCTGGGTGACTACACACAGGTATACGAAGAGCTGAGAAGAGGAACAATCGACATGGCAACAATCTCAGTACCAAGCCAGTTTGACCAGAGACTTGATGTAACCTACCTTCACTACCTTGCTATGAACTATCCTGAAGCAGAAAAAGTCTATGCCAAAGGATCAGCAATGTTTGACATTATGGAAGAACTCCATTCAAATCTTGATGTGAAATTTCTCGGTTTCAATGTTGAAGGATTCGGAATACTCGGTTTTTCAAAAAAACCCGACAATATGAAGGATCCGGCATCTTCAAAGAACATTCTCCTGAGAGTGCCTCCAATGGCAGTATTTAAAATAACTGCAGATGACCAGGGGTTCCAGACTGTTTCCGTACCTTTCGCGGAACTCTACACAGCTCTTCAGACAGGTGTTGCAGACGGATGGAGCGGCGGACCTGCAATGGTTAACTATCTCCAGTTCGGCGATGTAATTAAATACGCTCTCATTAACAACAACTTCTTTGAAAACACTTCATACCTTATGAGCAAGGAAGTATGGGCATCTCTTTCACCTGAACATCAGAAAATAATAGAGGAAGCAACAGCGGAAATTTCAAAAGAGAGCCTTAAAGTTGCAGAAGAAAATGACAAGATGTTCCCTAAAAAACTCGAAGAAAAGGGAATTGAAGTTACCTATATGAATGACAAGGAACTTAAAGCATGGGCCGACCACTGCAGAAAAGTTACATGGCCTCAGCTTGAAGAACGGCTTTCAAAAGAAGTTATAGACAGACTGCTGGCAGATTACTAATATTTCTTCTTCCGGACCGGATACATCATGCAAATAATGCTGAACTTCAGCAAAATATTGCCATCAGCGTCAACCCGATGTATTCAGGTTCTCTGCATCCAGGTGGGTATCCGGTCAACCGGAAGAACAATGTAACAGGAGGCGACAAATGACTTTAATACAAAAAATCGATCTCAACATCAAGAAGTTGCAGAATATTATTCTTGTTGCCAGCTGCTCATTTGTAACAATAGGGATAGGTACCGGAGCAATACTCAGATATCTTTTCAAAAAAGACCTGTACGGAGCTGAGGAACTGATAACAATTGCAGCTTTCTGGATGTATTTTATCGGTGCTGTATATGCAACACATTCAAAAAAACATATTACAGCTGAATTATTCAGTTCATTCTGCAAAAACCGGAAAGTTGTGTATTCTGTCAAGATATTCAGCCTGACAGTAACATTCATACTTGCACTGCTCTACTCATGGTGGGGATGGGAATTCTTCCACTGGAGCCTGGTGAAAGGGGGAAAATCAGTAGCCCTTTTGATTCCGCTTGTATATGGACATTCTGCTATTTTCATAGGCTTTGTCCTGATGACATTCTACTTCTTTTTCCAGCTTGTTAAGGAAGTGGCAGAATTCAAACAGCATCTGAAAAGCACAGAAGGAGCCGAAGTATGATTACAACAGTATCGCTTTTAATCCTTGTTATGGCACTTGTAATAGGAATACCTGTACCATTCGCTTTTCTTACAGCTGTAACATTTCTTATTTTTACAGGCGGTTATGACCCGAGCTTCCTTCTCCCTTACGGCTTCAGCAAGATGAATACAATTGTAATTCTTGCCATACCTCTTTTCATAATTGCAGGGGGACTGATCAACAAGTCAAAAGTGGGAGATAAACTTGTATCTCTTGTAGAACTTTTTGTAGGAAGAATAAAAGGGGGACTTGGAGCTGTTGCAATAGTGTCATGCGCTGTGTTCGGTTCAATCACAGGAAGCGCATGCGCCACACTGTCTGCAATAGGATCAATAATGTTTCCGAGACTTCAGAAAGCAGGCTATCCAATCGGTCATTCTGCCGCTATCATGGCAAACGCGTCTGTACTCGGAATGCTGATTCCCCCGAGTTCGATAATGATTCTATATGCATGGGTAGGCCAGACATCTGTACTGGCATGTTTTCTGTCAAGTTTTGTTCCGGGTATTATCCTGACAATTCTAATGTGCATAGTAAACATGGCCCTGCTTAGAAACAACAAAAATCTCGTACTCGAACCCAGGATGGAAAAAAAAGAGTTTCAGAGGCAGCTGATGTCAAGGACAGGAAAAGGTATTCCTGCCCTGACAATGCCGCTTCTTGTACTGGGAGGGATCTACGGAGGATTTGTTACACCTACTGAAGCTGCTGCTATTTCTGTAATATATACACTTCCCATAGGGTTCCTGATTTACAGGGGACTTACATGGAAAGGGGTTGCAGAAACTCTGAAGGAATCTGCAATAACAACAGGGGCAATAATGATAATGCTTTATACAATAATGCTTTTAAGCAGGCTGTATATAATGGAAGATCTTCCAGGGCTTATCATGAGTTTCCTGACTTCAATATCAGACAATAAATATATACTGATGATACTTATCAACATTTTCATGGTAATCATCGGTATGCTAATGGATGATGTCAGTGCAGTTCTGCTTTCTACACCGATACTGCTTCCGGTTGTCATTCAGCTGGGCATTACTCCGATACATTTTGCAGCAATAGTGGGGGTAAACCTCGGTATGGGGAATGTGACTCCGCCCACAGCGCCGCTTTTATACCTGAGCGGACAGCTTAACGGAGCAAAAACACATGAAACATTAACCCCGACACTTTATATTCTGGCATTCGCATGGCTACCGACACTTATATTCACAACATATCTGCCGGTACTGTCGCAGTGGCTGCCATCAGTAATACTTGGAATAAAATTTTAACAGCAGGAGAAAAATATGGGAACTCTGGAAACAGGAACAACTTTGAAAGAGGATGTTTATAACAACCTTAAATACAGAATAATCATGAATCATCTTGGAGCAGGAACTGTTTTAAGTGAAAAAGCGCTCATGGAGGAGTATAAAATCGGACGTACCCCTTTGAGAGAGATTTTCATCAGGCTTCAAAATGAAGGATTGATTCAGAAATTCCCGAGATCAGGCACAATTGTTGCGCCTATGGATTTCAAACAGCTTAAAGAGATAACCGATATAAGAATACCTCTCGAAGGTTTAGTCGGTGAACTTGCTGTTGAAAAAATGAGCAACCAGGATATAGAGAAACTCAAAAAAATATTTCAAAAAGTAAAGGAAATTGAATTGCATGGAAGTGATGAAGATATTCTCATGTATGATTCAGAACTTCACAACCTCCTATATGAGGCAACAGGCAATCGCAAATTAATCAGCATAATCCATGAGCTTCAGGCAATAGATTCGAGGTACTGGTTTTCACTTACATTCACACGCAAGGAATACCTGGACCAGCTGCTTCAGTGGGAACACATGATTGCCGCAATAGAAGCAAGGGATAAAAAGCTTACAAGAAAATTATTACAGGACCATGTTCAGAAATTCATAGACAGATTCAAAGACAGACTCTGAACATAAAGGTCTTCAGGAGGAAACATATGTCAAAAACTATAGCAATTCTCGGAGCAGGACACGGCGGACACGCAGCTGCAGCTGAAATGACAGAAAAAGGGTATAATGTACGACTGTATCAGGACCCTGAATATGTTAATCTCATTAAAAAGGTCTACGACACAAAAGAAATTAAAATATCAGGTGCCGAGAGAAGCACAGCAACCATTAAAATCCCGACAGTAACAACAGATCTCTCAGAAGCGGTAAAAGGAGCAGACATTATCTTCTACACAGTGCCGGCTTTTGTCCACAGAAAAATGGCAGAAGAATTAGCAGATCATGTTGAAGAGGGGCAGGTTATTGCTCTTCTGCCGGGAACTCTGGGAACTCTTGTAACCGCAAGAATATTCAGGGAAAAGGGTGTGCTTGACAAGGTCATACTTGCAGAAACAAACACCCTCCCCTATGATACAAGAGTTCTTGCCCCCGGCGAAGTATATGTATACAAGATGAACGATCCTCTGCTTCTCGGAGTATTCCCTGCAAAAAGAACAGACGAAGCTGTAAAAATACTTGAAGGAACATATAATTTCACACCGGTGAAAGATGTTCTTGAATGTGCGCTTCACAGCCATAATCCGATTCTCCATACTCCCGGCTGTATAATGAATACAGGCAGAATGGAAAAAGTTTTCGGAGAATTCTATCTCTACGAAGAGGGATTCAGCCCCACAGTATGCCGAGTGACAGAGGAAATGGACAAGGAAAGAATGGCTATCGGATATGCATACGGCTACAATCCCCTTACACTTACCCAGGCTCTCTCAGGACTCGATAATCCGGGAGATCTCTGGAAAGAGGTGAACGGGAACAGGGGACTTTGCTTTATAAAAGGCCCTGAAAGCGTACAGAGCAGGTATTTTACAGAGGACACCCCTAACGGACTCGTTCCATGGTCAATGATCGCAGGCCTGGCAGGAGTAAAAACACCTCTTATTGATTCCTTTGCAACTATCGCAAGTACTGTAATTCAGATTGATTCCTGGAATACAGGACGAACACTTGATGATATGGGTATTGAAGGGCTTTCAAAAGAGCAGTTTCAGAATTACATGGTAACAGGACAGAGATAAAATGATTTACAGAGTAAGACGCGGCGTTGAAAGCTACGGCCATGCCATTGGGATACTCCTGATAGATGCCAGCACCCCTTTTATCCCGGGTGATGTCGGCAATGCATCAACCTATGACTACCCTGTAATATATAAGACAGTTCCGGGGGTAACCCTGGAACGTCTGATAGAACAGGGAGATCTTTCCCTTACAGAAAAAGTGATTGAGACAGCAAAAGAACTTGAAAAGACGGGAGTAAGGGCAATCACAAGTGACTGCGGCTATATGATTCATTTTCAGAGGCAGGTTGCAGCTGAACTTTCGATACCAGTTATAATGTCAACTCTAATCCAGGTACCGCTCCTGGAAAGGACAATTGGAAAAGACCAGAAAATAGGAATCATATGCGCAAACAGGAAAAGACTCACTCCCGATCTTCTTGATGCGGCAGGGGTAAAAAACAAAGACTGTGTTGTTATAAGGGGACTTGAGGAAAAACCCTTTTTCAGATCACCGATTCTTGATGAAGAACCTGAACTTGATTATGAAAAAATAGAAGCTGAAATGAGGGAAACTGCATCGGAGCTTATACAATCACACCCTGAAATAAGTTCCATAGTGCTTGAATGCTCAAACCTGCCCCCATATGCGCATGCAGTGCAGGAGGTTACGAAAAAACCGGTTTTTGACTTCACAACACTGATAAATTATTTCTATGGTGCATCATTCAGAAAACCATTCACAGGTATTTTCTGAGTTCGGAAGTTCAGTACAAGTAATCCTGTCAAGTTCTGAAAAAACCTAAGGGAACTGGATCAGAAGAAAATCTACAGGATTGATAAATTCATAATGTATAAAAAAAGCAGGAGCACTGTTCAACGAACAGTGCCCCTGCAAGCAAACCTAATGCCTTTCAAACTGAAAGGCATTTTTTTATAGTCTGAATTCTAATGTAAGTCAAGAAGGTTATCAAATATTATCTTCAATAAGTGAAAGCGGTTTTAAATAAAAAGAAAGGCTGCCCAGTTAAAAAACTGTACAGCCTACTGATAGAAATGTTATAAAAAATACATAAAACCCGCACCCACCGGAACGGGTAATATTAAAGCTCACTATTTAAGCATTTCTCTGCATGTTTCAGCGATCTGAGGACCGAGAAGTCCATAGAGACCTATCAGTTCTTCGTAAGGACCATTACTACCGAACTGATCATCAACACCGATCATTTTCATTTTTGTAGGACATTCTGTTGCAAGGAGTTCAGCAACAGCGCCGCCGAGTCCTCCCTGTGAATAATGTTCTTCAACAGTCACGATCTTACCTGTCTCTTTTGCCGCCTTAAGAATTATATCTTTATCAAGTGGTTTAAGTGTATGAATATTTATGAGTCTTACACTTACACCCTCTTTTTCAAGAATATCAGCTGCTTCTGCTGCCCTTGAAAGTACAGTTCCTGTTCCGATTATTGTGATATCAGAACCTGATTTCATTTCAATACCTTTTCCGATTTCAAACTTGTAGTTTGATTTATCAAAAAGGTAAGGCATTGCAACAGCACCAATTTTCATGTAAACAGGACCGTCATGCTCTACCATTGCAAGCACTGCCGCTTCTATTTCAACAGGATCGCCGGGATTCAGGATAGTCATACCCGGAATTGTTCTCATGAGAGCAACATCTTCGAGAGACTGGTGTGTCGGGCCGAGATGAAAATATGAGAGACCTGCACATCGGCCTACAACCTTCACATTCTGCTTCATGTAGCCGAGATCAACTTTCATCTGGTCATAGTTTCGGCCTGTTACAAAAGGAGCAATTGTTGCAAATACAGGAATTTTCCCTGTTGTTGCAAGACCGGCGCAGATACCTGTAATACCGGGCTCCATGATGCCGAACTCGAGGTGTCTTTCAGGATATTTGTCTTTAAACATAGTCATCTGAGAACCGCTTGATGAGTCTGCAGATACAGCTACAACTTTATCATTCTTTTCCCCTGCAAGCGCAAGTGCTTCACCAAAGGTTACTCTTGGGTCTTTTTTATCACTCATTATTCAAGCTCCTTTGCAATTGCATCTAATTCGTCTTCGGCCTGTTTGATCTGCTCAGCATTAACTTTCCAGTAATGTGATCCCTTTGTATCCTGAAGGAATGAAATATCTTTAGCCTTGATAGTGTTTGCAATTATCATTGATGGTTTACCCTTTTCAAAAGGCGCATCTGTGAGTGTATCAACAACTTCTTTAAGGTTATGTCCGTCAATTGACCTTACACTCCATCCGAAAGCTTCCCACTTGTCAGCAAGAGGCTCGAAATTCATTACATCGTTTGTAAGACCGCCGAGCTGGAATTTATTTCTGTCAACCATAACTACAAGGTTATCTGCCTTGTGGTGGCTTGCAGCAGCTGCTGCTTCCCAGTTAGTACCTTCTCCAAGCTCTCCGTCCCCCATGATTGTGTAGACTTTGGCATCGCTGTTATCCATTTTAAGACCAAGAGCCATACCTACTGAAATTGGAAGTCCGTGTCCGAGAGAACCTGTATTACTTTCAATTCCCGGAAGCTTATGCATGTCGGGATGTCCCGGAAGTTTTGATTTAAGTGAAAAATATGTCTTGAAAAGTTCTTTATCGAAAAATCCGAGTTCTCCGAGAACAGCATATACAATAAGGCATTTATGACCGGCAGACATTAAAAATCTGTCCCTGTCAGGTCTCAGAGGATTCTTGGGATCCACATTTTTTAAAACTTTATAATATAAAGCAGTCATAAGCTCAGTAGCGGAAAGCGCACCGCCGATATGACCTGCTGAACCTGCTTTAATAATTTCAACAACATTTTTCCGGAGCTGAACTGCTTTTTTCTTAAGATCCAGCTCTTCAGCATCTGTAAGCTTATACATCAGTTACCCCTTCTATTTAATATGTGCTTCGTCGTAGTCTCTGAATGCTTTTACTTTTTCTTCAGATCTGCAGCCTACTTCCCATTCAGAAGCCATCCATGTCTTCACCAGTTCTTTCATATGGGAAATACCTACAGTGAAAGCTCCGAGACACATGATATTTGCATTATTACTGAGTATTGATCTCTGAGTTGAGTAAACATCTGTACAGAGAGCAGCATAAGCGCCGTGTACTTTGTTTGCTGCAATACTCATACCGATACCTGTACCGCACATGAGAATTCCCCTTTCATGCTTACCTGCTGCAACTGCTTCTGCCAGTTCAATTGCAACATTGGCATATATAGGATCTGTGCTTCCGTAATCCTCAACTTCATAACCAAGTTCTCCAAGGAGCTTGATTATTTCCTGTTTCTGATCTTCCGCATTTGGATCGCATCCAATAGCCACCTTTTTCATTTTTCCCTCCTGATAAAAGTTCAGTTTAATATAGCACCGAAAACTTCCCGCAACTCTTTTCAATGCTGTTTCACCCTTTGCAGGGTAAGTATCTATACCAGAACATGTTTTCCTGTACTCAGTACAGTTATCAGCAGTCCTGATATTCAACTTTTAATCCGGACCCGAAAATCCGAATTGATATATTTACCGGTTAATTAGATTATCCGGGAACTGTTGCCTCAACTATTTGTAATATTTTCTTTCTATATATTTTTTAAGTATTCTTGCTTCTTTTACATTTGTAATTCTTGCATCCGGTTTATCATGCTTTGCCGCCTTGTAAACTGAAAATGCAATTGCAGTCTGATCAACACTTAAAACATTCTCCGGATTATTGTAGTTATCAAGGATCCAGACACCTACAATATCACCGCTCATTTTCCCACCGTATATTTCTCCAGCCACATAATGACTGTCTGAATAATCTTTTGAAGGAACAGAAAAACAGTTTTTGATTTTAAGATCTTCAGTAAGCCCTTCTGCAATGATTTCTCTGAAAGAATCAGGTGCTTTTTTAACAGACTGATATGCCTTATCCCGGCATCCTGTAAAAAGAAAAACAGAAAGTACAATCAGCAGAAGTAAATTCTTAATCTTTAACATATATACTTACCTGATCACCTTGCTGATAAGAATTGCAAAAGCTATTGCACATAGCCCGGTCATAAAAGCAATAAAATATGGACTGTAACCAAGAGCAAGCCCATGACTGTTCCCGATATAAGCTCCCACAATACCGCCTATACCTCCGCCGATGATTCCCGCAGTCAATGCTCTTTTTTTAGTCATAGAAAGCCTCCTTATACATATATATACCTGTCTACATATGTACATGACTACCTCATTATACACTACAAGCATCAGTTTAGCAAGATTATGATTTAAAACAATATGTTAATTTTCATACTGTTTCATTCAATATCAAATTCCTGCACCTGTACTGCAGACAGCACAAACAATATAACCCCATTTTACAATATGAACAAAATATTTTTCCCTTTTATTAAATATCTGTTATAATAGCGACTCTGTCTGTTAAAAACTACTTAATAAATGTCATATAAAAAAAAATCTTGACAAATGAAAATAATAGGTTAACATAATATTATTATTCGTGAACAATATGAACAATAATGTTTTTAAATGCTTTTCTTTAATATTTGAACATCATCTCCTATATAATTTAAAAAATTTTCCAGTTTCAGTAATTTAAAATGATATATTTATCCTGTTTTGCCGCAGGATTTTATATAGTTATTATTTTTTTAGGAGGAGTCTTATGGCAGATGCCACCCCAATGAACGAAGGCAACCAGATGGTAAAAGGAATCAGTTTTATCGGTCTTGTTGCTCTTGCCAGCGGTACTGTAACAGGCGTTGGTTTCCTTATGATGAGCGGAGACATTGTAGCAAGTGTTGGTAGTTTTAACCTGATATGGTGCTATGCAATCGGTATGGCTGCAGAAATTATAGCTATGTTAGCTACTGCAACTGTTGCTTCAAGTTATCCATCAGCCGGAAGTGTAACTACTTATGCCAGAAAAATTATCGGTAGTGACACTTTAGGTTTCTTAACAGCTGTAGCTCTCTGGCTCGGTATGATCGCAATCGACGGAGCAGAGCTTATGGCACTCGGAAGATATATCTATTACTTCCTTCCACAGATCCACTATTACTGGTGGGGACTTATTGTTACTGTAATTTTTATCATTATCAACCTCATGGGTGTTGTAATGACATCAAAAACACAGTCAGTCCTCGGTATTATAATGTGGTCATGTCTTGTAGCTGTACCTCTTTCAGTTCTTTTCTCTGGAAAAGCTGATGTAACTTACTGGACAGTACTCAAAGAAACTATCAGTTTCACAGACTGGATGACAGCTATCTTCTTCGGTGTTTACTGCTATGTTGGATTTGTAACAATCCTTCCTGCTGCTGAAGAAACAATTGAACCTGAAAAAAGAATTCCTGCAGCTATGCTCGTTGGTACTCTTATAACAGGTACTCTCTACATCACTGGCGGTCTTG
>CAXXHA010000017.1:0-63901 GCA_963662265.2 Spirochaetia bacterium | reverse complement strand
GGCTGTTTCAAAAGTATGGATCGAAGATGGATGCACAGGATGCGGGCTGTGCGGCGATATATGTCCTGGAGTTTTTACTGTAGATGATGTTGCCGTAGTAAATGACGGGGGCAGATTTTAGTAAAAATGAGGATTTGATTAAGGAATCTGCTGAAAGCTGCCCTGTAGAAGTTATTAAATTTGAGTGAAATACCGGAAGCAAAAATAAAGCATAGCCTGAATTAATCAGACTATGCTTTTAATGCTATTTCTGTTTCTGTTCTATCGCGCACAGAAGCACTGCTGCTGCAATTCCAAGGCGCCTGTCAAGGAGGCCTTTCTCGTCCTGTGAAAAATCAAGGTTTATCTTCATTACAAAAGGATTGAAATTCTGACTTAACTCGCAGACTCTTTCCCCTCCGATTTCCGCATGATATTTCTGCGGGATAATATTTGTTATGAACCGTCTTACGAATGCCAGAAAGGGGCTGTCTTCCCTGATAAACCCTTTTTCCCTGTCCTCTTCATTCATTATTATCCATTCATCCTTGAAGATTGATTTCATCCCTTTTCTTTTAAGTACTCCGACTTTTTCACCTGTTACCGAATCCATAACATCATATGCAGCTGAAAAATCAATTATCTGTCTTGCTTTAATTGTAAGAAGTTCTGTTTCCATTGTTTCGTCTGAATAGAGCCTGATATCTTCTTTCAGCTTGAATGCTTTCATCTGTGAATAAAATGCAACTCTTCCTTCGGGATCATATATATGAAAGGCTCCTCCAAAGAGTTTGAATACCTTTCTTCTTATAAGGTAGTTTTTGTGGGAAAAAACATCAGATAAAGATGAATTTGTTTCCATTTAATGCCTCGCTTGCTGATTTTTCTGTTTTATTCTGAATGATGCAGGCAGATCAAGGTCTGTAAACTGCATATTATTTCATAAATTTTCTGAAAGCATCTCTTACAAGACCACCGGTCTTTCTTTCAACAGCTCTTTTTACCTCTTTTTTTGCGGTTTTCTTTATTGTATTCATTATGCCGCCTACGCTGAAAGCTTCTTCTTTGTTTTCTGCTTCCTGTCCAGCTGTATTGGAAGCTGCTGAGGATGAAAATTCTGATGAAGCGCCTGATGATACAGTATCTGCGCCGTCATAACTTTTGTCACTTTCCCATTCAGTGAGGTTTTTCCATTCACTGTCTCTGCCCAGGTAAAGGGAGAGGATCTCTTCTCCTTTTCCGAAGCTTACAGCTGATGAGCTGCTGTAATGTCCGGTGCCGTCCTGGTATTCGAAAAGAAGGGAGTCCTCTGATGTTGCACACTGGATATAGTTTTCCCCGTCTTCTAGAATAAGATAGTCTTCCCCTGATTTAAGAAGCTGAAGTTTGTCTTTTAAGTCATCTGCAGTTATGCTGCTGATTTTCTTTCCTGATGATAGTTCAATATTCATAAATAACTCCTTTTATTTTCATCACTTTTAAGAATAAAACTGTAATTAGTATATGTTTATTATATACTATAAATATGAAAAAACTGTGGAAATATCTGATTATTCTCTTTTTTGTTGTTTCAATATATTCCTGTATCAGTTTTATAACAGGGGGATATTCAAAAGAGGTTTATACTGCTTTTTCAACAAGCCCGGGTTTTGCCTTTGGTGAAAAAATCTGTTTCCTTGCAAATTACCGACTGTACAGGCAGCCGCTGGGATTGAGAAGATTTCCCGACGGGGGACAGTCAAAACGTGTTTATGAAGCTGTATATTTCATGGAATCAGATGGTAAAGATATTAATAATGTTAATGAAATCAGGGATATAATGCTTTCCGATTCTGAAATAAAATATACCCGGGCCAGGAATATTTCAGGAAAACTTTATCTTTTCAGTTCAAAAATAGGTTCTGACGAAATATTCCGGACAAAATGTTCCGGAAATAAACCGGAGACTTCTGTTATTTCTGCATCAGAAGAAAGCAATGATGGTGATTTTTCAGAAGCAGCTCTTAAAATATCAGAAACCAGGAAGATCTTTCTGGGCAGTTTCAGAAAAACTGAACTGCCTTCTCCGCTTGATTATGCAGGGAAAAGCAGAAAGAGATATATAAAGGATGTTGTAGAGCTTAAAGGGGATTTTTATTACAGGACAGCTGTTTTAGAGCTGCTTTCTGATTCAGAAGCTGCTGAACTCCTGTCAAATATGGAAAAATATGAAAAATCCTTGAAAAAAAAAGAGACTTGAATACAGTATTTATTCAGAAGATACCAGAAATTATATAAAAAAGAGGTTCGGGTTATGAAAAAATATTTATGTATTATGCTGCTGTTTTTATCTTTAAACACTGTATGGGGGCAGTGGAAGGAAATGGAGATTTTAAGCAGTGAATCGTTGTGGGCAAGTTCCAGTCTTTCTGAAAAGATCAGGGGTAAGACTGTTGTTTATCCTCCTGAAAATTTATTTGATTCTGATCCTTCGACTGCCTGGGTAGAAGGGGTGAAAGGATATGGCAAAGGGGAATATGTAACTGTCCTGACAAATAAAATAGTCAGCAGTTTTTCTATGATAAATGGTTTTGCAAAATCAGACAGGCTCTACAGAATTAACAGCCGGGTAAAGGAACTTTCCGTATCTTTTTTATGCGGCCTTAATGCACCAGGCCTTGTTACAGAAAATGATTATTATCTTTATTTTACAAAAGAGACTTCTCTTAAAGAATCGCTTCTTGTAAAAGACTCCATGAAAAAGCAGACTTTTCCTCTTTATGATACTGAAGGATTTCAGGATGAACTTATAGAAGAAATGCTTGTTGATTTCTCTGAAGACTATCTTGATTTTTTTAAAATGATACTTACAGAACTTGGAATAGAGGAAAGTGATTTTGCTGCTCTTCCCAACATGCTTCTGATAATGGAGATGTATGGGTTTATCGGAATAAAGATTACAATTGCCGATGTTTACCCCGGAACAAAATATAAGGATACCTGTATTTCTGAAATAGAAGTAGAGTTTTAAAAAATATATTATATTTTTCTTATTGGGATCAAAGGCTGTTATGAATCGTATATTGTGTCTGACTATATTTATTTTACTTATTCATGTTGATAATGCCGCCGCAGGAGATGATTTAAATGCAATCAGGCTTGGTGCATTCTATTATCCTCCTTTTTATTATGAGCAGAACGACAGTGTGAAAGGTATTGCTGTAGAGATTTCAGAAGAACTTTTCAGCCGGATGGGAATTATACCGGATTTCAGAATTTTTCCTCTTAAAAGAACACTGTTCAATCTTGAACATGGAGATATTGACGGAGTCATGTTCCTTATAAAAACAGAGGAAAGAGAGAGATTCCTGGAATATTCAGTCCCTGTTTTAAAAGTCAAAGGTGTAATCTGGTCCTCAGCTTCAAGGCCTGGCGGACCTGTAGAATTTACTGATTTTAATGATCTTGAAAAGTACAGGATCGGTATTACACGGGGATACAGCTATGGGGAGAGTTTTGATAAGTTCCTGAACAATGCTGATACTGATACTGCAAACTCAGATTTAAGCAATTTGAAAAAGCTGTCTTCAGGGAGAATTGATGTATTCCCCGCAAATGAACTTGTTGTTAAGGGGCTTTTTAAACTATATCCCGAATATAACGGGAAATTTAAAAATTCAGAGAAATCATTTATTGAATGGACTTTGTACATGACATTAAGCAGAAAATCCCCTTTTATCGGGAAACTGCCTGAAATAAACAGAATTCTGGAAGATATGATAAAAAGCGGATTTATTGAGAAGACTGTAGTCAAATATACTGAATAGTTATCTAAATCTGCTCCTTATGATGAAATATATCTCTATATTCTGCCCCGGATATCTTCCATGCATAAGAAGCTTGTAGTGGATTTAAACATGATTGTCAGGCAATTTTGATTTAAGCCTTTCAAATACACTCATACCCTGTTCCATGATTTTTTCAATTCTGTCATCTGAAAAACCTGCCCTTTTTTTAAGAAGTTCTATCTCTTTATTCGGATCGTTAATAGGGTAGTCACTTCCGAAAAGGATTGATTCTTCCGGAAAGCTGTTGAGTATTTTTTTAAGCTGAGTGTCTGATATGAAATTCAGCGAGCTTGATGTGTCTATAAATATATCTTTGCCTTTATATGAGTCTATGACCCAGTCCCAGTGAAGATAGCCTCCCAGGTGGGCTGCAATGCAGGTGAGATCCGGGAAATTTTCAAGAACCCTTGCAAGTTTCTGCGGTGAAGATGGATTTTTATCCGGCGGCGGTACATCACCGACATGAAAAAGAACTGCAAAGCGGTTCTGCATGGCCTCATATAGAGGAAACATTATTTCCGAATCAAGATTGAATCCCTGGAAATCCGGGTGTATTTTAATACCTTTTATCCCGTTTTTTTCAAGACGGTCGAATTCTGCTTCCCATCCTGTAAAGGAGGGGTGAATTGTCCCGAAAGGGATAAAACGCTCATTCTTTCCAAGCGTCATTGCCCAGGTATTTGCGGGAATTACCTGATCAGGATTTGTTGCTGCCGAAAGTACAAAAGATTTATCAATCCCTGCTCTGTCCATCATTTTCAACAGAGTCCCTGCTGTACCGTCTGCTGTTAACGGATATCCGTAATGTTCCAAAAGCTGATTGCAGGCCTTTTCTGCAATTTTGTCGTGAAAAACATGTGTATGTACATCAACTTTCATGGTTTCATGTTATAATAATTTTCAATTAAGGCAAAGTGGAATTAAATAAAATATTAATTAGTTTTTTACTGTCATAAATTAAAAATAGCTTTATAATGTGGGACAACTCTGCACTGAACAGGTCTATGATTATGAGAATATTTTCGTAATTACAGTTTTGTGCAGTTTACTTATTGGTGTATTCGGCCGATAAAAAACTATATGAATAGATTTAGGAGAAGCTGTGGGTCTTCTTGATATATCGTCTGTTTTCAGCAACCAGGAATCTCCTGATAACCTGAAAAAACAGCTTATCATGCATAAAAAGATGATAAGCGGACTTGAACAAAAACTTGTAGAAAAGAGTCAGGAAACAGAAGAAGTTGACAGGTTTTACAGAGAACAGAAGAAAATAAATATCGATCTTCAGAAAAAGCTAACTATAGACACTAAAACCGGCCTTCCGAACAGGATGAAGCTTTCACAGGATATTAATGAATATCTGGATATCAGGAAATATCAGGAAGCAGGCCTTTTTGTCAGTCTTCTTATTGTTCAGCTTGATAAGAATTATAATGTACTCACAAAAACTCTCCGTCCCGCACTTGTTGAATGGGTTCTCTACAAACTTGGTATGCGGATGAATCTGCTTGCTGATACAAACGGACTTTACCATACAAGGGAAGATGAATTTATTTTTGTTCTCAAAGATGTTGAGAGCAATGATGAAGTAATCAAATTTGCAGAAGAAGTCTGCAGTCTGATCCGGGAAACGGAGAACATTTCCGGTTACCATATCACCATAGGCGCCAATATCGGTATTGCCACCTTCCCTGACAACGGAATTACAAAGGAGCAGCTGCTTACATCTGCAGATATAGCTCTTGATCATGCAAAAAACAGAAGAGTCGATTATCTTTTTTTCCAGAACGAATTCAAGCAGCGTGCAATGGAAAAGCTTGAGCTTCAGAATTATATAATCAAGGCTCTTGAAAAGAACGCCATGGATGAAATGAGTAACCAGTTTGAAATGTTTTATCAGCCTATTATTCATGCTGCTGAGAGTGAAAACGGAAAACTGATTATAAAAGATATAAGTGCAGAAGCCCTGATAAGGTGGAACCATCCTGAGAAGGGCAGGGTAAGCCCTGACCGGTTTATACCACTTGCCGAAGAAACCGGTATAATAGTACTTCTCGGAAACTGGATTATGTATAATGTCGCAGACCGGATTACTGAATGGAAAGCAAAGTTTAATTATACTATCCCGGTTTCAATAAATGTTTCATCACTTCAGTTCCATGAAGGGAATCTTGTTGATTTTGTCAGAAGGATTCTTTATACAAGAAATATTGATCCAGGCACAATAAAACTGGAACTAACAGAAACTTCCCTGATGGCAGATCCAGTAGATGCGTCAAGAAAACTCGACAAGCTTAAAAACAGCGGGGTTAAAATCTGTATTGATGATTTCGGTACAGGTTACAGTTCTTTCAATTATCTGAGGCAGTTTGCTATAGATTTACTTAAAATTGATAAATCATTTGTTGAAAGTGTTTTCCACAATGCGTGTGACCAGGCAATTGTAAGGGCAATTATTACAATGTCCAGAGAGCTTAATTTTGATGTTGTTGTAGAAGGGGTTGAAGATATAAACCAGTTTAACTTCCTTTATAATGAAGGATGTTCAAATTTTCAGGGTTATCTTTTCTCAAAGCCTCTTCCTGCAGAAATGTTCATTGATTATTACAAAAATAATATAAATTCTCCCATCATTTCCTGAAAATAAATATTCCTTTTTTGAAATTCATATTACAATACCGTATTATGCCTAAATACAAATATATACTTATTGATGCAGACGGGACTCTTTTTGATTACCACAGGGCGGAAAGGGAATCTCTCGGAAAAACATTTGATTCTTACGGGATAGAGGATTCTGATTCCTTTTTTTCTGAACTTTACAATAAAATAAATAAAGATTGCTGGGATAAATTTGAGAAAGGATTACTCAACCTTACAGAGCTGAGGCTTAAACGGTTCAGTGATCTGATAACTGAAGGAAAGCTCGGCAATATTGATCCGGCCGAAATGGGTCAGAAATACCTTGCCTACCTGGCAGTGTCTGCTCATATGCTTGATGGTGCTGCTGAACTTCTTGAAGCATTATCGGAAACCCATTCTCTTGTAATGATAACCAACGGGATTAAGGAGATACAGTATTCACGTATAAAAGAATCCGGCATAGGCCGGTATTTTGATGATGTTATAATATCTGATGAGATCGGCTTTCAGAAACCTGCAGGTGAATATTTTGATATAACAATGGAAAGAATTGGAAATCCCGATAAATCTGAAATACTGGTCATTGGTGACAGCCTTACATCAGATATTGCCGGGGGAAACAGGTATGGCCTTGATACTTGCTGGATCAATTTCAGCAGTTCTAACCCTGTATGTCCCCATAACGGCAGAATCAGGAAGGATTCTGAAAAACTTACAGGTGAATATAAACCTGATTATGAAGTTGACAGCCTTATAAAGATTATTGATATTGTGAAATAGTTTTATGCGGTAATAATGAAATAAGGGAGTATGCAATGAGTGAACCTTTTAAAAAAGATCTTCAGTTTTATAAATTCTGCAGCTACGGTTTTTTAAAGAATTTAAGATTTTTTGAACCATTTTTAATGTTGTTTTTTCTTGAAAAAGGTCTTTCATATTTTGAAATAGGTATACTCTACTCAATAAGGGAAATAACGGTAAATATTATAGAAATCCCGACAGGCGTGCTTGCCGATGCATTCGGGAGACGGAGAACAATGGTTTTCTCTTTTCTCTCATATATTGCCGCTTTTCTGGTATTTAATTTTTCATCATTTTTTCCCCTGTTTATTGCAGCAATGATCTGTTTCTCTTTCGGAGAGGCATTCAGGACAGGCACACACAAGGCAATGATTTTCGAATACCTCAAAATAAACGGATGGGCAGACCAGAAAGTTCATTATTACGGCAATACAAGGGCTGCTTCCCAGATCGGATCTGCTGTTTCTGCTGTCATTGCCTCCATGATAGTATTCTATACAGGAACAATGAAGGTTGTTTTCCTCTATTCAACAATTCCATATTTCCTTGATCTCCTCCTCATGATCAGTTATCCGAAGGAGCTTGAAGGACCGACCGGTAAACTTGTTGTGTCGGAAATATCTTCTTCTGTAAAGAAAGTATTTGCAAGCTTTTTTAAAGCTGCAAGAGACCCGGTATTTTTAACGACTCTTGCAAATATCTCTGTTCCAAAGGGGTTTCACAAAGCTGTAAAAGATTATCTGCAGCCTGTAATTATACTCTTTGCTGTTTCTTTTCCTTTATTTGCAGATCTTGACCAGGATAAGCGTATTTCAGTCATGATCGGATTTTTTTATACAGTTATATATATTTTCAATTCAGCAGCATCAAAAAACGCGGGAAATATTGCAGAAAAATTCACACACCTCTGCAAACCGCTGAATTTGTCACTTTTTGCGGCTTTTATTGCAGGTATTATTATTGGTGTTACATATAATGCGGATCTTCCTGTTATTGCAATAACTGGTTTTCTTGTGATTTATCTTCTTGAGAATTTAAGAAGACCTATAGGAGTCTCCTATATGAGCGAGATAATTGATGACAGTATCATGGCTACTGTTCTTTCTACAGATTCACAGGTGTCAGCTGTAACTGCTTCAATAATAGCTCTTTTGATAGGTTTTCTTGCCGACAGGATAGGTCTGGGATACGCAATAGTTTCAGCTTCTGTACTCCTTCTTGTTGTTTCTGTATTTATAAGGCTGCCTGATAATAAATGTAAGAGCAGTAAGATTACAGAGTAATGATTAGCGGATAAAGCTGTTGTTTTTTAAACAGTCTGGTTTGTATTGTTTTCAATATTATCTATTAATGTAATAAGCTCGGAAGATGAAAAAGGTTTCTGAAGGTAGGAATGGGCTCCCAGAAAACGGGATATGTTTAAAAACTGTTTACCTGTCGGATGTCCTGACATTACAATAACAGGCAGATTTTTATTCTCTTTTTTTAAAATCTTAAGAAACTCAATCCCTTCCATATCAGGCATTATAATATCAGTTATTACGAGATCGGGTTTTTTCTCCCTGTACAGATCCAGTCCCTGTTTACCGTTGTTTGCGATAATAACTTCATATCCTTTAGCAGACAACATTATTTTTATAATATCTGTAATAGATTCTTCATCATCGACAACAAGTATTTTTTTAATGATAGTCTGCATTCCTCATCCTCCTGTACTTTCAGTATAACATGTTTTTCAGGATTGTGAGGTTAATATTCAGTTAGCTGAAAAGATGAATCAGGGAAATAAACTCATTATAAAGCCGATAAGTCCTCCGAAAACACCTCCCCAGACAACAAGCCAGCCGAGATGCTTCTTTATCATCTTCTGTACTATTTCCTTTACCATTTCGGGTGTAAGTTCTGAAAGCCTTTTATCGACCATTGTTTCCAGATTTGCTTTTATTGAATTGTAGGTAGTCTCGGATGTAAGCCCTTTTCTTATTATTTCATCAACTTTATCATCTGTGATTATTTCACAGGCAGCAGCCTGCATTTTTTCATGGAAAGGTTCTCTGAATGATTCAAGTACCCTTACTCCTCCGAACATGCCAAGCATGCCGCCGAAAGATGAACTTATAATAATTTCTGTCAGTTTGTCAAAAAGTTTATCCATATCAAGTGATGCGATAACATGCTCAGGATCTATTGATGATGAGAAAAAAGACATTGTTGAGGATGTGAAAGCTGTAACATTTTTTTCAGAGAAAAACTGCTCCATGACAAGGTTTTTTATCCCGTTTTTAAAATCTTCAAAATGGAGAGGAACAACCCCTGATCCATAGAGAAACGGGACTTTATCAAAAAGCATGTAAACAGCAAGCCAGTTTGTAACAGCTCCTGAAAGTGCAAAGTAACCTGTTGTTATTATGTGATGACTGTATACCGGCGAAAAATATCCTGCGATTATGAGTAATGCTGCTGTTGAATTAGTCACAAGACTTTTATTCATTTTATATGCTCCTGAAACAGTTGTTATATATTTCTTTGATTAAATCACCTGCAAAGATTATACAGGCAGTAAAATACAGTTATATTTTTAACATATCAGAATTTACTCTTTTATTAAATATATTTGATACAGAGTATAATGATATTTTTTTCTAAAAAGGTTATAAATAGAATTGATTATATGATACAATTTTTCTGAGAATTGTCAGTCCTGATTACTGACTGATAGAACATGCAGGAGATATAAAGTGGATATAAATGCAGTAAAAAACAGGGAAGTTACAATAGGCTGGATAGGAACCGGTGTAATGGGATTCTGGATGTGTAAACATTTAATGGACAACGGTTATAAGGCTGTTGTTTACAACAGAACACGGTCTAAAGCAGACAATCTTGTCAGCGAGGGCGCAGAATGGGCAGACACCCCTGCCGCGGTAGCTGAAAAAGCTGATATTATATTTACAATTGTGGGATATCCTGCAGATGTCAGAAAAGTCTATTTTGAAGCTGATGGAATTTTTGAAAAAGTAAGGAGAGGTTCGGTCCTTATTGATATGACAACAACAGAACCGTCTCTTGCCGTAGAAATATTTAAAAAAGGAATGGAAATCGGTGTTGATGCTATCGATGCGCCTGTATCAGGGGGAGATGTCGGCGCAAAAAATGCAGCCCTTGCTATTATGGCTGGCGGTGAAAAAGATGTTTATGACACTGTATATCCTCTTTTCGAAATTATGGGAAAGAATATCAGGTACCAGGGCGGGGCAGGTACAGGACAGCATACCAAGATGTGCAACCAGATAACAATTGCAGGAATAATGATAGGAGTATGTGAATCTCTTCTGTATGCCCATAAGGCGGGACTTGATCTCCAGGTCATGATTGATACTATCAAGGGGGGAGCTGCTGCATGCTGGTCTCTTGATAATTACGCACCCCGTATCCTAAAGGGGGACTACGACCCTGGATTTATGGTAGAACACTTTATCAAGGATATGGGAATTGCTCTTGATGAAGCAAAGAGAATGAATCTTTTTCTGCCTGGACTTTCACTTGTTCACCAGCTCTATGTATCACTTAAGGCGCTGGGCTATGGTAAATATGGGACACATTCACTGATACTCGCTCTTGACCGGCTTTCAGGTTCAACATTCAGCAAATAATTAACTACTGGTTTCAAAAGGAGTGCAGTAGGAATGGATAACATCAAGCTGTATATTAAGCACCTCACAGGCCCTGTATGCCTGCTGATTTCAGTTTTACAGACATTTATTTACAAGCAGCCCCATTTTTATACACTTTTTTCAATTGGGTTTTATCTGATTTTTCTTGATCTCTATGAAGTTGTTACCAGGAGAAAATTTTTCCACGACTGGGGGAAGAGGGAAAAGTCACTTTATTATATATTGCTTTTTGCAGCTTCAATATTTACAGATTTCTGTGGTATGAAGCTAGGTTACTGGATTTATCCGCATTATACACATACCGATACTTTTCTGAAGTATGTTTTTGAATGGACAATAGCTCTCTCCTATCATCTTGTAAGCCTTATGTTCGGCATTGAGTTTTTCAAGAGGCTGAAACTGAGCGAATCTGTTTCTTTTTTCCTTTCCCTGTTTGTAATAGTTACAATTGTGGGTTTTATAACAGAGACATTTAATGTATTTGTCTATTCCTGGCGTGTTATAAGCATGCCGTTCAGCAACTATATGATAGGCCCCTATTATCTTGTCTTTCAGACTATAGGGTACTGGCTAATGGCTATAATACCCTGGATGATTTATATTCTGATTTTCAGGAGAAGAAGACTCAGTAAAGCTGAAATTAGAATGCAGTAGAAAAGAATTATTTGATCAGAAGAGAAGAGCTGAAAAGGGTTAGTACCCCAGAAGAGGGGATGATATCTGAATCTTATTTAAATAATTTTAATATTATCATAAATTTTAAAAAGGGATCAGTTTGATTTAACTGATCCCTTTTATTATGCCGTTAAAACCGGCAAAGATATACTGGTGAATACTATCTGTTATGTACAGGTACTTTTCTGTTGATCAGAAGGTTAAGTGTTATACCCACAATAGCTGAAAGACCGAGTCCTGAAAGTTTCACCGGGCCGAAAAACCATTCTGCCCCTCCAAGTCCAAGTACAAACATTGTAGCTGTTATAATGAGTATTCTCGGGTTTGTAAGGTCAATTCTCGCGTCAACCATGTTTTTGATTCCAATTGAAGCAATCATTCCGAAAAGGAGTATTGAAATACCGCCGATTACCGGTGAAGGAATTGTTGAAATTATTGCTGTGAATTTAGGAATAAATGAAAGAGTGATTGCAAAAACTGCGGCAACTCTCATGATTACCGGATTGTGGTTTCCTGTAAGTGCAACTGCTCCTGTGTTTTCTGAATAAGTTGTGTTGGCAGGGCCTCCGATCATGGCAGAAAGTGAAGTTGCAATACCGTCTCCGATAAGTGTTCTTGATATACCCGGGTCTTTTATGAAATCCTTTCCTACAACATTACCGATTGCAAGTACATCTCCGAAATGTTCTACAATAGTAACTATAGCTACCGGTACTGCGATACTGATTGCTGTAATGTTAAACTCAGGAAGTGTGAAGTTGGGGATCCCGATCCATTTTGCATTTATAATTGCTGTGAAATCAACATATCCGAATACTGATGCAACCAGATATCCTGAAATGAGCGAAATAAGTACTGGAAGTGTTGATATGAACTTATTGCCCCTGTTTTCAAAGAATATCTTAACAAATATTCCTGTTCCCAGTGTAAACAGTGCAAGCATCCAGCATCCCATTACGCTTTTTGTTTCTGCAAGGCCTAAAGCACCGCTTGCATTCTGGATTGCAACAGGCGCAAGCATTAATCCGATAAGAACAATCATCGGGCCTGTAATGTGGGCTGGTAAAAGTTTTTCAAGAATATCTGTGTCAAGAAATCTCAAAATTATTGATACTGCAATGTAAAGAAGACCTGCAATAACAATACCGCCGAGAGCCTGTGGCAATGATCCGCCTCCTGCAGTGATTGCTGCTATTGGGGGGATAAAAGCAAAGGAGCTCCCAAGAAAAATAGGAACTTTAAAGCCTGTAATTACATGAAAAATAAGTGTACCTATACCTGCTGCAAAAAGTGCAACTCCTACATCGAGTCCTGTGATAATCGGTACAAGAACTGTTGCCCCGAACATTACAAATGTGTGCTGAATACCAAGTGTTACTGTTTTTGCGTCACATCCGCCAAAAAACAATTTAAACATTTTTCCTCCTGATTTGTTACCGGATATACAAGCCGGAAAAGGAAACATTTTCCGGTTTGTATGTCCTTTTTTATTATGCTATCCCGGATTATTATCCGGTTTTATGCCTTATTTTCTGACCCGGAAGCAAAATCCCATGCCGGGGTCTTTGTATTGTTAAAACGTCTTGTTTTCAGCCGGGCTTATTGGCCATCGCTGGCCTGCTCGGCATGCAAATATCGTGTTTTCTTCCGGGTCTATCCGCCATCCGTGGCTGCCCCGGCATGCAAACATCCTGTTTTCAGCCGGGCTTATTGGCCATCGCTGGCCTTCTCGGCATGCAAACATCGTGTTTTCCTCCGGGTCTATCCGCCATCCGTGGCTGCCCCGGAATGCAAACGTCCTGTTTTCCGCCGGGTCTATCCGCCATCCGTGGCTGCCCCGGCATGCAAACATCCTGTTTTCCGCCGGGTCTATCCGCCATCCGTGGCTGCCCCGGCATGCAAACATCCTGTTTGCAAAAAAAAAGCCCCGGAAAAACCGGGGCCTGTATAATTAATAATCAGAAATGCAGATTCCTGCAGAACTGATATGAGAAGTCAAAAAAACTGTAAAATGATTAAAAATGATAATTTCCATAAATTATCAGGATAATATTTAATTTTTTTAAAAAAATCAATCTGTAATCCGGGAAAAATGTCAGGAAAAATTTATAATTAAAGTAATGATATGTCTTCAGCGTAAAAACAGGGCAGCTCCGGTGGAATGTCCATATCTGCCGGGAAAAGAATTCATCCAGGAATATTTTCTTGCTCTTGAGGTAAATGAAAATGAGTTTTCAACTCTTCTTGAAAAAGGATGGCGGAAATTCGGTTATTATTTTTTTCGACCTGTCTGCCCCGAATGCAGGGAATGTATTCCGATCAGGATATTAACAGATAGGTGTAGATATACAAAAAGCATGAACCGTGTATTAAGGAAAAACAGCGGTATCAAAGTATTGATAAGCAAAAGTGAATTTAACGAGGAACGATACCAGGTGTTTAAAAAGCACTCGGAAATCCGCTTTAATACAGGACTAAGCATGCAGAGCTTTATAGATGATTTTTGTGTAAGTGCTGTACCTTCGGTGTTTATGGATTACAAAGACGGGGACAGGCTGATAGGGGTGGGTGTTGTCGATATTTCTTCCAATGCCTTGAGTTCTGTATATTTTGCGTTTGATCCTGATTATTCCAAAAAATCACCTGGAATATTCAGCATGATTGTTGAGATTGAAACAGCAAAAAATCTGGGGAAAAAATATTATTATCCCGGTTATTATATCAGTGACAGCAATTCAATGTCGTATAAAGCAAAATTCAAACCATATGAAGCTCTGGACTGGGAAACATTTAAGTGGAGTGAACAGTCAGAAGATATTTATCCGGGTGTTCCTGTTTCAGAATAAGATGTAATAAGATAGTTAGACAGCATAAACCTTTCAAAAAAAATCCCCTGATAAAGACTAGGGGATGATTCATAATTTCAAGTCTCAGAATTCTCAAATATGCATGTTAAAAATGGAAGTTCCCTATTGCTGAATCCTTACATGGTTCCTGTTTTCCCTCTTTCCTATTATTTTAAGTACCCCGTAAAGAGATAAAAGCAGGGCAGAAGGGATAACTATCCATATAAGCTGGTGGGCATATGCAATCTGGTAATAAAGAGTTGCTGTTATCCATGCAAGCAGTGTCAGGTATATCGGCAGCAGTGATCCGTAGAAAATTTTCAGTTCCTTGATTGCCGCGGCAAGAGCTGCGACACAGGGGAAATATATAAGTACAAACAGCATAAATGCATATGCGCTGTGTTTGTTGAAATGCTTTCTGAGAAGACTGAATATACTGCTTTCAGATTCCCCTGATCTTGCTGCCCCGACTGCAGATGAATCTGCAGGTTCAGAAGATGATTTTTCTGTAACAAATATTGCCAGAAACTGCTGAGGAATAGATAAAAATGCATTCTTTACCTCGGAAACAAAACTGAAGTCATCTTCATCCATTTCAGGGTTTTCTGTCATGTAAATCTGGCTGTAAAGAGAAGTGAGTGTCCCTACAACAGATTCCTTGGCAAACAACCCTGTAAAGAGACCTGCAACTGCCGGCCAGTTTTCCTTTTCTATTCCCATCGGGGAAAACACAGGTGTGATTGCCTTTCCAACACTGGCAAGGAGGGAATCCTGTTCTCTTGTGTTTCCGAATTTAAAGTCTGAACTTATTGAATTCATAAGGCTCAGAAGTATAACCAGAAAGACAATTACTTTTCCTGCCCTGATAATAAACATTTTAAGACGTATCCATGTATGGATCATGATATGCTTGAACCGGGGAGCATGGTATGCAGGAAGCTCCATTACAAACTGTGAGTAGTGTCCGTGAAAAACTGTTTTTTTGAAGAGAAGACCTGTGAACACAGCCATCAGAACGCCTACAAGGTATATTGAAAACACAATTTTTCCGGAAGATTCCCCGAACAGCGCTGCACCGAAAAGTGCATAGACAGGAAGCCTTGCTCCGCACGACATGAGGGGGCACATGAATATTGTGAGAAAACGGTCTTTTCTTGATTCAAGTGTTTTTGTCCCCAGAATTGCCGGCACTGTACATCCGAAACCTACTATCATCGGAACAAATGCCTTGCCGGGAAGCCCCAGTATTTTCATGAACCTGTCCATAACAAAGGCAGCCCTCGACATATACCCTGAGTCCTCAAGAAGCGAGAGCATCAGAAACATGAAGAAAATTACCGGGATAAAAGTGGATACAGTCTGAATACCGGCGCCGACACCGCCCGCAAGAATTGTTCTCAGCCATAGGGGGGCTCCCATGTTTTCAAGTGCTATTGAGAATCCGTCGACAAAAACAGCTCCAAACAGGATGTCAAAAAAATCAATAAATACTGAACCGAATGTAACAGAGACCCAGAATACCATATACATTACAAAGAAAAACACAGGTATTCCAAGGAATTTATTCATCACAAAGCTGTCTATTTTATCTGAGACAGATATCCTGTCAATTCTCTTGTGAACAGCTTTCTTTGCAAGCCCTGTTATAAGACCGTACCGGTATTCTGCTATTAGTATATCTGGTGTATCTTTAAGTATATTTGTGATTGTCAGTATTGCTTCCGCAATTTCACCGCTTTTAAGAATCCCGGCTTCTGATACCCTGTCTATGAGCCATTCATCCCCTTCAAGCAGTTTTACTGAAAGCCATCTTGAATTTGCGCCTATTTTTTCTGCGAAATTATGAAGTTTACTGTCCCAGGATTTTATTATATCTTCTATCTCATTTGGGTAATCAATTGTGAGGTTTGGTGTAGAAAGGGGTTTAGACAATGTTTCGCTGAGAAGTTTTTTCAGGCTTTCAACATCTCTTCTGTTCATAGCTGAAACAGCTATAACCGGAGAGGAAAGTGTGTTTTCGATGAAATTTGTATCTATACTTATATGGTTACGCTCTGCAAGGTCAATCATGTTCAGGACAACCATTATAGGAACATTCATTTCAATGAGCTGTGATGTAAGATAAAGATTTCTTTCTATATTAGTGGAATCAATTACATTAACTATTAAGTCAGGTTCTCCGCTCAGTATGTAGTCTCTTGCCGCCCGTTCATCATCAGAACTTGCGGAAAAAGAATAAATACCGGGCAGGTCGACAACGCTGACAGTTTCACCGTTGATATTGATTTCACCTTCTATTTTATCAACAGTTACTCCGGGCCAGTTCCCTATATGCTGATTCCCTCCGGTAAGGTTGTTGAAAAGTGCAGTTTTTCCGCAGTTAGGATTTCCTGCAATTGCAATTACCTTTTTTCCCTCTTTCACCTCTGTTACATCCTTTATTTCTGTGTCGCCATTTTCTTCCCCATATAATAAGGGGATTTTCTTCAAATTCTATTACTCTGCTTTCTACTTTATCAAGTATCAGAACATCAGCTTCTTTTTTTCTCAAAGATAACTTGAAACCTCTCAGTTCAAGCTGCACAGGATCGCCGAGCGGTGCTATTTTGAGAAGTGTTACTTTTGTTCCCTTAATTAATCCCATTGAGAGAAGTTTTTGTCTGTAATAGTTGCTGCCTGGTTCATATCCTGCAATTACTGCTCTGTCGCCAGGTTTTAGATCCTTGATTTTTACAGACATTCGAAGCTCCCAAAAAAAAGTATTTTATAATTCGAATATATTTAGGCACGCCTAAATTGTCAATATAAAACTGATGTGGACAATAATCATTTTAATAATTATATTAATGCTGGTTTTAAAATTATTACTATTATTAATGATTTTTCAGATTATGATATCAGATGAGATTTTTCTGGCCCGGAATGATGTTTTCTTCCGGCTTAAATATTCAATCTGTGTAATTTCTGCAGCATAGCTGTATTATTTCATCTGATATCTGATACTGAAATCAGGAAATAATGAGGAGAAGCATATGAATCTTGATAAAAGCCAGGCTTTTAATAATATCTGCATCGCAGGTCTTGGAGGTGTGGGAGGATATTACGGCGGTATGATAGCTGTAAACATAACACCCAATTACAGGGATAAACGAAATGTTAATTTTATTGCAAGGGGAGCTCATCTTGATGCAATTAAAAAGAACGGTCTTATCCTCAAACCCTGGCAGAACCAGCCGGTTAAATGCGTTCCCAATGTAGTAACTGACAAGGTAACAGATCTTGCGCCGATAAATCTTCTGATTGTGGCTGTGAAAAGTTATGATCTTGAAGATATGATTTCCTCATTAAAGGAGAAAATCCTTCCTAATACAGTAATTATACCTTTGATGAATGGAGTAGATAATGCAAAGCGGATCAGGAAAATTACCAATAAAGGGATAATCCTGCCCAGCTGTGTATATATTTCCTCCAAAATTGAGGAGCCCGGTGTTGTTACAATGATGGGTGCAATTTCCAGAATTGTTCTGGGTGCTGATCCTGAACATCCTGAATATGACAGCGGTGAAATTATCAGGTTTTTCAAGAATATGGGTATTAATATTGTATGGAATGAAAACCCATATGGTGAAATATGGAAAAAATACATGTTTATTTCCCCATGCGCCCTGTTAACAGCAGCAAGCGGCAAGACAATAAACGGAATGATTAATGATCCTGAACTCAGAAGCAGTTTCATGGGGATAATGAAGGAGATCAGGGATATTGCTGAAAAGAAAAATATTGCTGTTCCTTCAGATGCTGAGGACAAAGCTGTAAAAATTGCTGAAAATATTGATCCTGAAGCAAAATCCTCTTTCCAGCTTGATGTTGAAAAGGGAAAAGGTAAAACTGAAATTGATGCCCTCGGGTATAATATAGTAAGGATGGGAAAGGAAACCGGTATTGAGACACCTGTTACTGAAAAAGTCCTGCTTGATATTAAACTGTAGTTTCTGGAGGTATTTATTTGTTCTGTGAAATGACGAAAGCAGATATAGATTTTCCTGTAAATTTTGATCTTAAAATCATTGTTACACGGGAAGAGGGAAAAGATAATTATACGGAAGAACTTGAAGCTGTTTTAAATAATATTGGTGTTTCCTGCAGCAACTGGAGGGATAAACCAAGCAGCAAAGGAACTTATATCAGTTATACTGTAAATGTTAATGTAAGTTCCCGTGAAACTTTTGACCTTATGTATGCAAAATTCAGGGAAGTTGATTATATAAAAACTGTTATCTGATTTATAGCTGTTTTTGAAAATTATTATTTTGAATCAAGATAAGTAAAAGGAGTCTGATATAAGCAGGCTCTTTTTTTATTTGCAGGGCTTAGCAAGTTTAAAACGTTCTTGTAGCCCGTATTCTCGGCTATGTGGTTTTCAGCTTAACATTTGGAATGGGCAGATCATCATATAGCGGTAAAGTATAAATCCCATCTGCATTGTACTCAGATGATGATTGTTTTAATTAAATATATAAGAATTATAGAATATTCATATGTATATTGTTTAATGAATATCATAAAATTAAGTCAGAAATTCATTCTTTTCAAACTTTACTATGTAAATACTATAACAGGCATCATTACTAATGCATCTATTCAATTACAAGAACAGATAATATTTGTAGATTAATAAAAGCTTAAACATATAAAAATCTTATTTTTATCATATTTGCGTATAAACCGTTTGACACAAAAAATATTTGGGTGTATAGTTATTTACATAGGTAGACAGGTAGAAGGGGAGAGATGGTAGATAGAGATAATCCTGTACCAATGTATTTACAGGTGGCAAACTGGATAGAAAGCATGCTTCAGGCATCCGAATATGAAGTCGGATCGAAACTTCCATCGGAAGGTGAGCTTGCGGAAAAATTTCAACTTAACAGAAACACAATCAGACATGCAATATCTGTAATGGTACAGCAGGGACTTCTTGAGAAACAGAAGGGTGTCGGTACTTTTGTACGGAGAAAGAAACCGCTTGCTCCTGTCAGGCAGCTTGGAAAGCTTACAAGTTTTATTGATGACTTTGAGCTTGATGCAAGGGAAGGTATAGTAGCTGATGATGTTATTATATCGCAGGAGAGGATAGTTCCTCCGGCAGAAATTGCGGCAATTTTAAATATCAAAGATGGTGATTTTGCGGTTAAGGTTGAACGAATCAGAATTGCGGATAAGACACCTTTTGTGTACGAGATCCAGTACTATTCTTTTTCAAGGTTCGGACGTCTTCTTGAAATGGAGATAACAGGTTCAATGTACAAGCTTCTTGTCGATGAGTTTAACGCAGACCTTGACCACTCGATAAGAACACTTCAGGCAGTCCGCCCGTCCAAAGAGATCGCATCAAGGCTGAAGATATCAAGAGATATACCATGCATGTTCTATAAGAGCCGTGCATATGATTCCAAGGATGAATGCCTTGAAGTACTGCATTCCTACTACAGGGGTGACAGGTACCTTTTCCAGGTTGAAACAGGAAGCTACGCTCAGTAAAAAAATGGGCCGTTGGAATGATTATTTTTCCGGATAAATACTGTCAGTGTTGTTCCGGTTTATAAAATTGGCTTCTATAGGCAGCAGCCAAAAATATATTGATATATATAGGTAAGGAGAAAAGAAATGAAAAAGATGGAAGATTATTTTGTACCATGGATCAAGGGCGTACCAATGTACATCTCTCCGCATATTGAAAAGGCTTGGAAAGATGAATCACTTCACAGAATGATGTCAAACGAGAACCCTTTTCCACCAGCAGAATCAGTACTTAAAGCTATCAACGATTATGCTAAAAAAGGACATATCTACGCTGACCAGGGAACTGTAACAAGAGCAAAAATTGCTGAACTCAACGGTCTTGCAGGTCCTGAAAACGTACTTCTCGGTAACGGTTCATCAGAAGTTTATGACATGATCTGGAGAAGTTTTATCCAGGCTGGTCAGGATGAAGAAGTTATCCAGCACACACCATGTTTCGGTATCTACAAACTCAGATGTACTGTAAACGGCGGTAAACTTGTTTCTGTTCCTATGAAATATGAAGACAAAGAAATGAAGTTTGATCCGGATGCAATTATTGCAGCTATTACACCTAAAACAAAAATCATTGTAATTGCTAACCCTAACAACCCAACAGCTAACTTCATGGGCGAAGAAGCTTTCAGAAAAGTTGCTGACACAGGTGTTCCACTTGTAGTTGATGAAGCTTACATCGAATTTGCTGGATATGGTAAATCAATGACTAAACTTATCAAAGACTATCCAAATGTTATGGTTACAAGAACTATGTCTAAAGCATATGGTATTGCAGGTGTTAGATTCGGTTACATGCTCTCTAACCCAGACGTAATCAAACAGATCTCAGCTACTCTTATTCCCTGGAATATTTCAACAATAGCTCTCTGGGCTGCTTATGCTGCTTTCTGTGACCAGGATGCACTCAAAATGAGAGTTGATTTCAACAACGAGCAGGTTAAATGGATTTCAGACGAAATGGCTAAAATCCCAGGCATGGTTGTTTTCGAATCATATGGTAACTACATCCTCTTTGATGCTACTGATACAGGTAAAGTTGGTGAAGATATTGTTAAATATGTAGAAGATAAATGCAAAATCATCCTCAGAAACCAGGCAGAAATGTACGGAAGAGACGGATGGTTCAGAATTACTATCGGTACAGCTGAAGACAACAAGAAAATGGTAGAAGCTGTTAAGGAATACTGCGCTAAATAACAGGAACAACCGATTAAAAATTCCTGAAAAGGAAATTACTGCTTGCGGTTTAACGCTGTGAGCAGTCTTCAAGGGAACCTGTTAATTGCCTTTGCAGGTAGAGAGGTTCCCGATATATAGGTTTTTCAGAAATGGAAAACAGCCCGGCTGCTTAATTGCAGCCGGATTTATTATTTTTCCTGATTTGGAAAGTGTCAGGAAGATTAAACTGGTATTTAAAAAAGGTCTGAAAATCATCAGTATTTATTTCCGGATTTTGGAAAGTGTCCGGAGGTATCTTAAAGGAGAAAAATATGTTGGAAAACGTTTGGAGACGAATTCAGAAGATAAATCCTGAAACAGAAATCTGGTGGGACTCCTCACCTCTCGTATGGCCTAACTTTGTAAATGACTATGTGAAAGGTCTTCCTAAAGAAGATCAGAAATGGTTTCTTGATGAAGTTAACGGTATGTTCCTTGATGCACCTGTTAAAGAATGGGCTTTCAGAGGATGTACAACTAACCCGCCACTCTCTTGGGCAGTTCTTCAGAAAAGAACAGATGAGTGGGTAGAAATCATCAAGGAAAAAAGAAAAAGCTACAAAGGAAGATCACAGTACGGACTTTTCAAAGAAGTATATCTTGAAACAGTTAAAAGAGGTGCTGAAGCATTCCTTCCTCTTTTCGAAGCATCTAACGGTAAACTCGGTCACATCTCAGGTCAGGTAGATCCTAACCTCATCAAAGATGAAGCTGCTATGAAAGAAATGGCTGATGAGCTTGCTTCTATGGGACCAAACGTAATGGTTAAAATACCAGCATCTACTGCAGGTATTCCAGTATTCAAATATCTTGCATCAAAAGGTATAGCTACTAACGCTACAACATGTTTCTGTGTTCCTCAGATCATGGCTGTTGCTCATGCTGTTGCTGAAGGTATTGAAGAGCACAGAAAGAACGGACCTGAAAGACACGGATGGAGAGCAGTTATTACTCAGATGTCAGGAAGATTCGAAGATTCTGCAGCACTCAGAGGATATATCAACAAAAACAACATGGATATAAGCCCTCTTGAAATAAGAGAAGCTTCAATGGCTGTAATGAAAAGATCAATTCAGCTTATCGAAGAAAGAAAACTTCCTCTTAAAATGCTCATGTGTTCAGCAAGAAAACATATCGATTTCGAAGGTAATGTATTCTATCCTCACGTTGATATGTTTGCAGGTGCTCCTATGGTATTTACATGTCCTCCAGCAATGATCGGTGATGTTCTCTATCATTACAGAAACAGAGAAGTTAAAGACGGCTGGAACAGAGAATTAAATAAGGAAACTATGAACAAACTCATGCAGGTTCCATACTTTGTTAACGGATACGAAGAAGACGGATTTGCTGTTGAACAGTTCAACGAAATTACTTCACTCAAAGAAAATGCAGCTGTATTTGCACAGGCTACAAACGATATGATCGACTTTGTTGGTAAGTTCGTATAATTTTAAATAGTTTTCAGAATCATTTTCACATATTTTCATGTGGAAAGTAGAAAATAAAGCATTAAACTATGTCTATTACCCCGGGATTAACTTCCCGGGGTTTTTATATCCAGCCTCCTGTTAAGGGTAAATTTATACTGGAATTACGGTTATGAAAGTCTCGGGTGTATAAATGTTCCCCGTATGAGAAAGTTTCTCCATAAACGGAAAGTTGCATCAATGCAGAAAATACGCCAGAAAAGGAAGATTTAGCTGGTGAATAATTGATTATGCTTATTATTCTCTTGACTTATATTTTACCCTCTTAATATCTTGAAATAAGTAATAATTATTATCTGTCTTTATGGTTGGTTAAATGTGATAATATTCAATACTGTAAAAAAAGATAATAAATAAAGGTAAGTGAAAGAGAGGTTGTTATATGAAACTTGAAAAAGGGATGAAAGCGCCTGAGTTTAAGCTTAAAAACCAGGACGGGGATGTAGTCAGTTCCGGAGATTTCAGAGGAAAGAAACTTTTCATATATTTCTACCCCAGGGCAAGTACACCGGGCTGTACAACACAGTCCTGTAATGTTCAGGAAGCTTTTCCCGATTTTACAGGTCTTGATGTTGCTGTTCTTGGTATAAGTCCTGACAGCCCTGAAAAGCAGAAGAAATTTGCAGGTAAATATAACCTGGAATTCCCTCTCCTCTGTGATGAGAATAAAAAGGTGTCGGAGGATTTCGGTGTGTGGGGAGAAAAAAAGCTTTACGGCAAATCATTTATGGGAATTATTAGATCCTCATTTCTTGTTGATGAGGATGGAAATATCCAGGAATGCTGGTACAAGGTGAGTCCCAAAGATACTGTTCCGAAAGTGATGAAAGTGCTGAATGCCTGATAAAACTTGTTTTGATTATAAAATAAAGAAAAGCACATAGACTTTATTGCTTTCCGGGTATACCTGTCTCAGTAATTAAAGTATATTGATGAATCAGATAATATAAACCGGCTGATATTATATTCAGCCGTTTTGTTTTTAATACATGGATGAATTTATACCGGGAAGCAGGCTGAGAGATGTAAAGCTTCCCTGGATCGTTATACTATAAATAAAGCAGGTAAGTTATGGAAAACATACTGGATACACCTTTCGGATATTCAATTATAAACAGGGAAAAAGAAGAGAAAAATCAGACACTTCAGGGCTGGAACAGCGCTGATTCATATATCCTCAGTCACTTTTCGGAAAACATGGTGGAAAAAGAATCCGGGATACTTGTTTTAAATGACAGTTACGGGGCTCTCTCAATACCTCTGTCCGGCCAGTTTAAGGTTTATTTTCTGAGCGATTCTCTCTGCTCTGTAAATAACTGCAGAAACAACATGAGGAAAAACAAGATAGAAGATGATAGGATAACTTTTCTCAAGCCGGATGAACTGCCTGAAGGAAAGATATCACAGATTATGATTAAAATACCTAAGAGTCTTAATTATCTTGAATATCAGCTTCAGTATATATCTTCAAGCTTTCCTGAAGGGATACCTGTTGTTGCATCAGACATGGCAAGGAATATTCACTCATCCACTGTCGAGCTTTTTGAGTACTATCTGAAAGGTGTTAAAACTTCTCTTGCCTGGAAAAAATCAAGACTCATACTTGGTGAGACTGCCGGTGAAGTAAAACCTGGAAATATTTATCCTGTAAGTTTTAAACCCAAATATGAGGATTTTGAGCTTGTAAACTATCCCAATCTTTTTGCTTTCGGCAGAGTAGACCCGGGAGCTGCGTTTATGATGTCAAGTTTTCCCAGGGTAAAGAACAGTGATGTTGTTATAGACCTTGCCTGCGGGGATGGGATATTTGCCCTGAAAGCAGCCGGGGTCTGGAAAAATGCTGAAATTATATGTGTTGATGAATCTTACATGGCAGTGAAATCAGCAAAGGAATCATTTGAAAGGAACGGTTTTAAAGAAAGGGGAAAGTTTCTTACTGGAAATTCACTTGAAGGTTTTGAAGAAGCCTCTGCTGATGTGATTTTATGCAATCCTCCGTTTCACTCCAGCCACAGTCTCTCCACTACAACTGCGATAAAGATGTTCCGCGACAGTTTTAGAGTATTAAAAAAAGGGGGGGAGCTTTTTATCGTGGCAAACAGTCATCTTGGGTATGAGAAGCAGCTTTCTAAAATTTTCGGGAAAGTAAATATTGTAAGAAACAACAGGAAATTCTCAATTATCAGGGCAGTTAAATAATTAACCTGTTTCTCATAGATAAATATTGATGTGCAGTTATATTGCTTCGTTCGTAGTACTTTTGTAAGTTATATGAAGTAATATAATACTGCAGCTTTAATTCGTTATCTGCTTCTGTTTTTTTATGATATAATTGCGTATAATGTATTGTGGTTAAGCCTCCCTGAAAAAAATAATAAAAATTACTTATTATGGTTAGAAACAACTAAAAAACTATAGACATATTAATTAGTTTAATGTATCTTAATGGTAATAGTTACTAATAGCAGGAGGCTTTGAATGAAAGTAGTTGTGGTTGGAATTAATCATGCAGGCACATCTGCAATAAGAACATTGCTTACACAGAATCCTGATGTGGAAATTAATGCTTATGACAGAAATACAAATATATCATTCCTCGGGTGCGGAATAGCGCTTGCTGTGGGGGGAATTGTCAAGAATCCCGAAGATCTCTTTTACTGTGACCAGGTAAGGCTTGAGGATATGGGGGCAAACGTGTTTATGGAACATGATGTGATTTCCATTGATACAGATGCAAAGACTCTTATTATAAAAGACCTGAAGACAGGCTTGGAGAAATCAGACAGCTATGACAAGCTTATATATGCGGCAGGATCATGGCCTGTTGATATACCTGGTATTCCGGAAGAAAATGCGAACCTTGAAAATATCATGCTCTGTAAGCTGTATCAGCATGCAGAGGAGCTTATAAGAAAGGCTGACAGCCTTGATATAAAAAGTGTTGCTGTTGTCGGGGCAGGGTATATCGGTATTGAGCTTGCAGAAGCATACAGGTTGAAGGGCAAGAAAGTTACTCTTATCGACTTTGAGAAGAGGGTAATTCCACGGTACTTTGATACAGAATTTACCGATGTTCTTGAAGATGATATAAGAAATTCCGGTATCACCCTTGCAATGGGAGAGAGGGTTGTTGATTTCAGGGGGGAAGGGGGAAAGGTAAAAGCAGTAGTTACAGACAAGGGTGAATATGAGGCAGATCTTGTAATTAAGAGTATCGGGTTCAAACCCAATACTGAACTTCTTCCGAATGCCGAGAAGACACCAAACGGTGCACTGCTTGTAACAGAGCAGATGGAGACAAGCATTCCAGATGTATATGCTATCGGTGATGCTGTTGCAATGTATCATGCAGCTTACAGAAAACATATTCAGGTTGCTCTTGCGACAAATGCTGTCAAGACAGGGCTTGCAGCCGCATTTGCTGTTAACGGCGTTGAGGGTGTCAATATAAAGAGTGTTGCAGGTACAAATGCAATATGTGTATTTGAAAATAACCTTGCCAGTACAGGGATGAGTGAGGCTGCTGCAAAAGCTGCCGGTTTTGATGCGGGATCCAGCTTTATAGAAGATGCTGACAAGCCTGAGTTTATGAATGAATATGGTATAACAAGAATTAAACTTGTTTACGACAATAAAACATTCCGTCTTCTTGGCGCCCAGATAGGCTCAAAAGGCGATGTTAATCATACAGAGGTTATTTATTATCTGGCGCTTGCAATCCAGAAGGAGCTGACACTCACAGAAATTGCATTTACAGATGTTTATTTTCTTCCGCACTTTAACAAGCCTTTCAACTTCATTCTCACTGCAATACTGAAGGCAGTGGGGCTGGATTATGATAAGACTCCAGGGCGCAGATAGGGTAGTATAAGAGTACTTAAGATCTTTGGATAAAGGAGGGCAGTATTTCTGTCCTTCTTTATTTGCATTTTAAATTATATTTAATAATGAAAAATCTTTAAACATGTCTTATTTCTGAACAAGAACAGTAAATTGAAATACCCGAAACATTTGATATCTTTTATCGATAAAAAATTATTTAATCTATTGACAGCAGCTTTTTTATGCTGTATATTTTATATCGATAAAAGATATCGATATAAGTGTAACGATATGAATGCTGTTTATGTGATGCTGAAATCAGGTATACAAAAACATACAGTGAGATAGACCGGGATGATGCAATTGATATTATACCTGTTGCAGAGACTTCCAGAATTCTTACAGGTGTAATTCCGATTACAAAAACGATAACAGAAGCGCTTATAAAATGTCTTTCAGCTCCTGAGACAAAAAATGGTATAATCCTACCTCCACTTCAGAGAGCCAGATTCTGCACTATGCAGGCTGCTGATACTGTACTTAACGCAGCTGCAGGGGCTGACTCTCTACAGGATATTATTTCATGGATTGATGATGATCAGTCAGAATGCATTATGGGGAGCAGATATATAAGCGCTATCTGTACTATATAAGGATCCGGGATGGTTAACGCAGAATACTTTTTCCGGAAAACCTGTAACTGTTGTCGGTGCCGGAATACACCTGCAAGAATTTAGGAAACAGCAGTAATTGTTATGGCATCAAAACTGCAGACATACTTAAAAGTTGCCTGATGATTTTATAGAAAGTCCCGGTAAAATGACTGAAACTGCTTTTGATGATCAGTGTACAGGGGCAAACCAGAGGTGTCCTCTAATGAGTGAAATCAGGGAACTGTATATCAGGGCATTCGGTAAATAAAAAAACTGATCCTTAAGGTTCAGATTAAAATAATTTCCACCTTTTTTATCTTATTTCGGTCCGGATTATATTCCGGACCGTTTTTATTCTCTTTCCAGAACATTGATGAAATCCTCAATAGGCATTGGTTTATAAAAATAATAACCCTGTATCTGGGAGCATCCCCTTTCCTTAAGAAAATTATAATGCTCATCTGTTTCAACACCTTCTGCAACAGTCTTCATTCCCAGGTTTTCAGCAAGCGAAAGTATTGCAAGTACAACCCCTGTTTTCTTTATATCCCCTGGAATTCCTTCTACAAATGCCTTATCTATCTTTAATATATCAACAGGAAACTGAGAAAGATAGGACAGGGAAGAATAACCTGTTCCGAAGTCATCTATTGAAAGGGTCAGTCCGATATCTGTAAGCTTTTTCATCATTCTGATAGATTCTTCCACATCGTCAATTGCCATGCTTTCCGTTATTTCAACATTAATATTGCATGGAGGAATAGCTACTGATTCAATTATATTGTTTATCTGATCCGGCAGGTCAGACCTTCTGAACTGCCAGGGGGAAAGGTTGACTGCTACCTGCAGATCTGAAAATCCCTGGTCTATAAGTTTCTTTGTGTCCCTGCACGCTTTTTCAAATACCCATGCTCCGAGTGGTTCTATCAATCCGATTTCTTCAGCAACAGGAATAAAAATATCAGGCCCTATATATTGTCCATTGATCGGTTCAACCCTCACAAGTGCTTCTGCTCCTGTTATAACACCGTTGTGAGCAGATACTTTGGGTTGGTACACAAGATGAAATTTACTGTTTTCAAAAGCAGCTTTAAGTCCTCTTTCTATATCAAGCCTGCTTAGGCCTTTCTTGCTGTATGAGGGAGTATAAAATGAATATGAACTGTTAACATCGTTTTTAGCTGTTCTCATAGCAGTTTCAGCTTTTGCAACCAGTTCCATTGCTTTTTTGTCATCATCGGGGTAAACAGAAATTCCTGCAGAAATACCAATATCAACCTCATTCCCCTTTATTACAAATGACGGCTTTAATATTCTCAATATATTATCTACAACTGATAATATCTCATCTCCGCCAGTTTCCTTGCAGAGGCATACAAATTCATCACTGCCGACTCTGACTGCAATATTCGGGAATTTAAGGAATTCAGTCAGTCTTCTTCCTGTTTCAATCAGAAGTATGTCTCCTGCTTCAGATCCAATACTCTCATTAATTCTTTTAAAGTTGTTTATATCAAGATATAAGACAGAAAACTGTGAACTGTTTTTTTCAGCCTGTTTAATTAATTGGCTTATGTTTTTATTCAGATATTCACGGTTTGGAAGACCTGTCAGCTGATCATGTGTTGCCTCATAGAGTATTTTTTCCTCTTTTTCCTTTATTTCACTGAGATCATGGAAAAAAGATACATAACGGAGTATGTCTCCATTGTTGTCCCTGATTGCAGATATTGTGAGGTATTCAGGATAGATTTTGCCGTTTTTTCTCCTGTTCCAGATTTCACCGGACCAGAATCCTTTATTCAGAAGGTTTTCCCACATTGCTTTATAAAAATCAGATCCGTGTTTGTGGGATTTTAGAATTCTCGGATTTCTGCCTATCACTTCTTTACTGTCAAATCCTGTAATTGATGTAAAAGAAGGATTTACAGATTCTATAATACCCCTTGGATCTGTAATTACTATCCCTTCAATACTGTTGTCGAAGATATTGTCTGAAAGAAGCTGGATAGATTCATACTTTTTCTGTTTTGTTATATCTTTGCCGTATATGAAGGTTGCTTCAGGTTCATGTATGTGTGAGACAGTAAACGAATAAATATTTTCATTTATTGAATACTCATTTCTGCCTGTTAATGTATTTGTTTTGAGGAAGTTTTCCAGAAGGCTTTCAGGTATTAAGTTACCTACTTTCAGATTAAGGGGAGTGCATATTGAATCAATGGCATTTTTGTTGGCATATTCCAGGATTCCCTCCTTTGAAAGGCGGATTACCGGGTTCGGGTTTTCTTCCGGGAATTTCGCCAGGATTTTTATTGAGTTCTGTGCTTTGTTTATTTTTTCTATGTATTCTTCCTGTTTCTCCATGAAGTTGTTGAAATGCTTTCCCAGGATACCCAGCTCATCATTTGTTTTAATGTCTGCCCTTATAGATGTATTGCCTCCGGAACATGAATCAAGAATATCAACAAGATTATTCAATGGAGATGTGATTTTATTACTGATATGCTCATTGAGTATGATAAAAACAGAAACAGCAATCAGTAAAGATACAAACAGTATAAGATATGAAGTATTTACAGGGGAATATAAATTGCTTGAATCCCCTGCAGCAGTTATTATCCAGTCAAGGTCTTCATAATAACTGTAGAAAACTATCAGATCAGGCTTTCTCACGTTGAAGCTGTCTGTCTTCAGTATAAAGCGGCCAGATCCGTTTTTTTTGATTTCTTCCAGCCGGGATTTTACAGCACTGTCTGCCTGTAATGCTGTGTCGGATACCTGTTCCTGATTAAGAACAATGTTCCCGCTTCCGTCACGCAATGAAATAGAGCTTATCCCGCTGATTTTCCTGTTATTAAAGAAATTTCTGATATCATCGATTCTGATTTCATTGATCAGTTTGTCATCTGAGTAAGCTGTAGTCGATATTATCCATTTCCAGGGCTCAAAACTTCTCATATAAAGCATTTTGTCCCTCTTCAGTTCCTCATCCGGATTTTTCCATTTATATTCGGAGTACCCCTCTTTCTGTTCTGTCTGCCATTTGATTCCCCTGTCATTGATATAGTTATTGCCGATATATTTTTTTACAGGATGTGCAATCATAGTCCCGTCATAATACAGTACATATGAATACCCGGACATACCCAGTTTATGTTCAGATATAGTTTTTAAGAACTTTTTCTTTTGCATCATTTTCTGTAATATACCTGTTTTTTGAGAGGTCATAATAATGCCTTGTCAGGGAAATCAGTATTTTATTTTCAAGTTCCAGATGCTGTCTTACTGATTTTTCTGAAAGTTTGTCTATATTGTTGAAATAAGTCGATATAGAATTTTCGATGAACTGATCTATTCCCCTGGATTTGAAAAGAGATACCACTACCAGATTGAATATAAGAAATATTATCAGAAGCAGCAGAACCAGGCTGCCATAAGATAAAAGGAGTTTTGATTTGATTGTTTTGTTATGTAAAATATTTTCTCCCCCATAATAAAAAAATGAGTTTAAGAATTAGTTTTGACTATTATTAAATAAAGCCTGTTTAATGCCAAAGATGTCTATGCTGCATTTTCAACAGAATACCAACAGATTTTAAAAAGTTTTTACAATTTATATTACAACAATATACCAATAATTTCTTTAAATTCATAAAATATTTTACAGACAATATTTTCACTGTGTTTTCCCTTTTTAAAATATATTGACTCATTAATACTCCTGTTTTATCACTGTATGTTATTTCAAAAAAAAGCTCTAAAGCACTGGATTTGTTGAGAGAAAATGTATAGTATCTTAGGTTTGTGTAAAACAGGAACACATATTCATGAATTTGTAATCAGTGATTCCGTGTTTCCAGGTCAATTAAAAGACTGATAAGTCTATTTCAAAACTGATTGAGTTTTGAAATGACAGGGTCTTTAGGAAATTTGAATTGGCACAATTTAAATTTCCGACCCCATAAAGAGACTTGTTGAAAAACGATAGTTTTGAAAAAAGCTCTGATTATATAAAAATAGGAGGAAATAAATGGGACTTAACCTTATTGTCCTTGTAAAACAGGTTCCCGATACTCAGAATGTCACTGGGGAAGCTATGAAGGAGGATGGTACTGTAAACCGTGCTGTTCTTCCAGCAATTTTCAATCCGGACGATCTTCATGCACTTGAAGCAGCTCTTGAAATCAAGGATGCCAATCCCGGAACTACTATCAGTGTAATTACTATGGGCCCCCCTTCAGCGGTTCAGGTTCTCAAGGATTCACTTTACAGAGGAGCAGATTTTGTTGCTCTCATATCTGACAGGAAATTTGCAGGTGCTGATACTCTTGCAACATCATATGCCCTTAAATGCGCAATAGAAAAAATCGGAAAATATGATATTGTTCTCTGCGGTAGACAGGCTATCGACGGCGATACTGCTCAGGTAGGTCCCCAGACTGCTGAAAAGCTCGGAATCAACCAGATCAGTAACGTTTCAAATGTTGAAAACATTGATGCCAAAAAGGGCAAGATCCAGGCAAGAAGATCTATCGAAGGCGGATATGAAGTTGTTGAAGCAGGATTCCCTGTTCTTCTTACAGTAACTGATGAAAGCTACATCCCAAGACCTGCTTCTGTTATCAAGATGATGACTTTTAAAAATGCATCAGCTGAAATGACAGAAAACTATGATGAATCATATATTGACAGCTCAGTTGAAAGAACAGCTGAAAATGCGATTGCATTATGGGATATCAATGCTATAGGCGCTGATGTTGAAAATTGCGGTCTCAAAGGTTCTCCAACCAAAGTTAAAAAGATTGAATCAGTAATCCTCAAGAAAGAGGATATTACTATGATTGAAAATACAGATGACGGTATTTCTAATATGGTCCATGAACTTATTGCAGACCATACATTAGGTTAATAGAGGAGAATTATTGTGAGTTCAAATAACAGTGTAATGGTCTTTATTCAGCAGGATAACGGCAAAGTTGCAGATGTGAGCATCGAGCTTCTTTCAAAAGCCAGAGATCTTGCGGATCAGCTTAAAGTATCTGTAACAGGTACTCTTATCGGAGATAATATAAAAGGGGAGGCTGAAAAACTTTTTCAGTACGGTGCGGATGAAATCTTTACTATTGAAGATAAAAGACTTCATGACTACACACCTATCCCTTATACAAAAATAATGGTTGATGTAATCAAAAAGGTGAAACCCCAGATTGCTTTATACGGAGCTACAACTACAGGTCGAGATATCGGGCCAAGGATTGCATCAACTCTCAAAGTAGGTCTCACTGCAGACTGTACAAGCCTTGAAATCGGAGATTATGAAAGCAAGGGTACAGAATACACAGATATTCTCTATCAGATCAGACCTGCTTTCGGCGGAAACATTGTAGCTACAATTGTTAGCCCTGAGAAAAAACCACAGATGGCAACAGTACGTGAAGGTGTTATGAAAATAGGGGATGCTGATCCCTCAAGAAAAGGCACAATCACTCCAATGACTTTTGACCTTACTGATGCTGATTTCCCTTCAGTCGTAATCAAGAAGATTAAAGAGGAAAAACTTGTAGATCTTAAAGGTTCACAGATTATTGTTTCTGGCGGTATGGGTGTAGGTTCAAAGGAAAACTTCCAGCTTATCAAGGAACTTGCTCATGTCTTAGGCGGCGAAGTGGGAGCATCCCGAGCAGCTGTTGACTCAGGCTTTATTTCAAAAGATCACCAGGTTGGCCAGACTGGAACAACAGTAAGACCGAAGCTTTATATTGCATGCGGTATTTCAGGACAGATCCAGCACAGAGCAGGTATGGATGAATCTGCAAGAATCATTGCTATCAACTCGGATAATGAAGCGCCTATTTTCCAGATTGCTCACTACGGAATTGTCGGAGATCTCAACGATGTAATTCCAAAGTTTATTAAAGCTTTCAAGGCAAAGAATTAGGAGGTAGCTATGGAAAACTTTTTACTTGATAATGAAGATATACTGTTCCACCTCGATAACATGGATATAGACAGGGTTATCGAACTCAGAGAAGAAAATTTCGAACAGGCCAAGGAATTCCCCTACGCTCCTGTTGATCTTGAAGATGCAAAGGATTCATACAGAAAAGTTCTCAATGTAATCGGAGAAATCTGCGGTGAAACACTTGCTCCTCTTGCACCGGAAATTGATGAAGAAGGTGTAAAACTCATTGACGGAGAAGTTCAGCTTGCAAAGGGAACTGCACTTGTTCAGGATATGTTCGGTCAGGCAGACCTCATGGGTTTCTGTCTCCCGAGAAAATACAACGGGCTCAACTTCCCGTCAACTATTCTTTCTGTTGCTGCAGAAATTGTTTCCAGAGCTGACGGTTCTTTCCTCAACTTCGGTCTCCAGCAGGATATCGGGGAAACATTGAACAAGTTCGGTTCAGAGCAGCAGAAACAGGCAGTTCTTCCAAAGCTTGCTTCAGGCGAATGGGGTTCTTCAATGATCCTTACAGAACCGGATGCAGGTTCAGACCTCCAGGCTGTAAACTTAAGAGCTACTCAGGATGCCAACGGAAACTGGTTCCTAAACGGTGTTAAGAGATTTATCACTAACGGATGCGGAACTGTTGGTCTTGTACTTGCAAGAAGTGAAGAGGGCCAGACAGGCGCCCGAGGTCTTTCATTCTTCCTCTACAAGAGAGATGAGCACATGAAGATAAGGCGTGTTGAGCACAAGATGGGTATTCACGGATCTCCTACATGTGAGCTTCAGTTCAACAACGCTCCATGTACACTTGTTGGAGAAAGAAAAAGAGGTCTCTCAAAATACACAATGTGGCTCATGAATGCTGCAAGACTGGGTATTGCGGGACAGGCTCTCGGTATTGCAGAAGCATCATGGAGAGAGGGGGATAAATATGCAAAAGAGAGAATCCAGTTCGGACAGGCAATCAAGGAATTCCCAGCTGTTTATGAAATGCTTACTGAAAACAAGGTTGCAATCGAAGCAGGTAGAACACTTCTTTATGAAACAGCAAAATTTGTTGATATCAAGGAAGGTATTGAAGAGCTTCTTGAAAGACAGCCGGAAAAGAAAGATGAGTACAAGACTGATCTTAAACGATATACAAGACTTGCCGCTCTCTTTACTCCAATTGTAAAAGCATACAACACTGAAATGTGTAACAAGGTTTGTTATGATACAATCCAGATCCACGGCGGTACAGGATTCATGCAGGAATTCAACGCCGAAAGACACTACAGAGATGCAAGAATCACTAACATCTATGAAGGAACTACACAGCTCCAGGTTGTTGCTGCAATCGGCGGTGTTACAACAGGAACTGCAGCTTCAATTATGGATGAGTATGATTCAGCTGATTTTTCACATGCTGAAGATCTTCACAAGAAAGTTCTTGAGACAAGACATTTCTTTGACAAGGCTATTGTAGGTGTCAAGGATATTAAGGATCCTGAATTCGTTACATTCCACTCAAGAAGACTTGTTGAAATGGCAACCGATATTATTATCTCATACCTTCTCTTAAGAGATGCTGTGAAAGCAGACAGGAAGAAAAAGGTTGCAGAGATATTTATTGAAAAAATGCTTCCCAGAGTTGAGATGAACATGAACTACATCCTTGGCGGAGAAGCGAAAATTGTAGAATACTACAACGAAATTATCGGTTAATTATCAGTTAACTGATTAAGTTCGGATAAATCTGCATAGCAGAATTTATTCAGTTATATAATCAAAACCCCGTAAAGCTTCGGCTCTGCGGGGTTTATTTTTTAGGTTATGTTTTGTTGTAATTAAGAATCAGGTTTTACATTTATTCTGATGATTATTTATTCCCTGTTCCTGGAATTATTATCATAAAATATTATAATGAAAGTAATCTTCTGAAATTGCTGTTAACCTGGCCAACAAGCTCCTCAGTCCCGACACCTCTAAGCTCGGCTGCAAGTTCATATGTATATCCGATAAATCCCGGATGGTTTTTATATTTTCTCACTTTCTGAGGGGTGAGGTATGGAGCATCTGTTTCAATGAGTATTGAATCGGAAGGTGTTTTTCTGCACACATCTCTCATGTCATCTGTTTTCTTGTATGTAAGATTACCTGCAAAGGAAATCATGAATCCTATATCAAGGGCTCGGGAAGCGAAAGCCCAGTCTGTTGAGAAGCAGTGAATTATTCCCCCTTTTGAGGGTTTTAGTCTTTCAAGAACATCAAGGATTTCATCATCAGCTTCCCTGTTGTGAATAATAACCGGGAGAGAATATTTTTCTGCCAGCATAACCTGTGATTCAAACAGATGAGTCTCCCTCTTTACATCGCCGTGGTTCCAGTAACGGTCAAGGCCTGTTTCGCCGAGAGCCTTTAGTTTTGTATTATCCTTATTGCTTTGAAGCTGATCTTCAAGATCAGAAAGCATTTTATCTATTATTATCTGAGGTGCTTCTGCCTTTCCAACGCTGAGCCCTGCGGAAATATAAACCTGTGGATATTTTTCCGCAAATTCAAGTCTTTCATAGAAAGTCTCTGTGTTGGTTGATATATCGAGGGCAAGTGAAAGTCCCTTATCAAAGCATTCCTCAAGAATTGCATCAGGATCCATTTCTTTTTTCTTCATTTCAAGCTGGTGGAAGTGTGAATCAATTATTCCGTCATATAAACAGTATTTTTCTTTCATAAACAGAATAATATGTGTTTTGATTAACTCATTCAACCGGTTTATGTTATCTGGAGGACAGTAGATGAAAAACTTTATTTGAAGAGTATATTCAGTTTTCCCGGGAGATCCTTGTCCCAATGACAGCTTGCTGTTTGTTTAATATTCCCTGTAGAAATTGAAATAAATATAATTATAGTAATGATTTACATGATATTCCACTTTTGAGGACTGATAATAAAAATAGCTTAAAGTGCTTGACCAAGATGCGATTCAAAAGTAATATAGGGACACATATAATTAATTGCCGAAGTGGTGGAATTGGTAGACACAGAGGACTTAAAATCCTCCGGCCTTTAAAGCTGTACGGGTTCAAGTCCCGTCTTCGGCAATAATTATTTCTTGTCTTTAAAAATAAATCCTTATATTATAATAACTTATAAATATCTTATATAGTTTTGTGTCTATATTGTCCCCAAGATGTCCCCAAAACAGCTCTTGACTTATAATAAAGAGTGCTTTTATCATTAAATTTATGAAAACTGAATACCGGTTTAAACAAAGAAAAGGTCGTAAAATATAGGTCATTTTTAAAATTCTCCCAGAACAGGAAATAAATACTGGTACAACTGATGAGAAAGAAGCAATACAGTTTGCTGAACGATATCTACAGGATTTTGATAAAAACCGTAACATTAAATCTATTCCTACATTCAAAGATTATGCATCTGGATTCTATAGTGAAGATAAACATGGTTTCCGGAAACAGATGGAGAAGAAGAAAAAGTATTTCAAATCAGAATACTGGCCTGTTCAGGAAAGTCGGCTGCAGAACTACTGGATTAAGCAGTTCGGTAATTTTTTAATCAATTCCATTACATCTGACATGATTGATGACTGGTATATGGATCTGAAATCAAAGAGAACAAATAAAGAACTATCAGATAATTCCAAAAACAAGATCCTTGCCTGTGGCGACAATGTTTTTGAAAAAGCCCTTAAAGACAAAATAATCACAGAAAACCCTATTCGCAGCATTGTAAAGATCAATGAAGAAAATGAATCCAGGGAGAACTTTAATGATATCGAAGTAGCAAAGCTCTTCCCTCAAGATGAACAGGTGGGTTATTGACCGGTATTGCAACTGCAGAAACACAACCTTCAGAAGCCGGGAATTTCTATGTTTATCTTGATTCTGATAATGATATCACTAATGGATATGTAAAACGAATTGTTACTACATATACACTTCCGTTTAATCCAACTGACTTTGAAATTGATACATCGGATGTTCCAGATGGCAGTTATTACCTTTCTGCTGCAATTGATTTCGGAGCAGGAAATATGGATCCCGACGATCCTACACGATGGGAAAAAAGAGGGTGGGGTGGTAGCAGTACATATCAACCAGGTAGTAGTCCATCAGTAAGTGATCTTGATGGTGATTATAACATTACAATGCATGGGATCCCCTGATTTTTATATTACTTGCGGAGGAAGTTCCATTGCCATGTGGGGCGTGGTGAAGAAAGACTGTTTTTTCCTAATAATAAATAGAACACTCTCCTTTAGGAGGAGAGATTTTTTATGGTGTTGATGCCTGAAAGGGGCTTCCGTACAAAAACACCTTTTTAAAAAAGTATATTCTTAATAATTAATTTTTACTTACTTTTACTGCGCAAGGTCCTTTTTGACCTTCTCCAATTTCGAAAGTAACACTGTCATTTTCGTAAAGTGGTCCGTTCACAATTTCAGAACTGTGAACAAAAAGATCTTTCCCTCCTGCTTCAGGTGTAATAAAACCAAAACCTTTTGATTCATTGAAAAACTTAACTGTACCTGTACTCATATTTCTTTATTCCTCTTTTTCCTTTGATCATAAAAAAATGATCTTATTTAAAGACCTTACGGTAATGATCTGATAAAGTCAATGTAAGGATGCATTATATGAAGTAAATAAAGATATATTTGTTGTTTACCCTGATTTAAGATAAATTCTATTTCAAGATATAAAATTATCTACACTTCGGAAACCTGATTATTTTTCAAAAAACATACACCACCTGCACAACACTGATAATAAGAAAAAAATCTATCCCCTAGAGGGGGATGGCTGTTTTCCGTTTCCATTCTATATCTATTAACTAACCAAGGGGACGGAGATTTTGAAGTTGATTAGGCTGAAAATCTTTAATATCTATTTCATTTAAAATATCTAGAATATTATCATAATTACTATAATTCCAATTTATTTTTAAATCGCTTGATTCTTCATATTTTTGTATTTTTCTTATAATTGATTCTCGATGAAAAGCTCCGATAAAGAATATCCCTATATCAAATATGTTTTCAGCACAATAATTGTAGATGTTCTTGAGCATTTCATCTTCGCGTCTTCCTTCAATCTCGTTCCACTGATTATGATTTTTAATTAATTTTTCTTCTTTTAGTTTGTGTACAGTAACTTCGATTGCTTCATTTAATTCCTTATAAAGTTTTCCACAGTAACGACTATTAAGATAATCAAATCCATAGTGATATCTGTATTGTATATCATTGTCGATTAACCTTCGATATTCAAAGCTATTTGATTCGACCCTGCTGTGCATGAATCTATTTTTTTCTAAAAAAGAAGGAGTAATTATATCAATGTCTACCGGGATATGCTCAATATTGTGAGTTTCTAAGTATTTAATTATAGTTTTTGATTCTAATTTCTCTACAGTTTTATTTATATAGTAATCTTCAACAGCTGAAGGTGGCATCTCTTCAAAAATTACTTCTGGATTTATTGTCTCAATAATTTTATATAACGAGTCCAAGTTACAAGAACCACTTTCTCCATGTACTGTGCAGATTAAAGTAATATTATGCATTTAAGACCTTCCGCTTCCCATTATACACTCGTTGACGGCCGGGGGGTAGGGGGGGATATTAAGTAGTATAGCGTTGGAAGTGTCCTGCAAGTTTTTTCTATTATTCAACGATGTTTATAAGTTTATTTATTTTGTCAATTTCAATTTTTGGACTTAACCCTATATTATCACGAAGAAAGAATGAATATGTATCTTTATCTGGGAATTTTGTACCAGCAAATAAGGAGTTTTCGTCAATTTTATACCATGTTTTAATTTTATATTTAGCATAATTATCAAATAAATAATCATATGGAGGGAAAATTAAAAAATCAATATTATGTTTCAATACAGATGTTTCCCCTGTTTTTTTTGCATAGAAATTGTGAATCCTATAAAAGCATCTTGCATAATTTAATAAATCTTCTTTTGGGGTTTGATTTTTTGTAATGGCGTCAATTCTTTTAAGATGATTGCTTTCAATAATTGCTGGTTTATTATGTGCCAAACAATTTCGTGCAGTTGTGATGTTTTTTATACCTTGTAAAGGATCTTTACTGTCGTTTAATAATTCATTCCATAGAAGTTTTGTAGCTAATATAAATTTCCCACTGGGAGTTAATTTTTTTTTCAAATTCCTCATCTTTTTTTGATATTATTTCTGGTGTATGTTTTATCAAGTAATTGGAGTAAGATTCTATTGCTAATCCAAAAAATATAATGGCAATATCATAATACTGAAAAAAAGATGTATAATAATCATGTCCATCTTCTGAATTATGTATCAATTGTTCAAAAGTTTTATGTTTTACTACTGCATTATATGCAATCTTACTGTAATGATGAAATAAACCTGAAGTCATTTTTTCTATCATATAATTGTGTTCCTTAATTTTACATTTTATCATTTTTAAATCTTGTCATTTAATATAATAATTCTACACCCACATAACAGTGGAGGCAATGGGGCTTTTTGTTTGCCATTTCCACCCACCGTAACTAGTATTGCCGGAAAGGGTGGCGGAGGGCCCCTGCTCAGGGCTGTAACCAACTCTGCTTTTAAACCAGTGACCTGTATACTCTGTTTCGGCGAGATGCAGACCGTCTTGCGGGGAATTATCTGCCCCGTATCTTTTTTGAACAGGTTTCATCATGGACAAAAGAAAATTCAATATCTCATTCCCCGTGAATGAGGCAGAAATATATCTCAAGTATGGAGCGGACAAAGGACTGAAAACGATGAGAGATATCTTCAGATATTTTGCAGAACCGGAAATGAACAGGAACAAAGTAAAGGATCTTTATGAACGACTTTTGGAAGTCAGGATTGAAAATTATAAAAAAGCAGAAATTGAACGTGAAAAAAAATAGGAAAAGATGCCAGAAAATGAGAAAGATTCAAAATAGTGCCCTACGCAGTACTGCGCGGAGCGAAAAACAGAGAATTTTTAAAAATAGATACTTTTAAAAATCTATATTTTGAAAATCCATTATTTGGAGCAAATTATGCGAATAAACAAGTTCAAATACAAGGAAAAAAATGTGTGTTGATTCGATACAAAAAAGAAAGGAAAGAAGATAAAAAAAGCTTTGATCAGTACGAGATGAGTAGCAAAGATGATCCTGTAGGAGACCCCAAAAAAGCTCTTCAGGCTATAGGAAAGCATCGTAAAAAAGATCAAGGAGTCTGCATCGTAAATATAATTGTTCAGTTTTATTTTACAGGAAAGCTGCAGATCTCCTTGATCATAGTTTCATTAAAAATTGCCAGGGAGTTGTGTTTTATGTTAGGAGTGTAAAAAAGCTTAAAAATTGATCAAGATTAATTCTCCCTGGCTAAGTATTCATAATATCAAACATTAAATATTAGAGAATACTAACTATATTAAACATAACCAATAAAAAAATACAAGTAGTAATGATGAAATATTTTTAAAATGAGGAAAGTTATGGGAAATAAAACCTGGAAACAGTTTGAAAAAAGAGTTGCAAGATTCTTTAACAGTGAAAAGAATCCTTTATCGGGAGGGAATTCAAAGCATTTATTAAGTGATACGTTCCTGTCTATACACGAAATGCTGTAGCAAAAACTGCTGGAATCTATCAGAGAACACGGGATTATAACTGGTGTTGAAAAGTGGGAGAATGAAATCGGAGATCTGAAAAATGATGGTATAAACAATTATCTGGAGATAATTATATTGATACTTGTTGATCAGTAATACTTATTCTTTTTTAAAACTTTATCATTCCGTAAATAATATATTTACTATTTTTATTAGACATTTGAAGAAGAAAAATAGTTTTAATTTTGCAGCTTCTTCTAATCAAATTATATAAATGATCAATAAGATTTTGCGTACTTCGATGGTGTAATATATAGTTATGGCATAAAAAACGAAACTTTTTAGGATGATGTCTTAATATCCATGAAAATAGTTCTTTGCTTGTAAAAGCAATGTCCATAGCATCGATAGCTTTATTAATAATTGCATTAAGGTTTCTCATAATAATCTCATTAAAATATTAATAATTATAACATTGGAAGATAGAATAGTCAAATTTAAAGAGACATAACTAATAATACTTATTATTAATAATATTAGTAATGCTAACAGTTATAATTCACAGTAAAAGCTAGAAGAGTATACCGAGACTATGGCTATATTCCCATGAGCCATCATCCTTCATCAGAACTTCAAGCCCTGATTCATTGATTATTGCTGTTTGATCTGCATATAAGGGGAAACAACTTATAATGAAAATAAATATTTCATGGAAAAACCTCTTATTTTAAATTATTACTCCATGATATACCCAATCCCCGAGGATTCAATAAATTTAGCGAGTGACTGAATCTTCTAAATTAAGTAATCATTTACTACAGTCAAATCTTCTTTTATTTGTTTCAAAAGATTAATTATTCTAAAAACAAACCAATCATAATAATTATGCATAACCAAAAATTATAGAAAAATGAAAATTAATAAAATCATAACGATAAGTTATTAATTAATACAAATTAATAAAATTATGTTATGCGATAATAGAAAATGATATATAATGAGGTATTCGATACAAATATAGTTACAAAGAAAACAACAATAAAATATTTTCAGGAGGACTAACGTGTTTAAGAATTTAAAGATTTCAGTAAAATTATTATTGTTTGGTATTTTAGTATTGGCTATTCCACTAATAACAGTAGGAGTATTTTCAGTCTCAATTTCTGGGAAAGCACTAACGAAATCTACAAATGAGCAAATGTATTCTAGAGCTTATGAGCTTTCATTGTTTGTGGATAATGTTATAAATGATGAAATTAAGATGGCTAAAGCGCTCTCTATTCTTGACGTTACTACTAAAACACTGGATAGCAGTAGTAGAGAAGTATTAAATGAGAATCAAGATGCGATTAATGCCTTGAACAGTCAACTTGCAAAAATTGCTCAAACTGATGGGATTGGGGAAGATTACCAGGCAATATTTGTAACTGATAAATCAGGGACTGTTCTTGCTGCAAGTGAAAGTAAATATTTTGGTGTATCTGTTATTGATAGAGAATATATAAAAGATGCTTTACTAAACAAAGTAAATATAGGATCAGTAGGTGTTAATAAAGTAACTGGCAAACCATTTTTACCAATAGCAGTTCCTGTTTATTCGTCAGAAAAATCAGTTATAGGGGTACTTGTTACCTTAATAGAAGTATCATTTTTGGATCGTGTTATCAATGATGCAAAAATTGGAGATACGGGTTATTCATATATTATTGATTCTACCGGTCTTGTGATAGCGCATCCAAATAAGGACATTATTTTAAAAACAAATATTTCAGACACAAAAGGTATGGAACTGGTTTCTTCAAACATGATTGCAGGAAAAAGAGCTGTTGAAAAGTATGTATTTGAAAATATTTCGAAAAGCTGTGGATATGCACCTGTGATATCTACAGGATGGAGTATTGGTCTCACTCTTCCCGATTCCGAGTTCCTTGCACCGGTCAATCTTGTCAGAAATTTAATTACAATTGTTGGGATTCTTTTTTTGATTCTGGGTATTACAGTTGCGCTATTATTCTCTCGAAGTATTTCTTCAAAGCTTAAGGAAAGTGTTATATTTGCATCAAAAATTGCAGCAGGTGATCTTACTGTTAATATGACAATAAATCAAAAAGATGAAATCGGACAGCTTGGCAATTCTTTGAAAGATATGGCATCCAATTTAAACAAGATCTTGCTAGACATCAATAGCGCATCAACTCAGGTTGCTTCAGGTGCACAGCAGATATCTTCAACTTCCCAGGAAATTTCATCTGGAGCAACAGAACAGGCTTCCAGTACAGAAGAAGTTTCAAGTGCAATGGAACAGCTTGCTGCTAATATTCTGCAGAATACTGAAAGTTCTCAGACCGCCGATGAAATCGCAAGAAAAATAACAAAAGAGGCGATAGAAGGTGGAGAAGCAGTAAACGAAACTGTTGTCGCTATGAGAAGTATTGCTGAAAAAATATCAATTATTGAAGATATTGCGAGAAATACAAATATGTTAGCTCTAAATGCAGCAATAGAAGCAGCGAGGGCCGGAGACGCAGGCAAGGGTTTTGCTGTTGTTGCTTCTGAAGTGAGAAAACTAGCTGAAAATTCAGGAAATGCTGCAGCCGAGATTACTGATATTTCAGTTAACAGTGTACAGGCTGCTGAAGAAGCAGGGGAATTGATCAATGAGTTGGTTCCTCAAATACAGAAAACAGCAGAATTAGTCCAGGAAATAAATAACTCTAGTCTTGAACAGACTAGAGGAGCAGAACAAATAAATCAGGCCTTACAGCAGTTGGATACAGTAATACAACAAAATGCATCTTCATCAGAAGAGATGGCTTCTATGGCGGAAGAGTTAAATAGCCAGTCAGAGATGATGCAAACAAATGTTGAGTATTTTAAGCTAAATAAATCTCAGCATAATATTTTAGAAACACCAGTAAGTATAAAAAAGGCTAAACAGATTAAATCGCAGGAAGATTCTGAAAAAGAAAATATTTCTGACTTTAACGACATTCAAGGATTCAATGAATTCTAATAATTAATATATGTTTGTATTAAAAATAATGAAGATACTGAATTGGTAAACAGTTCAGTGTCTTCAAATATGACAAAATCAATCTTATTAGTATATTAATGAAAATAAAAACCATTATTTTTTGTTGTATCATGATAACTTACAATTTATTCTCAAATGCTTTAGTTTATACTCAGCCATTGATGGTGGGATTTAACGAGAGCACCGCCAAGCCATATAAGTGGTTAGAAAATGAAACATACATTGGTGCTTGGATTGATATAACAAAAATAGTAGCAGAACGTGCCGGGGTAGAAATAATATTCAGGGCACTTCCTTTAAAGAGACTGTTTTCATATTTGGAAAGTGGAAAAGTTGATATAGCCTTTGGGATATACAGGGACGCAGATCGTGATGAACATTTTATTTTCCTGAACACGCCTATTGCCTGGTCAACTACATATGCTTTTGTAAAAAAAGGAAAGGAATTCCCTTTTAATAGTATTAAGGATTTATATGGGAAAGAAATTGGCATTCTAAGAGGATTGTCTTTTGGTCCTGAGTTGAATAATGAGATAAGAAAAAAATCGTTGTTAATACAGAATGTTGCAAGTTATGAACAGAACATTTTAAAGCTTTTATCAAATAGGATTGATGTTACTTTTGCACCCGGACAATGTTTTCAGACCTTAATTAATGATAAAGGATTATCTGGACAGATTATAAAAATTAATAATCCTATTACTCCACAAAGATCCTTACATATAGTCTTTTCGAGAGTATCAGACTTCCCTGATAAAGAGGAGGTTATTGAAAAAATGGATCTAATTTTGCAGGAGATGGCGGAGAATGGTGAGATTGATATAATTACTGAAAAATATGGTTATAAATATAGCCCTTTTTGATAACACCCAATTCTCTGCTTATTCAATCAATTTAGCGGGTGTCTAAGCGGTCGGGCGGGGAAAGGCTTCATGCCGTTTCCATTTATAAGGTCCCGACAAGAGAGAAAGGGCTGTCTCGACTATTGCCCACATAACTCCATATAATCCTTTATGGCCTGATTCTGCAGAGCTTTTAACTCTCCGTTCTGCTCCATTTGCTTTAAAATCTTTTCCACTTTAACAGCTATATCTGTATGGCGTTTATGAATATAATGAAACATTGAAAACTCTTCCAGAGGCGGCTCCAATATCCTAATGCCAGACACATTTAGGTTTTTAAGAACACATTGAGAACTTCTGGTTTCTACAACGACATCAGTTCTACCAGCATTGAGTTTAAGAAATGCCTGTTTGAGAGTAGGGACGGCTTCCACTTGCATGCCTTTAGTCTTTTCTCTAATCCTTCGGAACTCTCTCACAATCCCGATGGAATACGGGGTAAGACTTTGCCAACTATCCACCGCGAATTCTACATATTTAGAATAAACTACAATATCTGCATATCCTATTGGAACCGAAATCATTTTGAGATTAGGATACACCTGATCAAGTCCTGCACCACGCAGAGAGACACCATCAGTGTCTCCATCAATGGCTTTTAAAAGACAACGCTTGATAGGTAATTCCCGATATTCAAAGTCGATACCCAGTCTTGAATAAACTTCTTTCAGAATACGCTCTCCCATTAATACCCCCATGCCTGATCGGCTTTGGGGCCGTGAAAAAAACAGATGATCTTGCGCCAAACAGGGGAAATGGCTTAAGAGTATAAATATTAGCATCCAACAGATCTTATATTGTGTTTTCATAGATTATACCTTCTTTTTTTCTGTACTCTGCAGTACACGGCTGAATCCTTTTCTTGTCGGGTTGTCTTTCTTTTTTTAATTATATCGTAACTATAGTAGATATACAATTCTTGTGGGGTTGTCTGGGGATCTAGGGAACATAACGTGGTTGAAAATGGGGGATTCAGGCAGGTGAAAGCTTCTTGATGTTTACCATTTTAAATCTGTTGTCGGCCGTGGGGGGAGCACTTTCGGGATGCATAACGGTGGAGGCAACTTCCTCACAACAACAACATCTTCGTAGCAGTGATCAAGAACAGCGACTTGTGAAGGTTATTCTGCTGGTGGCTGTTTTTGTAAAAAATTCATATTACTGGAACGATACTTTGAATTAATACCAATCTCTGGAAGGTTCGATAAAGGTATTGCTTTAACAACCAAACCATTATTTTCAAGATTTACTAATGATAATTTTTTCTTATTTTCAAGCTCTTGATATTTATAATAATCTTTATCTCTGTAGATCCAAGCATTAAACAGTTTTGGAAAATTGGATTTGTAATTTTCGCTTTCAACACTTGATCTATTATGATAATAAGAATAATGATAAAGATAAATTATTTGTTCATAATTTAACCGTTATATAATTTGTATAAGACTATCTGCAATTGATGTTTCAATATTTTCTTCTAAACCATTATTTACTATATTTCCAATCCATTCACACTTCTTTTCAAAACTTGAATTTGAAGAAGACTTCAAGCCTGTTTCAATCAAAAAAAGTTTCTGTTGATTTATAAAAGTATTATTATAACTTTCTATATGACAATTATCAACAGGTTTCCCAGGTCCTCGAATAACTAGCGTTTTTATAACACCATCTATCAAGATCCTGACTCCTGAACTAAGGACCATTATCACATTGAATTATTTCAGTATTTCTCTCCTTAGCTGCAATTTTCTTTCTTCATCTTATAATTTTTAACTGTAATCCCTGTTCTCTATAGATTCTCGCAGTTATTTTATGGTTTATTGGAATCCCTTTCTGTCGAAGTTTTAAATGAATCATCTTATTGGGTAGAGATAGATTACGACTATTCTTTCTATGGCTTGTTTTATTATTGTTAAAAAACAAAAGTTATCCGAAAGCAACTATATCAACAAGTAAAAAATCAGAATGTATTGATTAATTCAATTTTTGATTTGTTAAGCTTTAATACACCATAGTTTCCGCATTTGCGGCATGTGTATTCAAAGCACGATAGCCGTTTTTCACAGTGATAAAATTTAATATCGACTTGCTCTTTACAGTTGGAACAATTAATCAAGAAATGATCCATTTGCGTTATTCCGGTTATTAATCCCATAGTTACCTCATTTGATTTTTTGTAAGTATTAGGATGAACTTTTAAATGGACTTTTTGATCAGAGTAAAAATAATAAACCTTTTTTCGGCTGAGCGCAAGGTTTAATTCGTATAACTGAATAGTATTTGCTGTATAATTATAATGTTGAGAAGGAATCTTTCAAATCAATGAGTATTCTATTCGCCCGATGTTCTTCCAGCAGCCATTTTGCCATGTGTTCAACAGTTTCAGCAGTTCCAAACCGGGTTTCCCAGGTTTTCAGGATTTCCTTGAATTGGGATTCTGTAACATGTATACCATAACCTTCAAGATCCCGTGCATCTTTCCCTGTATCTGGAATGTACCAGGGTTTAAGTTTTTCCAGAAGGTTAGCTTTTTTAACTAAATCATGGTTCAGGACTCTAGCCAGAATTTCATCAACTAATGTTTCCTCTGATTCCTGAAGCTTATGAATCCAGGGAACTCGTTTTGAAATTACTGCATGCAGAGTCTCATGATTAAAAATATGAAGAAGCTGCTGTTTTCCTATGACAAAATCTTTGTCTTCAAGAGAAATATCATAGATTTTTTCCATTTCGCATAAAGAATCGAGTAAATTTTGAACTGCTTCAGGGTATTCAGTATTGCCCATTTTTTAATATCAATAATTTTTATTTGACAGTGTTTATATATTTATTTACTTCATCTTGTTCCAAATATCCGAGTTCTACAGATATTTCACCGAATTTCATATGAGGATTATTTTTCTGATATTGTAACACTTTTTCACACTGTTCAAACGAGAGCCGGTTTAAGCCGATAAAATGTTCACCAATACGTTTATTCATTTAAAAGATCCTCCATGAATAAAATTAGTTATAAAAATTACTTATAAAATTATTTGTAATTATAATTCAACTAATGCATATCCCGCAAGTCTTCCATGTTTTCTTATCAGTATAACAGCACATATTTAACATATGGATATACTGAAAAACTACAGCTGAAATATAAAGACTTCTCACTGGTAGGATTTATTTCCTATATCAAGTTCTTTATTTTCGTAATATCTGAAGCCTGTATTATTGTATTGTCCTGATTGGATTCTCCATGTTTCTGAGGGGCATCCTGCTTATCTGTTTTTAGAAATATTTTCACCTTTTACCTGATGATGTAGAATTGCTGGATACAGTATTTTACAGGATACAGTATTTTACAGGATAGAAAATAATTGCAAATAATTTTTTTTAAACTATAAATATTATATGAAGCAAATCTTTTTGATTTTCCTGCTTGTTTTCATGATTAATAATATATATTCCCAGGATATCACGATTAAAGACAAAGACCTGGTCAGGGAAGAATCTGATAACCAGGTAAATCATGATGCAGGTAAAGAAGTTTTTAATTTCAGGAATATATTTCTTTTTGTCGGGATTACTGCATCCTGCTGCCTGCTTGATCAGAATGTTGAAGTACACACTCATCTGATAAGAAGGGATGATTTTGACGGGTTCACTGAAACTGTCAATAATTTCGGCGAAACAAGTGTCATGCTGCCTTCCCTTGCCGGTGTTTTTGCACTGGGACTTGTTACAGGTAATCAGAGACTTACCGATACAACAATTGATTCAGCTAAATCATTTCTTGCAGGTTCTGTTGCTGTTGAAACACTAAAAGCTGTAACAGGGAGAAAACGTCCGACAGTTGCTCAGAACAGCAGTTTTTCATTTGAAATGTTTGAGGGATATGACATTGGATCAAAATCATGCCCTTCCTGGCATACCTTTGTCGCATCATCAATAATTACACCTTTTGCAGAAGAATACAGCAGGTGGCTGTATCTGATTCCTGTCTCAACCGGTTTTGCGAGAATATATCTTGACCGTCACTGGCTTTCAGACGTTTTCGTCGGCGGCGGAATCGGATTCTTATCGGGGCTTTATTTTCACAGGCATAATAAGCAGAATATAATTTTCACAGGAAACGGAATAGTTTTTAATCTTTGAAAGATACCAGTTACATTACCAAATGATAATTTGACTTATATCTTATTGCTATTTATCGTTTAAGGTATGAAGGGTTATTTTATTGTATTAGTATTTCTATTTAATTTTGCATCATCCTATTCACTGGATATAATTTACAATGATCAATATGAAACTCCTAATTCATACACAGTTGCTGCTAAAAAAACATTCAGCCCCGGAAATCTGCTTATATTCGGTACATTGATGGGTACTTCATTTCTTTCAGATGAGGGCGTTCAGGATTACTTTGTAAATAATCAGTCGGAAAATATGTCCTCATACAGCAATATTGGCAATGAGTTCGGGGAAACATCTGTAATGCTTCCTGCTCTTGCCACTTCCTGGGCAATTGGTTTTACCTCAGGCAATGACAGACTGACAAGAACAGCATTGAATTCCGGAAAAGCCTTTCTGGCCGGTGCTTTAATAACTGAAACTATTAAAGAAAGCTCAGGAAGATTCAGGCCCTATGTCGGGGAAGACACATATGCTGCAGATGCTTTTGAGGGTAACACAATCAGCAGGAAATCATTTCCTTCATGGCATTCCTTTGTTTCATGGTCAATAATCACACCGTTTGCCGAGGAATACAGCAGGTGGCTGTATCTTGTTCCTGTATCAACAAGTATTGCCCGGTTATATAAAAACATGCACTGGACATCTGATGTTGTTATGGGTGCGGGAATAGGGCTTTTTTCAGGTCTTTTTTTCCATACACAGAGCAAAGCCAAAATGGCTTTCAGCGGGAATGGAATAATATTCAATTATTGAATTAACAGACAGATTATTACTTGAAAAGCAGATTATATGTTTTTTATCATATTGGATTGAAACAATATAATTTAATATTTGATATTTAAATTGAGGTTCCTTAAAATAAATAACATGAAAATACTGATTATTGAAGATGATGTAAAGATTGCGAATTTCATAAAAAAAGGACTCAACGAAGCCGGTTTCAGTGTTGAACATTCATCTACAGGGGAAGAAGGGCTATCCCTTGCCAGAAGCAACAACTATGATATCGCTGTAATTGATATTACTCTCCCCGGTATTGACGGGCTTTCAGTAATCAGGGAATTGAGAATAGAGAATAATAACCTTCCGGTACTTATTTTAAGCGCGAAAGGCTCTGTTGAAGACAGGATAAAGGGGCTTGAGACAGGAAGTGATGATTATCTTACAAAGCCGTTTGCTTTTTCAGAGCTGCATGCCAGGATTCAGGCCCTGCTCAGGAGGGCAAACCGGATCGCAGATCCAACAAGTCTGGTTTATGAAGATCTTAAAATCAATCTGTTAAACCATACAGTTCACAGGGGGAACAGGGAAATTGAACTTCAGCCCCGTGAATATACATTACTGGAGTTTCTGATGAGAAACTCGGAAAGGGTTGTCTCCAGAACAATGATTATTGAGCATGTATGGAATTACAATTTTGATCCTGAAACAAATATTGTTGAATCCCGTATATGCAAGCTCAGGGAAAAAATCGATAAGGGATTTGAGAAGTCCCTTATACATACTATACGGGGAGTAGGTTATGTTCTCAAGAAATAATGCTAAAAAATCCCTCTCCACAAATACGGCTTTTCTCTATGCGCTTGTTTATATTATTTCATCATTCATTGTTTTTCTGGGATTATATATAATAATAAAAGTCAATCTTGATAATGAAATAAAAACGAACCTCATAGAGGATGCTGAAGAACTTGTGATGGTCCTTGAAGAAGAGGGAATTGAAAAACTTTATAAGGAAATCCATTATGAAGCTTATGAGTACGGCACAGAAAACTCATTTTTCAGAATTTTTTCTTCAGATGCCAAATTGCTTGCAGAATCTGATGTTGATGAATGGGATCATCTTGAAATTGATGAAGATCTTATCAGGAAATTATCTTCAGAGAAAAAAGGATCATACGAGATATCCTATTTTACACTCCCGGAAAAGAGATATAAGATTATTACGATTTATGCACATCTCGGTTCTGGATATATAATTCAGATTGGTCTTATTATGGAGAAGATTAGTTTATTTCTCTCCCTGATTAGAAACACTTATCTGCTTCTTGTTGTTATAATTGTTTTTTTTTTACTGCATATATAGCTATGTTTATTACACGCCGTGCGCTGCGGGGAGTCGATGAGGTAACTAAAACTGCAGCTGAAATATCGCAAAGCGGCATTCTTGAAAGAAGAGTTGAAATAAAAACCAGGTACAGGGAAATCGAAAGACTTGCTGAAACATTTAATTCAATGCTTAACAGCATTCAGATGCTGGTGACTGAATTGAAAGAGATAAATGATAATATAGCTCATGATCTGAAAACTCCAATAACGAGGATCCGCGGTCTTGCAGAAGTAACTCTGATGGGGCGTTATTCAACACTTGAGGATTATGAAAACCTTGCGTCTGATACAATTGAAGAGAGTGACAATCTTCTGGAGATTATCAATTCGATGCTGTATATATCAAAGGCGGATGCCGGAATTTTAAAAATATCAAAAGAAGAAATAGATTTAAGTGAAGTTGTTGAAACAGCCTGTGAGCTTTTTTCACCAGTTGCCGAAGAAAAGGGAATTGTAATAAATCTTTCAATTCCTGAAAGCTGTCATTTTCATGGAGAATATAAAAGTATACAGAGAATGATTTCTAACCTTCTCGATAACGCAATAAAGTATTCACAGGAGAACAGTTCTATCAGCATATTTCTGGGGAAAAATGAAACAGATATTATAGTCAGGATATCCGATACAGGTATTGGTATTCCCGAAGATAAGATCAAAGATGTTTTCAAGAGATTTTACCGTTGCCATGAAAGCTCTTCCATACCCGGTATAGGTCTCGGCTTGAGTATGGTGAATGCAATAGTAAAACAGCATTCCGGAATAATCAGTGTTGAAAGTTCACTTCATAAAGGCACAACGTTTAAAATTACTCTGCCTTCTCATTAAAAATATTACTGATTGGTAATTATATTGTAATCAAACTGTAATGTTTTGATAATCTTGCAATAATCACACCTTGTTATACTTCTAATTGAATCTTATCAGGGAGTAGGTGTAATGAGTAAGTATTATGGGATATCTGTCTTCGCAATTCTATTGCTATTTATATCAATCGGGTGTTCATTAGAGACCATTGAACTGCCTTTATTTGATTATTATGTTCTTCCTGAAAAAACATTTTCAGGTGACTCTGCGAGAATTCTGCTTTTTGGAGACTCGGGATCCGGCACAGAAATTCAAAGTGATGTATCAAGAGGTATGGCATTACGCCATTCTATTAACCCCTTTGATTTTGCAATAATGCTCGGTGATAACTTCTATGAAATGGGTGTAAGGTCTGTTAGTGATCCGCAGTTTGATACAAAATTCCGTTATATGTATCCTGTTTCTGATTTTAGCTTTCCTTTCTATGTTGTTTTGGGGAATCATGACTATTATGGGAATGCTCTGGCACAGTATAACTATAAAGATCCTGATGGGAGATGGATAGCTCCATCCCCTGCTTACCTTCAGCTATTATCTTTTTCTGATAACAGATCTGTTGATATTTATTTTCTTGATTCAAAATATATTAGCGAATCAAGTTATAGTAAAATAATTTTTGAATGGGTTTCTGAAAACATTACTTCTCGGCATGCTGATCTTAATATATTGGCTACCCACTATCCTTTTTACAGCAGTGGAGAGCATGGGGATGATGAAGATATGTTGCGACTGTTCACACCTCTTTTTTCTGCCGGTCTTATTGATATAACAGTGTCAGGACATGATCATGATCTTGAACTTCAGGGACGTGACAGAAATGGAGATGGCATTACTGAACTCTTTATTGTATCGGGATCTGCATCCAAGAGCCGCAACATAACACCAGGGCCTTATTCTGAATATGCTTCCAGTGAATACGGGTTTTGTGAGTTAACACTGTCACCTTCAGAAACAGTAGCAGCATTTTATGATAAATTTGGCGATATCCTTTTTACAAAAGGGATTATACAGTAATGAAAAAACAACTTGTATTTATATTATTTTTATTATCATCAACAAACTTGTTTTCAACAGATTTATTTATAGGTGGTTATGCCGGAATCAATCTGGGATGGTTTTCTGGAAATGATTGGGATAAAAAAATTGAATATTATAAAGATAACTATAAGAATGCTTCAAATATATTTGAAGGAGGTTTCCAGGCAGCTGTTTTTCTAGAGACTGCTTTTTCAGAAAGTTTTGCAATACAACCTGAAATACAATTTCTTGTGTCTTCAGGTGGTTATGAAGCAAGTGACAGTGGTTATTATAGTGAATATACTGAGTCAGTTAAATCACTGTTTTTGCCATTACTTTTCAAATATAAGATGACTGCCGGTAAGGGGAAATTAAGTCTATTTGCCGGACCAGCTTTAGCTGTTGTATTATTCAATGTTGTCGGTGAAGATAATAATACTGTAAATGGGGTGAATTTAAACTATATAGGTAAATATGCCCCTGAAAGCAGGTTGGGACATGGATTTGCGTTTGGAACTGGTTATGAACGCCCTTTTGGTAAAGGAAAAATTATTACAGATATAAGATATTCAAAGCTGTTTGTAAGTTATTTTAATAATGAAAATACAATCTCAAACAGTGTAAATATTAATATCGGGTATGGGTGGGATTTTTAAAGAGCCGGTAAATAAGCTTATTCTATACTACAACTTATTTCTCAGATTTTCAGTATAAATTAACAGATTATTTAATACTGGAAAACTACAGCTGAAATACAAAGCCTTCTCCCTGGTAGGATTTGTCCCCTATATCAAGTTCTTTTTTTTCCGTAATCTTACCGCCGTGTTTTTCATAGAATATATTGTTTACTGCACCTGAGAGTGTCCATATTATCATTGTTTTACAGCTTTTATTTTTATAAAAACTTTTCATTCTGTTAAGCAGCTTACTTCCAATCCCCTGCTGCTTGTAATCCGGGGAAATATATAATCCCACTGTTTCACAGTCATATTTACTATCTGATAATTTTCCCGATATAAATCCTTTTATCAAAGATTCTTCTTCATAAACAAATATTGTTTCAAGCTTGTTTTCCAGGTTATTTGTCATTATTGATATGAAATTTTCCGTTTTCATGTTTTGGGGAAAATCAGGATCAATAATTCCTGTGTAAGCATATTTCCATGCCTCAACTATTATTTCTGCTATAGATTCCGCGTCTTTCAGTTCTGCGTCTCTTATCATTTTTATTACCTGTATTTTGATATCAGGTCAATGATATACCTGATACCGCAACCATTCAACTAATTTCCGTGTATAGAAGTTAATAGTAAAATAATTTGTTTATTATTTGACACAGCACACTGGCTAAACTATTTTTTTTATATGGCCCTTTTAAATAAAAATATCCCGGAACTCGAAAAGACTGAAATTGAACTGGTTTTAAGGGCTGTATCTGCTTCTAGCGGATATGATTTCAGCAATTATGCGGATGCCAGTCTGAGAAGGCGGCTTCACGATTTCAGGATGGAAGAGGGACTTGATAATCTGTCTGAAATTATCCCCCTGATTAATCATGATGAAAAGGCTCTGAAAAAGCTTATTTACAGGATTTCAGTGACAGTAACAGAGATGTTCAGAGATCCCCATGTTTTTAAGGTGCTTCGGGAAGATGTTGTGTCCTACCTTAAAACCTATCCCTTTGTCCGGATCTGGGTAGCAGGCTGTTCCACCGGCGAAGAGGTGTATTCTCTTGCCGTAATGCTAGTTGAAGAGGGGCTTTATGATAAATGCCAGATTTATGCAACTGATTTAAATGATGCTGCCCTTTCACGGGCACGGGAGGGAATTTATTCCGGTGAATCTGTTAAAAATTACTCTGTCAATTACAGAAATAGCGGCGGCAAAAATGCACTGACTGAATATTTCTATTCAAAATATGATTCCGTAATTATCAGCAGGGATCTGAAAAAAAATATAACATTTGCAAAGCATAACCTTGTAACAGATTCGGTATTCAATGAGATGAATCTGATAATGTGCCGTAATGTAATGATTTATTTCAACCAGGTTTTACAGAACAGGGTTCTGAAACTGTTCAGAGACAGTCTTTATATAAACGGTTTTCTATGCCTTGGCATCAGGGAAAGTCTCAGTTTTTCCGATATTGAGTCAGATTTTACCATGGTGAGCAGCCAGGATAAAATTTATAAACGGATAAGGTGATGGATAATAAAATTGATATAATTGTATTAGGCACTTCGGCAGGAGGAATAGATGCTCTTAAGTCTGTTCTGGGCAGTCTTGATGATGATTTTTCCATCCCGATTCTTGTTGTCATACACATGGCCCCTGAAACCGGCGAGGAACTTCCAGATATCATGTCTCAATTCTGCAGCCTGAAAATATGCTATCCGACAGATAAAGAGGCCATCAGAAAAGGATATATCTATATTGCACCTCCCAATTATCATATGCTTGTCGATTCGGGGAGCATAATTTCTCTGAATATTGATAAAAAAGTCAACTACTGCCGTCCGTCAATAGATGTCCTTTTTGAAAGTGCAGCATATGTATTTGGAAATAATGCTGCAGGTATACTTCTCACAGGTTCAAACAGCGACGGTGCCTGCGGTCTGCTTGAAATCAGGAAAAAGGGGGGGCTTGCTGTGATCGAAGATCCTGATACAGCTTTTGCTCACCAGATGCCTCAGTCAGGTCTTGATTTACTGGATCCTGATTTTAAGGGTTCTCTGAAGGAAATTTCTGAATATATAAATATGATTGGTAAAGGCAGGTGAGGAATGAAAATGATTTTAAATAATCTGAAAATCCATAACAGGCTTATTTTAAGTTTCTGCCTGATTATTATCCTTACTGTCCTGATAGGTATTTTCGCGCTTATTGAAATATCAGATATCGGGCAGACTGTAAAGAATATGTATAATCATCCATTCACTGTCAGTACTGCTGTTTTAAGAATCCAGTCCAATATCAACGGTATGCACAGATCCATGAAAGATGTTGCAATAGCAGAAACAACAGAGGAAAGGGAAAAGGCAATTTCCCTGGTAAACAGGATGGAGAGATATGTACTCAGGGATTTTGATATAATAGAGGACCGGTTTCTGGGCGAAGTGGAAAAAGTAATAGATGCCAGGACTGCTTTTGAAAACTGGGCATTTATCAGGCTGAAAGTAATAGAATCCAGCAGAAACAATATGATAAGTGAAGCTGCTGATATTACCAGGAATGAAGGGGCCGAGTATGTGGAAATGCTGAATAATAAAATACAGCAGCTTACTGATTTTGCAATGGAAAAGGCTGCTGATTTTAAAAATGAAGCAGGGCATCACTTGAAGCAGGGAATTGTTTTTATACTTATTACAATGTTTCTGATCAGTTTGGTTTCATTCCTGATTGCTGTCTGGATTATAAGCAGCATAAGAAATCCCCTTTATGAAATACTGAAAGGAATCAAGAAAATTGAGAAGGGGCAGCTGGATTATACCCTGGATTTCAAAAGGAAAGATGAAATAGGTATTATTGCAGAATCTTTTGAAGAGATGGTAGAAAATCTGAAGCACAAATCTGAAGTTCTTGAAAAAATAGCAGAAGGCGATCTTTCCAAAAAGGTTGAGCTTAAATCGGAAAGTGATACACTTGCTCTGTCAATCAACAGTATTATTGACAGTTTCAGCTATGTTGTTTCACAGGCAGATTCTGTTGCATCAGGAAATTTCAGTGAGGATCTTGTTTTAAGATCTGAAAATGATACACTGGGAATTTCAATTTCCAATATGCTTGGAAATCTCAGGGACATAGTCGGAGTTGCAGACAAGGTTGCTTCTGGAGATTTCAGCGCTTCGCTGATTCCCAAATCTGATAATGATGAACTCTCGGATGCTATAAACAGAATGATTTTTTCCCTGGGTGAATTAAGCCGTGCAAGGGATGAGCAGAACTGGCTTAAGACTGGACAGGCTGAGCTTGGAAAAATGCTTCAGGGTGATATGTCAATCGAAGAACTTTCCCGGAATACTCTCAGGTTCCTTGCCGGATATATTGAAGGCGATATCGGATGCATATACCTGTCTGATAACAGCACTTTTCATCTTACCGGAAGTTATGCAATGACTTACAGGAAAGATTCCAGGACTGAATGGAAGACAGGGGAGGGTATTGTCGGGCAGGCTGCTCTTGAAAAAGAAATGATAGTCCTGTGGAAGCTTCCTGATGATTATATGCCTGTTTCATCCGGGACTGGAAGCAGTTCTCCGTCATCCCTTGTTGTGCTGCCCTGTATTATAAACAACGAAGTAAAAGTCATAATTGAGATCGGTTTTTTTTCAGAAGTTACTGAAATCAAATGTGAGTTTCTGCGCAGTATTGCAAATACTGTTGCTATTGCATTTTTATCAGCAGAATCAAAAAGACAGACAAAGGAGCTTCTGAAACAGACCAGGGAACAGTCTGAAACACTTAAACAGCAGCAGGGCGAACTTATTGCCGCTAACGAGGAACTGGAAATCCAGACCGGAAAACTCCGTTCATCCGAAGAGGAGCTAAAAAGCCAGCAGGAAGAACTCATGGCAACCAATGAAGAGCTGGAGGAAAAAACAAGGTATCTCGAGGAACAGAAGGAAATAATAGCGAAAGTCAATACAAATCTTGAAGAGGCCGGCCTGGTACTGGAGGAAAAAGCGCGGGAACTTGAACAGTCAAGCAGATATAAATCAGAGTTTCTTGCAAACATGTCTCATGAACTCAGGACACCTCTTAACAGTCTTCTCATACTTGCCCAGGATCTGAAAGAAAACAGGGATGAAAATCTTTCAGACCATCAGAAACAGGCTGCTGAAATAATTCACAGGAGCGGTAATGAACTTTTAAAACTTATTAATGAAATACTGGACCTTTCCAAAATAGAAGCAGGCAAGATGGAACTCCATACTGAGGAATTTCCCCTTCAGGATATACTGGACAGCATGTTAAGCAGTTTTAAAAGACTTGCAGAGGAAAAGGGAATACACTTGATGACTCATCTTGATGAAGCACTTGATCCCTACATTATTTCTGACAGACAGCGTATAGAGCAAATTTTCAGAAATATTATTTCAAATGGATTAAAATTCACAGAAGAGGGTAGTGTTCTCTTTTATTATTTCAAAACCGGACAAGGAGTTTCTGGATAAAATGTCATGGGATTGTGATGAAAGCTGTATTCTTTTTACTGTGACAGATACCGGCATAGGTATTCCCGAGGAGAAGCAGCGTTATATATTTAGAAAGCTTTCCACCAGGTTGACGGAAGTATTTCCCGTAAATATGGCGGAACAGGATTGGGTTTATCCATTGTCAGGGAACTTGTAAAACTCCTCGGCGGGAAGCTGTCTATGGCGAGTCATGTTAATGAGGGAACAGAAGTCAGTGTACTGCTCCCCGCAAATATTGATGAAGGTAAAGATTCTTCTGAAATAAAAACAAATATTGAAGATCTGCAGTCTGATCCGGTTATTATTAATCCTTCCAAAGCAAGCAGGATTTCCGATGACAGAAATGAAATTTTCAAGGGTGACAAATCCATCCTTGTCATTGAAGATGACTGCAGTTTTGCGGAAATTCTCCGGGATTTTTCAGAATCATATAATCTGAAATTTTTACATGCGCCCAGCGGTGAACAGGGGATTGAGCTGGCTGAGAAATATATGCCGGGGGCAATAATACTTGATATTACGCTGCCTGGTATTAAAGGATGGGCTGTTCTTGAACACCTGAAGGAAAATGTAAAGACAAGGCATATTCCGGTCCATATGGTTTCAGCTGATGATGAGAATCTTGATGCTTACAGGAAAGGCGCTATTGGTTACCTGACAAAACCTGTAAGCCGGGATCAGCTGGAAAGCACATTTTCAAGAATCGAGTCACTGATGGATAAAAAAATGCGCAACCTCCTTGTTGTTGAAGATAATGATGCTATGAGGACAGGTATTAAACAGCTGATTACCGGAAGCGATATTAATACTGTAGAAGCTTCAAGCGGAACAGATGCACTGGAATTGATTGAAAATAATAATTTTGACTGTGTTATTCTTGATCTGGGTCTGCCTGATATGAGCGGTTTTGACCTCCTGAAGAAAATAGGCGAAAGCAGGAATATCATAGAGATACCGCCGGTTATTGTGTATACAGGTATGGATATAACCAGAGAGCAGGAAAGTGAACTGGAAAAATATGCAAGCTCTATAATTGTCAAGGGTGTTAAATCAAAGGAAAGGCTTCTTGATGAGGCATCGCTTTTTCTGCACCGGGTAATTGAAGATATGCCGGAACATGAACAGCAGATGATAAATATGCTTCACAACAGGGATCTGCAGTTTGAGGGAAAGAAAATACTTATTGTTGATGATGACATGAGAAATGTCTTTGCGCTCGGTAAAATTCTTGAAGACAACAGAATGGAGGTGTTTAAAGCTGCAAACGGACTGAAAGCCCTTGAAGTTCTGGAGCAGAATCCTGATATTGATCTTGTACTCATGGATATAATGATGCCTGTTATGGATGGTTTTCTGGCTATGGAAAAAATACGGGAGCAGAAACAGTTCAGGACCCTCCCGATAATAGCAGTAACAGCCAAAGCAATGAAAGAGGACCAGGATAAATGCTTTGAGTCGGGAGCGAATGATTATATTGCAAAACCTGTTGATATAGACAGGCTTCTTTCATTGATAAGACTCTGGCTTTACTAAAGAAAAAGCTGCCTGTTTTGCCCGTGATTTATGATTGAGATTGGGGGTATATGGAAAAACCTAAAATACTTATTGTGGATGACAAGATTGAAAACCTCATTGCTCTTGAAACATTACTCCGGAGTATTGATGCTGATATTATACGTGCGGAATCGGGTAATGAGGCTCTTGCAAAGACTCTTGAACATGACTTTGCCCTTGCCCTGATTGATGTCCAGATGCCAATAATGGATGGGTTTGAAACAGTGACCCTGATGAGAAATGATAAAAAAACAGAATTTCTTCCTGTAATTTTTGTCTCTGCGATATATTCGGATAAAATATATCAGATAAAGGGAATTGCATCAGGTGCTGTGGATTTTCTTGTAAAACCTCTTGTTCCTGAAATCCTGCTTGGCAAGGTTAATGTTTTTCTCAAGCTGTACAATCAGAAAAGAAAACTTGAAGAAGCACTTGAAAATGTAATGAGCAGCTTCAGGGCTTGCTTCCCATATGCGCATCCTGTAAAAAAATAAGGAATGATGACGGTTACTGGACTGAAATTGAAGAATATATAAATTCACACGCAGATATTAAATTCAGCCACGGGATCTGCCCTGACTGTATAAAAAAATTATACCCGGAATGTACTGATGAAAGCAAAAACAGCGAGGAGAATAATAGTTAATTGCAAACTGATTCTTATTATTAAAAACTATTACAGTCTTATTTATTCAGCAATCTGTTCTTTGGCTTCTTTCAGCCATTTCAGAAGAATATCAATCTGATCTACAGATAGTTTAACTGTTGAATCCGGTCTGTCACTGTACCCTTTCTGGGAAATAATGACCCCGTCAGTTTTATTAGCTTCAAGCGATAATTCTTCAATTTTCTTATCCATTAAAGTCTCCATTGCTGTTCTGATGATAGTCAATTCTATACTTAAGTTTTAATGTTGTAAATTGTTATATTAAGCCTGTTTCCGATTATTTGATACAATATTTATATTGAAAAAATAATCAGAAAAATAATTCTACTCCGGCTTTACTGTGCTTTTTTCCTGTATCTCATCAGAAATACCTGATAAGCGAGAATATGACCGGAAATTTCTGCAGCTTTAATAGATCCCCGTCCTGTCCAGTCAAGACCTTCGTACTTTTCCAGTGTTTTTAATTCAGATCTTATCTGCTCTATATCAAAATCATCATTTTCAGAACGAGAATTAAGATGCTTCAGCATGCTTTCATATGCAGTGTTTTCAATATCGTCTTCATCAATCATACCTGTTTAATTTATAAAATTATTCAGATTATTTAAAGAGCTCCATGGCTGAATAGAAGATAAATAATATACCTGTTTCGCTGACAGCTGATCAGGATAACAGGTATACCTTGTGAATATGAATAACAAAAAGATTGTTTTATTCAAATCGGAGAAATGATAAAATCAGCCCCATGCAGGCATTGCATTGAGATAATGTTCAGCTCTTTTCCGGAAGTCTACTCCCTCTTTTTCAGGTGATATTTCCCGCAGCCACATTTCAAAAGCATCAGTAATCTCGTTTCTTTTCTTAAGTTCACCATTTTCACGGGAACAGAAAGAACAGTACATTTCTGTATTTTTTGTTTCAGGAGAAAAAGGAACTCCGCATGACTGGCAGGAATCAGGTATATCAAACTTAATCAGACTTGTTTTATCCATACCTGTTATATCCTCAGCTTCATGTTCCGCCCATGCAGGCATTGCTTTCAGATATTCAACAGCTTTTTCAATATAGTTTATATTATTACCTGTTTTATCAAAACTTCCCAGCCATGAGGCTATCCCGATTACAGATTCCCTGTAGCTTTTAAGTTTCCCATTTTCATCAGCACAGAATACACAGAAATCATTGTTTTTAAGATTCTTCATGTTTTCCATTTTTCCATCCAGCGGCATTCCGCATGAGAGACAGTGTTTTGCCATCTTTATACCTCTTGTTCATTTTTTCATCAGTATAAATGATAGCTTTGACACCGTTATGTCAGGTTTAACTGTAAATTTCTGATATTTTTTGCGCTTTTTCCCTGATTATATTTCTTATGTACTCCGGCTTTATAACTTCTACAAATTCCCCGAAGCTCAGTATCAGAGAATAAACCCATTCATCTTCAGGGAAGTCCGTTTCTGCTGTAAGGTATCCCTCCTTGTCGGGAACCAGGGAAGAGGGGGGGAAATATTCCTCTGCCTTTACTTTTATTTCAGGGGAGAATTTGAGTGTCAGTGTGATTGTCCTGACTTCCTGTTTCTCTTTTTTTAATGAAATATACCGGCTGTATGAGAGATATTTCTCTCTGAAAATATTACCTGTCAATGAAAGTTCCCTGATCCTGCCTGCCTTGAAAATTCTGTAATCATTTTTAAGCATGCACCATCCGAAAAGATACCAGCTGTAGCCCCTGTAAAACAGGTTGAGAGGTCTGACAGATCTTTGTGTGGATTCATACTTGTTGCTGAAGTAACTGAACGATATGATTTCAGAATCTTTAACAGCTTTCTGAAGTATTTCAAGGTTTTCTGTTTTTTCGGATCCAGTTCCCCACGGGCTGAAATCCATTGAGAATCTGTCCAGATGGGTAACCATAAGTTCCCGCTTGTTTTCAGGAACTATGCTGCTGACTTTCTCTATCAGGGTTTCAATTGAAATATCACGGAGTGCTGTGTTTACCCCTTTTAATGCAGTCAGGAGAGATTTCATCTCTTCAAAAGTAATGAGCTGCCTGTCGATTTTGTAATTTGAAACAAGACCGAACCCGCCGTTTATCCCCGGGTAGGAGATTACAGGGATGCCTGCAAGGTTAAGCGCATCAATATCCCTGTATATGGTTCTTACCGATACGCCGTATTTTTCCGCTAATTCCTTCGCGCTTATTTTTTCCCTGTTCAGGAGCAGTATTGTTATTGCCAGCATTCTGTCAATTCTCATTCACTGCTCCTGGATCCGGGAAAAGAATATTTGTTTTTTCAATATCTGTGCCTTAAATAAACATCAGGAGGCTCAGTGCCATTATAAGCATTCCCCCTATAAGGCCGCCTATTGCAATATGATGTTCTCCGTATTCTTCTGCTGTAGGTAACAGTTCATCAAGAGAAATATAGACCATAATACCGGCAACTCCTGCAAATATAACCCCGAAAGTTGCATCATTGAATACAGATCTTAAAAGGAAATATCCTAAAAGAGCTCCAACAGGTTCGGCTATTCCTGACAGAAATGACAGCCAGAAGGCTTTCTTCCTGCTTTTAGTTGCATAGTATATTGGCGCTGATACTGCAATTCCTTCTGGAATATTATGAATAGCAATTGCAACAGCAATACTTATTCCAAGTGCAGGGTCTGTCAGTGCTCCCATAAATGTTGCAAGACCCTCTGGGAAATTATGTATTCCTATTGCAAGAGCTGAAAACATCCCCATTCTAAGGAGTCTTTTATCATCATTTTTGGGTGCATTATCAAAATGATTTATATTGCTTATTTCATGCGGATTTTCAAATGATGGTATTAATTTGTCTATTAATGCGATTATTCCAATTCCGATGAAAAAAGAAATAACAGTATACCAGTAACCTGTTTTTTCCCCGTAGGATGCGGACAGTGAATCTTTGGCTTTGACAAATATTTCTACAAGAGAAACATAAATCATGACTCCTGCCGAAAAACCCAGAGCACCTGCCAGGAATTTGGGATTGAATTTCTTTGCCATGAAAGCCATCAGGCTTCCGACGCCGGTTGAAAGTCCTGCGAAAACTGTAAGTCCAAGTGCATATAACACATTATAGTTGTCCATAACTTTTCCTTTTTATTTTTGAAATATATATCGTATAATATAACTCTGTTTTAATACTAAATTCAAATTAATCAGATAAAACAATATATAATTATTATTGGTTTTAAATTATTCAGGAATTAGAATCTCTTCCTGTCTGGAGAAAGACATCACTGCGGTACTGTCAGCAGTTTTACGTTGCACTATATTATTTAAAAGTGAAAATTATCAGTTGGTATAAAGGTAAACACAAAGTTCTACAGATCACTTTCAACTGTCTTGTGGCAGATGACTCCTGTTGTTATAGTATTAAAAGGGAGAAAATTACCATGTTATATTTAATGATAGCTCTTGGAGGAAGTGCAGGGGCTCTGTGCCGGTTTTTTGTATCATCATTTGTTAACAGTCTTGCCTCGGCGTCTTTCCCCCTGGGAACATTATTCCTCAATGTTACAGGCTCCTTTATCATCGGTTTTTTATTTCAGATATACCAGTCAGCGCTTGTT
>CAXXHA010000016.1:0-85515 GCA_963662265.2 Spirochaetia bacterium | reverse complement strand
AGTATTAAAAATCTGCAATCAATAAAGATTTTAATGAACTGCGGAATACAGGGGCTGAACAGTGATTTTACGCTATCCAAATGTCAAAACTATTATTTTAAAAAAGGGTTTGATTAAAAGCAAATTTCCGTGAGCCGTTTATTACAGATATTTCAATAAATCCTCCAACATGATTTGTGTAGAAGTTTTTATTCTCGGTTTTTAAATCCCATGACAGACTTGAATTTATTCAGCCTGGTTCTGCTGATATGAACATTTTCACCATCAGGAAACTTGATTGTATATGACCCTCGTCCCCAGGCTACTATGGATTTTATTTTTTTTATATTTACAATAGCTTTACGATGAACCCTGAAAAAAAAGTGAAGGATCAAGCTGCTCTTCAAGGCTGTTCAATGTGAAGTCAATCATGTGTTTTCTGCCGTTTAAATACAGAAAAACAAGACTGTCTTCAGTTCTGAAAAAATCAATTTCATTAACATCTGCAACAACATACTGATATTTATCCTTGAAAGTTATCCTTTCAAGATATTGTTCCCTGCAGTGCAGATAATCCAGCAGAGAATCAATCCGGCCTGCTTCAGAATCATCATTATCACCAATAAGAAACAATGCTTTCTCCAGGGCCTTGCTGAATCTTTCCCTTGACAGCGGCTTAAGTAGATAATCGACAGCATTGACTTCAAAAGCTTTTACAGCATATTCATCATATGCTGTTATAAAAACAATTACAGGATGATGCTTTATTTTTTCAAGCACCTGAAACCCTGTCAAACCAGGCATCTGTATATCCAGAAATACCAGATCCGGCAGAAGACTGTCTATTGAATCAACAGCATCAGTGCCGTTATCAACTTCGCCAAGAACTTCTATATCATCATAATCAGATAAAAGTTTTAGAATTCTGTTTCTTGAAAGTTTTTCATCATCTATTACAAGTGTTTTAAAGCCCATTATTTTCCTTCCGGTATTTTAATTGTAATTGACAGTCCGCAGGGGTTGTTTTCTTCAAATATCAGCCCGTGGTTAAACAATGCCTGAAGACGTTTTTCAACATTTGCAAGCCCTGTACCTTTTCCTGAAAACAGATCAGAATACCTCAAAGCTGAGGAACCCTTGTCAGATACTTTGATAAAGATAACATGACTCTCCATCCAGACATAAACAGATAAATCTATATTCCCCTTATCATCATTGCCGTGATATATTGCATTTTCAACCAGAGGCTGTATCAGCATGGGAGGAATACCGCAGACAGATGCCTTGCTGCTGACCTTTATATCATAATTCAACCTGTCTCCGAACCTTACTTTGTATATGGATAAATATTCTTTAACATGATCTATTTCCTCGGATAGTAAAATCCTGTCTTTCTGAGTTGACATAAGAGTGAAACGGAAAAGTTCTGCCAGGTTTTCTGTAACAGAAACAGCCTTTTCCGGTTCTGTTTCTATAAGCTCAACAATGCTGTTCAATGTATTAAAGAAAAAATGGGGATTAATCTGTGCTTTAAGTGCCTTAAGTTCAGCTTCATCAGCAAGAGCTTTCAGTCTTTCATATTCCCTCAGCTGCATCTTATTCCTTTTTTCAGGAGTGATAAAAATATCAACAACCTGTCTTTTTTCATCTTCAGCAGATCTCAGATGAAGAGAGATATTGACAGGCAGCCTCTGTCCCTGCAGATTGAAAAGAAATGTGGATTTGTCCATTATGCTTTTTTTATAATAAAAAAGGTTGCTTAAATCATTCTTTACAGGAAGAAGATTATAAAGACATGCTGCATTTTTCAGATGTTCAAAACTGACTGCATTTATAAGATCCAGAAAATCATTACTGGCATTAATTATTTTTCCGTCCCGGTTTACTGTTATTGAAGCCCTCTTGAAAATTGTTATATTAAAAAAACTGTTTATAACTCTGTATATCTTTATTATCCGGTCTGATAAATATTGTTTTCTGTACCGGGTTTTGATTTCAAAACCTTTCCGAGGATTACACTTTCCCAGTTTTCTGTCTGTCCCGAAACCTCAAGTTTGCCGGAGCTTTTTCCTGAAAAAAACTTTGAAAAAGCAGAGCCTGACAGTACTATCAGAACCAGGACAACACCCATGGCTGCGGCACGGGATATATGCCCCTCTTCCACATAATATGCAATATAAACAGATAAAGTTTTCCATCCGGGAGGATTTATGATAAGGGAACTGGCAAGTTCTGTAAAAACCTTTACAGTTGCTATGAAAAGAGCAGAAAAAAGAAAAGGCTTCATCTGGGGAAACAGGATTGTAAAAAAAACACTTAAATCATCTGCTCCGAATCCAGCTGCAATTTCCTCCTGCTTCCTGTCTATTTTACAGAAACCCGCTTCAAGTGTTTTAATTACATATGGAAGCCGTCTCACAGAAACAGCTATAACCAGAATAGTAAACGATGAAGTAAAACTGTCGCCCGGAAAAGGAACATCTGCAAAAGTCTTTAGAAGACTTATTGCTATAACTACACCCGGAAGAATAAAAGGGACAAGAGTAATATAATTAAGCCACTTGAGTCTGTTTATTTTCCTGAACATATAACTGAGGATCAACCCAAGAATAATCATGATAGGAACAGCAATGGCAGAAAGAATCAGGGTATTAATAACAGAATCATTATTTATAAAAACAGCTTCATAATTATTAAAAGTCAGTTCAGAAGGCAGAAGCCTGTTGATCCATGTCTCGGCAAATGAATGTATGAGAACAATACAGTTTGGAAGCAGGAACAGGGCAGACAGGATTGAAATTATAATATAAGAGCATTTCCTGACCAACGGGTTATCATACACCATTGTGTCATATCCAATACGGTATCTTTTATTTGTTATCTGAAATACCCTGTTAACAATATTCAGGATAATAAATGAAAGAAGAATTATCCAGAGGCTAAGTATAATAGGAATTCTTTCATCATCCATAAATGAGATATAATTGGAATAAATCGAAAGTGAAAGGACATTGAAGTTGCCTCCAATTAAAAGAGGGCTTCCGATATCCCCTATTGAAGAGAGAAAAACCATCAGTCCTGACATAAGAATATGCGGCATTATATATGGAATTACTACAGATAACTGGATACTCAGCACAGAGGAGCCCATTGAAAAAGCAGCTTCTTCCAGATGACGCGGAATACCTTTAAGCCCGGCAATCAGTATCAATACTGCATACGGTACAGTATGAAGTATCTGCGTTATCAGAAGACCATTCAGCCCGTAAATCGAAGGGATTTCAATTCCGATACGCCGCAAAAGCAATGTTATAATACCGCTCCGTCCAAGAAGTATTATAACAGCAAAGCTTGTTATCAATGGCGGAGTTATCATGGGCACAGTCATTAATGCTGTCCAGAAACCTACAAACCGGATATTGAATTTTACAATTAATATTGAAACTGGAACTGCAATTAAAAGTGACCAGAAAGTTGTAAGCAGTCCAAGCATCAGTGTATTCCTGGTAACTTTAAGCATATATACAGGAAAAGTAGCAGGCAGCGGGATTTCAGTATTCACCAGTACCATTATTCCTCTCAGGAAAAGATTCCCGACAGGAATAATGAAAAAAAACAATTATATATATTATTCCTGCAGCATACAGGATATTCAGTAAAGAAAATCCGGAACTCGCAGCAGTTTTTTTAAGATTAATCATCATTTTTCCCTATTCACTTCCTGAAAACCCGCAAAACAGGTAAGAGATATAAACAAATTAAAACTTTGAAACAGAATAAATACACAGGACTTAACTGATTCCAACAATATTGTTTCCGCAGTAAATATCTGAGGGATTAATTGCATAGGCTATTTCTTCATCAATAATACATGAAGGAAAATTCCGTTCAGTATTATATAATTCAAAATTGAGTGTGATATCATCAAACAAATCAACCTCTCCCTTGATAACCGGACCCAGATATTCAAAATATCTGACTTTACCATATTGACAGTTCAAGCTGTCATCATCAGTACCGATTCGCACATACTGCGGCCGTATAGAAAGCCATAAATCCTGCCCCACTTTAAAACAGTCTTTAACGGCTGATATTTTCAGAATCCTGTCTCTGATAGAAACATTTATATATTCTCCATCCCGCCCTTCAACTTTTACCGTAAAGAATGTTGGACCTTCCGATAAATCCCGCGACAAAATCATTCTCAGGGTACTGATAGAGACTTGAAGGAGAACCTTCCTGCATTATCTTTCCCTGGTTCATTACATAAATTCTGTCGGAAACCGAAAGAGCTTCCTCCTGGTCATGTGTGACAAATATTGCGGTAATTCCAAGTTTCTTCTGTATCTTGCGTATTTCCTGCCTGATTTTCAATCTGAGGGCAGCATCAAGATTTGAAAGCGGCTCATCAAGCAGAAGAACATCAGGATCTGTTGCAAGAGCTCTTGCAAGTGCCACCCGCTGTAGTTGTCCACCTGAAAGTTTTGAAGGCATTGTATTGTCATAGCCTTCAAGCCCCACAAGTTCAAGATAATACATAACCTTCTCAAATATTTCAGATTTCGGAGTTCCTTTCACTTTAAGTCCGTAGGCAACATTTGCGAAAACAGTCATTGTCGGGAAGACTGCATAATCCTGAAAAACAATACTGACGTTTCTTTCATTCGGTTTAATGTTATTCACTACTTTATCATTGAAAATAATGTCACCCGATGAAATCTTTTCAAACCCGGCAATAGTCCGCAGCAGGGTTGTCTTTCCGCATCCTGAAGGGCCAAGCAGTGAAACCATTTCACCGCGGTTTATTTCCATATTGATATTATCAATAAACAGTTTGGTTACTGTATTTTTTCACAAGGTCTTTAATTATTATGTGCTTCATGTTTCACTGTATCCGGCATATGAGTTATCAGCGGAAATACAGATGCTCCTTTCTTCTGTAATCTAAAATATTTAATGCAGTATATTCTTATCTGGTTTTATCCCATGCGTATCGGCCGAAAACCTCTTTCAGTTTGTTTTTCCTTTCAGGAGTAATATTATTATCAGGCAGAATGATCCGGCTTACTTTTGACGATATGCTTTCGAGAGAATATTCGGCCGAAGGATCTACAACTCCCTTTTTAACCGGGATATAAAGAAATTCAGCGCCAAGTTTCTGCATATGATCACTTAATATAAAATCAATGAATTTTTTTCCCGTATTCAGGATTTTCTCCGTTTTTCACGAGAGCAATAGCGTTATCAACAACCATACTTCCTTCTGACGGAAAAATGAAATCCACGGAATAACCTTTTCTTTTTGATATGAAAACAGGACGAGAGAGACATATTGCAAATGCAAATTCCCGTTTGTTTGTAAGTGTATATATTTTTGAAGATGAATTGGAGTAATACAGAATATTATCATTAATTTTATCCCAGATTTTCCAGCCATCATTTCCATATGCATCAAAAACAGCCATAACATTGGTAAAGGCTGTAGATGACTTTAAGGGATTTGCAGAAATTATATAGCCTTTATATGAAGGATTTGTAAGATCTTTATATGAAACCGGCAGTAAAAAATTATTATTTTTTACAACTTCTGAATTGTACATGATTCCGGAAAACATCAGTGACCAGACATGATAATAATTTTCAGGGTGGCTGAGCAACAGAGTACTGTCATGGATTTTTATAGCCGGTTCAAACCTTTCTGCCCGGGGAACATACGGTTCAATCAGGTCAAGCTCAACAGCAGAAGCGTAATTGAGAGTTGAACCGGAATGAATAACATCAGCCCTTGGATTGTTTTTTTCGGATTCCAGCTTTTTTATCATCGCTTCAGTACCGCCGGGATTTATAACATGAACAGTTACCCCGGGATATTTTTCTTCGAATTCCGCTTTCATCATCTCGGCATATTTTGAAAATATCGTACTGTAGACAACCAGATCCTTTTTTTCTGAATCCTCATTTATTGTATTTTTATATTTTTCTGACAATCCTCCGGCAGCAGTGTGGGTGATAAAAATAATAATCAATAAGAAATAAAGAACAGCTTTCATTCAATCTCCGGTTTTATTAAACATGAAATTATATATTCCATTTAATAAAGGTGACAATATTTTCCCAAATTAAGCTAAAAACTTACTATGAATAAATACTAAACAACTATTTTGTCCAGCAGTATATCACATAATTCAGCATTATTGATTAATAACTCTTAATATAGAATTATCAGGGATCCATTACCAGCAGTGTTATAAGAGTTATCCTTAATTGGCATTCGATTTTTACGGCTCTATGCATTCTTGTAATATGTTTTACTATTTAATAATCTGCAGCTTAAATTAATAAAAAAAGCAGTCCCCCGAAAAAGGAGACTGCATAAAAACAAACTGGTAAAATGTTTTTATTTGTCTATCTCATAACTTATTTCCACTTTAGCTTTTCCTGAAGCATGTCTTGCATAAGTGAAAATCAAACCAAAAACAATAACAGCACTGTTGTAAAGCCACTCATTGCGGCTCCACTCAATAACCATCAGATATATCTGAAGCATCATTACCAGTATTGAAAATACTTCAATTGCAATTAAACTGTTTTTTGAAACTTTAAATTTTGATTTTTCCCATGCTTCCGGAATAATCCTGTCAAACTTGTATAGTCTTATAGTTCTTATTATCATGAGTATAAAAAGGAGGACAAGAGAACTGCTTGCAATCCCCCCGATATTCCATCCTGTTATAATAATCACTGCATTTATTACAAAAAATGCTGTTAATATTTTATACGGGACCTTGTTCTTTTCAGTTAATACACCAAACCCTTTTGGGAACCATCCATCAACACATGCCTGAAGAACCGGCTTTGTCACCCATCCAAGAGCTGCATTCAGGGTAGTAGATAAAGCAATCATTGCGCCGCCCAGTATAAAGAAAAGATATAAAGCTTTCGGTAAAACAGCATCAGCAACCAGCGTCAGCGGTTTAAATGAAACTTCACTGACAGGTAAAACACCTGAAGCAACAATTGCTATCAGAACATATACGATAGAAACAAGAACTGTCGCAACAATAATTGCAAATGGAAGGTCTTTTGTTGGATTCTTACATTCAGCACTGTAATTCATAATTGATATTCCGCCGTAAATAGCAAAACTCATAATAGCAGATGTTGTAAAAAATGCTTTCATACCGCCGGTCATGAATTCGGAAGAAGAAAAATCAAACGCGCCTGGCTGAACATTGGGAAGTCCGTAAGCAATAAAAATTGCAAGAGCTGCCGACATTATCAATACCATAATATTCTGAAGTCTTGCTGCTCCCTTCACACCGAAAAGATTCAGGACATAAAATAGACCAAGAACAAGAAGTGCCAGAATTTTCTCATTCATTCCCGGAACAATTGACATAATATACTGGGCAAAGGCAATTGCATATACTGATATACATACATTGGTCATAATGAAAACAACAATATAGAAACCTGTAAATTTTTCACCAACCATTAACGCGAACTGTGTATACTCGCCCCCCCTTAAACGGACAGTCCCGCCGATAATTATTGAAGGGATTGCTGCTACAATTATAAAAAAAGCAGCTATAATAAACGCAAGCCAGATGGATTTACCTGTCCACCCAATACCGAGACCAACCATAGAAAAGATTCCGGCACCAATAATCTGCCCGACTGCCATTGCAAGAAGCTCTTTCCTCCCAAGGACTTTTTTTAAACTTTTTGTAGATACTTCACTACTTATATTATTATTTACTATTTCACTCATAAAAACCGCCTTATAATCTGCACTTTTCAGCTGTTCTTATAATTTCTTGTTTAACTCAATGCAGTTTGTTATTTCTTTTAAGAATATTTTTTACTTTTTTACGCATTCATCCCTATTTTGTTTTCATATTTCTCATATTTTCCGTTTTCCATGATATCTATGAGTCTTTCAACCATTTCATAAACATCTTCATGTGAAACATATAGGGGAACAGGAGCAAGCCTTATTACATTAGGAAACCGGAAATCGGGAATTATTTTTTCAGCCTTTAGTGCTTCATTTATTCTGATTGCATCATCATGCTCAAGAGCAACATGGCCTCCCCTGTTTTCATCTTCTCTGGGATTACCAATTGTAAATCCGTATTTAGTTAATTTGGTATCAACAAGATACATCAGGTAGGAAGTGAGAGAGAGGGATTTTTTTCTAAGATTTTCTATACCTGCTTCCGCATACATCTTGAGAGATCCTTCGAGAGGCGCCATACTGAACACAGACTGTGTTCCATTCTGCCATCCACCGGCATAACTGGCTTTTTCCAGTTTATGGTTAAGCTGGAACTGGGTTGCCTTTACATTGCCGTGCCACCCGGGAAGTCCTGCATCTTTGTCAAAGTGCTTCCTGTTGATATAAAGCCCAGCCACAGCACCCGGCCCTCCGTTAAGATACTTGTAATTACACCATACAGCAAAATCAGGATCAATCTTTTTAAAATCATGAGGAACAGCTCCTATTGAATGACAAAGATCCCATCCGACAATAATTCCCCTTTCCCGGGCTTCCCTGGTTAGATATTCCATATCAAGAAGCTGGCCGCTTCTGTAAAGAACTGAGGGGAGGATCATTATCGAAACATCATCAGTCATAGCTTCCACAAAATCTTCTTTACAGATAATCTTCCCATCCCTGCTTTTTACCACTTTGACACACACATCAGGATCCAGCCCCTTTAGCCGTATCTGCCCGTCAACAGCATAACGGTCTGTAGGGAAATTAAGATCATCAACAAGAATTTTATATCTTTTCCCGTCAGGTTTATAAAATGTACCGATTGCATTATGAATATTAACAGTAGTATTCGTACACACAGTAACTTCATCAGGATCAGCATTAATTAACGGAGCAAGTAATTCACCAAGATAATCCTGATAAAGAAAAAGTTTAACCTCCGGTTTTGTCCAGCAACCTATACCGTATTTTTTCCACTCTTCAAGGACTCGGAACAAACATTTTTCAGCATCTTTTGAACACAGTCCGAGTGAATTTCCATCCATGTAAATCTCACCTTTATTCAGGTAAAACCTTTTCCGGAAATCTGCAAGCTTATCCATGTTGTCAAGCTCAATCGCAAATTTCCGATCCTCAACATATTCGATTACCATAACAATTACCTCTTGTTATTACTTAAAATATAAATGCTTTTATTTAGGTACCTTATATTTAGCTATCTAAACTTTAGCATGCTAAATATTATCTGTCAAATTTTCTTGTGTATTTTATTAAGCTTGCATAATAATTTCTGCAAGTATATGATTTTCCTGATAGTTTTATACTGTTTAGGTTATTAACAGGAGATTTTAGATATGCCGGATGAATTCAGAGAAAAACTTGGTAATGATTTATCAAAAACCAGATTGGGATTTTATATTGACGAATTGGCGAAACTTGAAAAAAACTATCTCAATGCGGAATTCATAAAAATTGGTATATCTCTGTCTCAATTCAGGGTATTAAACTGGCTTTGGAGAAAAGGAGAACTCACCCAGAAGGAAATTCATGATTTTATCAATATAAAACCATCTTCGCTTACTAATATACTGAACATTCTAATCAGAAAAGGGTTTGTTGTCAGAAATTTTGATGAAAACGATGCAAGGATCAGAAAAATATCTTTAACTGAAAAATCCCGTGAAATAGAAAGTCAGGTATGGAATATTGTACATGATTTTAACAGAAGGATCAGAAATATCTTAACAGAAGAAGAGTACAATATCACACTAAAAAGCATGGATAAACTTATTCAACATTTCAATTCAGAGAAATAAATTTAAAGCAAAACCTTTGATATTTATATCAATATACATTTATCTGGTTTTTCAGTAACCACTGCACAACGTTATATAAACCAGACAAGTCTGTGAGGATGATTAACCCCTGTAAAATATTATGACGCAATAAAAATACTGCGCCATAATAATATTTATTAAACTTTTTTAATTCACCGGTTCAATAATTAACATAAAGTCATTAGGGAATTCGGATTTCAGAACAGAAAGCGAAGCTGTCATCTCCTCGCCAGCTTCAATAACCTGTCCTTCCTTTGCCGGGAAAAAATTTTCCATCGCATCCTTTCCAGTAACAACCTGAACACTGTATTGTTTAGATTCGTTTGATATATTTTTTATTGTTATATCAAAAAATGTGTTTATCAGTTTTCCTCCACCTTTTGTGGCAGCTTTCTGATAAATAGAGACTTTCTTTAATTCAACTGTTGGAGATATCATATGTCCATCATCAGCAAATAATGGAGAAACAGATAACAATACAAAAAGAATAACCAAAAACATAATATTTTTTCTTATCATTTAAAAACCTCTTTTTTATTTTTAATATTTCTTGAAGCATGAATTATTGTCGCCAGTCCGTTGAAAACCACCATAGACACCATGTAATGGTCTCTGAAAACAAAAAAGCTTAACGGGGCCAATGCGAATAAAAACATTTCAATAATATTTAACCGGGTCAGCCAGTATCTTCCGGATAAAACAATAAACGGAAGCATGAAAAGTACAAAAACGAAAATATCCTTTACAACAGTCAGTAAAGGAGCATTAAGCAACAGACCGGGAAAGAAAACAAAGAAAAACGGCAGCGCATAGATAAACGGAGCAATCTGAACAGCTGTAAATGCTGTTTTCATCGGATTTGCCCCGGCTATGCCTGCAGCCACATACGCAGACAGGGCAACAGGAGGAGTAAGTGTTGAAAGAATAGCAAAATAGAAAACAAAAAGATGTGCGGCAAGCAGCGGTGCTCCAAGATGTACGAGAGCAGGGACACCGAGAGAAGCAAGAACTACGTAAGCTGCAAGTGTAGGCAGTCCCATACCGAGTATTACGCAGATAAAAGCAGTAACGCTTAATCCTATAAATAAATTTCCGTTTGCTATTGCCTGAATACCATAAGCAAGTCTTTCTCCGAATCCTGTCAGAGACATGACCCCGACTATCAACCCGGCGCTTGCACAGGAGACAGTTATAGGGATCAGTATTTTAGAAGTCAATGCAATTGCTTTCAATATCCTGGTTGGTGTCATTCTCCTCTTCCTGAATGGAATAAGAGAAATAACAAGAACAACGAGAGACATCAGAATTCCATACTGAATACTGAACTGCATCGACAGAAGAATAACAAGTGTACCAACAGGAAGGATCATAGGCAAAGCTTCTATAACCGAGTTTTTAAGTGAAGGCAATTCATCCTTCGAAAGACCTGACATCCCTGCCTTTTTACTCCTTATATCGACAGTAAAGAACATAAGAGCGTAATAAAGGAATGAGGGAAGAAACGCTGCTATACAAACTGCCCAGTAGGTATTGCCGGTATATTCAGCAATTACAAATGCAGCAGCTCCCATTATGGGGGGCATAAACTGTCCTGCAGTAGAGGAAGTTGCTTCAATAGCTGCAGCCATCCGTTTCTTGAACCCCATTGATACCATCAAAGGAATTGTTACAGAGCCTGTTGTTGCTGTATTCCCGCTGGCGCTGCCTGAAAGCATTGCCATAAAACCGCTTGATACAACAGCTACTTTAGCAGGCCCACCAATTCTGTGCCCTGCGATAGCCTTTGACAAATCCATGAAAAGGGTTGTTGCATCTGAAATTTTGAGGAATGCGGCAAACATCATGAAAAACACAATCTGAGTACATCCGATAGCCAGTAAATCCCCAAGCATCCCTTCAGTTCCAATCCCGATATGTGTAACAAGTTCATAGGGAGAAAAGCCGGCATGTGCAAAAAAACGGGGCATATAGGGTCCAATGAAAGCATAGATTAAAAATATTAATGAAATTATTCCCATCGCGCTGCCAATAGTACGCCTTGTCGCCTCAAATGTGAGAAAAATGAGAACAAACATTAAAATAACTTCATAGAATTCCGCAGAAGGATCAATTAAAAGCGGCACCCATCTTAACCAGGCCCAAATTGAAACAGCTAACGTTAGAATAATCAGAAATATATTGGCAAGACTCTCGATCTTTCCGTTTTTTATAATATTTGAAGGATACATAATAAAGACTATTGAATACATGAAAAACAGATGTATTGGCCGCTGTATGGAAGGAGCCAGCGAATAGAAGAATACTTCAAAAATTGGCACACCAACAGCAACAAGTCCCATTACAAATAATACTTTCTTGATCCAGCTGTGTTTAACGAATGCTGTGATTCCTTTAAAATCATCATCGTTGTATATATTAATGCCCATTTCTTTTTCAAGATCTGGATCATGAGACACTGACATTTACTGCTCCTTCCAGACACCGATTTCTTTATAATATTTTATTGCTCCCGGGTGGAACGGTATCGGAATTCCATCAGTTACATTTTTCTTGTCAACCCATTTAACATATGCGGGAATAGCATCTTCGAGAAAATCCCAGTTCTCCCACCACAGCTTTGTAAAAAGATAAGCATCTTCGTCAGACATTTCCGCGAGTGCAATTGTAAAATACGGAGATGAAAACTGTTTCACATCCTCAACACCAAACTCAGATCCGAATATAGTTGTTGTGAAATAGGGATATTCCTTCATAAACCGTTTTTCAAGGTCCTCAGGTACATGTATAAACCTGACATCTCTTGTACTTGTTATTTCCTTGAGATTTGCATGTCCATGTCCGAAAGCATAAACAAGACAATCGGCGCTTCCGTCGATAAACATTCTTGTCGCATCCTTTTTAGTTACTCTGAATATTGTTGTATTTTCAGGTGTAATTCCCGCCCATTTCATTAAATCGAGGAATGCAAGACCGGTAGGTTCCCCCTCGGCATATGTGGCAATTTTCTTTCCCTTGAGGTCTGACAGAGTCTTGAATTCAGAATCCTCCATAACAACCATGTCATATACACCCGGCCAGAGATTAAACAGTGCCCGTATTTCAACAGGGTTTTCCCATTTCCCTTTACCGCTATATGCAGGGAATGCAGCTATACCATCCGCGCATGCCAGCTGGGCTTTACCTTCCAGCATTCGTGTAACACTTTCATTTGTGTATCCGGGAGATGCGCTGTTCATTGCTATATAATCACTGTTATCAGAAATTACTTTAGCCCATGCAGCCCCGGCAGCATACCAGGATCCTCCGATTGATGAGGACTTAATCTGAACAAATTTCCTTTCTGATTTCTTTGATTGATCTGATTTTTCACCTGATCCACTTGCAAAAGAAAAGCTGCCTAACATGAAAAGACACATTAAACTTAATAAAATTTTCTTTTTCATAATTCTCTCCTAAAATTTTTCTTGATTAATAGTAAATCCGGATCCGTGGTAAATATATGGGAAGATTTTTCATTTACATTCCTGTTTCAGGAGATATTCCTATCAGTGTAACTAAATTTCGATCAGACCAATGTGAATCGCATATTTGATTAATTCAACCATGTTATTGCAGGAGAGTTTTGTCATTATATTTGTTCTGTGGTTAATTGCAGTTTTCTCACTGATACAAAGCTGATCAGCAATTTCCTTGCAGCTGAGACCTTCTGCAAGAAGTCTCAGGATCTCCTGTTCCCTGAAAGTCAATGATTCATAGGATTCGCCCATGACTATATCATCGTCATTTCCAGCAAGGAGACGGCTTATCACTTTTCCGCTTATATGACTATCCACATATATTTCATTTTTTAAAACACTTTTTATGCATTTTACTATTTTTTCAGGTCTGGATTCTTTTAGAACATACCCTTTTGCTCCTGCTTCAAGAGAACTCACAATATAATGTGTCTTTGAATACATACTGACCATAATTATTTTAATTTCAGGCTGTATTTTCAGAATTTTTTTTAAAAGTTCTATCCCGGATTTCCCATGCAGCGAGATATCCATCAGAATCAACTCCGGTTTAACAGAGAGAGCTTTCTGATAACCATCATTGAACGTTCCTGTTTCATGGATATTTTGTGCAAGGCTGTTTCTGCTGATAATTGTTTTATAACCTTCCCTGACTGACGGATGATCATCAACAAGCAGGATATTGTTAATCATTACTTAAATCCTCTATATGGTAATTTGATTTTTACAAGAGTGCCTTCCCCTTTATTGCTCTTGATTTTAACTTCTCCTGCAAAGAGTCTCACCCTCTCATATATTCCGGTAATGCCCATATGTTCTGATGACAACTTATCCTTCTTCCATTTTAGAGGATAGTAATCAAATCCAGCCCCATTATCAGAAACAGTCAGAAGAATATAGGGATATGAAAATATCAGTTTGAATTTCACCTTATCAGCACCGGAATGTTTAATAATATTCTGAAAAATTTCCTGAACAATTCTGAACAGATTTATCTGGAACTCTTCTTTTAATTTAATTTTACCGAACCCTATGATTGTCTTGCTGATTTTAAAATTGTACTGAAACGAAAGATCTGTCAGATAATGATCAAGAGAAGAAAAAAATTCCTCCCTTATTTCAATAGGTCTTAAGTTATATGAAATACTCCTCGCTATTGCAATTGTTTCTACAATTTCTTCCTCAATCACCCTGCAATCATTGATTTTCACCAGGTCTGTTTTTATTTTTCCCAGTTTCTGGACAAGGGTATCATGAATATCAAGAGCTATTCTTTTCCTTTCGTTTTCCCTCACAGAAATCAGTGTTTCAGAAAGTTTCCTTATCTCTTTTTCTGATCTCTTGGCTTTTTCTGTCTGAAAATATTCTATAATGGTAACTGTATACAGAAAAAGAACAACAATGCTGAAAAAATACAGTATGAACAGGTTGAGCCTGTATCCGTTTTTACGGTAATTATTTGCTTTTTGAATTATCTTTTTCAGATTCTTTTCAAAGCGTTCTGTATCATTCATAAATCCGCTGACATGTTCAGCAAAGGATTCTATGCTCCCCTCTTCCTGGATTATTTTAACCAGTTCAAACTGGATATTCTGCCAGCTTTGAACAAGAAGCATCCTGCTGTCTCTCATATCAGGTTCTTTTTTTTCAATTATCTGATATATATCTTCATCAATCAGATATTCAAATGATATGTCAAATACTGTTACAGAATCGATAAACCGGTTTTTATCTTTTTCTTTTTTTTCAGAAGAAAGATACAGAGTTACTTCAGCTCTCATATGAAGCCAGTTCTCATAAAGCTTGTTAAGCTCATCTGTTTTTTTATAAAGCTTGTCCATAAAGCGGTATGAGGGAAATGTTATCATATAGAAAATAGTTATAAATATTAGAATTGTATAAACAAGAAATACTTTACGGTTTCTCATGTAAACAACAACAGCATGATTTTTCCAATTACTCATAACGCTGCATAGATCATAGAAATATGTATTTATGCTGAACTCCTGTAATAATTGCGATGCAATCAAAGTGATACTTAATCACTAACTACTTTCCCGCTTGTTTTATATATTTACCAGGGACACTATAAATCACCTGATTATGTATGTGTTTGTTACTGAGGCGGGGAATGCTTATTTATCCAAGAAATTATCTTTCACGTATATCGTGAAATTATTTTTCATTTATTTTAACATTGTATTCCGATGTGTCAAGAAAATAATTTTCAAAGAAAGAAGTTGCTGTTTTTCACGGCAGAATATATAATTTCCTTATGATTCACGGTGATTTATTTATAAGAATTGAAAATCTGAAACCATCTTTTAACAAGGCTTTTCTAAATGTTGCTGACTTTATTCTCAACAACAAGGAAGAGTTAAAATACATGAGAATCAAAACCCTTGCAGAAAGATGTAATGTTTCTGAAGCAACAATTACAAGGTTTATTAAGAAAATCGGATTCAGCAGTTTTCACAACTTTAAAATGGTTGTTGCCCAGGTCGAAGCTGTAAACGCGGAAGAACCCAAAGAATCTCTTATAATAGGTGATATAGAAAAAAAGGACGACCTTAAAACAATAATAACTAAAATTAAAAATGAATTTGTTTCAACAATAGATGACACAATAGATAATATTGATATCAGGGAGATAGAACATGCAATTGATGCAATTGCATCTGCAAAAACAATAAACTACTACTGTACCGGTAATTCAGGAGTTGCAGCAAAACATGCATTTCTGAGGTTTTACAGGGCAGGGATCAGCAGCAGGGTTTATACAGACCCTGCGGAAATGGGAGTATCGGCTGCACTCCTCGGCCCTGATGATGTTGCAATCGGGATAAGCTATTCAGGGGGAACCGAAGTTGTAATAAAATCCATGGAAATAGCAAAAAACAACGGGGCAACAACAATTGCAATTACCGGCCCCAATAAATCGCCTCTTATTAAAATTGCAGATATCAAGCTTACAACAAGGATTGAGGAACTTGATGATTTCCAGATATCATCTTTTTCAAGACTTTCACAGATAGTAATCATGGATATAATCTATTCAGGTGTTGCAGTAAGGCATTATGACAGGACAAAAAAAGCAATAGAACTCTCTGCCCAGAAAGTAAGAGGTGTTCTTCACAATTAATAGGGCCTTTAAACTTTTTTGTGTAAAGCTCTTTTTTCAAATATCAAAACACCCTTCATATTCGATGGCGAATCTATTCATAACTTTTATGCAATTCTCCCGGAATAAAATATTTTTACTCCGGGAGATATCACATTTAACCTTCTATCTGCATAACGGCAGAATAGCTGCTACCTTCTGATACATATGGAAACTTAAATGTCAGAATATTATTCAATATTTCTATATCATCCGGTATTAAGTCATGTAATTTTTTTAATTAGCATAAGAGTATTCAGAAGCGTTTGAGATTTCCCATCCTGCTGTTCTTTCCTGGGACTTCCACATATCGTAATACAATCCCCTGTTTGATATAAGTTCAGAATGAGTCCCCTCCTCAGTTATTTTACCGCTGTCCATAACAACAATCTTGTCCGCATTCCTGATAGTTTTCAGCCTGTGTGCAATAACTATAATTGTCTTGTCCTCAAGCAGGTTGGAAATAGCATTCTGTATGAATATTTCATTCTCAGGGTCAAGAGATGCTGTTGCTTCATCGAGAAGAATTACAGGAGCATCCTTTAAAATTGCCCTTGCAATTGAAATCCTCTGAAGCTCCCCTCCGGACAGAGTCGATCCGTTTTCACCCACAACAGTATCATACCCATCAGGCAGCTGCATGATAAAATCGTGGGCATTTGCCTTTTTGGCAGCCTCAATAATTTCTTCGGGAGTTGCACCTGCTTTCCCTATTTTAAGATTGTTCATTACTGTGTCATGGAACAGCATCACATTCTGAAAAACCATGCTCATATTACTCAGGAGAAACTCAGGATCCATGTTTCTGATATTTATCCCGCCGATTGTAATACTGCCTGAATCCACATCGTAAAACCTCGCAATAAGATTTGCCATTGTTGTTTTACCTGAACCGGAAGGCCCTACAAATGCAGTCATTGATTTTTCTCTTATATCAAGATCAATATCCTTAATCACTTTCCTGTTATCATATGAAAATGAAACATCTTTGAATGAGATGTTACAGTCAGGTATGACATATTTGTTTCCATCGCTTTCAAGAATTTTTTCATTGAAAATATTCTGTATTGATTCCCCTGCAATCCCGAGATATTTGACTTTAACATAGTTTATAGACATCTCCTTGAGTGACTCGAAAAACCGTGTGCTCAGGATAATAAAGATGAGAAAAACCCTGCCTGTGATCTCTCCCCCTGTCATCAGGTAGGAGCCTGTCATGATCAGCATAACAAGACCGAAATCTATTGATATCCCTGCAAGAACCATTACAGGGCTTAAGGTACCTTCAGTCTTCAGACTCTCTGTTTTAAACTTATCCATGCAGGAAACAAGTTCATCATGCTTCCTGCCGGAATGATTATATGATTTAAGATGTTTGATACCGGTAATAAATTCAAGCAGCGAATTGGCAAGGTTCATTGAGGAGGCGTGCAGCTTGTATCCCTGCCTGTCCATAATTTTTCTTGCCCAGATCAAAATAATAAATGCAGCAGGCATTGTGACTATCATTGCGACAGCCATTCTGGTATTTATAAAGAAAAGACCTGCTGCAACTATCAGACTCAAGACACTGGTAGATATCATCTGCGGCAGAATCATAGTTACTATCATTTCCACCCGGTTCACATTATCAAGAGTCTTATATGACAGCTCCCCGACATCGTTTTTATTGAAAAACCCGAGAGGAAGCTTCCTTATGTGCTCGCCAAGCCTCATCCTAAGGTCCCTGATCATCAGAGCGCCGCTGTTTCTTGATACAGTGACATTCAAAAAGGAAAATACGACCCTGAACATGGCGGTAGCTGCAATCATAATTACATATAACCTGAATTTATCTTCAGTTAAATTCCTGTCAATAATATCACACAAAATAAAATAAAGTATGACAAATGGAACAGATCCGAAGACTGCCTCCATAATCGAAATAAGTGAAATCTTCACCAGCTTGATTCTGTTTCTTGATGAAATCATTTTCAAAGTATTTATCACACCAGAACTCCTTCTCTGTTACTGCTCACTGGACCGATACTCCAGTCGGACGCATCGACATGATTGTCCCACATCTGCCTGTATTTACCGTTTTCAGATAAAAGGCTTTCGTGAGTACCCTTCTCTATGACACTGCCATTATCAAATACAACTATCTGATCAGCATTTTTTATTGTTGATAATCTATGCGCGATAATTATTACAGTCTTGTTTTTAAGGAGAGTGGATAGAGCTGCCTGTATTTTTGCTTCATTCTCTGTATCTGCATAGGAAGTTGCCTCATCAAGGATTATAACAGGAGAGTCTTTGACAATAGCTCTTGCTATTGCAATCCTTTGTTTCTCTCCCCCGCTCAAAAAGGTGCCTCCGGCGCCGAGCCTTGTATCATAACCATTGTCAAGATTCATTATGAAATCATGGCACTGGGCCTGTTTTGATATTTCAATCACTTTTTCTCTTGATACATCAGGGTTCCACATCCTTATATTCTCAAGAACAGTATCATTAAACATAAAAAGGTCCTGAAATACAAAGCTGAGATTATTCATCAGGATTTCACTTTTTATATCTTTTATATTGATTCCGCCCAAAGTTATTTCACCGGAGTCAACATCCCAGAACCTCGGGATTAGCCTTCCGGCTGTTGTCTTCCCCGCTCCTGAAGGGCCGACAAAAGCGGTTATTGCTCCCTGTCTCATTTTAATGCTTGCATCTTTAAGCACAGGTGTCTTGCCGTAACTGAATGAGACATTATTGAATTCAATATCATGATTTTTAATTTCCGACACTTTACCGCTATCAGGGATTTCATCTGTTTCCAGTATTCTGTATATTTCTTCAGCACCCCTTGAAATCTGGTTAATGTTTGAGCCGAAATTCATCAGCTGCTTCATAAACCTTGTCAGGCCTATACCTATGAACATAAACATCAGAAAAGAGGAAACAGAAATCATCTCTGTCAGGTACATGAAACCGCCCACCGGCAGCAGAAAAAGTATTCCGCTGTCCATCAGAAGTGCATAAACAACCATATAGATAGAGGCCTGTTTATTCATATTTATCCAGAAACTGCTGTAAGCTTCAGCTTCGTTTCTGTATTTTTCAAATGTAAAAACACTCTGATTAAAAGCCTTGATTATAGGCATGCCCCGTATGAAATCAATTATTGTGCTGTTCATCCTCCCCTTTAATCTGAAAAAATAACGGAATTTATCCTCATCATACTTAACCCTGAGACGCTGGAGAACAACTCCAAGAAATACAGGAGCAACACTCAAGAGCGCCATCGGGATGTTATATGTCAGAAGCCAGAAGAAAACAAGTACAGGTATGAATATTACAGAAAACAGGTCCACAAGGTTATGCGCAAGAAATTCTTCTATTGCCTCGACATCACCCATGATGATTTTTTTCAGTACACCTGAACTTGTATTTGAAAAATATCCCATCGGCAGCTTTAATAATTTCCCGGACAGCCTTACCCTCATCTTAAACAGGATATTGTAAGCTGCAATATGCGACTGGGTCATTGCCGCACCGGAAAAAACAAGCTGACCGAGTATAAAAACAGCGGCTAATATTCCAAGCCTGGATAATCCTTCGTATGAATATGTTCCACTTATTATTTTTTCAATAATCATGAAAGCAATATAAAAAGGCCCGAGTGAACACAGTGAACTTATAAATATCAGAAAACCTGCAAAGGAAAGCCTTGCTTTTTCCGGCTTTGCTATATTTAAAAGTATTTTAACTGAACTTTTACTGTTTTTTTTCATATTCTCCTCCTCTTTTTCTGAATTGAATCAGATAATTGTGCCCGAAATCAAAACAGCTGATTTTTTCATATCCGAACGGAATAATCAGTTCTTCAAGATATTCGGATGAAACCCTGTATTTTTCAGGAGGTCCGAAACCGTCTCTTATCGGATTACATTCCAGGACAGATATTCTGGAACCGTATTTCATCACTCTGTCTATTTCTGTAAAAAGCTGAATTCCCATCTCTGACAAATCCACTGTATGCAGTACAGTTGCAATCAGACATCTGTCAATCGATTTATCAGGGAGAGAGAGAGGTTTCAATATATCACTCACAATTGTCCTGATATTTGTGATGTTTTCTGCAACAATAGTTTCGTTTAAAGCGCTTATGGAATCAGGATTTATATCTATTGCATGAATAAATCCTTTTTCACCGATATGATTTAAAGCTTCGATAGAGTAATCCCCCACACTGCAGCCCAGATCAAGCAATGTTTCACCTTCCTCAAGCGCAAGTTCTTTAAACAATAACTCTGGCGACTGCATCCGGAAACTGGAAGGTCCCCTGCCGGACCGGCAATGATGTCCATGTCTCATGTCATTCTCCTTTATTTAAATAGTATAAAAATGTTTCAAGTTTCAATTTATTTTCCGCATTCGGATTACTGTCAAAAAACAGGTCCAGTACGGGTTTTGTAATTTTTTTCCTGTGATTTTTTCTCATTGTTTTCAGGGCCATACCGGTATTCTCATTACTGGATGAAAGAGCCAGAACACAATCAATTTCATTCTGCATTGACAGTATTTTCGCCCCCCTGTATCTCCCGAAACCGCCGGCATAATAACCAACATACTTATCCGCATAATCTCTCAGCTGTTCTGTTTTTTTATTGAAAGGGGTTGATACTATCTCTGACGTCTTGAAAATCAGATCCCCGAATCTTTCAAGATTCTCTTTTGCAAGGCCAGACACATGGTTGTTTCCCTTAAAACAGTAGTCATGCCAGAAAAGCCATAAGGCTTCACTCAAAGGAGAGCAGAACAGGCAGAAACCCTGCTCTTCAATATTTTCAAGAGTAAACCTGTTTAAAAACCTGTTGAAAAGAAGCGCCGGCTCTCCGACAGCTAAAATCTTTTTCCTTCCAGCATCATCTGCTTCATTACAACCTGAAACAAGTTCGAGAAAACCGGCTTCAGTCATTGTCCGTCTTTTATTCATCGCCTGAATATCATGAAAGAATTTTTCACGCCTGTTGCTTTTCTGCGCCAGCAGGATATCACCGGCGATGATATTCAGCAGAAACGGTTCCAGATCTCCCCATTCATTATTTATAAGATCTTCAATGAAAGGAGACTCAATCCTGATATTTTCAAGCCCGGCGTTGGTGAGAAATGTCTTTAACAGCTGGCTGTACTGCCCCCCGATATCGTTTCCCTCACTGCAGGGAATTATTATCTTATCTTTCCCTGTACTGCTGTTTTCAAGATCCCTGATTATGTCGCCGGTCAATGCAGTCAGGCTGAAATAATCACGGTCACCTGAATAGCGTCTCCCGATATCTATTGATTCATCATCTGTGGCTGACAGTATTTCCACATTCTGTGAAGAGGAACCAAGCTGCTCCTTTAAAAGCTGTGAGTATGGATAAAGATTTGGAATATATGCAACTCCGGAATCCTCAGTAGTATCATCATCACAGTCCTTTATATTTGAAATGCTGTTAACAAAGGCTTCAAGCCGGGTAACTATTCCGACATCAGAAGTATGTTCATCTATCTCAATATTCAGATACGGCTTATCACCGATAATTTCCTTGAAATAATGCAGTATTGCAGAGTCAGGGCCGCATCCGTGATGTGTCAGTAACACGGGGTAATAGTTTTCCCTGTCTTTTACCGCATAAGCAGTACTCAAAATCCTCTGCGCAAAAGGCCAGTAGATATTCGGATAATCGTTTTTTATACTTATCTCAGGCATTTCATAGAACGGGATTACATCATATCCCAGCTTGAGTAGCCGGTCCGGAATTCCCATGTTGAGCGCATTGTCAGCAACCCCGTAGATCTTGGAAATTATTACAAACACAGGTTTATCTGAAGTTCTTTCTCCGGAAACAGACTCTGCCATCCTGGCCTCAAATCTTGAGGCAGCTTTTTTCCCGCTCTTGACTGCACCGGTAATTTCATCCCTGCTTTTGCCAAGCTTCAAACCTATTTCAAAAAATGGTTTTAACTGCTGCTCTTTTTCTTTCCCGTCAGTAAACAGAGCTGATAATAATTCCACCTTCCTTTTCCCTTCGGTAATATTTTCTATAATCTGCCCTACTGTATAAGGCGCTATCTGCATGAAGGGGCAGGAATAGTTTTTTCTTGATTCTTCAAGCCGGGTATTCACGCTGTAAATACATGGGGAAAAAATATAATCTGACCCTTTCTGTATCAGCTCTGATATATGGCCTGTAACTATTTTCATCGGGAAACAGAGATCAACTGTGGATAAATCCTGTGACAAGGAAACAGTAGTTTCCGATGTTTCATCTGACAGCAGCACATCAAAACCTAATTCCCTGAAAAATGTGTTGAAGAATGAAAACTGGCTGTATGAAAAAAGAGTTCTCGGGATACCTATTGTTTTTACCGGGCATCCGGCTGTTTTTTTATGATCGCAGCAACCTGTTTTTTTATAATCATTGAAAAAAAGATTATTAATTCTGCTGCTGAAAATTTCATTCCTGTTTTCCAGCATGTTGTTTTTTTCTGTTTTCAGTTCTGACAGCTGTTTGCAGTCTTCTCTGCTTACAGCTTTTGAATTTAATGCTTCTTCTTTAGTGATTACAGCAATCCCGTATGCTCCTGTAACACTGAAATAACAGGGAACTGTAATCTCTTTACCAGTAAGGGCCCTGAAAGCATTTATAATCCCCTGATTGAACGCGATCCCTCCCTGAAGAAAAATCTTCCCTGTTATCTCCTTGCCTCCGACAACCTTATTAAGATAGTTTTTGCAAATTGAATAACAGAGCCCGGCTGCTATGTCTTCCGTGGCTGTTCCTGATGATAGACTCTCAGCAATAGCTGACTCGATAAATACGGTACAGCGATCGCCCAGATTTGCAGGATCAGTGCTTTTCAGAGCTGTTTCTCCGAAGCTGGAAACAGGAATATCAAATTTCTTTGACTGTTCTTCAATAAATGATCCTGTTCCAGCCGCGCAGATCCTGTTCATCTCAAAATCAACAACATGGCCATTCCTGATCCTTATATATTTTGAATCCTGCCCTCCTATCTCGATTACTGTTTCCACATCTCTGTCTATCGCAACAGCAGCAGTTGCCTGTGAAGTTATCTCATCTTTTACACAGTCAGCATCCAGTTTTTTTCCGATATAATATCTGCCTGATCCTGTAACACCCAAACCGGCTATTTCTGTCTTCCCGGCAAGAAAAGCTTTTACTTCATCAAGCCCTTTCTCAGCAACCTCGGCAGGTTTTCCATATGATTTATAGTATCTGCTTAGAAGCATCCTGCTGTTTTCATCCACTACAGCAATATTAACACTTGTAGAACCTGCATCTATTCCGATAAAACATTGTTCCGGATATGCAATATTGCTGTCAATTGAGTGTTTACTTTCCAGATCATCAAGACCATAAGATTTTAAAGGGGGAAAAATCTTTTTCTGGGCGCTGTTTTCCATACTGATTCTGCGGGAAATGCTGTTAAGATTTCCCGTTAAAATACTGTTTAATTTTTCTGTATTGCATTTTTTCTTTTCTCTGCATGCAATAACTGCTGCTCCTATTGAGCCATGAAGCCCTTTATTTTCAGGAACAACAAGCTCATTATCATCAAGTTTAAGTATGTCTTTCAGAGCACGAACTATTCCGTTATTACAGGAAACGCCGCCTGCCAGAAATACCGGCTTTTCAATATCAGCCTTCTTCATGACCAGGTTGCAGAAATTCCGTACAACTGAAAATGCGAGTCCGAGAAGGAGATCATTGCAGGGTATGCCCTCCTGAAGTTTATGAGTTATATCTGTTTTTGCAAAAACACTGCACCTTCCTGCAATTCTGGGAATATTTTTTGCGTTTTTTTATTAATGATGAGTAATCTTCAATATCATAATTTAATCTGGAAATTTGCTCCTCTAGAAACGACCCGGTTCCCGCCGCACAGTCAGAATTGCTTTCAACCGAAATATTTGATTCTCTTCCTGATATCCCTGTTATATATCTTGAACTCTGCCCTCCGATCTCGATAATTGATTCTGCATCTGTTCTTTCCCATTTAACTCCTTCAATAAGAGCCGCAATCATGTTTATTTCAGAAAAACTGCTGTTTTCTGCTTCCAGAAACATGGCTCCCCGCCCTGTAAATGCTCCGTAAGATATAAAATCAAAATCAACTGTTTCTGATATTTCAGAAACCAGGTCCTGTACGGTTTTTATGATATTCCCTTTATGTCTTCTGTAAACCGAATATATCAGTTTATATTCCGAATCAAGGATAGAAATTTTAACTGCTGTATATCCAATATCAATGCCTATACTGTACATTTATCTGCTCCTTACTTTGTTGCGTGCGCACGCTTAATATATATTTTTTTAAATACCTGTTTTTATCTTGTAATAATTTTCTTCTGTTATTCCTCTGTTAATCTTATCCAGCAGATGAATGAGTACTCCCCTTTCTTCTTCTGTTATCTCATTCGCAATTGTTTTTTCAAGATTCGCCTTTATGCTTACAAGTTCATCCTTAAGACGCAGCCCTTTATCAGTCAAAAAGATCCGGTTCATCCGCCTGTCGTCAGGATCTCTCATCTTATTTACATATCCCAGCCTGAACAGCTTATTAAGCGATCTTCCTATATTGCTCCTGTCAACTTCTATCTTTGAACAGAGATCTTCCTGTGTACAGTTTTCGGATGAATAAAGAATCATCAGCAATCTCATTTCCGCATGAGATATACCGTACTGTGAAATTTCTTTATCAAGGATTTTTCTCATATTTTTTATCACTGTTCTCAACGACTTAAAAAGTTTTTCCTCAAAACTCATAAAACCCCTCTTTAGCAAGATCTCACTTACTTAGCGCTATCTAATTTTATATGTGTGCGCATATATTATTACCAAAATCATTTCCTGTCAAGTAATCAAAAAAAAACATCTGAAAAATTTCAGATGTTTCTATCAACAAACCGCCAGATACCTGCAAAACGAAGTAGATGAGCTGAATATCAACGGCAGGCATCCGCTTACATAAGAAGATAAAAAGTCTACCCCGGTAAACGGGGTAGAAAACCTTCCTTGCGGATAATATTTGTATAAAACTATTTCCTGTAGGTTCCTTCCCTGATTTCCCCTTTTATTGGAGGGATTCTAAGAAGCTGGCCCGGCAAAATAAGATCCGGATTATCAGGCTCGGAAAGGACATTTTTATTTGCTTCATAAAGCTTGGTCCATTTGTACGGATCACCGTAGACAAAATCAAAACCGGCAATTCTCCAGAGGCAGTCTCTTCTTGCTTTATTGAGCTGTACTTCATAGAAAGCAGGAAGCACCTGTCCCCCTTTCACATCCTTGAGAAGTTCAATAACCTGCTGTGATTTTTCAAGGCTTTCTTCATATTTTTTTTCATCAAAATCAGCTTTGGAATCCTGAAAAAATGAAAAAGCGCTGTTATAGAGATCAGCGTCCCTGTTTTCAAGATTCACCCTTCTCGCAAGCTCAATCCTCTCCTTTGCATATTCTAGTGAGGACCGTGCCTTATATGCTTTTACCATTTCAGCTATATAAGCCTTTGAAAGTGCTGCAAATTCCCTTGATTTAACTGCATATTCATATGACTTGTCATATTCACCTGCTTCAAGCGAATCCTCTGCCATTGTCCTGTACTCTACAGATTTCTGATAATATTCATTATTATAAAGCGATGCTTGTGCAAAAACAGCGCCTGATGTAAGCAGGACAAGTACTGCAACTAATAAGAGCGGCTTTTTCATTCAGCACCCCCTTCCGGACCGGATTCAGTCTTTTCAGCTTCCTCTTCAACAGCCTTTATTTCTTCCTTAGCCATTTCAAGCTCTTTCAGAGCATTTTCCCTCTTTTCAAAAGCTTTATCATATACAGAATTGAAAGCTGTTTCCGCATCCATATAAATTAAAGCGGCTTTTGCTGCAGATTCGGGATCAGATGCATCAAGCGATTCAGCTTCATTAAACATCTTTTCCGCATCAGCATAATCTTCTTTTACAGCTACATTTGCTTTTATACCAAGTGCTTTTTCCATTGCGCTGTATGCCTTGTTTCTTACTTCAGTTATAGAAACCTTTTCCTGAACTTCCTCTTTTACAGGCTCCTCTTCTACTGGTGTTTCCGGTGTGGAAGCACATGAAAAAAGAATAATTGAAGCAAATATCAATAATATTTTTTTCATTTTCAATTCTCCCTGTTATTTACTATATAATAAATGTTAATAAATAACCACAAATTAAATTTTTACTCAATATCCGTTACCAGCTATTGAAATAAATAATCTGTTATATTCCGGATATTGTCTTTATCAGCAGAAATATCTTAAAATAAAGAGAAAAACAATTCTAAATAAGGATTGTTTTTGTCGCAATAATATCCGCACCGTTGGAAGATATACTTTTTACAATAACATCTCCCTGTCTGACAGGCGCTGAAACAGTAACATCCGTTAATTTTGCAAGAATATCATAGATTTCCCCCTTCGGAACAGAAGAAGATGTTCTTACAGAAACAAGCGGAAGTTCTCTGCTTATTATTTTAACGCTTGTGCAGATTACCCTTTCAGGACAGGTCAACTCTTTTACAGCGTACTTCTCACCCGCTTTGCAACCGGCGCCTGAGAAAAAAAACTCTCCACCCTTCTCATCTGCCACTATCTCACATCCGAGAAGGGCAGGTTATGCATGTCAGTTTCTTTTTCATCTCTGGACCTCCACTGTAAGTGTTTTTTTGCCGCCTGAAATTATCTTTTCATAGATATCTTTATCAATCTCAAGCCTTTCCATTTCACCCGGCCTTATTATCTTCCTGATTGCGGATTCAATAAGTACTTCATCATCAGCTTTAAGGACAACTCTGACATCAGTCAGCGGTTCTTTAACCCTGAAGGAGACAGGAAAATCCTCAAATTCGGTATCAGATTGACTTAAGATCTGGGGAACTGTGTAGCTGACATTCCTCCCCTTCTCCAGCCGGATATTCATATCACGCATCTGCTTTCTTTTACCGGAAGCATGGTAAGCAGCATATTTACCCGCTTTTTCACCATCTTCTGAAACATAATCAACAAGATCAGACACATGGACAACATTTCCGCAGGCAAATATTCCGTCGATTTCTGTTTCAAAATTCTGATCAACAAAAGCTCCCCGGGTAAGGCTGTCTATCGGGATACCGCCCTTTTCTGTCAGTTCATTTTCAGGAATAAGTCCTACAGAAAGAAGAAGAGTATCGCATTCTATAAACTGCCTTGTACCTTCAATAATATTTCTCTCCTCATCAATTTCCGCAATTTCAACTCCCTCAACCCTTTTGTTTCCTTTTATATAGCTTACTGTATGGTTCAGATAAAAAGGTATGTCAAAGTCATCAAGACACTGTACCCTGTTCCTGTTGAGACCTCCCAAAAAAGGCATCACCTCTACAACAGCCTCGACTTGAGCCCCTTCGAAAGTCAGACGCCGTGCCATTATCATTCCAATATCTCCTGAACCCAGTATTACTATTTTATTACCGGGAAGATAGCCTTCAATATTTGTAAACCTCTGGGCTGTTCCAGCTGTAAAGATACCGGCCGGTCTTGTCCCGGGAAGAACAATATTTCCCCTTGTTCTCTCTCTGCATCCCATTGCAAGAACTATGGAAGGTGCAGAAAAAACACTGAGTCCCGCCTCCCTGCTGACGCACAGAACAGAATGCGAGGAAGCTTCTGCTGACGGATTAAGCTCCAAAACCATTGTCCCGAGAATAATTTCTACGCCTGCATCCTTTACCTGTCCGATGAATCTTTCAGCATACTCAGGGCCTGTAAGGTCTATATTGAATAGATGAAGGCCGAAACCGTTGTGGATGCACTGCTGAAGAATACCGCCGGAATACCTGTCTCTCTCAATTACAGCGACTCTCCCTGCCCCCTCTTTCCTGGCCCCAAGCGCAGCTGCAAGGCCTGCAGGACCTGCACCAATTATTATTACATCAAAATCTCTTCTGTTCATTTATCTGCCTTCCCTTCTTTCAATGCTTTTTCCTGACAACTCACCAGTACTACAGGAACCTGAAACCGGTATGTGGGCAGTTGGTTCAGCACCTGCAACCTTTACAGCATCAGGGGAGAGTTTAGAACCCTTACTGCTTTTTTTTGTTTCGGATACCAGGATTTCAGATCCTGATGATTTTTTCCGTATCAGGAGGGGATCCAGACCTGTTTCATCCGCAATTATATTTACAATTCTGGGAGTGCAGAATCCTCCATGGCATCTTCCCATCTGGCTTTTTGTCCTTCTCTTTATTGCGTCAAGAGAAACAACTCCGAGAGGATTGTGTATTGCCTGGATAATCTCAGCTTTAGTTACAGTCTGGCATCTGCATACTACTTCACCGTAATCAGGGTTCCCGGCAATAAGCTCTTCCCGCTCTTTATTGGATGCTGTTTCAAATCTCCTGATACCTTTTCTTACAGGATTAAAGGAGGGATTTTTCTCAAGCATTATTCTTTCAGAAAGGAGTTGTGCTACATATTCGCTTATTCCCGGTCCCCCGCTTATACCTGTGGACCTGATAGCTGCGGCATTTATAAAAGGAGTTTTCCCGTCAGGATGCCATCCAATAATATAATCCCTGTTTGTTTTGCACATGGCACGGAGGCCAGCATACTGGTGGATTGTCATTGATTTATCAAGCCATGGAAAGACTTCCTTGCCTGCATGGAAACCCTCTTCAAGGCCTGAAGAAGTTGTCCCCTTCTCCTCCCTGTCCCGGAGGTTTCTAGCAGTAGGGCCGACCATCAGGTTCCCGTCTCTTGTTCTTACAACAGTCGTCCCCCTATAGTCTGGTTTAGGTACACCATAGACAATTGAATTGACCATATCCGAATATTTCCTGTCCAGAACCCAGAATTCCCCTTTTCGGGGTGTTATTTCAAAATCATCCCATCCGGCCATTTTTGAGACCTTATCAGAGTAAAGACCTGCAGCATTTATCACAAAATCTGCTTTAATATTTTCCGATTTGTTGATACAGACATCCCATTTACAGTTATTATCATCAAATTCAAGACCTGTAACCTCGCTTTCAAAGCGGAATTTCACCCCGTTCATGGCAGCATTTTCAGCAAGAGCAAGAACAAGATAATATGAAAGAAGCGATCCGTCTTCAGGAACAAACAGCGCGCCACTTGCTTCAGGATTAACATGGGGCTCCTTTTCAAGAAGCTCCTCCCTTGAAATAATTCGGGTAGAATATACACCGCAGCTTTCAGCTTTCTTAACCAGCAGAGGCAGCATGTTTTCATATTCATCATCTGTGACAGCAACATTGTATGAGCCGCACCTCACATACTCAACATCAAGATCACGGGTAAGACTCTCCCACATCCTGTTGCTCCGTCTTATCATATCAAGCTCGACAGGGCATTCAGGATCAAGGTCTGCACCGCATACAATATGGGAATTATTAGCCTTGCTTGTGCCTGAACAAACATCATCCTCCCTTTCAAGCAGAGTCACAGAAAGATTGGAATACTTTGAAAGCTCCCTTGCAATTGCACAGCCTGCAATTCCTCCTCCTGCTATTACAACATCATATTTTTCCACCAAAAAACCTCCCTGTAAATTCAGAGAAAGACATTTCATGCTTCACACCAGCAAACGTTCTTTTCTGTTCTTTTGAGTTCATTTATGTACCTATAATACCATCTGATTCATTATTGTCAAGTTTATATTGCTTCAAAGTTTACAAATGCTCATTTTCATTCATATTTATCCGAATTTATTGTAAATATAAAAAAAACAGAACATTTTTACCGGCAAATAGATTCTTGAAAAAGTCTAGGAACCTGACTGGAGCTTTCTGTACAGTTCTTCACGTCTTGTTACATCAAGCTTTTTATAGATATGATTTACATGAGTTTTAACAGTTGGAAGAGAAATAAAAAGCATCTCAGCAATTTCTGAATATCTTTTCCCCTGATAAAGGAGGAGAAAGATTTCCTTTTCTCTGGCAGTAAGATCAAAACTTAGATTCTCAACTGCTTCATCCCCTTCCGGCAGGCCGGTCAACCTGGCAGGGATCTGTTTATCCCTTATCAGGATTATTAAAACCGGAATATTCACAAAAATAACATAAACAGGATGGGCCTGTACCCAGAAACTGATGCCGCCCTGTAAAAAGGGAAATTTCCATCCGCGCATATTCCCTATAAAAACAACAGGATAAATCAGCATGCTTATTATGGCTATTTTAACTGCTATTTTCGATGAGGAGAGAGCATTATCTGCTTTAAAAGTAAAAAACACAGCCCTGAATCCGGCAAAAAAAAGCATTGTAATCGAAACAAAATGCAGAAAGAAATAAAGAAGAGCGGAAATGCGCCGTCAAAAATAAATAAACTGGGCGTTTTGTACGCAAGATACGGGTACTACGATAAGGCTGAAGCAGAATTCCGCAAAATTACAGGAAAAACTGAATATATCCCTGCTCTGGTAAATATGGGAAATATCTTCTATCTCAATGAAAACTACGGGGAAGCCCTTGATTACTTTAAAAGGGCAAATTCAAGAAAACCGGACAATCTGAGTTCTCTGCTGGGAATAGCTAAAGCAAGTTATGAACTTGAAAAATATGATGCTGTACAGACAGCCTTCAGCAGGGTGGAAAATATAAACCCCTCCATTGCAGGGGAATACTCCTACCTTGTTTCCAAAAGCGATTCAATAGGAAGGGCTTCTGATGTAAATAATAAGGAGAAAACATTATGGGACGAAGAATAACAGGATTTATAAATCCGGCAGGTATTATATTTTTTGTATTGCTGATATCAAGCTGCCCTAACAATCTAATTGAAAAAATCGAAGAAGATATTACAGTTTCAAAAGCTATTAATATATTATCCTCCTACCCGCTGCCGGGTGAAGATGATGCTTTTACAGATACAAAAATCGAAGTCAGATTTGATACAGAAATAGATGAATCAACTGTTACATCAGCAAATATAACTGTTACAGGAGAGTCGGGAACAGTCACTGGATCGCTATCATATAATCCGCATACAAGGACCCTGACATTCTCTCCCGGAAGTCTGCTGGAAACTGAAAAAAGTTATACAGTAATTATCAAAAAAGGGATAAAAAGCTCTGAAGGGAATCCTCTTATAGACGAATACAGCTGGACTTTCAGGACAGGGATATCAACTTCTGTTCCTGACGGAACAATTTCAGCTGTCTCTGAGACTAATGAAAGTTATGTTACACTGAATTTCACCCGAAAAAATATTTATGTCACAAAAATGACTGTATATGTTGAAAGCGACAGTATCGCAAAAACCACAATAGGGGTACTGGGCAGGAATTTCGAATCACCAGTTGAATATACCCATTCAGTAAATACAGGAGAGGAGGAGAATTATACATTTTCAGTCATTTTCTTTAATAATGATAATGATAATTCTGAAGAAAAGAGTGTCAATGTATATATAGACAGAAAACCGCCGTCTGCCCCATCAGTTTCAGGATCGATAAAAACAAATGATAAAACACCTACCTGGAGCTGGGCAGCGGTTGACTCTGCAGTAAGCTACAGAAGGAGTTTCAATAGCACTGACTGGACAGTTATGGGAAACACAACAAGCTATACCCCCTGCATCGAATCTTTCTGACGGGAATTACACTCTATATGTTCAGGCATATGACGGGCTCAACTGGTCTGGCAGCGGAAGCTGGGAAACAGAAATTGATCCAACTGCAACTGCACCGACTGTCTATATTACAGGGTATCCCACCACAACTACCGATTCAACACCGACATGGAGATGGAATGCTGTTCCGGATGCAGTTAAATACAGAAGAAGCTATAATAATTCAAGCTGGACAGAAATAGGTAATGTAACCAGCTTCACACCCTCTTCCGCATTATCTGACAACACACATACACTCTATGTTCAGTCATATGACGGGCTTAATTGGTCTGACAGCGGGAACTATTCTGTTACAATAGATACAACCCCGCCATCTGTCTCATACTTCAGAATAAACGGAGGAAACACATACACAACAAACAGGGCAGTAACACTCAATTCAAGTGTAAGTTCTGTTTCGCAAATGAGGTTCAGCAATGATGTAAGCGGAAGCCCCGGGACATGGAGCACATGGGAGAATTACTCTGCAACAAGACCAGCGACATGGGCACTTACTTCAGGTGACGGGACTAAGAAAGTTTACGCACAGTACAAAGACTCTATTGGAAACGATATACAGGTATCAGATACAATAACACTTGATACATCAGCACCTGGATTCACCTACTGCTCCATTAATTCAGGAGCAACATACTCAACATCAAGAACAGTAAGTCTGACTGTCAATATTTCCGGAAGCTACACACAGTTGAGATTTCAGGATACAGACAACGGATACATAGCATGGACTGCATATGCAGGAAGTTCAGTATCAAGGAATTTCAGTTTTTCAAGCGATGGAACCAAAACAATAAAAGTCTGGGCAAAAGACGCGGCAGGGAATGAATCCAATCCTGTGAGTGACTCAATCGTTGTTGACACTGTTCCGCCAGGCCAGCCTGATATATCCTGTAATACATCTTCACCATACAGCACTACAAATCCGTATTTCACATGGTCATCAGGAGGCGGCGGAAACGGGACATACAAAAGAGAAATGAATGATTCAACTCCGGATGTTCAGACAACATCAACTGCATACAACGCAGGATACCTGCCAGACGGTTCCTACACATTCTATGTTACTGAAAGAGATGCTGCAGGCAACTGGTCACCTGTAAAATCATATTCATATCCCCGTTAATATAATAGGTATATATCCAGATAACGGGCAGAGTTTCACAAACGCAACAACCTTGACAGGATCATGGCCGGGGTCCCCCTTCAACGTCCAGTATTCCCTTTACTGTAAAACATCATCAGCCAGCAGTTATGCCCTGATCGCTTCTAAATTAACATCGCCTGCATACACAATAAATATTTCTTCCCAGCCTGCAGCCAGTACATATAAATACTACTGGTATTTTGAAACTTATCTATCAGGAAACCTGCTTGGAAAATCACCTGTTTACCAGTTTACAAACACAAAGGGGAAATAACTTTTTTACTTAACTGATTCTTTAAGGGCTGTCTTTGAAGCAAGACAGCCCTGTTTTTCCCGATATTGCCACTCACTCACTGACTAGTGGCAATATTTTCAGGATAAGCTGCTTGAAACCTGTATTAAACTTCAACTGCTGTAAAATATCTGCTTCATTCAAGCAATTCAGTACCTTTTGTAAAATATTCACAAACAAAAATTGAATTTGAAAATATTTAATACTAGAATTCCTATAGTAGGAATAATAAAACCTGCTTTTTTATTATTAATTACAGGGGCTTTCTTTCAGAAAGTGCCCGAAAAATGTCAATTTGTTTGTATTTTGGCATAAGCGCCGGAGACTTCCTGAAAGGAAGTGCCCGACAGCGTAATAAAAGTGTTATAGGAGATAAAAATGGCTATTATAACTATTTCAAGACAGGAAGGAAGTTTCAATAGTGAAATTGCCGCAGAAATTGCAGGCAACTTCAAATATCCCTATTTTGACAGAAATATCATAGAAAAAGCCCTTGAAGATGATTACGGACTCAGCGCTGAAAATTTTAACAAATATGATGAAAAAAAACCCTCACTCCTTGATTCCTATCTGCATGTGTATGAAAGGTATCATAATTATCTGAAGCTTTTTATGCTGAATGCTGCTGTTGAGAATAAGGGCTGTGTAATCCTCGGAAGAGGGGGGGCTTTTATTTTTGAAAACATCCCCGGAGTATTCAGGTTAAGGGTAATTGCTTCAGAAGACACAAGAATAAACAGAATTGCTGCCATACATAAATCTGACAGAAAACAGGCGGAAAAGTTTATTCATCATGTGGATCATGACAGAAACGGATTTCACAAATTCTTCTACGGAAAATCATGGGATGAGTCCTCTTATTATGACATGATACTGAATACAGACAAACTCAAAAACAAATCAGTATCAGAAATAATTACCTCTGCGGTTAAAACCTATATAGCTGATACAGATGTAAAAAGCAGTAAATCTGCCCTCATTGACCTCCATCTTTCTCAAATAATAAAGACTAAAATACTCTATACAGATAAAATACCTGTAAATCTTTTAGATGTAAAAGTAACTGGAAAAAAAGCAACTCTATCAGGGACAGTAGAGGTTGAAAGCCGTATAAGTGAGTGTGAAATCTCTGTAAAAGCAGTTGAAGGAATAGAGGAAGTAAAGAACAATCTAATGTTTGTACAACATAATACATGGTAAGGATGCTCTCCAAAGAGCATCCTGTTTATTGCAGAAATTGCATTTCTCTGAATTATATTCTGATTATTTTATAATCACCGCTGCCCAGTCCTATTCGTGATGCATGATCAAGAGTATATCGCCAGTCAGTCTCAGGATGTATTTTAGTAAATATGTCATCCCCTTCCGAGTAGCCGCGCTCGTCAAGAACTGAGCCGTGAATATGCTTTGATGAGTTTACAAGGTCCACACACGCCTTATCAAGAGCTACCGGATCGGAAGATACTGCAATTCCGATATCAGGAACAACAGGCATATCATTATTCGGCAGGCAATCACAAAAAGGCGATATATCAGTAATAAAACTTATATGGAAATGCGGTTTGTTTTTTTAACGCAGCATATGCATATTCTGCAATTTTTTCACAGGCAACTTTTATATTTTCATCCCAGTTGAAAAGTGCAGCCTTATACATGCACACAGCAACACACTGCCCGCATCCGATACAGAGCGTATAGTCTATTTCCGCCTTATTCATGCTGTTGAATGAAATTGCATTCTGACTGCATTCTTTAATACATGTTCCGCAGGAAACACATCTTTTTTCACTGATATGTGGTTTGGAAGAAGAATGCATTTCCAGTTTTCCACCCCTCGATCCGCTTCCCATTCCGACATTCTTGAGGGTTCCTCCAAAACCAGTCATATCATGCCCCTTAAAATGACTTACAGAAATTAGAATATCGCTGTCAGCTACAACTGCACCGATTTTAGCTTTCTTTACATGGGACAAGTTTACTTCAATTTCCCGGTAATCAGTCCCTTTCAGCCCGTCAGCAATAATTACAGGAACATCTGTGACTGAAAATGTAAAACCGTTTCTTTCAGCCGAAACAAGATGGTCAACAGCGTTTGCCCTCTTTCCTGTATAGAGTGTATTTGTATCAGTCAGGAAAGGCCTTCCCCCGTGCTTCTTAATTATTTCAGTTATCACATGAATATAATTCGGCCTTATATAGGCCAGGTTCCCGGGCTCTCCGAAATGAATCTTCAATGCCACAAATTTATTTTTAAAATCAATTTTATCAAGCCCCCCCTTAAGCAGAAGCTTTTCAAATTTATCCAGAATACTATTTCCCGGTTCAGTTCTCATATCAGTTAAAAATACATCAGCCATAAAGCCCCCTTTATACTTCCTTGTTCTTACTGCGGCAGAAACCAGCTTTTCAACCTGCAACATCTTAAATATATTGCAGCAGATGAAAATTCAACAATTGACATCGACAAGTATCATCCATATTTATTCGATATACAAACAATTATAATATATTTTTTTATTATTTTTCATTGACTCTTACAAGAACTTACCATATATTATATATAGTATTTCTTATATATAGGAGAGAGAAATGAGCGTTACAATATACAGCACACCGACATGCGGATACTGCAATCTTGCAAAAGACTACTTCAGAAAAAATAATATAAATTTCCAGGATTTTAACGTTGCTTCAGATGTGAGAAAAGCTGAAGAAATGATGCAGAAATCGGGACAGATGGGTGTTCCTGTAATTGATATAAACGGCAAAATAATAGTCGGTTTCAATCAGGGCGAAATAGAAAGAGCTATTCACAGATAATAGCAAGAAAACAACTGTTTTTCCGGCTCTTTCTGTTTGCCTGCAACAATAAGTTGCAGGGAAAGTCTCCAGAATATTATGTTCCTTAAAGCACAAAACCGGCCTGGTTGTTAATCAGGCAGGTTTTTTATATTATTTTTCCTGAATCCGAACCTGATTTACCTGTTTACAAACTTTAAAAGCATAAAATTGACTTAATACATGGATATTAAAATTATTTTAATTTATCAGTATAAATCTGAATATTTCAGAATACATGTGAATAATAAATACAAAAAATCAGTTCCACCTGAGAGCTCTTTCCACAGCTTTTTTCCAGCCTGAATAGAGTTTTTCCCTTTCATCCTTCGCCATTTCAGGGATAAAGCTTCTGTCTTTTTTCCATATATCTTTAAGTTCATCAATACTTTTCCAGAAACCTGATGCAAGCCCTGCAAGAAACGCCGCACCCATGGCTGTAGTCTCAATAGAAACAGGTCTTACAACTTCCCGGTCTATGAGGTCGCACTGAAACTGCATGAGGAAATTATTCATTGAAGCCCCGCCGTCAACCTTCATCCCGGAAAGATCAATACCGGAATCCTTTTCCATTACAGATACAACATCAACTGATCTGTATGCAATTGATTCAAGGGCAGCCCGCACAATATGGGCTTTCCCCGATCCCCGGGTAAGGCCGAGAATAGAGCCGCATGCATCCATGTCCCAGTAGGGAGTCCCAAGCCCCTGGAATGCCGAAACCAGGTAAACTCCGTCAGATGATTCAACAGATTCAGCAATCTTCTCAGTTTCAGCAGCTGTTTTAATAATTTCAAGCTCATCCCGGAGCCACTGAACAACAGCTCCTCCCATAAACACGCTGCCTTCGAGAGCATATGTAATTTTCCCGTCTATTCCCCAGGCAATGGTTGTAAGCAGCCCGTTTTCAGACTTTACCGGTCTTTCCCCTGTATTCATAAGCATGAAACAGCCGGTACCGTAGGTATTTTTCACATCACCCTCTTCAAGACACATCTGCCCGAAAAGAGCCGACTGCTGGTCCCCGGCAATTCCTGCAATTTTTATCTTACCGCCCGCAACAGCGGGATCTGTTTCCCCATAAATTTCTGAAGACATCCTCACTTCCGGAAGCATGGAGCGGGGAATTGACAGAATATCGAGTATTTCATTGTCCCACTTTAGTGTATGAATATTGAAAAGCATGGTCCTTGATGCATTTGAATAATCTGTTACATGAACTTTCCCTGCAGTAAGTTTCCAGATCAGCCAGCTGTCAATAGTACCGAAAAGCAGATCCCCGTTTTCAGCTCTTTCCCTTGCACCTTCCACATTATCGAGAATCCATTTTATTTTTGTCGCAGAGAAATAGGCATCAAGGACAAGCCCTGTTTTATTCTGAAACAGCTCAGCATATCCATCTTTTTTAAGAGCATCGCATATCGGAGCAGTCCGGCGGCACTGCCAAACAACAGCATTATATACAGGAATACCGGTATTCCTGTCCCAGACAACAGTTGTTTCTCTCTGGTTTGTAATTCCCAGAGCAGCAATTTCATCACAGGAAACATCATTATCAGAAATTACATTTTTCATCATCTCAAGCTGACAGCTGAAAATCTCATCAGCATCATGTTCCACCCACCCTTTTTCAGGATAGATCTGATTAAATTCCTTCTGGCAGGTTCCTTTGATTTCACCGTTTCTGTCAATCAGAAGAGCTCTGCAGCTTGTTGTTCCCTCATCAAGAGAAATTACATATTTTCTGTTATCCATTTTTATATGCTCCGTTTTAAAATCGATAATATTTTATTACTGTTCTTTCCCGGCTGAAACAATTATCAGGAACACCAAACTTAATAATATTCCCGGGAAAATACAGTTTTATATCTATAATAGTCCTGTAAAAACAGGAAAAATCCTTAAACGTGCATGGTGAGCAGATTACGCCCTGTAATAATGCTCACCAAAAATACCTGCAATTTCACCGAAATAAATTCTGTGATAGTCCTTATCAGGATATTTTTCAAATATTGAGCTGTCAAGAAAATTATCAGGATTCATATCCTGCCAGTAGTTCTTTCTGCATTCAAAGACAAGTTCGGCTTCCTTGAAAGAGGGAGCATCAACAAATTCGGAATTCTGAAGAGTAAGACCTGCTTCACTCACCTTATCCATATCTCTGCCTGACTTACTGCCCATGACAGAAAGAGCATCCTTGTACTGCGCAGGAAGGACAGAAACAGTAAAAGAATCATATTTTTCCATAAATTCATATGTATACCGCTGAGGACGCACAACAACCTGAATAAACGGTTTTCTCCACATTCCCCCTATACTTCCCCAGCCTACGGTCATGGAATTGCTGTTATCTTTATCTCCGGATGTAAGAAGGCACCATCTGTTGAGCCAGACATTAATCGCATCAAGCCGCAGATTTGCAAATTCAATTTTATTTTTCGCCATTAAAATCTCCCTTTCCTAATTTATGTTAATAAGTACCTGACTGCAGATAATATAACTCATATCTGCATTTTGTATCGATAAAATAATTGAGCCACTAAGCAGAGTCTCTCGGCACAGGGCTTTCAACACCCCCTCTGGCGCCCGTTCCAGCTGGTACGGGCTTTTTACAAGCAGCGGTGTATGTGGTTCTGGGCTGGTCGTAACCTCCGGTTACTGCTCGCCAGCGAGTCGTACCACAGATGCTCAGCATCGAGGAACGAGCTCGAATGCATCCTTGTAAGGAATGGATTGTATGTCGGGTCCTGGACTTAAAAAAATATACAATCTAAATCTTACTTATTTTCAAAATTACACAGCAAGCTACAGGGTATTAGACCCGACCTGCGAATAAATAATATCACGCAATTATTTATTGTTTAATATATTTTCAGTTTTTTTTCACTGTAATTACAGCCCTTTTTCAGCGTTTAACCTTCAGCATTGTCAGTATTGTAATCAGAACTATAACTGAAATACATAATATTACAGACAGGCTGTAACCTCCGGAAACCTTTTCTGAAATACTGAAAAGGTATGGTCCGAATGCACTGCCGGCAACTATCCATCCCATGGCAAAACCGGTAATTTCACCAAGATGCTTCCTTCCGAAAAGCCGTATCCAGGTAATACTGTTAAGTACTCCCCAGCTTCCGCTTGCAAAACCGAGAAAAACAATAAATCCCCACAGTATTACAGGACTGCTGCTCAGGAGCCCGAGAAAAACAAGAGCTATAATTGATGTGAAGAGCTGCATCAGGATTATGTATTTAAGCTTTACCCTGTCGCTTATCCATCCTGTAAAGAGTCTTGAAAGAACAGAAAACACAGAATAGGGAAGAAAAATTGATACTGCAACCGCGCTTCCCATCCCTTTGAGACTGAATATCGAAACAATATGGAATGTCACTGCTGTGTTGTAAAGAGCCCACATGGAAACAGTGAATATTGCTATCCAGAATACAGCTGTTTTTCTTGCTTCCTTCAGAGTCATGTCAGATCCGACTGATTCCTTGACAAATTCACTGTCCTTTTTTTCTTCAGCTTTTTTTATTCCGTCCGGATTCAGGCCGCAGATTTCTGGATTATCCCTGTAAAATACAAGGATAAAAAACGGGAATATAAAAAGGGCGGATAAACCTATTATTCTCCATGCCCCTTCCCAACCGAATGAAACTATGAGGCTGTTGAATGGTTTTGGAGCATATGAAAATCCGAATGCTGTGATTATTCCCATAAGAGCTGCTGCAAATCCCCTTTTTCTGTCAAACCACTTCATTACCATATTTCTGGAAACCATGGTAAGGACTCCCTGTCCGAAAAACCGGAGAGCAAAAAACCCGGGAGTTAAAAGTATAAAAGATGCAATACCGAAAGGTATCCCGAAAAAACTGTTTAAACTGCCTGACAGTATCTTGAGACTGCTCATGTAAATAAGTACCGCACCCATAAGAAAAGAGGATGCAACTGCAGTTACTCTGGCTCCGTATTTATCATACTGTTTGCCCGCCCTTGAAAGCAGCAGACTGCTCGATAGAGTTCCAATCATATATGCGAGACTCAAATTCAGACGGCTTATATCAAGCGATTCAATAAGACGGTCTGTAAAAACCGAGACTCCCATTGTCTGTCCCGGAATACTCATTACAACACCTATAGCCCCTGCTACAAGAATTACCCACCCGTAAAAAAATTTTATTTTAACAGGCGCAAACGGAAAATTTCCTTTCATTCCGGACTGAGTTTTATTATTTATCATTTTTTCTCCTGAAGATAATTACACAACGCGAATAAAAGCCGCACATTTCAGTGATTTAAAAATAAAAGGCTCTCCTGCCACATGCAGATAAAGACAGTGACTTGATTGATTTCATTAGTTATTAGATTATATATAAAAGATTAAAATATGAAAAGCAGGGCAAAATGGCAGACAGAATAAAAACAGTATGTATATTTTCGGGATCAAGCAGCGGGAACAGGGATATTTACATTCAGGAAGCTTTAAAACTGGGGAAAGCTGTATCTGAGAAAAGGCTTTCACTGGTATACGGCGGAGGAAATATAGGACTGATGAAGGCTGCAGCATCCGCAGCTCTTGAAGGGGGGGCACAAGTAACTGGCATAATTCCTGAGCTGATTGCTGAGAAAGTTCAGCCGCTTGACGGGGTTAAGACAATAACAGTTCCTTCAATGCATGAAAGAAAGGCAAAAATGTATTCACTTTCAGGTGCTTTTATTGCATTACCCGGGGGGACCGGAACACTTGAAGAACTTATTGAGGTTATTACCTGGAATCAGCTGGGTTACCATTTAAAGCCTGTAGGTCTTCTCAATACTGAGGGATACTATGATCCGCTCATTTCAATGTTTGACAGGGCCGTTAACGAGGGATTCTTCAAACAGGGGCATAGGGAAGCGCTGATAATAGAAGAAAACCCTGAAAAACTACTTGAAAATGTCTTAAACAAGGAAATTAAATATGTTGATAAGTGGCAGAAGAAATAAGCGAGTGCATTGCACATTATCTTATGCTTATAAATTTCCAATCAAGATATACACCTGTATAAGCTATAGATAATTTACGTTGAAAATTTTCAGTATTTAATAATATCCGGCAGCCGAAGCTGGCGGGTTTTACAGAGGGATGATATTTATCTGATTTTTCTGAAGTCAAGCAGCATATCAAGGTCATCAAGCTCTATAAGACTGATCCTCTCATCTTCCTCTGCAGCATACCTTTCTTCAGAATAATTATATCCCCAGCAGGGCATAAAAAGCTTTATAGAGGACAGATCAGGATCTTTTAAAACCTTCTCAAGGGTAAGAAACCTGTCATCAAGGAAAATTACTTCAGGCTTATCTGATGGATCATCACCTTCTGAATATCTCTCAATAAGCTCTTTAAGCGATTCGTTCTTATCCTTCCCTTTTTCAAGCCCTATTATAAAGTCCTCATCGAAATCAATCCCTGCATAATCAAGAAGCTTTTTAGCAAATCTTCCGTGTTTTGTTGTAAGGATATAAACCGCATCATATTTTTTCCATGCTGCCGGAATAAAACTGTCAAACCCGTAGAAAAAACGGTGCCTTGAAAGCCAGTCTCTCTCATTTATCCTTATCCAGTCAGATCGGACCCTGTCCATGATATCTTTCAGTTCATCAAAATTATACTGGGTTGATGTGAATATCTGCCTCATCAGAAAGTGGTAGTTTGATTTTACAAATGGAATGCTGTATTCTTCTTCAATAGCCTTGAGAATAGCTATCGATTCAAAACCTGTGTGGAGAAGCGGCCTGAGTTTTCTGAATTCCCTGATGAAACGGGGAGTAATATCATGTTTTGCCCAGTCAGGCCAGATGATGCTCCCAGCAAGCCAGCCGGCCCTTGCAGTTTCATCAGCGCTGTCGCAGATTACTCCGTCAAAATCAAGCACAAGTATTTTCATTTATTCCACCAGTTTCTTCAGATTGTTTATATTATTTTAATCAGTTTAAAACAAAAAACCAACAAAAAAATAACAGGCAGTGAAAACTATGATTATAAAATAGAATCCAGGGCAATTGTCCGCAGCTTGCCGGAAAAAATTCGCTAAAGCGAGTTTTATTGCTGCTCAAAATGCAGTTCTGCTTTCGGACTTTAGACACCCTCCTTTAAAAGCAATCGGAACATGTACAAAAAAAGCGGATGAAACTCCACCCGCCTGTAATCCGTATCCATCTGATAAAGCCTGAACCGGAGGAATCAGAAAAATATAATTCTAAAAATTCAGTACTTCTCTGAGAACTGACGGTTCAATCCGGAAAGGGGATCCCTTGCCCTGATGAAAATGGTGTTCCTTAAGGAGATGAAGGGAGAATGTTGAGAAAAGAAGCCTTGTACCTTTTTCCTCAAGAACAATTTCACATGTTATTTTTCTCTGAAGACCATCTCCAAACGGACAGGGAAGATGCCCCCTTGCCTCTTCAGTTCTTACAAGCCATTTATCTTCAACTGTAATAAACTCACCAAGCCCTTTTTTACCCTCTTCGATAAAAAAACTGAGCCTCGCAGTTACCTCTTCATAATCAAGCTTGTAGTGCCTCATCATTTCTTCATCTTCTTCGATTATGTCTGTAATGCTGCGTTTATCATCTCCAAGAAAACCTGATGCAGTTATAATACCTGTTCCCATGTTTTCCTGTATCTTCTTATATTCAGGCGACATTTTCATAAATTCTCTCCTGTAGTTCTGCTTGTACAAATTGCAGATAATCTCTGCAAAACCGGTATTTTCTGTTTAAATTATTCACACCTTTTTATGCAAATTTATCATAATATATCTTTTCAAGAGGGATCCCGTTATCTGTCATGACATTGTTACACGCATTAATCATACCTGGACTTCCGCATAAATACCCCTCTTTTTCAACATCAACTCCGACCTTTCTCTTAAGGTAAATATCAAGAACATCTGTAATAATACCAGTCTCACCTTTCCAGGACTCACCTTCCTGAGGCTCTGACAGGGCGGGAATAAAGTGAAATTTATCCCACTTGCTGTCAAGTTCAAAAAGTTCATCAAGATAAAACATATCCTTCTTTGTTCTTGCCCCGAAAAAATACCAGACATCCCTTTGCGTATCACCCTTCTCATACATGTCATAGAGAATTGATTTGAAAGGAGCCATACCTGATCCGCCTGCAACACATATCATGGCTGCAGAAGTTTCTGACCTGTGGAATTCCCCGAAAGGTCCGATAACTTTTATTTCATCTCCCTCTTTCAGGTGTTCATGCACATATGTAGTTGCAATCCCGCCGGGAACCAGCCTTATAAGGAGTTCAATATGATGATTGTCAGAAGGCTTTGATGACATTGAATATGCCCGCTGTGTAGTCCCCCTGATTTTTCCATATGAAGGAATTACAAGCTGGACATACATTCCTGCTTCAAATGTAATATCTTCGTCCCCTATATCCATGAGGACTTCCTTTATATCATGAGTAACATCTGTTATCTTTTCCACCCTGGCATTGAATTCCTTCACATTGAAAAGAGCTTCAGGAATTTCTATGGAGATGTCTTTCTTAACCTTCACCTGGCAGGATAACCTGATATTCTGTGCAATTTCATCTTTTTCAAGATAAGGTGTTTCTGTCGGCAGATGAGGCCCTACATCGCTTGTTACCTTGCACTTGCATGCGCCGCAGCTTCCCCTTCCTCCGCACGCTGATGGGAGGAATATTTTTTCAGAAGAAAGAAGGTGGAGAAGAGGAGCTCCCCCCTTGACGGTGAGCTCTTTTTTCCCGTTATTGATATCAATCTTAACTTCTCCGTAATTATTGACTATCCTGTCAATAATTGAGATAAACGCTGCCAGGACTGCTGTTATAAAAGCTATTATGAGAGGGGCTGTTAAATAATCCATTACCTGCATACTCCCCCCCCTACTGAATCGGAACCATACCGGAGAATCCGATAAAAGCCATAGCCATGAATCCGATTGTTATCAGTGTGATTCCGGGGCCCTGAAGACCTGCAGGGACCGGAGCTGTCTTAAGCTTCTTCTGGATGGCTGAAAGAGCCATAATAGCAAGCCACCATCCTAGACCTGATCCGACTGAAAAGAACAGTGTCTGAAGCAGGTCATATTTCCTGATTTCCACAAACAGGGCAACACCGAGAATAGCACAGTTCACTGTTATGAGGGGAAGAAAAATCCCGAGAGACATATACAACGCCGGTGAAAGCCGGTCTATAACCATTTCAAGGACCTGCACAGTTGCAGCTATTACAATAATAAAAACAATATACCGCAGATAGAGAAGATTAAGCGGAATAAGGATGTACTGAAGAACATACCAGTTAATTATTCCTGTAAACCCGAGGACTACAGTAACTGCAAGCCCCAGGCCGTTTGCAGATTTCATATCTTTCGATATAGATATGAATGAGCACATTCCAAGGAAGTTTGAAAGCAGAATATTGCTGGTAAAAATTGATGCAATGAAAATTACAAATGGATTGATTTCAGGTGCCATTACTTAGCCTCCTTGGAACCGGTATTGGGGGATTGTACCCCCTGCGGGGATTGAGCTCCCTCTTTCCTGAGTATCAGGGATTTACATATCCAGATCAAAACACCGAGAAGAAAGAAAGCGCTCGGAGGCATGACCATAATTGTCCAGTTTGTAAATCCGTCAGGAAGAATGGTTATTCCAAACAGCGTGCCTGAACCTAGAAGCTCCCTGAAAAAAGCTATTACAATTAAAACCCACATATATCCTATACCAGAAGTAACTCCGTCCCACAGTGATAATAAGGGAGGATTTGACCTTGCAAAACCTTCGGCCCTCCCCATGATAATGCAGTTTGTAATAATAAGACCTACATACGGGCCGAGAGATCTGCTTATAGCGGGAAGATAGGCCCTCAGGATTATATCAACAATAATTACATAGAAGGCAATTATCAGTGTCTGGATAATCATCCTTACCCTGTCAGGAATAAGGGCTTTCAGAATAGAAACACTTAAATTTGTAAACCCTGTTACAAATACAAGACCTACTGTCATAATCAGAGTATTAACAAGATTATTTGTAACTGCAAGAGTTGAGCAGATACCCAGAATCTGAATAAAAATAGGGTTATTGTTCCAGAGATTGTTTTTAAGTATAAGTGAAGGTTTATCAGCCATTATTCAACCTCCTTTCTCATCAGTGCAAGATTTTCATTTATAATATTTTCTATTGATTTGCTTGTCAGGGAAGCACCTGTTATCCCTTCAACTTCGCTGTTTTCCGTATCTGAATCATATGAACCGGATCCCTTGCGGACAGTAATCCCTTCTGCAGAAACCTTTTCCCAGTCAAACTGGTCCTTGAACCAGTCTTCATCTATCCGTCCCCCGAGACCTGGGGTTTCATTGTGTGAAATAATTTCAAAGCCTGCTATTCTTTCAAGATCTGAGGAGAAAGCAATGACTCCCGAGATTGTTCCCCATAGCCCGTTTCCGCGGAAAACCTTGAGAACAAGATTTCTTCCGTCAACAGATGTTTTCAGAACAGTATCACCATCGTTGTAACTGCTGAAATATTCCCTGAATACAGGCACAGAATCATCATCAGATTTAAAATCAATTCCTGCAGATTTAAGCACAGCCTTATAAAATGTTTTTCTTGCATTATCCTCTGTTTTTTCCTTTGTGAGGCTGTCTGCCATTGAAAGGAGAAAGACGAAGAAGAAAGCTGTCAGGAATGAAAAAATCACTGTATAAACAAGACTGTTTTTATTCATTGACGCCCCCCTTCAGGGAATGCTTATCACCCGTTTCTGATGCCTGACCAGAAGCTTCTCCGGGAGATGCTTGGGCATCAGAGTTCTTTGCCCCTCCATTTCCAGCAGACTTATCAGCAGCTGCTCCGGAGGATTCAACTGGCTTAACATTACCCGGGTTATCTGCCTTTTTAACAGGAGGCTTCTTCAATGCAGGCTTTGGAAACCATTCATCGAAGAGAGATGCAAAAGTATTACCGATAAGTATTCCGAAACTTGTACCCTCGGGAAAAAGGGAAAATGTTCTCACCAGAGCTGCAATTCCGCCGACCATCAATCCGTAAACAAGAATTGCCTGCGGTTTTTTAGGAGCTGAAACAGGGTCCGTCACCATGAAAACAGCAACAAAAAGAATACTTCCCGACAGGACTGCATGAATCGGTGGAAAACTGTTTTCAGCACCAATCAGAAAAAAGAGTGTACTGAAAACCAGGAATGAAGCAAGGGTAGATGCAATTGCTTTCCAGTTTGCTGTTTTAGTGTATATAAGATAGACAGCAGCAAGAATAATGAGAACTGTAAAACCCTCCCCTGCAGATCCGGTCCTGAGCCCTGTAAAAAGGTTGAGAAGTTCAGGGATTTCCCCCTGTCTCATCATATAGAGAGGTGTTGCTGAAGCAATTCCATCAATCTTTCCAAAACCGAAAAATGAAGGAACAGTCCACAGGGAAGTCATCTTACCCGGAAATGTTATATAGATAAAAAGACGCCCCGTGATAGCAGGATTGAATATATTCCTGCCGAAACCGCCGTAAACACATTTCCCGAAAAGCACTCCGAAAACTATCCCTGTTGCTGCAATCCAGACAGGGACTTCAGGGGGTAGAGACAGCAGATATATCATGCATGTCACAAGTACAGCTTCAGAAATCTTTTTACCGTAGTACTTCATGAAGAGATATTCTGTCATTATTCCTGCTGCAAAAACAGCTATGGAAACAATAAAGAAGTAGATACCGTAAAAGAAAACTGCAGCAAGATATATCGGAAAAAGGGAATAAACAACCTTTCTCATCATCAACTGCTTCTGAAACAACATAATTCCTCCGTTTTTTAATGATGCTGATAAATAATTATATTTTTCCTTTATTTCTTTTGAATAATTACCTGAAAAAGAACCGAATATCAGGAGCATATTCAAATAAAAATATAAAGGCACCTAACATTATACTATATCTTGCAAATAAGATTATACCTAAAAATTTCATTTTGATGTCAGGATATATACTGCAATTTATCAGCAACAACTACTATTATTATTTAACTACACAAATAATTCAAATAAAAGAAAATATTTTTAATCTCTCTATATCAAAGGTAATTCATCAACCCAATATTTTAAGAAGATAAATACAAAAAATATCCGGGATTCCTGCAACAGGGATTGGATAATTCTGCAATTTACTGCATATTAAAGAAAAACAATATTCCGGCATAACGTTTAATATTTCCGCTGGATTTTTTTATGAATTCAGTCAGCACTTTTTACGGGCACCTCTAAAACTCGCTTTTGAGTTTTTTCCCTGGATATTTGCCCACAAGGCAGCTGTCCCCGAAGGGGGGGAATCTATAAGAAAAAACTATATTTTAGAAATTCCCTTATAATATTTACGGAGAACATATTTAAATCATGACACTTGCCCCTGAAATAAAACAAGGCTTTAAAAGGATAGCTGTCCCGGTAGCACTCAACAATCTTCTCATGTCATCTGTATCTTTCATCGATACACTCATGATTGGCCAGCTTGGAGCTACTGCAATATCTGCCGTTGGAATCGGAAACCAGGTCTTTTTTTCTATTTACACTTATGATGTTCGGAATATGCTCTGCTGCAAGTGTCTTTATTGCGCAGTTCAGGGGAAAAAAAGATCCTGAAAGTGTAAAAAAAACTGTTGTTGTAGGACTTTCCCTAAGCAGCATAAGCAGCCTTTTTTTCATAATAATATCATTTGCAATCCCTGAAAAAGTAATGGGGCTTTTCACAACAGACACTGCTGTAATAAATGCGGGAGTCGGATATCTGGTAACTGTTGCTGTAAGCTATCTTTTCTCATCAGTAACCTTCTCTTACGGAATGATGCTCAGGAGCATAGAAAAAGCTAAGGTGCCCCTCTTTGCAAGCGCAGTCTCAAAACCTCATCAACATTGTACTGAATTATGTTCTGATATTCGGAATCTGGATATTTCCGGAAATGGGAATAATCGGGGCAGCAGTTGCAACAGCAATTGCCCGGTTCACAGAATCAGCAATACTTGTCATTACTGTTTACTCTAATACACGGGAAATAGCTGTCAACAGAGAGGATATCAGGAGAGTAAGTGCTGAATTTATTTTCAGATATGTGAAAATTGCCCTTCCTGTCATACTCAATGAAGTATTGTGGGCAGTAGGAATGACAATGTATAAAGTTGTCTACGGCCGGATAGGAACTAACGCGCTTGCTGCTGTAAGTATCAATGAAACTATTATGCAGCTTATGATGGTCCTCTTCATGGGAAGCGCGAATGCATGTGTCGTTGTAATTGGTAAATCAATAGGTGAAGGAGATCTTAAAAAAACAAGAAAGCTTGCAAGAGACTTTCATGTTATTGGTGCAGCTGCAGGAATTGCGACAGCCCTCCTGTCACTGAATGTTATTTTTATTATTCCCCATATTTTCAATGTGCATGAAGAAGTAATGAAATGGACTGTACGTCTTATAATTATCAGCGCTGTATATTTCCCGTTTAAGATATTTAACATACACAATATTGTAGGTGTTTTCAGAGGCGGAGGAGATACGAAAACAGCATTCTACATCGAAATAATATCGGTATGGCTTATAGGTGTTCCGATGGCTTTTTTGACAGGATTCTATTTCAGGCTTCCGGTATATATAGTATTTCTCTGTGTTAATTTTGAAGAAGTATTTAAATCTCTAATATCTGTCAAAAGGCTGGTTTCAGGAAAATGGATCCATGATGTCACAGTTTAACATTAAACCATCTTTTACAGGATGGTTCAGAAAATGCCTGAAAATCCCGGTCCTTCAGTCAGCAGAAGCTGAAAAATATGCAATTGATCTCATAGAAAAACTTGACAGTGAAAAATGTCTTGATATGGATACAGCTCCGGAAACAAGAGATGCTGATCTTTCAACCGATTATCTTTTTTCGAAAGCACGGGGACAGATGTTCGGGATACTTGTCTGTTTAAATCCTGAAGGTGAAAAAATAATACTCAAGGCTTTTTCCGGACAGTATAACAGCAGGTGGCTGATACCCGGCTGGGTTCCTCCTGTTATTGACCCTGATGCTTTTGATACTGCTGTAAGAGAAAAAGATAAAGAAATAAAAAAACTCGACAGGCAGATTGAAGAACTTGCTGCAGAAGAAGAAGAGTCAATAAACAGAAAATCAGATGCCGGCAGCAGTATTAAAAAAACTGAAGCTTCTGATTATGAGGCTGCAGAGATACAGGATTCTCAGAATAAATTACAGGAAAGAATACTGTACCTTAAGGATAAAAGGAAAAAAATATCTCAGGACCTGATGAAAGAGATACATTCTCTTTATTACCTTCATAATTTTGAAGGTGAAATAAAATCAATGGCAGAAGTATTTTTAAAAAACATTGATGATAAAAGGGGAAAAACTCATAAAACTGATGCTGTCACGAGAAAACACACGAAAAATGCTCCCGAAAATCCTGTTATGACAGGTAGATCATGTAGAGTACTTTCAGGTTCTGAAGAAGCTTGCCCGGCACAAATTAAGGCTATGCAGGCGGGTGATGCAGAGGAAGTCATTCGAACTGGAATTCCAGAAACGGAATACCGGAAAATTCCGACGATGTTATCCGGTATGCCGGCAGGAACTGGTGACTGCTGCGCTCCAAAGCTGCTTAACTATGCCGCCGGAGAAGGACTCATACCACTGAGTCTCATTGAATTTTACTATGGCAGGGGAAACAAATCAGGAACTAAAAAACACAGGCACTTTTATCCTCCCTGTACTGAAAAATGTGCTCCAATACTGACTTACATGCTCAGGGGAGCAGAAAAGCTTCAGGAAAAATATAAACATCTGATTAAATAATATGAATATGAATATGAATATGAATATGAATAATGAACTGGACATAATCTACAGCGACTCATCAATAGTTGTGACAAATAAACCGGGTGGCCTTCTTTCCATCCCGGGCAGGGGGGAAGATAAAAAGGACTCAGTCACCTGCAGGTTAAAAAAATTATTCCCCGGATCCATTGAGCAGCCATCTGTCCACAGGCTTGATATGTTCACATCAGGACTTCTGGTACTTGCACTTACAAAAGAGGCGCACAGAAAACTTTCTATACAGTTTCAGAATAAGAAAGTTTTCAAGCACTACACAGCGCTTCTGGATGGAGAAGTAAGCGGAGAAAGCGGCGTTATAAGGCTTTCATTCAGGCTTGATCCGGATAACAGGCCGTACCAGGTTTATGATCCGGTTCAGGGAAAGGAGGGAATTACGGAGTGGAAAAAGATCGGGATAGAAAACGGGAAAACAAGAATCCTTTTTACCCCTCTTACAGGAAGGACACATCAGCTGAGGCTCCACTCATCTCATCAGAAAGGGCTGGGAGTGCCGATTATCGGGGACAGGCTATACGGGACAGGAAAAGAGGGGGATCAGATGATGCTTCATGCATCCTACCTTGAGTTTAATCATCCTGAAAAAGGGGAGAGAATCAGCTTTTCTTCGCTTCCCCCATTTTAAATCCTGAACCACTTTTTTGAAATCAGACCATTAAATAACATTTTTTGCCGCCAGTAATTTTCAGCATAAGTTAAGGGAATATTTCCTGCTGAACAATATCCCATATTTCAAAACATAAAGGACTACTAAATGCCTATGCTATGTGAATAGAGAAACAGGTGGAGTGATATTTCCATGCAGAAAACAGAACAGGGCAATACTTCCAAAAGATGCGTTATCCTGAGCAGTTAATATTTCAATATATCATTACATCAGTTTATCAGGATCCGCTTCCCGTACAAGAGCCCTTGCAAGGACATTTACAGGATCAACAAGAGGTATGCCTTTAAACTCTCCTCCGGTCAGAGAGAGCGGAAATTCTGTGCAGCCGAGGATTATGCAGCAGGCACCTTTATCTGTAAGTATAGATGCATAGAACTCCGATTTATTGACAGCAAGGGAAGTTACCGGGGATTTAGCCTTTATTCCCCAGCCTTTATTGTAGATAATATCATGAACACTATCCTGATCTTCTTCATCAACCTGAACAAGTTCAAATCCTGCCTTTTCCAGATACCCTTTATAAAGGGCGGTTTTTCTTGTACCTGTTGTTGAAAGAAGCCCAATTCTGGAACCTTTGGAAAATTCAGATTTAAGGTAAAGAACAGTCTCTTCAATCATATTTACAATCCTGATATTTTTTCCGCTCATCCGGATCTTTTCAGAATATTCTGAAAAGATTTTTTCTGCATGGAATGTGTTGCACGGGACTCCGGCAACAGAGCCTTTCCCGTTCAGCTCATGTATATCGGCAGCAGCAGTAACATATTCCGCCATCTTGCCGCCCGGATTGCATTCATTCCCTTCGAGAAGAAATTTTGTCCTGTCGTTGACCCTGGATGAAAAAGAGAGATGAACTATATCGAGATGGTCCTGATCAGTCCCTGAAGTCTTTGTGCTGTTAATGATTTTCTTGTGAAGTTCTACACCTGCCATGGGGCCCACGCCCCCCCCGATAATTATACCTTTCATTTTTATCCTCTCTTTGCCCTGTTTCGCTTTTTACAAAAAGGAGTCCCTGAAAATCAGACACCAGTGCTTTGTAATAGGCTCCAAAAATTATCAAATTATCAGATTTTAAAGGATCTTGTTTTCTATAACCCTTTCATTATCTTATATATCTTTTCAGAAGCTTTAAGACCCGAACCTGTAAGTACAGAAACAGTCAGGCCGGGATCCTCTTCCCTATTCTTCTTATTTTTAAGATATTTTTCTGCTCCTGCGATAACAGCTGCTGATGTGGGTTCTGTATAGAAACCTTTCCCCACAAGTTGAAGGAGTGTGTTCCTGATCTCTTCTTCATCAACAGTTATAAATTCCCCGCCTGTTTTCGAGGCAGCAATAATCATATCATCAATCCTTACAGGACCTGAAATTGCAATACCTTCAGCAAGTGTTTCTGCGATTACAGCAGGCGAGGATTTTCCTTTCCATTTATCATATACAGGACAGCAGTTGGCAGACTGCACGCCTATAAACCGCGGCATTTCTGAAATCACTCCCGATTCATAAAGCTCTGAAAAACCTATGTATGATCCTAGAAAAAGAGTCCCATGCCCAGCGGGAAGCACGACAGTATCAGGGGCCTTCCATCCGAGCTGTTCGCAAACTTCATATGCAAATGTCTTTGTTCCATGGTAAAAATAGGGATTCCAGATATGACTCGCATAATAATGCTTTTCCGCAGCTTCAAGCACTCTCCTTGAAGTTTCCGCTCTCGAACCTTCAACAGCAACAAGATCTGCCCCGTATGACTTTATCTGGGAAAGCTTAGCCTCAGAGTTTGAAGCAGGCACATATACAGAACAGCCTATCCCCCCTTTTGCGCAATAGGCAGATACAGAAGCTCCGGCATTACCCGATGAATCCTCGACAACAAAATCAATTCCAAGCTCTTTTACCTTGCTGATAAGAACAGCAGCTCCCCTGTCTTTATAGGAACCAGAGGGGAAGAGATAATCAAGCTTGACCAGGATTTCACCAGAATCTGAGCTGTATTCTGTAAGAGGAGTCCTCTCCTCTCCATAGCTGATTATGCTCTCATCTTTTACAGGTATTACTAATCTGTAACGCCAGATGCCTGTTCCTTTAGAATCATCAAGCATTGATGGGTCAAATTCAAACCCTTCAAGTTTCAGATTGAAATAAGAACCGCATGAAGGACACCTGAACAATTCCCTGCCTGGTAAAAACTCCTTTCCGCACGAAGAGCAGATAAGTATTTCTTTCATATTCAGTTACCGCCTGAAAATATTTTAACACTTTTCCCGGAGTTTTTCATCTTTTCCTCTGGACTTATGGAACGCAATTCATAATTCAGTTCCAACATGGACAAGCCTCGCTTAAACATGTTTCTGATTCTTTACCCTGCTGTTATTTACCTCTGAGGTGGATATAATCAGCAAGGCTGTCCCTGACATGCTGATCAATCCCTTCAGTCATTTTCGCTGTTATCATCGAGTTAAGCACAGCCTCTTCCGCGCATTCCCCTACAGCTTTGAAAACTGCATCAATCTTTTCCTCATTAAGAACCTTCAGGTCAAGAATCCCGGTAGAATCCTCATGCCTGAGATACTGTGCAGTCGAAAAGGCGAGAGCTATCTCACCGCTTCCTGTTGCTATATTATTACCTGTTCTTGCAACTCCGTTTTCTCCTCTCCGGGCAATCCTCTTAAGCTGCCTTGAACTCATCGGTATATCAGTCCCTATTATCATTATAAGAGAGCCCCTGTCTGATTCCCTGTCAGGAGCTTTGCCTTCCCCGGACTTCCTGTATTCTTCAATCTTCTTCCCGATCCTGTCTCCGGCAACAAGAAGTTCTTCAAGAAGTCCCATGTTTGTGAGGACAAGCATTCCCACTGTATACTGGTTCCCGTCAATTTCAACCAGACGGGAAGAGGTACCTATACCCCCTTTCAGCTTGTAGCATGACATTCCGGAGCCTGCTCCTACACTTCCCTCTTTGAATTCTACCGATGAGTTTTCAAGGGCAGATAATGCATCATCCTCATTTACATGCATACCCCTTATATCATTCAGGTATGAATCGTTGCACTCAAAGACAACAGGATTTACTGTCCCTGTAGTTGTTCCTATTTCCCCGTTTTCACTGAGCATATGCTTTATAAGGCTGTTAAGACATGTTCCGACACCGAATGTATTTGTAAGAAGAATGGGAGTTTCAAGAGTCCCGAGTTCCTCGACCTGGATAAGGCCTGCACTTTTACCGAAACCGTTCACAACATGAACAGCTGCAATCAGCTTTTCCCGGAACAAATTACCTGCAGCAGGAACAATAGCTGTTACACCTGTGTTAATATCTCCCCTGCATAAAGTTGTGTGCCCGACCCTGACTCCTTTGATATCTGTAATTGAATTCCTTTTTCCCGGAGAAAGATCTCCGATTTTAATACCGTAATCCCTTATTCTTTTCTGCTCCAGCAATACACCCTCTCCTTCTATCATATATCCTTATCAGTCACCTTGAGTAAAAGAAGCCCCGCAGTCTGCGGGGCAGAAAATATAAGCAAGGCGACATTCAGTCCGAAATATAAAATCCCGTAATTTCTGTAAATCTCTAAGTAAAAATCTGTCAAATCCTTAATCAGCGCTGATGCTGCTGATTACATTCTTTACATAATCGGCTGAACTACCTGTCTCATCGGCAAGGTAATTTATATCTGTATCTGTCAGTTTCCCCAGAGCATCCTTTTCCAGAGCTGCAGTGCTGTTTTTAATAAGTGAAACTCTAAGTTTATCAAGATCAAGATCCTTCACTGAAATCATTTCAGGATGTTCCGGTAGAATAATGTTTTCACCCGGAATTTCATCGTCAGGATTTCCTATTTTAACTTCTATTCCGTTATCCCTTGCAAAATCCATCTGCGGCTGAATATGTTTCCCTGCTCCTGTATATTCAGTTTCCTGAACAACAATTGTCTGATCCTGATCCATATCCCGGGCAATGGCAAAAGCTGCTGCAAGCGAAGTGCTTCCCGCAGGTCCCCGTTCAAGCCCTTCAAGCTGGGCAAGAGCCTCAGTCATGAAGAAAACCTCTCCCTGCCTGACAGTTACATACCTGTCCATATATCTCAAAGGACGACCTGCAGACCGGGGGACATCAGACCTGTCGGGAAGAGTGGTAAAAGGTATACCGAAGCCTGTATGCCCGGTGGTGAATGACTTGAGGTTGAACTGTTTATCACTTGCCATATGAAGCCCTTTAAGGTTGACACTTGCCCCTATTATCTTTGTTTTATCAGCACCTGCTTTAATCATACCTCTTGCAGTACCTGTAAGGTTTCCGCCGCCTGCATTTGTCGCAACAACAGCATCAGGAGCCCTGCCTGTGAGGGAAGTCATCTGCTGGACAAGTTCATAACCGAGAGTCTCAACACCGGCTATTCCGAAAGGTGTATATAAAGAGGCATTGAAAAAGCCTGTCTCTTCAAGAAGCTTCAGAAATATAAAGAAAAGCTCCGGACCGACAGTAAGCTGAACAACTTCGGCGCCGAATGCCTCGCATTTCCTTGCTTTTTCAATGATTTCAGGCTGTCCCTTTCCCCTTGAGTCATAGCACTCCTGAACAATGATACAGTCAAGTCCGAGCATTGCCGCCTGGCTTGCCACAGCAGCGCCGTAGTTTCCGCTTGTTGCCGCGATAACACCTTTGTAGCCGAGTTTTTTGGCATGATAAACAGATACAGCAGCTCTCCTTGCCTTGAAACTTCCTGACGGATTTGCAGCCTCATCCTTTACAAATATTCTGGCACCCTTTCCCTTTCCGCTGCATTTTCTGGCAAGTTCAGTCAGATTCCTGAGTTCGTATATAGGAGTATTGCCTATTCCTGTTTCAGCCTGAATAGACCTGATTTCATCAAGATCATATCCGACCTCTTTCATCATTGCTTCATAATCAAACGCAATTGTACCGGTTTCAAATCTGCTGTAATCTATAGCAATAGATTTTTTCATTATCTCATTCTTCCGGGACATTAAATCGGTATATTCATTGTTCATTCCGCGTCCTCCTTCATGATATTTCTCAGCTGCTGATCAATTTTCTGTATTTCCGGAACACATTTACCGAATGAATGGGTAAAATAGGGATTTACTTCAATCAATGTACCGCTCACCTTTCTTCCAATCACAGTTTTTATATCTACTACACTTCCGGCCTCAGCCTCCTCATTTAGAAGAAATCCTTTCTGCCACATTTCAAAAGATACTTTTGCTGTATCCTCGGGAACCTGAGGTGCTCTTTCTCCTGCATGCATCACAATTTTGTGAATCCGGACCCAGTCGCCTTTTTTTGCTGTCATTTTTCGCTCCTGTAACGCTTTCGAGCACTTTCGCAAGCGAAAGTCTCTGTCGCTTATGATAAAAAACAAGTTTTTTATCATTCTTCCTGTAACGCTTTCGAGCACTTTCGCAAGCGAAAGTCTCTGTCGCTTATGATAAAAACAAGTTTTTATCATTCTTCCTGTAACGCTTTCGAGCACTTTCGCAAGCGAAAGTCTCTGTCGCTTATGATAAAAACAAGTTTTTATCATTCTTCCTGTAAAAAACTGCAGAGTATTTCTGTCTCTGTAATATTAAGATTATATGATAATTTTAAGCCTGTTTGTTTTATCTCTGTTTTTAAATATAACATAAAAATTATAAACCAGCTGCACAACGCCTGTTAAGGCGAGGCGCAGCATTATCTGGATCACTGAATTGTTTCAGGATGCAGATATTATTCAATTATAAAATGCAAACTCTGTTCAGGCCGGGCTTTTTGGCAGACCTCGTACCTCGGCACAAATGTCCCTGCCTGACCGCACAAAAACATCCTGTTCAGGCAGGTCCTATCGCCGTCCATGGCTGGACCTGCACCCCCGGATCCGAGACCCGGGGCAGGTGAAAAACGTCCTGTTTTAGAGTTCGTCGAAGTTGGGTTTTTCCTTTGTAGGTGTTCCGTCAGGAGCAGTATACATTCGCCCCCATCCTGAAAATACAGAGAAGAACATTACTGCAAGGAGTACCCATGAATAGATAACCCATGGTGTAATAGAAACAGGGTTAAGGAAAGGTACGCCTGCAAAATCTTCGCTTGCACCTTTTGAAAGACCGCTTGCAAAGAGAACCGCGGCTGTCCATGGAAGTGTATAAACAATTGTACATGAGAAAGCATCAAGAAGGTTCGCTCTTCTGTAAGGGTGAAGTTTAAACTTGTCTCCAAGCGGTTTTGTAAATGAGAGACCAACTGCAAGAATAGCAGGTGCATTGAGGCTCATTATACCTGAGAAAAGAAGTTCAAGAATTGCTGTTGAAAGCTCAAGTCCGAATACTGATTTCTTTATAATCTTGTGTCCGAATTCAACAAGAACTTCACCGCCGCCGCCGTCTGTCATTATAAAGATACCTGCGGAAAGAAGAATTACAAGAATTGAAAGATCCGCCATCCAGCCGGCAACTCCGCTTAATATTGCGCCGTCTGTTACGGAAAATATACCTGCAAATGTATTAAGTCCTGTTACAAGTGCAAAAGCAATACTTACTGCAATACCTATAATGAGTGAGAATATTATATTACCTGTTTTAATTGCAAAATATATTGTTAAAACAGCAGGAATAAACATTACAAGCCCCATAGGGTTCATATGCTCTGCAAGAGCCTCATATGGTAATGCTTTAGCTTCTCCGCCTGTGATGATCCCGAGCACAATAATTATCACAACTGAAATAGCAGCTGCAGTAAGAGCATATTTGATTCTTGATTTTACAACTCCCCCTACATCTGTGCCCTGGCTGGCTGCAGATGAAATAGTTGTATCTGAAATAGCAGCAAGGTTGTCACCGAAAGCTCCGCCCCCGATTATTGCACCTGCAAGAAGCAGCGGATGAGCACCGAGAAGTACACCTGCAGGGTAGAGAACACCCATACCTGCGGCAATAGTTCCGAATCCTGTACCTGCTGCAGTTGCAAATATAGCACATGCAATAAAGGTAACAACAATAAACGGAGTTCCTGTCGCGCCTGTTTTCACAGCAAGCCAGAGTATACCGTTAACCATTCCTGATGATCTCATTACTGTTGCAAAAATACCTGCAAAAATCCATGCTGCAACCGGAACAAGAGCAACTCTTGCAGACATACCTTTGATAATGGTTTCTCCGTATAGCTCCTTGTCCTTTGCAAAAAAGAAAGTAACAATAATACCGATGAGTATACCTACCCACATTCCCTGAATTGTTACTTCGTTCTGAGTAGCAGCAATATAAATAGCTACAGCTACAAACATTAAGATTGGTATAAATGATACCAGTCTACCGCCGTGAAACGTAAGTTTTTTCTCTTCCATCAATTCCTCCTGATGATTTCATCTTCACTTTAAAGGAAGCAATTATCAATTTTCCTGTTATTGCCCTTCAGTCAAGTGAATAACTTTTCATTTTTTTATTTAGCAGGAATTGTGCCAATTTAAGGGCAACAGACTGTCTTTCACAATAATTCATTACACCATAGAGATTTATTCCCGGATAATATTAATTTTCATTTTTTATAGCAGGCAAAATACAGCAAAGAGAAAGGGAAATGTGAGAAATAAATTGCTCATATATGAAATTAATTACACAACTTATCTATAAATCGTATTCATTTATCTTGTTTGTGAGCTGCCGTCTGCTTAAATCAAGCTTCCGGGAGGTTTCAGAAATATTTCCCCCGCAAAGAGAAAGAGCATTTTTAATATATTCAGTCTCAAATTCTTTTCTGACCTCTTTCAACGACCGCAACTGGGAAATATTTTTCACACCATTGTTTTCTTTTGTAACGTCTGAAGAGAAACAGTATTCAGGAAGATCATTTACTTTAAGTGTTTCTGACTCTGCAAGAACAACAAGCCGTTCAACAATGTTTCTCATTTCCCTGAGGTTTCCGGGGTAATTATAATTTGTCAGAAAATCAAGCAGTTTGGGTTCAAGACCTTTCACCTTTTTGTTGAGATCATTTTCCGCTTTTGTAATGAAGAACCATAAAAGGCTGTCTATATCCTCTTTTCTCTCCCTCAGCGGCGGTATTCTTATTATTATTGTGCTGATACGGTAGAAAAGGTCCTCTCGGAATGTTCCTTCGTTTATCGCATCCTGGAGATCGCGGTTTGTTGCAGCTATCAGCTTGAAATCGATTTTAATATTCCTGTTGCTGCCGATTCTCTGGATCTCCTTGTTTTCAAGATTCTGCAGAAGTTTCACCTGTGTCTGAAGAGGTATATCCCCAATTTCATCAATAAACAGAACACCCCTGTCTGCCGCTTCAAAACGACCTATTCTGGATGAAACCGCACCTGTAAATGAACCTTTCTCATAGCCATAGAGTTCTGCCTCGACAAGGGAATCAGGAAATGAGGAGCAGTTGATACTAACAAACGGGTTACTGCTTCTTGAGCTGCACTGGTGAATATAACGGGCAAGGACCTCTTTCCCCACACCTGATTCACCCAGAATAAGCACATTTGTATCATTGGCAGCAACCTTGCCTGCTATATCAATTACATTCCTGAACGCCCGGTTTTTTGTTTCAAGGAGATATCCGGAATTTATCTGCTGTATACGGAGGACAGCATTGCTGTTCTCAAGTGATGCAATACGCTCTATCTTTTTTATCTCCATTATAAGCTCTTCAGGGTCATGACTCTTGACAAAATATCCGAAAGCTCCGAACCTCATTGCCTCTACAGCATTTTTCACAGATCCGTATCCTGTAACAATAAGCACTTCAAGATCGGGATATTTTTCCTTCGACTGCTTCAGGAATTCAAGCCCGTCCATCCCTGCCATGATAAGGTCGGTAACAACAAGATCACAGCTGTTATTTTCCAGGAATTTTAATCCGGCCTCGCCGCTCCCAGCAGTAACTACATCATATCCATTAATTCTGAATATATTTTCAAGCACTTCCCTGTATTCAATCTCATCGTCTATTACAAGGATTTTAAACTGACCCATAATCTTCTCCGCTGTCGACAGGAAGTGTTACAGTGAATTCAGTACCCTTTCCGACTTCACTCTGAACAGTTATTTCACCGCCGTACCTTTTTATATCACTGTAGACAATATAAAGCCCCAGACCTGTTCCCTTACCCCGTTTCTTGGTTGTAAAAAAGGGATTAAATATACTTTCAATATCCTCTTTGCTTATTCCTGAACCTGTATCTCTGAATTTCATGACAACATCATTACCCGATTCCTCAACTGATACGGAAAGCGCTCCTCCATCTTCCATTGCATCAATAGCATTGGCAGTAAGGTTTATAATAATATGCTTGAGAACTTCTCGGCTGATCCTGTAGCTTATACCGGGACTGCAGCTGATATTGTATCTTATTTTCCTGCTCAGCATCAGTTTTTTTTCAAGCTGAAGAATCTCATCGACAAAATCATAAATAAATATTTTTTCATTGTCTTCATCATCAAGACGGGAAAAATTCAAAAGATTGTCAATAATTGTACCTGCTTTTTCAACAGATATTTCAATCTGGCTTATGCTTTTACTTATCTGCTCATCAGCCTGGTCAGTCGCATGCTTGAGAAGATAGCTGTAATTTCTGATCAGCCCGAGAGGGTTTCTTATTTCATGTGCCATCCCTGCAGCAAGCTGGCCTATTGCAGCCATCTTGTTTTCCTGAAAATATTTCTGTTCAGTTATCTTTTCAGTGGTAATATCTTTCACCATCAGAAGAACTTTCTTTACTTCAGATTTATGCAGTTCTATGGGATAACTGCTCAGCTCATAAATACTGCCCCTGTCAGAATATTCCTTTTTGTATATTTTATTGTTTCTGAATGTCTTTTTCACGATACACGAGGAGCAGTCTTCAAAGAACCTTTTTTCAAAAGAAAGGCAGTGTTTATGAAGTATCTCTTCCGGGGATTTTCCAATAAACCTACTGAAAGACTTATTAATATTAACAATTTCACACTTCTCATTGTAAGTCGCCATAAGATGCGCAAGCCCGTCAAATGTTGTTCTGAGTTCATTTCGGCTCAAGTTCAGCTCTTCTGTCCGCCGCGCTATTTCCCGCTTCAATGTCTTGTTCAGCTGAGAAAAAATATAAAGAACAAGAATGATTAGTGTTGTAAAGACAAGAAGGATGAGAAGTATTCTTTCGGCTTTTTTAGCCTGAACAAAACTTGCTGTAACTCCAAGCCATTTCTGCTGGATTTTAAGCATCATCCCCTTTGATTTGAGAGAGGCAATCCCTTTATTTATTATATTAACAAGATTTTTATCAGTTCTGGGAAAGCCAAGTACACAGTCCTGTTCATAGGCAGGTTCAGGAAGTATTTTAAGGATCTCCCTGCCATCAAGCTTTTTCATGTAATAGCTCAATACAGGCTCATCTCCGACAACAGCATCTGCAAAACCATCTCTAACCATTGCAAGCGCAGAATAATTATCTCCTGTCAGCATAAATTTCTGGTCAGGGTTTCTCGCTTTCAGAAAATCGATTGCAAAGTCCCCTGCCGGAAGAGCAACTGTCTTATCTTTAAGATCTGAAACATTTTTAATTGAATTGTCTGCTGCCGAAGTAATTATTATACCCCTGAGATTGTATATCGGAGTTGAAAAAAGGAATTTTTCAGCTCTTTCCTTTGACTTGAACATGTCGCTGAAATCAGTTTCCCCCTTTTCAAGCTTTTCAAGCGCCTTGCTCCATACAAGAGGTTCCATTTTTATTTCAATACCAAGTTCTATTGAAAGAGCATTGACATAATCAACAACAAGCCCCATATACTGTCCGCTGTCATGGTCAACATATCTCAAGGGGGGAGAACTCCTGTCTGAACCGTAGATTATATATTTTTTGTTGTTTAAATAATCCCTTTCCTCTTTTGTGATCCTGTTTCTTTTTAAAATCTGATCAACAAGATTGATATTTGATGACAGGGAATAATAAAAAGTGACTATAAATATATTGAGAAATAGAATTAAAACTACTGCAATTACTATATTCCGCTTCATGTATTCAGGTATTAACTCCGCAATTTAATGTGTCTGAGTATTTGAAAAATGACATTTAATAATAGATAAGTCATGTAATTGTAATTCAGTATTGGTTATAGGGCAAGTTTTATCTAAATAACAGAGTCATATAAAAACAATCTGAAAACAGATTTAACTTTCAAGAAATTAAAAACATATTAAACAAAAGAAAAAATGTTTCTTACAAAAAAAGGTACCGGGATTTGACATAATATGCAGAAAGTCCCGCACTTAATTACACCCGGTACCTTAATAATTACCATACCTGCAGCAGATTTAAATACATCCTGCTGAAAGCATCAGGCAAGTTTATTTCCATTTATCCAGATTAAGTTCTTTTTCACTCTTGGAAACAAGAATTGTTCCTGTCATATCGCCTGTTACATTGACACTTGTTCTACCCATATCGAGAATAGCGTCAATTCCGAGAATCATTGCATAAGCTGCTGCAACAGGAGATCCTGCTTCAACAGGAAGACCAACTGAATTCAATACAAGAAGAAGCATGATAGCACCTGCACCGGGAACACCTGCTGTACCTATAGATGCAAGAACAGCTGTAAGAATTACAGTAAGCTGCTGTCCGAAAGAAAGTGGCATACCAATGGCAAAAGCTATGAAGAGGGCACAGACACCCTGATATATAGCAGTACCATCCATATTGATTGTTGCTCCGAGAGGCAGTGTAAAAGAATAGATCTTTTTACCTACGCCGAAGTTTTCATCAACAGCTTTCATTGTGACAGGCAGTGTACCTGAACTTGACCTTGTTACAAAAGATGTAAGCATAGGCTCTCTTGCACCTACAAGGAATTTCTTGAAGCTCAGCTTATTCAGCATGAGAAGTACGCCGTAAACAAGAACAACATGAACAATAAGACCTGAATATGTTGCAAGAGTAACAACACCCAGCGGTCCGAATGCCTTGGCACCCTGCTGACCGAATACAACTGCTATGAGTGCAAAAACCCCGATAGGAGCATACTGAAGAACCCATCTTACAATCATGTACATTACTTCAGCAACACCGTCAAATACCTTGTAAATAGTTTCCCCAACGTCTTTAAGCCTTGCATCCTTGCTTACTTTGAGGTATGAGACACCTATTCCGAAAATTATTGCAAAAAAGATTATTGGAAGTACCTGTCCTCCGGAAAGAGCGCTGAACGGGTTCTTCGGAACAATGTTCAGAAGAGTATCAACGAGAGAAGGCTGTTTAAGAGCTCTTCCTGCTGCTTCTGCTGTTCCTGCAAGAGCAAGACCTGCACCGGGTCTGAAAAGATTACCAAAAAGAAGACCGATAGCAACAGCAAATGCTGATGTAAGCATGTAGAAAGCAATAATTTTTACACCTACCTTACCAAGAGTAGCAGGACTTATACTTGCAGCTCCCACAACAAGAGATGAAAGAATAAGAGGCATAACAATCATCTTAAGAAGATTTACGAAAAGACTTCCGAATGGTTTTACCCAGCTTATTGAAGTACCAAAAATAATTCCGGCAAGTGCACCGAGAATAAGACCAATAAGAATTCTTAGAAGAAGATTTGATTTAAAATAAAAATCAAGCGGACCTTTTTTAATATCATCTGACATTTAGATTTCCTCCTGATTATAATTACAATCCGGTGTTCAGGAGAAGTAAATACATCGTATGGTCTATTTTTCAGTGTATTTTCTGATTTAGGTATGAAAACATACACCATTTGGTGTATGTTTCAGATAAGATTCTCTCCAATAACTTTTTTCATGAATTCAACCCTGGAAGAAACATTCAGTTTTCTGTAAATATGAAGTATATGTTTCTTAACTGTGGCACTTGATATATTGAGCAAATCTGCAGTTTCCCTGTAATTGTATCCTTCAGCAATTGCCTTCAGAACATCAAATTCTCTTCCAGTAAGATTGTAATCATTGTCTGTGGATCCGTTCTCATCAGCCTCCCCTATTCCCCCGCTTCTGTCTTTCTGTATTTCACTGAAAAGCTTGCCTGCGGCTTCCGGGCTTATAGGGGCGCCTCCCCTGTTGAGTGTTTTAAGCTGCTCAACAAGCTGGGCAGGTTTTGTATTTTTAAGAACATACCCTGCAGCTCCTGCCTTGATTGCCCTGAATATTTTTTCAGGTTCTTCAAATACAGTAAGCATGATAACCTTGATACTGCTGTTGAAAGAGCATATTTTTTCAGTTGCCTTTATTCCGTCCATACCGGGAAGGCCGATATCCATCAGCACAATATCAGCGCTTCTGCCTGATTCAAGCTCCCTGATAAGGTCCTCGGCACATGAAAATGTCCTGACAACTTTTATTTCATTATATAAATTAAGAAGATATCTGAGACCTTCACGGACCTCTTTTTCATCCTCGACTATATATACTTTAAGAATTTCCATTATCGTCCTTATAGTCTTCGATTTCAGGAACCGGCAAATCAGCTGTTAACCCTGTACCGACAGGGTTGAATTTCAGCAAAACCTTAACACCCCGGTTCTTCCCTGTTTCAAACTGAGCTGTCCCCCTTATATTTCTCATCCGTTTTCGAATATTTCTTATACCGCTTCCGGAAATAAGCAGTTCCTTCTCACCTACACCATCTCCGTCATCCTGAAAACTGATTACAAGACGTTCTTTTTCCCTGCTGAAAATCAGAAGTACCTTGTTTGCACCTGAATGATTGAGAACATTGCTTACAAGTTCTTTCAGAATATTGACAAGCTCTTTTTCAGTTTTGAAATCAATCATCTGAAGAAACAGATCTGTTTTAATCTTCCATTTAATTTTCAGATCAATATTCTTGAGAGATAGCCTCTCCTCAATCCTGTAGTCAAGATAATCATCAAGAGTTTCACTTGCTCCGCTGCGGTCACGGACAACAATATCCTTCAGTTCCCTTATTGCAAGACTGCAGTTATCAGAAATCTGCTCAACAAGTTCCAGCTGTTCAGGAGATGTGTTTTCATCTTCAAGAGCCTGCAGCACATTATTGCATATATTTATATTTGTCAGCTTTGCCCCTATTGAATCATGGAGATCCTGAAGGATTCTCTCCCTTTCTTCAATAATACGAAGCCTTGTATTTTCTTTCTGGAGTTTTATGACTTCTGAAGTCCGCTCCTCTACCTTTTTTTGAAGACTTTCCGAATATTCCTTAACTACATCAAACAGCCTGTTGAACTGTTCTCCTATTACACCGAATTCGTTTGATGTATTTATATTTACCCGGACATCCTGATCACCCGACTCAATCTTTTTCATTACAGAATAAAGTTCTTCAAGAGGTCCTATGATAAGAACACGGCTGAGACTGACCAGGGTCAGGTAAAGCATTATGACAAGAACAAAATATACTGATGAAATAATTGTAATAACCCGTTTCACATCACGTGTAATAGAATCATATGGATATATTATACTTAAATTCCACCCGGTAAGGCTGTTCCTTTTAAATGCGAAAAAATAATTATCTCCCCCGAAACTCCCTATAAAACTGCCTTCATTCTCATTCTTGCCGGAAGCAAGGCTTTTCATCAGAATATTTTCAAGAGATGAAGCATTGTCTTTTCCAAGCTGGTCAAGCTGACTTGCAATCACACGTCCTGTATCTGAAATTAGGATAATTTTACCGTCATTTTCTATTTCAAAATCATCAAGAAAATCCCTCATTGTCTCAAGCATCACATCAATACCGAGTATTCCGACAAAACGGTTTTCACTATCATGGACAGGGTTAACACTTGTTATTCCGAGTTTATTAATACTCGCATAAATATATGGATCTGTTATTGAATGTTTTCCTGCCTCATAACCTTTTCTGTACCAGGGACGGAGGACCGGATTATAACCTTCCGGGAATTTGGGAGTATAATCAATAAATCCTTCTCCATAACCCCATTCATACATTTCACCCTCTTTTGTCCCCAGGTAGATTGCTCTCAGATATTTTTTTCTGGCAAGTACATTTGAAACAAATATTTCCTTCATTTCATCTGTCCGCACCTCGTACACTGCTCTGTAATTAACAAGAGATTCTGAAATCCTTTCAATTTCCTCGAAAAAATTATTAATTTTTGAATCTGTCTCATAAAGAATTGTCATTGCCCCGTTTTCCGCGTTATCGGAAAAAAAACGCCCCAGGTACTGGAAGCTGAATATAAGAACTGCAGCAAGAAAAAAGAACATTGAGATTACAATATATTTTGAAAGTTCATACCTGATACTTTTTCTGAAAACAATCATTAAACCTGACAGCTCCGGTTATTAAAATTATTATGTGTAAATAAATTTCAGTAAATATAAATCATATTATATTTATACCTATATAAAGACAAATACACCCGGATAATTATAATCCTGTATATTGAAATATCAAAACATAAAAAATGAAATTAATATAAATCAGAATCAGAGCCTTAACTATTGTTGAAGTAATCAAACAGATAATATATTCTCTTTTTATGAACATCAGTAAAAAACAGAACAGTGCAGGCTCTTCAGGATATCTCTTTGCGGCAGGATCATACATAATGTGGGGACTGCTCCCGTTTTTCTGGAAAACACTGTATCATGTACCTTCTGTGCAGATAATGCTTAACAGGATAATATGGTGCTACCTGTTTCTTCTCATAATTTCATTTTTCAGACGGAAAAACAGTCTCAATATTTTTAAATCCATGAAACTGTTTTTATCTGTTTTTATGACAGGACTGGTACTTTCATCCAACTGGTTTGCATATATTTTCTGCGTCAACACAGACAGGATAATAGAAGCAAGTCTTGGTTACTATATAAATCCCCTTGTATGTGTTGCTCTTGGTATGCTTTTTTTCAGAGAAAGGCTTAACCGGATACAGATCACAGCACTGATACTGGCTGCGGGGGGAGTTCTTTACATGACATTTGACTACGGTAAATTCCCGTATATAGCAATTTACCTTGCTGTATCATTCGGTGTTTACGGACTTTTGAAAAAGCATTTTTCATTTGATTCAATTGACGGACTCATGGCTGAAACAATGGCGGTTGTTCCGATTGCAGTGATTATTATGACTGTAATAGGGATAAGGGGGGAAAGCGCACTCTTTTCAGGTTCACCAAAGACAGATTTATTAATAATGATGTCAGGAGTTGTAACAGGAGTACCTCTCCTTCTGTTTGCAGAAGGTGCAAAGAAAATACCATTATCTGCCGTAGGCTTTCTTCAGTATATTTCCCCGACACTGATGCTTCTGACAGGTATATTCTATTACAAAGAGCCTTTTCTGAGAGCCCACATAGTAGGGTTTTCCCTTATCTGGGCAGGCCTTGTTTTCTATTCATTTTCAATAATACGAGAAGTTAAAAAAACATGAAAATAATGCTCCTGAATATATTTCAGAAGCTATCTCCTGTTACATTGCAAATCCCGAATCAACACTCAGGTCAACGAAACCTTCGGGAGGCAGTCCGAAACCGCTGTAATTAAGATGTCTGAGTGTTGAAATTCTGTAGTCATGAAGATTGCTTTTCAGCCACTCAAAATCCTCTTTAGTCATATCACCCTTCAGGTACTTGAGCATTATAATCATGGTCTCATAACGCCCTTCAGTCAGGTTTGATTTAAGATAATCCTTTTTTTCCTCAAGATAGTTTTCCAGAATCTCAAAATCTATAGGTGTTGTAAACTCATCGAATTCCACCCGCTGCCACAGCCTGGAAATATAGTCAGGATTGTCATCAGCAAGAGGCTGCCTGACTATAATCTGCCTTGAATGGTAAACATTGTCATACATCTTGCTCTGCTGATATCGCATTCTGCTTCTCATATCAATTCCAGCTTCATAAAAAAGAGTATAAAACTCATACCAGTTATAAAGCCCGGCCTTGTTGCTGCTCGGTTCATCCCGGTATATAAGAGTCTTGGGACACTTTGGAAATCCGTAAACCCATTCTGTATAATATGAGTTTCCCTCAGAACCAAGAGGCCGCGGAATATGGGGATAACTGTATTCGCCTGCAGATATAAAGGCATCTTCAAGTTTTTTAACTATGTAATGCCGTGCAAAATGGTCAAATCCGGAATAAAATGTATTCCCGTGTCGCCAGTTCATTTTTGCGACAGGAAATTCCTGGAGTGTATAGATAATCCCGTCAATTGAACGGAACCCTGATCTGATTTCAAGGTCCAGAGAATATTCCGCATTGGCCTTGATTCTTTTCGAAAATGCGAGGTCTTTAATATTTCTTCCGACCCTGTAATTTATTTTTCTTGTCTGGCATGTTTCAAGTTCATCGATATGGCAGTGATGAAGCTTGCTCATATGGCTTGTGGTGGATTTACGGTAATCAAAAACCAGTTCGCTCAGGCGGTCAATTTTCTGAAATTCCGAAGGATTTGAAGATGTCATGAGAAACTTGAGCATGAGCTCCATCATCTCAAACCTTTCATCTTTGAGATATTTCTGAAGGTCAGATTTGTAATCATTCAAATACTTTTCAAGTTTATAAAAATCAATATGAAGACTCTCAGATCCGAAGTCAATTCTCTTCCAGAGCTTTGTAAGCTGCTCCTCAGAATCGGTAACACGGGGTTCGAGCATGACAATATTCTTTATATAATACCCGTCTGTATCGACTGTATCATCAAAAATACCCACCCCCGCCTGGTCAAAACAGCCGGAGGCCTTGTCCCATTCATCAACCTTGACAGGAAACCATTTTTCATAATCATCATCATAAAACTGGGGATAATACCCTTCATCCCCGAAGACCCATTCATAATAGTAGATTCCGTCTATATCTGATCCCAAGGGACGCGGGACATGTGAAAAACGGTATCTTCCTGAACGGAAAAAAAAGTCATCAAGTTTTTTTATCAGTGCATGCCTGAAATATACTCCCAGAGCAGCAAGTGTCTGCTTGTTTCCCAAGCTGTCCAGGGTAATATCAGAATCAGGATTGTTTATTTTCGCAAGATCAGTTCCGCGCGGAATCCTGCAGGCTGCAACAAAATCTTTTTCTGTTGTAATTACTCCCCCGAGGCCGGGGAAGATATTTCTGATCTGTATATGAACCTCTGCAGAACCGCCGTAGCCGCCGCAGCAAATTGTTTCTATTCCCATGCTCTAAGAATATTATCAGCACTAATTTAAGTCAAGGAAATGATTCTCAGATGTTTCTTTCCGGCATGTTTTATTCCGGACCTGGGATAAATATTAAAACTGCAGAAATTACTGAACTACAGGATCTTTAGCACAAATAAAATCCACAATATCAATTGCACGGGGCGGACACCCTTTTACATATCTGTCAAAATTCCTGCAGCAGTCGCCTATTCCGATTCCGGTTGTTTTTGAACGTTTATTTCTGAAATATTTTCCAATATATATTTTTGAATCAACAAAAGACATCATATCTTTATCTTCAAGCCTGCTCAGTGCATGTACAAGGCCGGCATGACATCCGGCACAGGCATCTTTTTCAACAACAAAATCGGAGAATAGTAATTTTTCAAGTTGTTTGCTGCCGGAAGCAGTATCCATATTCCTGTTGATTTCAATAATTTCTGCATCGTCAATATTACTGAAGCCTACCCCTTTTTTTTCAGATTCCATAATATAATCAACATCTGAAGCCTTAATTCCAATCAGTGAAGCACAATATGAATCAGTCAGAACAGGATCTTTTCCAGCTATAATTCTGTTCATATTTACAGGTGCCCCTCCTTCTTCATATTTAAGATCTCCTATTATGCTGTCTACAATAATCAGATCAGATTTTAAAATACTGTTTATGCATGAAACCGGAATATGAGGGTCTGATTTAAATCTCTTCTTTTCTGAATTGGGAACACAGCCGAACATGTTTGCCAGCGAAGCGTTTATTCCTATTCTGCTGTCTGCTTTAAGAACAGGAACATTGATCAGATAATCAACTGCAAGTGCGTCATTGCAGATAAAAAGTGTCCTGTTGCCGGTCCGCACAGGAATACTTGAATCGTTCTGTAAATCAACAAGCTTTACACCGTATTTCTTTGCTATTTTTTTATACCCGCATACCTGAAAAGCAAGATCAGTAAAATCAGAATCTGATGAGCCATCAAGAATAATAATATTATCAAGACCTTTTAACTTAAGATAATGAACAATCCCTTCAACAACACCCGGATCAGTTGTAGCGCCGCTTTTCGATGGTTTTGAAAATTCAAGATTCGGTTTTATTCCTATCAGGGAATCGGAAGGGATATCAGAAAACAGATCCAGATGCTCAAGCAGAGCAACAGTGTTTTCGAACGGATTGCTTCCGTAGTGGACAAATAACTTTTCTTTCATACTTATTCACTTTTACTTTTTAACCGCAAAACAGCAGTTAAACAATAATACTTATATGATATAACTTTAAGGATAAAATACCCCATTAAATTATGGGATATGAAATTGTATCAGTCAATAAAATTTTTGGGCAGTGGTAAAAATTATTAATGTTATTATCTGTAAACAACACTGTCAAAAATATATGTATCTATTTTCAATCTTTTGAAGTATCATTCGTTCATAAGGAAGTTATGTACAATACAAGATTCAGTCACAGGGAATAATATTGATAAGAATAGAAAATCTGAACAAAAGCTTCAAAAAATCAAACATCAATGCTCTTAAAAATATCTCTTTCAATGTAGAAAGAGGTGAATCAGTTGCTCTTCTGGGGGAAAACGGTGCAGGAAAAACCACCCTTATAAGAATAATATCAACTATACTCAGGCCGGATTCAGGAACATGCCTGATAAACGATTTCTGCTCAGTCAGTGAACCTTTAAAAGTAAGGCGGAACATAGGTATCCTTCAGGGGGGAGAAACAGGGTTATACGACAGGCTTACCGCTTATGAAAATATAGAATACTTTGGTCAGCTCCATGGAATTGGCAGGGAGACAATCAGGAAAAGAATAAAGCAGTTTGCAGAAATCCTTGAAATGGATGATTTTCTGAACAGGAGATGCGGTACTTTTTCAAAAGGGATGAAACAGAAAACAGCAATAGCAAGATCCCTCATACACAATCCGGAAATAATAATACTGGATGAACCGACATCCGGTCTTGATATATCTGCATCAAAAAAAGTACAGGATTTTATCCATTTTATAAAAGGAAAGGGAAAGTCAATATTGTTTTCAAGCCATGACATACAGGAGATAATAAAAATATCAGACAGAATAATCATTATGCATAAAGGAACTATAATTGATTCCGGGAAAAGAAAGGATCTTGAAAACAGATACAGTAAGGATATAGAAAGCATTTTCCACTCGCTAACAGGGAGGAAAAATGAATATTAAAAAGATATCTTTTATCTTAAAAAAGGAACTTAAAGATACTCTCAGGGATAAAAGAGCATTTTTCATATCAATCATTTTTCCTGTCATTCTTTTTCCCCTGATTTTCAGTGTTCTTGATATAAATATACAGAATGCAAACAGGAAAATTAAAAATACATATGATATAGGTCTTATCGAGCAGGATGGATCAGTCATCAGGGATTTCCTTTTTTCCATAGAAAAATTCAATATTATAGAAAATAATCTGGATAACAGGCTGAAAAACGGGAAAATCTATGCACTTGTAAAATCAGAAACCAGAAACGGGAAAAGAGAAATTACAGTAAACTTTGATAACTCCCGGCAGCACTCGCTCACAGCAGCAGCTGAGCTTACTGCTCTGCTTGAATCTCTCACAGAATCTTTTAAAAATAAAAACATTGTAAACAATGAAAATTTTCTTATAAAACAGAATTGCCTCTACAACAAAAATACAGGAAGCAGCATGCTTATAATGTCGACACTTCTCCCCTTTCTTCTTTTTGTATTTGCAGCGCTAAGCCCTGTTGCACTTGCATCAGATACAGGCGCAGGAGAAAAGGAACGGTTCACCCTCGAACCTCTGCTTGCAAACCCAGTAACAAAAACTGAAATACTTGCAGGAAAATATCTCTGTCTAATAGTAATGGGGATAGCCGGAACCATAGCATTTTCAACAGGAATAGTTATATCAGGATATATGACTCCTGGAGTTTTCGGTTTTGAAAAACTTGATTTCTACATGGAAACATCATCGGTAATTCTGCTGCTTTTAACAGCAGTAATACTTACAATGCTTTTCAGTTCGGCTGAACTCCTTCTGAGTCTTACGGCAAAATCACCCAAGGAAGCCCAGATACTGTTTCTTCCCCTCATGATGATAACAATGACAGCAGGATATATAACATCTGTAATTGATCCTCTTAATATCGATGCATACTACAGGCATATACCTCTTTTGAATTTAAGTTTACTGATAAAAGAAATTTCACTGAACAGACTGAACCCGCTTAATGTATTTTCAACTTTTTCATGGTCATTATCATATACAGCAGTATGTATGTTAGTTTCAGTGGTTCTTATTTCAAGAGAAACAATAGTGAAACGGGAATAAATTACTGAATTTCAGAATTATTTTCTTTAAAAAAAACAATAAACTGTAATATAATAAAAAACATAAACTTAACTGGAGGATTTATGCTTTATCTGCTTCTTTGTGTAATAGCTGTTATAGTTATTGTAAGAATGATCTAATTTAGACTTTAATATTATCCATACAAATATTTAATACTCAAAGACTGCCTTTATCTTTTACTGCTATAATCAGGTCAAATACTGCCTGATTATCCAATATTATATTATCCATCAGAAATATCCACATTTAACCTTTCAGAACAGAATTTAAATTTTTAGCCCTCTTTTTCCGAAAACTTAACTAACGGCAAAATTGCATGATTTTATAAGCTGTATATAAGGGAATCTCTAAAAACTATGTTTTTTAATTTTGCATCATTTTATTCTAATTTAGACTATAGCTTCTTGTATGATAATAATTTGTCATATACTAAAAACATAGTTTTTTCTTATAGATTCCCTTGTGGGCAAACATCTAAGGAAAAAACTCACAAAAGCGAGTTTTTGAGGTGCCCATAATTTATTACAGGGACATATAAAACCTTATGCAGGAGAGAATTATGTCTAATCCGGTAAAAGATAACAGGAAGAAGGAGAAAATAAAGATACTCTGCTATGGTTCTTCATCTACATGGGGATTTGATCCCATGTCAGGCGTACGGTTTGATGAAAATACACGATGGCCATGCGTTATGAAATCAAAACTGGGAAATAAATACGAAATCCAGGAAGAAGGGCTTAACGGAAGAACAGTACTGGATCATTTACAGGGACAGCACCCGACAAACGGTCATCAATATCTTTTATCTCTTATGGAAAAAACTGATTTCGATTTTATTATTATATTCCTCGGAATTAATGACCTTTTTGCCAATAAAGAGGAATCTGTAAAGCATATAACAATCGGAATAGAAAATATGGTTCACAGAATTAAAATTGAAAAACCGCATTCAAACATAATAATCATATCCCCTCCCCAGATTAACGGAGATTTTGAAGCAGCTTATATATACCAGATAGAAGTAGAAAAATCCCGCCGATTTTCACATGAAATTAAACATATGGCATCACATAACAACTGTTATTTTGTCGATGCCGATAAAATTGTTAAAAACAGTGAAATTGACGGAATACATTTTGACAGGGATAATCATATAAAACTGGGAAATTACATGGCTGATTTTATAAAACTGTGCCGGTAATAACAAATCTATTTAACACTGGTTCTGTGTTTCTTTAAATTCAATATTTCAAATACATATTCTTAACATCCAAATTAAAATTGTGTGATTTACGTAATAACCATTCTATACTATTAATTGTTATTTACCCGAACAATACTGTCAAATAGCAATTGACTTATATATCATAAACATATAATATATAAGGTTTGCCATATTTTACCATTTGTTTTATACATTCATATGTAGGCATAAAAAACATTTACCGGTGGAATATGGTAATAAAAAGAGTGTAAATAAAAAATTGAGGAGTGTAAGAATGAAAAGAGTATTGATAGTACTTCTGATGCTGTCAGTCGCAGCTTCCCTTTTTGCGGGCGGAGTTGAAAATAAAAACAACATGTCAGCCGGATACCTTAGAAATCCGAGCAAAAACACAGAAACAAAAAAAGCTGATGCAGTGTTTTATAACCCTGCAGGAACTGCATTTATGGAAGAAGGTCTTTATGTGGAACTGGGCAACCAATTTTTGATGAAGGACTATGCAAACGATTCAACAGGGACACCTATAAATGGAGATTACAGCTCAACAGACCCTGTTCTCCTATATCCCAACGGAGAAATTGTATGGAATGCAGGAAACTTCGCCCTCTTCGGCGGCTTAAGCGTAGTTGCAGGGGGAGGAACCGCAGAATTTGAAGATGGATCATTCTCAACATTTGGTGGATTGTATGGAACAGCACTCCAAGGACAGCCACATTCGCTTGATATATCTGCAATTATTTTTGGAGAAGTTCTTGGCGCTTCATACGCAATTAATGACTACATATCTCTATCAGCAGCTGCAAGATTAATTCAGGGAAAAATAACCCAGAAAATAACACTTGATAATGATCTGGGATTTGGAACTAATCTGGCTGATACAGAAGCAACAGCTTCCGGATTCGGAGGTATTTTCGGGATACATGTTAATCCTACAGAAGAACTTGATATTGCTCTGCAGTACCAGACAAAAGTATCTCTTGAATATGAATATGACAAAGCAGACGGTTATTCAGTATTTCTTGGACTTATGAAAATTTCAGAAGGTACAAAGTATGACAAGGATATTCCTGCAGTACTAGGTGCAGGGGTAGGATACCAGCTAATGGATAGTCTTTATACTTCATTAAGCTTTAATTATTATTTCAATAAAGATGCTGCTTTTGGGACAGGTCTGAAAGAAGCTGAAAATAAATATGACAATTCATGGGAAATAGGAGCAGGAGCTGAATATTCTCTTAACGAAATGATAGCTTTAAGCGGTGGAGTCCTTTATTCAAAACAGGGATTTAAGGATGACGAGAACTCAGCAGAAGTTCCTATACTTGACAGTATTACAATTGGCGCAGGCGCAGGTTTGACTTTTATCGAAGATCTTAAAATTGATATAGGACTGTTTAAGCCTATATATTTTGATGCAGATTATGAAACTGCTCTGGGTGATATTACTTTAAGTAAAAAACTTTTCCTCGTAGGAATAGGTGTTACTTATAAAGTATTTTAAATAACATTTTATTAGTAATAATGCCGGAAAGCTGCAAAGTTTTCCGGCTTTTCTATAACAAAGTAAATTTGACCACGTAAAATCTTTGTCCTATTATATAACTTAAGAATACCGGATTTGTTTTATTGCAAGTTACGTATCACTTCAGACCATGCCTGACGGCAGACTGTTTTATTCATTTCACAGCTTTCCTACCATCAATTATCCGGGTCAAAAAATAAGGAGATTTAAATTATGTATGAAACACCTACAATTAATCCGATTTACGTTGTTTTCTGGATTATTTATGCAGTGGTTCTTATTATTTCGAACTGGAAAATTTTTGTAAAAGCTGGCAAGCCGGGATGGGCGATTCTTGTTCCAATCTACAATATTATTGTAATGCTTGATATCGTGAAAAAGCCATTATGGTGGCTTATTCTTCTATTCATACCTATCGTCAATATTGTAATAGTTATACTTATTCTCTACAACTTTGTCCTTAAGTTCGGAAAACCGGGATGGCATGTAATTCTTGCATTGCTTTTCGGCTGGGCTTATTTCCCATACATTGCTTTTTCAAGCGCATCATATACAGGATAATATTTTTCAAAATCAGCTGAAGTAAGTTTTAATTTAAAAAAGTATTCTTCAGCTGATTTTTTCCGGCTTGACTTGCAGAACTTCACGGGTTATTTTTGAACATATGACTTAAAAAGTCAAATTTTCGATTTATGAGCTATAATGACGGATCAGGATACAAGAACAAAAATTATAAATGAAGCTGAATATATTTTTGCAAAATATGGTTACAGGAGGGCAAACCTCGAAGATATAGCCTCCCGGCTGGGAAAGGGAAAAAGTTTTATATATTACTATTTCAAAAACAAGGAGGAGATGTTTGCTGCTGTCCTGCAGAAGGAATCAGACAGACTGATAAATGAACTTGCCAATGCGGCAAAGAGTAATGGAAACATTATTGACAAGCTCAAGAAATTCATCCTTGTTAAAGCAAAAATACTGAGAGAAGTTGTTAACTATACAAGAATTGTCAAAGAGGAATATTTTACAGAGAAAGTTGTTTTTGAAAACCTCAGAACAGATCTTGAAAAGAAGGAACTTGATATTGCCTGCAGGATTTTCAAATCCGGGATAGATTCAGGAGAACTGAGAAAGCTTGATCCAGTATGGACAGCTGAATCTTTTTTAACAGCAATGAAGGGATTCGAATTTCCCCTTCTGACCCGGGACAGTTTTGAAGATATTGAAAAACGGGCAGATGCACTGCTTGATCTTCTTTATTTCGGTCTTGTTTCTGAATAAACAGAACTAAAGATTAAATGGAAGCAGAGTATTTGTAGCAGTGTTGTCAGTATCATGCTTGAAAAAACTTTGATTATTCCCTGAACACTTTTCAGGCAATAATCAAAAAAAGGATTACACTCCTTTTTTATTTACACTCTTTTGTACTGAGTGCTGTCAGCAATCAGTGCTTTTATGCTGAATATCGTTGATATTCAGCATTTTTTATTTAATATCGAGACTCAACACATTCTTAAATTATCAACTCATTCGGTTCAAACACAGAAGAAGCAATATGTCTCTGTAAGCTCCGGAAAAAAGACATATCTGATAAAACCAATCATTAAATTCAACAGATTATGTTATAATTATTAGGAAATAATATATAACATGCAAAAATATCTGCACAGGATATACAGATCTTTCAATTTTAAAATTGCTTGACAACAGTATCTGCAGGCATTACGGTTTCGTTATATAAGGGAATCTCTCTTGCGGGCAGACATCTGAAAAAAAACCCGCTGAAGCGAGTTTTAGAGATCCCCAATAAAGTATTAGAGGTAATAATGTGGGCATATCAGCAATACAGGAACTTGTCAGGGTAAGTTCGCTCCTGGCAGCAGACCAGAGCAGGACATCGCTGATCTCAACACTTGTTGAACAGGCGCAGGACATCAGCAAATCGGAAATCGGAGCTCTTTATGCTTATCCCGCAGAAACGACAAAACCTGAATCTCTTAAGATGGTATTTAAAAGAGGTAAATACAATGTACCGCACTCTCTTAAAACTGATTCTGATTTTGTACAGTTTGTAGAAGACTGCAGAGAAGTAATTGTTGTTCACAGTAAAAACGATCCTTTTTTCACCGAAGGTCTTCTCAATGAAAATATGAACAGCTCAATAATACTCCCACTGACTGCATCAAAAAAGAAAATAGGGATACTGATACTCAATTCAAGAAAAAACGATTTTTACGGGAAAAGCAGGCTTCATTTTCTTGATGCATTCACTAAATTGTCAGCAGGTATAGTTCATAACGCAGAGCTTCTTCTGGAGATAAAACAAAGACTCAAGGAAATAGAAGCTCTTCAGCGGTACCAGGACAGCATTTTCAGTTCAATGACAAACCTTCTGATTACGACTGATGAAAAAGGCAATATCCAGTATTTCAACCAGGCTGCTGAAGAAAGACTGAGAATAGAAAACAGTATTGGAGAAAATATTGAAACTTATTTCAAGAAGCCGCTCACGAGAAAAGTAATCAACCAGATTAAAAAAAGTTCTGAAAATCACAGGGAAATTCTAGGCCTTGAAGGAATATATACAGGAGAAGACTTTGATATGGACTTCTCTCTCAATATTTCGCCGCTAAAGGGGCGTCTCGGAAAACATGAAGGTCTTATTCTTCTTTTCACCGACCAGTCGAGGGAAGAGGAACTCAAGCAGAAAATGGATGTGGCTGTAGAGGAAAGAAGAGTAATAAAAGACATGTTTGCAAGATATATGTCTGCAGATGTCCTTAAAAACCTCATGGCATCGCCTGAACAGATTCAGCTCGGAGGCGACAGAAAAGATGCTACGATATTTTTTGCCGATATCAGGGGATACACCTCATTCAGCGAGGGGAAGGAACCTGAATATGTAATTGAAGTTCTGAATGAGTATTTCAGCGAAGCAGTTGAAATTGTAATAAAATATAACGGCTATATTGATAAATTTATCGGTGACTGTATTATGGCAGCCTGGGGAGTCCCGGTTGTTAATCCTGATAAAGATGCAATTTCCGGTGTCAGCTGTGCTGTAGAGATTCAGGAACTTGTGAAATCAAAAAACAGGAAATTTTTCAAAGGAAATGCATCTCACCTTAAAGTAGGTATAGGAATGCATTCCGGTCCGCTTATTTCGGGCAACCTGGGAAGTTCGAGGCGTATGGATTATTCTGTAATAGGCGACACAGTAAATATAGCAGCAAGGCTTGAAGGGGTGGCAGGAGCAGGAGAAGTGATAATTACGGAACAAACCAGGGACCTTATCGGAGACAGATTCAAGCTCAGGGAACTTACACCTGTTAAAGTAAAGGGAAAGGATAAACCGCTTCACATATTCCAGGTTTTAAAACAGGTCAGCTGAATATAACAGTCCGGGATATATAAAATCCGGCTTGATGATTTTTGATATTTCAAAAGAACAGGAGTAAAAATGGAAAATGTAATAAACTTGATTAAAAGTATTCCACAGGGACAGCCTACTGCTGCTGTAATTGGAGCAGTAATAATTGCAGCTGCAGCTGCATATTTCTTTATCTACAGAAAAAATATAAAAAATTTCATGAAATATCTTGAAGAGGCAGCAGTAGACAAAGATTTTTCATCCGGACTTTATAACGAATCTTTTCTCAAAAGACATTCATCTATTGTCGAGTCCATGGCTGACAGGACTGAAGACAACAGCATTATACTCCTTACCGGCCTCGACAGGTTATGGATAAATCAGCTGAAAACATATCCTTCCGAGAAGTATCTCAAAAAAGTACTCAAGTATATACCGGAACAGGGGCTTTTCACCTCATTCCTTCTTGCATTGCGGAAGGATGCCCTTAAAAAAAGCTTTATTGAATATCTTGATTCAGATCCCGGAAATCTCAGCAGGCTTCCACTGACCGGTTCAGGAGAACGTTTTGACGGGAAAGCAGCCTATACCCTTCTTTCCGATAAAATGGATGAAATAAGGGAAATGGCTGGAAATCCGGAATGGCCTGTACGGTATTTTGCAGTAAAACTTCTTATAAATGAAGATTCAGAACGATCCTACAGGGGAATAATGGAAGCATTTGATGATCCGCATCCCCTTGTAAGAAAGACTGTTATTGAAGAATGCTCTATATCGGACAGGAATGAAGTATATTCTCTTCTCAAAAAAAGGATAACAGATGATCCCAATTTTGAAGTCAGGGAAACTGCATGGAAAAGAATCTGCAAGGATTTTTCAGAAATGCATGAAATCGACTACTCGAAACTTGATCATGTGCAGGCTCTTCACGCACTTGAATTTCTCGATACAGAATCTGAAAAAGATATTGATGCATCCATGAAATTCCTTGCAGGCAGCGATCTTGAACTCAGGTTTCCTGCGGCAATGTTTCTTCAGGAAGCAGGGGTTCTCAACAAGATGCTCATGAGTGTGAGTTTTGAAGATACAGAAAACCTCGAACGGACAGAGAAGCTTCTCAGGAATGCTTCTGAAGTAAAAGTTACAGGTTTTCTCAAGCAGTCTTCCGATAATCCAGCAGTAATATTCACAGCTCTTTCAATCCTCGAAAAATCCGGCAGCAGAAATTTTCTGGCAGATTATGTATCAAAAGTATTCAGCAGCAGGAATTCAATAGAAGAAAGAATATGGAACAAGGCTGTTGACTGTATATGCAGACGAGGAAACGAAACAGCCCTTAACCTTCTCATGAAGGAACTTAAAACTATACGGTATGAAAAAAACAAGGCTGAATATATTCTTTCAAACTTACCTGAAAATACAGAACATATCTGCTTTCCTGTACTTCTTGAGCTCCTTGAAGACAGTAAATTTGAATCAAGAGATATTCTTATCAATGCACTTTACAGGATACCTGAGGAAATTGTCATCCCTGAACTATTCAGAATACTGAAAGGGGGAAGAGAAAAATATCCTCACACTGTAAGGATAACAACATTGAATGTTCTTGCAAAATACAAGCTTTCCTACTGTGTACAGCCAATTATAGAACAGCTCCCGATACTTCCTGTGGAAGAAGCAAAAGACTTCTCCCTACTTCTTTCAGAATATGCGGGAGAAACATTCAGTACCAGAATCGCCGACCTGTTAAATCAGCCGGATGCCAAAACCAGGGCAGCAGTTATTGCAAGCCTCCCGCTTTCAGGCAAAAAAGAGTTTATTAAGAAAATCAGGGACAGCCTGAACGATGCTGATCCTGATGTGAGAATCTCGTGTATATGGGCACTCTCAGACTATGAAGACAATAAGCTTCTTAACAGCAGTTTTGACATGCTCCGTGATCCGCTTGAAAGGGTAAGAAACGCGGCAGCTGAAGTTCTTGGCAAATTCGGAAGCGCCGATAAGCTTGATAACCTTTCAGATCTTCTTAAAGATGAAAATGAAACAGTTACCGTAAAAAAATCAGCTGTAACAGGGTTATGCAGGTCTGATCACAGCAAAGCAGTCGACATACTCATAGAATTCATAGATGAAAATGAAGAACTTGAGGAATTCACAGTAAAAGCACTTGCTGAAAATCCTTCCAACAAGACAGTAAAAAGAATAATAGAAAACATGAAAGACGGATCTCCTGTGCTCAGGGAAAAGATTGTCAGGATATTCAAAGTTATGGGAGAACAGGGGGAACTGTCGCTTTGTAAAACTGCTTAAAGAAGATATAGCATCTTTAAAAGAGACAATAACATCAATACTTGAAGAAACAGGCTATGTTGAACATATTATCAGGAAACTGTCGCACCGGAATCCCAAAATAAGAAGATCAGCCGCAAGAATTCCTTTCAATGATTGGAACAGAATCCGCCTTCAGGGGAATAGTGCTTGCTGCAAGAGACCCGGATCAGGATGTAAGGGTCCAGGTTACAAGGGCACTTGAAAAGCTTAACAGCGAATCAGGCAGGGAAATTCTTGAATCGCTGAAAAATGATCCTGACAAGAGGGTAAGAAAATTTACAATGTGGGCCCTTGCAAGAGTGAAATCAAAGGGAATTGAGGACTGATTTTTATAACCATAAATATACACAATTTATGAAAGAAAGGCTGATCCATAACGTTCGAGAGTAATATTAACCCCTTTTATTGGACATAAATTCAACAAAAGGGGGTTTTATGAGTCTTTATTTTCTCTCACTTCTTATTTGATTATTATCTTTTTCATTATGCCAGTTTTTATACATCATCATAATAATCCACATATAAATCTCCTGTAATACTTAATAATTTACACAAATATCTGTCAACAGGTTTCAGAATTCAACTTCTATAAAAAGTCCCGGGATAATTATCTATCTGCCTTTTACGCCTTAAAGCTGAAACAACTGTTTAACAAAAAAAACATCCCCAGGTTTCATGATTATTCTGCAATCTTTTCAGGGGGAATAAGTTCGGAAATCAAACTGTCAGAAGAAGACTTCGCCCCCCTTTTCCTTCAGGTTTATCAAGTACTGTATAACCGATATCTTCAACTTCTGAGACCAGTTTAAAGTATTTATTTTTACTCACATGGAATGCAGGTTCAACTATCAGGATTTTGCCCCCCTTTTTCAGGTTTTCCTTCACAGCGGAAAGAAAAGAAACATAATCACCTGTTTCATGAATCATATAATAGGCAAGTATAAAATCCGCCTTAATACTGATTCCTATACCCGGATTGCCGGGAGTTGCCTTTAGAAAAACAATCCTGTCTTCCACTCCAGATCTGACAGCTTTTTTTCTTACTGTATCAAGCATCTTCTGCTGTATATCAACAGCTATTACTTTACCGGTTTCACCTGCCATTTCAGCCATATCAATTGTGAAATAACCAGGTCCGCAGCCGAGATCAATTACAGTATCACCCTTTTCAATATATTCCCCTGTAATTGATTCAGGATTCTGTATCTTTTTTCTCAGGAAATTATCAAGAAGAAAGGAAAGCTGATGCGGGCACACATCTAAACTGAATTTGTTTGCAGACATATAAACGACCTCCTTAATTGTTCGCTCTACACACTCACTGTCATAATTTTTTTAATATCTTGTTCAACAGGCAGATAAACAGTTGCAGGAGGATTTCCTTCATACCCGTATTTATTAAACACCGAAAAAAAGCTTTCATCATAATATATAAATCCGGGACTTGGAGAGAGCTTATACCCTGAATCAACAAGCCATTCTTCCATCAAATACCTGAATGCCGCGCCGACATCTTCATGCCCCTTCTTGATAATGGAGAGAGAAGCATATTTCAGTGGAGGAAGGATGATTTTTTCCATATTTTCAGGTATTAAATCAAATTCCCCTACTTCAACCCCCATTGTATAGTCAAAAACAGGAGAGTTGTTTTTAAAGCGGAATATGCACATTTGATTATTATTAATTCTGTTCGAAATATTCTCAAAGATTTTCTCTTTAATATTCCTGTGAAAGAATTCAGGAATATCTCTCTGACTCTTACCTTTTTCAAAAGATGTCCTTAATGTCAAACCGACAATTTTAATTTCTTTTTTTTCTGTTATAATGATTTTTTTCACTTTTAATCTCCATTAGTTTTTTCTTCACTGTCAGAGCCGGTAAGTCGATCCTGCTTCAAGCACATTTGTGTCAGCCGACAGCTTATCCTTCATTCTGCTTATTGAGTAATCACAGATATCATGAGCTGAAAGAAATACTTTCTCAGGTCCTGTTTTATTTATTTCATCAATAGAGTTATCAAGATCTTTAATACTGATTCTTTTCCATACAGGTTTCCCGGTTCCCAGAATTGTCTGAATCTTTATTCCCAGTCGATTGCCTCTTCCGTCAGTTACAGGAAAATGAAGTCCTCCGCAAACTGCATAGACCTTCTCATCTGATATTTTTCCAGCCATCTTTAATATAGTTTCAATTGTGGGATGTCCGCATGCAGTAACAACAACAAGGCCTTTTCCCCTGATCCTGGCAACAAGAGCCTGCTCATCGGTAAGTCCGCCGAAAAAAAGACTTCTTGAAAGGGATCCTGTAGTAGCAACACCTGCAGATAATATTCCGGGAGTATCAGAGATAGTTTCTATAAATCCCTCTGCTTCGGCATCTTCCGGAAGATAACATGGTATAGGAACAGATGGGGCAAGCTCATCAGGAACAGTTACCCTGCCTAAACGCTGAGCATCAATCCCCCCCATATGGTCACAATGAAGATGTGAAATAACAAGGGAATCGACACTGTTTAAATCAAAATCAAGTTTCTTTGCATTGTGAAGCAGCGCGGGCCTTGCAGGTCCCCAGCCGACATCAAATAAAAATGAACCAAGATTTGTCTTTACAAGATATGATACACCTGCATCACCATAAAACCCCTTTCTGGAATACCATTCCACAAGCACTGTAAGTTCAAGATATTCCAGTTCAGGAAGATCCACTATTTCTGCATTTTCAATCCGGCTGCTGTTTAATGCTTCAACCGTTTTACAGTTTTTCCTGTATTTTAAATACCTGATTAAAAGCAGGGGAATCAGGACTGGTGAGAATAAAATTATTACAGGCCACCATAAAGGTGATATTCTGAAAAACATATTAACCTCCTATTTTTATTTTTGCGCCTTATCTTCCCAGCGCAAATTTACCTTGAGCCTTTTTCGGCGGATATATATGGATTTGACGAAGCATTTATTTAACAGCCTCATAAATACGGCTGCACAAAATCCATATCTGATATTCAGATAAGATGTTCAGAGCAGTGTATTCTGCAAAAAACCGGCAGGGGAACAGGAAAGAAATCAGCCTCTACATAACATCCCTGAAGTGTTTAGCTCCTATACACTTCGGGTAAAAAAATCATTCACCTGATTCCAATCGTCTCCTGAGAAAATCATCCAGCTTTTCCAGGAAACTTCTTATTACATCAATTTCAGTATCTTCAAGATTTTCAAGATAACTTATAAATCCGCCATCCAGTCTTGCATGCCAGTTCTTATGCGCATTGTATGCAACTATCCCTTTGGAAGTCAGAGACACAACAGAGCGTGAATAATTCGCAGCATCAACTTCCTTGTATGTAATATTCTTTGACTCAAGTTTTTTCAGGTTCTGTGAAACAGCTCCCCTGGTTATTTCAAGCATCCTTGCCAGATCTGAAACACTTGATCCGGGATTATTCCCGATTATTTCCACCAGATGTATTTCCGATTGGGTCAGCAAACTGTCTGTACCGAATTTTTTAGGAGAATTATCAAGCTTCTGAAGATTATTCATTATCTTGAAAAATTTTCCGCTCATCTGATTGATTCTGTTATTCACAACTGCAGTGTATAGCTACTAAACACTTATGTCAAGACCTCAATTAATAAATCTGTTTTTCCGTATTTCTCCGGTTTATTCTCCGGATTTTCAAAAACACAGCATAATCCGAATTTACTTTTTCCCGCCCTTCCTCTATATTAAAAACATGGAATATATAACAGCAGCCCCGGTAATAATAAAAATACTTGTTTCCCTCGCAGTAATGCTTCTCGCAGATAAGTTTGTAAGAAATCTCCCCCTGTCAATGGCATTCGGAATTGCAGTTCTTGCTGCATGGTCGGGGCACAGCCTGAAAACAGCGGCTGACATCACATTGAAAACTGTACTAAGTACTGATTATATAATACTGCTTATAATGATATTCATGCTGGTATGGCTCAGTTCCCAGATGAAGGAAAGCAGGATTATGGAAGATCTTGTCACTTCTCTGAAGAGCAGGCTGTCAGGCAAAATTCTGTTTATTGTTGTTCCGGCAGTTATCGGCCTGATCCCGATGCCTGGCGGCGCTCTTTTTTCAGCTCCGCTTGTAGATAACTGTGATACAGAAAAAAGCATTCAGAATGAGCTTAAATCACAGATTAATTACTGGTTCCGCCACATATGGGAATACTGGTTTCCCCTTTATGCTGGAGTTATTCTTGCTGTACAGATAACCGGACTTGAAATATGACAGATTGCTGCTGTCAACTTCCCGATTACAGTTTTCTCAATCTTCGGAGGATATCTGCTGCTTTTAAGAAAACTTGATATTCCGGCAGAAAAGCAAAAGCAGGAAGAAAAGCTCCCTGTACTGGTTCATCTCATGCCGATAATTATTATTGTAGGCTGTTACATAATAATAAGCATACTTTTCCCCGGTATAAAATCAGTATCAAAATATTTGCCCATGGGAATCAGCATCCTGATATCTATGATTGCTACACAGATCAGAAGACCGATCTCATTCGAAAAATGG
>CAXXHA010000015.1:0-77652 GCA_963662265.2 Spirochaetia bacterium | reverse complement strand
CACCAAAAGATGGATATACTTTTGCACTGACAAATTTATCTATTATGTTTGGAGCTTATGATGTGAAAAATCCCCGTAAAGAGACTATGGATGATTTTGAATTGATGGCAAACCAGGCTATTGATTATGAAGTTATAGCAATCAGGCCTGATGAGGCTAGATTTAATGATTTTGAAAGTCTGATTGAATATTCAAAAAAGAATGATTTACTTGTTGCAGCTTCAAGTACTGGTATAACAAGCGGTGAAGCTTCTCTAGCAAAAATGATGGAGAAAAAATATGGATGCAAAATAACAATTGTACCGGTGTCAGGTTCAAAAGATGCAGAGACTATGTTTATCAGCAAAAATACAGACGTTCTTTTTGGAAATGTAGGAGATACTGCTGTTGGGCATAATAATGGCAGTTTTAAAACTATTGTTGTTTTTGGAGAGGACAGATCTTCTATGATTCCAGATGTGCCTACTGCACTTGAGCTTGGACATGATTATATTTCGTTTTCTTCCCGGGGGTACAGTTATGCGAAAGGGGTTGACCAGGCAATTGTAGATAAAATGACAGAAGCATTAAGTAAGGCAATTGTAGATCCTGAGTGTGTTGCAAATATGAACAAAATGGGGATTGAAACAAAACTTTATACTGGCGAACCGTATAAAAAAATACTGAAAGGACAGTTAGATCAGAGATTATCTCTCTGGGATGTTCAGAAAAAATAGTATCCATTTTGTCAATTTTACACAAAAAGATTGGCGCAGGATTTTGCGTCAATCTTTAATTTTATCAATTTTAGGAGACTTTTTATGATAAAAAAAGTACATCAGGATATTTATATTGCTGTAGGAATTTTTATATTCTGTACAGCGGGTTTTATTTTGTCAATAAAACTTCCGTCAGGAGCTTCTGCTTTTCCTCTAATGTTAATTTTTATCCTGTTATTGCTGGCCTGTTTGATTTTGTGGGATGGGGTTAAAAAGACCAAGCTTGTAGCAGAAGGCAATTCTAATGATAATTCAATTACAATTTCAAATCTTAAAGTTCCGTTAATAACCTTTCTTATTATAAGCGGATATTTTGCATTGTTTGCTTTAACCGGTTATTTTATTGCAACCATTATTTTTATGATAGTCTTTATGAGAAACTTACGATTGAAATCATGGAGAAAAATTCTCTTAATCACTGCAAGTTTTTCTTTTATTATCTATGCAATGTTTGTTAAACAGCTTAATGTGCCTGTTCTTAACTTCGGCTATCTAGAGCATGCCTTCTATCTGCTGCAGCAATAAAAAGGAAATAATAATTATGGAGAAGATTTTATGAGCGAAATATTATTAAATGGATTTGAAATATTATTTCAATTTGATACCATTATTGCTCTTTTTATTGGAGTAGTTGGGGGTATGGTTATTGGTGCGCTTCCTGGTTTTTCTGCAAGTATGGGAGTTGCTCTTTTAATTCCGATCACTTTTGGTATGAATCCTGTTGCAGGATTATTGATGCTTATAGCTGTTTATACTTCAGCAATTTACGGAGGCTCTATTACTGCAACGTTATGTCATACTCCCGGAACACCAGCTTCAGCAGCAACTGCACTGGATGGGTATCAGCTTACTCTTCAAGGGAGAGGAATGGAGGCTGTTGGTGTCGGAACAATATCATCAATGTTAGGAGGGATTGTGGGTGCTTTGGCACTGATATTTATTGCTCCTCCGCTGGGACTTTTTTCTCTGAAGTTTTCTTCACTGGAATTCTTCATGCTTGCTATATTTGGGCTTACAATTATTGCAAGTCTTGCAGGGGCGTCTCTTGTTAAAGGTCTTTTTTCCGGATTTTTGGGATTATTATTTGGTTCGATTGGCCTTGATATGTTTACAGGAGTTCCAAGGTTTACATTTGGAATTATTGCTTTGGAAGACGGCATTAATTTTGTTCCGGCACTTATTGGGATGTTTTCTTTATCGCAGGTTCTTATTCTATCTTCAGATATTGCAAAAGGGCGAAAAACTATAATGGTTGGAGATGTTATGTCCGGTCGCATTCTTCCTCCCTGGAAAGAGTTTAAATCACTTTTCCCAACAATGATCAGGTCTTCATTTTTAGGTACTATTGTAGGAATAATTCCTGCAGCAGGAGCTGGTATATCATCATGGGTCTGTTATGCTCTTGGGAAAAAATTTTCAAAGAATCCTGAAGCTTTTGGAAAAGGCGCATTGGAAGGAGTTGCTTCTTCAGAAGCAGGAAATAATGCTGCAACAGGTGGGGCCTTAATTCCATTATTTACACTAGGTCTTCCTGGAAGTGGTGTTGCTGCTATCCTTTTAGGAGGATTGATGATTCATGGTTTAGTCCCAGGTGCTGAAATGTATACTAAACATGCAGATATGACTTTTGCGCTAAGTACTGGCTTTCTAATTGCGAATGTTTTAATGGGGATTATTGGTCTTGGAATTGCCCGGTATGTTGCCAAGGTAAGTACTCTGTCTCCGTCAATTTTATCACCAATTATTATAGGATTATCATGTATAGGTTGTTATGCTATCAGGAATAGCATGTTTGATGTTGTGATTATGCTGATATTTGGATTAATCGGCTATTTTCTCAGAATAACAGGTTTTGCAACAGCGCCAATGGTTTTGGGAATGGTTCTTAGCCCAATAGCTGAGTCAAACTGGCGTCGTGCATTAATTCTAGCTCGGGGAGATATCTTTTCATATTTCCTAACACGTCCTATAAGTATTGTACTTTTTATACTGGTTATTCTTTCATTATTTTCTCCTATACTTATGACTTTTGTAAATAAAAAATCTAAATCATCAGTAGCAGGATAGCTTTAATTAAAATTACAATAGAAGGATGTGTTTTATGAAAAAAATTGCACTTTATGGGATATTTAATCCTGTGGTTAAAGGAATGTTCCAAGAAAAACTGCCACGAGATTTTGAAATCATTGAGGTTAATTCTCGTGAAAATTACGATAAAATTAAAGATGTTGAATATATAGTTAATAGATCATTTGAAATAAATGAAACTGTTATAAATCATGCTTCAAGGTTGTCTTTGATACAAAAATGGGGTGCTGGATATGATAAAATTGATACAAAAACTGCAGGGGAACGAGGTATTTCCGTAGCAATTTGTCTTGGCGGCAATACATGGCCTGTTGCAGAATTTACTATAATGCTAATGCTGTCTGTTTATAGAAATATACTTCCTTTGTCAAATAGGATAAAAAAAGATGAATGGGCAAGGGATATATATTCGAAAAAATCGTATATGCTAAACGGAAAAATGATCGGCTTATTAGGACTTGGGTCAATCGGACAGCGTGTGGGGAAAATAGCAAAAAGAGGGTTTGGTGCGGAAATTCAATATTATGACTTGAATAGGATGCCTGAAGAAAAAGAAACTGCTCTTGGTTTTAAATATGTTGATTTAAATACTTTATTGAGTACTTCGGATATTTTAAGCCTTCATGTCCCTTTACTTGAAAGTACTCACCATATGATTAATCGTGATAGTTTCTCTAAAATGAAATCGTCTTCAATTATAATTAATACGTCTCGAGGGGGCGTGATTAACGAAAAAGATCTTGTAGAAGCACTTGGAAATAATGTGATTGCTGGTGCAGGTTTGGATACTTTTGAAAAGGAACCTCTTTCTGCAACATCTCCATTGCTTCAATTTGAAAATCTTGTTGCAACCCCTCACAGTGGAGGAAACACAGCTGACAACGATATAAATATGGTATCTTGTTGTGTAGAAAATATCCTCAAGTATGACAGAGGAGGCGGGTTGCAGCCGCCTACATTAGTAAATCAGAAATATTTAATCAAATAAAACAAAAGAAAAACTGAAATAAAATATTAAGAAGGAGTACATATGGAGAATAAAATTAAAGGAAAAATGGGCTTTCGTTTCATTGAAAAGATTGAACGTCCTGATTTTAAATGGAGTAAAAAACTGTTGGAATATGACACTTGTAATATATCAGACGGATTAAATAAATTTTATACAATGGATTGTGGAATAAGGCAGCTATTTCCCTGTCGTAAATTTGCAGGCCCGGCAGTTACTGTCAGGGTACGCTCAGGAGATAATTTTATGTTGCATAAGGCCATTTCTCTTGTGAAACCGGGAGATGTTTTAGTTGTTGAAACACAGGGCTGTAATTCTTATGCAGTTTGTGGCGATCTTATGGTAAGCTGTATGGACAAACTGGGCGTTTCGGGGATAGTTGTGGATGGAACTGTCCGTGATATAAAAACACTACGTGAAATAGGTATGCCGGTATTTGCTCGTGGAACAGTATGTGGAGCCGGAGACAAAGATGGTCCTGGAGAAGTTAATTTCCCTGTAGCATGCGGAGGAGTCGTTGTTAATCCTGGCGATCTTATTTTTGCTGATGACGATGGAGTTGTTGCAATACCGAAAAATGATATTGAAGAAGCAATTGCAGGTGCAGATAAAAAATTAGCTGCTGAAGCAATACGTCGACAGCAAATTTCTGAGGGGAAATATGTAAAAACTGGTCTTGATGATTTTATGGAAAAAAGGGGTGCATTAACAAAATAAAGGAATTGAAGACTTTCATAATATTTGTAGGGGTGTAAATAATTAGATTTGGAGATGATAGTTTCTCAACTTATCAGGTAGAAGTTGTTACGGTGTAGTTGTGAATAGGCTAATAGGTTTGTATCAATCAAACACTTGATATGGATATTTCTCCATGTTGAACATAAAAAAAGAGAGATCCCTTTACGGGAAACATGGTTTTTATAGGAGCAGGAGGATTCGCTTTTTGTGTACAAACATCCTGTTTACACACAAAAAGCCGCCTCTGTCACTAAAATGCCTTCCTGGCATTTTGCGCTCCATGTATTCGCGCCATTCCGCCGGATCGAATCCTTACTGAATGGACATAAAAAAAAGAGAGATCACCAAAAGGTAATCTCTCTTTTTTTACGTCCAAGAGGATTCGAACCTCTGACCTACGGCTTAGAAGGCCGTTGCTCTATCCAGCTGAGCTATGAACGCACAAAAAATATTCGGGATAGAAGGACTCGAACCTTCGGTCTCCTGCTCCCAAAGCAGGCGCCTTAGCCACTAGGCTACATCCCGAAATATGCACAGAGTATACTTATTAAACCTTTACAAGGTCAATATCTAAATGCTACTTTTTCCCAATGAACCTAAGATTGAAAAAGCAGCCCTGATTGCTGAAGAGCTTAAGAGAACTTTACCCTGAAGAAGATCGAGTTCCTGGATTTTGAAGAACAGCTACCAGCTCCTGATTACAGTTATTCTGACTGCTCAGACTACTGATAAACAGGTAATGAAAATCACTCCCGGCTTCTTTTTAAAAAATATCCTGAGCCCTCGCTTCTCGGAAAAGCCTGTGCAGCAGGATGTTGAGGAATATAATAAGATCTACAGGATTCTACAGGGTAAAAGCTATTAATATAATAAGGACAGCCCGCAATAATTGCGGAAAAATACAGAGGCGAGAGTCCCCGATACTATCGATGAACTTGTCACTCTTCCCGGGTGTGGGGAGAAAAAGTGCCAACGTAATTCTCAGGTACTCTTTTTTTCAAAACCGGCCTGCAGTTATTGTTGATACCCATTTCAGGAGGGTTGTGAAAAGGGTGGGGCTGAACAGTGAAAAAACTGATCCTGACAGAATTGAAGCTGAGTATGAGGGAAATAATAAATCCCGATGATATGCAGTACAGGTTTTCAATGAGTGTTAATCTGCATGGAAGGGTTGTCTGCCATTCGAGGAAGCCTGAGTGCGGAAAATGCAGCGTATAAGCAGATATTGCTGATTATTTTATAAGGGACAGTTAATATAAAGGGAAATCACTGATTTTATGATGTTGGGTTACGGATTAACCTTCTTTTTCAAGTAATAGTTTTCCATTCCTGTTCTCGCTTATGTCCCGATTCCTTCAGTTCATTTCAATAACAAAATCTGAACAATTGGACAAGCCTTGAGCGCTGACTTCATAGGTCAAGAATATGTTCAATTTCACATGCAGCCCTATCTGTCATCTTCTGCCTGATCGAGTCTTTAAAATATGTTTCAATGAAAATTACGTATAATATCGTGTTTTTTCTGGGTATTAGCCTGCTATCAGTTTCCCCTTGTCCGATAAGTACTACAAATGAATTTTTTTCATAGTTGACAAGCCCTTTTTCCCTGAGGTTTTTCAGTGCCACAGTGACTGATGACATCTGGACTTTTAGAAAATCAGCTATGTCCTTTGACCCGTGCAACCCTGTTGCGTCGTTTCTATAAATAAGTATTGCTTCGAGATAGTTTTCCAGGCTGGGGGTCAGTTTATTTTTACTATTATTCACTGTTTATTCCCGATTTAAAATATTATTTTTATACTATCATACTTTTTATATTATTTGTTAGACTTATTTGATAAAATTGTTATATACTTGTAACAGGAATTACAATAAAAACTATCAGGATAAGATTATTTTGAAAAGTGCCGATGAGACAGGAATTTTGAAAATTTCGAAGAACTGGAAGAACACTATTTTAAAGATTATCTGCCCGTAGGTATCGACAACATAAGAAAGAAAATTATCTATACGTTTGATCATGGAGAATACGCTTGACTGAGGAGAATCTTTCAGTGACTGTTAGAATGGATATTCATAAGCTTGCCGGATCTGTCTGGAACTTTCGGATATGAGCGGAATGAGATAAAATTCTCAAAAATCTTGATAATGTATCTGTCATGATGCACATGAAGGGACGGCCTCCGTCTATGAGGAGATAGACCGGGGGATTTATAAAGGATTCTCTTGACCGAGATTATCAGAATTACTTTTGAAAGAGACCAGATGATCCAAAAGCAATATCCCGTCATTCTGTAACTGATTTTCCTGTACATTCACGGTAAAGGTCCTTGAGAAAGATCCCCCGTGACTGGGATAAGAATATTCTTCTTCTTTTACAGTACAAAAAAGGGGACTATTCTCCATGATATCGAGACATCAGCTTGTTTCTTTCGGATATACAATTAAGAATTACCTGAATGATCTTACGGTAAACTCCAGGAGAAGCTCGTCAAGAAAAGAAAACTACCTTATACTCGTAGATATAGATTCTGTTATCGATAATCCGGAATATATAGAAATATTTACCGAAATAAAAAGAATATTAAGCCCGCTGAAACTGATTTATCTGTCAGCAAAAAGTGATTTTCAAACCCGTATAACAGCAGTGAAAGCAGGCGGGGATGCTTTTTTTGAGCTTCCTCTCGATGTTGTAAAACTTGTTGATAAAATATACTGTTTCGAGGAATCCAGTATAAAAAAACCTGACCATGTTCTTATTGTTGATGATGATGTTGATGCCATAGCATATTACGCTCATCTTTTTCAGCAGAACGGAATGATAACATCAGTAGCCTCTTCTCCATCATCTGTTCTTAATCTTCTCATTGAAAGTACACCTGATCTCATCATGATTGACCTTTTCATGCCGGGATGCAACGGCTTTGAGCTTGCCGCAATGATCAGGCAGAATGCAAACTTTGTATCAATTCCAATTCTTATTCTTTCTTCATTTGACAGTCCGGGGGAACTGCTCACGAATTATAACATTGTAGGAGATGATTTTTTAAATAAATCTATAGATGACAGTTATCTCCTGAACTTTGTAAAAAACAAAATCCAGCGCTCAAATGATTTGAGATATCTGATGGAACGTGATTCGCTGACCGGGCTTTTAAATCATTCAAATTTCAACGACAACCTGTATCGTGAAATTATACGGGCTGACAGAACCGATAATCAGCTTTCCTATGCAATGATTGATCTTGATCACTTTAAGTCGGTTAATGATACATACGGTCATCTCACCGGTGATACTGTCCTGAAAAGTCTTGCATATCTTCTTCAGGAAAGGCTTAGGAAGACTGATGTCATCGGCAGGTATGGCGGTGAGGAATTCGGTATTCTCCTGACAAATACTGAAAAAGAAGTTGCTGCAACTGTTATGAATGAAGTGAGAAAAAGATTTTCAAAAATAAAGCATTCATCGGCAGATTCAGAATTTTATGTTACATTCAGCTGCGGAATAGCTTCTTTTCCTGAATATAACAAAGCCGAGTCTCTTACTTCAGCTGCAGATAATGCTCTTTATATGGCAAAAGAAGAAGGGCGTAACTGTGTTGTTGTTGCAGAAGGTGACTGTAATTATAAAAAAACAGGGGAATAACTTAATTGAATAAAACCTTATTTAAAAGACTCTTTATTGCGGTATGTGTGTTATCAGTGCTCTCCTGTGCCGGGGACAAACCGGTTTTTCTCTCAAAAGAGGGTGAAAAAATAAAACTGTATAAGACTGAAAAAGATTCATCAGTTATATATTCATTTAAAAACAGCAGCAAGCCGGCCCCTTATGATACTGAAACATTGTTTAAGGCCGATATTGGCGGAATAGAAAATCCTTTCACATTCAGAATACTTCTTGATAAAGAAGATAAAGTCCTTGATGTCTCTGCAGTTAAAGGGGAGACAGGTTCCTTGTATTTCAGCATCCCGACAGGGCATTCGATTGAAGGTTTTATCCTTGAAAACAAAGTCAAATCAGACAACTTGCCGGCAGTTGAAAAAATCGACATGATTGATTCTTCAGATTTCTTTTCAGGGATGAAACATGAAAATGGCAAACTGTTTAGAAGTGATACTGTTTTACTTGAAAAGGTGAGCGGGCAGGATACCTATAAATATTCTGTTTTTTCAGGAAGCAGCATGTGTACAGAGATTACTGCTGATTTTGATTATTTAAACCGGATCAGGGAAACTGTAAAAATAGTGCTTATTGGAAAGCTCGGTGAAAGAATTGCCTATAATTATTTTCCTTTGCACGGTGAAAATAGTATTGTTCTGAACAGCAGGCTTTTCGGTTTTTTACCTTCATCAGTTGAAATATCATCAGCTGAAGGTAATCTGCAGCTCAGGAATCTGTATGCAAATTCAGATTTCTGCAGTAAATATGAAAATGATCTATTTTTACCTGTAAGGGCCGGATTCGGTCTTATTCTGCATGCTGACAGGGAAAGCTGGCGTAATGATGAATATGAGCTTTACAGCTGGAACTATTTTCCTGATTTTCTTATTATTGATACTATTGATTACAGTTTTCAGGCAAAAATGTTTAAAAGACTGGCCTTTTATGTGGAAAAACCGGGAAGCAGGGGTGTTATCCGTACAAATGAGGAAATTGAAAACCTTCACGGCTGGAATGCCCATGATTATAAAGCTGCAGATCTTGCTTCATTTTTCAATGAAACAGAAAAGCTTGATTTTCCCCTTAACCGGGAAGAGGAACTGCTGGAAAAAATACTTCTTGAAAACAATGTGATAAAAAAAGAAGGGGAAGTCTATGCTGCTGGAAACGGTGGAATCCTTTCTGTTTCAAGAGAATCAAGCGGATATCTTCGCAGAATATTTATAACGCATGAAGGATATCACGGAGTTTTTTTCTCTTCCCCTGAGTTCAGAAAACGATGTGAAGTAATCTGGGATGAAGTTGAACCTGAAATGAAGGAATTCTGGAAACTGTTTTTTGAATACAAGCGTTATGACACAGAAGATCATTACCTTCTTGTCAATGAATTCATGGCTTATAATCTGCAGCAGCCTCTGGACAGGGTTATACCGTACTATTTTGGTCATATTATTCCACGCCTCATAGACAGATATCCTGAAAAAGAGGAATTTCTCAACATGATTCTTGATAATAAAGAGAATCAGTTCCTTTCAGATGCGGAAAAACTTGCTTTTGCGCTTGATGATGTGGCATCAATGCCTGCCGGGAGCCTTATACTGCTTAACAGGGAAAGATCGTGATATCTGTATATATTTGAGACAGCTGCCTGGTAAGCTTTATTTTGTATCCTGAGAGTTTGATAATGATTTCCTGTTTAATTTTAATCCATATAAAGAAAGAGGCTATTGCTCAAGTCTTGTCAGTCTTTTGCAATAGCCCCTTTTCTGTTTATATATTGAAATAGCATTTCAACTGATTTCTGTGACGGAAATAAGCAGACTTCAGTTTAGATGTTGTTTTCAACCTCTGTAATTGATTCTTCAATTGCATTGAGGGCAAAATCCATTTCCTCTTTAGTAATGGTCAGCGCAGGTGTGAGTGTAAGAATATTTCCCATTGTGAGTTTGAAACTTACACCTTTTGAAAGTGACCTGTACATAACCTCTTCTGTCTCTTCAATTGCAAGCTCTCTTGTTTCCCTGTCTTTGACAAGTTCTATGCCTAAAAAGAGCCCGATACCTCTTACAGCCCCGATAAGCTGATGTCTTTCCATCATTTCATTTGCTCTTTCAAGTGCATATTTTCCAAGCTCTCTTGAATGCTCAATAAGGTTGTTCTTTTCTATATAATTGATTGTTGCAAGACCGGCTGCAGCCCCTAGTGTGCTTTTTTCATGTGTGAAGTGTCCGAGTGCAATATTTCCCGCGACATCAAGTTTTTCGTCTGCAATGACAGCAGCAATCGGGAATACTCCGCCTCCGAGTCCTTTCCCTATTACAAGGATATCGGGAGTAACATCAAAATTCTGGCATGTAAACCACTGGCCTGTTCTTCCGAGTGCATGGGGAATTTCATCAAAAATCAGAAGAGCTCCGTATTTGTCACATGCTTTTCTTACAATCTGCCAGTACTTTTTTGACGGAACATAAGGTGTACTTCTCATAGGTTCAGATATTACAGCAGCAATATCTCCTTCTTTTTCAAGTATATATTCAATATATTTTGCCCAGAGTATTTCCCATTCCTCAGGTTTTCCGATATCCATGAATCTTCTGTGAATGTCTGGCGGCGGAACATGTTCTGTTCCTGACATAAGAGGACCTATTCCTTTTCTGAAAACAGCTTCTCCTCCAACAGAGATTGTATCAAGTCCTGCACCGTGAAAAGAATCCCACATTGAAATTGTTTTGTGCCGGCCTGTCGCAAGTCTGGCCAGTTTCAGTGCTATTGAGTTTGCTTCAGCTCCGCCTGGTGCAAAAAGCATTTTATTAAGATTTCCGGGAGTAATGGATGCAATTTTTTTTGCAAATTCAACAACTTTCCAGTTTGTGTATCTCCTTGTGCAGAAAGGAAGTTCATCAAGCTGTTCTTTTACCGCATTGATAACATCTTCATTTCCGAATCCTACCTGGTGTACATTGTTTCCATGAAAATCAATATATTTTCTTCCCTCAAGGTCTTCTATCCATGCTCCTTTCGCAGATTTCATTCCGTTCAGGCATGGTGTTGAAAGCGATTGTTTTAGGAAATACTTTTCATCTTCATCAAGAAGTTTCTGTGTTTCTGCCCCTATATTTTCATCCTGCCATTTCTGTCTTTTTTCAGAGATGTTTACATCTCCTTCAAGTTTCAGCTCTTTGTCCAGTTTTTCTGACATAATGCCTCCAGATTCATTATTTATTTTGATACTGATATCGTATCATTGGTTGATGCATTTGTATATACAAATATATGTATTTTTTTATGTATTATTAAAAATATTATTATAATTACTTGGGGGAATGAAAAAACAATCAATAATTACCCTGCATTTTATTCAGATATCATTTTATACGACTTTTATATGTATGTACAAATATACAAACATAAGGAAGATAAAACTGTATAATGTAACCTATAAAAATTAATTATTTAACGATTGACAAATAAAAAATTCAGGGGGATAATTTTATTACAATAAATTATGGGAATCATTAAAACAACTTATACACATCGGAAGTGAAGCATGAAAGATTTTAATACGATTCCTGAACTCAGACCTGTAATGTCCTGATTAAATATTGAGCAAGCAGAAAATCAGGTTTTATCTGGTCTTGATAATTTAAACTAAAAAATTTAAGGAGAGAGGAATGAAAAAGATTTTAGTTTTACTTCTGATGATTGCATTGGCAGGTTTTGTTTTTGCAGAAGGTCAGGGAGAAAAAAGCGGCGGAAAACGCTATGCTGCAATTATGGGTAGTTCAAGTCTTGGCGGTACCTGGTATCCGACAGCTTGTAGAATTGCAGGTGTTTCCATGAAATATGAAGATCTTACAGTTACTGTACAGTCATCAGGCGGCGGTGTAGAAAACTGCAGACTCATGCGACAGAACCAGTATCAGATGGGGCTTTCTGAACCAAATATTGCTAACTATGCATACAGAGGGGAGCAGATGTTCAAGGAAGACGGAAGATATGAAAACATAACATATGTATCCAACCTTTATCCGAATGCTGTTTGTGCTGTTGTAAAAAAAGACGGTCCTGTAAAAACTATGTTTGATTATAATACAGAAACAAACGGTGGAGCACAGTATGGATTTGCTCCAGGTTCTGCAGGTTCAGGAGATGAATTCTGCTGGATGGAGATCTTCAGTGTTTACGGCGCAGGCCCAGAAAACATGACATGGAAACCTCTTTCACATAATGAAAGAGTTATGGCTTTCAAGGATAAGGTGCTTGAAGGTATTGGATATCAGACAGCACAGCCTTCAGGAAGTATTACTGAAGCTTCTGCTCTTTCTCCTATTACTATTCTTGAAATCAAGGGTAAGGAACGAGAAGAAATCATTGAAAAGTTCCCATGGTACGGTCCATATACAATTCCTGCAGGTATGTATAATGGTGTAGATAAAGAAGTTGAAACTATCTATCTTGGCGGATTTATCATTGCCAACGAAGATGTTCCTGAAGATTTTGTCTATAAATATCTTAAAGCAATGTACGGTGAAGGACTTGAAGAAGTACAGAATGTAGCATCAGCTACCAAAGCAATTACTCTTGAAAATGCTCTTGGCGGAAATGAATCTTTTGCTCTTCCTCTTCATGCCGGAGCTGAAAAATACTACAGAGAAGCTGGTTTAATTCAGTAATTATATCTATAAAAAAAGGAAAAAAGCTGATGCGGGTATTCCTCCAAATACCCGGTCAGTTTATAAAGACCTGAATAAAATCTGGTCTTATATAATCCTGCACTGTTCTGACAGCTTTATAGCTTTGCCGAACAAAATAAGCTGCATAACATGTATGTGATTGTTAAAAACAAAAGACTTCTTTGCCATATCTGCTGTTTCGATGACTGCAGATATGGCCCCTAGTCATATAACTGATCTGGTCTTTTCTCCTGCTATAATTGTTTTCCTGATAACCGGGAATATATTTCTGCATAATTTTCAACAATTGTTTTCCCGTCTTATATTTTTATTGAGCAGTTTTTGTTATATATAACCAGCTTTAACATTAAAAAAAATGATAGAAATAATAAGTAAAACTTATTGACAGATATCTGATCTGTGATATATTCCTATAAAAAATAGTTATCATAACGATAATAAAAAATAATAAAAGGAAGGGGTTAATGGAAAACAAAATCAGGTTACTTCATTCAATGGATAATATTGCAGTATTTATATCTGTTGCAGCTGTGTGGGTAACAATAATAATGATTCTTTTCAGAGTCATTGAGTTAAGCACCAGCCGGATATTCACTGTTGTTTCTGCCGTCTCTGCTGTTTCTGTTCTTGTAGCACTTACAGTAACTTCTGCAGCGTTGATTTTCCATCTCAAGAAAAACAGAAAAGAACTTTATGAAGATGAACTTCTGTATATTACAAAAAAGGAAAAGGCTGCACAGATATGAAAAATAAGATAATGCTGATTTTTGATGTCATGTTTGTGATGCTTTTGTGTTTTGCAACTCTGCTTTCGACAATGCTGCTGCAGGGCGGGCTTCTTGTGGGGGGCGAAGGAAGCGGCATTGATTACAGTTTTAATCCTGTGACATTCATAATCACAGTCGGGGGGCTGTTTATGTATATGATTTATGTTCTCAGGAGTTCTGACAGGGAACTTAAGAGCATGATAGAAGAAAGGTACAGTGACGGAGAATCGGAAAAATGAATATCTTTAAAACAATGAATTTTGCGGCATGGGTATTGAGCGCATATTTTACTGCTCTCATCTTGATTGATTTTATAAGAGTTGAGTACGGAAGAATGAAAAACGGTGGTGATAATAATGAGTGAAATTAAAGATGAGAAAACGCATTCAATGTCAAAAGTGCTTGGGCCTGCCCATGTCTGGGCACTCGGTGTGGGTATTGTACTTGTCGGCGAGTTTATGGGCTGGAATTTTGCTGTTGCAAAAGGGGGCTCTCTGGGTGCCGTGATTGCATGCTGGATTATAGGGCTTCTGTATATAACCCTGATCATGATTAATACAGAAATGGGGTCAGTTATAACCTGAGGCAGGGGGACAATATGCCATGGCAAAATATTTTCTCGGTCCTGTTGCTGCATTCAATATAGGACTGATGCTTGTTTTTGAATATGCAATGCTGGAAGCTGCAGATGCTCTTGTAGTGGGAGCTGTACTGGAATCAATTCACCCTGATATTCAGGCTCTGCCCTATATTGTACTGAGCCTTGTGTTTCTCACATATCTTAATTACAGGGGAGCTTATGCAACACTTACACTGAATATTGTAATAACAGGGATTGCTTTTGTTACAATACTCATACTCCTTTTCAGTACCCGGTTTTATTCTCCTGGTAATTCACTTCTTCGTTTGAAGGAGATGACAAACGGGCTGCCGTATGGCTGGATAGGTATTCTCGGGGCCCTCCAGTTCGGGATATGGTTTTATCTGGGTATTGAAGGGACAGCTCTTGCTGCTGAAGAGTGCCGATCAACAGGCAGGTCTCTTCCTCTTGGAGCAATTACAGGGCTTATAACCCTTCTAATAGGCGCATCTCTTACATGGTTTGTCTGTTCAGGTATGGTTGATGCGGAAATCCTCGGTAAATCTGTCTATCCACTTTTTGATGCAGCCCTTGCAACTGGTATTCCTGTTGTAATCGCAGCCTTATTCGCGGGAACACTTTTTGCCTGCCTCGCAAGTGCGAACGGATGCATAAACGATGCAAGCCGTGCATGGTTTTCAATGTCCAGGGATACACTCCTTCCTTCACAGTTCGGAGTTCTTCATCCGAAATATAAAACACCATACAGGGCAATTATTTTTCTTCTCCCTATATCGATGGCTTTCGGGTTTACAGGTATGCTTGACCAGGTTGTAACTTTTTCAATCTTTTCAGCCCTTATAGTTTATCTTTTTACAGCTGTGATGATGATTAAATTCAGGAAAATGTATCCCGGCAACTATATAAAACGGGGATATGTCTCTCCTGCACACCCTGTCCCCTCGATAATCCTGATTATCCTGACCCTTGCCACAGTTGTGGGTATGTATTTTGGATACTGGATAAATATTATAGGCGCTCTTCTGTTTTACTCTCTTGCATCCCTGTGGTTTATTAAACACCGGTACAAATCTGTTGATTTCAGAAAGTTTATCGGAACAGGATGGCCCCGGCCCAAAGGGTATTGATAAGTAATAAATTTGTTGCCCTTATTGATTAAATTGAGTAAAAATTTACTGCTGCATGTTGTTTGTATGAATAACATGCAGCTTTTATAAGCTTTATAAACACATTATTTCTAAATTCCTTGAGTCATGTATCTGAAATCTGCAATTTCCGCCTTTTAGCAGATAATTTCAGGCAGGCTATCTCTCTGTGGATAAATAAGTTTGTTGCATAATATTTTTTTATAAAATATAATACAAATAGTTATGAACCTATATCACTTAAAGACATTTTATTATACTGCTAAATTCAGAAGTTATACAAAAGCAGCTGACGAGCTGTGTATAACACAGCCTGCCGTGACAAGGCAGATACAGGAACTTCAATCCACATACGATCTTACACTGTTTAACCGTGTCGGGAAAAAAATTATTCTCACAGATGCAGGGGAAACACTGTATTCGCTTGCCGAGAAAATATTTGAACTTGAAACACAGGTGGAGGAAAGTATACGGGATTTCCAGCAGCAGAAAAGCGGCAAGATATCAATTGTCACTACAGAAACTTTCGGAGCATTCTATCTTCCTGAGATTGTAATTGAATACAACAGAAAATTTCCCGATATTTTTGTTACAGCCCTGAATCTTACTGATAATTATGTAATTGAAAGTATTTCAAAACTTACAAATGACTTGGGATTTATATCCAAGGAAATTGCACACCCGAAGATAGTTGTCAAGGAAATACTGCGGGAGGAAATTGTTCTTGTTACATCACCCGACCATCCAATTGCAAAAAACAGCAGAATGGAACCTTCCGAACTCAATAATCTGCCTATTATCATGCCTGAAGTCGGATGCGGATCAAGAAAAGTTATAAGTGATTTCAAGAAGAGGCATAATATAGGGTTCAATGTTGTATGTGATTTTTCCAACAATGTCGCTATAAAGGCGCTTGTTAAAAAAGGACTCGGCATAACCCTGATATCAAGAAATGCTGTAATTGATGATATAAAAAAAGGGGATCTTGTTTCTATAGATATTGAAGATCCCAACCTGATCAGGAAATTTTATATAACCTATCACAAGGAAAAATACTTCACAAAGACGATTGCCGAATTTGTTGCAGTAGTTAACAGCTGGGCTACAGAATATATGAACAGTTTGACTGATTCTGTGTAGTTCAGGAAATAATTTATTAAGAAGAATCCTGATAAAAACTTTAAACTGGTTTTCTTTGCGGTATCTGCCCGAGCGGCAGATACTTTTTTTTTGCTTTTATCTTTACTGTAATTTTACCTCATAGCGTACTGTCTGTCTGACAATCTGGAATACTTTCCGTATTATCTTAAGAATAAGATTCTTTCATCAGCTTTATAATAATTAATAATACTCGTTTCCTTAACTATAAGAAAAAATGATGGAAAATATTAAGAAATATTATTGACACCTCCCTTTATTGGGTAGATAATCAAGGAGTAATTAAACAAACTTATTGTTTGTATAAAAATTAATTATAGTTAAGGAGACTTAAGACTATGAAACTTATGTGTTTGGCTGGAGCTGGAAGAATTTGCAGCATGGCAGTGAGAGATGTTGTTGAATATACAGATGCTTCTGTATTTGATAGAATTACAATCGGTGAATACAACGAAGAAGCTGCTAGAGCACTTATAGCAGAACTCGATGACGAGAGAGTTGATTTTGTAAAAATCGATGTAATGGACAGAGAAGATACAATCAAGAAGCTTAAAGGTTATGATGTTGTTATGGACGGTACAACAATCAAGCTTAATGACAGAACTACAGATTGTATTGCTAATGCAGGCTGCTCAGGTGTAAACCTCAACGGTTTCGGCGAAGAATATAAATATGACAAGATTTTCAAGGAAAACGGAAGAATCATGGTTCCCGGTTTCGGAATGACTCCAGGCCTCACAGATATGATGCTTAAACACGGCGCTGACCAGTGTGAAAAAGTTGATACTGTAAGGGTAAGCCATGGAGCTTTCAGACCGATAGCTTATTCACCTGCTATTTTTGAAACTACTTCTTATGAATATGATCCTAATCTTCCGGGAAGAGTTGTATTTGAAGATGGTGAGTTCAAACAGGTTCCCCCCTTTGCAAGGGAAAGAATGATCAAGCTTCCTGAACCCTACGGAGAAAATCCTCAGTGGATTATCCCTCACTCAGAAACAGTAACAGGTCAGAAGTACCTTAAAGACAAAGGTGTAAAACTTATCGAAGTCAGAGGAACATGGCCACCGAAAAACATGAGACTTGTTAAAGCTCTTTATGAATGGGGATTCATGAGAAATGACAAGTTTACTTTCAAGGGACAGGAAATGGGAATTATGGATGCAATCGGTGCATACCTTATGCAGTCTGAAGAGGGAACAAATACTGACCTCTACGGATATTCTCTCCACATCCAGGTAGTGGGTGAAAGAAACGGAAAGAAAGTGGAACACGTTCTTACACATACACATCCTTCAAGTGATGGTTCTGAACCGGGATGGGAAGGTCTTAAAGCATATGTAAGAAATGTGGGAACACCAATGGGTGTTGCGGCAATTCTTATGGCTAAAAACAAAATTGTTGGAACAGGTGCAGTTATTCCTGAAGATGCATTTGATCCTAAAGATGTTTTTGAAGAACTTGAAAAGAGAAGAATTTTTGTTCATGAGGAAATCAACGAACTTTAATTAAAACAGCTCCTTTTAGAAAAATAGAAAGTCAGGTATTAAACATTGCCCCGGTGTAAAAGCCGGGGTTTTTCTACATTATGGGAGCAAGAATCCTGAAGAGGGAATTCCTGAAATTCCTGATCAGGCCGGATTTATTTATATGTTCCCGTGTGATTGTTTCTGCAAATTTAAGGTCATTGTAAAATGCCTCAACAAGGCTTTCTGCTGTGGCTGTATCGTAAATAACAGCATTCAGTTCAAAATTGATATGAAATCCCCTCATATCCATATTGCAGCTTCCTATTGATACAATTGAGTTATCAATTATCACTGTCTTGGAGTGAAGAAAACCTTTTTTATACTGGAAAATATTTACTCCCGCATCAAGAAGAGGTTCAAAATATGTATGGGCGGCCCAGTAGGGAATCCTCTTGTCAGGTACGCCGGTCATCAGGATGTTTACATTGACACCGCTCAGTGCAGCTGTCTCAAGCGCTGTCATTATGCTCTGATCAGGGATGAAGTAGGGGGTCTGTATGTATATATCCCTGTTTGCATTTGTGATCATTGTAAAAAACATCTGCTGGATAGAAGCCCATTTTGAATCTGCACCGCTTGTTGCTATCTGGACTGTCATTTCAGGAGTGGCAGGATCTGCTTCCGGCAGGTACTCCTTGTCAAGGAGCAGTTTTTCACCGCTGTTATACCAGTCAACCAGAAAAACTGCCTGGAACATGTTTACGCTTTCCCCTTTTATCCGGACCTGGGTATCTCTCCAGCTTTCAAAATGGTCCCCGCCTGTTATATACTCGATACCTACATTCATGCCACCTGTGTATGCTGTAAGCCCGTCTATTACTGCGATTTTTCTGTGATTACAGTAGTTTATTTTTAAAAGTGACAGGGGGGCTGCAAGATCCAGGAAATAGCGGAACTTGATACCTGCTTTTCTCAGTTCCCTCCTGTATTTGAAGGATATTTTACCGAAAGATCCTATTCCGTCAAAAATAAGTCGTACTTCAACACCTTCTTTAGCCTTCTGTACAAGAACCTCTTTCAGTTCCTCCCCCAGGGAGTCGGATGTCCAGATATAAAATTCCATGTGAATGGAGTGTTTAGCATTTTTTATATCTTCCAGGAGTGACTGGAAGAATTTTTCCCCTGAGTTGTATATTTCACAGCTGTTTCTGAGTGTCATTATGGAATTATTTGCGTTCAGGAGGAGATTCATCAGCTTGAGCTGATCATTTTCATTCTCAGTTTCCCAGTTCATTTCCCTGAAAAAGTGCTTCTGATTGGCTAGTATTGTTTCGAGGTTGTGGCTGAAAAGATCTTCAGGATTCTGCCTTATCAGCTTTGATTTCTTCCAGTTTATACCTATAAGAGCATATAGAATGAGTCCCCCTATAGGGAAAAAAAGGATAATGAGAAACCATGATACTGCAACTTCAGGGGGACGGTTATCAAGGATAATTATGAGAAGTACAATTATTGCATCCAGCCAAAGAATTATATTAAAAATCTCAGCAAAACTCATTTTCTGTCCTGCAGGTTCCAGTATCAGGTTAATAATTTTATTGACTGGATATCCTGTTTATTTCCTGTTAATAATACTATTATAACAGGAATAATTCAAACATGGATTTTTTTTTATAAAACTGTTAAGCAGGATAAAAACCTGAAAACCTTCCTATTTACAAAAAACTTAAAAACTGTTATTTTATTACGATCTAAAACAGCAATAATTTATTTTATATATAATAAGGCAGGGAAAAATGGCTCGAAAATGTGATATATGCGGAAAAGGAACTATTACAGGTAACAATGTCAGCCACGCTCATAATAAAACAAGAAGAGTTTGGAAACCTAACCTTAAAAAGGTTAGAGGACTCGTAGCAGGTAAAGTGAAAACTGTAAAAATCTGCACAGCTTGTCTGAGAAGCGGCAAAGTAGAAAAAATATAATTACCTTAATTAAAAGTATATTTGCTGCAAGTCCTGCAGCAATATTATACAGGCTGTGTGATGCAGCTTAACTATACTTTTACCGTATACAGGGATTAAAAGAGGATTTTCGGAAAAAAGCTTCCGGAAAGCCTCTTTTTTTATTAATTGCAATGTGATTTTAAGTATTATTCTGTTTTGAATCAGATTCTGCTTAATAATCCTTGTTATTTTTCAGGATCATATCCCGCTTGTTTAAATTATTTATATGGGGTCGGTTTTTTGTGGACAGGATAAATTGCTGCTGAAAAACGATAGTTTATTCTCTTTTTGCTGATTCCGATCGTGGTACAGAGAATCTGTTTCAATATACTTCTTATATCTTACAAATAAATCTTCATTGAATCATAAGCAGGTCTGATATTTGAGGGGAGTTCTTTTTTCAGCTTCTCATGTTCAATATCATGGCAGAAATGGGTCAGATATCCGAATCTTGCGCCGGTTTTTTTTATTATACTGACTGCCTGGTCTATCGTGAAGTGGGTTATATGTTCCCTGTATCTGAGCGCCCCGAGTGTGAGAACTTCCACTCCTTCAAGAAGTTTCATTGATCCTTCCGGTATGTGGCTGCAGTCTGTTATATAGGCAAAGTTATCTATTCTGTAACCGTAAATATCGAGTTTTCCATGTTTTACAGGTATGGGGATTATAATATCGCCTGAATCTGAGTATTTGCTGTTTTTTCCAACCTCTTCTGATGCTGTTTGTCTTCCTGTTTCACTGCAGTGGTGAATAGGGGTATCAAGTGTAATGAAATCTATATCGGGAATTCCTCCCCCCTTCTGGATTGCCCTGTGAATATAGCTGAATCTCTGCTCCATATCTGCGACTGCATCTCTGTTGCCGTAGACATTAAGTTTTTTCTTTCTTGAAAGTGTTCTGAGGTCATCAAGTCCGTGGACATGGTCTGCGTGGGCATGTGTTATCAGTACAAAGTCCAGAAAGTTGATATTTTCCCTGATTGCCTGAAGCCTGAATTCTGTTGCAGCATCAATCAGAATTCTGCTGTGATCAGTTTTTATATAGATAGAAGATCTGTATCTTTTGTTTTTTATATTATCTGAATTGCAGACATTGCAGCCGCAGGCAACCACAGGTATTCCGTGAGATGTCCCTGTTCCTAAAAACGTTACTTCCATATAAGTACTTTAACACAAATATCTCAGTAAAGTAAATTCGGGGGGAAATGGAGCATGATTTAAACTTTATTTCCTTCTCTGTTTTGAAATAATAAGATGATTTTTCCATAAACAGCGCCCCCTTGTAATAACACCCTCTTTTACAAGTGATCCGATTCCCTCTTTTATCGATTCTTCAGTCCAGCCTGACAGGTTCCCGTAGAAAGCTGACTGGTTTATTAAATCTGCCCTGCCGAAAGCATTTTCAGAACCTGCCAGTATTGATACAGCTTCTTTTTCTGTAAGAGTCCTGTTGTTTTCTTTTACCAGGTTGATTATTTGAGTTCTGCCCTCTGCGTAAGGACTGTATGTTCTGTTGCATATATCGCAACCTTCACAGAAATCTGTTTCAGATTCCTCGGAAAGAGCCCTGAGCAGGATATTCCGTCTGCATTTATTCTCTGTTTCAGCGAATTCAAGCAGTTTAAGGTATCTTTTTTTCTCTGTTTCAGACTTAAAAAGTTCCAGTCTTTTCCTGTCTTTTTCAGAAAAGAGAACAATAGCCCTGGCTTCTTTTCTGTCCCTGCCTCCTCTTCCCGATTCCTGCAGGTAGGATTCAACAGATCCGGGAAGCTCATAGTGGATAACAGTTCTGATATTTGATTTATCGACGCCCAGGCCGTAAGCGCAAGTCGCTGAAAGTACTCCGCTGTCTGATGAGAAAAACCACTTCTCTATATTTTTCTTTTCATCGCTTTCAAGCCCGGCATGGTAGAACCTGACTTCTTTCAGGGAGCTGTTTCGTACCAGAATCTGTGCTGTGAGTTCCGCCGATACCCGGCTTGAACAGAAAATTACTGCCGGCTTTTCAGCTTTTTCTGCAAGCCAAATTATATCATGTGTTTTTGAAACAGATTTCACAACACTGTATCTTATATTTGTCCTGTCTGGATTTGCTGAAATAATATTTATCTGGCTGTTCCTGAAAATAATGTCTTTCAGCCGTTTCAGTATGCTTTCTGATGCTGTCGCTGTAAACGCTGTTACTGCATCGGGGTTTATCTTTTCTATTATATTGCCGGTTGCAAGATATGCGCTTCTGAATGAATCACCCCATTCTGAAACTGTATGCGCCTCGTCAATAACAACATGGCCTATTACCGGTTTTCCCTCTGCCGGAGTGAAAAAGGTGAGTATTTCCTCCCTTGAAAGAGTCTCCGGGTTTGTGAGAATCACCCTGTATCTTCCTGATTCTATCCCCCTGAATATCTCTTCCCGTTCTTTCCTCTCCTGTCCTCCCTTTATAACTGCTGTTTTAATACCAGCCTCATCAAGTCTCCTCTTCTGGTCTGCCATAAGGCTGAGGAGCGGGAAAATAATGAGTGTAGGTTTTTCTATAAGCAGGGAAGGCAGCATGAAGCATAATGATTTTCCCGCCCCTGTCGGGAGGATTACAATCTGCCCTTTCGGGAAATCATTTTCAGTTTTGGAAGTGATTTCCAGTATATTGGATATAATAAGTCTCTGGTACGGGAACAGGTATTTTACATTGAAATATTTTTCAGCTGCTGAGTTAAGAAAATCATCATGAATATCTGTGCATTCCTGATTTAATGCCATGAAAAAGTTTACCGGGAAAATAGAACTCCTGCTTCAGGGAGTGTCTGGTATAATGAACAAAATAATTTTATTATTCATCTGGCAGTAGCCACCCATTGTTTTGACTGTTATATTGAATATCCTGATTTTTAACATATTGAAATATCAGATATATAAAAGGAGATGCTTATGAAAGATACTGCTTTAGATATTTTTAAAAATATGCTTCTTATTATTACCGGAACTCTTATCTGTTCTGTCGCTATAAACGGGATTCTTATTCCCCATCATTTTGTCAGCAGTGGAATTACAGGTCTCGGTATTGTGATTCACTATATCCTGAAATCATCAAATCTTTCTGTTATTCTCCTTCTGTTAAATATACCTATATTTATTGCAGCCTTTGTCTTTGTCAGGAAGAGGTTTTTTTTCTACAGCCTGTTCGGAATGGGATGCTTTACACTTGCGATTAATTTTGTGAAAATTGAAATCGGCGTACATGATAAAATTCTTTCAGCTATTCTTGCAGGAATCATATTCGGTCTCGGAACAGGGATTGTATTGAAATCAAAGGGGTCTGCAGGGGGATCAGATGTCCTTTCAGTTATTCTGATGAATCGTTTTTCAATCCGGATCGGCAAGACTGTTCTCGGATTCAATGTATTTGTACTTATTTTCACAGGATACATTTTTACACCTGATGATGCACTTTATACCCTTATTTATCTCTATGTATCATCAAAAATTATGGACCTTGTTGTTACAGGACTCAGTAAGAGGCGTGTTGTTTATATAATTTCAGATAAGTGGAGCGAGCTTATTTCAATTATCAGGGAGGAGCTTCATAAGGGTATTACAGTCCTGGACGGTACAAGAGCCGGCTCAGGCCAGAGTGCCAAGATGCTTTACACAGTTGCGACTGTCAAGGAGGCGGTCCGTCTCAAGGAGATAGTCAGGAAGTATGATAAGCGGGGAATGATAATTATTCAGGACACTATTGAAGTTCACGGCCGGAAGATGACAAATGTTCCCGAGTGGTAAAAGGCATATGGAATAACAGCATTAAATATTTCGCGCTTTCATATTAATCTGGTAATTAAGGCTTCTGCGGTTTAACTATTCACTCAATGATCATGGAATAAAGTGGCTGAAATCAATACCGGTTCCTGATCTTATATCGGAAACTGCTTTTTTTCCTAGAATCAATTCATAAAAATCCGGCGGAAGACCGGGTGTAATATTTTTTTCACTTCTGAGAAGAGCTGTATTTTCTGTATCAAAAACATCCCCCTTCCTTATTTCCCTGACTGTAATAAGCGACCTGTTTGTTGTTCTGTAGTTTTCTGATTCAGAATCTGCAAGCTTCTTTACGCCTGTTCCTGATACTCTATCAATCTTTTCCTTTCCGTAGATTCTTTCAAGCTTTTTTAATGCATGATCAGACCCTGATTGTTCAGCCTCTCTTATCCCTTCTGTCATTATTCTGAAATTCTCACCATCGAGAGCGATTTTGTCATCAAGGCCGTCTGTAGTGTTTGATAGTGTTATATGTTTTTCAATAATCCTGCTGCCCATTACAGTCGAAAGCACAGGAACCAGAAGAGGATCTTTCGAATGATCTGATATGCCGGTTTTTACTCCGAACAGGGCGGAAAGTGATTTTATCAGCTTCAGGTTGTATTCCTCCTCCGGGGCAGGGTAGCTTGTTATGCAGTGAAGAAGGTATGATTCTGTGCCTGTGATTGAAAGCGCTTTTTCTATATCAGAAACTGTTGATACACCGGTTGAGAGAATAACAGGGCAGTTCCATGATGATATTTCCTGCAAAAGCGGGTAGTGGTTGAGCTCCGGGGATGCGATTTTTACAGCATCCGGGTTAAGCTTTTTCAAGAGTGATGCGCTTTTAAGACCGAACGGTGTTGCAAGGAAATCTATTCCTGTTTTAATGCAGTGGTTTTTCAGGTTCCAGTAAAATGTATAATCCTCTTCAAGTCCCCTGAATACATCAAAAAGAGCTGTTTTTCCGTTCGGAAGATCAACAAGACCTGAATCGGGATGAATTATCTCATCCGCGAACACAATCTGGAATTTCACACAGTCGGCTCCTGCCTCCTTTGCCTTTTCAATAAGCTCGTACCCTTTTCTTATATCCCCGCCGTGTGAAGTTCCCGCCTCTGCAATAATATATGTTTTTCCGCTGTTTATTATCATCATGTCCCTTGAGTTTTATATCTGCTGTTCAGTCTTTATTATACATCTCTTTATGATAATGTACCTGTATAAAATATAAGGAAAATATTTCCCGTATAATAAATTATATCAGATTTAAGTTAAAAAAATTATCGACAATAAATCGCTGATGATATAATATTTACTTTAAGAGGTAGTAAGTTATGCAGTATATATCATGCGATATGTGTAAGAAAATGATAAATAGTCCTGACCACGGGAAAAATTATTTTACAGTAAAAGATAAACATATCTGTAAAAAATGCAAACATGAAGCTGACCGTGAAATTCAGGATAAATTTGAAGCTGAAGATGGTTCATATAATTTTGTTGAAAAAAAAGAACAGTACTGGGCGGAAATAGCGGATCGCTGTGAGTAGCAGGGAAAAGATACTTCTTCATATCTGCTGTGCGCCATGCGGTTCAGCATCAATAGAAAGGTTACTTCTTGAAGAAAAGGAAGTAACCCTTTTTTTTAGTAATTCCAACATTAATACTGAAGCTGAATTTGAAAAGAGGCTTGAATCTGTAAAAAAGCTTTCTGCAGTATATAACATACCCATATTTGTTGATGATTATGATCATTCCAGATGGCTCAGTGTTGTCAGCGGCTATGAGAATGAACCTGAAAAAGGGAAGCGGTGCAGCATCTGTTTCAATTATGCTCTTTCCCGTACAGCTGCCATGGCAAAAAACTCTTGAAATAGAAAATTTCACCACAACTCTGACTATAAGTCCTCATAAAATATCAAAAATAATTTTTGAAAAAGGATCTCAGTACCCGGGTTTTCTCCCCTATGATTTCAAGAAAAAAGAGGGGTTCAAGAGAAGTATAGAGCTTTCCAGGGAATATGATCTTTACAGGCAGGGATACTGCGGCTGCGAGTTCAGTATGAGATAATTTTATATTCCTGACATATTTAAAAAAGAATAAATGTCCGGTTTACAATAGACTTTTATTCCTTCAGGTATTAAAGAAAATTAAGCAGTATTTTTTCTGATAAAACCACTTGAATTTATATCAATTATTTTATCCGGGTCATGAAATTAGTGTCGAATAATAAGTAATTAGACAGGTAGCAGCTGAAACATTTTTGTAATAAAAAACCGCCCTGTGTAAAAGGCGGTTTATTTAATCAGAGTAATTATCTGCTAGATAAGAGGCGGCATTGATTTGAGTTCCTGAATAATAAAAAGAGGAATTGTATCTATATCAACCTCAATTTCAAGAACAGTCTTATCATAATTTTTATAATAACTTATAAGAGGAAGCGTATTTTCCCTGAATATTACAAGTTTGTTTTCAATTTCTTCTATAGAATCATCTGTTCTGTCAGTCCGGTCTCCTCCGGAATTATAAGCGATCCTGTCTTTAATAATTGAAGCTGAAGCTGCAAAATAAATAACCAGGTGGATATCAATAATTGATGCAAGAGCATCTGCCTGACCTGTATGCCTTGGCAGGCCGTTTAGAATAATTACATCGTTTTCCGGAGATACAGTATTATTCTCCACAAACTGTTTCAGCAGTTTTTCAGCAATATGGAAATCACTGTCTTCAAGAAGAGAGTTTGTCTTCAGCAGTGAACTGATCCTGTCAACATCTTCCTCTGACAGAATTTTATGTCTTCCTTCAGCTGCATATCTCAGCTGCTGCCCGAAATCAAAATGATGATACCTCTTTCCCCAGAGGTTCTGTGTCTCAAGCTGCTGCCCGAACGGTGTTTTCCCGGTGCCGGTTGCTCCTATTAAAAGTACTGCCTTGTATTTTTCCATGAATATTCTCCATACTGTTTCTGCCGTAAAATATCTGAATGCAGAAAAAAGTAGTATATGTTTATATTTTCTCAAGCTGAAAACTGCTTATTTATAGCATTTTACCAGAAATTATTAAACATTATAATTTGATAACTATGCAGATTATTTGCATGGAATAAGATGTGTTTGTCAATTTTTACTGATATCTCTGGTCTGAAGAAATCTTTAAACAGTTTTTCTGCAGTATCGGCGGATAATTACCGGTATTTACTGCAGGAGGTAGATATCTGTCCTTCTGTCCTTGAATACATCGCAGAGAGCAGTTATCTGTTTGTTTCTTGCAAGTTCAGGATTAATTTCAACACAGTAGAATCCCTCTTCAAATTCCCCCGCCTGAATCATTATCCTTCCGTCAGGATCAGAAATCTGGCTGCACCCTGAATAGGAGAGTGACTTTTCTCCCCTGTTTTCTGTTCCGCACCTGTTTGCCAGGATCCAGAATACCTTGTTTTCAATGCTTCTTGACCTTGTAGTAATCTGTGCCTTGCCTGTGAGTACCAGGTTGGAGGGGTGGCAGATTATTTCCGCACCCTGAAGGGCAAGTGTTCTTGCAGATTCAGGAAACATGTGGTCGAAACATACAAGAAGACCAACCTTTACACCTTTTACATGAAATACCGGAAATCCGTTGTTTCCTTTTTTGAAGAAAAGCTTTTCCTCATGAAACAGGTGGTTTTTCCTGTATGAGTGAATATCTCCGTCAGGAGTGATCAGTACAGCACTGTTGTAGTATTCCCCGTTATCCTCTTCTGCCATGCCGATGACAATAGCCATATCTTTTTTCTTTGAGAGTATAGAAAGTTTTTCAGTTGAAGGGCCTGGAACCGGTTCTGACATCTTCCTGACTTCCTCTTTTTCGAGAAAAAGGTAGCCTGAAAGGCAGAGTTCGGGAAGAACTGCAAGGTCTGTATCGACACCGGAAAGTGTATTAATTATAGTTTCAAGGTTTTTTTCCGGGTTTCCGAACTCTGGATTAAACTGATAAAATCCGCACTTCATACTGCACTCCGTTTCAAATTATAATATAAAAAGGCACTGACATCTGTTCCTGCCGTTTTCAGTGATTTGATTAAAATGCTGATTTCCCGGCAGATATGCAATCAGTATATATATTATCGACCCTGTTTCAATATCACCGCACAAAAAAAGCCGGTTCAAAAGCATCTTTCACGTAACTAAATGTGGAAAAATTTGTTTTATAGGGTATAATACCTTATTATTAGACATACAGGTGCATATTGCTGGTTCTGTCACTTGTTTTCACTGAAATCGTGAGGCATTATGCCTCATCTTTATTTGGAGGATTTTATAATGAAAAGGTTTTTAATTATTTTAATGGCTCTTCTGTTTATAGGTTCAGCCGGTGTATTTGCTGCGGATGTGACTGCTACAGCTCCAACACTGACTTATAATAGTACACCCGTTGCTGGAATAGATGCGCTTCTTACACCACTTATTACTCAGGCAGAAACAGATCTCTCAAAATTTGATAACATGGATAAGGCGGCAGAAGCTTTCGGCAATGCTGCATCCTACGCTGCAGACGGTGCCAACCAGAGAGGGCTTATGGGATACAAATTCCTTACCATTGCTGTTGGTACAATGGTTGGTTTTCAGGCTCCCGGTTCAAGTCTTGATGCAATAGGAGATTATGTATCCCAGCTTGAAAGTGAGGGAGATACATATTTTGGGGCAGGACTCCAGGCGCTTACTCTTAGTGTGGGGCTTAATTCAAGCTTTCTCCTTGATGGGCTTTTCCTTTCTGCGAAGGTTGGTAAATTCAGTGTAGATACAGATGATATAAAATATGATTCATTCAACTTCGGACTCCTTGCAAACTACCAGCTTGTAGATCCTTTTTCTATAGGCGTTATCAAGTGGAGAGGTCTTCAGGTTGGATCTGGTTTTATCTATTACAATTCAACTGCTGATATGACAATTGATGTTCCTGAGCAAAAATCTTCTATCACAATTGTTAATCCCGGAGATGCTACACTTGTACTTGATCCGACTCTTAATGCTGAAATCACATCCAGCGGGCTCAAGATGCCGATTGATATTTTATCCGGTATCAGGCTTCTCTGGATAGCAAACCTCAACTTCGGTCTCGGTGCTGATCTTAATCTTGCAAGCAGTTCTGAAATTGCATTGAGTGCTGATGGAAATACTTATATTACTAATATTAATCCAGCATTACCAGGTACTGTAGAAACTACTCCTGGCTCAGTAAAAGTAGCTATCGACGAAGGCTCAGGCAGCGTTGACTTTATCAAGCTCAGGGCAATGTTTGGACTAGGCTTCGCTCTCGGCCCGCTTAAGATTGATATACCGTTCACATACTACTTCGACGGAACAGGGTTTGCCAATAACATCGGTATAACAGGAGCGCTTACTCTCTAAACTGAAAAAAGACAATTAAAAACTGATATATAAAAGGGTATTCTGTGTGAATTCATGCGGAATACCTTTTTTCTTATCTGAATACAAAAGTCATAATATCTATTTCAGCTGTATTTTATCAGTTAAATAAGCTTAATACATTTATGATATATAATCATTCTTAATATCTGAAGTTGCAAAGTATGAATTATGTTATATCAGGTAGATATTTTTAAAACCTATTTAAATTTCAGATGTCGCAGTATATGTGTTATATTTTATTATAACAGGGGGATAGTAATATGCTTGAAAACAGACTCTCAATGGATGAACTTGTAAGAAGGGAATATCCCAGGACTGAGGATATGAGGGGGTATTTCTTCAGGGATATCACTGCAATTATACACTCCTATCCCTACAGGAGACTCAAGCATAAGACCCAGGTCTTCTTTTCCCCAAAAAATGACCATATCTGCACAAGAATTGAGCATGTAATGCATGTGGCAACAGTGTCTGTGACAATCTGCAAGGCTCTTTCTCTTGACCCTGACCTTGCATGGGCAATAAGCCTCGGGCATGATCTAGGGCACACCCCTTTCGGCCATACAGGTGAGCATATAGTATCTGAAATCATGGCAGATCAGGGAGGTTTCAGGCATGAGGGGTATTCCCTCCGGGTTGTTGACAGTCTCATAAACTACGGCAGGGGGCTTAACCTTACATATGCGGTAAGGGATGGTATTCTCAATCACTGTGGAGAGGTCTTTGAAAAGGTTTATGAACCTGATTTCAAGGTCAAGAAATTATCCTATCTTGAGGGGAGGATGAATTATCCTTCAACATGGGAAGGTATTGTTGTAAGGGCGAGCGACAGGATTGCATACCTTGGAAGGGATCTTGAAGATGCCATACATCTGAAGATTGTAAAACGGGAAGATATTCCACCTGTTGTTACCAGAGTTCTGGGCAAAAGAAACAGCGAGATGATTGATACCCTTGTAAGGGATGTCATAGCGTTTGCGGAAAAAGAGGGGATTGTCGGTTTTTCAGATGATGTCTATGAGGCAATGCTTACACTCAAGAAATTCAATTATGCCAATATCTATAACAGCAATCCGCTTATAAAGTATCACCAGTTTATAGAAAGAATTATCAGGACTCTGTGGAATTATCTTTCAGAAACCTTTGACAAGTATGGCTTTGATACTGACCGGTATAAAGATGAGAAGAATATGCTGATGGACCGTTTTGGGGATTTTCTTTTTAAAATGAAGGATTTTTACACTGAAAAGGAAAAATCAAATGCAAATATTGTTCTTGACTATATTGCGGGGATGACTGATGACTATGCTATAGACTGCGTGAGTGATCTGTTTATTCCCGGGAAATTTGATTACAAGCAGTATCTTTGATAAACAGCTTAAAAACCGCCTCAGCAGATGGTAAAACAGGTTCTTTATTGCAAGTTCCCCTGTTTATCAATAATTATTTTCTTCTGGATATTCTCTCTGCTTAAATTTTTATTAAATTTCCTGCCGTTTTCTTACTGATTAAATCTGTAATATCCCTTCCATTTTATTATCAGGCAGCAGGATTTGTATCACAGCATTGAACTTGAAAAAGCCAATATTAATTCCTATTTACATCCAGACTCCTTGAGATAAAAATCCAATAACATTATTATTGACCCATGAATATAGTTGTCTGCATGAAACAGGTCCCGGCTGGGAGCAGCGGATCCATTGATCCAGTAACCAAGAGGCTGAAAAGAGAGGGGATTGAATCTGTAATAAATCCATATGATTCATATGCGCTTGAAGAGGCTCTTCTCCTGAGGGAAAAATTCGGTGGTACTGTTACAGCTCTTTCCATGGGGCCTTCAAAGGCCGGGAAAATACTTAAAGATGCTCTTTCTCTTTCCGCCGACAGGGCAATCCTTCTTTCCGACAGGAAGTTCGGAGGTTCTGATACATGGTCTACAAGTTACATCCTTTCAGAAGCTGTCAGGAAAATCGGCAGTGTTGATCTTGTTATCTGCGGAAAGCAGGCTATTGACGGAGATACTGCACAGGTAGGTCCCGGTATAGCTGCTCACCTTGGATGGAGCCAGGCGGCGTATGTTTCTTCTCTTGATGAGAAAGATGGGATTTTTACTGCAGAGAGGATGGATGAGCATGGCAGCGACCGGGTTGTCCTTGAAATGCCGGCTGTAATAACTGTTGTGAAAGATATTAATAAGCCTCGTCTTAAAACACTCAAAGGGATGCTTGCCGCAAGAAACAGGAATATTGATATATGGGATTTTGATTCAATTGACTGTGATGAATCACTTATAGGTCTTGACGGTTCACCTACAAGGGTTGTAAAGACAGCTCTCCCCCCCCCGAGGGACAATAATATTATGAAGATTGAAGGTGATACAGAAACTGTATCTTTGAAGATAATGGATTTTCTTAAGGAAAAAATGATAATTGAGTAGCTATTTGAGGAGTCTTTAAGTTGAAAATAATTAATCCGGAAGATTACAGCAGTTACAGGAACATATGGGTTGTCGCGGAAACAGACAGCAGGGGAGTTTCAGGAAATTGTGCAATAAACCCTGTTACCCATGAGATTGCGGGAAAGGGGAGGCTGCTTGCAGATATACGGGGCTCAGAACTCTGGATTATTGTTGCTGGTGATCTCGGAGGAAAGGCCGATTACAGCAGTGAGTTTTTCTATGCAGACAGGGTGATAGTTGCTGATGATACGAAATTTTCAGGATTCCATGATGAGGCTGAATCCGCCCTTATAAAGCGGCTGATTGATAAGTATAAACCGGAGACAGTTCTTTTTTCTGCAACCGCACACGGCAGGTCTCTTGCTCCCCGTGTTGCAGTCCTGTCTGATGCAGGTCTTACTGCAGACTGTACATCTCTTGATATTGAAAAGGGAAGCGGGAACCTTCTTCAGACCCGCCCGGCATTCGGCGGCAACATAATTGCCACTATCAAAAGTGAGAAGCACAGGCCGCAGATGGCAACTGTAAGGCCCGGAGTGATGAAAAATTTTATTATCGATAAGATGAATAATGGTGCGGAATATAAAGGTCCTGAAATAACAACTGAAGCACCTGTTGATTCTGAATATGCACTTTTAAAGAAGATTCTCTCTTCTGAGAAGAGATCCGGATCTGTCCATTCAATTGCGGAATCTGAATTTATAATTTCCGGAGGAAGGGGCATGGGGAATGCTGAGAACTTCAAAGTTCTTGAAAAGTTTGCTTCCCTTGCAGGAGGCGCCCCTGCTGCAAGCCGCGGCGCTGTCGATGCAGGCTGGGTCCCCTATTCATATCAGATAGGGCAGACCGGCCAGACTGTACAGGCTAAGTGTTATATTGCATGCGGAATTTCGGGTCAGATACAGCATCTTGTAGGTATGCAGTCATGTGAATACATTGTTGCAGTCAACAGGGACCCTGATGCCCCTATCATGAAGATTGCTGATGTGGCTGTGACAGGAGATGCTGTCGAGGTGCTTCAGGCAATGGTTTCAGTTCTTGAAAAGGAAAAAAGCCGGGAGTGCTGATAAGGAGCAGTTATTTTTTTGCTGTTCCCGAATAGTGTCTTTTCGGGGATATACAGGTTGTATGACCGGATGGAATACTGATTATGTATTATTGCAAGTTACCGGTTTTCCGGTAATTTTCTGATATGTTTTAAAAGCAGTAAAAAAGCTGTGTGCCTGAAATCACATATATATAAAATACATATGTGAATAATTTTGAATAATATAAAAAAACAGCAGCGGCAGGGAAGATATACTTTTGCCGGGGAGAAGAGGTTAAGATGATTTTTGAAAGCGGAATAGTGTGCAGCAGCAAAGAGGAGAAAGGATACTGGTTTGTCTACAGGAATGCCAGTCTTCTCCTTCCGGGAGGCAATGAAAATTTCAGCCTTCCCCTTATCAGGCATCCTGAAGAAATCGGTATTAAAATTCTGGAAGGCTCTGATATCTATCTCGGAAAGCTTGACGGTAAAAATCTTTTTGTCTGTGAAGCATCTGATGAAGAGGAACCTCTTAACAACTGCTGCGGAATGGCAGAACATGAATACAGAAATATAAGGGAGTGGCTTCCCTTTGCCGGTGAAGATTTCTTTGCCCTCGCTCTCAGAGCCCTTCATATCAAGAACTGGCATTCCACCTGGAAGCTCTGCCCTTCTTGCGGCGGAAGACTCAAATTCTCCGATACTGAGAGGGCTAAAATATGCAGTGAATGTTCCCAGATCCATTACCCTGTGATTTCCCCCGCTGTTATTGTCGCAGTCAGAAAAGGTCAGAAGCTTCTTCTGGCTCAGAATAAAAGATTCCCGAGAAGGAGCAGGTACAGTATACTTGCCGGATTTGTCGAAGCAGGCGAGTCGCTTGAAGAGACAGTAAGGCGGGAAATTTTCGAGGAAGTGGGTATAAGAGTTAAAAATATAAAGTATTTCGGAAGCCAGGGATGGCCTTTTCCACATTCGCTTATGCTCGGGTTTACAGCAGAACATGAATCAGGTGAAATAATTGTCGATGATGTTGAGATAGGTCATGCAGACTGGTACGGCAAGGATGAAATGCCTGAAATCCCTCCTCACGGAAGTATCAGCCGGAAACTTATTGAAGATTTCAGGACAAATTACGGCTGATTTATTATTCTTAAAGTTATATAAAATCCGGTTTGCAGAAAAAAAAGTTAATAATTCCTGTTTATCATATTGTTTGACTTTTGTAATGAATATTTTAATGAGAAACAAATTCTGTATGTAAAAAAGACTTGTCTTGTCTCCTCTGTTTTATTATTGATTATTTTTTATGTCTCGATTTTATGAATAAATAAAATGGTGACAACTTTTCAACCTCAATTTTAATGACTCCCGGATATAATCGGGTTTTTCAATGAAAAAAAATCGATGATGTCAAAAAAACAGGGAAAAATAAATATTTCTCATCAAAATGCCTGAATATCTGACAAAAGATCATTGATTATATTGTCAGATATTAAGATAATTCAAATCCTAACCTCAGGTTATCCAAAATATAAAAAAAATTATTTGAAATAATGGTTTTTGTGATTTAAATGATCTGGATAAATCTATATATTTGTGTTGTAATAATTTGAATATTTTTTTTCTGACATGAATAAAACAATGTTTTGTGTTGTAGTACCTAACAGGAGGTTGAAGTGGGTAATAAGGAAGCAATGCAGCGATTTAAAGATATGCAGGCAAAAGCCATGGCTGGCGGAGGAGAAGCAAGAATTGCTGCTCAGCATGAAAAAGGAAAAATGTCTGCAAGGGAAAGAATAAATCTGCTTGTAGAAGAAGGTTCTTTTGTTGAAGACGGAACATACATTACCGGACGTGCAGGTAATTTTGGTCTTGATAAGAAAAAATTTGCCGGAGACGGCGTTGTAACAGGAAGTGGAAAAATCGGCGAAAAACAGGTTTTTTTCTCTTCACAGGATTTTACAGTACTCGGCGGTTCTCTTGGTGAAATGCACGCTGAAAGAATTGCAGCAGCTCAGGCTCTTGCACTTCAGAACGGTACACCTTTTATTCAGGTAAATGACTCTGGCGGAGCAAGAATACAGGAAGGTATTCTTTCACTCGGCGGATACGGTAAAATCTTCAGAAACAATACAATTTCTTCAGGCGTTATACCCCAGATTTCTGTAATCCTGGGTCCCTGCGCCGGCGGTGCTGTTTACTCACCTGCTATTACTGACTTTATCTTCATGGTTGATGGTATCAGTAACATGTATATTACAGGTCCTGATGTAATCAAGGCTGTAACAGGGGAAGAGATCAGTCATGCTGAACTCGGCGGTGCTGCTGCTCACTGCGCAAAAAGCGGTGTTGCTCATTTCAGATATCCTGATGAAGAAGCATGTATTGAGGGTGTTAGAAAACTCTTAAGCTATCTTCCTTCAAATAATATGGAAATGCCTCCTGTTGTTCCTACTAACGATCCTGTAGACAGGGAAACTGAAGGCCTTTATGATCTTCTTCCTGAAGAATCAAACAAGGCTTATGATATCAAGGATTTTATAAATGAAGTTTTTGATGAAGCAAGTTTCTTCGAAGTACATGAGGATTATGCCAAGAATATTGTAGTTGGATTTGCAAGACTTAACGGCAGAACAGTCGGTATTTTCGCGAACCAGCCCAAGGTTTTTGCAGCAGCTCTTGATATAAACTCATCTGACAAGGGTGCAAGATTTATCAGGTTCTGTGATGCTTTCAATATTCCTCTCATTTCTCTCGTCGATGTACCCGGATTCCTTCCAGGGGTTTCCCAGGAGCATGGCGGTATTATCAGACACGGTGCTAAAATCCTTTATGCAATGGCTGAAGCTACAGTTCCCAAGATTTCACTTATTATCAGAAAATCTTACGGCGGAGCATTTATTGCAATGTCTGCAAAGCAGCTCGGATATGACAGAACACTTGCTTATCCTACATCAGAAATCGCTGTTATGGGTGCTGAAGGTGCTGCTAATGTTATCTTCAGAAGAGATATCAATGAAGCTGATGATCCTGCTGCCAAGAGACAGGAGAAGATTGATGAGTTCAGACAGGAGGTAATGAATCCTTTCATTGCTGCAGGTTACGGTTATGTAGATGATGTAATTGATCCTAAATACACAAGAATTGAACTTATAAGATCACTTGAAATGCACCAGAGAAAGAGAGAAGACAGACCTGCTAAAAAGCATGGAAATGTACCTCTTTAAAAAAGCGGAGATGGATAATGAATATAGAAGCTTATAGTTATACTGTGCTGTCGGCAATTCTGGGTATTACAATAGTTTTTTGTTTTCTGGGATTTCTGTGCTTATTTATGGTTCTTATCAAGAGATTATTTGATGATAAACCTGCACAGCCGGCTACAACTGTTGTTGAATCCTCTTCTGATAATAAATCAGAAAAAGCTGATGATACCGACTGGATTACAGCAGCAGTAGCTGCTTATCTTGAAGAGGAGGATTCTCCCCGGTCAGCTCTTGCATGGCAGTATTCAGCAAATGAAAAATCAGATCCCTGGGTTGTTACTCCACGGGTTCAGAAAACATTCTCAGGAGTATAATGATGAAAAAGAAGATAAATTTTGAGTTCCAGGGAACTAAATATAATGTAGAAGTTGAAAGACAGGGAGATGATCTTGTAATTACAAGAGACGGTAAAAACTATACTGTAACTCTCCTTGAAGGGGAAAGAAAAGCGCTGAGGCCTAAGCCGGCAGCAGCAGCCGCAGCCCCTGCAGCAGCTCCGGCTGCTTCCCCTGCGGCAGCTCCATCAGCAGGCGCAGGCGATCTTGTTGCTCCTATGACAGGTACTATCAAAGAAGTGAAAGTTGCTAAAGGATCTGCTGTTGAGGCTAATCAGCTTGTTGTAATAATGGAAGCAATGAAAATGGATATTGAGGTTTTTGCACACACTGCAGGAACAGTTCAGGAAATCTATCTTGCTCCGGGCAGCAGTGTAAAAGAAAACCAGCCAATACTTAAACTGGCTTAAGGGGGAACTTGAATGGGTATCTTTCATCTGATAAACGAGTTCCTTGTAAGCACAGCATTTGTTGAACTTACATGGCAGCACCTTGTAATGATTACAGTAGGCTGTACACTCATATACCTTGGTATTGCAAAGCAGTATGAACCGCTTCTGCTTGTTCCCATCGGATTCGGAGCAATCCTTGTAAATATTCCGATGACAGGTCTTCTTGAGGACGGCGGACTGCTCTACTACTTCTACTATGGTGTTAAAGTGGGTATTTTCCCTCCGATAATCTTCATGGGTATAGGTGCTATGACTGATTTCGGTCCGCTACTTGCAAAACCGCAGACATTCCTGCTTGGTGCTGCAGCACAGTTCGGTATTTTCGGTACTCTGCTTGGTGCAAAGGCACTTGGATTTGATTTTGCAGAAGCATGTTCAATAGCTATTATCGGGGGAGCTGACGGTCCTACAGCTATATATCTGACATCTAAACTTGCAGACCACCTCTTAGGTCCGATTGCTGTAGCTGCCTACTCATATATGGCATTAGTGCCTTTTATTCAGCCTCCTATAATCAAGGCTCTTACTACTAAAAAAGACAGACAGATTGAAATGTCTGAAGTAAAGGAAGTTTCCAAGAGGGTAAAAATTATTTTCCCTGTTGCAACATGTATTGTTTCTGCACTTGTAATACCTGCATCTGCTCCACTTCTCGGTATGCTTATGCTTGGTAACCTTTTCAGGGAGTGCGGTGTGGTTGACAGACTTTCAAAAACAGCTCAGAACGAGCTTATTAACATTGTGACAATATTATTGGGCGTATCTGTAGGATCAAAAATGTCTGCTGAGCATTTTCTTACAGTACAGACCATAATGATAATTGTGCTTGGTCTTATAGCTTTCTCTATCGGAACAGCTTCCGGGTTAGGTCTCGGGCAGCTGATGAAGGTATTGTCAGGCGGTAAGATCAACCCGATGATCGGGGCAGCAGGTGTATCGGCTGTACCAATGGCTGCCAGAGTGGTACAGAAGGTCGGCCAGCAGGAGAATCCCAAGAATTTCCTCCTGATGAATGCAATGGGACCCAATGTTGCGGGGGTAATCGGCTCTGCCGTTGCTGCCGGAGTATTGCTGGCACTTGCCTGATCCTCATCTTTTTTAATATTTTCACCTTTTTCTGCTGCCCTTTGCCGGGGCAGCTCTTTTAAAAACAGGACGTTTTCCCCGCAAGGGGACATGTGTATGCCGAGTGTCCATTTATTATCCCGAGGAACGAGGGGGGATGGATATTAACGAGGCGAAAAACATGACGTTTTTCTCTGTACCTGCAACACTGGCGCATGTGTGTGCTGGATGTGCATTTTATCATCCCCTTAAGGTGAGTTATAATAGAACAGGACTTACCTAATAATTATTCTAAAAATTTGCTTTTTCCAACGACTATATTATATTTATTAATAGATGGGTATTATAGAAATTGCTGAAAGCTTAATTACCAACGGACAGTTTGATGATGCCAAAAAGATACTGAACCAGTTTCTTGAAGATGAGCCTGATAATAATGAAGCAATCTGTCTTATGGGTATTGCTCTCACTGAGATAGGTGAAAATGACAAAGCCATTAAAGCGCTTAAGTACTGTCTGAAAAAGAATGAATACAATGCAGCTGCATGGGAAGCACTTGGATGCGCATGGCTCAGAAAAAATGACTATATTCAGGCAAAGGAATCGCTTGAAAATGCTCTGCGCTATGAGCCTGAAAACTGGTCTATCTTGAGAAATCTGGGTGTCCTGTCAATTCTCAAGAGAGATTATAAAAAGGCGCGTGAACTTCTGGAATCAGCTCTCTCTAAAAACCGTAATGATTATAAATCACTGTATGCTCTCATTTATGTATGTGTGAATCTGAAAGAATATGAAATGGCTGAAAAGCTGATTCATGATGTCTTTGTCCTGAGGATACCTGATGAAATCAGGACAGATCTTGAAAACCTGCTTGTAAAAATACAGTCAAAATATCTTTACTAAAGCAAAAGCCACCTGGTAAATCACTTATTGATCGCTTTCGGACACTTCCCCTCGGGAAGTCCCTTTCGCTATGTCAAAAACTTTGTTTTTGACATTATTCGAGCACTTTCTCTTCGAGAAAGTCTCTGTCGTTGTTGCAAAGCAAGTTTTGCAACTTCCTCTGGTGGTGGTTTCTGAATCGGGCATACAATGTGATTTCTTTTTGTGTGGCTTTTGCCGCACCGTAAGCCCCCTGTAATTCACTTAGTGATCGCTTTCGGGCACTTCCATTCGGGAAGTCCTTGTTGCTATGTCAAAAACTTATTTTATAACCTTATGGGGGCGCGGCTTTCAAACCACCTGCTTTACTGGAGGTTTTTGGCTGAAACAAATATCGCATAAATACTAAAAAATCACTTCAGATAAAGCTGTTTCCGGGGTGGTTTCATCTCATTATACATCCTGATGGATGTTTAAGATGCATGTGTATATGTTCTGTGCTTATATTATCTATAAAATCTTTTCAATAACTGGCAATTATTTGTAATTTGTCAGCTATTCTTAAAATTATTAAATTGATAAAAATATGTATTTACTATATAATTTATACGTAAGAGCCGGTCGCATTTCCTGTTTTTACACATCATAAATTATCACTTATTTTATCACAAATCCTGGGGGTAGAAATGAACATTCTGGTACTCAACAGCGGCAGTTCATCCATTAAATATAACTTATGGAACATGGAAGCAAAGGAACTGCTTTGTAAAGGCATTATTGAAAAGATTGGATATGACGACAGCTCCATGACATGCAAGAATGGAGATAAAGAAGTAAAAATTGATAAAAAAATATCTTCTCATGCAGATGGCATAGAGCTTATATTCAATACATTGACAGATAAAAGTGTCGGAATACTTAATGATATAAAAGAGATAAATGCTGTAGGGCACAGAGTTGTTCATGGTGGAGAAAAAATTACTTCATCAGAAGTTGTAACTCCTGAAATCAAATCAATTATAAAAGAGTGCATTGCTCTTGCACCTCTGCATAATCCTCATAATCTGGATGGAATTGAAGCGATTGAGAAAATACTTCCCGGTATTCCGAATGTCGCGGTTTTTGATACAGCATTTCATTCATCAATGCCTCCCAAGGCATATGTATATCCTCTCCCATATGAGTTTTATGAGAAACATAAAATAAGGAAATACGGATTCCACGGAACATCCCATAAATATGTTGCAAGAAGAGCGTCTGAACTCCTTGGAATTAAATATGAAAAATTCAACTGCATAACATGTCATCTCGGAAACGGGTCATCTCTTGCTGCTGTTAATCATGGTATATCAGTAGATACAACAATGGGATTTACACCTCTTGCCGGTCTTCCTATGGGAACAAGAACAGGTAATATTGATCCGTCAATACTGCTCTATATGATAGAGAATATGGGGTACTCGACAGATGATGTTTCAAGGATACTTAACAAGGAATCAGGTTTTAAAGGGATTTCAGGTATTTCCTCAGATATGAGGGATCTCAATAAAGCGGCAAGGGGTGGCAATGAGAGAGCAATTCTCACCTATAATATTTTTGCACATGCCTGTAAAAAATTCATCGGAGGTCTTGCTACAGAGATGAAAGGACGTCTTGATGCAGTTATCTTCACAGGAGGTATTGGTGAGAACTCCTATGAATCAAGAGAGCTTATATGTGACGGTCTTGAAATATTCGGTGCACGGATGGATATAGAGAAAAACAAATTCAGGGGAGATGAAAGAATTATTTCCAAAGATGACTCTGAAGTTAAAATCATGGTTATTCCAACAAATGAAGAACTTATGATTGCAATGGAGACTGAGGAGCTTGTAAAGTAAAAATTATTACTTTGAATTGTAATTTATTCAGTTTTGAAGATTATAAATTTCTGATTTTGTAAAATATATTTTAAAGATCCTGCTGTTTTTACAAGCAGTCATAAAAGCCCTGAAACATCAGTATTCAGGGCTTTTTATTGTCATGGTGATATATCTCATTTTTCTGCAGATAATTAAAAATAGAGAAGATATGGGCTGTTTCGTAAGCATCGGTTTAATAGTATGGGAAACTTAATTTATTAATATCGTCCTCATTACAGATCCAGGGCAGAAAGTTTTCAAGTAAGTTGTCTTTAGTTTCTTCAGGAGTAGTGTTCTGGTTTTCAAGGTGGAAAAGTTCTATGAGTTTTGTTATGCTGCTGTGATAATTTAACACATGCTTTATAAAGATAATAATGTAAACCGGATAAATTCTAAAAAGTCCGGCACTGAATATTTTTCTGTGCCGGACACTGAATTCATAATCCGTCTGCTTTTAGAATTACTTGCAATTTTCTAGATAATTCAGCGCAAATAATGAAAGAATTGCAGATCCGCTTGCCAATACTGAATCATTAGCATTGAAAAGCGGTGAATGGTGAGCTTTATCTGTTCCTTTATCAGGATCTCCGATTCCCAGAAAACCGAAAACTGCCGGGATTTTTTCCCCATAATAGCTGAAATCTTCTGATCCCATGGCTATTTCTATATTTTTCAAATTGTCGTCTCCCAATACCTGTGAAGCTGACTGTTTCAGAATGTCTGTAAGAATGGGATCATTGACAGTTACCGGATAAATCTGGTTGTAATCAATTGCTGTTTTGCAGTTTAAGGCAGATGAAATACCATTAACAATACGGTTGAAACGGTCTTCCATTGTGTCTCGGGTTTCCTTTTTTGTTGTTCTGACATTTCCTGAAATAACTGCTTTATCTGGAATAACATTCATAGCATTGCCTGATTCAACTTTTCCGACACTGACAACTGTGCTTTCGAGGGGATCAATTTCCCTGCTGACAATAGTCTGTAGCATCGAAATTATCTGTGCTGCTGCAACTGTGGGATCAATGGCAAGATGAGGCATAGCTCCATGACCGCCCTGTCCCTTAATTGTTATTTCCCAGCAATCAGCAGATGCCATGCAGGGACCGGCTTTTACTCCGAATTTTCCTGCAGGTTCACTTGCCCATACATGCAGACCAGCTATAGCATCTACGTTATCAAGCGCTCCTTCTGCAATCATTACAGGCGCGCCTGAGTCCATCCCTGCTTCTTCAGCCGGCTGGAATATGAATCGTATGCTGCCCTTAATTTCATCTTTTATTTTTGATAAAATCCTGGCAACACCAATCATTATTGCTGTATGAGCATCATGTCCGCATGCATGCATTACTCCTTCATTTTTAGATTTATAGGGAAGGTTGTTCTGCTCATTGATCGGCAGGGCATCTATATCGGCGCGCAGGGCAATACAGGGCCCTTTTTTAGAGCCTTCAAGATCAGCTATTACACCGCTTCCTGTTCCTTTAAATCCTCTCCTGACATTTTTCATTCCCAGATTTTTCATCTCATTTTCAATTATCTTTGAAGTTTCAATTTCCTGCCAGGATAATTCGGGGTTTTCGTGAATTTTCTGACGAATAACTGTCAAATCCTGGCTGATGTCATTGGCAAGTTGTATTACTTTGTTATAATCCATACAAATCTCCTGTTACAGTAAATTAACTATCAGTCCTGCGAGAATGACAGAGGCTATTGTTACAGTAGTAAAACCGGCTACAAGCATCTTTGGAAGAATTCTTTTTAAGATAAATTCCTTTTTTTCATCTGAATCAGAAAGTGCATCAGCAACTTCCTGGCTTATTATATAAGTACCAGGGAATCCGAATAAACATGAAACACTTATTGCCAGGCTCATCTCCCATGAATACTTTAATGTTTTACTTAACAGCAGGGAAACAATAACCATTCCAAGCAGAGCAATGCTGAAAGCAATCATCATTGGCAGTATCATTGATGCTACCATTTTGGGAGTAGCTTTTGACAAGCTCATAAAAATAGGCACTAGCAGGATAAAAAGTGTAAGCCCTGATGAATTAGCTTTATCCAGAATTTTATGCTCAATAAAGCCGATTTCATAGAAAATGATTCCGAAAAGCAGCGCAACAACAAAAGGGTGAATAACTCTGCCTGTAAGTGTTGAAATTTTCATGGCAAGCCACCCTATTAATAGGGCTTTTGTCATAAGAATGAAAGGAGTCTGAAGTGACTTTGGCAATGCCGGAAATATTCTCCATGTTGGTTTTTCAGGATTTGATTCTATTTGTTTTATATTATCAGTATTGTCATTATTAATGTTATTTCCGAAACTGCTCAAAATCCTGCGGCCTTCACGTTTAAGGCAGAACGAAGCGATAGGCAAGCCTATAAAATTCTGCATTACAAGCAAAAGAGTGGCAAAAATAGCAAGAGATTCAAGTCCCTGAGCTTTTACAGCTTCACTCAAAATAAGGGTTGCTACAACTCCTCCTGAAATGGGTCCTACAGCAGTTAAAGCTCTTTCCCTTCCTATTATAAGACTGCCAAGCAGATAAAGAGCAGCGGCAAGAGCTATTAATGCTGAAATAGCAATTAAAACAGTTTTCCATTCATCTTTAAGATCGCTTAACTTCATAAAACTGCCCATGTGAACCATCAGCATTGAAATGAGAGCCATGGCAACAGGTATTAATTTTGAATCTTCAAAAAGTGTAAGTGGTATTCCAAACCAGAATCCGACAAGAAAAATAATACCAGATACAAAAAGCATTGAGAAAATTGCTTTAGTTTTGTAGGAAAAAAAATCACCTATTGCGTAAATGATTGCAATAACAAGAATTGCACTCATTGTTTCCATATATATACCTCCAATTTATTAATATGGTCTGTAAACCTGTAGCGCTGTAGCGAGACAAGTTGCATTCGTAAATATTTTCGGATAGCTATTCTGTTGTCGATAGTAAATTAAATATGAATTATTCTGCTGTTTCAGGATGAATATAGATTACTGAAGTATCTGACTACTGCTTCCTTTGTTTTGTCTTTATTGCCCGGGTATGAAAATCCTGATGCCTTCCTGTGGCCCCCGCCATTGAAGTCTTTTGCAATTAAGCTAAGGTCTGTTTCCCCTATTGTTCTCAGGCTAACCGAGCATTCATCAGGCTTTTCCTCTTTTATGAATGCTATGATATCTGTTCCCGCAGTAGCTGTCAGAAGCTGGTAGACAAGGTCAGAGTCTCTTTCATTTTCCTCATGGATATTGAAATCAAGGTAGGTTTCATATGTTGTTACAAGTTTTCCTGAAAAATGATTCTCGGCCCTTGTGAGGATTTTTCCCAGAAGAATTCTGGATGATAGTGTTTTGTTCCCATGTATCTTGTAGAATATTTTATTCGGGGAAACTCCTGTTTTTACCAGTTCTGACGCATCTCTGAGCGTTTCTGAGGAATCCTCTTCAAGGTGCCTGAAAAATCCTGTATCTGTACAAAGCCCTGTAAAGAGCAGTTCAGCCTCTTCCCTGGTAGGGCTTTGCCCCATGCTTTTCATAAGCCGGTAGATTAAGAGGGTGGTGGATGGGGTGTCAGGATCAATGTATCCTGCATCTCCTGTAATTTCACCTGTCTTGTGATGGTCAATAACTGCGTATGAAAATTCTCTTACTGTATCTGCAAAACTGCCGGTTCTCTCCGGTGTTGAGCAGTCGAGAATAATTGCAGCTGTTTTCCCCTCCTTTTTGAGGTTTTTGCTGCTGCCTGTGAAGTTGCTTCCGAGGTCTGATATTTCAGGCCGTGTAAGTGGTAATTCTGCGTACAGATAAGCTTTTTTCCCGTTTCTTGATAGAAAACTTGAAAGGGCAAGCTGGCTGCAGATACAGTCCGCATCCGGATCCCTGTGTCCGAATATATGGAAATTATCATAGTCCGCAATAAAATTTATGAGATTTTTCATTTAGTATCCTGTTTCCTGGTTTATAAAGTCAGTATATTTTTCTGAGGCTTTTTGCCTGATATTACAAGTGAGTTGTTCCTGATGTAGCAGTCGATTTCTGTCCTCATTCCGAAGTCACTGAAGTAGAGCCCCGGTTCTAAAGAAAAGCAGGAGCCTTCGAGAATTTTCCTGGAATCCGGGAATTCCACTGAATCAATATTGACGCCGTAACCGTGAAGTTCCTGGTCAATAGCATGTCCTGTCCTGTGAAACAGCCCTTTTTCATAACCTGAATCAATGAGTATTTTTCTGACTTCCCTGTCTATATCAGAGCCTGCTATATCAGAGCCTGATGACAGGGATGATGATATTATATCAACAGCATGGTCTCTGGCATCTGTCAGGGTATTGAAAACAGCTCTGTATCTGTCAGGGACTTTATCACCTGTATATCCCACCCAGGAAATATCTGCATAAACACTGTTTTTTTTATTTTCCCTGGCCCAGATATCGAACTGGATGAGTGTTTCTTTTTCAAGTATTGTATCGTTTTTTCCTGTCTCATAGTGGGGGTCTGAGGTATTTTTCCCAAATGCTGTAAGTATCCTGTGCTCTGTTACCAGGTTGTTCTTTTCGAAATAATCATGTATATAATCGGCAATATTTTTTTCTGTAAGCTGTTTTCCTTTACTGAATGATTCTCTTATAAGCTTCCATGTTTCTTCAACAGCAGTGTAAAGGAGATCTGCAGCTTTTTCATGTGATTTTATCTGGTTATCATCGAGAACGCCAAGCAGTCTCTGAATAAGGGGGGCTGCTGATTCTGTAATTATTCCTGCTGATTCAAGAAGATCCTTCGTCCCCCCGTCCATGCAGGAGAGGGTAGTGAGGCTGATATCGCTCTGCAGGGCAATCCTGTTTCCCTTCAGCTGTGATAAAATTTCAGAAAGCTCTTCTCTTGAACTGTAGAATTCAGTTTTCCCGGGGATGTGGTCGAGTATGCCTGATTCGACTCTGTGGACTATTTTAAGTATTTCCCTGTCCGGGAAAACTATACAGAACCAGCTTCTTGAATTGATAAAATCCCGGTTTATTTCCAGTACTGCGTCTGATATGGGATCTCTGTGCCTGAAGTTAAAAAAAAGCCATCCTGACAGATTTTCATCCAGAATGGCTTTCTTAATTCTATCTATATCAATCATCAGAAATCAAATACAGGCGCTTCAACATTGAAACTGTCATTATATCTGTCCGGATCCTTGAGAGTTCCCCATGACGGATGTGTTCTCTTTGCTCTTAAAAAGAGTCTTATATGTGAAAACTCCCCGTTTTTCCAGTATACATTGAAGTATGGATATTCAGCCATATCCCCGTAAACAACTTCAGCTTTCCACTGACCGCTTTCAGGGAGCTGGGGATTTTTAAACCAGCTGTAAGGTATAAATGTATCTTTCAGCTTGAGATCCTGTGTTTCATATACAATTCTGAAACCTTCATTGTGATGATATATTTTATGAATATGTACAGTTTTTACATAATATTCAGACTCAACACTTTCACTCCATGCGCTGTATGTAACTGTTGCGAGTATAACAAGTGAGAGAAGTATAACCCATTTTTTCAATTGACTACCTCCAAAAAGACGTACCTAAATTATATAACCAATGATATCCTAAATCAAGATAAAAAAAGTTTTTACTCAAGGCCAAGTGTTGCAAGCATTATTGCCTTGATTGTATGTTTTCTGTTTTCCGCCTGGTTCCATGCCTCAGACATTTCCCCGTCAACAACGTCTGCAGTAACTTCATTTCCCTTAACTGCAGGGAGGCAGTGAAGGAATATTGTTTCCTTGCCGGTTTTTGCCATCAGGCTGCTGTTTACCTGGTATGGGGAGAGCAGTTTTTTTCTTTCTGCTATTTTCTCTTCTTCTCCCATTGAGACCCATACATCGGTATAAACTGCATCAGCTCCTTCCACCCCTTTTACAGGATCTTCTGTTGTCTCTATTTTTGCCCCTGAAACAGCAGCAAAATCCTTTGATATTTTTATAATATATTCTTCAGGCTGAAGAGAGGCTGGAGATGCTATTGTTATGTTTACTCCCAGTTTGGCGCAGCCTATGAGGAGCGAGTTTGCGACATTGTTTCTTCCATCACCTACATATGTCAGCTTCTTGTCTTTCAGTGTGCCGAAATATTCTTCAACTGTCATGAGGTCTGCAAGAAGCTGAGTTGGGTGGTAATCATCTGTAAGACCGTTATATACAGGTATGCCTGAATATTTTGACAGAGTTTCAACGTAGGATGTTTTGAATCCCCTGTACTGTATGCAATCAAACATTCTGCCGAGTACTCTTGCAGTATCTTCTATTGATTCCTTGGCACCGAGCTGCATATCTGAACTTGAGAGGAATACGGGATGTCCCCCCTCTTCGCCGAATGCAGTTTCAAATGCGCATCTTGTTCGTGTAGATCTTTTTTCAAAAAGAAGTGCAATGCTCATGCCTGTGAATCTCTGTTTCCGGATATTTGATTTTCTTTCTTTTTTAACAGTATGTGCAAGGTCCATGAGATATCGTATCTCATCATATGAATAGTCTTTTAGTGAAATCAGTGATTTTCCGGTAAGATTAACAGCCATAAACAGCTCCTTTTAGTTGTGATATTTAAGAAATTTATTACCATAAAACAATTTATTGGTCAACTGATGAGATGATGCAGAAAATCTGTCGATTTCATCTGATGAAGAGTTGAAGATTCAGTTCTGCTGCTTTTGAAGTCTGATATCTGCAAAGAACAGGAATATGAGATGAGCCAGACATATATGATGAAAATCATAAGTCAAAAAGCTTTATTGCAAAAAAAATCCCGGTTTTTGAAACCGGGATCTTATATATTGCCTTCTTAATCAGGCGGATTTAAGTTCTGTTATAATTTCCGGCTTTTTTTCACCGTTAATAACTTCTTTTGTAATTGTGATTTTTTTCTTGCCTTCGATTGAAGGAAGTTCAAACATCAGGTCAATCATGAATGATTCTACAATTGACCTTAAGCCTCTTGCCCCGGTTTTTCTTGAAACAGCAAGTTCTGCAATCGCCTCTATTGCATCATCTGTAAATTCAATGTCTGTGTCATCAAGTTTCAGCGATTCCTTGTACTGTCGTATAATTGCATTCTTGGGCTCTGTGATAATCCGTTTAAGATCATCCTTTGTAAGGTTTTCTAGAGCAACCTGTATCGGGAGCCGTCCTATGAATTCGGGAATAAGGCCGAACTTGATAAGGTCATCGGGATGGAGGTTCTCGAAAAGCTCTACAAGGCTTTTTTCCTCTGTCATCTTCACATCTGCACCGAATCCCATGGGATGCTGTGAAATACGTGCTTCTATTATCTTATCAAGACCTACAAAAGCGCCGCCGCAGATAAAGAGTATATTATCTGTATTTATCTTGAGCATTTCCTGGTTGGGGTGTTTTCTACCGCCCTGGGGAGGAACTGAAGCTACAGAACCTTCAATTATCTTGAGAAGCGCCTGCTGAACACCTTCGCCTGAAACATCCCTGGTAATTGATACATTTTCCCCTTTCTTGGATATCTTATCAATTTCATCGATGTATATGATCCCTTTTTCGGCAGCAGCTATGTTGTTGTCAGCACTCTGGATAAGCTTTAAAAGGATGTTTTCAACATCTTCTCCAACATATCCTGCTTCTGTAAGTGTTGTAGCGTCAGCTATTGCAAAAGGAACATTGAGTTTTTTTGCAAGACTTTTTGCAAGCAGTGTTTTTCCTGTACCTGTAGGTCCGACTATCAGGACGTTTGACTTTTCAAGTTCAACATCGCTGTTGAGTTTTTCCTTGTTGAGAATTCTCTTATAGTGATTGTATACAGCTACGGAAAGTGCTTTTTTAGCAGCATCCTGGCCGATGACATATTCATCAAGAAAATTTTTCATCTCTTCAGGTTTTGCTGCCTTGTCAAGAGTCTGGGTTTCAGGTGTCTTCTTGAGGTCTTCCTCAATAATACGGTTGCATACTGCAACACATTCATCGCAAATATGAACACCCGGACCTGTTATTATTTTTCTTGCAGATTCGGATGCTTTTCCGCAGAAAGAACAGGCAATATTGTCTTTTCTGTTTTTTGACATGAAGTTTAACCTCTGATCAGTATATTGTCTATAAGACCGTAATTTTTCCCTTCTTCTGCAGACATGAAAAAATCTCTTTCCAGATCTTTTGCAATTGTTTTTCTCGGTTTACCTGTGTGTTTTGCAAAATAATCTATTGTGAGATTTTTAAGACGTATAATTTCCTTTGCCTGGATGTTGATATCCTTTGCCTGGCCCTGCGCACCGCCCCATGGCTGGTGAATAAGTATCCTGCTTGAAGGAAGACTGTGTCTTTTCCCTTCCGCTCCGCATGTAAGAAGAAGTGCGCCCATTGATGCTGCCTGGCCCATGCAGATTGTCTGAACATCCGGTTTTATATACTGGATAGTGTCATAGATAGCAAGCCCGGCAGTAACAGAACCGCCGGGGGAGTTAATATAAAGGCTAATGTCTCTCTGTGGATCCTGTGATTCAAGAAACAGAAGCTGTGCAACAACAAGATCAGCAGTGATATCATTTATTTCACCGTCAAGGAAGACTATTCTGTCCTTGAGAAGTCTGGAATAAATATCGTAGGATCTTTCGCCGATACCGGTCTGTTCAATTACGACCGGTACAAGGCTGTTCATTTGTTCATTCATATATCTCATGTAAGTAAATTAATAGTTTGTCTGAATAAAATCAAGGAATTTTATTTTTTCCCCTTTCTTAAACTTGCAGTTTTCCATGAGTAAGTCGTAAGTTTTTCTCTCTTTGAGGCTGAGTCTTACATATTCTTTCATCTGATTCTGTTCTATGTAGTTTCTGAAGTCTTCCTCGCTCATGCCGCTCTGTGCAGACTGAGACTTGATTTCTTCTTCAAGTTCTTCATCTGTAGCTTCGACTTTTTCCTCTTCCCCGATTTTGCTGATAAGGAGCTGTCCTTTTACAGTTTTTTCAGCGAAAGGTCTCCATTCAGCAAGCATGTCCTCTTTTGTCTTGTTCTGCATTGTAAGGATTTCAAGTACTTTGTTTTCATCTCCGCCGAACTGGTAGAGGAAGTTATTCCACTGGTTGTCGAGTTCCGCATTGATCATTGCAGCAGGAGGATCTACTTCGCTGTTTTCTATGATTTTTTCAAGCATTTTTTCCTGTTTAACAGCTTTGAGCTTGTTTTCAATCATTCCTTCCTGTCTTTCCTTGATATCTTTTTTCAGGTCATCAAGAGTTTTGTATTTTTCACTGATATCCTGTGCAAGTTCATCATCAAGATCGGGAAGTTTCTTTGATTTTACAGATGTTACTGTTACCTGGAGTTTTATTTTTTTGCCTGCAAGTTCTTTGTATTCGAAATCATCGGCAAATTCTTTTTCGATTACTTTTTCTTCTTCTTTCTTCATGCCGATTATATCGTCATCAAGTTTGTAGTAGTTGTAACCTGTTCCAACTGTGAAAGTAAAGTCTTCCCGTTTTGTATCTTCAATTACATTGTCATTTTCATCAAGTTCTGCATAGTTGATTGTGACAACATTGTCTTTGGCAACTTTTCCGCCTCTTTTTTCGCTGACAACAGCGTTCTGGTCCTGGTATCGTTTGAGTTCTCTTTTTTCATCTTCTGCGGCAAGTTTTACTTCAGGAATTTCGATATCAAAGCCCTTGTATTCGCCGAGTTTTACTTCAGGGAAGGTTTCATATGAAACTGTATAGACAAGGTCTTCATCAAGTGAAATTTTAAGGTTTTCTTCATCTTTCAGTGCAGGCTGTGAGTATGGAAGAGGCTTCTTTTCAACATCTTTTAAAACTTCATCAAGGCTTTTTTCAATCAGGTTGAATCCTGATTCTGTTACAAGTCCTTCTCCGTATTTTCTTTCAAGTACTGCTGCCGGAACTTTACCCTTTCTGAAGCCTTTGATATGCGCTGTTTTTGAGTATTTTTTCAGAAGTTCGTCATATTCTTTTTTTACAGCGTCTTTTTCAATAGTTACAGTTAATTCTACTATTGAGTTTTCGAGTGATTTAATCTCTTTGTTAGCAACCACGGTTTTCCTCTTTAGATATTTGATTTATCGGCACCCTTGAAAACTATGCATTTTCCTGTCAGAGGAAAAAATAATTATATACATGGTGACAGGTGCCCTGTATGGGATTTGATTACAGCATGATCATATGACAGATTATTGAAATTAATCTGCAGTCATAAAACAAATCCCTAAAAATGTTTTAACAAAACTAACAATGAACAGGCTTTACAATACCAAAACCTTTATTTTTTGTATATACCATAATCTGCAGTTATACTTCAAAAAAAAGGCAATTTTAATATAAAAAAAGCGATCCGTTTTGGATCGCTTTTAATGAGCGGGAGACGAGATTTGAACTCGCGACATCCACCTTGGCAAGGTGGAGCTCTACCACTGAGCTACTCCCGCTGGTTTTAATTTGCAGTGTTCTTCTCTGCTAATGCGAGAGAAGGGACTTGAACCCTTACGCCTTGCGGCACCAGATCCTAAGTCTGGCGTGTCTGCCAATTTCACCACTCTCGCAATGTATATTATTTCAAAAAGTTAGTCAATAACTTTCCAAAAATAAAGTGAGCCGTGAAGGGTTCGAACCTTCGACCCGCAGATTAAGAGTCTGCTGCTCTCCCAGCTGAGCTAACGGCCCAATATTGAAAAATTATTATCCTGTTTTAATACAAAATATAATAATTTTCAAGTTGTACCCCCGACAGGATATCTGTCATGGAGTGATTAAAACAAGCATTATTTGCAGTTGTTTCAAGTATTGGGACTTGAAAAAAGTAATGCCTGATTTTTTACGCCCGGCAGGATTCGCCTTTCAATCGATGACATCGTGTCATCTCATTACAGGCCGACTTCACTGTCTGGCGTGAACATCCTCTACACTTTTCCTCGCTATCGCTCGGCGACAGTTCCGTATCGAATCCTGTCTGAAAATGAAAACTGGATGTTTTTACGCCCGGCAGGATTCGAACCTGCGACCTGCGGATTCGAAGTCCGACGCTCTATCCAGCTGAGCTACGGGCGCATTAGTAAAGGGTGGATAACGGGACTCGAACCCGCAACAACCAGAACCACAATCTGGTGCTCTACCATTGAACTATATCCACCATGAATACAGAACCTGAATGCTTAAAACTCCTGTTCCGTGAGTAATAGTAATATGTAGTAAATCATAATATTTGTCAAGAACTCATCTTTTTAAAACCCCAAAGAAAGAGGTAGACTGTTCTCCATTTTACTTCCCTGTCTGCAAGTTCATGATAAAATATATCTGCAATCCTGCTGTATAATTCTTCCGGAATAAGTTTTTTTATTTGTGAACCGTAACTGCCTGTATCTTCCAGGTCGAGCCACCGTTCTATATTTTTTGATGTTATGATTCTGTTTTCTGTATATTCCTTTTCCTTGAGCCCTGTTTCTGAAAAACCGGTCTTTTCCAGCATTTTAAAAACATCATTGCTTTCAAGAAGGCCATGTTTCCTGTTTTTTTCATAAATCGTGTTTTCAGCTGTTCTGATAGTTTCTGCATCTTCCCCTGTAAGAGATTTTGTATTTATCAGTTCGGAAAGCCTTGTTGCTCTTGAAGGGAGTACATCTGCAATTGAGAACATTCCGTTTCTGTCGAGAAGAGAATAAATGCTTCTGAATATATATTCCGCATCGGAACCTGTTCTGATGATATTTCTTCCTACTATTGTATCAAAGGGGACAATGTTGCTGTCATCAGTAGAAAGTGTTTCTATACTTCCTGGAATTATAATTGGTTTTTCCATATCCGGTAGAGGGGTGGGGTAGCTGTTTATGAAGTCTACCTCCTCCTTATCGCTGATTACTGTCCATACGCCCCCCTCAGGTGCTTTTCTGAGTGCCTCCCACAGGAGGAGCCCCCTGTCTTTTCCCGCAACAAGCACTCTTCCGTGCCTGTTTATCAGGCTTTTTCTGAAAATCCTGTCTCTTATTGATGTCAGTATCAGGTTTCTGTTATCTGCTGTTCTTTTTAGCCATTCATCCTTTCTTTTATCCGGAGGGGTGAAAGTGAGAATCTGGCTGTCATCTCCCCGCTCAAGATGGGCTTCAAGCTGGACTTCTCTTTTTCTTTCAATATCTGATTTTATCTCTTTTTCATAACCTGTTTCACCAGGCTGGTAAAATACCCGTCCTTTCAGGGTGTCGGGAAGGTACTGCTGGGCAACCCAGTGGTCTTTGTATGCATGTGGATAGAGGTACCCCTGCCCGTGTCCGAAACTGTGCTTGTCGCGTGAAGCATCTTTCAGGTCATCGGGAACTTCCCCGTTTTTCTCGTTTCTCACTGACTGAAGAGCATCAAAGAAAGCAAGAGTTGTATTTGATTTTTTGGCAGTTGCAAGATAGATAGCTGCCTGAGACAGGAAGAAATTCCCCTCAGGCATTCCAATTCTTTCAAATGCCTGTGCTGCGGAATTTACCAAAGGAAGAGCGTTGGGATCAGCCATCCCGATATCTTCAGCTGCAGAGATCAGCATCCTCCTGAATAGAAATTTGGGATCTTCCCCCGCGTCAATCATTCTTGCCATCCAGTACAGCGCCGCATCAGGATCTGATCCTCTTATTGATTTTATAAACGCACTTATTGTGTCGTAGTGGTAATCCCCCTCCTTGTCATAAAGAACTGCTTTTTTCTGTATGCTTTCTTCGGCAGTCTCTATTGATATGAATATTTTTTCTCCCTCAGGGGGGGGGAATTTTTCAGGTGTTGTTTCTACTGAAAGTTCTAGTGCATTGAGAAGGCTTCTTGCATCGCCGTTGGCAATTTCTGCTATGTGTTCAAGGGCGCCTTCTTCAAATTCTATGTTATATTTACCGTATCCTCTTTCCCTGTCTTCCAGTGTCATTTTAGCTGCTTTCAGAAGTTCCGCTTCTGAAAGAGGGAGCAGCTGAAATATCCTGCTCCGGCTTACAAGTGCTGAGTTAACTTCAAAGAAAGGATTCTCTGTTGTTGCCCCGATCAGTATGAATGTACCGTTTTCCACCCATGGAAGAAGAGCGTCCTGCTGTGCCTTGTTCCATCTGTGGACTTCATCTACAAACAGAATAGTCTTCTGCTGATAAAGTTCCAGTTTCTTCTTGGCTGCAATAATCGCTTCCCTGATTTCCTTGACACCAGAGAGTACTGCATTGATAGTGATAAACGAGCTTTTTGTCGTGTTTGCAATAATTCTTGCAAGTGTTGTTTTACCAGTTCCGGGAGGGCCGTAAAATATTACTGATGAGAGCTGGTCAGCCTGTATTGCTCTTCTTAAGAGTCTTCCTTTTCCGACTATATGTTCCTGCCCTATAAAATCATCAAGAGTTTCAGGGCGCATCCTTGCGGCCAACGGAGTTGATTCGCTGTTCTGAGATAAAGAAAACAGTTCCATATGGCCTTAAGTATAATTTAATTTAATGATTTAACAAAGATAAAAATATGTTATTAAGAACACACATCATTTATATGTTTTTTCAAAAAAGAACTGCCCCTGGAAAGGGGCAGTTCAATAACTTTTAAATATTTCATCTGAATACTGCAGAACAGTAGTCAGGTGTTTCAAAGATAATAATGCTGAATATTATAGAACCCTTTCTGTATAATGGGTGTGAAGCAGCTGGTGTGAATGATGTCCAAGCGGTTCCTTGAGAAATTCTTCATAAATCATTGCAATATCAGGATTTTCGTGGGATTTCCTTGTCCCCAGATTGATATCTTCCTGATATATTGATTCTGCACGTTTTTTCCTGATTTCCCAGGTTGTAGGTATAGGCTGGCCGCCGCCTCCGAGACATCCTCCCGGACAGGCCATCACTTCGATGAATGCATAAGGTGAAGTCCCATCCTTTATCTGCTCAAGAAGTATTCTTGCATTGCTCAGTGTGTGGGCAACAGCTACTTTTACTACAAGTCCGTCAATATCAACTTCAGCTTCCTTGATTCCTTCCATCCCTCTTACAGCATGGAACTCGACATTTTCAAGGGTTTTTCCGGATATCACCTCGTAAGCTGTTCTTAAGGCTGCTTCCATAACACCTCCTGTGGCAGCAAAGATTACAGCTGCTCCTGTTGATTCTCCCAGAGGATTGTCAAAATCTTCATTCGGAAGGGAGGCAAAATCAACACCGGCCTCCTTGAACATTCTTGCAAGTTCTCTTGTTGTTATTGCATAGTCTACATCTGCAAATACTGTTTTATCCTTAAGTTTCTTTTTTTCCTTCCAGTATGTGTGAGCCGATGACATTTCCGGCCTTCCGGCTTCGTATTTCTTTGCAGTACACGGCATTACAGATACAACCCTGATTTTTTCAGGATCAATTCCTGCTTTTTCCGCATAATATGTCTTTGCAACTGCACCGAACATCTGCTGAGGTGATTTACAGGTTGAGAGATGCGGCAGCTGTTCCGGATAAAAATGCTCAATGAATTTTATCCATCCCGGTGAACAGGATGTTATCATCGGAAGGGTCCCCTTTTCTGTAACTCTCTTTATAAGTTCATGCCCTTCCTCCATTATTGTGAGGTCGGCTGTAAACTGTGTATCAAAGACTTTGTCAAATCCCAGTCTTCTTAATCCTGCAACCATCTGTCCCGTAACAAGGGCTCCGAAACCCATTCCCATTGCTTCGCCTATTCCAACCCTTATTGCAGGTGCTGTCTGAATAAGTGTTATTATTTCCGGGTTGTTAATATCTTCCCAGATTTCATCTACTGATGATTTTTCAACAATAGCTCCAGTAGGACATACTACTGCGCACTGACCGCAGTTAACGCATGCTACATTGCCGAGTCCCTTGTCCATGAATGTTGTGACTTTGCTGTTTAGTCCTCTTCCTGTAACGTCGATTGCATTAACACCCTGTACCTGATCACATACATCCACGCATCTTCTGCAGAGTATACATTTGTTTGGATCCCTGATTAAGGATGGGGAAGAAACATCAAGCGGCAGAATTTTCTTCTTTGTTCTTGCGTAGATATTTTCTCTGACCCCAAGGTCAAAAGCAAGTGACTGAAGTTCACAGTTGTTGTTTCTATCGCAGTTAAGGCAGTCATCCGGGTGGTTTGCGAGAAGCAGTTCCAGGTTTGTCTTTCTTGCTTTCTGCGCTCTTTTTGAATTTGTAAGTACTTCCATGCCTGCGTAAACCTTGTGTATACAGGATCTTACAAGAGTTCTTGCTCCTTTTACTTCAACACAGCAAATACCGCATGAAGCATTATGGGCAACATCTTCCATGTAACACAGAGAAGGTACTTTAATTCCTGCAGTTCTGCAGGCATCAAGAATAGTTGTGCCGGCAGCTACTTCATAGGTATTGTTATTTATCGTTATTTTGACCATTTCAGTGCTCATTTTTCACCTCCTTTGCTGCAGCCTATTCTTATATCGCATCTGAGGCACCTCATAGCCTCCTGTCTTGCCTGGTCTCCCATGAATCCGAAATTAATTTCCTGGAAATTTCCTTTTCTTTGTTCAACCGGCAGGTGACGGCCTGCAATTTTCGGTTTTGCTGTGAGATCTTCAGGAGGTGTGTCCTCAAAGACGAATTCCTTCATCAGTTTGTGGAATCTCTTTTCTCCCATCAATGCAAGGTCGATTGATTCGGCAGCATCCTTTGCCATACCCATTGCTTCAGCTGCAGTTGAAGGACCGGTTACCACATCACCAGCTGCGTAAACTGCGGGGTTGCTTGTCTGGAATGTATACGGATTGATACATGCTGTTCCGTTTTTGTTTGTGACAATTCCTTCCCTTTCAAGAAGTCCTCCGTCTGCTCTTTCTCCGATAGCTATTACAACAGTATCACATGGAATCATGAAGGATTTACCGGTTTCAACTGGCCGTCTTCTTCCTGATATATCGAAAGAGCCTCCTTCCATCTGCATTACTTCAAGAGCTTCAACTTCATTTCTGCTGTCGCCTACAATTCTAAGCGGCGCTGCCATAAACATGAATTTTACCCCTTCCTCAATAGCTTCCTTGATTTCAAGCTTGTTTGCAGGCATATCTTCTTTTTCACGTCTGTAGACAACAGTTACATCCACACCTATTCTCCAGAGTGTCCTTGCCGCATCTATTGCAACATTTCCGCCTCCGATTATTGTAACTTTTTTACCCATCGGCACCATTTTCTTTTCTTCAAGCTGTTCAAGGAGGTCAGTCCCCTGAATTACCCCTTTAAGCTCGTTTCCGTTTATATTCATTTCAACATGGTTATATGAACCTATGGAAACAAAAAGAGCATCGTAATCATTGAGTATTTTTTTGCTAGTAATATCTTTTCCGTAAACAGTATTGAAAACGAATTTGACTCCAAGCATTTTGAAGAGTTCCAGTTCTTTTTCAAGGATCTCCTTTGGCAGTCTGTATGCTGGTATACCGTATTTAAGAACTCCACCAGCGGCAGAATGTGAATCATAGATAGTTACTTTATGACCCAGTCTTACAAGGTAGAATGCTGCAGCAAGACCTGCAGGTCCGGCTCCGATTATTGCAATCTTCTTGCCGGTATCGGGAAGTTTTTCGTCGATAAGTGACTGATATATCGCTTTCTCTCTTCCCATTTTATACATTGTATCTGCAAGGTATCTGTGTATTTCACCCTGCTGTACTGATTCGTCAATAGTCTCCCTTCTGCACCTCATCTGGCAGTGGAAGTGGCAGATCCTTCCGATTGTTCCCGGAAGGGGATTGTCTCTGAGTGTTGATTCAAAAGCTTCCTCAAGTCTGTCTTCCTTGAGAAGTGTGAGGTATGCCGGGATATTCATGTGCATTGGACAGGAATTTGAACACAGAGCATCAAAAAGAGCTTCGCATGTACCGCCCTGGCAGTGCTGATTGTGAATATGTTCTTCATATTCATTTTTGAAATATTTAAGAGTTGTAAGGATTGGATTAGGCGCTGTCTGTCCCAGTCCGCAGAGAGCTGTGTCCATGACTGTGTTTCCTATATCCGCCAGTGCTTCAAGGTCACTCTCATCTCCCTGTCCGTTTGTTATTTTCCTTAAGAGGTGAAGTTCCTGTGCAAGTCCTTCACGGCATGGTGTACACTTTCCGCAGCTTTCCGAATTTGTGAATTCAAGGAAATACTTTGCAACATCCACCATACAGTTGTCCTGGTCCATTACAACCATACCGCCTGATCCCATTATTGCACCAAGCTTTGCAAGAGATTCATAATCTACAGTTGTTTCAAACAGGTTGGAAGGTATACATCCGCCTGACGGTCCTCCTGTCTGGATTGCTTTTATTTTCTTTTCATCTCCGCTGGCACCGCCGCCTATTTCATAGACAATAGTTGTAATAGGGGAACCAAGCGCCATTTCCACAAGACCTGTGTTTTTTACTTTACCGACCAGAGAGAAAACTTTTGTACCGGGACTCTTTTCCGTGCCGGTTTTTCTGAACCATTTACTTCCCCTTGAAATAATTACAGGAATATTGCAGAGGGTTTCAACGTTATTGATATTTGTCGGGTATCCGTGAACACCGAACTGTGCTGGGAAAGGCGGCCTTTGCCTTGGTCGGCCTGCTTTTCCTTCTGTGGAAGATATAAGAGCTGTTTCCTCGCCGCAAACAAATGCTCCCGCACCCTCTACTATAGTTATATTAAATGAAAAGCCTGTTCCCAGTATATTATTACCGAGAAGGCCGGCTGCTTCTGCATCTGCTATAGCTTTCTTGAGTCTTTCAACAGCAAGCGGATACTCAGCTCTGCAGTAAATAATTCCGTCAGTTGCTTCCATTGCATAGGCTCCGATCATCATCCCTTCCAGAAGCATGTGAGGATCACTCTCAATTTCATTTCTGTTCATATATGCACCGGGGTCTCCTTCATCGGCGTTGCATATAATGTATTTTTTCTCTCCTTTCTCTTTTTTCATCAGTCCCCATTTGATGCCTGTCGGGAAGCCTGCGCCGCCCCGGCCTCTGAGACCTGATTCTTTGATTTCTTCAATAATGCTGTCAGGTGTTTTTTCTGTAATAGCATCGATATAAGCTGAATACCCGCCGACAGCTGCATATTCTTCAATAGACTCAGGATTCAGAATTCCCGCATCCCTGAGTATTATTTTTGTCTGGTTTTTAAAGAATGAAATTTCATTCCATTCAGGAACTGCATTATAACCTTCACCATATTCAATTTTGCCTGTTATATGGTCCCATTCTGATATTTTACAGAGAGCAAGTTTTTCCGGTGCTCCCCCTTTTGCAATCGCATCAATGATTTTACCTGCTGATTTTTTATCAACTTTATTAAGAACAAGTACAGGTTTACCGGGTACAAAGATATTTACAAAAGGTTCTTCTGCGCACAAACCCATACATCCTGTCTTCTTCAGGCCAATGTTGAGTTTTTTGTCTTTTATCTTTTTTTCAAATGTTTCATACAGGACATCTGCGCCGTTTCCCACTCCGCAGGTTCCCATACCAACTGCTATATAGGGTTTTGAATCAAGTATCAGTTCCTTACCCTTTGTTATTAAACTACTAATAGTCTGAGGTGTGTCTGCCATCTATTTCTCCTGCTTTTTTTTCTTTTTTGTTGTCAGTTTTTTCAGCAGTTCAGACAGCATTTCCGATGTAACATTACTGTAAATAACTCCGTCAATTGCTATAACAGGAGCTAAGGCGCATTGACCGAAGCAGGCAACTGTTCTTACTGTGAATTTGTTATCTGATGTTGTGAAGGATACTTCTCCTTCATCTTCCAGGTCTCTTATATCAAGCTGAATCAGCAGATCGTCAAGAAGTGATTTTGATCCTCTTGTATGACAGGCTGTTCCGCGGCAGACTGTAATTGTATGGTCGCCCTGAGGTTTCAGGTTGAAGAATGAATAAAAAGTGACTACTGAATAGATTCTAGACAGAGGCACATCCATGTTTTCAGCTATGTACTGAAGTGTTTTTTCCGGCAGGTAACTGTGAGGGGTGATTTTCTGAACTTCTTCCAGAATTGTAAGTAAATCACCAGGTTTTTCCCGGTACTTGGTAATAATATCACTGCATTTTTGCTCATTGAAGTGAGAAGCCTTAAGTTGATTCACAAAAATACCTCCTTTAAAAAAATATTTGCTCATGATATACATCATGTTCTGTTGAGGTTTTTTGTAAGGCTGTAGATGAATTAAAAATTAAATAAAATAAAAAAATAATTATATAAATGTAAAAAAAAATAATTTAATCAGGATTGTATTCCTGAATATTATTTAATATGGAGAAAGAATGTAGTTTTTAAGCTGTTCATTCTCAAAAACTCTGATAGCTCTCAGTTCGTTAATGACATCGGTGATGGAAACAACTCCAAGAACTTTATCACCATTCATTACCGGAAGGTGTCTTATTTTGTTTTCGTCAAGTTTTTTCATGACATCTGCTATGTTTGCTTCTTTTGGAGCTGTAATCAGTTTCTCCTTTCCTGTCATGATTTCGCTGACTTTCTTTTTTTCTGGTTTATCGCAGAATCCTTTTCTTAAGATATCCCTTTCAGATACTATTCCCTGTATGTTACCGCTGTCATCAGTAACAACCAGTGAACCGACTTTTTTTTCATTAAGCAAATCAACACATTCAATGATTGTCTGATTTTGATTAATCGAATAAACTTCATGACCTTTTTTCTTTTCCAAATAAGTGCCGACGTTCATTTGTATCTCCTTATTAAAATTAAAATCATTTTTTATTTTAATACTGCATAACCCATAAATCAATAAAAAAATATTTTTTCGAATATTTTTGGTATTGAATTTATACTTGTTTATGTCTAAAATATTAAGTTTGAACTATTTTTAAGAGAGCTTAAAAAGATATAGAAATAACTATTTAATGCTGATATAATTAATTTATGAAGAATGATCAGGACCTTGAATGGTATGAAACCGGCAGAAAAGATGTCCGGGATTTCAGAATTTTTAAAGCAGTTGAAGTTGACAGAATTTCACCTGACGGTAAAAAAGGATCTTTTGTAATGCTTGATTCGCCCGACTGGGTAAATGTTATAGCAGTAACGAAAGATGAAAATAACAGGGATTGTTTTCTTATGGTGAGGCAGTTCAGGCATGGAAGTTCATCCATAACCATGGAATTCCCTGCAGGGCTGGTTGATCCGGGGGAAAACCCTGCTGCTGCCGCAGAAAGGGAACTTCTTGAGGAAACCGGGTACCGGGCAGATGAGTTTGTTTTTCTCGGAAAAGCAAATCCTGATCCCGCTTTCATGAATAATGACTGCCATACATTTCTTGCTGTAAATCCTGTTCTTTCAGAAAAACAGGACCTTGATGAACATGAAATTATTGATCCGGTGCTTGTTCCTGTTGAAGAGGCTAGAGCCCTTCTTGGGAGAGGTGAATTTATAAATGCAGTAAGCATTGTTGCCCACACATGGTATGAAAGATACATGGAAGCAAACAGCTGAGGCATTTATATCGGGTTTGGTTGTTCCATCCCCGGAGAACGCAGAAGTCCTTGAAACAGCTGTCATCAGAATATGAAGTATAATTTTCTATCGATAAAAAAATGCCTTTCAGTTTGAAAGGCATTAGGTTTGAATTCAGTTTTATTGTTGTATTACAGCTGTATTTTTAATATGGAGAGAGAATATAGTTTTTCAGCTGTTCATTTTCAAAAAGATCCAGCTGTCTCAGTTCATTTAAAACATCTGTAATTGAAACAACTCCTATTACCTTTTCACCATCCATAACCGGAAGATGCCTGATTTTATTTTCATCAAGTTTTTTTATTATATCAGCAATATTTTCATCTTTATCTGCTGTAACAAGTTTAGACTTCGGTGTCATGATCTCTGAAATCTTTTTTACTGATCCCTCGCAGCTGCAGCCGTTTCTGAGAATATCCCGTTCTGAAATAATTCCCTGAATACTGCCGTTGTCATCTGTTACTATGAGGGCTCCAACTTTTTTTTCGTTGAGTTGTTTTATACCGTCAGACACTGTCTTGTTCAGGTTGATTGAAAAAACTTCATTCCCTTTCTTTTTTTCCAGATAAAATCCAACATTCATATTTCTCTCCTTATATTTTTAACATCCTTAAATTCTAATACTGGTCTGCCAAATAATCAAATTAATATTTAAGAAATTCAATATTGTTTAAATGTTATATGCAGGTATTTATATGATTTTTATTTATTGTTATTCGAACTGGAAGGATTTGAGTTTTAAAAATGCACAGACAGTTTATCCTGCAGGATAAGCTGTCTGTTTAATGTTGCTGATCAGTTTCCGAATCCCGGTATAGGGAGTGAAAAAGAAGGCATTTTCTGTACTTTTATGTTTGAGGGAACTTTGAATGTTTTTGAAGGTATGGAGCCTGGTGTTTTCAGTGAAGTGGCTTCCATTGTTGATTTCATTCCGTTTATCTCGGATTCGCTTTTAAGCATTATATTTTTCCATACCCAGTATTTTGCTTTTCCGCCTTCTTCGGGTTCGTAAAGATATACTGTTGCTTTTTTCCCGAGAATTGTCTCTGTTCCGACTTTTTTTGCCTCATCTTCAAAATCGATATCAGATTCAGGGCCTTCATCTTCCATCATGCCTTCACCCATCATTCCCATATCCATGGCAGTCTTGTCTTCCCAGTTAATCATATAGCTGCTGTCAGGTGTCATTATCATTGTTGATTTCGGTGTTCCGGGGCTTTCTGTTGTTGTGGAAACATACTCTCCATACTTATCGAAGATCAGTTCCATTGTCCCTGACATTATGCCTGTCATTTTATAGTTGACAATTGCTTTTTCTATTTCATAGCTTTTTTCACAAAAACTGTTTGAAAAAATAAAGACAAATAACAGGACTGCTGTTAATAATAATACTTTTTTCATAATTAACTCCTTTAATCAGAGTCCGGCTGATTGTGTGTATTTTTATGCCGGTTTCTGCATAAGGTGATTTTAAGCGCAAAATCTCAAGTATGCAAGCGGAAAAACTGTGTGAAATTTCAGCCTTGAATCATGAGCCGGGGAAGAAAAGCTGTGTGATTTTTTTGTGAAGTTGTGGAGTATTCTGCTCTTGACGAGCGGGTATAAAAAAAGCTGCCCGTTAAAAGAGCAGCTTTTAGGCGCCGACCGGATTCGAACCGGTGCATCATGGTTTTGCAGACCACTCCCTTACCACTTGGGTACGGCGCCAATATGGTTAGAATATAACAGTATTTTTTTTTAATGTCCAGTCCATTTGAAAAGTAAGATAAATAAACTTTTTGATGATTTACGGCAGAAATAATCCGCTTATTCACCTTCTGATTAATGCTTAATACCGTGTCAAGGCTGCCTCAGGCTGGATCGGAATGTAAATTCTTTTTCTGAATTCTGGAAGAGAATACTTCCCAACAGTGGAAAAAAGTTTATTATGGTGATTATGGAAAAGCCCCGGGCCCTGCTGATTTCACCGCCGATTTATGATTTTGCGCTTTTTGACCTTTTTCTCAAGCCTTACGGCCTTCTCAGGATAGGCAGATGGCTTGAAGACTCAGGATGGGACGTTGATTTTGTCGATTCCCTTGACTGGAAAGATCCCTTTTCTCTTGAGACAATGAAAAAACCTTCAAGGAGAAAGAATGGTACCGGTAAATTCCTGAGGCAGCCTGTTAAAGTTCCCGCTGCTTTGGGTGATACAGGACGCGGTTTCTCCAGATACGGGATAAAGATTGAGTCTCTTGAAAACAGGGTAAGAGATGCCGGAAGACCCGATATTGTGTTTGTTACATCAACAATGACCTACTGGTACCAGGGTGTTTTTGAGGCTATAGCAGCAGTCAGGAAAGTCTGGGGCAATGTTCCGGTTGCTGTAGGCGGTATTTACGCAACTCTGCTTCCTCAGCACTGCAGGGGTAAAAGCGGTGCAGACTATACTGTTACAGGCGACAGTATTGATCAGCTTGAAGATATTTTCAGAAATCTCTCCCTTCCTTTTCCTTCTACCCCTCCCGTGGAAAAGCTTCTTTCTGTTCCCCTGTGGGAGGAATCAGCTGTTTTAAGGCTGAACACAGGTTGTCCCCTTAAGTGCAGATACTGCGCATCATCGGTTATTTCCGATTTCAGACCAGGAACAGCAGAAAATACATACAGCCAGCTTGAGGAATACTGCAGAGACTGGAATACGAACAATTTCGCATTTTATGATGATGCTCTTCTGTATAAAAAGGATTCGATTTTTGTTCCGTTCCTTGAAATGGTTGTTGAGTCGGGGAGAGAGCTTAATTTCTACCTCCCGAATGCGGTTCATATTAATTATCTCGATTATGGTACAGCAAGACTGATGAAGCTTGCCGGCTTCAGGGAGGTCAGGCTCGGCTTTGAAAGTTCTTCAAGCAGTTTCCATGATAAAAACGACCGAAAGGTGAGCCTGACGTCTTTTGAAGAAACGTTAAAAGTGCTTAAGGAAGCCGGATTCAGCAGAAATGAGCTTGTTGTTTATCTTCTTGCAGGTCTGCCTGAACAGGATGCTGGCGAGGTGAGAGACTCTGTAAACTATCTGAGGCAATTCGGTGTAAGGATCAGCATTTCTGAATTTACACCAGTTCCCGGGTCTAGTTTATGGGACAAAAGTGTTGAAAAAAGCATTTTTCCTGTCGGGGAAGAGCCGCTGTTTCAGAACAATTCAATTTTCCCGATGCAGTGGGAAAAATTTACAGTTGCTGATATGCGTGAACTTAAAATGCTGTCCAGTATGCAGAATACTGTGATATGAAGATATTCTGCAGGTGTGAAATTGCTTTTAAGCAGGCCTTTAACAGGTAATGGAATATTTCCAGTTAATCAGGTCTAGACAACTTCCCCGCTGATAAGAGCCGCGGAATTTCCAAGCAGGTTTCTTAAAGCCTCAAGTGGGGAAGTTTCCTTGTTGAGTATGCTGAAAACTGTTGATGCTATAGGAAGTTTCAGTTTTTCCTTATCAATAATCTGGTTTATATATTTTGCAGCAACAGCACCTTCCGGCAGATACCCGACTTTATCAATATTGTTTATAAGGTCATCAAGACTGCTGAAATCCTTGAGAAGTTTTTTAAGTATGATTTCTCTTCCGAATCTCCTGTTTCTCCCGTGTATACTCCTGCATGTAACATCCAGGTCCCCGACTCCTGATATTGAAGTGAATGTTTCAGGGTGTGTTGCTCCCAGAGCCTGTCCTATTTTCTGAATTTCATTGAGCCCTGCAGCAAGCAGGAGCGATTCTGTATTGTCTCCGAAAATGTCTGATTTTTCCTTGATAGCATCAAGCATGCCGAAGGCAATTGCAATAACGTTTTTTGTTGCAGCGCATGTCTGGACACCTATGACATCGATAGACGAGAAAACAGCAAGTGAGCTGCTTGATAACAGTTCCCTTATTTTAATGGCATTTTTCCCGTTTTTGCACGCGCTTATAAGCCCGGTAAGTTTATTCCTTGCAACTTCTTCGGCATGGCTGGGGCCTGCTATATATACTATATTGTCCCTGTAGAATCCCGGCAGGTAGTCTTCGAGCGAGCTTACAATAAATTTGGGGCCGGAAGGGGAGGGGATGAACCCTTTTGTAATTACCCCGATAATTGTCTTTCCTTCCCTGATTTCGGGAGATGAAATAAGCTGTTTAACAGTGTTTATGAGAAACAGTGAAGGGGTTGCAATAATCAGGAATTCCTTGCCTGATGAAACTTCCTCTATATCAGTGGATGCTGACAGGTTTTTCGGAAGGTTTACTCCCGGAAGATACCTGCTGTTTTCATTGTTGTTGTTAATATCATCAACAACATCGCCCATGAAGTCCCACATCTGTACAGGATTGCCTTTTTCCGCAATCTGTTTGGCAATTGCAGTGCCCCAGGCGCCTGCGCTGATAATTCCTACACTGTTATTCATTCTGCATCTCCTGTAATGCTTTTATATCGCTTTTACGGACACTTCCCGATGGGAAGTTCCTTAAGTGAGCACTTTTCTTACGAAAAGTTGCTGCTGCTTCCAAACCACCCGCTTTTACTGGTGGTTGTTGATTGTAATATGAAATCCTGAAAATCAGGATACATCTGACTGTTTATATTATTTTAAAGCCTCTGAAAACCTCTTTACGAGATTTTCTATGAAATTGAAACTGTTAAGCCAGAAATTTTCATCTTCCAGGTTGAATCCTGCTTCTAATGCAGTTTCTTCAACGCTTTTCTTTCCTGTATTCATTAGTATCTGCCTGTACACGGAAGGGAAATTACCAGTGTCCAGTCTGTAGGAATTGTAAAGAGCAATTCCGAAAAGCTGCCCGAAAGCATATGGATAGTTGTAGAAGCTGAGTGAGGGTATGTAGTAATGACCTTTAACAGCCCACATATATTTATGGTATGTGTTTTTGGAAACTGCTTTACCGTAGGTTCTTTTCTGGGCTTCTTCCATCAGTGAGCAGAATTCGCCGGGAGTGAGTTCTCCGGATTCCCTTTTTTTGAAAACAGATTTTTCAAAATAATATCTTGAAAGAATATCAACAATAACCTGTGATATTTCCTGCATAAACATATCCAGAATTGATATCCGATCGGTTATCCTGTTGTCCTCAACAGCCCTGCTGTAAAGCAGGATCTCTGAAAAAATCGAGGCAGTTTCCGCGAGTGTCATGGGATAGTCCTGATGAACATGAAGACTGTCTTTGAGCAGTTCGAAATGGTATGCGTGGCCCAGTTCATGGGCAATAGTGGAAACCGAGGAGAAGGAGCCGTTATAGTTGGCAAGTATTCTGCTCTCTTTATTAAGGGGAAAGCTTGTGCAGTATGCTCCCCCTATTTTCCCTTTTCCGGGCCTTGCGTCAATCCAGCTGCTGCTGAAAGCTTTTTCCGCGAAAATTCCGAAATCCTCTGAAAATGAATGAAAGGTGTCTGTTATATATTTCTTACCCTCATCAAATTCCCATACCTTTGAATCATCTGAGTTAAGAGGTGCGAAAAGATCATAAAATGCAAGTTTTTCAAGTCCAAGCGCCTTTGCCTTCAGTCTGAAATACTCATGAAAAACCGGAAGTGATTTTTCCATTGCCGATATCATTGCTTTCAGGCTTTTTTTCTTCATTCTCGCCTGGAAGAGTGATTTTTCAAGCTGTGATTTCCAGTTCTTTCTTGAATTTATAACTATATTGAATCCTTTTACACCATTCAGTGCATAAGCAAGGGGGAGTTCCATCTGTTTCCACCCTTTCAGTTCCTTCTTGAATGCTTTCTGCCGTGTTTTCCTTTCCGGATCGAAAGCAAGGTTTCTAAGCTCTGTGACTGTTTTTCTTTCGCCTGTTTTCTTGCTCCATTTAACAGTAATAGATGAAGATATTGCTTCCTGCATTCTTGACCACGAATTTGCACCAGGCTGCAGCAGAAGCTCAATCAGCTCCTCTTCCTTTTCTGTCAAAAGATGTTTTTTCATTACAAGCATTTCATTTATAAACAGCCTGTATTCTGAAAGGTGTTCATTACCGGCAGCATTTCCAATATCTTTCTCTGTGAGATTGTTTAAAACAGTAAATCGGCATTTAAGGAGGTCTAGCTGTATTGTTTCGAGTGAGTTTATTTCCCTTAGGTTGTCAGCGTTTCCTGTGTCTGTACTGTACCGTGCATAGCAGTAGGAATTCAGGTTTTCAAATATTTTTTCTGCCTTATCAAGCGTGTTTATCAGGTTTGTAAACCATTCAGTACTGGATGATGCATTTTCTGCTTCTTTTTTGAGTCCTGCAACAGCCTCTGAAAATACTTTTTTATCATTTATATATTCAGGATCGTCATATCCTGTGTAAATATTCTTCAGATTCCAGAGCGGAAGCTCCTGTTTTGAATCAACTTTCTCATTCATTATTTATTCCGTAAATTGATGTATATTTAAACAAAGTGTAACATATATAATACTAATAAAAAATAATCATGGAGTAAAGTTTTGAAGAAAATCAGGGGCAATACATGGTTTCATGAGAGTGCTGTATGTATTGGTGCTTTTAAGACAGGTGATGATCTTCTTGTAATCGATTCAGGAAACGATGACTCAAGTGCAAGAAAAGCTGTCAGGAATTTTGAAAATATCGATGTGCGGTATGTTTTTAACACTCATTCCCATGCGGATCACTGCGGAGGAAACAGTTACTTTGTGAAAAAATATAATTCGGAAATTATTGCCCCTGAAATAGAAGATGCTTTTATCTGTTATCCTGTTCTGGAACCCGCCTCGTTTTACGGAGCATTTCCCCCTGCAGAACTTAAAAACAAATTTCTCTGCGCGCAGCCTTCCCCCGCATCGGCCCGCAGTATTGAAGAAAGTAAGCTGAAGCTTGATCTGAATAATGATATTCATCAGTTTGATCTCGTTCTGCTTAACGGTCACTCCCCCAATATGCATGGGATAATAACTCCTGATAATATCGCATTTATAGGCGATGCACTTCTTGGTAATGATCTACTGTCCAGGCACGGGCTTATGTTTTCATTTGATGTAAAGGCTCACCATGAATCTCTTCTGAGACTAAGGGAGATTGACGCTGAAGGATATGTTCTTGCTCATGGCGGGTATTGTGATGATATCAGTTCTCTTATTGAGAAGAATATTGAATCACTTGAAAATGTTTCTGTCCTGATTCTCGATGCTCTTTCAGGAAGAGATATGGGGTTTGATGAAATACACCAGCATCTTTTCAGAAAACTCAGTCTCAGGGAGAACCTGTCTCTCAATGTTATCAACAGGGCAATTATCAGGGCGCATGTACAGTATCTTCATGACAGGGGAGATGCTGAATTATTTACAGACAGGGGTCTCCTTCTTGTCAGGAGAAGGTGAGTGGTTTTTGTTTTTCCCTGAATACTTGTTTTCACAGTCTATCTGGAATTCCACCATACGGTTGAAAACAGATAAAAGAACTTCTGTGTCTGCTTCAGGGGGGCAGATCTGTGATTTCTGCAGTTCTCTTATCAGGTAACAGGTGGATTCTATTGTGGAAAGGCAGTAATTTGCCGGCTGTTTCTTTATTTTGAAATTTGACCTGTATTTCCTGCTGAAGGTCAGGCGTGGTAGAAGCTGCAGCGATTTGCTGTGGAACATCATTTTTTTTGCCTGATCCCATGTTCCGTCTATCAGGAAAATCAGGAGCTTCCTGTTTTCTGCAGATTTCCTGTAGTCAAATGTTTCCGCGAAACTCGCATCCCTGCCCGGATAAAGCACCATAGGGAAGTAAGCGGGATCTGAAATCAGCTGCTGAGTCCTCCTGTTGTCATCAAATTTTTCACCAATGATTATTTCAGAATTCTTGAGAGAAAGGCTTGCAAGCCGTCCTGTCCCGGTCCTCTGCCTGTAGGCTTCAATCGGATGCATGAGAAAAACAATTTTAATTCCCGGGTCTATCTGTTTAATGTATTTGCAGTAACAGGTTTTCAGGGGGCGGAAACACTGCAGGCATTTTTCTGACATGGGGCAATGTTATTATATGCTGTTCTAATTGGCAAGTGGGATGAATAAGGGGAGAAGGAAAAGTAATCATGGAAATAGTTAAAATTATACTGGAATAAACTTCATTGATTAGGGACATTATTTGTATTCCGGAATACACAGGTTTCTGCTTGTGAAGTAATTCTGAATAATGGAATCGATTTCTCCTGAATCAATCATCTTACTCACTGTTTCTTCGATCTCCCCTGATCTGTAAATCAATTCTGATTGTTTTGATATACCTATGTAAACAGGATTGTTTTTTGAAAAATGGTATTCAGCAGGTTCTACCACGTCTTCAAGCCCTATTTCCTGCAGTTTTAAAAATGCCTTTCCGTCAGTATAGATAACTGTATCAATTCTTCCTGCAAGAAGTTTCAGTATATTCTGTCTGAATGTACTTGTAGCTTCTTTTTTAATTTTTGTATCATTGTCAAATCTCGAAAAGTATCTGGATTTTGTATTTATACCTACAGTAAGGCTGTAAAGATCTTCATATTTCCTGATCTTTTTTTTGTTACCCTTTGTTACGAAAAAAAGCTTGTTTGATTTCTGCTTGTAGGGCGGAGTTATAAAGTATATGAATTCTTCCCTTTCCGGTGTTTTAAGGAGACCAGCTGTAATATCTGCTTTCCCTGTTTCCATGAATCTCAGTCTTCTTGCGAATGGAGCTTCTTTTACTGTCAGATCTGAATCAAGTTTTTCCGCTATGGATTTAATTATCTCGAAATCTATGCCATCTTTGAATTCTTCAGGTACTGCAGCTGTAATGTTATTTTGTGCTGCAAGTGAAGCGGCTGAAAAAAATAGCAGGAAGCAGGATATTTTCATGATATATTTACTAAGTGAATAATTGTTGGTTTTCATTTTCATAAATCCCGGATAGTAAGATATAGTTCAGTAACTTTGTTCCTGGATAATAACATGAATATTCAAAAAGAAAAAGAAAATGCATATTGTATAAAAGCCTTATAATTTTCCCATTTCCTTTCAGCCCGCCTCACTGTGCTGGCGCAAAGCGTCCTGCTTTGCTTCCCTCCCTGACGGTCGGTGCGCAGTTCGGATCAAGTCCTCTTATTCTATTGTTAAGCAGTAATCAAAAACGCAAAAAAAAAGGTTATCCCTTTCGGAATAACCTAAACTTGCGGCGAAGAGGACTTGGTCTCCAGTCGGGTACATCGTGTACCCTCTTTGCGACCCGCCTCACTGTGCTGGCGCAAAGCGTCCTGCTTTGCTTCCCTCCCTGACGGTCGGCGCGCAGTTCGGATCAAGTCCTCTTATTCTATTGTTAAGCAGTAATCAAAAACGCAAAAAAAAAAGGTTATCCCTTTCGGAATAACCTAAACTTGCGGCGAAGAGGACTTGGTCTCCAGTCGGGTACATCGTGTACCCTCTTTGCGACCCGCCTCACTGTGCTGGCGCAAAGCGTCCTGCTTTGCTTCCCTCCCTGACGGTCGGCGCGCAGTTCGGATCAAGTCCTCTTATTCTATTGTTAAGCAGTAATCAAAAACACAAAAAAAAAGGTTATCCCTTTCGGAATAACCTAAACTTGCGGCGAAGAGGACTTGAACCTCCACGGCCGTACGGCCACTAGCCCCTCAAGCTAGCGTGTCTACCAATTTCACCATCGCCGCTCACAAGTTATGGTGCTATATTAATGATACATGCATAACTTGTCAATATAGTTTGAAAAATATTTTTAAAAATTATCAAGCTGATTAATCAGCGATTTAAATTTCTTCATTGCATCTTCAACCGGTTCAGGCCTGCTCATATCAACACCTGCGAGTTGTAATGATTCAAGCGGAAATCTGGAGCCGCCGGATTTCAGGAATGAAAGATAATCATCTCTTTCCTTTTCACCGCCCGATAAAACCCGCTGCGAAAGTGCAAATGCTGCAGATAATCCTGTCGCGTATTTATACACATAGAATGCCCTGTAGAAGTGGGGTATTCTGAGACCTTCGAGGTCGCTTAATTCTTCAAGTTCAACTTCCGATCCGAAATACTTTTCAAGCAGTTTTCTGTATTCTCCCCGCAGCGAATCAACTGTGAGCGGAACCCCGTTTTCTGCCATTGTATGGGTTATAAGCTCGAATTCCGCAAACATTGTCTGCCTGAAGATTGTTGCGACAATATCATCTACCTGTTTATTGATAAGGTATTTCTTCATCTCATCATTTTCAGCATTGTCTATGAGGTATTTTGCCAGGAGCTGCTCGTTGAAGGTAGATGCTACTTCTGCTTCAAAAATTGTATAGTCGTAATGCTGGAACGGGTTGTTTTTGACACTGTACCATGAATGCATTGAATGTCCCCCCTCGTGTGCAAGGGTGAACAGGTCTCTGAGAACATCTTCCTTGTAGTTTATCAGGATATAGGGATCTCCCGCATATGATCCTGCTGAAAAAGCTCCTGATCTTTTTCCCTTGTTCTCGTACTTGTCAACCCATCCCCCGAGAAGCCCTTTGGTAAGTGTTGAGCAGTATTCTTTTCCGAGAGGAGAGAGTGCTTTTGCAATAATATCAACTGCTTCTTCGTAGGTGTTGTGTACTTTTATATCCCTGATAATCGGGACATATACATCGTAAAGTCTCAGTTTATCGACAGAGAGAGCTTTCTTTCTAATTTCATAATACTTGTGGAGCACTGGAAGGTTTTCATGAACAGTTTGTATGAGGTTGTCGTAAACTTCACTGTCAACTTTGTCTGAAAAAAGGCTTGCTTCTCTGCAGGAGGGGAATTTTCTCACCCTTGATGAATAAAGGTCAAGGTGCACGCTGCCGGCATAAAGTGTCGCAATTGTGTTTTTATGCTTGTCATATTCTCCCAGGAACTGGGTATATGCTTTTTTTCTTATCTCCCTGTCAGGGTTTATCATGAATGATGCATATGATGACTGGCTTAAAGGAATTTCTCCCTCTTTTGTTTTTACTGTTCCGAAATCCATATCAACATCAGTCAGTGATGAAAATGCTTTTCTTGCAGTCTGGTTTGCTTCTGCCTGCATTGCAAGCAGTTTTTCTTCGCTGTCAGAGAGTATGTGGGGCTTGTATCTCAGTATTTTGGAAAGAGCTATTGAAAACGGCCTGATTCTCTCATCTGCAAGCAGTTCTTTCATTCTGTCGTCAGGGATTGCCTGGAGTTCGGGATTCATGAAGCTTGTTTCAGACTGTGCTTTAGTTGCTGCTGTTACAAATTTGGAAAACCTTTCCTGGTTTTTGCTGTCTCCCCCGTCTTCAGAGAGTTTCAGATTCGAGTAATAACCCAGTCTTTCTTCAAGCAGCCCGAGATTGTTCATGAATAAGAGGAATTTCTCAAGTTTTCCGGCACTGCTTCCCAGCTGTCCCTTGAAATTACCAATTTTTTCAATTTCGATGTTAAGTTTTTCAAGTCCTTTTTCCCATTCGCTGTCATTTTCATAAAGCTTTTTCAGGTCCCATTTGTCTTTTTCCTGGACTTCAGATCTTTCCGGTATTTTTTTAACTGTTTCCATCAGGGTTCTCCTTTTAAGATTTGCCCGGGGTTTCGGGCTGTTTATTTCCGGCCGGAAAAAGATGTTAAGCAAAAATACTTCATAAATACGGATTTAATACATTGTATTTAAAAGTATTTAGTCTTTGTCTCCTGTGCCGGTATTTATGTTTAAAGATGTTTTCTTATTATATCGGCAATTACTCTTCCTGCCTTTCCTCTGTGGGATACGCTGTGCTTCTCATCCGGTGAAAGTTCAGCAGCTGTTTTTTTAAACTGTTCGATGTAGAATAAAGGGTCGTATCCGAATCCGTTTTCACCGGCAGGTTCATGAGTTATGATTCCTTCAACTGTTTCCTGGGCTGTGAAGAATTTATACTCATCAATGAGAAACACCATGGAGCATACAAAGAAAGCTTTCCTGTCTTCAATACCATTCATTTTTTCGAGCAGGTAGCTGTTCCTGTCAGCATCTGTAAGTTTTTTTCCCCCTTCAGAGCCGTATCGGGCCGAATATATTCCCGGTTCTCCCCCGAGTGCGGGAACAGAGAGCCCTGAATCATCAGCAATAACTGGAAGGCCTACTATTTCATGAAGAGAGAGAGCTTTTCCGAGGCTGTTTTCCAGGTATGTGGAGCCTGTTTCGTCAAAATCAAAGTCAATTCCTTCGTCTGAAGGAAGAACAAAGTCATGTTCAGGAACTATTTCAGAAAGTTCCCTCAGTTTATTTCTGTTATTGGATGCCATTATTATTTTCATATTATAGAAAATAAACAAATTATTGTTTCTTTTCCAGATATAATTTCAAATAATAGAGTCCTGAATCGACTGATCCCTTTGGTATTGCCATAAATTCTGCAATATCCCGGTGGTTGGGCTGCTGCGGGATGTTTTTAAGCATTGAATTGGTTTTCAGTATTTTGTTTTTTACATTCTGTATCTGGATTGCGATCTGATTCTTTTCTTCCGCTCCCACGGCAAAATTCATTTTCTGTTCAAGCTGAAACATTTTCCAGAAATACTTGTTCCGTCTTTCACTCAGAATGGTTTTTCTTGTCATCCTGTTCTCAACTGCTGATTTCAGTTCAAGTTTCCCTTTTTCAAGCCATTCTGTGTTCCTGTCAATCAGTTTTGCGATTACCGGAAACATCTCCTCCCTTATTGAAAAGATGTTTTTGAGAAAAAGCATTGTTATTCTCTTTTTGAGTGCCCTGTCTTTTACTGCCCCGTCTTCTGTGAGTTCAATCGAGTCTTCCAGTTTCTTTTTAATCAGTTTTATTTCTTCGGGTGTGGGTGAGTATTGATTATACTCTTCGCTGCACAGGTATCCTGTCTGCCTGTCGAGAAACGGCCAGAAAAACAGGTTCCTGAGCATGTATAACTCGTAAAGCCCCTCCTTTTTTCTGACGGCAAAAGTTTTAAGCTGCAGCCTGATGCTTTTTATCAGGTATGCTTCGAAAGGGATGCCTCTCAGCTGGAAAGATTCAATCATTTTTTCTATCCTGGGGTAGAAATAACAGAAAAAATCACTGCACGCATCCTCTTTCCATCTGCATGCCTTGAGAGGATAGTTGTAGACAAAAATACTTATCTCCCTGATAAGCTTCTCTCTTTCTATCAGTCCTGATTTGTAGCTTTTAAGCAGATTTGTCAGATAGTAATTCTCCATTTTCTTCTGACTCCTTTTTATCAACAATCCTGTTGAGCCGGCAATGGAACTGATGGTCTAAGGTATGGATTGAACAGTCTGTTTATTTCTTTTTGACACTTAATTCCATATTGCGTATAAACTTTTACTGATAAGGCTTGTAATAAAGATCGGGCTGTTTTATTCTGTTTCCGTTGAAATACCGGTTTACCAGGTATTTGTTTATAACAGATTAAAAACAATTCTGATTCAGCAATAAAATCATATTTGTGTTATGTAACTAAAAAACAACGGAAAACAGGAATGGTTGATAAATTACTTAACAGTGAGTTCCTCGATAAAGATGAAAAACTATTTATTGAGAAGAACAGCACTTCTATTCATAAATTCAAGGTTACTCCCCATTATTATTCGCTGGCAGGCAGGGACAGGAATGATCCCCTGAGGAGGCAGTTTGTCCCGGATGAGAGGGAGCTTCTCAGACTCCCCTATGAAAAAGATGATCCTTTATGTGAGGGAATGTATAAAGCGGGAAGGAGAATTGTAAAAAGATATCATGACAGGGTTCTTTTTCTTGTTACTGCAAGGTGCGGTATGTACTGCAGGCATTGTTTCAGAAGGTATTATGCCGGTTCTGAAGCATCTGATGCCGAGGACCGGGATGTTGATGAGCTTGTTGCTCTTATATCTGAAGACAGCAGCATAAAAGAAGTCCTTCTGTCAGGGGGCGATCCTCTTGTTCTGTCCAGCAGCAGGCTTGGCTATATATTGAAGTCAATTAGGGATGTGAGAAGTGATATTGTCATAAGGATAGGGACAAGAATTCCTGTTGTGCTGCCTTCCAGGATTGATGATGAATTGCTGTCTGTGCTTTCGGATAATCTCCCCGCAGCATTATTTGTCCAGTTCAATCATTACAGGGAAATTTCAGAAGAGAGCCGGATAGCTTTAGGAAAAATAATGAGGCTCGGGATTCCTGTTTACAACCAGACAGTGCTTCTCAAGGGGATAAATGATGATGAGGATATTCTTGAAAAGCTTTTTCACGATCTTGTCTCATCAGGAATAAAGCCCTATTACCTTTTTCAGGGAGATCTTGCGGCTGGAACTTCCCATTTTCGTGTCCCTCTGAAGAGGGGAATTGAAATTATGGAAAACCTTTCAAGAAAGATGTCCGGGCTTTCTCTTCCTGTATATGCGGTTGACCTTCCTGAAGGTGGCGGCAAAGTCAGGCTTTTTTCCGGATCTTTTATTGCAGAAGAAGGGGGATTTTTCAGGATAAGAAGCAATGAGGGGGATGATTATTTTTATCCTGACGAATCCTGAAAAAAGGCATTTTGTCCAGTAATCCTCAATAGAAGGAAACTTTAAATATTTTTTAACTGCCTTTACGTGAGCTCTGTGAAAAAAGCTGTGTATTTGTACAGGGCAATTTATTTTAATGCAAGAATCTGTATTCCAAATCAGTGGAAAACAGTGCAGAATTAAAAATACAGTTTTTAAAGGTTTGCTTATTCAGCTCTTGATGAACGGTAGATTGATACGCCTGTAAGCACTGAAAGGGTTATTATATAGGGGATTGCAAGTATTATAGTTGCAGGTATCTTTATCATTCCCTGCATCCAGCCGGATAAGCTTTCCGCCGAAGCAAACAGGAGGCAGCTCAGTATTACGCCCAGTGGCTTTTTGTATCCCATGTAAACAGCAACAAGCGCAATCCATCCTCTTCCCGCAGAAATATTGGGAACAAAAGCTTCTATTGAAAATGAAAGGGAAGCTCCTGCAAATCCGCAGAGCAGGCCTGAGAGAATCATTGATGTGTATCTGTAATAATCCGGGTTTATCCCCCTGAAGTACAGTACATCGGCTGAAGTTCCGCTGCCTCTCATTCTCAGTCCCCATGGAGTTCTGAAAAGCGCGTAATGTGACACCGGTATGGCTGTGACTGCAAGCAGGGCAAAGAGAAGCTGAATATCTGCATATTCGTTTTCCAGCCTTATTATACCGCTGTTGCCGAAAAACAATACAGAGAAAACAGATACCAGGCCGAAGGAGAGCATGTTTGCCGCGAGTCCTGAAATAAAAATATTTGATTTCATTTTCAATGAAAAAAAGGCTGTTATGAATGAGATAAGTGTTGATGAAATAACAGCTGCGAATAATCCAAGGAAAATGTTTCCGGTCATTTTTGTCACTGCAATTGCCCAGAATGCTCCTGTCAGAATCTGACCCTCAAGTGCAATATTGAGAGTTCCTGTTATTTCTGTGAAAAGCCCCCCTATTCCCGCAAGTATATAGGGTACTGCAGCGTTAAATATGCTTTTTAACATATTCACTCCCTTTTCCCGTGATTCTTGCTGTTATGAAAAAGAAGACTACAGCCTGAATAATTGCGCTTAATTCAAACGGAAAATTTGTATACATTGAAATACCTGACATGCCTGTGTTTATAAATGAAATAAACAAAGCAGATGGTATTATATACAGGGGATTGTTTCTCCCTATAAGGGATACTGCAATTGCGCTCCATCCGAGGCCGGCTGTGCAGTCCTGGCTGCACATGTAGTATGTGCCTGTTACTGCGAGTCCTCCTGTAAGCCCGTGAAGCGCTCCGCTTGCAGTGAATGATACTATTGTGTAGTAGCCTGTTTTAATTCCGCTGAACCAGGCAAAGACAGGGTTTTTCCCTGTCTCTCTCAGCTGGAATCCCCCTGCTGTTTTATAAAGGTAGAAATATGAAAGAAGAGCTGCTGTTACTGCTGCGGGAAAACCCGGGTTGAGTTTTGAGGGGGGAAGCAGCTGCAGCAGTCTGAAGCTCTCCGGTATTTTTTCTGTTGTTATCAGGTAGCTGGTTTCATCAGCCATTGATCCTGTTATGAAATAGTTTATTATGTGAATGAGGGCGGAAGAAAGAAGGAATGATGATATCAGTTCATTTGTGTCCCATTTGTTTTTAAGATAGCCTGATATGAATCCTGCCGATGCTCCTGAAAGGGATGCTGCTCCGAGAATAAGTATTATAAAAACAGGGTAACTCTGCCCTGAAAACAGGATTGCCGAAGCTGCTGCTGTGAATGCTCCTATGTAAATCTGACCTTCTCCCCCCAGGTTGAACATCCCTGTCTTGAAAACAAGTGTTACTCCAAGCGATGCAATAATCAGGTGTCCTGCTGTGTTCAGCATGTTGCCGAAGAAAAACGGTGTTGAAAAAGGTGATGTGAAAAAATAGTATAGAGTTTCTCCCGGTGATTTGCTGAGGATAAGTATTGTTGTTACAGAAACTGCAATAACTATTAAAGGGGTATAGAGTATTTTTACAGAATCTCCTGTGAGTGTTTTTTTTATTTTAATGCTTTTTTTCAATATTATCTCCAAGGCCAA
>CAXXHA010000014.1:0-85755 GCA_963662265.2 Spirochaetia bacterium | reverse complement strand
ACCGTAGGCAATATAGTTTATTACCTACGGTTATCAATATATTTTTTTAATTATTTCATAAATGACCATATCCTGTTCTTTTTATACAAAAGCTTCAAGATACTGGCTTCTGGAAACATGCTTTAGCCTGTCTATGGCTTTCTTTTCAATCTGCCTGATTCTTTCCTTGGTCAGGTTATACCTGTCACCAATTTCCTTGAGTGACATCGGGATAAGACCGTTAAGACCGAAACGCTGTTCTATTATATCTGCTTCTTTCTCTGAAAGAGTTTCAAGAAGTTTATTTATTTCCACCTTCAGAGAATTATCTATCACAATATCTTCAGGTTTCGGTGTCTTTGTATCAACAATATAATCGCTCAGGAGGGCTGATTCTTTTTCACCCGCCTTTACAGGATTATCTATTGAAACAAGTTCTCTTGATATTTCAATAAGATCTCTTACATGCTCCTCATCAAGTCCAACAGCATCTGCAATTTCCTGCAGTTCAGGATCAATTCCCTTTTCTGCAAGAAGCTCTTTTTTTTGCCCGTTCAATCTGGACCAGTTCTCCTGCCCTGTTAAGAGGAAGTCTTATCATTCTGGATTTTTCGCCTATAGACTTGAGTATAGACTGCTTTATCCACCATACTGCATAAGATATAAAATGGTATCCTCTGTCTACATCATATTTTTCAATAGCATTCATAAGTCCGATATTTCCTTCATTTATCAGGTCGGAAAGCGGAATGCCTTTATTCTGATATTTTTTTGCTACATTCACTACGAATCTGAGGTTTGATTTAATCAGGATTTCCCTTGCCTTTTTATCACCAGCTGCAGCCTGCCTAGCATACTTATCCTCATCTTCCCGTGAAAGGAGTGGTATCGAATTTATCTCTTTAAGATAAATTGATAATATATTCTCGTCATTTGAATATCTGTTGTATGTCTTTGTTTTTTCTGCTGTCATCTTTTTACCTCTCAACTGATATATGCAAGAGTTGTGCCAATTATCAGCAAAATATTTTCATTATATAAATGCTTACTATACAAGCATTTATTAAACCTTCCAAAAAAATCTTGTTACAGGATAATATTTATACCGTGTCATTTCAACACACTAAAAATATTAAGCTCAAATACGGTTCATTTTGACACATACAACGATAATTAAATGATTTTTTGTATCTTTATCTTGACCAATGTTGATAACATTCGTATATTTTTCATGTTAAATTACCATAAAAAATTAAATATTATATATTTCCATAGGAGGATTATATGAAAATCACACCTTTAGGGGACCGTGTACTTGTAAAAATTGCAGAATCAGAAGAAAAAACAAAAGGCGGACTCTACATCCCACAGACAGCTCAGGAAAAAACACAGACTGGAGTTGTATCAGCTATTGGTGATGATAAAGATGTAATTAAAGTAAAAGTCGGCGATAAAATCATGTATGATAAATATGCCGGGACATCTATCAAAATTGAAAGCGAAGAATACCTTATTCTCAAAGCAAATGATATTATCGCTATTGTAGAATAATTACAATTATTGCAATTTGAAAAAAACAAGCCCCGGATTTTTTTAATTCCGGGGTTTTTTAATGCCATGAAAGGCATTATGCAGAGTGTCTATTTATTATCCCGAAAAAACGATGAGCGGATGGACATTGACGGGGCAGAGCCATCGATGAAATCCCGCTTTCAGGAAAAGCTCTTCACCTGCACAGGGACAGCAGGAACAGGTAATGCAGAGCAAGCATGGATACAGCGGTATATAATGCGAATGTGCTTGACATAATTACAGGTTTTGAAGGACGCAGGATAAAGACATCACCTGTTGTAAAGAAAGTCTTCTGTCTTTTCAAAGAGATTATCGGCTGAACCGTAATATCTTGATGATTCGGGAAGAGATTTGAGAGAATATCGACCCGTACTGCTTCTTGAGAATCCTGTTGTCAGTGATCTGAATTATACCGCAGTCATTTTTCGTTCTCATCAGCCGCCCGAATCCCTGCTTAAGTTTTATGACAGCTTCAGGAAAGCGAGTAATCCATGAAGGGATTACCGCCGTTTTCTGTTATCCTGTCCATTCTTGCCTTTATAACGGGATCTGAAGGCACCCTGAAAGGAAGGCGGCAGATTATAACATTCTTGAGAGTATCTCCCGGGCTGTCCACGCCTTCCCAGAATGAGTCAGTCGCCATTAGAACACTGTTCCTGTCATCGTTGAATGTCTTTAAAAGCCTGAACCTGTCATCCTCACCCTGTCTGTAAACCATGATTTTGTTTTCCACAAGTTTTTCCCTGATGCTGTTATACACATTCATCAGCATTGAATAGGATGTAAAAAGTACAAGACCTTTACCGTCAGAAACCATGAGCGAATCAAAAATAAAATCTGACAGTTTATCAGTATATTCTTCAGATGAGGGCTCAGGAAGATCATGGGGAATGGCAAGAAGAACATTTTTTTCATAATCAAATGGCGATTTGTAAATATTTTCAACAATATCAAACATTTCAGAATTAAGCCCTACCCGTCTTTTCCAGAAATCAAATTTTGAGCTTATGCTGAGTGTCGCGGAAGTAAAAACAATCGATTTTATTTTACTGTAAAGTGTATCCTGCAGTATCCTGCTGATATCAATCGGCGTAACATAGAAAAAGATTCTCTTAGATGATTTTTCAAACCACGAGACATAATTATCATCTGTATCCAGAAGTTTTTCACATGTTGATATCAGTCCCTGAAGCTTGTTTTTCACAAGGAGTATTTCATATACTTTAGCATCATCTTCGGGGGAAAAATCCATTCCCTGTGTAATATCATCTATTATCATGTAAATCCTGGAGAGATAATTCTTGAGTGATGCGGTTTTTGAAAGAAGATTGTCGAATTTCTCTTCATGATCAATCCTCATGTTGTATGTACCCTGAAGAATATCCTCACCCTCTTTCTCAAGAAGTTCATATTCAGCAATTGCACCGGCATTCAGTGAAGGTATTTCTTCTATTTTCTCATCCTGTCCCGGCTCTCCCTTAAGGTTTACATATATCCCGGATACACGTCCCCTTTTTCTTCTGTATATCTTTGTCAGTGTTTTAAAAAGAAGTCCTCTCGACAGGGTCGGTGAATAAAATGAAGTAGCTGCATTTTCCATATTATGCGCTTCATCAAACACTATCCTGCTGAATCCAGGAAGTACTGCTGTTCCGTTGAATCCTGCGCCTGCACTTCTGGCAGATACATCGGAAAACAGGATATGGTGGTTAACAACAAGAACATGAGCTGCAGCAGCTCTCTTCCTTGACTTTATTACAAAGCATTTTTCCCTGTATGGACAGTGAGAGTCCCGAGACAGTAGTCAGATTTCTGATGCAATATCACTCCACAGGGCATAATCAGGCAGGAAAACTAAGGTCTGACCTGTCTCCGGTATCTGTTGATTCAACCCATTCCTTTATCAGCATAAGCTCCCTGTCTGTTTCATTGAAAAGCGATGATTCGTTCAGCTTTTCAAGATATTTTCTCATGCATACATAGTTGCCCCGCCCTTTTACAAGGGCTGCCTTTTTGTCTGTCCTGAGCATTCTTTTCACAAGTGGAATATCTTTTTTCAATAAGCTGGTGCTGAAGGTTTATTGTCCCTGTTGATATTACTATTCTGTCATTAATATTCATGACCCATTTGAAGGCAGGAATCAGGTAAGCAAGAGATTTGCCTACACCAGTACCGGCCTCTGCAATAATAATTTTCTCATTATTGATTGCTTCAGCAACATCACAGAGCATATCTACCTGGGATTCTCTTACTTCATATTTATCAAACAGTTTTGAAAGAGTACCCCCGGGTTCTAGATGCGTTTTTATCTCACTAACATTTATCGGGATGATTTTTCTCTGAAACAGTTTCAGCGACAGCATATACTTCTGTGATTTCATTGTTTACAATATAGAATCCAATACCCTGATTTCCAAGAATCGATGCTATTCTGAGATCAGCAGAACTGGGAGTCAGGTTTCCCCCGGGGTGATTATGAATAATAACATCCCCCCGGTCTACAAATCCTTCCAGGGGCAGGAACAGAATTCTCATTACCACGGGCTGCTTGTTTCTATATGTTCAATCAGGCCGCCCTCTCCTGTCCGGCCTGTAAACATTACTTCGTTTCCCCCTGTATCTGAAACAGCTTTTCCGCATCTGCTGAATAACAAGTGTAGAGAATTTATCTGATGCTTTCATAATTATTCCGGTATGTTCCTGATATTTTTATATTTCTTCAAGAAGCCTGCTTACAAGGTTTATAAACCGTTTATTAACCTTTTTCCCCTGTCTCGACAACTTCACTGTGATCCAGGGGCTGATCAAGAATACCTGCAGCCATATTTGTTATACAGGATATTCCGGCAACTTTCATACCAAGGTATTTTGCAGCAATAGCCTCGTTTACTGTAGACATTCCAACCATGTCTGCGCCGATTGTTTCAAGCATCCTGATTTCAGCAGGAGTTTCATAGGAAGGGCCTGTAAACCCTGCATATACCCCTTTTCTCAACTCAGGATCAATTGCAAGTGCTTTTTTATTGATTTCCTCATCGATAAACCTTGCTCATATCAGGGAACCTGGCCCCTTCAAATCCCTCATTCCGCCCGATAAGCGGGTTCTGGCCTGTCAGGTTTATATGATCTGTCAGGAGAGCAAGGTCTCCGGGAACAAAACTCCTGTTTCACCCCCCCGGCAGCATTTGTAAGAACTATTTTTTCAACTCCCATTTTCCACAGAAGAGCAACAGGAAGTATCACATCCTCGATACTGTGACCCTCATAAAAATGGATTCGTCCAGCCATGAGAACTGCCTTTTCAGTAAGCTTGAAAAGCCCGGGATGCCCTTTTATATTAACAGACGGGAATCCCTCTATTTCTGAAAATGATATCTCTTTCCCGCTGTATGAATTCACAAGCTCTGATAAACCTGAACCCAGAACAACAGCTGTTTCCGGTTTATAGCTCTCTTCGATACCGCAATGGAATTATATACATTTTGAACCCTTTCAAAAAAACCTTTTTTCAAGACACCCCTCCTGTTAAAATTTTATTTAATAAATTTATTATAATTCTTATTCAATATTAATCATATCATCTTTAATCAATATTTATTTAATAAAAACTGATTAAAACAATTGCTCTGAATAATGGCAGTTTAATTTGACAACTGAAATTTAAGTATATAAGAATATTGCATAATTTAAAAAGGATAAACCATGCTTACCCATGTGAATAAGCTGTAAAACTACCATTATTGACATAAACAACCATTAATGTTAGCAACAATCAATCAGTTATATTGATGTGTTATTACATATAAGAACAACATACATGTAGTCAATTTAAACATTAATTACTTTCTATTATGTTGAATTTTAATGTAATATAACGCTGAAAATAACAGAATACCGGAATAAAAGCACAGGAAAGGAAAAATGATTGTATTAAAATTCGGAGGAACTTCAGTTCAGAACAGTGAATGGATAGACAGGGCGATTGATATTGCAGCCAACCAGATCAAATCTGCCCCTCTAATGATTTCATCCGCTATGGGAAAGACAACTGACAGGCTTGTTGAGATTGCAGAATTCGCTTCAAAAAAAGATAAAGAGGGAATTATCAACAACATAGAAACCCTCAAAAAAACTCACCTGAAAACTGCAGAAGCTTTTCTCACAGGCGACAATCTCAAGAAAGCTTCCGAAACAATCTCAGATCTTTTTGATCAGCTTCATTCACTTTCAAGAGGTCTTTTTCTGCTTCAGGAATGTACACTTAAAAGCAGAGACACTCTTTTATCATTTGGTGAAAGGCTTTCAACAACACTCATATACTACAGAGCTCTTGAGAGGGGAATCAATGCGGAACTGCTTGATTCAAGAGAGATTATTATAACAGATGACAACTATTCAGCAGCATTACCGCTTTATCCTGTTACAGACATCAAAATAAAGGAAAAAGTCAAACCTGAAGCTGACAAGCTTATTATTGCACAGGGATTTATAAGTTCAACAGAAGACGGTTCAACAACCACTCTTGGAAGAAGCGGTTCCGATTACACTGCAACAATATACGGATCTGCTCTTGATGCAGAGGAAGTTCAGATATGGACAGATGTTGACGGAATTCTGACAACTGATCCCCGCCTTGTAAAAGAAGCAAAAACAATGACAACTATCAGCTATGTGGAAGCAGCAGAGCTTGCATTTTTCGGTGCAAAAGTTGTTCACCCGTCAACAATACAGCCTGCAGTTGAAAAGAGAATTCCTGTAGTTGTCAAAAACACAGGAAATCCTGAAGCTCCCGGAACAAGAATTATCAAGGATGCTGCTTCAACCGGTCTTACTGGTATTGCAGGAAAGAAAAACATTACTCTTATCAACATCACTTCTTCAAGAATGCTGAATGCATATGGTTTTCTTTCGAGAATATTCTCTATCTTCAATAATTACCAGACACCTGTAGACCTTATTTCAACATCAGAGGTTTCTGTATCAATGACAATCGAAGATACAAAAAACCTTGCAGCAATTAAAGCTGAACTTGAAATGATAGGGAAAACAACAGTTGAAGAGAATTGCGGTATAATATGCCTTGTAGGTAAAAATATCTGGAAAGATTCATCTCTCATTTCAAGAATATTTGATACACTTTCACCTGCAACCATAAAGATGATTTCTCTGGGTTCTTCCGATGTAAACCTTTCAATGGTTCTCAATCAGGAAGAAATTGATGATACTATTATCAAGCTTCATAAAACATTTTTTGAGTAGATAGAGAATTGGAAATAAGTTTTTATAAACTTCATATATTAAGAAACGATCTGATCCTGGTTGATCTCAGGAAAGAACAGCCGGTTGATGTTTCTGTACTTTCGGATATAGCAGTTAAATTATGCGACAGGCATACCGGCGCAGGCGCAAACGGTACTATATTCATAACAGACAGCGACAGCAGCAGATCGGAAATTCACACTTTTGCCCCGGATGGGTCATATTATGATTTTTCCGCCGATTCATCTCTTGCAGCATCAAGATATATTTATGACAGGCTTTCTGTTGATAATTCAGATATTCATATAATTAATAATAACAAGGAATACACTGTAAGAGCTATAGACAGTACAAATTTCAGAATCAAAACAGGTACTCCTGTCATTGAATCTGAAAATGCTGAAAGTCTTATTTACAATAATTTTTCATACAGGTACACAAGAGTCAGAATTGGAAAAACAGGAGTTGTTTTTTTTCCGGATAACAAGTCAAAGGATTTTCTTAAAAATATTCACAACGAGATACTGAAATCAGAATCCCTTTCCATGAGCCAGCCCATATTTGTCAAACCATTATCACCCGATATTATCCAGATAAAAGCCTGGAAAAACAGGATGAACACAGACAATGCTCTTACTGTTTCATCAGGTGCGGCAGCCGCTGTATTAAACGGTTATGAAAACTCGCTTCTTGTCAATTTCTTCGGAACAAAAGCATTTGCAGAATGGGACCAGATAAATAATGAGACTTTCATAACTGCAGAACCGGAATATATTTATACCGGGCAGTATTATTACGATGAGTAGTAATACTGCCCGGTATTTTCTAAAATAGTTCATCAGTTTCACCGCATATTTCAACTCCTGCAAACACACCATATACAGTAAAAGATCTTTTTTTATCAGTATAAGTGATTTCAACAGAGGAATCAGAACTTTCAGTTATTCTTTGTTGCATATCTCCATCATACGGCGCATTTAATTTAAATCCAGAATTAACAATAACAGTAATTTGAAGTCTGCAATCATTTTTCAATAATACTTCAAGAATTATCCTTTTTTTTTCAAATAAAACCAGTTCCATTTCAGCTGATGAAAATGTACCGAAATGAATTATTTCACCCTCATGATATAAAAATCCAGCAACTCCCCTTCTTGAAAACTTGAACAATGGGACTTTTGCTGCAGACAGCATAAAAACTGTATCAGTTTTAAAACTGCTGCATTGTAACCATAGCCATGAAGAGGGAAAATTCCTGCCCCAGTTTTTTTCAATATAACCTGTCCCGTTGTTTAAGCTGTAGTATTTATCTCCCATTTTAATATATCCGCTGATTCTTTGATGCATGGTAATAATACTGTGATAACACTCCAGAAACGGAATGTAACTGCACCATCCCAGAATTCCAGGGGATGAAAAACTTATAGGAAAATTTTTATTTTCATGGAAAGATATTTCACTTTTTAATTTAAAATCGTTTATAACTGTATCCATAAATATTCCATTTGAAGAAAAAATGTTTTTATCTATGGAAAAATAGAATTCTCTTTTTCTATGTTTAAAACTACCTATAGAGTAAGATTTATAAAAAGTTTCACCGCTGATAACGTCAATAAACTGTATAAAAGCATGGGGATTTTTCCCGGTTACAATACCGGGAATTATTGAAAAAACGGATGATCTGTCACAAGAAATATTCTTTAAATACCATCCTTCGAAATACTGTCTGTTTTTATTTTTAATATTTCCCTGAAATGACGCAGGTCTAAATATTTTCATTAGATTTCTTCTTTATTTATTTTACATGAGAAAATGTTAATACTAAAATGATAGTATATATGGACAGCAATACAATATTATTTTTTAATATTACAATACTGAGTGCTTTTTTTTACTGGTTCTCAGGATTTTTCCTCATGAGAAAGGTTAAATACCTGAAAAACAAAGTCGCCGCAAATAATTTATGTATATCAGTAATTATACCTGCAAGAAATGAAGCAAAAAGGATAACTCCGCTCCTCAATTCTTTGAAAAAACAGACATATAAAAAACTTGAAATTATCATTGTCGATGATCAGTCAGAAGACAGTACTGCTGAATACTGCAGGAAAGAAGGTTTTCAAGTGTATTCAGTAAAGAAAAAACCCGAAAAGTGGAATGGGAAAAGCTATGCATGTCATATAGGAGCATCTCAAACAATTGGAGACATGCTTCTTTTTCTTGATGCTGATGTTGAATTTAATGATGGTTTTATTGATTTGCTTATTTCAAACTATGAATCAGGGATATTATCTGTCCAGCCTTTTCATAAGATTGGAAAAATTACCGAAAATTTATCCCTTTTTTTCAACATAATAATCACAGCGCCTGCTTTTTCCTTATTTTCAAAAACAGTAAAAAAATCCTGTTCTTTTCGGGCCGTGTATCATGATATCAAGGAAACACTATGATTTATCTGGAGGACATATTTCGGTCAAGGAAAATCATGTTGATGATATCAGCCTTGCAGTTAATGCTGCAGAAAAACAAATACCTATAACAAACTATTTAGGGGGAAAAGATCTATCTTTCCGGATGTATCCTGAAGGATTGAAATCAATAATTAACGGATGGACAAAAAATACAGGCTACGGATCGGTTCATACAGGCTGGAAGACAATACTAACGATAGTTATCTGGATAACAGGCATTGTGAACTCGGTCATAGGTATGCTAATTCCAGTTCTCTACACTTCCAGTATACCTATGATATTTTCTTCAATTCTGGTTTATTCAATGTATGTGTTTCAGCTCATATATTTAGCAGCTAAAACAGGCAGTTTCAAAAAATTTTTAATATTTCTATACCCGCTGCATTTTATATTTTTTCTTCTGGTTTTTTTTAGATCGCTATACAATACTTATATTATAAAAAGAGTTATATGGAAAAAAAGAACACTTTCCACATAAGAATTAAAGGAGATGTTAATGAAATCAACAAAGCTCCACAAGAAGATATTTAAAAAAGGAAGCAAGACTTATTTTAATTCAAGTCTTTTCTTCCCAGAAAAAATACGCGATGAAGTAACTGTTCTTTATGCTTTTGTACGTGTTGCAGACGATTATGTGGATGAAATTCCGCAGGACCCGGAAAGCTTCTATAATTTCAGAGAGACATATGAAAAATGTCTTAACGGGGAAAACTCCAGCAACATAATTATTACAGCTTTTGTTAGTTTAATGAAAGAAAAGAATTTCAGTCCTGAATGGGTAAATGCATTCCTGGATTCCATGGAAATGGATCTTTCAAAAAGAGTTTATCATAATGAAAAAGAAACACTTAAATACATATACGGATCTGCAGAAGTTATAGGCCTTTTCATGTCAAAAATCATGGGACTGCCTGAAGAAAGTGAATATTCTGCAAGAATGCTCGGAAGGTCTATGCAGTATATAAATTTCATCCGTGACATCAAAGAGGATAACAACCTTAACAGACAGTATCTGCCTCTTGAAAATACAAGACTCAAAAGCCTTTCAGAGGAAGAAGTAACATCAAACCCGGAAGAATTTCTGTATTTTCACAGGAAACAGATAGAAAAATACAGGAAATGGCAGGTAGAAGCTGAAAAAGGTTATAAATATATTCCTTACCGGTATCTGATTCCAATAAAAACAGCTGCAGACTGTTACCTGTGGACAGCCAGGAAAATAGAAAAGAACCCTTTTGTTGTATACAGAAAAAAAATGAAGCCAGCAAAACTATATATTTTTATGACAATTATAAAAAACAGCCTTTTATGCTTGAGAAAAAACTAACTCAGATAATATACAGTAAACCTCATATAACAGCTCTGTGGATACTGAGTTTTTTTATATTCGGGATAATGGGGCATTCAATTGACAAAACATACAATCTAATGCTTTTAATCACTCCCTATGTTCTTCTTTTTTTCGGAATACTGGTTCTGCTTCCAGAAATACTATACAACCGCAGACTTCTTTGCTGGACTGTCTCAGCTTATCTTATGACATTTATTATTGAATCAACCGGAGTAGCCACAGGTTTGATATTCGGCAACTACAGTTACAGCAGAATACTGGGACCTGTTTTTCTGGATGTCCCTATACTGATAGGTTTCAACTGGATTATTGTTGTACTAGGAATTATCATAATTTTAAAAAAATATATAAAAAGCAATATTTCTATAATAATTTCAACTGCCATTTTCTGTACATTTTTTGATTACATAATGGAGCCTGCTGCAGTACATATGAATTACTGGCACTGGGAAAATAATATCATCCCTCTGAAAAATTATCTTGCATGGTTTACTACAGCGGCAATATGCGCATCGCTTTTTTCCTTTTTGAAAATAAAAACTGATTTAAAACTGCCGGGATATTATTTTCTTATTCAGACAGTTTTTTTTATATCATTGAATACTGTTTTCTTTTTATCGGAGGTAAAATGAACGTTTTTTTTATGAACCAGAAATCAATTATTTCAGACTTTATAAGAAATTATATCTGTCATTACTCTGAAAACAGGGTCATAGAATCACTTTCTGCCTTCAATGTATATAAGAAAATCCTTGATTTCAGTCTGAAAGGAAAGATGCTGAGAGGTTCTCTTGTATCTTTCAGCGCCTCACTTTTTTCAGATGACTTCGAAACTGGCAATACTACAGCCTGTGGAGCAGCCCTGGAAATTCTCCAGTCATCACTCCTGATACATGATGATATTATGGATAATGACACAAAAAGGCGGGGCTCGGATACAATATTCTACCAGTTTGTCAAAGATGCCCTTGAACAGAACCATGAAGACCCCTTCCATACAGGAATTTCACTGGGGATATGTACCGGTGATATAGCCTTCTTCATTGCTATAGATATTTTAAATTCCCTGGACACAGATAATGAAACTAAAACCAGAATAATAGATCTTGTTTCAAAGGAAATGACTTATGTCGGAATGGCCCAGATGATTGATGTCTGGTGGGGAACAGGAGAAGAAAATATAGGTGAAGAGGATATCATAAACCTGTACCGCTTCAAGACAGGAAGATACACCTTTTCTCTTCCACTTATGACAGGAGCTATTCTCTCGGGTATAAATGATATCGATGTGGAAACTCTTTCTATGATAGGGGAATACCTGGGTATACTTTTCCAGATAAAAGATGATGAACTCGGAATTTTTGGTAATGAGATTAAGCTTGGAAAACCTGTGGGTTCAGATATAAAGGAAGGAAAAAAAACTCTTTTTTACCATTACCTGAAAGAAAAAGTCAATGATAAAGAAAAACAGCTTCTGAAATCAATTTACGGAAACAGGGAATGTGATGAAAATGAAATCAATGTATTCAGAGAACTCATGCTTAAATACTCAATTATTAATCAAATTGATAAAAAAATTGAAAAAATCCAGGAAAAAATGCTGGATGAAATCAGAAAAATAAAGTCACTCAACGATGATGCAAAATCAGAAATTAACAAATTATTTCAATACAACTTAAGCAGGAGCAGTTAATATCAACAAAAAAATATAAGGAGATCTGGAATGTCAAAAAAATGTGTAATCATAGGTGCGGGTCTTGCGGGTCTTTCATCAGCAGCTATCCTTGCAGATAAAGGTTATGATGTTGTAATTTATGAAAAACATAAAACACCCGGCGGAGTTGCAAGAGCTGTTCAGCAGGATGGTTATAAATTTGAACTTGGCCCTACCTGGTATCTCATGCCGGAAGTATTTGAAAATTTCTTTAGAAAATTCGGGAAAAATATTTCCGACTACTATAAACTCATCCACCTTAATCCTTCCTATAAAGTATTTTTTGAGGAAGGGGGATCTGTGGTTCTCTATCCTGACCTTGAAACAAACAAGAAAACATTTGATAAGCTGGAAAAAAACGGCGGGCAAAAACTGGAAAAATTCCTGAAAAATTCTGAAATGAAGTATAGGATAGCAGTTAATGAATTCCTTTACAAAGACTACAGGAGTTTTTCTGATTTTCTCAGTCTCAACCTGATTACAAAAGGTCTCCAGCTTAATATTTTTTCAAAACTGAATAAATTTGTAAACAGATATTTTTCTGATGAAAGGGCTAGAAAAATAGTTGAATTCAACACTGTTTTCCTCGGTTCAAGCCCGTTTAAAACTCCTGCCCTTTTTTCACTCATGGCACATGCTGATCTTACTGAAGGTGTTTATTATCCAGAAGGAGGCATTATACAACTTGTTTACGCACTTGAAAAACTAGCTGCCGATCTCGGTGTAAAAATCCAGTATGACCAGGAAGTTGAGAATATTTGTGCAAAGAACAGAAAGGTTACCGGTGTTTATGCGAGAGGAAATTTTGTTCCCTGTGATATACTTCTTTCCTCTGCTGATTATCATCACACTGATTCTGAGCTGCTTGAAAAGCGTTTAAGAAACTATTCAGACAAATACTGGAAATCACGCGTTATTGCCCCCGGAGTAATGCTTATTTTCCTCGGGATAAGAAAAAAAATTGACAACCTCACACATCACAGTTTCTATTTCGCAAAAGAATGGAAAAAACATTTTGATACAATTTTCGAAAAACCTGAATGGCCGGAAAATCCCAGTTATTACATAGGATGCCCTTCAAAAACAGATCCTGATTCAGCACCGGAAGGCTGTGAAAACCTTTTTATCCTTGTCCCGGTTGCCCCGGGCCTTGATGATGATGAGAACACTGTTAAAAGTTTTTCAGAAAGGATACTGAGACATCTTGAAAAAATCCTTGAATGCAGCTTTATTGAAGATATTGAGACTATGAAAATTATTACACACAAGCATTTTAAAGAAGGTAATCTATACAAAGGTACCGCACTGGGACTTTCCCATACACTTTTTCAGTCAGCTTTATTCCGTCCTGACCACCATTCCAGAAAGTTGTCAAACCTTTATTATACCGGCCATTATACACAGCCGGGTATTGGAATGCCGATGGCAATGATAGGATCTGAACTGGTTACAAATCATATTATAAAAGAACAGCAGATAGAATAAAACTTGAAGTAATAAGAATCCCTGCTGCTGACTGAAAACGGATAAGTGATTTTTGCGCAGTTATAATTTCATTTTTAAAGAAATTCCACATATGAAAAACTGACATTATAACTGCAGGAATAAGCATGAGTAATGTAAGTATACCAGTGATATTGAGTATAAACAGAACAGCCATAGAAAGATAAAAAAACAGGTGAATAAACAGATATATTTTTCCGGCTTTTTTCTTTCCCAGTCTTACGACCCATGTATTTTTCATTGTGTATTTATCAGCTTCATAATCAGGTATTTCATTAAGAAAAATTATATTCAATGTCAGAAAACCGAAGGGAATCCCAAGAAGAATATAATAAAAACTTTCGCTGCTACCAAGTGCATATGCAGTTCCAAGTGTGAGAAGCGGACCGAATGCTGCGAAGATCAGCAATTCACCCAGCCCCCTCTTCTGGAAACTGAACGGTTTTGCCGAATATAGTATGCCGCAGAAAATTCCAAGTATACCAATTAGTAATACAGATACACCCTCTCTTACAGCAAGGTATATCCATATCAGAATAACAGGAACATAAAGTATTACAGACAGTTTAAGGAATTCATCTTTTTTCATCTTTCCTTCCAGGAAAGTCCTGCTGCCACCGTTAAAAGGACCTGAATTGATATTTATACTGTCGCTCTCATCCCAGTCTGAATAATCGTTTAATGTATTGGCTCCGAGATGTGCCAGGACTGTACCCATCAGAATCAGGATTACATTAAAAACAGAGACATGACTGTTTGCCTGAGTCATATAAAAAACCACAGCAAGCACAGGTATAACTGTAACAGATATAAACGGGAATCTTGTTGCAACAAATAATTTTTTAATTGCTGTCATATTTTGCTCCTTTAGAATTATTACATTTCAAAATATCTCGGTCCCCCGCATCCCTCAGGTACAGTCCAGTCAATATTATTGAAAGGGCATTTGACTGTGCATGTATAATCATGAATACAATTGGCAGAATTTATTTCCAAGAAACCGTTATCATCCAGCTGATACACATTACCCGGACAGAAATTAACGCAGGGACACCCATAACCGGCATCACATTCTCTGCATAAAGCAGGATCTTTAATTTTAATGTGGGAAGGCTGCTCATCCCTGTGGTATGTCCCTGTCAGTGAAATAAAATATTCCCTTCCGGGATAATCTGGATAATCCTTACCGCAGGGTGTTTTTGATACTGAGTGATTATCAGGTCTGATTTTCATTGGAAAGGGAATATATTTCTGAACGAGTGAAAGAGGAGCACCTGTAAGAATTCCCCCACCGGAACTGAAAACCTGCCTGAAATTAGCAGCTTTTTTAAGATCATCATATATAAAGGCCTTCTCAAGATTTGATCTATATATTTTGATATCATCCCAGTTCCTGCCCTTTCCCGAAAGTATCTGAACAGCAGTTTCTCCCGCAGCTGCCCCGGACCGCACTGCAAGATGCAGACCCTTGAATTTTGATATATCCACAAAGCCTGCTGCATCACCAGTTATAAGTGCACCCTGAATACCGGGCACAGGCAGAGAATAGAAACCGCCCTCTGGAATTGTCTTAACACCTGCGGCAACAGTATCAGAATTCCCGGTCAGTTTTTTTATAAAGGGATGCTGTTTAAAAAGTTCAAATTCCTTTTGCGGCTGAATATCATAACATTGCCAGTCAAGAGCTATAATAAGTCCAAGACAGGCTGTGTTATCGCTGTTAAAATATAAAAACCCCCCTCCGAACTGGCTGTTTTTCAATGGGTAGCCGAGTGTATTTATAATTTCAACCCTGCCTGCTGTTCTGTCTTTAACTCTCAGCAGCTGTTTTATTCCTATCGAATAAACCTGGGGATTGATATTATTCTGAAGCTTATATTCAGAAATCAGATTTCTTGACAGGTTTCCGAGTGATCCGTCAGCTATTATTATGCAGTCTGAATATACTTTTTCACTTTCAAGATAATTTCCTGATTTCTCCCCGTTCCTGTTAAGCCCCTGCTCCTTTATCATAATCCCTTTTGCAACAGAGTTTTCGATTATTATACTTTCAATGGAATAGCCAAAATAAACACCTATACCTTCGGACCTGCATTTATCAGCCAGATATCTGCAGAGTTCAGACACAGAAACCAGGTAGTCTTTCTTATGCTTAAGGTTTCCGGGAACAAGGATTGAGTGAATTTTCACATTCTTTTTCCCGGATAAATAATAAAGACTTTCTGATTCAACCTTGTTTTTCCTGATTTTTTTCAGACAGGGATCATTACAGTTCTTCCAGCCCGGAATTATCTCATCAAGACAGTCAGCCTCAAATACAGCACCAGAGAGATTTGCACTGCCCGGGTATTCAGATTTATCAATTACAGCAATACATAAAAGAGGATTTTTTCTTTTCGCTCTTAGTGCTGCGGAAAGACCGGAAATCCCTCCACCTGCAATAATTAAATCAATTTTTTCATGCATATACAGCATCCGGATCTTTCATAAAAAGCTGGGTGATTTCCGGTACTATCTTTGAATAATCAGCTATTATAAAGTAATCTGAATTTTCAAAGACCGGGGCACTTCTGTCAGTGTTTATTGAAATAACAGTTCCTGCATTTTTTATACCAGCTATATGCTGAACTGCCCCTGAAATACCGATTGAAATATATATTACAGGCGATACTGATTTGCCTGTCTGTCCAACCTGAAAATTCCTTTCTACATACCCTTTTTCAACTGCTTTACGGCTTCCCGCAATAGGGGGCAGAGTCCCGGAAAATAATTTTAGTGAAAAAGCGAACGGCTTTATAATTTTTTCAACATCTTTTCTGCTTTTTATCCCTGCACCGATACTGACAATTATATCATTTTTTTCAGGCAGGTAGTTCAATAATGCTGAATAGTCTTTTCTGACATGAATGCCAGGGAAGTTGTTCTTTATCTCAATATGCTCAATTATTCCTTCCCTGCCTGAAAGCGGCATAAATTCACTGAAAACCCCTGCCCGAACAGTAGCCATCTGCAGAAAACTGTTTACAGTAACAATATCGGCAGTAATATTGCCACCCAGGGCAGGTCGTGTCTGTACCATGATTTTCTTGTTTTCATTATCGTTTACTATTTTCAGAGCAGTACAATCTGCAGTCAATCCTGCTTTAAGTGAATATGCTGTCCTTGAAGCGACAATCCGACCTTCAGGGGACGCTGGAAAAAGAAAAACTGAAGGATTTCTTTTTTCTGCAATTTTTGAAACTGCATCAGAAATAAGTATATCAGAATACAGACAATCAGGTTCGGGATAAATATTCAGGACTCTGTCACAGCCGAGATTAATCAGTTGATTCAGAATATTTTCATTTCTATTACTGCATATGACTGCTGTAAGACTGGATTCAAGCTTATCTGCAATTCTTCCGGCTTCGGAAACTATCTGTCGAGTCAAAGAAGTAAGGCTGTTGTTTTCCGCTTCAGCAAATACACATACAGGATACCTGTCAGATTTAATTTCAGTTTGTTTTCGGATTTCAATTGGCTGAACAGATTCTTTTATTTCCAGAAAAGATTTTTCAATTATACTTTTCAATTCCTCTGTAGATGATATTTCTATCTTTTTCCTGGGTATATCATTCTGTTTCTGATAAATTTTTTTAACACTTGTTCTGGACAATAATCTGCTGGTAATATTATTTTTAAGACCTAGTATCTCAATGTCCCATTTCTCGACTGTTTTATTTAGTTCGGCCATCCTCATCTTTTTAAAAGAAGGATAAACTACAGCAGAATAATCAGATACGGTGACAAGGCATGGAAACTTGACAAGGGGTGTGATTCGGCAGAAATCCTGTTCATATGATAAAAGCTCAGGCGTATTGTTTTGAGTAATACCTGATACATTTGAAATAACCGGTATTCCAAGAGCCTGTGCAAGCTGCGGAGGGACCTGGGCAGTATCGCCGTCAGACGAATGCATTCCCGATACAATCATAAATTCGGAATTTCCTGAAAAGAAGTTATTGATAATTTTTAGAATACTATGAGAAAGAATATAAGACGTGGCATATGTGTCTGCGCCTCCAAGACGATTATCTGAAACAAGAACAGCCCTGTCACATCCCATAGCGCTTAACCGGTAAAGAGAATTTATGCATTTTTCCGGTCCCATTGATAAAGCGGCTATAACCGACTTTCCCGGATAATAACTTGAAATATCTTTTGCAAATGCGAGGGCTTTAATATCAAGCGGATTTATACGGGAAGGTAACTTTCCCCTTTTCAAAACACCCTTTTCATGGTCCCAGGATAACGGATTTATAAATGTTATGTCAGGAACTTCTTTAGCTAATATAATAAAATTCATCTATATAATTTTATTTCATTGGAAAAGAAACTGCAAAAAAAATTTTCAATATTTGACAATGTTTATCTCCGGTTTGATAATTATATAATAATGATAAAGGAAAAACACTCTTCCTGGGCTAAAATTATATTTTACCCGTTTATAAGACTACTCTTAAAGCAGTCATTCAGTTCATTTTACCTGTTAAAACCGGTTAACTTACCTGAAAAAATAAGCTCTTTTGTCATAACTCCGAATCATTTTTCATGGTGGGACGGTTTTTTTATACATACACTGTGCAGAATCTTATTTCCAGATAAAAACATGAAAATCATGATGCTTGAGAAGCAGCTTGAAAAATACTGGTATTTCCGCTACACGGGAGCCTATTCGATTGAACCGGGATCAAGGTCAAAAGTCATGGAAAGTCTTGAACACGCTACGTGTATACTTGAAAAAAATTACACTGTTTCAGTCATATACCCGCAGGGGGAAATACTTCCATATGAAACAGGAAAGATAGAAACAAGAAACGGAGCATTGAAATATATTTCTAAGAAAACAGATTACATAATTCTGCCTGTTGTTTTTAAAATACATTATTACAACAGGAAAAAACCTGACATAATAGCAAATCCGGGAGAGATAATAACATCAAGTAATTTTATTGGAGATTTTAGTTTCCTCGGCACAGTACTGGAAAATCTAAGAAAAGAGGCTGATACTTCAGCCTGCAACATGGATTACAGGAAAGGAATTAAACTTTTATGAAAATATTAATTTATTCAATAACTCTTTTTTTTCTTATTCCATTCAAAATTATATGTGAAGATATTGAAATTGATTTTATTAATTATTTCATGCTGAAAGACAGATCTGAAATAATTAAAATCAGAAAATCGTTTAATAACTATTCTCTTGAGAATAGAGAAAATATTCTTGATACTGTTCTTATAATAAGACTTTACCAGCTGGATCCTGAACTGTCTTTTTTGCGAGAAGCCGAGGACAGGTTGAAACAGGTAAAAAACAATAGCAGAAACGACATGCATGCTGTACTTTCAGGTGTTGTAAACGGGTATTTTGCAAGAGAAAAAAAGATTTTCGGTATGAGAAACCTTAAAAAAATGAGAAATGATTTTAATAATATCTCTGAAGATCCACACTGGCTTGTCCGTTTTCTGAGAGGAATAACACTCTTCCAGGTCTGTGATGCTCTTCCTGAACTGTTTATCCTAAAAAAATACATTGCAGAGGGTAAGGAAACTGCGGAAAAGGACTTCAATATACTTGAAAAAACAGAAAACATCCCCGGCAAGTTCAGGAACGCTTACAAGGTTATTCTGGAAAAACTGTAATATTTTTTTGATTATTAATTATGATTTAAATTTTTTCACTATTTCAGGATCAGAAATAAGAGATAAATTCCCTTTCAAATTTTCAATACAGCCGGCACCTGTAAGAAGCATGCCCCTGATAAAAACTTCCCTGAATAAATTAATCTCATCTATAAGGGCAGCTGTTGAATGAAGAGCAGGCCCTAAAAACGGAAGTGATACAGAAACAGCATCTGCCCCGAGAATCACTGCTTTAAGCATATCAAGACCGTTTGTAATGCCGCCTGATGATACAATAAAACAGCTGTCTTTCATTTTAAGACAGTTTTTAAGACTTTCAAGACTTGAAATACCCCAATCCTTAAAAGGCTCCGCAATTCTACCTGTCCGCCCATCCCACCTGTATCCTTCTATAAGCGCCCAGTTTGTGCCGTCATTGCCTGCTGAATCGATAAACGATATTCCCGAGGATTCAAGAAGCTCTATATCATCACAGGAAAAACCCATGCCTGTTTCCTTTACACCCACCGGTATATCAGTTAAACCTGTAATACTTTTGATTTTAGAGGCAATATTTCTGAAGTCCCTGTCACCCTCGACCTGCATCAGTTCCTGTGCAGAATTAAGGTGAAGATAAACAGCATCTGCTGATGATTTACCAGCAATTTTGTTTACTGCATCTTCAAGTCCTCTGTTCAGCTGATTAGCGCCCAGATTTGCAATAAGAAGGCTTTGCGGGCAGTATTTCCTGATATCAAAACTTGCAGAATAATCATTATTTTCAAGCATAATTCTGCCTGAACCAAGAGCAAGGCCGACACCTGTTTCCGCAGCAGCTTCTCCAAGGGTTCTGTTCAGTTTTTCAGATAATTCCCCCCCCCCGCTCATGCTGCCGATAATAAGGGGAAAGGATAATTTCTTGTTCAGAAAAACTGATGAGGGATCAATACTGTCAAGATCAAGCTCGGGAAGAGCGCGGTGTACAAGTTTTACATCACCTATTGTTCCCCGGCCAGGATATACAGAGTCCTTTTTTTCAAGGCATATTTTTATATGCTCATCTTTTCTTTTCCTGATAATTTCGTTAGTTTCCAACTTTTTCCCGCTTTTTAAATTCAGATGTACTATAATCTAATAATATCATGCTTTCTGTCTTTGAAAAGATATAATTTTGGAGTTAAACATGGTTGAAAAATCTTCATTACTTTCTTCAGTAAACAGTCCTTCCGACATAAAAAAATTACCGTTATCTGATCTTGATTTGCTTGCAGAAGAGATACGAGGGGAAATTATTTCAACAGTAATGAAGAACGGCGGACACCTTGCATCCAATCTGGGCTCGGTGGAACTTACAATAGCTATTCACAGGGTTTTCAATTCACCTGATGATAAAATTATCTGGGATGTCGGACACCAGTGCTACTGCCACAAGCTGCTTACAGGGAGAAAAGACAGGTTTTCCACTTTGAGGAAAATGGGGGGGATAAGCGGTTTTCCCCGAACTGATGAAAGCTCCCATGATATTATAAACACAGGGCATTCATCAACTTCAATATCAGTGGCAGCAGGTATTCTTTCAGGACAGAAAATCAGGGGAATACCCGGCAAAGTAATTGCAGTGATCGGTGACGGGGCACTGACAGGCGGCATGGCTCTTGAAGCGCTGAATTTCAGCGGAACTCTTCCTGATGACCTGATAATAATTCTTAACGACAATGATATGTCAATAAGTAAAAATGTCGGGGCTATATCAAAGCATCTGACAGGTATAACAGCATTAAAAAGTTATCAGTTTTTCAGAAAAACTTTTGACAGGACACTTACTTCTGTTCCGGTGATAGGAAAACCGTCAATGAATTTAATCAGAAGGTTCAAGAAGGCTTTTAAAGCTGTTTTTTACAGGAAGACGATTTTTTCAGACCTGGGATACCAGTATATAGGGCCTGTTAACGGCCATAATATCAAACTTCTTGTCAAATTTCTCGAAAAAGTGAAAAGGCTTAACGGGCCTGTACTGCTCCATGTCATGACACAGAAAGGAAAGGGTTATATAAAAGCTGAAACAAATCCGTCTGTTTTTCACGGAATTCCACCCGATATAAATAGTAGTAATGATATAAAAACAAAAACTTTTACACAGGTATTTTCCAAATACATAACAGAGAAAGCCGGGCAAGACAGCAGTATTGCTGCTGTGACAGCTGCTATGACATCAGGAACCGGGCTTGCAGCCTTTGCTGAAAAATACCCGGACCGTTTTTTTGATGTGGGAATAGCAGAGCAGCATGCTGTTACTTTCGCCGCAACCCTTGGAATATCAGGGATGAAACCAGTTGTGGCATTATACTCAACATTTATGCAGAGAGCGGTAGACCAGATAATTCATGATGCAGCCCTCTCCAGTCTGCCTGTCACAATAATCCTTGACAGAGCCGGCCTTGTGGGGGGCGACGGAGAGACACATCAGGGCATTTATGACATTCCCCTTTTGAGATCAATCCCTGGATTAATGATTTTATCACCTGCATGTGAAACTGAACTTAAAAAAATGCTTGAATATTCCTTAAATACAAATATACCTGTTGTAATAAGGTATCCAAAAGCAGAATGTCCACTGTCATATCCCGGGCTTGAAAGCGATTTTACCCCGGGAACAGGAAGTCTTGGAGAAAACAAAGACTCGGATATTCTGCTTGTTTCAACAGGCTCTCTTTACAGTGAGATATATAATGCATCAATACTATTATCAGAATCCAAAATTTATACAGATACTTACAATATCAGAACAATTAAACCGCTGGATGAAAAGCATATTTCTGAAGAATGGAGTTCATATTCCCATATTTTCATAATTGAAGATTGTGCATCCCTCGGTGGAATTTCTGAATATCTTTACAGGATTGTTTCAGAAAACATAACAGATGTAAAATGTTTTACCAGAGGAATACCAGATATGTTCATACCACACGGAACAAGGTATGAGTTATTAAAAAAATGCAGCCTTGACAGTGTCTCTTTATCAGACTGGGTGAAAAAACAACTGAGAAGAGATAATCTTTTTGATCTTGTTAATGCAAGCAATATGTAAAAATAATTCTTATCCGGAAACTATTCAGGCTCTAGTTATGTTATTGGATATTATACTCGTTAAGCTTTCTGTGAAGAGTTTTTCTCCCAATACCAAGCACTTCGGCTGTCCTGCTCTTGTTTCCGTTCAGACTGCTTAAAGTGCTCTGTATAACAATTTTTTCAACCTCTTCCATGGTAGCGCCTGTCTTGATATTAATAAAACCTGATGAGCTGTCATTTTTAACAGAAAGCGGAAGATCATCAAAAGTTATAATATTCTCCCGGGTCATGACTACTGCGCTTTCAATACAATTCCTCAGCTCCCTGATATTCCCCTTCCAGTTGTGATTATATAGTGCAGACTGAGCCTTCTGGTCGATTCCATCAATAACTTTATTATTTTCCTTTGAAAAATCTTTCAGAAATGTTGCAACAAGAAGCGGGATATCATCTTTTCTTTCCCTCAAGGGGGGAATATCAAGCTTCACAACATTGAGACGGTAATAAAGATCTTCCCTGAAATTTCCTTTTTCAACCTCTTTTTCAAGATCCTTGTTTGTCGCTGAGATTATCCTTACATCGACACTTACTGTCTCCTCTCCACCAACCCGTTCAAAAGTCCTTTCCTGAAGCACCCTGAGCAGTTTTATCTGTGTGGACTGGTTTATTTCCCCTATTTCATCGAGAAATATAGTACCTTTATGAGCAAGTTCGAAACGGCCCCTCTTCCTTGCAACCGCACCTGTGAAAGCTCCTTTTTCATGCCCGAAAAGCTCACTTTCAAGCAGAGTATCTGATAGGGCTGCACAGTGGACTTTTATGAAAGGCTTATCCTTCCTGTCTGATATACTGTGAATAACATCCGCAACAACCTCTTTTCCAACCCCGCTCTCACCGGTTATGAGTACAGATGCCCTTGTTGATGCAACCTGCTTCACTGTATCGAGGACTTTCTTGATTGCGCTGCTCTTTCCGACAATTTTCAGCTTGTCGTTTCTGATTTTCTCAACTTCCTCCTGCAGCGCCTTATTGCTGAGCACAAGTTCCCTATTTTTCAGAGCTCTTTTAATAATCAGGAAGAGATGATCAAGGTTCAGAGGCTTTGTCATGAAATCATATGCACCATCTCTCATTGTCTGGACAGCATTTTCAATAGTCCCGTGCCCTGTGAGTATTATTACCGGTATATTTTTATAATCCCTGGATATCCGCTTTAGAAGCTCTTCTCCTGCCATTTCTGGCATTCTCAGGTCTGTTATGACAATATCAATGTTTTCCTTTTCTATTATCTCAAGAGCCTTCAACCCGTTTTCAGCAAGAAAAGTATTATAACCTTCCCCCTCAAGAGCCTGTCCCAGGCCGAGCCGAATATTTTTCTCATCATCAGCAACAAGTATCGAAAATTCCACTGTTACCCCCTTCCCAGCTTAATAATTTCTGCTCTTTCTTGTGTGCAGGAAAACTCAATGTAAATGAAGTCCCCTTGCCCTCTTTAGAATCAATCGAGATATCACCCTTATGCTCTTTGATAATCTTGTAGACAAGAGTAAGTCCTATACCTGATCCGAATTCCTTTGTAGTGAAATAAGGTTCAAAAATTCTGCCTATGATTCTGTCAGGAATACCGCATCCGTTATCCCTGATTTCCAGCATAACATTGCTGTCTTTAACCGATGTAGTTATTTTCAGAACCCCTTTTCTGTCCTTCATTGCAGCTTCCGCGTTTTTGAGGAGATTTATAATAGCCTGCTTGACAAACCTGCTGTCAAGTAGAATATCGGGAACATCATCTGACAGTTTTTTATGAACCTGTATTCCCGCTTCCTCGAATTCCACATTCATAAACTCGAGTGTTTCATCCACTATTTTATTAAGATTATTATATTCAAGATCAAGATTAATCGGCCTAACAGCAAACAGGAAATCAACTACTATCTTGTTGAGCCGTTCAACCTCTTCATTGATAACTGAAATATTCCCGATTATTTTCTCAGTATCAGGATCTTCCTCTTTTTTTAAAACAAGCTTTTCAATAAGCTGAAGATAAATACTGATTGATCCCAGCGGGTTCTTTATTTCATGTGCAACACCTGCGGCAAGTGTTGTAAGGGAAGCAAGGCTTTCAGCCCTTCTCAGCTTTGTTTCCCTTATTTTCTTCTCAGTAATATCCTTGATCATGATTATATTACCGTAAATGCATTTTTCCCTGACAAGGGGAGCTGTTGTAATTTCAAGGATTTTTGAGTCCTGGGTATTGTTGTCTATATAGTTTGTCACTGTTTTATCATCATTGCTGTTAAGGGAATCGGAAAGGATTTCCCTGATTTTCCTGTCAGGGACTGCATCCCACAGGCTGTTTTCAACATTTTCATTGAGATAATGTGTTCGAAGAAGCCTTTTTGCAGCCTTGTTGATAAAAAGTAGGTTTTCCTCCTTGTCAGAAACAATAACACCGTCTGTCATTGAATCCAGAACAATTTCCAGGAGTTCATTTTCATCAGTCAGTATAGTAATCAGATTTAATATCTGGTTCTGATCAAGCTTGGAGATTCTTTCAACAGCCCGTTTTATAAAATTTCTCATATCCTGTTTCTCATCCTAATGAAAATGTTTTCAATTATTAATTCCGGATTCATATTCAGTATTTCATTATTCCTGAAACCGGAATTTACAAGCTCTGACATTTTTTTCACCTTCAGATACATTTCGGGAGATGAAGACATAAAATCGTTGTTGCTGATAAGAAGCCTCAGCTGTTCAAGAACTGATTCAAAAAATACCTTGAGGTTATCAGAGCCTGCTGTTTTAAGTATTTTCTTTAAATCGGAATTTATATTCAGGCTTTTTTTATCACTGTCAATTATATCAATAATGAATTCCTTTGCCGACTTCCTTATGAACTCATGTTCCGCAGACCATGAATTAAAAAAATCATTCAGTGAAAACTCTATACCTGGTTTTTCCCTGAATATTTTCTCAATAACATCACGGCTTTCCTGAAATGACCTTTCCTTAAGATCATATCTCCTCAGTCGGGACCTTATAGTTGGAATAATTTCGCCGTACCTGGATGTCAGAAATATGAAATAGACACCTTCAGGAGGTTCTTCAAGCACCTTCAAAATTGCATTCCGTGCGCTTTCATTCATTTTTTCACAGTTTTCTATTATTATTATCTTTTTCTCTTTATACCCTGTAGTATGGACCCAGAAAGTAATCTTCCTTATCTGGTCAACTGAGACGCCTGATATATTTATCTCTTTGGTTATTTTCAAACATTTTTCATTGATTTCTTCAGCCCTGGCTGATAACTCTTCAAAAGGTATTTCCTGTTCAGGTGAAATCATATATAAGAGATCTTCAAGTTCCCTTATCAGTGGAATTATTTTTTTTATTTTCTGATCGCTGCTTTCAGTAAAAACAGGGTCAAATCTTTTTATAAGTTTCCTCACACTTCTTATGAAAAGATAGCGGCTGAATGTTTCCCCTTTTTTCTTGATCATGATCTCTGAAGTCATTCTGATTTCAGGGAGAAAACTGTCAAAACCTGTCAGTAGTGTTGCCGGATGAATGAGTGTCCTCTGAAGCCTGCATGATTCGCACATGCATCCCCAGTCCCCGTTTTTGAGGCATGTAAGGGAACGGGCAATTTCAAGAGCAAGAGTCTGTTTACCGGTAAAAACAGGACCAGTGATTACTGATGATCCGGGAAATCTGTCATTGATTATTTCATCTTTTATCTGTTCTACTGTACTTTCATGTCCAATAATATTTTCAAACATCAGTTATCCTTCTTAAAAATCGGGTAAATATGTAAATATCTTTTCTGCAATACTGAATGCAATGCTGTTTTCCGCTATTTTCTCATATGGGAAAACAGGCTGAAGCTTTATAAGCAGAATCAGGACCAGCACAACAACTGCCCCTTCAACAATACCGAGAAACAGTCCAAGCGCCCTATCCAGCTGTTCAAGCTCAACCCTTTCAATAAAACGGCTCAGCATTTTTTCAATCATTTTGATTATAAGATACACAAAAATAAACAGAATCAGAAATGAAATCAGATAATTCCATCCCGACTTTCCGATATACAGATCAATATATCTGCTTAAAGTTCCGGAAAAAAATATTCCTGCCCCTATTCCCCCTATAACAGCTGCCATTGAAAGGAATTCAGTTACAAATCCCTTGATTATGCATCTGATTGTGAAAAAGATTATTATTACAATAAAAATAATATCTATAGGAACAATGTTAATACTGTTCAATTCAGTTTACCGCCTGCATTTTTTTATAATAATATCAGATATTTTTTCTGCAGGGTCTTTTTTTGTTATTGCTTTTATATTTTCTCTGTATTTTACAATCTTTTCCCTGTTTTCAAAGATCGATTTTATCTGGTTATAAAGCATATCTTCTGAAATCACTTTATCATCAAGTACAGAGGCTGCATCAATCTCTTTAAGAAACCTGCAGTTAAGAACCTGGTCCCCTCTGGTCCCGCTTCCCCTCAGAGGTATTATCACTGCAGCCTTGCCTGCAGCTGAAAGTTCCCAGATAGTACCTGCCCCGCCCCTTGATACAACAAGGTCTGCAGAGGCAAGAATATCGGGGAACTCATCCCTCACAAAAGGTACCTGGTAATAGTTTTTATTTTCCTTACCAAAATCAGACATATAATCCTTTTCGCCGCATTGATGAATCACATTGAAGTTTTCAGTCAGTTCATCAAGAATAGAACGTATAAGAGTATTAATTTCTGATGCCCCCTGGCTTCCTCCAAGAACAAGAATTACCGGAAGATTATTACTTATTCCGAAATACTCTTTTCCTTTTTCAGCATTACCTGAGAAAAACTTCTTTCTAACAGGGTTTCCGGTAACTGATAATTTCTTTTTATACTCCGGTTTAAAATATTTTTCAGTATCATCAATCGAAATAAGTATTTTTTCAGAGAATCTGCTGTTTATTCTGGTCGCAAGCCCCGGGGAATAATCTGATTCATGTGTAATAACAGGGATTCTCAGCATCCAGCCTGAAATCACGGGGGGAACACTTACATATCCCCCCTTTGAAAAGACAATATCAGGTTTTTCCTTCAGGAGTATAAAAAAGGACTGAAAAAGCCCTGCAGCTATTTTAAAAAGATCTGTAAAATTCTGCAGTGAAAAATATCTTCTCAGTTTTCCTGTCTGAATACCATAATATTTTATGCCGGAATCTGCCAGAAGTCTTTTTTCCATTCCGGATGATGAACCTATCCATAAATAATCAGTTTCAAAATCACCTTTTTTACTTTTTTCTTCTATTTTTTCAAGTACGGAAATTCCGGGAAACACGTGACCTGCAGTCCCCCCCCCGGTAAAGCATATTTTTATTTTCATATAACCTCTTGATCATTATTTCAGTTTTAAATAAATTCAGAATACCATGAGAAAACATTTAATTTCAATCTTAACACTTTTATTATTTTTATCCCCGCTGTTCTGTATTTACGGGGAGACAGAAAATATCTCGGTTCAGGAAATAAAAGGCCGTAATATTGATGATAATAAAATCACAGATGATTATTTTTCTTCTGTATCAGAATCTGATCTTTTAAAACTTGAAAAAGAGGGCAAACTCACCCTTTTTCTTGAAAAAGGGCAGCCCCCCATATATCTACCCGATGTCAGGGAAAGATCTGAATTAAATGAAGAGATCAATGAAAACAGCTTCAACACAGGAATTGAGACAATTTTCCTACACAGAGAAAAGAAATATTTAAAAAGCATTGAAGAATATTTCAAAATACTTACCAATATAAAATCGCTCGAAGGAATACAGTATTATTCACATTCAAGGGAAAGATACCGTCTGCTTTTCGAGGAAGCCTACCCCGTGGTTGGAACAAGCAGGAAAAAACCGGCTGAAACACCTTTATTCAATGAAAATATAAGACACTACAGCTTCAACAGCTATATAAAGGATCTTTCTTTCGGCAGGAACTACTACAAAATGGATTATACTGTTTCTGATAATTACCTTATCATGAAAATGACAAACATCGATGATATGAGATACGGCATAATACCAGTCATTGACAGAGAAGATCTGACATTCTATCTCATAATAATGGCAGACGGAGATGAACTTGCAGTATACTGTTCAGGCATGTGCAGCCATGTAAATGCGGGGTTTCTCAGAAAGAAAATAAGAAATTCAATTCACAGCAGGGTTGAAGCTCTTTATGAATGGTTCAAGGATAATGCATCTGAAGGAAATTAATTTCCATAAACTCCTCAACACGCTTTAATTTGAACTTAAGTGTAAAATACACATTGCACAACAGGACGCAAGCTGTTACAATATTATAAATGTTTATTTGTTTATACAATAGTAATGGTTTATATTTAAACAACAGCGGAGCGTCAACTATGTCAAAAAAGAAATTCCTGCCAGGTTCGGTTTTAGTTCTTTCAGGAGCACATTTTTTTCATGATCTTTACAGCAATTTTCTTGCGCCTGTTCTTCCGCTGATAATTTCCAGCCTGGGAATATCATATGCGCAGGCAGGACTGCTGTCTGTTTTTCACAGGTTTCCATCTCTTTTAAATCCTTTTATAGGTAATATAGCTTCAAGGAAAAACCCTGCATTAATTATATCTCTTTCAATAACTGTAAGTGCAACTGTCATGTGCTTTATTACATCAGCACCGTCATACGCTGTACTGGCACTTCTTATACTGACAATGGGAATAAGTTCCTGCTTTTTCCATATTCCCTCCCCTGTAATGATAAGAAAACATTCAGGTTCCATGACAGGCACAGGCATGAGTTTCTATATGCTTGGAGGAGAACTTGCCAGAAGCGCAGGTCCTGTTGTAATTCTTGCCGCAATCTCACTGTGGGGAAAGGAAAGGGTTTATTACCTTATTCCCGGTGCAGTCATATACTCAGTTCTTATTATTTTCATGTTTTACAGGGAAAATGATAAAAATAACAGGGCAAACGAAAAAACAAATGAAAAAGGATTTTTTACAGTACTGAAGGAAATGAAATTCTTTTTTTCCGCCGTTACAATGATACTTGTTTCAAGGACAAGTATTGCTTCTGTTTTAAATACATACCTTCCATCATATCTTACATCAAAGGGACTTGGACTGTGGTTTTCCGGCATATCCCTTTCAGTGCTCCAGCTTTCAGCTGCTGCCGGTGTCATGTTTTCAGGATATATTTCCGACAGGATTGGAAGAAACAGGACACTGTTTATTTCAACAGCAGTTTCCCCGCTTCTCATGCTTTTATTTACATTCTCAGGCGGATATTTATCATTTATTCTTCTCATATTAACAGGTTTTGCTGCTTTTGCTTCATCACCGGTACTTCTTGCATATGTCCAGGAGCAGAGCGGCGACAACCCTGTTGTATGCAGCAGTATATTCATGACAGCAGACTTTCTTACAATAACTCTGGCAATTACTGCGGCTGGTTTCATAGCCGACAGTTTCGGCCTCCAGACAGCATTCATTGTATCAGGAATTGTATCTTTTGCAGGATTTCCTTTTGTTATAATGCTTAAAAGAAAAATGGAAGCAAAAACAGCTTCATAATTGAAAAAACAGCCTCTGTTGCTGTTGACTATTTTAATTATCAGAATACAATAAAGACAATTTTTATGTGTGTGGGGTGGCTATATATGCCTGAGATCATACCCGATGTACCTGAACTGGATAATGCCAGCGGAGGGATTCTACACTCTTTATCCCGCAAACATACACAACAAAACTCACAGATGTTTCTGCAGAATGTTCATGAAAAACATACCATGAACAAAGGACAAACAGTTTAAGCTGATAAATTTACCGAATTATACCGGTAATTAGCTCTTAACCTGTTTTCTGAAATCAGCTTTTTACAGGAATATCTGAAACACAAGGGAGAAAAAATGAAAAAATGTTTACTGCTGCTTGCAGCAGCTGTGATGATACTCTCTGTATCATGCCAGAAAAAAGAAACAGAAGCAGAAGAAACAAAGAAACTGGTTATTTATGCCTATGATTCGTTTGTATCAGACTGGGGTCCGGGCCCTGTTGTAATTCCGAAATTCGAGGAAAAATACGGAATTAAAGTGGACCTCAGATCACCGGGAGATGCCGGACAGGTACTGACAAAAGCAATACTTGAAAAAGATTCACCTGTTGCAGATATCCTGATCGGTATTGACAACAACATGCTTTCAAAAGCGATTGATGAAGATATTCTTCAGCCCTACAAATCTGAAAACCTGGGCAAAGTTGATTCATCACTGCTTTTTGACAGGACAAATCATCTGACTCCATATGATTACGGTTTCTTCTCAATAATATACGACAGTGAAAAAATAAAAAATCCGCCTAAAACTTTCGAAGATCTCCTTGCTCCTGAATATGAAAAATCTCTCATACTCATGGACCCGCGTACTTCAAGTCCAGGTCTCGGTTTTCTACTCTGGACTGTCAAGGTTTTCGGCGATGACTTCACAGATTACTGGGCAAAACTGAATAAAAATATCCTTACTGTGACTGAGGGATGGGATTCCGGTTACGGACTGTTTGTAAACGGTGAGGCTCCCATGGTACTGAGCTATACAACAAGTCCTGCATATCACAAGGAATATGAGGAAACAGAACAGTATAAGGCTACAGTATTTGAAAAAGGCAATTACATGCAGATTGAAGGTGCCGGTATTGTAAAGAACTGCAGCAACCTTAAATCGGCTCAGCTTTTCATGGATTTCATGCTTTCTGAAGAATTTCAGAAAGAACTTCCCCTTACAAACTGGATGTTTCCTGTAACAGATGTTGAACTTCCATCATCATACAGTACAGCCAAAAAACCGGGACAATATCTCCTCCTTCCATCTGAGACAATCAGTAAAAATCTTGACAGATGGACTGAAGAATGGCTGGGAACAGTCAACAGGTAACCTGTATTGAAAAAACAGCCGGCAGAAATCATCAAAATAATCCCGTTTCTTTTTATTCTGCCGGCATTCTATCTCCCCCTGATAAACCTGTTCAGGGGGGGGATATCACTCCATTATCTTAAGGATTTTCTTTCAAAGCCCTACTACTTCAATTTATTCATTTTCACCTTTAAACAGGCTTTTTTCAGCTCGCTCTACTCTGTACTTCCTGCACTCGCAGGTGCATATTTTCTTTCTCACTACAGCTTCAGATTCAAAAAACTGATAAAAGCAGTTACAGCAGTCCCCTTTGTGCTCCCCCCGATTCTTGTTGTTCTGGGGTTTGTTCTTCTCTTCGGAAACAACGGACTGATAAACAGGACACTGATGGACCTTTTCAACCTGGATAAACCTCCCTTGAGGATACTATACAGCTTCAAGGCAATCATACTTGCCCATATCTTTTTCAACTTTCCTCTGGCAGTACGTCTTATTTCAGCATCCTGGGAAAAAATATCTGTATCCCTGATTGATGCGGCGAAAAGCCTGGGAGCGGGTAAGGTCCGTGTATTTACACAGGCAGTCCTTCCCCAGCTTATGCCTTCCATCCTTGCATCATTTTCCCTGATATTTATCCTATGCTTCATGAGTTTTTCGATTATTCTTGTTCTCGGAGGCGGGCCTAAAAACAGCACTGTCGAGGTTGAAATTTACAGGCTTGCGCGTATAAATTTCAACATACCGGGCGCGTGTTCACTTGCAGTTGTTCAGTCAGCAGTATCGCTTTTCTTCCTGCTTGTATATACTTTTTTCCAGAAAAAAAACACACACGCTGTATCAGTCAACAATGCAGAGATTCTTACAGAAAAAAAAGTTTCAAAGATGTCACTTGTATTCCTGATCATATTCCTGGCAGTACTGTTTATCGTTATTATCCTTCCGATGGGAGTTGTAATTATCGAATCATTTAAATACAAGACATCAAGGGGCGCTGATACAGTATTCTCGCTTCACTGGTATAAAAAGAGCTTTTCTGAAGTTGGTTTCATACCTGTTAGAAACAGCCTCATGCTTGCATCTGTAAATACTGTTGTTTCTGTGCTGATGGCTCTTGCAGCTGCCTCCTATTCGTCAGGAAGCAGGAAAGGGATACAGATTTTCATAGAATTCTTCTTTACCCTCAGCCTGGGCGTATCTTCGATTATCCTGACTCTATCATATATTAAATTCATGAATGACTTTCATATAAGGCAGTCAGGATGGATACCGCTCGTGGCGGCACAGACTCTCTCATTTCTGCCGTTTGTATTCAAGAGCATCACAATTTTTTATGACAGGATTGACAGTTCAATAATGGAATCCGCAATGAGCCTGGGAGCTTCCTGGAAGAGGATCTTCTGCAAAATTGAGGTTCCAATGGTTAAAAACGGCCTTTTCACAGGCGCAGTACTTGCTTTTGCCCTTTCCATGGGGGAAATAAACGCTACCCTGATGGTGGCACCTGATAATTTTATTACAATACCGCTTGCAATTTACAGGCTTATAGGTTCATATAATTTTTTCCAGGCCTGCGCCATGGGAACAATACTTATTGTAACATCTGCTGTATCATTCATGGTCCTTGACCGGGCCGGTACTTTTGAACTGTGAGGAAATAATGGAATATCTGGAACTTAATAAAATCAGGAAAAAATATGATAACTTTGATATTTCTGTTGATTTCAAAATCAAAAAGGGTGAGTTTTTTACACTTCTCGGGCCATCAGGTTGCGGAAAAACAACACTTCTTAGAATTATTGCAGGTTTTATAAAGCCTGATACAGGAAATCTGATTCTGAACAGTGAAAATATTACATCTTTTGAGCCGAAGGACAGGAATATTTCAATTGTATTCCAGAACTTTGCCCTTTTTCCCAACAGGAATGTTTATAAAAACATATCATTCGGCCCGGAATCGAAAAAATGGAAATCTGAAAGGATCCGGAAAAAGGTTGAAAATCTTCTTTCTGTAATAAACATGGAAAACTTTTCTTCAAGAAAAACAGATTCCCTTTCAGGCGGAGAAAAGCAGAGGGTTTCACTCGCAAGAGCAATTGCAGTGGAACCTGATATCATACTGCTTGATGAACCGTTAAGCGCGCTTGATGTTGCACTGCGAAATACACTGAGAAAGGAAATACGTGATATACATGATACAACAGGACTCACAACAATTTACGTGACACATGACCAGGAAGAGGCAATGACACTGTCTGACAGGATATGCGTCATGAATAACGGCAGGGCCGAGCAGACAGGAACACCGGAGAATCTTTATTACAAACCGTCTACCCTGTTTACAGCAGGATTTCTCGGCGATTCAAATATCATTCCTTTTGACAGGAAAATTGATTTCGTAAAAACAGACAATGCAAAAACTGAAAATTATAAATGGATGTTCTTCCGTCCTGAACACTGCAGAATTATTAAAGAAAATAATTCTGAAGAAAACAGCTTAAACATGTTCAGTGGAAGGATAGTAAAAAGGTCATTCTACGGCAGCTTCTATAAAATAGATATTAAATACAACGAGAGCATTCTGACACTCTATGACTACTATCCCTTCTGTACTGCAGATAAAAAGGAAATCAGCTTTTATGTAGGTCCTGAGAATATAATCTGCTACAGCTGATCATAAGGCAATAAATAATTACTTCTGAGTTAACTGGACTTCCAATCAGGATTGAAAGGATTTTTTAAAACACAAAATGTTCAATCCTGATAAACTATAAAAAGCTTTCAGATTCTTAAATGCTTTTATTTATACTCCTCAGGAAGAAACAAAAGCATTTACTTTCAGTATTTTTTTCTATATGAAATATCCGGATAATTATAAATTACTTGCTGTTCGCCTCGCTGCTTGCAGTAACAGCTTTTTCCCGGGAAGAAAATATATCGATATATGATCCGAAGACCCAGCCCTTGAGCCCGTCATAGTTAATCAGGTACCAGTAATCCTCTTTCCCCTCGACAAAGTCCCTGGAATCTGATTTTCTCAGGATCTCCATAATATAACCCTTCCAGAGAATTGTTACTGCCCTGGAACTAATTGTAGGTTCTGTTCTCAGCCTCAGGTGTGAAGATGTAATAACAGCGAAATTTGTTTTTTTTGTAATTGCTCTTGTGACAGGTAGTTTTACATTTTTAATTTCAATATCTTTTCTACATGAAGAAAAGCATAAAGCTGTAAAAAAAATCAAAGATATTATAAGAGTTTTTTTCATGTTCATTATATTATGCTGATTTGAGGAATTTTTCAAGCAGGTGTTTTTTGCAGAATTTATTCATTTTTCAGGACTGCCTCATGAACCAGCACAATATCACGTTAGTGGGATCTAGCTGTCAACGCCTTTAATTTTATTTATCTCATCCCTCACAAAAGCAGCTTCTTCGAATTCAAGGTTTTTTGCATGCTCAAGCATCATAGCTTCCAGTTCTTTTACAAGTTTACTCTTGTCGGATTTATTTAATATGTTGTATTTACCTTTCACAAGCTCAACGTTGAACTCTTCATTCTTTTTCTTTTCTTCAATTTTTCTCTCGAGAATATCTTTAACCGATTTCCTTATTGTAACCGGAGTAATCCCGTGCTGCTCATTGTATTCATTCTGTATTTTTCTTCTCCGCTCAGTTTCAGTTATCGCCTCTTTCATGGCATCTGTAATTTTATCGGCATACATAATAACCTTACCGTTCACATTACGTGCAGCCCTTCCTATTGTCTGTATAAGGGAAGTCGCAGATCTCAGGAATCCTATTTTATCTGCATCCATTATCGCAATAAATGAAACCTCAGGAAGGTCAAGCCCCTCCCTTAATAGGTTAATACCGACAACAACATCGAAAACACCGGTCCGCAGGTCTCTTAGTATTTCAACCCTTTCAATTGTCTCAACTTCTGAATGGAGGTACTGTACCTTGAGACCTGCCCCTTTCAGATAAGCTGTAAGATCTTCGGCCATCCTCTTTGTGAGGGTGGTTATAAGTGTTCTTTCATCATTTTCAATTCGTTTGTTTATCTCTGTAAAAAGATCTTCAACCTGCCCTTCGGTTTTTCTTATCTCCACTTCGGGATCCAGAAGTCCTGTCGGCCTGATTACCTGCTCTACAGTATTTTCAGATCTTTCATTCTCCTCTTTGCCGGGAGTTGCAGAAACAAAAATAATACTGTCAATAATATTGTTGAATTCGGTATAGACAAGAGGCCTGTTGTCAAGAGCCGAGGGTAGACGGAAACCGTGATTAACAAGATTAGTCTTTCTTGACCTGTCACCCTCATACATCGCCCTGACCTGGGACAGTGTTACATGTGATTCATCAACAAAGGTAAGAAATTTGTCAGGGAAATAATCAAGAAGAACTGCAGGTCTTTCCCCCTCACTGCGGAAAGTTATGTGCCTTGAATAATTTTCAATTCCGTTGCAGTATCCCATCTCCTCAAGCATTTCAATATCATACATTGTTCTTGATTTAAGCCTCTGGGCCTCAACAAGCTTGTTTTCATTTGTAAGCCTCTCATACTGGTATTCAAGTTCCTCCCTGATACCGAAAAGTGCCTTCCTGAGCTGATCCTCGGGAACAACAAAATGCTTTGCAGGATAGAGAGTTATGAATTCATAGCTGTCAAGGAGCTGTCCGGAAACAGGATCATACTTTACAATTGATTTGATCACATCCCAGTCAAGCTCAACCCTTATAGCCCCCTTTGTATATGCAGGGTAGATTTCAATTACCTCTCCCCTGAGCCTGAAACTCCCCCTTCCGGGTGTCATATCATTCCTGTCATACTGCATCTTTATAAGATCCCGTGACAGCGCTCCTGTATCAACAGTCATACCTTCTGAAAGCTTTACCCTCATATTCTTATATGAGTTCGGGTCTCCGAGACCGTAGATACATGAAACAGTTGATACAATTATTACATCATCCCTTTCCAGAAGCGATGATGTTGCTGAGAGCCTGAGTCTTTCTATTTCCTCGTTGATTGAAGCATCTTTTTCAATATAGAGATCTTTTGAAGGGACATAAGCCTCCGGCTGGTAATAGTCATAATATGATACAAAATATTCAACAGCATTGTCGGGAAAGAATTCCTGAAATTCCCTGTATAGCTGTGCAGCAAGAGTCTTGTTATGGGAAAGTACAAGTGTAGGGAGTCCTGTCTTTTCAATTATCTTGGCCATGGTAAAGGTCTTGCCTGAACCAGTTACACCCTTTAGTGTCTGGCAGCTGAGACCGTTTTTCAGACCTTCAGAAAGTTCATTTATTGCTTTTACCTGATCGCCTGCAGGATCAAATTCCGATTTTACTCTGAATAATGACAAGTTTTATGCCCCTGTTAATTTATTAGATTATTTTTCAGTCAATTCGATTTACTGTCAGAAATAAAGGATATATCAGGGTAAATTATAATACTTACCTGATAACGCTTAAAAAGCTTTATTGTTTGTTAATTTTCCATCAAAAAGAAATTATTTATTCTGCACTAATAACTTCAATCAATGCCGCCTGGAAAGTTCAACAGTAAGTTCAACTTCCTTCTTGCCCCTGAGAACAGTAACTTTTATTCTATCTCCCGGATGGTTGTCTTCAAGAGCGCTGTAAAAATCAGTAAAATTCTTGATATCAATACCATCAGCCCTGATTATGATGTCTCCGCCGATATAAAAAGTAGATCTTCCGTATCTTACAGCTTCGCGCCCTCCCCTGATACCGGCTTTTTCCGCTGTGCTGTTATCTGCAACCCTGGAAACAAGGAGCCCCTGTGAAACAGGAAGAGATGCATACCTTACAAGTTCAGGAAACAGCTGAATCGGCTCGATATCAATCCAGCCCCTGTTTACCTCGCCATACTTTATAAGCTCGGGAACCACTCTTCTTGCAGTATTAACAGGAACAGCAAATCCTATACCGATAGATCCTCCGGTTGGAGAGTAAATCATTGTATTTATACCAATCATCTCGCCCCGTGAACTTATCATAGGGCCGCCGGAATTACCCGGATTGATTGAAGCATCTGTCTGTATCATATCCTTGATTATATATTTACTTGCAGATGTAGGTTTTACAGGACGGCCAAGACCGGATATAACACCGGTTGTAAGAGTTCTCTCATAACCGAAAGGGTTTCCGATAGCAAGAACTTTCTGACCGACCAGAAGATCATCTGAATTGCCGAACGGTATTGTAACAAGTTCCCTGTCACCTGGTTCTATTTTAACGACAGAAAGATCATTTTCAGGATCAATTCCTACAACCTTGCCTTCAAACTGTGAACCGTCAGACAGCGTCACATATACCTTGTATGCATTCTCAACAACATGGCGGTTTGTAAGAATATATCCTCTTTTGTCTATTATAGAGCCTGAACCGCTTCCCCCTTCACGGGGAACAGGTTCGAGAAACCAGTTAAGTGTCACTACTTCGATTGATATATTTACTACAGCCTCATTGAGAGTCTGGTAGACTTTTATATTTTCAAGTTCATCTTCTGTATAGCGTGAAGAATCGTTTACACTTACAATATTTGAATCGGAATAATTAGTCTGATAAATAAATTCCTCTTCCTTCTGCTGTGATGCAATTGATGAAACATCAGAATCAACTTTAGAATTTATCCTGAAAACACCGAACCCGATGAGAAATAATACAACTATAACTGAACTTGCAAGGCAGTAGAAAAGCAACTGCCCTCTTGAATATAATTTCATAATATAATAATGATATTTTTTCTTTTTAGTTTCAAGTTAAATAATCCAAAAACAGGGACCTGCAATGAAAAACTGCACAAATATACACTTTATTTAAACTGCGAAAGAAGTCTATATTTCTTCAACTACGGAAGTACCTGATGATCTGTCCCTGCAAGTCCACTGCCATTTCTCATGAAACCGTATTTTACCGTTTTCAAGTATTTCCGGTTTTGATTTGCACTTTCCTGTCATTATCTCATTCGAAGTATTTATATGATGATACCTGAAATCAAGATTATTATTCTTGTCTATCAATCCAATCAAATGTCCCTTTACAACAGAACCTCCAGAATAATCAGCCCATATCATTTTACCATCCTGGTAATAGTTAAAAACAGTATCTCCTGTTACTTCTCCGTTATCAGTATTTTCCACAGATCTGAATTTCCTGTTATTCAGGCTGAAAGCAGAATCTGATTTCTTTACAGATTTCTTTGTGCTGCTGTTTCTTCCGGTAATTTTATCCATTTCCCCGCCGACAAGGGAATCACACATCTCATTGTATTCATTTCCTGCATGGCCTTTTACCCATTTCCATTCAGAGGAAAGACTGTCATCAATATTTTTCAGTTCCTGCCACAGCTCCTTGTTTTTAACAGGCTGTTTTGCTGCTGTTTTCCAGCCGTTCATCACCCATGTCTTAATCCATGCAGTAATCCCGTTTTTCACATATGTCGAATCTGTATGAATAACCGGCTTCATATTTTTATATTTTTCTGAAGATGAGATATATTCCAGAGCTTTTATAACCGCAGTAAGCTCCATTTTATTGTTTGTTGTATTTTTATCACCGCCTGATGCTTTTATAAGGCCTGAACTGTCAATAATAACATATGCCCAGCCGCCGGGACCCGGGTTACCTGAACATCCGCCGTCTGTATAAATATTAATTTTTTCCATAAGCTGAAAATCGCATAAATATGATAATATTGCAACATTTTTAATATAAACTGTTATAATAATAGATATTAGAATCAATTAAACAGATTAATTATAAAATCAGGCCAGTTACTTAAAATCATTAACAAGCCGGTATATTTCTGTTTTATATTGACTTATCATTATCATACACATTAACCTGTTAAACGGAGAGGGGATATGCAGGAACAATTAATAGTTAAAAATCTGCCTTTTATTAAAGTACTGCCTACATGGGCACAGGAACTTTCATACAAGTACTGTTCGAAAACAGCAAATCTTTACATTATAAACGGAAATATACGGGATTTTCTTCCCAACAAGATGTATGAGGGGGAATTTATCTTTGTAAGGATACAGGAATTCATATCTGAAGTTCTTTTCGGGAATAAAGACATAATTATATTCTATGACAGGTCATCAGGGATAAATTTCTGCACACAGGATATGATGAAGACCTACCTCAAGGTAATGAAAACACATTACCCAGGGATAGAATCGGAGGAACTTCTCTCATCAGATCCCACAAAGGCTTTCAAGTACCTGGAAAAATATTTCCTCATAAATATTCCAAAGAAACTCAGGATTATTCTAATTATCGACTATGCGGAAACAGTAGTCTCAAACAGTGATATATCAAAGATGAGCGATGAAGACAGATACTGCCTTGTAACCTTGAACAGATGGAGCCATGATCCTATTTTCACTAAAGGTGATGTTTCAGCAATACTTCTGACAGAAAACCTTTCAGACCTGAGCCCCCGTCTTGTAAGGTCTCCCTCGACAGTTAAAGTGAATATCCCTATCCCGGATGAAAAAATCAGGTCGAGTTTTCTTAATTTCATAGATTCCCAGAATGCACTCATGCTTGAAGACAGGCTGACATGCGAGAAAGTAGCAAGAATAACAAGCGGGCTCAATCTTTTAAACCTCAACCAGCTTGCAGCTGAATCCTTTGAAGAGGACAGGCCTATTTCGCTTGAATACCTTAAGCAGAGAAAAAAAGAGATAATCGAAAACGAGGCTGCAGGTCTTCTTGAATTTATCGAAACAGAGCATGACCTTTCCATGGTCTCAGGCCATGACTTCGTGAAAAAGAGGTTTAAAAGCGCGACAAGGGCCATTAAACAGGGCCGCCTCGATGTTCTCCCGATGGGATACCTTATTGCAGGCCCTGTAGGAACAGGGAAATCTTTCATGGTAACCGCTTTTGCAGGCGAAATCGGAATTCCTGTTGTAAAACTGAAGAATTTCAGATCAAAATGGCAGGGTGTGTCTGAGGCGAATTTCGAAAAAGTTCTTAACATACTCAAAGCGATGGCGCCTGTAGGTGTTCTTATTGATGAGGCAGATGCATTTCTCGGAAGCAGGAATCAGGAGGGGGACTCAGGAACAAGCAACAGGATTTTTGCACAGCTTGCATCTTTCATGGGAAATACTGATTACCGGGGTAAAATACTCTGGTTTCTCATCACATGCCGCCCCGATCTTCTTCCGATTGACCTCAAGAGGCAGGGAAGAGCTGAAGAACATCTTGCCCTTTTTTATCCTGATACTGTAGATGAGAGGGAACAGCTTTTCCTGACACTTATCAAAAAGCTCAAGCTGAAAGTTCAGCAGAACCTTGGTATTTCAGACCTTTTCAGAAAATATAAGATGGAATCTTCAGGAGCTGATATAGAAGCAATACTGATAAGGGCAAAATTCAATGCCACAATGAATAATCACGTGATAATAACAAAGGAAGATCTTGAAGAGACTATCAGGGACTTTGTTCCGCCAGCGTATCCCCATGAAATTGAACTTCAGAACCTTGTTGCGGTTCTTGAATGTACAAGCAGGGAAATGGTGCCGAAAAAGTTCCAGAACTATGACAGGAGTAAAATTGTAACCCAGATCAGGGAACTCAAGATGCTTATAGGGGAAATAGACTGATTTTTAGCTGACAAAGATCCAGATATATATTATCAACAACCACCAGCAAAGCAGGTTGTTTGAAAGCCTGTTATTTGTCCCTTACAAACCATGCAGCCGCATCAGCCATGGCGGCAGCCGCGTACACATGATTACCGTCAGGAGATACATCAATTGAAAATGTACTGTCTATATCAGTGTTAATGAATCTGCCGCCATAGTTCAACTCACCTGTTTCTGTATTTCTTCTAAACCAGGCAACCGCATCTGCAGTTTGAGCTGCGACATAAGCATGATTCCCGTCAGGCGCGATTTTTACAGATCTTGCGCCGTCAATATTTATATCAGCATATCGCCCGCCGTAAGTTAAAGCGCCGGTTGCTGCATCTCTCGTAAACCAGGCAACCGCATCCTGACCCGACGATGTCGCATAGACATGCTTTCCGTCAGGTGATATTTCTACTGATTGTGTTGCAGTAATATTTGCGTCACTGTATACTCCGCCATAAATTAAAGCGCCGGTTGTTGCATCTCTTGTAAACCAGGCAACCGCATCACTGGCAAAAGCTGAAACATATACATGCTTCCCGTCAGGTGATATTACAACACTATCCGCTCCCAGAATGACTGCGTTGCTGTATCTGTCTGTATAAGTCAACTCGCCTGTCGTTGTATTTCTCGAAAACCAGGCAACCGCGTTTGCACTGTATGCCGCGGCATAAGCATGTTTTCCATCGGGTGATATTATGACGTTTCTAATGCCATCAATATTCGGGCCCGCATAATTGTTTATATAAGTTAATTCGCCGGTTGCCGTATTCCTGGTAAACCACGCGACAGTGTCTGCAGTAGACGCAGCCACATATGCGTGATTTCCATCAGGTGATATTTCTACTGAATAGGTATTATCTATTAAAATATTGCTGTATCTGCCAGCATAACTTAATGCTCCGGTTGTAGTGTTCCTGGAAAACCAGGCAACTGAATCTGCCACAGAACCTGCGGCATAAGCATGCTTTCCGTCAGGTGATATTTCTATATAATACGGACCATCTATATTCGGATCAGCATAACGGCCGCAATATGTTAACGCGCCGCTGCCGATATCACCGCTGTCATCTCCGAAGCGGCTGATATCATTATAGCGGCCGATACTGCAACCGGCAGAAAGTATTATTATTCCAATTAAAACATTTTTTGTCATTGTTTTTAACTCCAGAACTTTTTTTTATTATTCTATGAGTTAATGGATAAATCAATCACTTCTTTGATGCCACGTTATTATTTTGCTTTATATTATCCGTATATTAATTTACCGGATAATAAATTAAAAATATTTTCTGCAGAAATACCTGTCTTCACGTGCTGCTGTTGAGTTATTTGCATTCAGATCCTCCCCTGCCGCATAACCTCTGCAGGGAAAGACCGGATATCAGCATAATTTTTATTCAGCGCTGTATATTTCGTTATCAGTATTTATCTTAAAGAATGATACAGCATCAATCATTACACCTGCCTGGGCATTCAGTTCTTCAGACATTGAGGCAAGTTCTTCTGCAGCGGAAGCATTCTGCTGAACAACAGAATCAAGCGATTCAAGCGCCCTGTTAACCTCTTCTGCTCCTTTTGACTGCTCCCTGGAACCTGAAGATATATTTTCTATAAGCTCTGAAGTTGATTTTATTACAGGCAGCATCTCATTGATCATCAGCCCCGCAGCTTCAGATGTCTTGAGGCTTTCAGTTGAAATAGTAACAATTTCACCGGCAGCCTTCTGGCTGTTTTCCGCAAGTTTCCTTACCTCGCTTGCAACAACTGTAAATCCTTTGCCTGCTTCACCAGCCCTTGCAGCCTCAATTGCAGCATTGAGGGCAAGGAGGTTTGTATTACGCGCTATCTCCTCAATTACAGTTATTCTTTCAGAAATATTCTTCATTGCATCAATTGTCTCAAAAACCCGTTTACTCCCTTTTTCCGCCTTATCGGCAGATTCAAGAGCCATCTCATTGCTGTGAATTGAACTTTCAGTGTTCTGCTCTATTACACTTACAAGTTCTTCCATGCTTGATGTCACCTCTTCAAGTGTTGCAGCTTGTTCTGATGCACCTGATGACAGTACCTGGCTGTTGTCAGATATTTCACTGCTTCCTTTTGATACGCTTTCTGAGATATTCACAATCTGTTCAATTGCCTCTCTTATCTTGAGCAGCATGCTGTTAAGAGATCCCACAAGCATTCCAATCTCATCACTTCTTTTAATATCAAGCTGTTCAGTGAGATCACCGTTTGAAAGCCTGTCAGCAAACTGGACCCCTATCATAAGCGGCTTTGTAATACTTCCGGAGATCAGAATTCCTGTAACAGTCAGTATTATCATCATGACAACAGTTATCACAATAAGAATTGCTGTCTGTTTTTTTGCAGTACTGAAAACCTCTTTCTCTTCGATAAAACCGATCAGATTTGCGTTGTTATCAAGGGGATTTGTTTTTTTCACAACAAGGTATTTTTTGCTGTTAATCGTAATTCTGTAAACACCATCCCCTTTACCGGCAAGCTCTTCATAACCATTCTGACACTGATCAAGGGTTGTGAAATTAAGATTTGTATTTTCAGGATCAGAAATCACACTGCCGTTGTCATCAATCAGAATAACATACCCTGTTTCGCCGAATTTTATATTTTCAAGAGTATCTGTTATTGTATCAAGCGTCATGTCAAACGCGGCAACTCCTATTACATTGTTGCTGCTGTCTTTGACAGCTTTAACAGGGCTGATTACTACAGATTTCCCGTCTGAAGCCATATATACATCTGCGATTATTACTTTTTCAGTATTTTTCATAGCAGCTTTATACCAGCCTCGTTCAGGCGGATTATAACCTGGTTTTCTGTCAGAAGGGGGGTACATAACAAACCCTCCGTAAGATAATCCTATATAGGCCGAATCATAATCGGGATGGGAATCAACAACATTTTTAAAATAACTGAAAAGTTCTGCTTCTGTACCCCCGTTTTCATCAGGAGTCATGGGTGTTTTAACTGTGTTATTCTTATATACAGTTATATCGTTTCCTGCGTTTCTTAGAAGCATATTCTCTGCTATCATCAGAGTATTTTCTCTGGCAGCTTCGAAATATGTATTTATCTTATCCTCAGCAAGAAGAATTGAAGAGTTAATATTATCTACTGATAGCTTATATGCTTCGTTATATGAGTTTTTTGTAGAAACAAATATTATAAATAAAAGCGGAATAAAAGCTGTAAGAAGAAATGATAAAATCAGTTTAGTTCGTATTTTCATAGCAAGCCTCATTTTAAATAATTGTTAAACTAAAACATTTATTTATATTTTTATCAATATTTATTTTCCATAATTATTTATTATTTACATTAACGTTTTTTCACTTATTCGTTCCAGCATTTCCACAAGCAGATTTATTTCGTCCTTTTCCATTTCCCCGGTAATTTTCATTTCAAATTCATCAGCATATTTTTTAATTTCTTCATACACTGCTTCACCTTTCTTTGATGGATAAACTATCCAGTTTCTCATATCATTCTTGTCGCGCAGCCTGATTATATACTTATTCTGTAAAAGTGTTTTCATCCCTTTTGTAACAGTTGATTTATCAAGTTCAAGAATTCTGCACAGTAAATCCTGATTAAGCCCGGGATTTTCAACAATTTTCAATAAAATAAAGACCTGTCCCGATCCAAGACCTGTATTTTTTATTATTTCATTAAAACACCTGTGAAGAGAACGTGAAAGAGCCATTATCTGCCTAAAAACCATAAAAACCTCCCTCAAAACAACCTTAATAAGTTTACCTGCCAACTTTCAAGATGACCAAAATGATATACTTTACCTGCAAACTATATATTTACAGGAAATCATTTGGTTTACCTGCCAATCATTATACATTATTTTTAGGTTGGACAACAGTAAAAAATGCATTTATAATTTTATCATGAGCAAAGCCAGTAATGAAAATCCTGAAGTAATGGGCAGAAAAGTCTTTTTCCTCTACCCTCACAGTGTCATACAGAACGACATGATAAACATTCTCATAAATAATGAATATGAAGTTTATTCGATCAGTGATCATAACAGAATGCTTGAAATTTCCAAAATATTTCCTGAATCCATTCTCTTTATAAATATTGATGAAAAACTTGATCATGAAGAGTGGGAAAAATATATAAAATCAATGCTGGAAAGTCAGGAAAATATAAGTAGAATCGGTATACTGACTTACAATAAGGATCAGCAACTGGCACAAAAATTTCTTATGGAAATGATGCTTCCATGCGGTTTTATACTGTTAAGTCTTTCTCTTGAACAAAGCGCCATAACCATTCTTAAAACTTTAAAAGTCAATGAAGCAAAAGGCAGAAGGAAGTTTCTAAGAGCTTCAAATTTTGATTCTGATAATACAAAACTTAATTTTAAATATAATGACCTTTTATACAGTGGCAATATTACTGATATCAGTGTTGTAGGAATGGCTATTGTTCTTAATGAAGATATTATTATACCTCTTCACACATATATTGAAAATATTCAGCTGCAACTCAAGGGAATTATATGCAGGGTAAACGGCATAGTAGCAGCACACAGAAACAACTCAAACGGCAGCTGTGTTTTAATGTTTTCTGATATTGAGGAACTTTCTACAAAGAAAATACACAACTTCATTTACAGTAATCTTCAGAATAATATGAAAAATATTTTAAATAAACTCTGAAAACATCTATTCAGTTTTTTCCAGAATAAAACCGATTCTTGTCAGTAATTCTTCGGGAGGGGTTGTTCCGGGATCATTCAGATATTCTTCATACACAACACCTGTAGGATGATAATTGTTTTCAATTATCCAGTTTGTTATTTTATTGTAAACAGGTTCCATCCTTGTATAGGGACCTTTGAAAACAGATTCTGCTGCCTTGCCTGCAACAGTTTTTGATTTAAGAATATCACCCTTCCCTTCAGTCTCATCTGCAACAGGGAAACCTATTTCTACATCCACCTTATCCATATGTGTATTGTGATATATGGCAAAAGCATCTCCTGACGGAGTTATATTTATGCTTTTAAGATAATTGTTAATCATCCTGTAGCCATTATCATACTCCTCAGGTATCTCATCATAGGAAATTATTTTTCTCAAAGTCAAAGCATATTTTTCCTGTTTTTCACAAACAACTATATCACCTGACATAAAACCTCTTCTTTCATTTCATAAAATATATTTTTCAGGATCAAAACAATATTTCATCTTTAATAATTATATTGTTTTAACCATACAAAAACAAATCTTTCCCACTGGGAGTTATAGAAATAAAAAACGCTGCATTTTTATCTGCAGCGTTTATTTTCATAAGAATAGGGACTATTCGAGATATTCTCTGACTATGTTAAGCATTCTCCTTACCGGTTCAGCAGCACCCCAGAGAAGCTGGTCTCCTACTGTGAAAAGTGTTAGGTACTCAGGTCCGAGATTCATCTTCCTCATTCTTCCGACAGGAATATCTAGTGTGCCTGTAACAGCAGCAGGAGTAAGAGCTCTGATCGTATCCTCAACTTCATTAGGTATAACCTTAACCCACTCGTTAGCCTCTGCAATCATGCTGTAAATCTCATCAAGAGGTACATCTTTATTCATTTTAACAGTAATACCCTGGCTGTGGCATCTCATTGCACCGATTCTTACACAGATACCGTCAATAGGAATCTGTTTTTTTGTCTGAAGTATTTTATTAGTTTCAGAAACACCTTTCCATTCCTCTTTTGACTGTCCGTTATCAAGTTTCTTGTCAATCCACGGGATAACGCTCCCTGCAAGAGGCACTCTGAAATTGTCGACAGGAAAAGCTGTACTTCTCATTTCTTCAGTAACTGCCCTGTCAATTTCAAGAATTGCAGAAGCAGGATCATATATTGTTTCGCCTGAAACTTTGCCAAGCGAAACCATCTGGGCAAGGAGCTCTTTCATATTTTTAGCGCCTGCACCGGATGAAGCCTGGTAAGTCATTGATGTAACCCACTCGACAAGATTGTTTGTAAAGAGTGATCCAATACCCATAAGCATGAGGCTTACTGTGCAGTTCCCCCCCACATATGTCTTAACTCCATCTTTAAGAGCCTTGTCAATTACCGGCCTGTTAACAGGATCAAGAACAATAATACTATCTTTTTCCATTCTTAAGGTTGATGCAGCATCAATCCAGTAACCCTTCCAGCCAGCTGTCATTAGTTCAGGATATACTTTTTCCGTATAGCTTCCTCCCTGGCAGGTAACTATAACATCCATCGTTTTGAGTTTATCTATATTAAATGCATCTTCGAGAATACCGGTATCTCCGCCTGCATATGTATCGCTTTTCCCTGCCTGTGAAGTTGAAAAGAACTGCTTTTCAATTCCAGCAAAATCATTTTCCTCAACCATCCGCTGCATCAGGACAGATCCAACCATCCCCCTGTAGCCGACAAATCCAATCTTTAACATGAAAATCTCCTGATTTTTATCTTTACTGAAAATCAAATTAAATAAAATATATAAAGCTGCATCTGACTGAATATATTAAAATCTTACCTGTATTCAGTATATTAAAGACGTTTATAGTATATTTTTTCAAAATAATGAATATCTAATCATGTTTTTAGAAGAATAAATATTTTAATTTCCCTGAATCATCATACTCAAAGCATACAGAAATAAAAAAATAACATGTTTCCGAAGTTTAATTTGCATTTTTACCTCTATATACTGTGTAAATTCTTGTTACTGCTATTATTCTGCTATATACTTGTGTGAAGAAACAGTAATAGTTACTGATTATTAATTAAAAAGTTATCTGTAATCAAGAATATTTTTAAATTATTTAGCCAGGAGTACGAAATGTTAAAAAAGCAGGGATTACTGCTTGCAGCAGTTTTATTCGCTGCAGTTGCAGTAAATACATATGCCGATTTTTTCCAGAGCGTGAAATGGAATTTACTTCCTTCATATTATCTGCCGCTGAGTGACAGCTCTGATACTTATGACAATGGCGCAGGTATTAAATTCTATGCGGAACTGCCTATTTTCACCTACTTTCAGATAGGGGCAAATGCAGGATACAATATAATGGCAACACCTGCTGAAAATGACCTTACAATGACAACTGCAGGAGCAAACGCCGGGATAAACCATTTTCTGACTTCCAGGTTCAATGTTTCCCTGTTCGCAGATGCAGGGTATTATTTTGCTACCTATAACAATCTCAAGGAGAAAAATCCCTATATCGGCGGAAACCTGAGAACTTCATATTATCTGAAACCCAATTTAAGTATAATAGCAGAAGGGGGATATTACCGCTTCCTTACAGCTGCTGATCCCCGGTTTGAAGGGATAAAAATATCAGTCGGAGCAAGCATGTCTCCCGGAACAGGCAACAGCGGCAACATAGATGTCAACAATGTTCAATTCAACCAGATATACCCTGTATTCTATAAATACTACGATGATCATAATTTCGGTAAAGTGACTATAGAGAATCTTGAAAACGGAAGCATAAACAATGTAAGAGTCAAGTTTTTCATCAAGCAGTATATGTCACAGCCAAAGCTTTGCGCTGAATACAAGACAATTCCGAGAAACGGAAAAAAGGAAATTCCTGTTGTAGCTCTTTTCAACGAAGATATACTTAAAATAACAGAAGCGACAAAGGTGAGCGCAGACATCATAGTTGAATATGACTATGTAAGTGCCAAGTTTGAAAAAACTCTTACCGAGACACTAAGGCTTCATCACAGGAACGCAATGCTCTGGGATGATGATGAGAAGATATCAGCATTTATTACTGCAAAAGATCCCGGTCTCTTAAGGTTTTCAAAATACACTGCAGGTCTTTTACGGGAAAACGGAAGCAAGGCTGTCAACCTTAACTTCAGACTCGGGATGGGTATGTTTGAAACACTGAAGCTCTACGGCATGAATTATGTTATAGACCCGACAACACCCTATGCCGAGTTTGCAGGGAAAACTGAAACTCCCGACTATCTTCAGTTCCCGACCCAGACGCTTTCCTACAAGGGGGGGGATTGTGACGACCTTACAGTACTTTTCTGCGCATCCCTCGAATCTATCGGTATTGAAACAGCCTTCATAACAATTCCCGGGCACATATATGCAGCATTCTCACTCGACATGGAACCTGAAAAGGCAAAAAAATACTTCAAGGATTCAAGTAATTTCATTTTCATAGATGATAAAACCTGGGTACCTGTTGAAATCACAATGTTTAACGAGGGATTTATAAAAGCATGGCAGACAGGGGCAAGAGAATGGAGAGACAACAAAAACCTTGAGACTGCAAGACTCTACCCGACCCAGAGTTCATGGAAAAAATATGAACCTGTCGGTATGCCGGGCAATGAAATAAGGGTTCCCCTTCCTGTTTCAAATGATATAGTTGCTGTTTACGAGAAATCACTCGACAGCTTTATCAGGGGAGAAATCAGGATTACTGAACAGAGACTAAGGGCGCAGATAAATAAATCAGGGTTCAACGCAGCCAGGGGAAACAAGCTGGGAGTTCTTTACGCAAGATACGGCCAGTTTGACAAGGCAGAAGCAGAGTTTCAGAAAGTCGTGGCAAAAAATGAATATCTTCCATCACTCATAAACCTTGGCAACATATATCTTACAAAAGACAATGGCGCAGAAGCATTTAAATACTTTGCAAGGGCTGAAAGACTTTCACCAAAGAATTCAAAAGTACTCCTGGGACTTGCAAGAAGCAGCTATGATACTGGCGATATAAAAGCTGCAAACAGTAATTTCAGAAAACTGGAAACTGCTAACCCGAAGCTTGCCATGGATTATCCCCATCTCGGATCAGATAACATTGCGGTAGGCAGGGCATCACAGGTTAAAAATCACGAGGTAACAGAATGGGAAGACTAGTAAAATCAGGCAGAATAATGAAAGCAGTACTCAGGACAGCATTTTACGGGCTGTTTATAATTTTAGTATCATGCCCTTCCCCTCTCGAAGACAAGCTTACAGAGACTATTGAGACAGAGGTGAAAGAGGCTACTGCAGAGCAATACAATCTTACAGTTGAAACACCTGAAAACGGTATTGTAAACCTTTCTGGTTCCATCACAATGAAAGAAGATATACCGCAGCAGATTCTTGCAAGCCCTTACCAAACGCATGCATTCATGAGATGGGAAAAAGTTTCAGGTTCAGGGCGGGTTGTTTTTGATTCGCCTGAAAGCGCGGAAACTTCATTCAAAGTACTTGGTGGAGATGCCGTTATAAAGGCGGTTTTCGAGGAAAGACCCTATGTTAAATATTCAACACCCTCAGGAAATGATATCAGCAGAAACTCAAAAGTTCTTATCAAATTCAGTAAGGACATGAAAGCATCGCTTTTAAACAGCTCTACTGTTAAAATAATCAAAGAAAGCGATGAATCCCAGGTCCAGGGAACAATGACATACCTCAATCATGTACTGACATTTATTCCGGAAAATATATGGGAAAAATATACAACATACTCGATTCAGGTTGATAAAAATGTGGAGGATGAACTTGGTATTACACTCAGAGAAAACTATATATCCCCTACAACATTCAGAACAGGAAAGGCAGAGGATTCTGAACCGCCATTCAACTGTGTTTTTAATATAAATGGAACAAATCCTTTATATACAAATTCAAGAAATATTTCACTTACAGATATAGACGGGGATGATGACGGTTCAGGTCTATCTTTTTTATATATAAGCAATGATGATTCGCAATCAGTAAATTTCAATCAATTTGAGTTTACAAACAATATGAACTGGGAACTTACAGACGGCGATGGGGAGAAAACAGTTTATATAGATTTTGAAGATGCATGCTACAACAGTCTTGCAGGTGTATCAGGCGGAGGAACACCTGCTGATTATACTGCGAATAAAACTAATCTGATTACAAAAACTATAACACTGGATACAACTGCTCCTTTAGCTGCTGCAACAGCGGAAGTTCCCGCGGAAAAAGGAATTGCATTTTATAATACTCCAAACAATCCTAATAATTCCTACACAAATACAACATCACTTAATCTTTCAATAGCTGCTGAGGATGCTCTTGTTGATTCAGGTGCAAATTACGATCAGATGGAAATGTTTATATCGAATGATGTATCAGGCATAATAGGACAATGGGATCCTGTAAGTGAAGCATATCTTGACCCGTTATGGGAAAGTTATTCTGTAACAAAATCCTGGGAAATAGAACCGAAAGAAGGATTAAGACCGGTAGTAATAAAATTCAGAGACTCTCTGGGTAATGAATCAGCAAAAACTTTTGATACAATAAAATTTGACGAAACTCCACCGACTGGAAGCGTTCAAATCAACACCGGTAGCCTTTATACAAATAACAGGGCAGTTACCCTTAACCTTTCAAGTGATGATCCGGGAGTTGATTTCGGAAAACCTCAAAACTCAAAAATGAAAATATCAAACCTTAGCAATTTGTCCGATGCACCTGCATGGATTGCTTTTAATTCAGAACCATCCTGGAATTTAGCCGATTCAGACGGAGAACAGACTGTTTATGTTTTATTCAGCGATTCACTAGGAAATGAAATGGATATTGATAATAAGTGTTCCGCTTCAATAACACTTGACAGAACATTACCGACAGGAACATTAATTGAAATCAATAATGGTGATAGTGAAACAGGCAGCTCGACTGTAAATATTACCAATATATCAGCTTCTGATACAGGTTCAGGCCTTTCAGAAATGGCTTTCTGGTTTGAAAATGACTATACAGATGCCGAGTGGATTCCTTATGCAGCAACAGCATCCTACGCTCCTCCTTCAGGAGAATGGGTCAATGGAGATACAATGTATGTGTATGCTTGGTTTAAGGATAATGCAGGAAATATTTCAGGTTCATCTGTAAATGATACCATAACTCTCAATACAACACCTCCTGATGGCAGTTTTGTAATTAACAATGGATCTGTATATACAAATGATACAAACAGGTATGTTAATATCAATATGAACCTGGCAGCAGACGGATCTGAATACAGAATTGCAAATTCAAGTTCTGAACTTTCATCAGCCTCCTGGATTGAATACGGAACAATTAATCAAAAAACTTATCCTGACTGGCCGCTGACAGCAGGAGACGGGACAAAAACTGTTTATGTACAATTCAGATCGTCTCTTGGAATTCCAGGTCCTGTATTATCAGATACAATTATACTTGACACAACAAAGCCGGTTGCAGGCAGCTGTTATGTCTATGGTACTGCAGCAGACAACACAACAACAAGAAATACAAAAAACAATCTTTACAATACTGTTTCAGGAAGCCCGACTCAGATGAGTTTCAGTAACGACAACACAAACTGGTCAGGCTGGTATTCATACAATACAACTCATCCCGACTGGGACATAACAACAAACGTAACAACAAGCGATGGAACAAAAACTGTTTATTTCAGGTATAAAGATGCCGCGGGAAATATTTCAAACACAGTAACAGATACAATTATTCTAGATACAGTTGCCCCGACATGCAACAGCTTTCATATAGCAGGAACAAGTGAAACGCCTGATGAAGCAATAAACTACACCAATGTTACTCTTTACAGCAATGTCACCGATGCTAACGGTGTTTACCAGATGAATATTCTTAATTCCGGTGAAACCTCATGGAATGGCTGGGAAAGTTATGATGCAGACAGAACAGGATGGACATTGAGACTTCCGGAAACAGACGGCACTAAAAAGGTTTACTGTCTGTATAAAGACAAAGCAGGTAACACATCCTCATCATACTATGATGAAGTTGAACTTGATACACAGGCGCCTTCCAATGTGAGTATACTTATCAATAACGGCAGAAAATATGCTTATGATCAAAATGTTACACTGACAATTGATACTGATGATACATCAACAGCAGGTTATCAGATGAGATTCAGATATATTGTCGGAAGCACCTATGTCTGGACAGACTATGAACCATACAGCACAACAGAAAATATTACATTAAGCGATTCTGACGCGACAAAATATGTTTATGTTCAGGTCATGGATGATGCGGGAAACACTTCAGGAATATATGACCACAGGGACACAATAATCCTTGACAGACCGTCAATTTCCTATGTAACAAGAGGACGCCCGGGAAGCAAGGGATATGTGAAAGTATTTCTCAATACAGTTTCAGAAGATACAGCGGCTGGCGAGGATGTACGCTACAGGATCTATGCAAGTACAAATCCTGATGATTCAAGTCCAACTGCAGGTTACAGAAACTATATCTATAACAGCGGTGATCAGGTGCCGGTAATCGAAGAAGAAACTGACTACTATTATTTCGTAAGAATAGGCCATTTTTATAATGGAAGCTGGCATAATCTTAATACTTTTTACACAGGTCCCGGAGGTTCTGATAAATCAGGATTTGCCGCAGATGTAGTAATTATTTATGATGACGGAGATACAACAGATTACAATCTGGCAGTTAATTTAAGAAATAATATAATTAAGAGAAATTTCCCCTCATACTATAGCTCCTGGGCAAGCGGAACTCAGCCAGACTGGAGCGTTAAAATATTAAAGGATACAGAAATCTCAGAGACATATTCATCATCAAATATTGTTTACGGAAAACCTGCAATCATAACTCCCGGATTAACTTATTCATATACAAATTCCGGAAGAGACGGATGGGTAAGAAATATTGCTGCTGCTGAACAAGGTATAATCACAATGGGTAACGGATGCTGGGTTCTTGACAGGATTGAAGACAATTTCACATCATGGGGACTCTCAGGACAGGCTCCGACAGATATTGGAGACGGAGAAAGTGCGACATTCCCTGACAGCAGCAAGATGGATTACGCTAAAGTATGCTCAACAAATACAATATGGAGAACGCCTGTAAGTTCAACATATGTTGGAACAAATCCTTCTGAGGGTACTGTAAAATCCATATTCACTACAGATTCAAATGGAAAGGCAGTACACAGATCAGGAGGTGCTAATCCGGCAGGCGGATATAATTATGCACAGATTAATGACACAGAAACATACTACAGTGTCGTAAGACAGGGCAGATTCATGTTCTGGGGATGGAATAAAATACCAAACCAGTTATCAAGCGGACAAATGATGTTTGTCAATTCTGTCGCAATAATGGATAATTATTAATAATTTAATATAATTTCACCCCTGTAAAGGCATGTCCTTTACAGGGGTTTTTCGTATAACTGGCAATTTTCTCAAAATAATACGATAATTTTTATAATGGGTTTTATTACAAGAACACTAACTGATGGAAAACTCAATCTCACTAACAATGGTAATCTTTCCCTGTTTTTCATAGGTACAGGTTCAGCTTTCACAAAAAAACTCTACCAGACAAATCTTCTCATTATAAAAGGAGACCATCATCTTCTCATTGACTGCGGGACAAAACTTCCACAGGCTTTGTATGAACTGGGCCTTTCAGTATCTGATATTAAAAATTACCTTATCACCCATTCACATGCTGACCATATAGGGGGGCTTGAAGAGGTAATGCTTTCAGGCCGTTATATTACAAATACAAAGCCATCTATAATAATAACAAAAACCTATAAACATCTTTTATGGGACCTTTCACTGCGGGGAGGATGCGGATTCAACCAGGATAAATTCGGACACTCACTGACTTTCGATGATTTCTGGGAAGTTATTTACCCTGAAAGAATAAAAACCTTTTCAAGGGATGCATATGAAACAAATTCAGGTCCTTTAAATATAAAAATGTTCAGAACAATGCATATACCGGAGGAGGACAACTGGGACTCAGGATTCTGGAGCTGTGGGCTTATTATAGATGACAGGATTCTGTTTTCAGGTGATACAAGGTTTGATCCAGATTTCCTTCTCGAAGCAGAAAGCAAGTATAATTTTGAAATCATATTACATGACTGTCAGTTTTTCACAGGAGGAGTACATTCAGGAATTGAAGAGTTAAAAACATTGCCTGATTATATAAAAAAGAAGATTCTTCTTACACATTACGGAGATAATTTCAAAGACAAACAGGAACTTGTCAAACACTACGGATTCAAAGGATTTTCAAAGCAGTGGTTATATTATGATTTCGAATGACATTCCCTTATAGTTTATTACACAATCTGTTTTTTTATTGACAATATTTATAATTGTAGTATAAATAAAATATATTTAAGAGGTTAATAATGAAAAGTATATTTTATTTTTTAAGGTCTGTTTCTGTTTTTTTGTGTTTTTTCACTTTATTTCATCTGATATCATGTTCAGTTCAACCGGAGTCTGTAAACAGTTCTACCCCATCTGGCTGTTCAAAAGAAATTACAGCATTTTATTTTACCAGTCCTGCCGCTATCGGTACTGTAAATGAATCAACCCATACAATTACAGTAACTGTACCAGAAGGCACTGATGTAACATCATTAATTCCTACTATAGTTTATACAGGTTTAAGTATTAATTATAACCCAGGAACTTCTCAGAATTTTACAAATCCTGTAATATATACAGTAACAGCAGAAGATAAATCAACTCAGGGATATGTTGTTACTGTTACAGAATATTCAACTCCATCTTCCGAAAAATCAATAACATTATTTGAGTTTTCATTTTTATCCATTACAGGACACATTGATACAATCAATCATACAATAGAAGTTGATGTCCCCGGTGGAACAGACATATCATCTCTGACTCCAACTGTTAATCATACAGGCATCAGCCTGAATCCGGCATCAGGTATATCCCAGAATTTTTCTGTTCCTGTTACCTATACTGTAACAGCAGAGGATAGTTCATCTCAGCACTATATAGTTTATGTATTCGAAGAACGTCCTGTTGTTAGTTTTAATTCCTGCGGCGGCAGCAGTATTCCGTCACAGACAATTACTAATGGTGGAAAATTATCATATCCTTCAATACCCGTTAAGAACGGATTCGGATTCGGAAGATGGTATAAAGAAGTGTCTTATCAAAATCTATGGGATTTTGATAACGATACAGTAGACAGGGATATTGAACTTTTTGCAAAATGGTATGATGCCAGTGATGGGCTTTTATACGATTTAATTGAAAATGATACCGAATATGAAGTAAAAAAAGGAACTGCGGGAAATCAGACGGATATAAGAATTCCCAATTACTGGAAAGGAAAACCAGTAACATCAATAGGAGATTGTGGTTTTGATTCCTGCAGCAGTCTTACAAACATTATTATCCCGGACAGTGTTACAAATATAGGATCAGAAGCTTTTTCAGGTAATAGTTTTTCCAGCATATCCTTACCTGACAGTATTACCGATATCGGAAGCTTTGCATTTATGCTTTGTGAAAATCTCAACAGTATTACAATACCAGAAAAGGTTACTGTCATTAACGAATTAACTTTCGGAGGCTGCAGCAGTTTAACAACTATAACAATCCCAGCCGGCATAACATCTATAGAGACAGAAGCCTTTTCAACATGCACCAGTCTTCATACAGTAAATATGAAGCCTTTAAATCCGCCATCTATGGGTTCAAAAGTTTTTGATCTAATAAGCGGCTGTACACTTCATATACCGTCAGGATCACCAAATTATAATATTTATCCATTCAGACAGGAAGATGGCATCTTTAATACAATAATTGATGATCTTTAATATGATATGGACAGTTCCAATCTTTAAATAATATTGAACCATAACAGAATATAGGTTGATATTCTATTTTTATAATGCAGCTATTATATTAATTTAACCGGTTTTCCATCTACAGAAAACCGGTTGATTATTTCATTATTTCCAGTTAAGCACTGACTTGTCATAATCCTCTGGAGCTTCATATCCCAGGAGTTCAATGCATGTTGTGGCAACACTGCTTATGCCGAGCCCTTCGTTAAGTTCCGTTGAATACTCTCCGTTATACTCCGGATCATAAATGATGCATGGGACAGGATTAAGAGAATGTGAAGTCTTTGCCTTCGGTTTCCTGTTTTCCTTTATTTTGACATCACCTGTTTTCTTGTCATGTTCAAACATATCATCCGCGTTGCCGTGGTCAGCAGTAAGAAGCATAACACCCCCGGCCTTCTCGACTGAAGATTTAAGACGCCCTATGCAGAGATCAAGAGCTTCCATTGAACATACAACAGCTTCGTATATACCAGTATGTCCAACCATGTCGCCGTTGGGGAAATTAAGTCTTATGAAATCATACTTTCCATCTTCAATTTCCTTCATAACCCTGTCTGTAATATCAGCGCATTTCATCCACGGTCTCTGTTCGAAAGGAACAATATCTGAAGTAATTTCAACATACTCCTCAAGCTTTTCATCAAACTTTCCGGTTTTGTTCCCGTTGAAAAAGTATGTCACATGACCATATTTCTGTGTCTCGCTTATTGCAAGCTGTTTAACTCCTGAAGATACAAGGTACTCGCCCATTGTTCTGTCAATTGAAGGAGGATTTACAAGGTACTGGGCAGGCACATGGAGATCTCCGTCATATTCCATCATTCCTGCATATTCAACAGATGGGTATCTTTTCCTGTCAAATTTGTTAAAATCCCTGCTTTCAAAAGTTTCTGTGATTTCAAGAGATCTATCGCCCCTGAAGTTGAAGAAAATAAAAGAATCACCATCTTCCACTGTGCCAACCGGTTTCCCGTTATCTGCAATGACAAAAGGCTGGAGGTCCTGGTCAATAGCTCCTGTTTCCTTTCTGATAGTTTCTATAGCTTCTTCCGCAGATTCAAAATACCGTCCTTCTCCAAGAACATGTGTATGCCATCCCTTTTCAACCATTCCCCAGTTTGCACCGTATCTGTCCATGGTAATCTGCATTCTTCCGCCTCCGGAAGCAATTCTGCAGTCAAAGGAATCACTTCTCAATCCGGAAAGGAATTCCTCGAAAGGTCTTACATAGTCAAGGGCAGATGTCTCACCGACATCTCGTCCGTCAAGAAGAATGTGGATTCTCACCTTTGCAACACCCTCTTCCCTTGCTTTTTCAATCATAGCTGTAAGATGATCATAGTGGCTGTGTACATTACCGTCAGAAAAAAGCCCGAGAAAATGCAGAGTTGATTTTTTATCCTTTGCATTTGTAACAAGCTTCTTCCATGTATCACCTTCAAACATTTTTCCGCTTTTAATTGACTGCGAAACAAGCTTGGCGCCCTGTGAAAAAACTCTTCCGCAACCTATAGCATTGTGCCCTACTTCGCTGTTACCCATATCATCATCTGACGGAAGACCTACCGCAGTTCCGTGAGCCTTGAGCTTTGTTACAGGACAGGATGCGGAAAGTTCATCAAGATAGGGTGTAAGAGCATTGCTAACTGCATCCCCTTCATTATATTTCCCGTAACCGACACCGTCCATGATTACAAGAACAACCGGTCCTTTCCTTTTATTGAATTTCTCTTTAGCTTTAAGAGGCTGAAGCATAATTGTCTCCTTAGATATTTTTTTCACCGTCAAAACGGAAAAATCAGTATAATTATTAAACCAACCTGCCCAACAGATCCTGCAATAAACAGATCAGCTTTATACAGTAATAATTCATTTATAAATATATAATTATTTATAATATAATTCTTTTATTATAAAGAAGAAACTTGTAATTTTATTATTTTTCATGATTCTGCAGAATTCGATAATTTTAAGCATATCATTATCTGCTTTATTTTCTGAAGCATTTTTCAACTTTCAGTACGAATTCTCAAAGTAATAAAATCATAAAAATGCCTCATTATTTCAATATCAGTTCAATCGGGCAATGATCACTCCCCATTACTTCCTGATGTATCCGGCTGTCCTCAACCTGATTCATGAAACTTTCATTTACACAGAAATAATCAAGACGCCATCCGACATTCTTCTCCCTGGCCTTCATCCTGTAGGACCACCATGTATACTGCTCAGGTTCCGTATGGAAATGCCTGAAACTGTCAGTCCATCCAGATTCTGTAAACCTGTCCATCCACTCCCGCTCTTCAGGAAGATACCCTGCATTTTTCTCATTTGCTTTTGGATGGGTAAGGTCTATCGGCTTATGGGCAACATTATAGTCGCCGCATATAATCACATTCCTTCCTTCATCAGCAAAGGAAGATGCAAGTTTATGCAAAGCCCTGTTATACTTAAGCTTGAAATCAAGCCTTATCCCCTCATTCTGTGAATTGGGAAAGTAGCAGTTAATCAGCGTGAAATCCTCATAGTGAGCAACTATAGTACGTCCTTCGCTGTCAAACTCTTCAACGCCCATGTTATCAACTGACTCAGGTTTAACTCTGCTGTATAATGCAGTCCCTGCATACCCTTTTCTTTCAGCACTCATGAAGTAGCTGTAGTATCCGCCCTGTTTGTGAAAAACATCATTTAGCTGTTCAGGCTGCGCCTTTGTTTCCTGAATACAAAATATATCAGGCTTGAAATCCTGCAGCCAGTCATAAAGTCCCTTGCCTTCCGCAGCCCTTATTCCGTTAACATTCCATGATACTATTCTGTTCATTTGAATTCCTTTTTAATTTGCTTTCCAGATTTATTGAATATATATTTAATCCATATTATTACCTAATTTTTGATTTATTTTCATTATAAGGTCAAGAGATAAATGAATGTATGTAATTTTCCGTCTATCTCATTCAAATCAACAACCACCAGCAAAGCAGGTGGTTTGAAAGCCACGCCCCCAGAAGTTTTAAAACTTGTTTTACAACAACTCAGAGACATTCGTTTACGAATGTGCTCGCAAAGGCAGAGACTTTCTCAAAGGGAAAGTGCTCTAAAGTGAATTAGAGGGGGCTTTCGGTGTGGCAAAAGCCACACAAAAAGAAATCACATCGTATGCCCGATTCATGCCCCCTCACCAGAGAAGGTTGCAAAACTTGTTTTGCAACAATGACAGAGACTTTCTCGAAGAGAAAGTGCTCGAAAGTGATTTACCAGGTGGCTTTTGCTTTAGTAAAGACCTGTTGAATTATTACAGTAAATATGTTTCATTTTTAATATTAAATAATTAAGGATATTGAAGTGAAAAAAGAGAAAATACAAATAGACTCCATACCTGCGATTTTATACGGGAATCAATCAGAAAAAATATATTTATATGTACACGGCAAGCACTCCAGCAAGGAAGAAGCTGAATCCTTTGCAGAAATTGCAAACAGTTCAGGATACCAGGTATTGAGTTTTGACTTACCTGAACATGGAGATCGTATAAATACAGGCTATCCATGCACAGTTCAGAACGGTACATATGATCTGAAAACTGTTTATTCATATCTAAAAGATAAATACAAACATATCTCGTTATTTGCGTGCAGTTTAGGAGCCTATTTCTGCCAGACTGCATTTCAGAATACAGTATTTGAAAAATGCCTGTTTCTGTCTCCGATACTGGATATGGAGAAGTTGATCAGGAACATGATGGAATGGTCGAATGTAACAGAAAAACAGCTTCAGGAAAAAAAAGAAATCAGTACATCATTCGGTGAAACATTATCCTGGAATTACTATGAGTATGTAAAAAATCATCCAATCATAAAATGGGAATCAGATACCTGGATTTTGTATGGAGAAAACGACAATCTGACAGAAAGAAGTGTTCTTGAATATTTTTCTGAAAAGTACAACTGCAATACTGATATCATGAAAAATGGAGATCATTTTTTTCATACAGAAGAACAGTTGATTTATCTGAAAAAATGGATCAGAGAAGTTATAGTATGATTCAAACTTTCAGAAAATACCCATTCCTCACATTGAAAACAAACAGCAGAAAAGAAGTGTACTCTAAACGTGTTCATTCCCATGAGGATATATCTTTAGGATATATTGAAAAGGGAAAAACATTGTTTAATGTTCAGAATCAGGAATATTTGCTGTTGCCTGGTGATATTGTTATTATTCCTGCCGAAGTAGCACACATATGCACTCCTGAAAATGATGATAATTATAAATTTCAAATGTTTTATATTGATAATAAATGGTGGAAAGACAAATTAAGTATTTCCCCCTGTTTATTTAATACAGTAGCTAGACCTACTCCATTTGACTTTAAGAACATTCTTAATCAGATCATAAATAATTCCATAGAAAAAGAGAATCTGGAAAAAGTATTTATTCAGCACTTACTGGAAATCGTAAGTGAATATAAAATATTAAATCAGACAGCAGAACTGGAAATAGAAAATATTCATAACCAGATCCGTGAATTGCCGCAAATCTCAATAAGTATTGATGAACTTGCATCCCGGGCAGGACTGAATAAATTCAGCTTCATACGGAAATATGCTCAAAGATATGGATTGACTCCCCATGCAGATATTGTAAATATGCGGGTTCAGAGAGCTGTCCTATTATTTGAATCTAATATGGATTTAACTACAATAGCATTTGAATGCGGATTTTCAGATCAGAGCCACTTTATTAAACAGTTCAAGCTCTATTCAGGTCTCCGGCCACAGGAATACCGTGAAGCCCTGTTATCAAAAAAATAATTAGCTACAAACGCAATTTTTTACAATTCATTTTCTTTTTTATTCTGTACCATTCATATCAGAGGTTATATATGAACAGAATAAAAAACATGGGATTTCTTTCAGCAATCTTCAGTATTACAATCTGGAGCTCCACTTATATATCAACAAAATTATTGATTGCTGATTATTCAGCAATTCAAATATCATTTGTAAGGTTTTCAATAGGCCTTTTGATTTTATCAATACTTTCACCTCCGCGTTTCAAAAAAACAGTATGGAAAGATGAAATATTATTCAGCCTGATAGGTTTTCTGGGAATATTTTTATATTTCTCACTTGAAAATCTTGCCACAAAATACACTTATGCATCCAATGTTTCTGTCATTGTCACCAGTATTCCTTTATTAACAAGCCTTATAGGTCCATTGTTTTATAAAGATGAGACATTTAAATTGAAATACTTGTTTGCCTTTGCTCTGACAATAATCGGTTTTCTTTTGATATTATCCCAATCCGGAGCAAAAACAGGAGTATCAGTAACCGGGGATATCCTGGCGCTGTCAGCTGCTTTTGTATTTTCAATCTACACCCTGTTATTGAGGAAGGTAAATGTAAAATACTCATCAATTCTCGTTACCCGGAAATCGGTTTTTTACGGATGGATTGCAATAACTTTTACTGCAATTATACTGAATCAGATTCCGGATATTTCGGGAATAATAAAACCGGACAACCTTTTCCACTTCCTGTTTTTGGGATTACTCGCATCAGGAATATGTTTTATAACTTGGTCACACGCAGTAAGATCATTAGGCCCTGTAAGAACAAGCCAGTTTATTTACCTGGTTCCGTTTATTACAATAACCTTATCAATAATCATATTAAAAGAAAAATTCACATGGATACATTTGATTGGGATGTTATGCATACTGACAGCCGTAGTGTCTTCACAGCTTTCCCCGAAAACTTTATTACATAGAAAACAGAGAATTAATAATTAGATCGATAGAAATATTGACCTCCCCATTCAGCAAGTTACATAATCCAAGTGTTGTGTCTAGTAGATGAAACACTACAGGCTCCTGATTTAAGTGCTGTCATGATATCTTCCCTTGATTCTATAAGCCCTCCCACAATAACAGGAATAGAAGTAATATTTGAAAATTTTTCTATAACCCTCGGCATCAGTCCAGGTAGTATTTCTACAGCATCAGGAGCATGTTCCTTTATAGCTTTAATGCCAGAATTAATAGAAATAGAGTCAAAAATAAAAAACCTTTTAATCACAAATACGTCCCTTGCTTTTGCTGCTCTGATAAGACCTGTTTTTGTAGTAATAATACCATCGGCCTGAGTTAAGTTTAATAAATAATCCAAGGCATAAGTCGAAGTTCCAAGACCGTCAACAAGATCTATGTGAACAAATGCAAGCTTTTCAGAATCTTTAATTCTTGCAACAAGATCTGAAATATTAATTAAATTCGATGTAATTATAAATATTATTTCATTATCAGTTTTAAGAGCTTCATCAAGATCATTTTCATTTTTTACTGAAGGAATTATTGGATTATTTCTGAACGCTTCAATTATTCTTTTATTCATTATTTATTATCCTTATATACCTTTAACATGTCAAATATTTATTTTACAGATTCTGATTTGTTATCAATTCTTAATACCGTTGAGAATCATTCCAAACTGTAATAAATTGGGAACAGTTATATCTGGTTCAGAAACAGTTTCAATACTTTCGTTGTTTATATAGACAGACAGAGAACCAGCATCTATAGCCATTTTAATATCAGTATTATATCTGTCACCTGCCATTGCAGCTTCTCCAGGCTCATAACCATATCTTTTAAGCGCATAACTCAGCATTCCTTTATGAGGTTTCCCCAGAACAATAACTTTTTTGTCAGTAATCTGTTCAAGAAAATCTGTAATCCATCCGCAATCTATAGCAATAAATTCTTCTGCATTGGTTGGACAGAATCTATCTGGATGTGTGGAAATAACTAAATCAGCTTCAGAAATCCAGTAAGCAGCTTTGCATAATTTATCATAAGTCAATTCTGTATCATTACCGATCAATACAGCATCAGGATTTGTCTTAACAATTTCAAATCCAAAGCTTGCAAGTTCTAATTTCATGCTTTCGGTTCCTAGTACATAAAGATTTTTAACTGTAGGATAATTTTCCTTTAAATAATCAGCAGCAAAAAGAATTGATGTATATAAGTATTCTTTTTTTATAAAGATTCCCATTTGTGATAATTTATCAATATAATCCCTTACACTTCGTGATGAATTATTTGTAAGGAAAGAAAAACTTATGTTCAATGACATAAGTATTTCAAAAAACGGTATTGTAGTTTCAATTAGCTGATTGCCACAATAAATTGTTCCATCCATATCCAGTACTATATGTTTTAAATTCTTCAGTTTATTATAAAGGAACGAATTTGTTTTTATCTCATCGATGTCCATTGTTTCATCATTCTCCTAATCAATAACTTTAAATGTGAATTAATAAAGGAAGTCGAACTAAAATTAATTATTGAAACATATCATAATCCGGTCATTTCTGCTGGTTATATATCCTAAGACATTCTGCAGGATAATCAGTATATATTCTTCTTACTCCCATCTTGATTAACTGCTTAATTTTATGAAAATCATTAATTGTCCAGGCACCAGGTTGTATTCCCATTAGATTTAAGTCGTCAATCTTTTCTTCACTTATGTATGACTCATGCATTACTACTGTTTCAAATCCATTGTTATGTGATATTTTAACAATTTCATCAATGCATGGAGCATCCTCAGCAGTATCCCAGAATACAGGAATTGAAGAATTTATACTCTTAACTTCTGACATATATTCAACATTGCCGTCATTAAAACCAATCCAATCAACAGCATCTATGTTTTGCAACAAAAATATAGTTTCACCAACAATATTTATTTTTGGCTGTATCGAAATCCTTGTTTTATTCTGCTTTTTAACAAGATGAATAACATCCTTAAGAAGCGGAATAGACATTTTAGGACATTCCAATTTGTTAAGTTCCATTTTCTTCCTGAACTGAAAAGCCACATCCACTCTTTTCAATTCATCATAGGTAGATTCTGATATATTCAGACATATATCGCCAATTCTACCTGTAGTCTCATCATGTATTACTACTATTTCCCCATCTCTGGTTTTTCTTATATCAAGTTCAACCCAGTCTGCACCAATATTTATTGCACTAGTAAATGATGCAATTGTATTTTCTGGATATGCTGAACAATTACCCCTGTGAGCAGTAACACCGTTATGTAATAAAGTGTTTTTAACCATAATATATCATAACCGTTATTTACCGTTATGCAACATAAATTCAATAGGAAAATAAATACTCACCTGCATCATAGCAGGTGAGTTAAATAACCATTTTTATTTAGAAGCCCTTACTTTATCAAGCATTTTCCCTTCCATTTCTTCTATTCCCGGAGGTGCTGCGGGATACCAGTTAAAATTTTTCTTTGCTTCATCATTATAACCTCGGGCAAAATTTGCTTTTATATCTTCTGTATAAAACTTTTCTGCACCTTTTGATGCTGTTGCATATGTTTCGTGATTTGTAAAATAAGCTGCATTTTCTGGTTCCAATGCAAAATTAATCCATCTATAAGCCGCTTCAACATTTTTTGATTTTGAAGGTATCGCAAATGTATCTATCCAAGCCATTGCACCACTTTTAGGAGGAATAAAATCAATATCTGGATTTAACGCATGTAGTTTCCAGCCAGCCTGATCCCATGCCATTGCAAGCCATACTTCTTCAGTTTTCATTGACTGTAATAAAGAATCTCCATTGGCCCAATAATTTTGGACAAGATCTTTTCCATCAACTAGCTTATCTTGGACCTGATCAAGAATTGTCTGATACTTATCTAAATCGTTATAGGCTTTAAAATGTTCATTGCCAAGTGAAAAGCTGACCCCACAAACTGTAGCACGGACCAGCCGATATGAAATTCTTCCTTTATATTTCGGATTAAATAAATCGGAATAATCTTCAACATCATTACAATATTTTTTATTTACAATAAGACCTGAAGTTCCCCATATATGTGGAAGTCCATAATATTCATCTTCTATTTTCGTATTTTTCTTTACTGCTTCGAGTAACACAGAATCAATTTGATCCACATTAACTTTCGAGAAATCTATTGGCTGATAAACATCATATTGTTTTTGAACACCGATTATCCTATCCTGGCTTGGTTGTGCCAGATCAAAACCACCACCTCTTGTAGCCCTGAGTTTAGCTATCATTTCCTCATTATTACTTTTAATAACTTCAACTTTGATTCCAGTCTCTTCCTCAAACTTTTCAATCTGCTCTGGTAATGCATAACCTGACCAGGTTAACAGACGAAGCACGCCATTATCTTGAGTGGCTTTGCTTGATTCTTTTTTCCCTCCAGCAAATACAAATGTTGATGAGATTAACACTAAACACATAAGCACTATGAAATGTTTTTTCATAGAATCCCCCTTTAATTTTTAATCAATCATATGACTAATTATTTGTAATTTTACCAGTGCAAAAAAAAAGCCAGGAAACTAGATAACAATCTATTTTCCTGGCTCACTTATACACATGCCTAAAAATATAATTAATGATAGGCCCTATCAAATAATCTGTCAAGAAAAAATAATAGTCTTATTCTCAATACAATACACAAAATATTTGAACCTTAATAATTTACAAACCTGTTTTTCTGAGAGTTCATAGTGATCAATAATCCTTTCAATAACTAATCTTTTACTTCAAGCATTTTTTCAAGATCGTTTAAAGCCAAGATATCAAGAACCTCATCTGCTACCAGATTTTTCAGCTATTCAATACTTCCTTCATATGTAAATATCCTCTGCTCCTATATGTATTTCGTATAAATTTTTATAACTTTTTCTAATTATTTTTTATACTGACCTCTCTTTTCATTTCGGCATGATAATTTACTGATAGACTATTTTAAAGAGAAAGATCACTCTAACAAACAATCTTTTTTATCATTGTTTTGACATTGAATCGTGTATAATAAATCATTCTATATGTGAAAACAAAGGAAACAAAATTTGAAACAAGATATAGTTCATATTGCATTAGTTGTGTGGGATTACGATGAAGCAATTGATTTTTACACAAATAAGCTGCATTTCACTCTTATAGACGACACCTATCAACCTGAACAAAACAAGAGATGGGTTGTAATTTCTCCGCCCAATTCCAGGGGAACAACTATACTGCTTGCAAAAGCATCAAAACCTGAGCAGGAAGATTATATTGGCTCACAATCAGGAGGAAGAGTTTTCCTTTTTCTCAATACAGATGATTTCTGGCGAGATTACAATGACATGATTTCAAAAGGTATAGAATTTGTAAGACAACCCAAAGAAGCTGATTATGGGACAGTCGCAGTTTTTAAAGACCTTTACGGGAATCTATGGGATCTGCTTGAATTAAAAAAGGACCATCTAATTCATAAAAGATTTGCAAACTGAAAATAAAGATCTGTTTGCTACAAATATATCTTCCCATTAACTTTACCCTACACCTGAGTAATATGGGATTAACTAATAAAGACTTTTTTTACTATGGAAGGTTTCAGTGGTCATAAAATTTCACGAATTAGAACATCAAGCTTCTTTAAAATATTCTGTTATTATATCTGAAGATAAAAATGGATATGTTTTTTTTAAACATAAAAACAGAGATATAAGAAAAATACCGGGCGGTCATATGAAGGTGAATCCTCATTTGAAGCTGCGAAAAGAGAGCTGGTTGAAGAAACAGGAGCAAAGGATTTTAAACTGGTGGAAATATGTGACTATTCAGTCTCTGTAGATAATAAAACAAGTTATGGAAGACTTTTCTTCGCCGAAATCAAAAGCTATTCAGGTAAGCTGGATTTTAAAATATCTGAAGTAAGTTCTTTTAATCAACTTCCTGATAATTTAACTTATCCTGAAATACAACCATTTTTATTCAGAGAAGTAATAAGAAGGAACAAATAATTCAGACACAAAAAAACCCGGCCTATTGACCGGGTCTATAGTGGCGAAGGGACTTGAAAACGCCCCGACACTTTATCCAATATGATCTTTAATGATCTATTTTATTGTATTATAAGACTTTAACAATTTTCGTGTCAAAGTCATTATAGCTGATTTTAGCAGTTTTTATCTAAAATATCTAATTTTTGACCATACTTGCTGACCATCCTTTGCATAACGTAAGAAAAAAATTAATATGATCTTTCGGAAGGGCTTATTGAAACCTTATTATGAATCATACATTTATTAAACTGTGTGAGCGACGGTGCTAAACTGCAGTTTTAGAGCGGTGTTGACAACTGAAACAAAAAAGTAATGATAATGTGCAGCAGATATGAAAAATTATTACGAATAATAGTTGAAAATAATCTAGAATTATTAATACAAAAGTATAATGGGGTATTCAAAAGAATTAAGATGAATTGGATTGTTTGATCGAAATGACTATGACAGAAGTAATGATTTCTTTGAATTAAGGGATATGTATCTTCATAGTAATGATATTACTGATAAAAAATAATAAAAGAAAATCACTCCCTTTTTCTTATTTTACTAAGAATTTTTCAATAAATATTACAAATAACTGAAGCATAACCTTACTCCCAGATTCACCCACTTACATTTAGAGGTTCCGATAGTTTTCCACAGTAAAAAATATGGACTCGAACCGTTATACTACATAAATAGGATTATGTAGTTTTTTCCTGTTATGTATCCATTAAAATAAGATATTGTTGTCTATAATGGTAGGCACAGCAGAAATCCCCGTATAAATTGAATGCGGAAATCTTTCGCTATTCTACACTCTCGGTAGAACCAGAATTAAGGTAACTTGAAGAATTTACTATCTGGACTCAACTCTAATTTGATATGGTCCTTTAATTCATCGTCAAGAGCATCTGATATTTTATCTCTGAGTATACTGATTACGACTTGAATATTGTGTTTAATCACTTTATTAAAAATGGTTTTCAGTTTTTCTTCATCAATGGCTTCAAGACTATCTTGAATGGAAAAGTAGAAGAACTTTTTCCCTTTCTCCATAAGATATTTGACAAATGCAATATCAAATATCATAGATTCTGCTCTCGGATTTCCTTCACCAGTATTTTTCTCTCCATTCTTAATATAGAATGTTATGTCATTACTTTCATCCACATCATACCCAAGACTATTTGTATAATCCTTAAAAATTGATTTAGAAAACTCTTCAAAATATGTATTGAATAATGCAACATTATCTGAAAAATCATCTTTATTTTCACTTATTGAGGATAGAACACTTTCTAATTCGCCTTCTAATCTTTTCACTTCACCATTGATATATTGGACTTCATTTATTACATATAGGATCTTACCTCGTTCTTCCTTTTTACTCTGAATCTCTTTTTCCAAGACAATAAAATCAGTAAGATATCCTTGATCACTAAGAGTTTTAAATAATCCCTTTTCGGTGTCTAACTTTGATTCTAAAGAGGCTTGTATTACAGTCCTCTCAGATTCAATGTCCTTCTGCAATTTTAGTAGATAATTGATTTTATTATCTTGAAAGCTATTGTAAAAGCTAATGACATCTTCAAGACTTTTTTGTAGACCAGGTATAATGCTTTTCGCTTCTTGGTACATATTTTCAACTAAAGAGACATCAAGATCACTTTTTTGATTTTTATATCGTTCTATTGACCTATGATTATAGTCAAGTTTTATATCAATCGCCGAAATCTTATTACTTTCCTGAACAATCTCACCTCTAATTATCTTTAGTGCTTCCATCTCTCGTAAATGAGGGTTCTTTATGTCAAATTTACTTTCAGCATCGTATAATTCTGCAAGAGCTAGATCAATTTCATCAAGCTTTTTTTTGTAATCTATATATTTTTGCCCGTCCAGTATTGCATTTCTACGGTCTTTGCAAGATTCAATCTCAGCTTTGATATCAATTTCTGATCTTACTTTACTAATACCAGAAAAATCAAAAAGAGATGAATAAATAAGCCTATAAACATCATCAGACGTTCCAAAATTTAAATATTTTAGGGAATTATACTCTTCACCATTATCTATTTTTATTACTCGGTTCTTTAACTGTCGATAAGAAGGCTTATCTGATAGATGGCCTATCAATTCACTCAAATGTGTTGTGTATTTTTTATTGCCATGAAATGGTTCCCCATTTATCCACCCTTGACGCTTAATACGTGGTCCATTTTTCGTTTCACTAATAACAAAAGAACGTTTTAATTCGATTCTTTCTTTGCCTCTTTTCAGAAATAGAATGAAATCAACATTTTCAGTAAGAACAAACGACTTTACTTCAACATTTTCCTCTTTTTTTATAGGATCTAACCATATAGACTTTCCATCTGATCCTAAACAAAAATTGATAACCCTCAAGACAGTACTTTTCCCAATCTTGTTTCCTTCTAACTCCCGACTTGTAATAATTGTAAGATTTTCATGGAATGTAATTTCCCTAAGTGATACACCGTTATGGAGTACGACTAAACGATCTAAGAGCATTTTATTAACCCATCCTCAGCCAAATAACAGGAATCAATTACATATAACCATGTAATTGCCAACTGCAATACATTCAATGAGATGTACCCATGCCTTTCCTTATACAGCTCATATAGCTCTTCCAAAGAAATATTGTCTTTTTCATTCAACACAGAAAGAACAAATGCACCTACACAGTAAAGAGAACCTGATATATTGTTTAATGTTGGTTTTATCATGAAATTGGTCGCTCCAGAATATTGCATGTAATGAAGCCATAACAAACAATTAGTAAAATACAGAAACGCACGATTTCAATCTTCTTTCCTTCAACTGAAGGAATGTCACTTTCAATTGAATCTTTTACAGCGTTGATAATTATATCAGCATGAGAATTTATACATTTAATAACTTGTTTATGATCTGAGGGGTCTATTTTATGTTCAAGAAATAACTCTTTTTTAATGTCTCTATAACGTTGATTAATACTCCAAAGAATTGAATCGGCGGCATCTTCATCCTCATGGTTCAGATTCTCAATCATTTCATCGATGATAATAACATAATTTATCGCATCACGAAGATCATCCTTAAATACTTTTACTCTGTTATAGTCGATTTTTTCTTCAATATCTGGAGGAAGTTCTGTTGCTCGGTTACGATATGAAGTTTTTACACTATCTACCATTTCTATTAAAAGGGGTTTAAGCAAGCTATCAATTTCAGATTTATTATTGGTTACATTAATTGTTATTGGACTATAATCACCAGTGCTGATAGCACCAATACTTTCATCACTTAAATCCTGTTTTATTCCATCTGCCATATTCTTTATTTCTTCTTGTTGATTTTAATCTTCGCTGAGTCACCAGTACTAATAACTCCGATACCTTTGCCCGAAATGTTTTGTTCAATCGAAGGCTTTGGATCTTGCTTCGATTTTATGAAAGCGAATATAAAAGCTATCAAACTGCAAAATGTAAGCACAAGGAAAATGATCATTAATACATAAGTCTGATCACCGCTCAGTTCGTTGAAAATCGCAAGTTTGAGCCATTCTTTATATAAACCTAAAAATATAAATGCTCCAATTGCACTAACTCCACCGACTGCTAATGCAGATTTCCAAAATTTATCCAAAATGATACTCCAAAGGGTAAAAATAATGATATTATGCATGAAATCTCACATAATCCTTTACTGATTATCGCCTAAATTAAGCAAAAAGTCATGTATTTAATCTTTTTGAGTCCTGGCACACACTATGAAATCTTGTAAGATGGTAATTTTTCGCTATTCTATTCAAGAAAGAAATAACTCCTTGAATTACGAAATTCTTCCACATTCAAATCTCATAATTATATACCACAAAATTAAATGAATTAATATCAGTTACCTGATATACTCTTAATGAACAAAAGTACATTTCAGTGAAAATGGAGACTCATTATGACAACAATAAGTAAAAAAGAATTATCTGAACGAGATATCTGTACAAAGTTTATTACACCTGCCCTTCAAAAATCCGGGTGGAACATCCAAAAACAGGTAAGAGAAGAAGTCTCTTTTACTGATGGACGTATATATGTTCGTGGCAACATGTCAATGAGAGGAAAAAGAAAAAGAGCTGATTACATTCTATATTATAAAACAAATCTTCCTATAGCAATTATTGAAGCAAAAGATAATAAACATGCTCTCGGAGCTGGAATGCAGCAAGCTCTTGAATACTCTGAAATCCTTGATATACCATTTGTATTTTCATCAAATGGTGATGGATTTCTTTTTCATGACAAAACTTCTAATGAGAAAATTGAAGAAGAACTTAATCTAGAAAATTTTCCTAATCCTGACGAATTATGGGAAAAATACTGCCATTACAAGGGAATTACAACTCCTGAACAAAGGAAAGTAGTTGAACAGGATTATTTCTTGGATGGATCTGGTAGGACACCACGATACTATCAGCAAAATGCAATAAACAGAGCAATTGAAGCAATCGCAAAAGGACAAAACCGTATTTTACTTGTTATGGCTACTGGGACTGGAAAAACTTATACCGCTTTTCAAATAATCCACAGATTATGGAAAAGTGGAACTAAGAAAAGAATACTTTTCCTTGCAGATAGAACAGCTCTCATAGATCAAACACGAAGAGGCGATTTCAAACACTTCAAAGAGAGCATGACAATTATTAAAAAGAAAATTGTAAATAATGCAGATGGTTCTGATGAGCTTGTATCAAATAATAAAAGAGGAATTGACAGCTCAGATAAAGCATATGAAGTCTTCTTAGGTTTATATCAAGGATTAACTAATAGTGGTGAAGTAGAAGATGCATATAAAGATTTTTCACCAGACTTCTTTGATCTTATTGTCATAGATGAGTGTCATCGAGGAAGTGCAGCAGAAGATAGTGCATGGAGAGAAATACTAAGATATTTCTCATCTGCAACTCATATTGGTCTTACCGCAACACCAAAAGAAACAAAAGATGTTTCAAATATCGATTATTTTGGAGATCCAGTTTATACATACTCTCTCAAACAGGGTATAAGTGATGGATTTCTTGCACCTTACCGAGTAGTCCGTGTTGGTCTTAATGTGGATCTTGAAGGATGGCGACCTCCAAAAGGAACACTTGATAAAAATGGTAATCCTGTTGAAGATAGAATTTATAATCGTAAAGATTTTGATACGAATATTGTCTTTGATGAAAGAAGAGAATTGGTATCTCAAAAGATTACTGAGTTTCTCAAGGGTACTGACAGATTTTCTAAAACAATTGTCTTCTGTGTCGATATTGAACATGCAAATGGAATGCGAACAAAACTCTCTAATCAAAATGCAGATTTGGTCAAAGATAATTATAAATATATAATGAAAATTACTGGTGATGATGAAGAAGGTAAAAGAGAACTTGATAACTTTATAAATCCAGAAGAACCTTATCCAGTTATTGCAACTACAAGTAAACTTATGACAACTGGAGTAGATGCAAAAACCTGTAAACTTATAGTTCTTGATAGCAATATTAAGTCAATGACAGAGTTTAAGCAAATTATAGGAAGAGGAACTCGTATTGATGAAGAATATGGAAAAACCCATTTTACAATACTTGATTTTAGAAATGTAACAGACCTTTTTGCAGATCCTGACTTTGATGGAGATCCTGTTTCAATCTATCACCCTGGAGAAGATGATGATCTTGGAGATATTGAAGATGAAGAAACAGAAAATGATGAGCCAATTATTGATGAAGTGACAGGAGAAGAAATAGAATTCCCGGAACCTGATGGTACTCCAGATGATGACGATACCACAGGAGAACCTCGTGAAAAAATCTATGTAAACGGTGTTGAAGTTTCAATTCTAAATGAAAGAAATATGTATTTTGATAGTGATGGAAAGCCAATTACAGTAAGTTTGAAGGATTATACAAAAGAACAAATAACCAGAAATTATAGAGATTTGAATGATTTTCTTAATAAGTGGAATGAAGCAGAAAAAAAAGAAGCTATAATTCTGGAATTAGAGGATAAAGGTGTTCTTGTTGAGGAATTATTAAATGCTGTTGGAAGAGAATGTGACTTATTTGATATAATCTGTCATACAGCCTATGATATGCCTCCTCTAACGAGAAGAGAAAGAGCTGAAAACGTAAAAAAGAGAAACTACTTCACTAAATATGGAGATTCTGCTCGTTCAGTATTAGAAGCTCTACTTGATAAGTATGCTGATGAGGATATACGAGCAATTGAAGATATGAAAGTGTTAAAAATTCACCCTTTCAATGAGTTTGGATCTCCAATGGAAATAATTAACAAAAGTTTTAAAAATAAATACAATTACCTGGAAGCAGTTCGAGAACTTGAACAGGAATTATATAAGGAAGCAAATTAAATGGTCAACTTTTCAGGATGGATGAAATCTATCCGACAAATTATGTGGGAAGATACAGGGCTAAATGGAGATGCCCAGCGTATTGAACAGCTTGGATGGATGATCTTCTTAAAAATATTCTCAGATAAAGAAGATGAACTTGAGATGATGGAAGAAAATTACACATCTTCTCTTCCTGATGAATACCACTGGAATAATTGGGCAGGAAATGATGAAGGTATGACAGGAGAAGAACTTCTTAATTTTGTAGATAATAAACTTTTTCCAGGACTTCGTGATATAGATGTAACAGGGAACCAAAGAGCACTTATTCTAAGAGAAGTGTTTGAAGGAAACCACAACTATATGAAATCAGGAATTTGTCTTCGTAAAGTTCTAAACAAATTTAATGAAATTGATTTTAACATATCAGAAGATAGACATCATTTTGGTGATATTTATGAAGGGATGCTTAAAGAGCTTCAAAGTGCTGGGAAATCCGGAGAGTTTTATACTCCCAGGGCTGTAACACAGTTTATGAGTGATATTATGGATATTCAGTTAGGAGAGAAGTTACTTGATCCTGCTTGTGGTACTGGAGGATTTCTCACATGTGCTATCGAACATTTAAAAAAACAGGTAAAAACACCTAAAGATCGTGAAATAATTCAGAATAATGTAGTTGGATGGGAATATAAACCTCTTCCATATCTCCTTGCAACAACAAATCTGATACTCCATGATATAGAAATACCTAATCTAACATTTGATGATACTCTTTCTAAACCATATAACGAATATAGAGAACGGGATAGAGTCGATGCTATCCTTGCGAATCCTCCATTTGGTGGTGTTGTCGCAAATGGGAATGAAGGGAATTTCCCTCAAAACTTTAGAACAAAAGAATCAGCTGATCTCTTCTTAATCTTAATGGTTCATCTTCTAAAACAAGGGGGAAGAGCTGCTATCGTTCTTCCTGATGGTTCACTGACTGGGGAAGGTGTAAAACAGCGAATCCGTGAGAAATGGTTAACCGATTGTAATCTACACACCATAATCCGACTACCCAATTCAGTATTCTCTCCTTATGCAACAGTAGCAACCAATCTGCTTTTCTTTACCAAAGGAGAACCGACCAAAGAGATTTGGTACTACGAACACAAACTACCTGAAGGTCAGAAATCATATAGTAAAACAAAGCCAATCAGAATTGACGAGTTCAATCCTATAAAGGAATGGTGGAACAACCGCGAAGAGTCAGAACTTGCTTGGAAGGTATCAATTGATACGATTGTAGGACGTGGCTGGGATCTGGATATAAAGAATCCTAATAAAGAGGAAGAGGAGCTTGAACATAGCTCTGCGGAATTACTAAATTTGCTTCATAACTCATTTCAGAAAAGCGATGAGCTTCTATCCAAATTGAAAGAGGAGCTATTGTAAATGTCCTCAATAATGATGGTTAGAATCGGTGACTATTGTAAAGTGGTCAAAGGTAAAATTGGGATTAAAAAGGCAGTAGAGGGGAACTACCCCCTTGTGACTACTGCTGAAGAAAGACTTTCGCATAATGAATATCACTTTGATAAACCTTCTGTAATTATACCTGTTGTTTCTTCAACAGGACACGGGCACGCAAGTCTAAAAAGAATTCATTATCAGGATGGTAAATTTTCTGTTGGTTCTATCTTAGCAGTAGTTACACCAGAAGACCAATCAGTAGTAAATGCCAACTTCCTTTATCACTACCTTGATATCTACAAAGAACAACTACTCGTTTCTCAAATGAAAGGAATGGCAAATGTAACTCTGTCAGTAAAAGCAATTGAAAATGTAGAGTTTCCTCTAATGTCACCAGAGCAACAACTTGAATGGGTTAGTCTGTTTACGAAAACGAAAAAATATACAGGGAGTCTCTCTTCCGAAATCTCACTCCAGCAAATAGTTCTGAAAAAACTCCGGCAGCAAATCCTTCAGGATGCTATTTCTGGAAAACTGACTGCCAAGTGGCGTGAAGAGAATCACGATATAGAACCAGCATCAAAGTTGCTGGTCCGAATCAAAGCAGAAAAAGAGCGTCTGGTAAAAGAGAAGATGATCAGAAAAGCTCAGAAAATCAAGAATCAAAAATCATTACCTGATGATTTTGAAATTCCCCCTTCTTGGCAAAAGGTTAAAATTGATGATGTTTTATTCGTAACTAAATTAGCAGGATTTGAGTACACTAAATACTTTAATCTTTCTGAAACTGGTGACATACCTGTAATTCGAGCACAGAATGTGCGACCTATAGATATTGATAAAACAAATCTGCTTTATATAGATAGTGAAACATCATATCAGCTTGAAAGATGTGCCTTAACCAAAGAAGCTCTTCTTGTTACATTTATCGGAGCTGGTATTGGAGATGTCGCCTTTTTCAATGAAAACGAAAGATGGCACCTTGCACCTAATGTCGCAAAGATTGAGTGTCATCCATTTGCCTTTGATTATATAAACCTTTTGTACTTAAACTACTTTCTTTTGTCACCAAGGGGGCAGAAAGAACTCTTTAAGCATATCAAAGCAACAGCCCAACCCAGTCTATCAATGGGTACAATCAGAGACATAGAGTTCTATTTACCTCCCTATGAAGAAGCTTGTAAAGCTGTAGAGAGAATAAAAAAGGCTCTTATTCTTGTTGATCAACTGGAAGTCCAATCAACTAAATCTCAGCAGGAAGCAGCTCTTCTAATGCAGACAGTTCTCAAAGAAGCATTTGAGGAATAAATCATAACTTTCCCCAAAACATCGAAAGGCATATCATCCAGAATCACAAGAATCCGCTCAAAACTCTCAGCCTTTAAGAGAGAGCATGGTTTCATAGATGATGGAGGCGGTGCCAGGTACTATCTATTCTATCTCTACTTCCTCCTTGGAGATAATCGCAGGTCTTCTGAATATCTGAAATGGTTTGAAAAGGAATTACCAGATGATATGTGTGAACCTTTTGCTCTCCTTTGTTGGGCCTTGATATTACACCGGATGGGGAAGGATGGGGATTATATACTTGCCAGAACTATGCTATCCAATATCTATCTCATTCCTCATCTCTTAGGAAAGGATATAGAAAAAGCTGATATGTGGCATTCATCATCTGATGAATATCCTGATTATATCAACTATCTACCTGAGAGAATTCATGATGCTATAACTGGTGATGATTTAGTTTGGATGCGAGAAAAATATTATTCTTTTACCTTCCAAAAGGTATTATTGCGGCATATTGAGATTAAGAAGGAATTAGAGAGCACACCTGTTGGAGATAGACGTTCTGCTTTGGTGAATGAATTGTACAATCTTCTTGATGGGTGGTGTTAATATGGAAAAATTTCCTGATTATCAAAAAACTAAAATACCTATATAATATTTTTTAGGAGCGAATATGAGACGTGTACTTATAATATTTATACTTCTTTTTTGTGTATATAGCTTATCTGCACAATCTCGAAATGGTGTTTATGTCGTTAGCAATGAGAGTATAGAACTCTTTAAGAGTTTGGGAGATACAGAAGAAATAAAATTACTTTCTGAAAAATTAATAAATACTGTTTTCTATTTACGAGATGATTATTTACCGATGGAGAGAATTGTAGATTATCATCAATATCGATTCGGAGAAATCCTTTCATACCTTATCGTAGCTGAATCAAATTATGGACGAATAGATGAAGATTACTCATATGATAATGTATCAGAGTTCATAGAATATTGTGATGGTTGGTGGACACGTGGAGATTTCTCTATATTTGTTCTAACGAATGACAAAAAAGCTGTCTTCCTTGGTCAAAGAGATAAAGAAGCAATCACCCGCCCTTATTTTTTCTATTCAAAAGAAGGAGCGTTAACTGGACATATCCATTATTTAGATGAGTACCATAAAATAACTTATATAAAAATTTCAGATGAACTGCCTCCATATATGAATGATATTCCAAATGATGGGATCTATATCAAAGAAGGAAAATAGTTTAAAAATGTAAAAAAGAAAATTTCTTCAATTCACATACTTCATAACTCATATTATGAAGTTGATTTTTTAGTATCTTATGTAATATAAACATGAAGCATTTTATTATGATTTAAAGTAAAATAAGAAACTTTTCTTCTAATAAAAAAGAACTTATTCTTTTGATATTTTAATTGATACATTTATATTATGATGATAATCTTAATTAACTACATAACTTCGATAGTTATGATTTCATCAATTAGATATTGGTGGTTATTAGTTCTCCATAACCAAAGATAAATCAATCTGTGGCATTAAATTGCCTAAATTATGGAGGTGTCACTAACCGCAATACTGACCCCCTCTTAATTTAACAACAGATTGTAAAATAATCATAGCGATTTTCTGTAAGATTTAGGAATGAAGACACCAGCTATGGTTATACTGCATCAGAAAATCAATATGACGGTATCATTGAAGACTTGGAATATCCCAGAACATTCAGGATACGGTTGGTAAATAACAGAGGATATATCAGCATTAAAAGAAGAATGTTCTTTATCGGTAATCCTTTCATGGGGTATTATGTAGGTATAAGACCGCAAAAAGAAGGACATTAGAATGTATGGTTTTGTGATTATTTTTTAGGATTTTTGGATATGGACACAGGATTATTACAACCTGAGTCTATTGTGAAATTTAATAAGGACAATTTAAGGAAACCGTTAACCATGTCTTGAAGGGTAACTGTTACCGATGTTTCGAGATTGGACCAGCTGTTTAAAAACTGTTGAAAATGGCAAGTCCTTTTCCACATCTCCCTATGGGGATTTAATGTTACCATTTCCATGAGGAATGCAGGATGATACGATTCTCTGTTAAAAAGAAAGGTTAAATGATTTTGTTAGCTCAAATTGATTTAGCGGAAGATTACAAAATATTTGTGAGAAAATACAAAACTGAAATTGATGAACAGTTGCTGAAATTTTATAGACTTAATAACTTTTAAAGGTGTGAAAGTTAATGATTCTTGAAAATATTCTTGGTATAGCTGATCCTGTCCAGCTCGCAAAGGCAGAGGAAAAAATTAGCAAAACAAAGGCTATAGAGCTTTTTAAAAGCGGTTTTATAAATAGTTTTGAAGCTGGAGGTTTTACGACTATTTCTGAAATTCACAAATACCTTTTTGATGAAATATATCCCTTCGCTGGACAGATCAGATCTGTGAATATTTCAAAGGGTTCATTCCGCTTTATCCCGATTATGTACATCAATGCATCACTAAAAAATATTGATGCTATGCCACAAACGACATTTGACGAGATTGTTGAAAAGTATGTCGAAATGAATGTTGCTCACCCTTTCAGAGAGGGCAACGGTCGTTCCATGAGAATATGGCTTGATCTTATTCTGAAAACTGAATTGAAACAGGTTGTCGATTGGAGCAATGTTGATAAAAATGATTATCTACAAGCCATGGAAAGAAGCCCTGTGAAAGATATTGAAATCAAATATTTATTACAAACAGCTCTCACAGAACGGATCAATGACATAGATATTTTTATGAAAGGTATCGATGCAAGCTACCACTACGAAGGCTATACATTTTATAAATCAGAAAAACTAGTCTTTGGCTGAAAAGAAGATTTGTTGATTATAAAGTGTCTACAAAACTGAAGGTATTCCATACAGCTAATTAATTATTAATAATAATCAGATTTATAATCTAAAATTGTTTCAAAAAAACTAAACATTATTGGGTAATAACTTTGTTTCCATATATATAGTCCCATATCATAACCATAGGTTATAATTAAAGAAAACAAAAATTGTAATTGCAATTGTCCTCTATCATTTAACATAAAATAGAATATTTTATAAAATTACTTTGGTTTATATATTTTGAAAATAAAAACCATAAAATAGTATTCTTATTTTTTACCATATAAATCTTTATTATTTTCAGCAGCTAATAGATTAGAATTATAAGAATTATCTGAAATATATGTTTTCAAATGATCATCTGCATCTTTTAATTTACCTTGAATATATCCATTAACCATTAAAAGGCTATTGTAATCAAGCTTTAAAAGATTCTTTACTGCTAAAGAAAGATCTTTGTTTGTATTCCAATTTTTTTTTAAAATATTGATTTCTTGAATTTCATCTTCTTGGTGCTTATCAGTTACCAGATAGTTTAAGTCAGTATTAAGAAAATCAGCAATTTTAATCGCATAATCAGCTGAAGGAATTCTATCATTTTTTATCCAAGTATTTATTGTTGTTTTTTGTTTCCCTATTGCATTAGCTAAATTAACTTGTGAGATATTTTTATTTTGCATAATTTTTAGAGTATTATCCCAAAATCTTGACATATCCTCATTATAGAACATTAGTACTTATATGTGAACTAATATTTACAAATAGTAAAGATATATGTTGACAAAGTCTTCATTTGAGTACTACAATAGTGTTTATAGTACTCATATAGGTACTATAAGTCGTGTATATATTTCCTTAATCATAAAAACTGTAGTTATTTAAGAAATATTTAAGCGGTAATAATTAGGAGGAAACCAAATGATAACAGAAAAAAAATTATTTACTGTAAAAGAAGCATCAAAGATTCTTTCTGTAGCTGAAATAACTCTTTATAGGCATACAAAAAATGGTGATGTCCCTTCAATTAGAATTGGTAAAAGGGTATTGATTCCAATTACTTATATTGAAATGCTAACAGGAGAAATTAATGCTAAAAAGTAGTGAAATTAATATAATTAAAGACTGGCTACGAGATAAATCAAAAACGCTTGATTATGGCTCTCTCTCTATAGAAATTAAATTTTCTGGGAATAGGCCTCCACTAATAAGAAAAACAATTAGTGAACAGTTTATTGATCTTGATGGTAATAAAGTAGTAAAGGAATAATTAATTTCTTCTTAAATTCTGATTATTTAATAAATAAAAAATAATGTAATCATTTAGGAGATTTTTAATAATGGCAACACAACGATATATCTCAACATCATTCTGGGATGATAAATGGATAATGGAACTGAATCCCTCTGAAAAGTTTTTATATATGTATTTGTTAACCAATCCTTTAACAAATATTGCAGGTATTTATAAAATTACGAAAAATAGGATTTCATTTGATTCTGGATTTGAAATATCAACCGTCGAAGAGATTATCATGAGATTTGAAAAAGATAGAAAAGCATTTCACTATAATAATGAATTTGTGATTCTTCCCACATGGCCGAAGCATCAGCAATTTGAAAAGAGAATTAAAATAAAAACTGGTATTGAAGCTGTTTTAAAAGAATTGCCAAAAAACGTTTTAAATTTTGCAGCAGAAGTAGGATATAGATATCCTATTGATACCATATCTATACCCTATAAATATGATACTAACTATATTGATTCTGAATTTGATAATGATATTAATAGAGAGAGAGAAAAAGCTCTGGAAAAATATTTTTCTCCATTAAAAAATGTAAAAGTAGAAAAATATGTAAAAATTATAACAGAGGAATATTATAAAAGGTTGAATAAGCGCCTTAATATAACGAGCAGCCCGACAACAAAAGAAAAATTATTAGCACTTAAAATCTATAGAGATTGTAAAGATTTAGATCTTATTATTCGTTGTTTAGATGTTTTTTTCGATGATTCAATAAATTGGATTTATACGAGGAAAAGTAAGAATGAACCAGATATAAGAGTATATCGTTTTAAAACTTTTTGTACTGTAATAAATGATATGATCTCTTATATAAGAAGTGGCAAGTTTGATAAAAAACCTGTTTTACTACCACAGTATCCTGATAAGTCATGTAAGGCAGATATAAAATTAGTAAAAAGTAAATTTGATAATCTAAAAAAGAAAATAGGGAAAATTGGCAAAGCTGGATAAAAATAATATTTTTGAATAGGACTATAAATTAACAAAAAACTTAAAATTACTAAAAACTATATTATTTAATCATAAAAGTTTCTTAAAACGCTATTATGAATGCAATCACAGGAAAAAATAATAGTTTTAAAGGATATAAATATCAGTGAAAAATAAAGAACTTAAACAAGAGATTATAAAGAATATAAAAAATAATGATATTTGTATTCATTTTTCACATAAAATTATCAAATCTTTATTTTCAGATTTGATTAATGTGAAAAACAATACTAGTACTTCTTCTAAAAAAATCTGTTATCCTGATCCTGAATTATGTAAAATAAAATGTCCCAGAAATAATCATAATTACTTAGATAAAGGAATATATCCTAAACCCGAAGGGTGTAAAATAGAGATGCCTAACAGCTTTAACTGTTATAAAAGAGACCAATATCCAACTGAATGAATAACTAATATATCCAATATGACAGTGGAATTTATTACTCATAAGTAGTCACCCCATTAAACACTCATAAATTACTATTTCATTTCTGATAAAAATGTCAAATATGACAACTTTTTGTCAAAAATGACCTTTTTAGTGTCATTTTGGTGTCATTTTAGTGTCATTTTTGACTAATTATTATCTTCATTTTTTTCAATTTTAATGCAATTTATCTTTACATTACGGCAAGATAAAGATTAGGTATATCAAGGTAGTTAATTACTTATCATATAAGCATTTAACGGTGTACATCAATTTTTTTAAATATATGTTATATATACACACTTTTTTTTATTATATATACACAATTAATACACAAAAAAATAGATATTTATTCTAAGCAAATCGCTTTTTATTTTGGATATTAGTTTTAATTAGATTAAGTGTCTAGAAAACCAGAGGAAATGACATAGTCAAATAATAATCCTTGTTTTTGACAACTATGAATTATTTTATTAAATCATCTAAACTGACTTCAAGAACTTTTAGTATCTTTACAAGATTAGATAATCGAATATCAGGGGGGGTATTACTCTCATATTTCTGGTACAAGCTTCTATCTATACCAGTGTAAAAGCATACATGCATTTGTGTATATTCTTTTTCATTTCTGATTCTTCTTAAATTCGTAGAGAATCTTGATAAAAGTTTTTTTTTATCGACCATGTTATATATTCGATATAATGATCTATATATAAGGCCTCATATATTGGTCAAAAAGTAATTGATTTTTAAATAAAGTGCAGTATAATTTTTCAAGGCCTCATAAAATGGGTTATAAGTTAAATACAAAAAGGAAATAATTATGAGAAAAATCTTAAAAAATGGACTAATACTTATTGCTGTGTTTACAGCAATAAGTTGCGTTTCTACAGCACAGCTGGAAGAAGAAGCAAGAATGAAAGAAGATGAAATGAAAAAGGAATATCCGGTATATGAAGTATCTGAAGATGTTGCACTAAGAGAATATCTTGTAACAGAAGAGAAAAATGAAATTGAAGGATTAAACTATGAAAAAACAGATGTATACAAATACAGAGCAAGAATAGCTGGAATTTACGGTAGAAGTTATCCTGAAAAAGCGTATTATGAGGCAAAAACAAATCTACAGAAAAAGCTTCATCTGGAAGGGTATAAAGCTGCTCTCATTCTGTTTAAAGAATACACATATGAAAACGGCTATTATAAAATATCAACAAAAGAAGAAATTGTAGATCACTATATAAAAATGGAAGTTGAATATTTTAAATAAAATTCATGTACGAAATAATATAAGGAAATAAAATTGAGTGAATTAGTTAAATTACTTGATAAAAAAAAAGAATATGATTATGAGCTAAAGAAAATTAATAATGATTACTTAGAAATAAATAATGAATTTAGAGATAAATATGGATCTCTGATGTTTGGAAAAGAAGAAAAGTTGATCTCGAGAATCAATGATGTACTTTTAGATATAGGATTTAATTATCAAAAAAAGGGATCTGATAAATTATATTCTTACCAAAATTATCATGTCCTTATAAGATTTGTAGGTAATCCTTCAAATATAATAATTAGAAATGAAGAGAATGATGAACACTTATATATGAATGTTTATTCGGCAAACCTTTTTGATTCAACAATATCATATAAAGCTGAAAATAAAGAAGAAGCAATTATTAAAATGATATCATTAAAGAAAGAACTTAATACAAAATTTAAAACTTATGTTGACAATTTGACAGAAAATGATTTTTTAATATCATTGAAGAATGTAGATAAACACAGAGGAAAAACTGGGGCTACTATATTTGAGAGTAAAATAATTGATGATTTTATTTTATACTTACTTCAGAATTATTTACCCACAATATTAACAATCTAAATAGTATACACAGAAGAATAATTCCTTTAGTGCTCGAATGGTGGGGTGAGGTTACAATAAATATAAGCTCCTATCTTTTATATCAAAGATTTGGAGCTTTACACAGAATTATTTACAGACTCCGTTTTTACTCTGGTTTTTATAAAATAATTTTATCATCAAACTGAAGAATGTTACTGAATACTTCAACTGATGCATCAGCTGCAGCCTTAAAATCCTGCTCCTGCTGATGGTTTGCATATGTTTCAAAGACCTCTTTACTTTTGTGACCAGAAATCAACATAGCCCTTTGATCTATAACATCTGCCATTTTTTTAGCATGATAATGCCTCCAGGAATGGAATACGATATTTCTCTTTTTCCTCTCTTCTTCTTTAATCCCTATAGATTTCAACGCAGATTTTAACGCTTTTAATATCAAGTTATCATATAGGGGTTTATCTTTATCAGTCCATGAAAAGAAGATAAAGTTTTCTGGATTCTGGCCAAATGGATTGATTATAATAAGGTTCATAAGTTCCTCTTTTACCTCTGGTATTATTGGGACATACCTTGTTTCATCTGTTTTAGTGCATTTTATTTTATCTTCTATATGACACCAGGAGTGTTGAATATTTAGCTTGTCACCCTCAATATCTTGAATCCTGAGCGCCCTTATTTCTCCCATTCTGAGACCTGTTGTTGCCGATAAAAGGTTAGCTGTCCTATACCTTTCATCAATCCACTTTCCAAGATGAAAGAGCCTCTGAACCTCATTATCTTCAAGAATTCCCCGTTTTTTGGACTTTCCGGAGATTTTAATAATTCCTTTTGTAATATCCTCTTTTATAAGACCATTTTCCACAGCTGCCTTTATTGGAATACTGCCAGCTGAAAAAATAGAATTAATTGTTTTCGCTGCAAGTTTCTTTTCAGATAAGAAAATAATAAAAGCTTTTAATTCCTTTTTTGTTAGATCTTCAAGATTCTTATCAATGAAGTACTCTGTCCAGTGATTTTCAATATCACTTGTCATTTTAATACATCTTGCACGGCTGGTTCGGTGCTTAAAGGCTTTCTTTTCCCTTATGATCTCAGAATTATCATAATCCCAGGATTCGAGAAGATATGATACTAAATGAGTTGAATTATCCTTTAATTTAAAACTTGAAATAAAATTCCGATCTTGAAGAGTTTTTAAAACAAGATTAATTTCATACGACGAAAAATCTATATTTTTGAGCTTAAAAAGAAATGTATCAAAATCAAGTATTTTATTTACTTTCAGTGGCTTTTCTTTTTCTTGTTTTAGGAATCCCTTTGGATAACCATTGATATGCCTGAAGCTCAGCTTCTTGAAT
>CAXXHA010000013.1:0-172109 GCA_963662265.2 Spirochaetia bacterium | reverse complement strand
TCAGCATATTACAAAGTATATAATAGTGACAGGGGATGTTGATTTCAGACACCTTCTTATTACTTTAAGAAAACACGGCAAGGAAATAATAATTATCTGCGACTCACAGTCGGCAAATGAAGATCTTCTGGACCTGGCAGATTCCTACAAGGATTACAGAGATCTGATTCCTGATGATTTTGACAGCATTGATGAAGACTCACAGGACAGCAGTGAAATAAAGCTTACATATGACAAGGCTGCCGATTATGTCAGGGAAGCAGTCGCTATATTGCTGAAAAAGAAGAAAAAGCCGCTTTTAAGCGCAGTAAAAGTCAGAGTAAAACTGCTTAATGAATCATTCAATGAAAAAGAACTGGGGCATAAATCCTGGAAGAGTCTGATAATAGAACTTTCAAAGAAATATAAAGATATAAAACTGAAAAATGATCCGAAAGGTCAGATAATAGAAATAGCTGATGAATACCAGACTGTACCGATAATCTTTAAAATACTGGATGAAACAATAGATAATATTCTGAAGGATACAGGTAAAAAAACAGCAAACCTGTCTCTTATTGCGCAATCCATAAAAGACAGGAACATCAATATTAAAGAGCATGGTTATTCAAAAATCAAGAAACTGATAGAAGCAGCTGAAAAGAGAGGAATGGTCAAGATAACTGGCCAGAATGTAAAGAAAAAATAAAAAGAGATTAACAGAGAAATTCTCAGCTTCTCTTCATAAGTATACACGGACTACCTCCTGGGGCAGTCCGGATATATATCCTCAATCAAAAACAGCGAAACATAACTTCTTTCAATTATTCAAGTCTTTTTTACTTCTCAAAGACTTTCTTCAGGACCATATGTTAGAAAGCTTCCCGTCTGAGAAAGATACTGTGCTTTAATCCAGTCGGCAGAGCGGATAGATCCGGAGATACGGAACTCGTCAAGAAGACAATCACGGCTGTTTGAAGCTCCGTAAAAAGCTGCATTACCAATAAAGAAATCTGTTGAATCATCAGGAGTTCTTGATCCGGTGGGAGTATTGCTGTTCCCTGGAGTCAACAGCTCACCGTCTCCATAAAAAAGAATTTTAGAAGCATCCAGGCTGCCGTCCCATGTGATTGTTAAATATTTCCAGACTCCCAGAGGAATACAATCACACTCTCTCTCCAGAAGCCCCCCGCTGTAATCTATTTCAAGCCTTATATTTGTTCTTGGAGAAGGACCGGATACCCATAACTGGAGCTGGTTTTTGGAAAACAGCCTGTCACCAGTATCAGTAACATTTTTTACCCAGAAAGAGATAGAGAAAGGGGCTAATGTATTTATAGAAGAATTTTCAGGGATCATAATACTGTCCCAGGCGGCTCTTAAATCCTGTCCTTTTCCAATCACAGCATCTGCAGAAATTGGATCTGTATGATTAACAGTGGAACTCCCCCCGGTGCCATTATTGCTATAAGGAGAACTGTCAGAGTAGGATGTTCCATTTTCAGCAAGATGCCAGACCCCCCTGTAATCACTGCTCCAGACAGCAGCTGAATTTTCAACACCGGAGTTTATATCGCTTGAATAATAAAGCCAGAAATAACTGCTATTTGATCCACCCGGAATAGAAGGGATCTTAACCCATATATATGAATCTCCTGAAGGATTCCATGTATCAATTTCATACTCGAGTTTTTCATCAAAATTTTTGCTATAAAATGACAAATCTGAACCATCAGATTTTATATTTGAGTATGTTATATTTGTACTGTTAAGTTTTACAAGTACAGGAAAATCAGTAAGAGTTTCACTCTGAGCTGAATTATCAATATTTATCTTTATCCTGTTTTTCCATCCTGTAAGCTCTTTGGAAATATCAGACTGGGTTCTCATTAAATCCCATGCACCATCTGCAGAACATGAACTCAATAAAAACATAAGCATTATTTTTATATACCGGAAAAACATAGCTGTAAAATCTCTCTTTTAGTATTGATATACAGAAATTAATATAATAAGAATACAGAGGAGATTCAATTCAGTTGAGACGATGTTTACTTATAATAACAATATTTATCTTAAATATTTTTTTACTTGATGCTTCAGAAAATGGGGATTCAGATACAATGCATTCAATTGCCGGAGAATTATCTGTCATGGGACAGACACAATCTTTTGACGATCCGTATTCTCTGCCTGTCGGGGCAGGTTTATTATATGAATTTCATGGGTTAAGTATAATCCCGCTTTATTTTGGTGCAGATATTCAATGGTTTGGTTTCATCCCCCTTGATAAGCAATATGATAATTCCTATATGATTATCCCGTCCATCAGCATAGGATATAGTTTTATAAACAGCTTATCCGGAAAATCTTCACTTGCAATTTCCCCATTTCTATCGGGCGGTATTTACTTCAGGGAATATACAAAAAACAGCATCAGGTACAAAGGAAGCAAGCCGGTTATTAAATCCGGTATTGATATTATTCTGAGAACTGAAAACAAATTGTTTTTTTCAATTGGACTTTTTTATTCTTTCTTCCTTGATAATAATATGATTTCATTCCCCGGCTACAGAAACAGGATCGGTTATGCATTTTAGGAATATTTTACTTATAATATTTATATCATTGATTATTATACATTCTGCAACATCTGAAGAAAACACCGCAGTTTTCATTGTAACTTCGCCACTAAACTGCAATATAACAGTAAATGGAGAAAAACAGAAGAATAAAACTCCTGTCCTGCTTAAAACTCTGAATAAAGGGAAACACAGAATCGAGATATCCAAACATGGTTATAAAAATAAAAAAGTTATTCTGGAAGCAGAAGAAGATACAAATAAGATAATCAATATTTCACTGCAACAGGATTTTTTCACATTAAATGTTTCCGACAATGAAAAAACAAAAAATTACAATCTGATAAATGGTAATTATACTATAAGCAATGAAGATAATATCAGTGTTGAACCGGAATATCCAAAACAGAAATATATTGACAGTCTGAATATTATTATCCCGGTCATGGGAGGATTTTCAGCTGCGCTCACAGTCAATGAACTTTCAAATCCCCGTTATGATGACGCGCTTTTATCCCCTTTTGTCCTTTCAACCTATATTGTAAATACACTTTTCATCTCTGCAGATATTATGCTGCATTTAAATAAAAATAAATTTAAAGATCGATACAGCAGGATTAATCACATTGAGGAAAAAACAGATCTAAGGGAATATTTCATACTGGGCAACAGGTCTGTTGAAGAGGGATTTCTTGATGAAGCTCTTTCAGCATATAACCATATTATTGATACAAATACTGATTCAGAATTTTATCCTTATGCTCTCTACAAGGCAGGGGCAATACACATGATACAAAACAATCACAAAAAAGCCTCCAATCTTTACGACAGGATAATAACAGAATACCCGATGCCTGATCTTTATGACAAGGCATTAAAAAATCTTGCAGAAATTTCCATACGGGAAAAGAAATATGACAAAGCAGTCACTTATCTGAATGAAATCCTGTATATAACAAATCTTTATTCAAAAGAAGATATTATGAAAAGAATACAGGAAATAACAGAAACAGCAGAATAATTTCAGTCTTCAGCGTTCTCCTGATTCGCAGCATATATTGATTTGACAGTGTTAAAGTTGTCGAGAAAAAGTGTTGCTATTTCAGGATCAAAAGACTTTCCTTTTTCCGATTCAATTAATTCGGCAGCCTGTTTCAATGACCATGGCTCTTTGTAAGACCTTTTTGAAGTCAAAGCATCGAATACATCGGCAATACATACAATCCTGCCGAAAAGCGGAATCTCCTCCCCTTCAAGCCCTGAAGGATAACCGCTCCCGTCATATTTTTCATGGTGAGTAAGCGCTATCTCTGCTCCTTTTTGAAGAAAAATACTGTTTGAATTCTTAAGTATCTCATATCCAATTAATGTATGTTTTTTCATGACACTGAATTCTTCAGTTGTCAGTTTTCCCGGTTTCAGAAGAATTGAATCCTTAATTCCAAGCTTGCCGATATCATGAAGAGGAGCAACATGGAAAATCAAATCCTGGTTTTCCAGGCTTTCATTAAGAAGCGAGGAAAGCATTTTGGAATAGTAAGCTACTCGGGCAATATGGGCACCTGTTTCCGGATCCTTATACTCGGAAGCACGGCCGAGAACATCGAGTGTTTCAAACTCCCTTAACGAAACCTTTTTTCTGGCAAGAGCTTCATTAATGGCAATTTTTCTCAGCTTTTTATAAGACCTGCCAAGTTTGGAACTCATCACATTAAATTCATAAGCAAGTTCTCCTATTTCATCAGGATATTCTATTTCAATATGTTGTGAATTAATATCAAGATCAGCCATATTTGAAAGGCCGTCAGCAACTTTCTTTATCGGAGTAGTAAGGTATTTTATAAAAAGTGATATTAATAAAGCTGCCACAACAGAACTTATGAACATTATCAGGTAATGCTGGAAGTTGATTTCCCGCATCATGCTGTAAAACGAGGAGTTTTTTTCAAGTATAAAAACATGCCAGTAGAATGGAGGATAATAAAACTTGTATCCTGTCCAGTCTATGCCGGAAACAGAGACCTCTACCCAGCCGGAGTTTTGTCTTCGAATAACATCAATCAGGGATTTTTTTTCACTTTCGGATATATCAATTTCATCAGTGGAAAATGCAATTTTCCCATCTGAAAAAACTGCAAAAATTACTTCATCATTCTTCTTAATCATATTTCCTGAAAATAACTGGATAGATTCCCTGACTGTATCAAGAAATATTTCATTCTCATATAATTTGTTTTCAACAAGAAAATTCCACTGCATATCAGAATATTTTTCAAACTGCTGTGCCTTGAAAACTGTAAACTGCATTCCAATATTATTAATTGATTTTTTGTAAGCTTTCCCTGAAAGGTACCCGCTGATAATAAAACTGCACAGTAGGACCGGCAATATTACAAGGAGAGCTTTTGACCTGAGGCTAATCCTGCTGAAGGAATATTTCTTTTCTTCTGTTTTCAACACTGTACCATTCAATCATTTATTTGATACAATTATAACAATTTTTTAACCATATTCTATATGCAACAGGAGGAATTATGAATGATATTTCAGAAGATCTGCCAGATAGTAATTATCATAATATAGTTCTTCCGGAAGAAGAAAAAGAAAAAATACTTAAACAGATAGACAATGATATTCTCGGCAAAGATCAGACAGACAGCAAAAACCTGATATTCGAATCAAAGAAAACAGGCCTAATGTTTCCTTTCACAGTAATCCTTTTATTGATAATATTCACAATCGGCATCATTTTTATTTCAAATAATATATTCAAAGCTGACATAATTGATTTAAACACAGAAACTGCAAATCAAAACAACATGGAATCCAAATTACTGCGAATATTTATAATTGAATCTGAAAAAAAAATCAGGCAGAAAGACCGAGAAATAGAAGGTTTTAAAACACAGCTGACTGAATATGATAAACAGCTGAATATTTTAAAAGCTATCCTTGATATGAAAATCACAGGTAAAGAAATCGAGATTATAAATGACAGTTATTCTGAATATTCAGGAATGACAATATCTGAGCTGAACAAGGAAATAAAACTAATTGAACAGAAAAAAAATAAGACAAATATTATTTTAAACGATGAAAGCAGAAAAAGGGAAAAACTTGTAAAAGAGATAAAAAACAGGAAGAAAACAATTGAGACTTCTGACAGTTTCAATAATCCCACACTGGCTCTTGAAAACCTTACAGAATACCAGAATTTCATAAAGAGACAGAATTCAGTTACCAATGAGGTAATATCACTTCAAAAAAATATTTTCCGGAATATTGATGAAACGAGGTTTGATAAAGCAGAAAAAGGGATTGAAAAACTGGAAACCCTGATTTTTTCGGAATCCAATCAGGATCTGCCTGAAATTTCAAAGAGAAAACCCCTGATCCTGAATACGATAGAATTCATGAAAAAATATATCGAATCAAATAATCAGCAATTATCTTTACATGAGAAAAAAGAAAACACAGCAAATATCGTATACAAAGATACAGAAGAAGGTTTAATTCTCTTCGGGCTTATTGCTGCTGTAAACAAAAACAATATATCCATTGAACCTTTGTCCGGTAGAATTCTGCAAAAAAATTCCCTGTTTTTTATAAGGAAGAGAGATAAAAACGGTGTTGAAACTGAAATTGCAAAAGGAATTATCACCTCGTCATCAAAAAATGCGGCAAAAGGGGAAATAACAGAATATAAAAATAGTGATATCCCCCCGGGATCTGACAATCTTGTTTATGTTTTTTACAGCAGGTAATATTTATCTCCGGCATCCGCAATTACTTAAATATTTTAAAACCCAATAATAATTATCATGCAGAAAAACATTAAAATAAAAAATACCCTGCTGTTATTAATTTTCTCTTTCCAGAAGTACTACATTGTTAGCAGTATCACAGCCCCGAGCGCTATCCTGTAGACTGCAAATGGCATGAGTCCTTTCTTTTTCAGGTAATTCATGAAGAATTTAACCACTACAAGAGCAACAAAGAATGATACCACAGTACCGACAGCAATAGTCATCCATTCCAGGGATGTAAAGACAAGACCTGTCTTCATAAGCTTGTAGACTGATGCGCCCATTATTGTGGGGATGCCCAGAAAGAATGAGAATTCGGCAGCAAGCCTTCTGTTGAATCCGCAGAAAAGCCCCCCGATAATAGTGGATGCTGACCGCGACATGCCGGGCCACATTGCAAGGCACTGGAAAAATCCTACGATGAGCGCCTGCTTTACTGTGATTTCCTCTGGTGTTTCTGTGGAAAGGGAATGCTTTCTCCTCTCAGAAATTATTATGAGAACAGCTCCGGTAATAAGAGCAATAGAAACACTCATTGTATTGAACAGGTATTTCTCCATTATTTCATCAATCATTACTCCGATCACAGCTGCAGGGAGGAATCCTATGATAATCTTCTTCCAGAGATTCACAACTCTCTTGACTTCAGGATCCTCCTTCAATTCAGTGCCCCTTTTCAGGCCGGAAGGAAATATCTCTTTCCTGAAGTAAAAAACAACTGCAAGTATTGCTCCGAACTGGATTACAATATTAAACATTGCTTCAAAGGAGCCTTCGAAGCTGAAAAACCGGTTTGCAATTATAAGATGTCCTGTGGAAGATACAGGAAGGAACTCTGTCAGCCCTTCTATGATTCCGAGAATTACTGCTTTTAAAATCAATTATTTATCCCCTGCCTACACTTTGTATAATTTTATTGTTCATCTCTTCCCGGGCAGGCTAAAGTCTTTTCCTATTGCCTGCCTGGAAAAAATTAGAATTTTATTTTACATGATTATATAATAATAAGAATTATACCGGCAACAGGAATCATCAATAATGGGAAATTATAACAAAAAATTAAAATTATCTCATCTTTGCATAGAGCTTGAAAATATCCTGCCTGTTGATTCTTCCTACAATCTTTGTAGAATCTGTCGGGGAAACTACAGGTATTCTGTCATAGCTGTATTCAAGCATCTTCATTGATGCAGCCTGAAGGTCATCCCCCGGAAGCACATATGCGGCAGGGTCTGCAACCTTCATTATTGATGTTGCTTTCGGATATTCCATTACATACTTGTAGTCAATAAGTTTTTCAAGTTTAACAAGCCCCTTGATCCTGTTTTTCCTGTCCTTGATAACAAGGGGAAAACTTCCTTCATTGCCTTTCAGGTCTTCGACAAGATCGCCAATTGTAGAAGTATCAGAGACTTCGACAGGTATCTTGTTCTCCATGAAATCATAGACAAGCATTCCTGCAAGAAAACGCTCTTCAAGCTTGTTGCTGTGAGCTGGCGACTTGAACCTGTTTTCAACCTGTGTCTTGTAGATTGTAAAGCTTTTTGTAAGAACTATTGTTGTAAGACATACAATGAGAAGAGGGGGAAGAAGCTTAAATGTTCCGGCAATCTCGCATACCATTATCACAGATCCGAACGGGGCTTTTGATACAGCTGCAAAAAACCCAGCCATTCCCACCAGCATCATTGCTTCAGGGGAAGGTACAGGCAGAGGGAAGTTAAGTGCTGAAAGGAGATTTGACGCACCTATTCCCAGGAGTCCACCTATAAGAAGGGAAGGCCCGAATACACCGCCTGAACCGCCGGTACCTATCGCAAAGCAGGTAGCAGCAAGTTTAAGGGCAAATATGGCAAAGATTATAAACACCCCAGGATGGTCATTCAGGACATCCATGAGAATGGAAAAACGGGGACCCAGCACATGGGGGAAAACAAATCCCAGAAGAGCCACCCCTATTGCTCCGAAAAACGGAAAAAGAAAGTTGGGAATCGGAGATTTATCAGCAGCAGTCTTGAAAATATCAAAAATTTTTACAAGAAGCCATCCCGCACCTGAGCACAGAAAGGTCAGAATAATATATGCGGGAATTTCCTGTATTCCCTCAAAGCTGTATTCAAGGCTCTGGATTATAAAGCTCTGGCCGCCCAGGCATGTTGCTACAAAAAAACCTGTTACAGATGCCAGTAAAGCAGGAACAAGGGCTCTTGTTTCATAGTCCTCCCTGTAGAGCATCTCGATACTTGTAAGCGCCCCCCCGAGCGGAGCCTGGAATACAGAGGCAATACCTGCGGCAGCGCCTGTAACCATATATATATGACTGTCTTTTCTGGAAAATTTAAATTTCTTTGAAAGCCAGGAAGCTGTCCCGGATCCAATCAGTACGATAGGTCCTTCAAATCCGCCGGATGTTCCGCATCCGAGAATTGAACTTGAAGAAAAGAATTTCACAACTGTTGTTACAGGTTTTATCAAAGCATTTTTAAAATGAAAGGAATTGATATATGTGGAACTTCCTGTCCCTGCCGCATCCGGTGCAAATCTTGATACAATCCAGGCTGAAACAAGAGTAACCAGCGGAAGAATAAGAAGAATACTCCATAAAGGCAGGGTATAATAGGCATCCTTGTCGCCTAAAGCTGCAAGATATGTAAACCGCCCCAGCTGGACAACAGCAGCTTTGAAAAGAACCCCGACAAACCCGCAGACAAGACCTATGAAAAGAGAAAACCATATCCTGGTCCAGTCGGTAGTTCCGATCTCCCTGCGTGTAATATCCTCATATTTAAAAGGACTCTCCTCACCAGTCTTCCAGACAGCCCGTCTCTTTTTCCAGAGTCCAAACCGTCCATGCGGAGATGCAGATCTCCTGCCGGAATCGTAATTCAGTTTTTCAAGTATATCTTCAAGACGGTTTTTTTCTTTCATTATTATATTCTTCCCGGGAGCAGTAAAATCAATTTACCATCTCCTCTCACAAACTGACTGCAGCTCTTCTGAAAATTTCAGGTACTTATTCCCCTGGATTCCGTGCAACACCTGTAAAAGAAGGAGCTCAACCACCGGATTCAGTTTCTGCAGCAGTATTGCTGTTTATCAGACTATCCTGTTTACAGGGCTTCCCCCCAGCCATGATTTAATATTGCTGAAAACAATATCAGCTCTCAGTAAAAATGACTCTTCTGTCGCAAATGCAACATGAGGCGCAAGAATTGCCCCGTCTGCATTAAGAAGCGGATGCTCAGCATCTATAGGAGGCTCTGTCTCAAAAACATCTATACATGCACCCCTGATTTTTCCGCTGTTAAGAGCATCGGCAAGAGATTCACTGTCAACAACAGCTCCCCTTGCAGCATTCACAAGTATTGAACTGCTTTTCATCTTCGAGATGAGCGAACTGCTGACAAGGTTTTTTGTTTCAGCATTAAGCGGTACATGAAGTGATATAATATCACTTTCACTGAAAAGCTCATCAAGTTCAACATACTCAATACCCATCCTGACAGCTTCATCCCTTTTGCTCCTGCTCCAGCCCAGAAGACGGCATCCGAACACAGCGGCAATCTCTGCTACCCTGAGCCCGATCGCACCGGTTCCAACAATACCGAGAGTCTTACCTTTAAGTGTGTTGCCTACAAGCCCTGCCCTTGTCTCGCTGTTCCTCACAGCCTCATCGCACTCGATAAGATTCCTCAGCTTCATGAGTATATGGGCAATAACAAGTTCTGCAACAGAATCTGTGCTGTATCCTGCAGCATTTGAAACAACAATGCCTCTTTCCCTGCATGCATCTATATCAATATGATCAACACCGGTAAATCCTACAGTAAGCATCTTGAGATTTTTACACCCATCTATCACTTTTTTCGGAAAAGGGAGGTTTGTAAGAACAATTACATCGGCATCCCTGCCCCGCTCTATCAGGACATCAGGATCCTCGTTCCTGTCGTTATATACAGTGAAAACATGGCCTTCAGCCTCATATTCCTTTCTGAATTTTTCCATTACAGAATCAGAAACAGCTATAGGTTCTATAACTACTATATTCATAACCATTCTCCTCGTAATAAAATTATTATCAGTGCTGATGCAAACCGGCATAACTTCTGCACAAAAAGGATAATATATCTCATGTAGCATGAATGCCGTGGATACTGGATATCCCGCAGAATTTCAACTGTTAATCAGAAACAGATGCCGGAACATGGTAACATGAAAAACACTGCAGCCATGCATATATAATAAACATCCCCTTTGCCACCAGTTCCGGTGGGTACTCATTTTTGGCAAGCGTCGGGGTATCAGACCCGACCTGCATATAAAAAATCCGGAACATCTGCAAACAGGCATTCCGGATTAATATCAGACAAATCTATTCTGCAGGTTTGATCCTGTCAAAACCTGTATATGGAACAAGAGCCTTTGGAATCAGGATTGACCCGTCTTCCTGCTGATTGTTTTCTATAACAGCAATCATTGCTCTTGATAATGCCATTGCAGTACCGTTAAGCATATGAACAAACTTATTGCCATCATCAGTTTTATATTTGATTCCGAGTCTTCTTGACTGGTAGTCTGTACAGTTTGAAGTACTTGTAATTTCCCCCCAGTCTCCGCTTTCTCCTCTTCCAGGCATCCATGCTTCAAGATCGTATTTTCTGTATGCAGATGCTCCGAGGTCTCCTGAACATGTATCAACTACCCTGTATGGAATTTCAAGCCCCTGGAAAATCTCTTCCTCTGTTTCCCTGATATACTCATGCATTTCGTCTGATTTATCAGGAGTACAGTAGACAAACATTTCCACCTTTGTAAACTGGTGTACTCTGAAAAGACCTTTTGAGAATTTACCTGCAGCTCCTGCCTCTCTTCTGAAGCAGTGAGAAATCCCCGCCATCTTGATAGGAAGATCTTCCGGGTTAAGAGTCTTGCCTGCATGATATCCGCCAAGAGTAATCTCTGCTGTACCTACAAGACATGTTCCTGTACCTTCAAGTGTGTAGATATTGCTTTCTTCGCCTCTCGGGTTGAACCCGATACCTTCTGCAATTTCCTCTCTGGCAATATCAGGAGTCTGGACAAGGGTAAATCCCTTCTTCTGAAGAATATCAAGAGTGTATCTTGTAAGAGCCATATCAAGAATAACTGCTTCATTTTTAAGATAGTAGAATTTTGTTCCGGATACTCTTGTTGCTGTATCAAAATCGACAAGGTCAAGTTCTGAAGTAAGCTCTACATGATCTTTGAATTTATAGCTGAATTCAGGGATACTGCCTGATCTTTTTATCTCAAGGTTATCCTTATCCTCTTTTCCTACAGGGACATCGGGATGAGCCATGTTCGGAATTGTCATAATTGCTTCCCTGAAAGCTGCATCTTTTTCAGTAAATGCCTTTTCAGTTTCAGCAATTTTTTCCTTCAGAAGTTTTCCCTCTTCAATAAGAGCAGTTCTTTCATCCTGCTCAAGCTTTCCTTTCATTTTCCTGGCATTTTCGTTTCTTTTCTGCCTGAAAGCATCAAGCTCCTGCTGAAGAGCATTCTTTTCATCATAGAGAGATACAGCAAGATCTGCATCTGCATTCATATTACGGTTTTTTATATTATCCTTTACCGCATCAAGGTTTTCTTTAATAAATCTGATATCTAACATAACATTGAAGATTTTATATTCTATCGGGAGATGTTACAAGATCTCATCAATAAAAGAGGGTCAAAGCCTTTGACATAATTATAAAAAAATATTTTAATCAGACTGTTGCATGTATAAAAACTGCTGAATATTTAGCAGCTCATGCTCAAAACAATTCATTATTATAACAGGACAGATATAGAATGGCAGATAAAAGTAACCAGGATCTCAGACCAATCATTGTACAAAGTGACGGCTCAATGCTTCTGGATGTTCATAATCCTGCTTTCGAAGATGCAAGGAGCGATATATCTGTCTTTGCCGAGCTTGAAAAATCTCCGGAACACATGCATACATACAGGCTCTCATCAATCTCGCTCTGGAATGCGGCATCCGTCGGGGTGACCCCTTCCGAGATGATTAAAAAACTTGAAAAATGGTCGAAATTCGAAATACCTGAGAATGTGAAATTCAGGATCACAGAGAGCGCCGGCCTTTTCGGTAAAATAAGGCTCATTCCCACCGATGATCCCTATGAACTGCTCTTGAAAACATCAGAGGAGAGGCTCTACAGCGAGATAAAGTCAATAAAAAAACTCCAGAAAATACTGCTTCCCACAGCTTTAAAAAATACATTCCTTATGAAGCTTGTTGACAGGGGAACAATAAAGCAGGAGCTTATAAACTCAGGGTATCCTGTAAAGGATGAAGTGCCTCTTGTAAAGGGAGACCCCCTCGACATAACACTCAGGGAAAGAACACTTTCCGGCTATGATTTCAGTGTAAGGGATTATCAGCAGGAAGCAGCAGACACTTTCCACGGAGAGGGAAAACCGGGAAACGGCTTCGGAACAATAGTGCTTGCCTGCGGATCGGGAAAAACAGTAGTAGGCATGACAATAATGGATATCTACAAGACAAACACACTGATAATCACAACAAATATTGCGGCTGTTCACCAGTGGAAGGATGAGCTTCTCGACAAGACAAACCTTACAGAAGATCAGATTGGAGAATATTCAGGCGACAGGAAAGAGATAAAGCCTGTCACAATTGCAACATACCAGATACTCACTTGGAGGCCGGATAAAAAATCCGACTTTCCCCATTTTGATATATTCAGGAAAAACAACTGGGGGCTGATTGTATATGATGAGGTGCACCTGCTGCCTGCCCCTGTATTCAGGGTAACAGCGGAAATTCAGGCAATAAGCCGTGTAGGCTTGACAGCGACACTTATCAGGGAAGACGGCAGGGAAGCTGATGTATTCTCGCTTGTGGGACCGAAGCGTTACGACTGCCCGTGGAAGGAACTTCAGGCAAAGGGATGGATCGCAGAGGCAAACTGCTTCGAAATCCGGGCAGAGCTGCCGGAGAACCTTGAAATACCATACGCTGTTGCAGACAGGAGGGATAAATTCCGTCTTGCGGCGGAAAACCCGGCAAAATATGCGATAGTAAAGGAACTGATAGAAAACCACCCGGAAGATTCAATTCTTGTAATCGGGCAGTATATATCCCAGCTTAAAAAAATGCAGGAACTTCTCAATGTTCCTATAATTACAGGGCAGACCCCCAACAAGGAGAGGGAGAAAATATTCCAGTCTTTCAGGGACGGAAAGAACAGGGTAATCATAGTATCCAAGGTTGCAAACTTCGCAATAGACCTTCCCGATGCTTCTGTTGCAATACAGATTTCAGGAAGTTTCGGTTCAAGGCAGGAGGAGGCGCAGAGGCTTGGAAGAATACTCAGGCCCAAGGAGAAAAATGCCTACTTTTACAGCATTGTTTCCCATTACACTGTTGAGGAGGAATTCTCTGCAAACAGGCAGAAGTTCCTTACAGAACAGGGTTACAAGTATCATATAGAACTGTGGTAACTATATATAACAGATATAATAATCCTGTTCAAAATTATAGCAATAATTCATGCAGGAAGCCCGAATTCTGCCCATTTTACAATAAATTAAATCAAATTTCTTGCCTTAATTCCAATTTTTCAGTATGCTGTATTTTCAGTTATGGATAGAAATACATTAACCGAATTATTCGATGTTGATCATACGATTACAAAAAAATCGACAGCTATCAGCTACCTGATGCTTCTGATCAAGAAAAATTACCTGCCAATCTCAATACTCAAATCAGTTCCGATTGTATGCCTGAATTATAAATTCGGGAAAATGCATGAGAAACATTTCAACAGGAAAATTCCTGAGCTCCTCGGCGTAAAAAGGGAATTCCTTGATGACATAGCGCAGGAAAATTTCATCAAATACATAAAACCGTCAATCTATCCGGGCGCGGTTGATTACATAAAAAAACTCAAGGATGAGGGGAAAAGAATAATAATAGCCTCTTCATCAATGGAAATAATACTGAAACCTCTTGCAGATTACCTCGGTATTAAAGAGATAATTGCCACACGTTTCGCATTTGAAAACAATATATGTAAAGGATGCTTTGACGGAATACCGGTTTTCAGAAATGAGAAAAGAAAGCTTTTCCTTGATTATGCTGAAGATAATAAAATAGATCTTGAAAAAACCTCATTTTATTCAGACAGTATCCACGACAGGCCTCTTCTCGAAGTAGTGGGAAATCCTGTAGCAACAAATCCTGATATCAGGCTCAAGTTTCTTGCAAAACAGAAAAACTGGAAAATTCTTAATTTCAAAAACGCATCATCAGACATCTATCAGTAGAGATCAGCTGTATTATTGAAAACCCCTAAACAATCCTGTCCCGTCCGGCTCTCTTAGCCCTGTATAATAAATCATCAGCCGCATTTATTAGGTTTTCAGCAGACAGCCTTTCAAATAAAACTTCCGAAGCTTCTGTTATTCCGGCGCTGAATGTGAAGCTGACATTTTTACTGTTGTATATCAACTTTTTCTTTCTCACAATATCGAGAATACGGCTGACAACAGCGGCAGCATCTTTCTTTTCAACACCGTGAAATACAATTACAAATTCCTCGCCGCCATACCTGCTAATAAAATCATAGGGCCTTACTTCGTCTACAAGAATATCGGAGAAACTCTTAAGCACACTGTCACCGCAGCTGTGGCCGAAACTGTCATTAATCTTCTTGAAATTATCTATATCTATCATTGCAAGAGACAGGGGCTTCCCGGTTCTCCTGTATTCCTCAACATTTTCAGCAAGCCGTTCATAGAGATACCGTCTGTTGAAGAGGCCGGTAAGCGGATCTTTTATAGCCAGTTCTGTAATCCTTTTTTCAGCTTCTTTTATTTCGGTGATATCATAGTTTACCCCTGTGAGTCTCAGCGGATTCCCATAATCATCTACAGTCAGAAGGCCATATGCCTGAATATGGCGGATATTGTTTCCCGGAATAATAATCCTGAAACTTGTATCAAGGACCCCCTTACCTGCAATTGTATCCTGAATTTTACTCTCTGTTTTTTTAAGATCATCAGGATGTACACTGGATTTCCAGGCTTCATAATCTGAACTGAAATCATCAGGCAATACATGATAAAGCCTGAACATCCACTCATCCCAGACAAGCTTATCATTCACAAGATCAAGTTCCCAAACTCCTAGACGGGCAGATTCAGCAGCAAGGCTGTATCTCCTGTTAAGATGCTCAAGATCATCCTGGATTTTCATCTTTTCAGTTACATCGTTATATACTGCGACAACCTCCCCCGTGGGAAGCCGGTACACATAGTTTTCCCTCCATGCCTGGAGCTTATTGTCGCTGTACAGCGAAACAGGATGGTTCACAGCTTTCCCGGTTTCCCACACCTCTCTGATAACATCAAAGAGGCCGAATTCCTTTACCGCAGGAAATATTTCAAGAAGTCTTTTACCAATTACTTTTCCCCTCTCCACACCATCCATTCTTGCACCTGCCCTGTTGTAATCCACAAAGATAAAGTCATTGCCGTTGTCCACTGCCATGTAGACAGCAACTCCGTTTGACATGTTATCAACCAGGTGCTGATATTTCTGTTTCTCATATTCAAGAGCAACAGATTTCCTCTTAAGTTCAATTTTATAATTGATTTCACCAGGTATTTTTGCAATTGTATCTGTTATAAGTTTCTTTGTCGGAAAACTGAATTTCTCTATCCCCAGCCAGGGAAGAGGCCCTATCATATTCCCATTGCAATGAATAATATCAAATAAACCTTTTCTGTTTGCCATCCCTATCCTGGCTTCTCTTAAAACATGATGATTCTCACATATTTCAAGCCATCCAAGGGGACAGCGTATACCGGTACCGGAAAGAACCTTCTTTATCAATTCGATGTCAAAACTTCCGGCAGCCTCCACACATTTTTTCCACAGGAAAACCTGGCTGTATGCAGTGACAACAGGATCTGAAGCAGGGGTCAGAAACAGATTGTTTCTTCTGCAGTATTTTTTATAATTCTCAATGAATTTTTTATTTTCGATGTTATCCAGACTCTGGAAATAGCTACAGCAGGAATAAAGGTTTTCATAGAATACTGAAGCTGACAATTCAACTTCAGTAAGTGAAAACGACAGAACAGACAGTTTTTTACCATTCAGATTTTTTTTCAGCTGTTCAAGAAAAAAGATATTTGATTTCCCGTTCAGAGTGTTCAGGACAATATCACATCCGGAATCAAGGATTCTGGAAATATAAAAAGAGAAATCCTCTTCCCCGAGATCTGCATAAAGTTCGCCTGATATACTGAAACCTGAGCATTCCAGGCTTGAGCTTATGAGATAGTTTGCTGTATGGGGATAGACATAGTTTGAGCCCAGAAGAAAATAGGAAGTATATTTCTCAGATCTGCACCATTCAAGAGCCGGTTCTATCTGCTGGTTAAGGCAGCTGCCTGTATAAACTACATTATCAGAGATTTCAAGACCTTCATACTGTATTGGATACCACAGCATTGTCCCGTTTTTATCAAGTACAGGAATGACTGACTTCCTGCTGGAAGACATCCAGGTTCCGAAAAAGGTTCCGCAACCGCATTTCCCGACAGCATCTTCAGTTGCCCTGTTAAAAGTAACAGGATCAGATGCCCCGTCATATACATGGACATTAATTTTCCTGCCGAGAACTCCGCCGCTTGAATTTATCTCTTCAAATGCAAGGAGGGAGGAATTAACAAGAGGTCTTTCGCTGATTTCCATGGGACCGCTGAGAGAATGAAGCAAAGCTACATCATATTCACCATTCATTAAAGTTAACTCCTCTTTTATATAGTTTATGAGAATCAACTAAAAAATCAATTAATATTATATATAAGGGATGGGATCAAGATAGGAATCATTATTATTTAGAAAAAGTTAAATTTAAGTTAACCAGGGAAAAAGAAATATCGATTAACCTGGGATATTGTTCAGAAACTGAAATTATTCATCAAGAACACTCTTAACATGAAAACAAAGAAACTGTGTGAATATCCGAGATCTGAGAAGAGGATTTACTGATTCTTTTTAATATCTGAATCTGATGCAGGATTATCTGTATTCAACAGAAAAAACAACAGGCTCAGAGAGGGTCAGAAATTTAAGTAGGGGAATTCGGAATACAGCCCTGCTGCCTGAAAAAGTCCCGTTCCCGGCAGAAACAACACGGCCATCTGTTTCAATATTTATCTCAACCATTGACTTTGCCATTGTGACTGCAGCTATATCTCCCCCCTCATAATCTGAAAAAACAAAATCAACCATATCGAGGTATTCATCATTAGTGTACGGATTCTCAGGCTGGGGAGTTAATGCGGCGAGAACCGGGTTATCTGCAAGGCCTGTCATCCTGCTGAGCGCCTTATAGTTTTCAGTATTCAGGTTAAAAGAGACAATACTGCTGCTTCCCTTTCTTGTGTATGATATTACCGGGTTAAGGCTGTTTTCCCTGAGTATATCTCCCGGATTATTGAATTTTATATCAAGTTCAATACTTCCGCCGCCTTTAATACGCACATCAGCAAGTTCCGCATTTGAATTTTTCGAAAACGATTCTTCAATCATCTGCCTGTCGAAAACTGTAAACTCCTCATCAGAACTTCCGGCTGCATCAGAAAGATCGTTCAGATATTCAGTGAAAAAGCTGTTGAGATCCACACTGACAGTGCAGGAGCCTTTCCCTGACCTGTCAATATTTATATCCTGTTTTGCAGTACATGATAATGATGAGAAAAGGACAAGAATAACGATAAATACTTTCAGAGCTGTTTTTACAGACATTTTCCGGCTAATCATAGAAAGACTCTACAGCCTATTACATACACCCGTCAACATCAATTTTCTGACAATAACAAATAGTTATTGTTCAGGTTTGCCTGTTTTTCTCAGCCGATCAAATATACGGCATCAGACTCCGGGATTGTTTTTTTAATCAGCTGGAAAAATATCAAGCACTAACGAATAGTATTGTTTTAAAAACAAATTCAATTAAATAAAACCGGTAAATTTAAAAGTTTTCAGCAAAACAAATCCATCCGATCAATAATGCCAGTAAAAAACAGGGATCTGAGGGAAAACAGGGAATCAGAAGGAGATACTCTTTATAAAATCAAGTTCATGCCTGACTGCCGCAATAAAAGCATCAGCCATTTTCCCCCTCTCCGGCGGCGCTGCTCTTTCCGCAACTGCTTCAGTTATCCGGATATACTGATCTGTATATGCAGTAAATTCATCACCCGAGTATGTATCAAGCCACGCCTGGTAGGGATTACCAGGGGCCGCGTTTGAAGCAGTTACAATACCCGCATTCTGATATATCCAGTAGCAGGGAAGAAGAGCAGATACAGCCTCATGATATGTCTTATTCTGAGCAGTTTCTGTAAGAAAACCTGTGTAGTCGCGACAGGCTTTATTCATCTCTGCATTTACTGATATTCCGAATGCAGTTGCAAGCTCAGCATGCAGAGCTTCTTCAAGCGCAATCCCTGCCGTTACAAGCTCTGCAAAAAAAAGCTTCTCATTTCCTTCCGGTGCTCTTTCTGCTGTCATTGCTATGGCCCTCGTATCTTCCTGTAAATAAAGAATATCCTGCTCAAGGTATCTGCAGAAAACAGCTTTCGGCAGAGTACCGTCAGAAAGCTTTCTATTGAATGGCAACGATATAATTTCATCGAATATTGAGCCTGATTTTTCCCACAGGCTGTCAGTAAACTCACCGCATCCTTTTATCAGCATATTTAACCTCACAAGAATTTTTACAAAAACAAAGAACTTACAGTCCTTTAAAAATCTTCAATAGCCATACTCCGGATAATTTTGCAGAGACAACCCAATCATCTGAAACAGCTCACTGCCAGTACCTGTGAAAATGCTTTACAGGGCCATGGCCGCTGCCGAGGGCATACTCACTGCCGGAGTTAATTGCAGCTGACAGATAAGCTTTCGCGTCTTTCACAGCTTCTGCAGGTTCAAATCCCCGCGCAAGAAATGATGTAACTGCGGATGACAGTGTGCAGCCGGTTCCATGCGTGTTCTGCGTGTAAAGACGCTGCGAAGGCAGTTCTGTCATTACACCTGTGCTGCTGTCATAGAAATAATCGACAAGAAGATCCTCTTTAAGGTGACCGGCCTTGAGAAGCACACCCCGGCATCCCAGTTCAGACAGCTTCACCGCCGCTTTAGGGAGGTCAGCCTGTCCCTTCAGCCTGCAGCCGAGGAGTATTTCAGCTTCGGGAATATTGGGAGTTATAATATCTGCCATCGGAATAAGAATCTCAGCAAGAGAATCAATCGCGCTGTCCTTTAAAAGAACATCACCGGATGTTGCTACCATAACTGGATCGATTACAACATTTTCTGCTTTATACTTTTCAAGCATTTCTGCAACAGCCTTGATAACTTCAGATGAATGAAGCATTCCTATTTTAACAGCATCTGATCCTATATCATCAAGCACAGCCATGATCTGCTGCTGTATCATTTCAGGCGGTACAGGGTGTATGCCTGTTACTCCAACTGTATTCTGTGCTGTAATTGCAGTTACTGCGGAAGTCCCGAAACATCCGAGAGCTGAGAATGTCTTAAGATCCGCCTGTATACCGGCTCCCCCGCCGCTGTCTGAGCCTGCAATTGTCATTGCCCTGTAATATTTTTTTCCCATAATATTTTCTCCGTATAATTTTCCATATTAAGAAACTCTAAACTCATGTATAGTCATTATCAAAACCCGCATTACAACCGGATGGAGATTCAGGTTGTAACATTCTGCATCCCTTCCTGTTAAGGAAAGACTGACAGATTTCCAAAGCAACATACTTCAGTAGCCATGTTCTGCAGACCTGCCAGATAAGAGGGGCATGCAGATTCCAGCTTTCAAAACTTATTACCATAAAGGTAATACAGCAACATGATCTTTATCTGATTTTTCAGAAAATCATGAACTGAAGTGATCAAATCCCCTTTTTGAAAATTCTGAAACAATGCCCTCTTTCAGATACAAAACCCTGTCCCTCTGAGAAGAGCTGTCATTCAGGCCTTTAATCTCTCCTATTCTGTAAAGAGGCCGGCTGAACTTTTCTTCAAATCTTCTGCTTATATCATCATATGAATCAGGATCGACTGTCAGAAGAAGGCAGTAATCCTCTCCTCCTGAGAGTGCGCACTGCAGAGGATCAATGCCTATAGCTTTTTCAGCGCTGATCAGATTTTCACTTAAAGGTACTGAATCTGTATCAACAAAAGCCGATACACCTGACTTTTTCACGATATGCCTGAGGTCTGAATCTATCCCGTCAGAAACATCCATCATGGAATGGACCCCCTTTTCCGAAGCAAGAAACATTCCTTCTTCAATATGGGGCCGGGGACAGTTGTGACTCGTCAGGAGCTCTTTAACAAGCCTGCTGCCCGCCTTTCTTTCAAGTGAACTGTTCTGGACAATATTGAGTCCTGCAGCTGATTCACCTGTCATTCCAGAAATACATATGAAGTCGCCCCGCTTTGCCCCGGAGCGGTATTTCACCTTCCCGGTTACAGAACAGCCTGCAACTGCAACATTTATTACAATCCCATTTTCAGAGCCTGTTGTATCACCTCCCATAAGGAGGGTGCCGGATTCCTCTGCAAGCCTGCTGAATCCTCTGAAAAAGCTGTCAGCCCATTCAATTTCCGTATCTTTCGGAAGACCAATAGAAAGGAAAGCAAAAAGAGGCTTACCTCCCATGCCTGCTATATCACTGAGGTTCACTGCAAGAGATTTATACCCCAGCTCTTCCGGGGATATTCTATCCTTGAGAAAATGTATATTTTCAAGAAGAAGGTCTGTTGTCACAAGGAGGCATTCTTCAGATTCAGACCTGCTGTCTCCTTTTGAGCAGTCAGAGGGAGCTGAAAAGAGATCCCCTGCAGGTGAAGATTCCAGGTCGCAGCCGGCAGGGACTGAAAATACATCTGCTGCAGGTAAAGATTTCAAATCGCAGCCGCCAGACTTACAGGACGTACTCTCTGAAGAATTCCTCCTGGGAAATGCATTGTTAAAGGATGAGAACGGGATTACTGCGCAGTCATCGCCTATGCCGAGTGTCCCCTCAGGTATATTCTTAATAAAAAGAGGCGAAAACCTCTCTATAAGGCCGAACTCACCGATACTTCCCAGTTTCATATATTTACCCCTGACATTAATTGTTTTTCCCGAATCATAACCTGGATGCTCCAGGTGCAGCACCGGCTTCAGAACCGGCACGAACTTCCATATAAAGCTCAGATGCTGCCTTTTCAGGATCAGGAGCGCTGCAGATAGCAGAAACAACTGCAATGCCGTCAGCTCCTGCTCTTATTATATCTGCTGTATTTTCCATATTTATCCCCCCGATCCCGACAGAGGGGAAACGGGAAATTTCAGAAATTTCACTAACCCCTGTAAGGCCGAGGCCTGTTGAGAGTTCCTTCTTGGTAGCTGTTGTGTAGACCGGGCTTATACCGATGTAGTCGATATCAAGCCTGTTTGCCTTTTCCGCATCTTCAAATGATTCAACAGAAAGCCCTATTAAAACATCTTTACCAAGATATTTCCGGATTTCACATACCGGCATATCGCTCTGCCCCACATGTATTCCGTCAGCTCCCGATGCAAGGGCGATATCCATCCTGTCATTTATAATAAGAGGGATGTTTGAGCGGCGGAGGATCTCCTTTAATCTCTTTGCAAGATTGAGAAAATCCCTTGTTTCTGTATCCTTTTCCCTGAGCTGAACTATTGTCGCCCCGCCTGACACAGCTTTCTCTACAATTTCAGACAGGGAGCGCCCCATGGACAACACCCTGTCTGTTACGAGATAAAGGCTTAAATCAAAATCTCTTCTCATAGTCTTTTCAGCTCTCAAGTCTTTTTTCAATATCATCCCCGCTGATGTTATAGAGCGCATCAAGGAAATGAAGCTGGAGGGTACCGGGGCCGGTAGCTTTTTCGGCTGCTATCTCGCCGGCAATTCCCATGACAGCCATTGCGCTGAAAGCTGCAGTCAGGGGATCCTCATCGACAGCTGCGAAGGCGCCGGTTACAGCAGTAGCTGTGCATCCCATACCTGTGACTCTTGCCATGAGCGTTGACCCGTTTTTCACTGTAAGGACTTCTTTCCCGTCAGTTATGTAATCAGTTTCCCCGCTTACGCAGACAACACACCCGAGTTCTGCGGCAACTTCCTTTGAAGAGGAAACCGCTTCGGTTGCAGATGCACTGCTGTCAACTCCCTTTGTCTTCACCGCAGCATTCCGGAGCGACATGATTTCAGAACCGTTTCCCCTTATAACAGCAGGGACTGACACTTCAAGAAGTTCTTTTACTGTTTCTGTCCTGAAGGCAGTCGCTCCTGCCCCGACAGGATCAAGCACTACAGGTTTGCTGTTCTCTGATGCGTATGACATCGCATCTTTCATAGACTTTATCCAGTAACTGCTGAGCGTCCCTATGTTCACGACAAGAGCGGAATCAATCTTAATAAAATCTTCCATCTCTTCCGCGGCATGGGCCATTACAGGGGAAGCTCCCAGTGCAAGGAGTGCATTTGCAGTATTGTTCATAACAACATAGTTTGTAATGTTGTGGACAAGTGGAGACTGTGACCTGACCTTGTTAAGATTATCAATTACAGTTTTTTTCATTATTCCCCCTCCTCAGAGCTTTTTTTCCAGGCGCAGATAGCAACATAATCCCCCCTGGTATGCCCGGGGACAGGCTCTTCAACTTCTGAATTGGAAAATCCGGGATGGTTTGTCAGTGTCTGGGCAAAACCAAGTTTTTCAAACCCGTTTTTTTCAAGAAGCTCGATTTTTTCTGCTGTTGTTCTCCAGTTTGCCTCTTTAACAAATTCGATGGGATAGGGATCGGGAGGCTGTGTACCTTCGAGAAGGGGGTGGTCCCATGTTCCGAGCGTCTTTGCAAGATTGTAGATAATCCCGTATGATCCCTCTTTCGGAACATCAAGCATTACAACCTTCCCCCCCTCTCTGAGGGCTGAATAAGCCTTTTTAACTGCCTTATCAAGATCTGTGATATAACTCGGAGTTCCGTTGAACAGAAGAGTGTCCCATTCATTGTTTCCAAAATCAGCATCTTCTGCAGTTCCGATCTTTACATCAAGGCCTCTTTTTCCCGCAATCTCAGCCATTCCGACCGAAGGTTCAATACCGTGTGAAATTTCAATACCATAGTCTTTTTTCAGGATTGATTCAAAGAGACCGCTTCCGACACCCGACAGAAAGGATCTTCCCGCAGTCTTCAAGAAAATGTGCAACCAGTTTAACTTCTGATTCAAGAAGGTTTCTGTTGTTAAGAAACCACGCATCATACGCGCCGGCATGTTCATCAAATGTAGCCATAATTCCTCACTTTTCAAAGTGAAAGACAGCAATTAAAATCAGATAAGTATTTTTGACGGAAACCGGGTAACAGTCTTTATAAAATACAGAAACCTCAGCCTGATTGCCAGATTAAAACCTCGCCAATTTCACTGTCCATGAAATGCAGCGAAACATTGTAAAACACATCAGGCTGCAGGTTTTCAGGAATACGTCGGATAGAAATTATCACGAAGCCCTGTCCCCCCATGAAAGAGATACATGCTTTAAGGTTCTGTATAAGAATTAAACTGTTATGATTTCAGACAAAGATCAGAATAAATCAGATAAGATCTGATAATATATCCGGGAAATATTATCGTGTTTTAATCCTGTTTTCCTTCGTTGTCATTAAACATATCAGGTTCAAGGGTCTATATCTCAGCCGGCTTACTTGCCAGCACCCCTAACAGATCAGAAAAATGGTATTCCAATGCAGTATTTTAGTCAAGAAGGGTTTTTCATCATTTTCCAGGCCCGGCTTCATAAAAATATAATCTGCTTTATAAAGACAGAGGATAATCCCCTGATCTCTCTTATTTTAAAAGAACACTTGATTTTTACAGTCAACACAAACATAATCAAGCTTATGAAAGGTGTAATAATTGCAGCCGGATACGGCACACGATTTCTTCCCGCTACAAAAACTGTACCGAAGGAAATGCTGCCCCTTATAAATAAACCGGCAATAGATTTTATAGTCGAGGAGTTTATATCCTCAGGGATCAGGGAAATCCTGATCATCACATCGAGAAGAAAAAAGGTCATGGACGATTACTTTGACAGGGAAATAGAACTTGAATCTGTTTTCGAAAAAGAGGGAAAGCTTGATAAGCTTGTAACTATAAAACCCCATGATGCTGAAATCTTTTTCAAACGGCAGAATGAAATGAAAGGGACAGGACATGCCTTACTCCAGGCAAAATCATTCATAGGGGACAATCCGTTTATTGTTGCATACCCCGATGATCTTCATTTCGGGGACATTCCACTTGCAGGCCAGCTTGTAAAAAAATATGAAGAGACCGGATGTGCTGTCATGTCTACTCTTCACAATCCTCCGTCCCTCGAAAGATACGGGGTTCTTGCTGTAGACAGCGACGGGTATGTGAAGGATATTGTTGAAAAACCCTCTCCCGGTACTGAACCTTCGAAAGAGGCATCAATCGGAAGGTTCCTGTTCACCCCGGACATTTTCAGCTTTCTCGAAGAGGGGTGGGAAAAACACCTTGCAGAGGGGGACAACGGGGAATATTTCCATGTTTATGCGCTCAAGAAGCTTATGGACAGAAACAGGGTTGTATACAAACCTCTCGAGGGGGAAAGACTTGATACAGGAACACCGGCAGGCTTCCTCAGGGCAGTGATAAAATATGCTTCAGAAGATCCTGAACTGAAAGAAGTTCTTAAAGAAGAAACTGATAAATTATGGAAGAGCTGAAAATAAAATGCGCGTTTGCAGGGCTGGGAAGAATTGCATCCCTTCTCGAGGATGACCCTTTGAGGGAAAAGCCCTGCACACATGCAGGTGCTGTAAATGAAAACCCGGATTGCATAATATCAGGAGGATTTGATATTGATGCAGAGAGAAGAAGCGGGTTTTCCGAAAAATGGGAATGCCCTGTTTTCGAAAGCATGGATGAAATGCTTGAAAGTGTAAAACCGGATATTCTTTTCATCGCCACACATCCTTACAGCCACCTTGAACTCATCGAAAAAGGGATAAAGCATGGAACAGGTACAATTGTATGCGAAAAACCTCTCTCCGACTCGCTTAAATCAGCAAAACAGATAGCAAAGCATCACAGGAAAAAACTGTCAAAAATAATGACAAACCATGAAAGGCGTTACTCAAACGACTACACAGCTGTAAAAGAGATAATCAGAAATGGAAAATACGGAAAACTGCTTTCTGTAAAAGGGACACTCTACATGGGAAAAAGTCAGAAAATAAAAAATGTTCTCTGGCATGACGGGACCCATATGGCTGATATAATAATGTACCTTACATCGGGAAAACTCAAAAAGAAAAGCATATCAGGTAATATAAACAAAACATCAGGGACAGCATTCATAAACTGCAGATCGGGAAAAATACCGGTCCTGATTGAAGCAGGTGCAGACAGGGACCACCTGGTTTTTCAGCTTGAACTGAGTTTTGAATCAGGAATGGTCAGAATCGGAAACGGTGTCTATTCAGAGCTTAAGAGTGAAGAAAGCCCCTATTACACAGGGTTCAGGTCTCTTACAGATACAGAAAACAGTATGGGCGAAAAAACAGAGTATTTCAGGAACATGGTAGCTGATGCAGTTAAATGTGCACGGGAGAAGGATTACTACCCTGTTTCATCGGCTGTCGACGGGCTTAATGCTGTAAAGTTTCTCTCTTCGCTGTAAAGAAATCTGATATTTAAGTTTCCAGGTCTATTAAAATAATTATCATAAATATTGCAGACAGAGCCTGCTTATAAGGAAGGATTGTTAAATAAATTAAGATTGTCTTACTTGACCATGTACTTCGCAGAAAGACTTTCATAATAAAGAGCTTCTTCCTCTTTTCCCCGCTTTCTGCATCCTGAAGCATATATACCGCACTTTCTGCTGAATATATCTGATGCAAGAATCCTGTTTTCCCCGGTAAAATACCCCTTCTCAAGAAGCCCCTTAAGAGCATCAATCCTGAAAATCTCAATCTGCCCGTGTTTTTCCGAAAGCTGGTCCCACTCACCTGCCCTCTTTACTGTAAGCATCTCGTCAATATAACCGGCTTTTTCATGGTCTGTTATCTTGAGCCAGAGCTCATAATCCTCGGCAACTTCAAGATCCTCCCGGAAACCGCCTGCCTCATAAAAGAGAGACTTTTCAAGCATTACCGTGGATGGGCCGATTATGCATTTCCACAGGGCATCCTCGAATATATCACCGTTGCGTTTATGCTTCTGTGATTTCTGGGATACTATTTTATCACCCCTGACCCATTTCTCCCTTGTGTGGGAAATTCGGATTCCATCTTTTTTTAGTTCAAGCATCCGGGAGTACTGTTTATCCAGTTTATCCCTTTCCCAGAGGTCATCAGAATCAAGAAAAGCAATATATTCAGAAGAGGAAGCATCCACTCCCCTGTTTCTAACCTTACCTGCCATACCTGTATGCTTATCAAGCCTTATCCACTTCAACGCAATATTTTCAATACCGGGAATTGAAGAAACAGCACTCTCAAGATCCACGGTTGAGCAGTCATCAGCAACTATGAGTTCAAAGTTACTGAAACTCTGGTTTACAACTGATTCCACAGCTTCGGTAAAGAGTTTTTTCCTGTTAAACACAGGTATGATTACAGATACAGATGGATTTCTCATTTCAATATTCATTTTCAGGCAGTATATACCCTGTTACGCCCTTCATTCTTGGCTTTATAAAGAGCAGAATCAGCTCTTTCCATTGCAGTCTCAAAAATATCATCTTTTCCAATAGATGTCACACCTGCTGTAATAGAGACAGCAGTTTTTAAATATAATTCCGACCTGATTCTTTCAGCAATTCTGAATGCATCATCAATATCTGCCTTCACCAGAAGTATAAACTCATCACCGCCCCACCTGATGACAGCATCTTTATCCCTGACACATGACTGTGCAACAGATGCAACAGTTTTCAGAATTACATCTCCCTCCAGATGCCCCCTTTTATCATTGATTTCCTTGAAATGATCTATATCAAGGGTAATAAGAGATGTGCTTCCTGTTGAAAAACCAGTTCTACTGCCGGAAAAACAGTGGTCAAGAAACCTCCTGTTATAGCATCCGGTAAGGGGATCTTTGTAGGCCTTTTTAAAATGCCGGTTATTCGAGTGGTTCAGTATAAATATATTTCCGATAACAATTCCTGCTGAAAGAATAAGCCCTGCAATGAATGAAGATAAAAACTGAGTCTTCAAATCATTGTAAATCTCAGTAATATCAAGTTCAATAATCATGAATTTTCCGAGAAAAGAAATATATTCTGAGTAAAAAACAACTTTTTTATTATCTTCAGAAAGATAAATCACATTCTCATACTGGGAATGGTTATGTGATGACAATTCATAGTTGTTTCTATCAATTCCGTATCTGTCATAAATATTTTTCCCCCTCATATTAGAGGGGAATTTTATCATGCCAGAAGTATCTATAAAAAATATTGTTTTATTTTCTCCAGCCTTGTTGATATCCTCTGTGGCAGAACCGAAAGATACACCAAGGCCGAAAATTGCATCAACAGAACCTTCCTTTCCAGATATTTTCACATCATTGTATATGGCAAAAAGATGCTCATTATCTTCCGGGTCATAGAAAGTCGATTTTGTATCGGCACCGCTGTTAAGGAATTCCGTTATCCATGAATCTCTTTCTGAATTATAGTCAAGTTCAAGCACTGTGCCGTTACTGTCATAGTATTTATCTGTCAGAAAAGATATATAACCAGTCGTCTTGACAGAGGTTTTTTCAGATATATCCCTGAGCCTCGTGATAACAGCACGGCTGTCTTCCCTGCCGTTTATAATAAAGCTGTCCGGATCTGTTTCAGCAGCAAGTACCTTTGAAAGGAGCGCATATTTGCTGTTGAAACTTTCAATATAAGCGGAAATATAATCGGCTGAAGTGGGTAAAATTGAATCGAAAAGTTTTTTCTGGAAAGTTCGGCTGTCTGCCTCGAAATGAAGAATATTGATTGTCACGAATCCGAGGATAAATATCAATGAAGAGACAACAACCGGTCTGTAAAATTTAAAATTCTTCTTATGCATTAAACCTGTCTTCAGAATTCTAGTTAAATAATTCCAATGCTGCTTTAAGAGCAAGGGATATTATACTTCGTTCCTGCTGTTTTCTGGAAGGGGTTTTCAGTATATTATCGATATTTTTTTATTATATTACAGCTGATAATGTTCAGGGCGGCTTATTTTAAAACTGTTTTTCAGGAAAATATCCTCATGCCAGAGAATGCATTTTAAGCCTTGAGATGAAAGATATTCATCCCGAGCTGCCAGAATGTTCGATAACAGAAAATTTCAAGCTCAATTTGCCACATATTTACCTGTTTAAAACTGAAAAACAGTCAAAAAAACTCATTGCTTCCCTGTTGTAACTTTTCACAGATTCCCTGTTTTTATATATATAGCTGTTTAGAATTACAGAAATAAACACGATATGTTATAATAAAGATGTTGCCTGTTTACACAAAATAGACAATGAAGGAAATAAATAATATATTTATATTATAGGTAGAATTTTTTGAAGAAACTGATTCTTGTTCTTACAGTTTTAATGCCTCTTCTCTCATGCAGTGATTCTCCTATGGATCTTTCAGAATACCAGGGAAAGAACTATATTGAAAACAGCAACCTGGCATCCGGAGACTGGCTGATAAAAGGAAATGCTGTTGATTACGGTTATAACTACATGACACTAACCGATGAATCAGGAACATATGCGACAGGTCCTGACGGGACAGCATACCGCCTGGAAATACCGAATCTTTTTCCTAACGGTGATTTTGAAACAGGAGCTTCTCCTGGATGGACAGCAACTGCATCCGCTTCAAATGCTAATAATCCGGTTTCAGGCTTCAGCCTGTATTTCAACCTCACATCAGTACAGACAGCAGCATATACTCTATCAAATCTTCTGGATATTGCAGCAGGTGTAGATCCTGCAACCGAAAATCCGCAGTACTCAATCAAATTTGACTTAAACACTTCTCCAAGCTACACCGATATTCAGTTTCTGTATTATAACGGCGGTACAAAAATTGAACCGATATGGCAGGTTACAGGACTATCATCCTGGCTTGTACAGAATTATGAATTTCCGTACTTATCATCAGCGCTGGACGGGGGAATGACTATCACAGTATCTGCAGGAAGCACTTTCAATATCGGAGATAATAAACAGCAGGAAGGAAATATCGACAACATAAGGCTTACAAGAACAGATTTCGACAATACCGTTTACCTGACAGTACCGCAGAAACAGAGTGGGAGGGTTGATCTTGTATCAGGTATCTACAGATTTTCCCTGTATGTCAGGGAGGAAGATAATACTCAGGTTTCCCCTACAGCCGGCTTCCTCAATGCATTTAAATCATCCGGAGTAACATTATTTATAAACGACTCACCGGAAGAATTTACCGCTGCAGAATACTCAACAACCTGGACAAAACTGAGTATGGAAAAATTCATACAGATTAATAACGGCGACAGCATAACTTTGAAAATATCCCCGACACTTACAACTTCAGGCGACATTTCAAAAGATGCAGGAAGAGTGGTTATTTCATCCCCATCACTCTATTTTATATCTGATTAATAAATAATCTACCTGATATAAATCTAAATTAATTTTTCAAGCGACAAATAAAAAACAAATAATCCGGTCAGTATATTCACATAAATTATTATTTTTGACGAAATCCGGTTAAAAGAATCACATCTGTAAAAGATTACTCTGTGAACCAGAAACGGTATTACACCTAAGATACCTGTAACTATTCCCGAAATCAGCCCAAATAGTGAATGCCTGTTAATCTCCAGCAGACAATATAGAAGAATAACAATTAAAGGAAAATGAATAACAAGAAAAACAGTTATTCCGCCCGGAATATTTAAAATTTCCCATTCCTTTTCATAGGCTGATTCAATCTCATGGAGAAGAAGGAATGAGATATTCAGAATATAAAAAAGAGTTAACAGCTCCATTCAAATTCCTTTTTGATGATATTTCTTGATAAAAAAGTTCCGGCATTGCTACATGCCGGAACATTATTGTTTAAAATATTCCAGGTTATTTCACAACCATTACTTTTCTGTATTCATCCACATCAGGCCCGACAATCCGGATAAAATATATTCCTCGTGCAACTGCCCTGCCACCGGTATTTTTTCCGTCCCATGTAAAACTGTAACTGCCTTTGGCCTGTCTTCCCTTAAAAAGAGTCTGCACAACATCTCCGGAAAGACTGAATATATTTATTGTTACAGCACCTGACTTCTCTAGGTCATACTGAAGAACAGTTTTCTCTCCTTCCAGCGGATTAATTACATTATTGAGAATTGTGACTCCAGCACGCTGTTTTTTAACTCCAGTTATTTTCACTTTCCAGGGAATAAGAGTTCTCGGGTCATCAGGATCCCTGACATCAGAACAATAAAGTCCTCCAAGCCTCAAAAGAAACTCAAGTGTTGCTCCCGGTTTAATTTCAGAATCATTTGAAGGTATAATGAAGTTTCTCAAAGCGCCCTGGCTGCTGTAGGCAGAAACTCCCCTGACACTGTTATTGGGATTTTCATTGAAGCCCTTGATAACACCTGGAAGCCAGAAATCATTCCACATTGCTGATGAAGGCGGATTTACATCAAAATACAGTATAGATGGAAGTGAAGCAGCTGAAGCGGATTGAATTCCTGCCTGTAATGTTATATCACTGTCATGAAGTCGTCCTGTTCCGTCAAAAACTTTTAAAGCTCCCCCACCCTGTATAGTTTCCGATTCAACACCATCATCAGCCCAGACCGGTTCAATAACCCTGATACCGATATCAGATATTTTATGAGTACTGGTTGTTGCCATCTGAACAGTATTTGTTGAGTCAAAAATCTGGTTAAGCTGAGGCTGAATTACACCTGTAAAAACAAGTTCTGCGCTTAATGTCGCAGGCATAACAAGAAAAGCTTCAAGGATACCCTGGTCTCCTGCCTGGATAACAGGCTCTAATGTTACAGGTGTTCCGGAAACCTGAAAAGCTGCAGCAGTTACCTGATTTCCTGATCCTCCCGGACCATATATATATTTAGAAAACCTGACAAATATTTTCCTGCCTCCGGTGGATGCAAGGGAATAGGATATAACAGGCGGCACCTGTTCAATACAAAATACATTTGTCAGACCTGTAAGTCTGTTACCTGCGAGGTCAGTTATACTTCCATTTACTTCATCATATGTAAGCCTAACCTGGTCAAGATAAGTCAGACCAAGATCAGCTTCATTTACAAGAGAAAGTGTAAAATACATATCACTTGCAGTTGTTCCGGCAGTTCTTTCCACAGGCCCGGGCAATGGTTCAAAAATTGTATTACTGACTTCTGTTGAGAATGTATATCCGGAAGCAGGATATACAGGAGCTGTTCCTGATCGATTGATAAAAAAGCTGGACATAGCAAGTTTTACTGTAAAATCCCTGACCCCTTCAGGAAGTATATCTGCAGGAGCTCCTGTGTCATAGAATAAATCCTGATCAGGATGGTCTGCAGAAGAATTCCATCCTGCGCCGTCAATCCCTTCATCTGAACTGTTATCATGGATATGAAATTCAAGTCTGTCAATAACATCATTACTGTCATTATCAAGAACATATACTTCTGTTGCAGGAAAACCCGGTAACGGAAAAATATGTGTCATTCCAGGTTTATACAGAGATATTTTAGGTTCATCAATATCCCAGTCATTGTTAACAGTAAACCCTGTAGCCGGCAGATTATTAAAATCAAACGGAATAACAGATTCATCCAGAGAATTACCGTCAGCATCAGTTATTCTGCTGTTAGCTGTAACTGATAGTGAAGCATCTGCAGTTTTCGGGTCTGATACTCCCCAGTGGAGACCTGGCCACTGCAGGTCATTCACATTATAGGGGGGAACAAGACTGTCAACTGCATTTGATGCTGCTACAGAGGCATACTGGTTCCATCCTGAAAGATATATCTCAAGCTGATGGCTGTTCGGCCTGTAGACAGCTTCATTGTTGACATCACCGTATCTGAAACCTTTATTTAAAGTTGCGGCTCCTCCTCCATATGAAAAATAGCCCTCTGCGGAAACAGTGCCTGCGGCTATAGAAAGAGCTCCTCCGTATTCCCCGGCTGCTGCAAATGTTGCACCGCTTTTCTGATTTGCGGCATTGGCAGCTGCAATGGAAAAACCTGCGGCACAATCTGTACCGTCTCCAATATCTGTACCTATATGAACAGGTTCTGAATAGTAAAGCCTGAAAAGGTTATGTCCGTCTGCCAGATGGGTAATAGGCTTCGCATGCGCCTGCCTGTCAATATCAATTCTATAGAGAACAGGTTTACACTGATCATCCACTGACTGGAAACTTGTTGTCCCAAGGCGGTTTTTATACTGGTCCCGTAAAGTATAATATAGACCTGCCAAATGCTTTCTAAAGTGAATCTGAGGTATATTTCCACGGACTGTTCCGTCACGATCAGTACTTCCGGCAGCACCGGATGATAAATCCTTTGCATCTGTATTCCATGGATTTGTTGTAATCTGTAAGTAAAAAGTATTTATATCATCAACTGTATCTGTTGAAATTGTACATGCCGCATCTGTAAAAGTCCCGGTAAATGGAGTTGCAAATGCAGTAAGAAAAATATCTCCTACAGCAGCTGATATTTCATTGTTAGTATTTTCAATTGCCTCGCTGAACTGCACACGGATAATATCATCAAAAACAGTATAAGTTCCTGCATCTACAATAGATGTACGGACAGTCCGCCATTCGGCACTACATAAATTCGCAGTTACATTTTCAGCAGCAGCAATATTTCCGGCACTTCCCGCAGGCAGATCTGACGGGTTTACAGCAACCTGGCTGTTATCAACTATAGAGTTATAGACTTCCGCGAAATATGTTAAACCATCTTTGTTATCTCTTACCTGCAACGTCCAGTTTACAGTAGAAGGCATATCCGCTCCATTTATATAAAAATTCCTGTCAGTACGTATAGTAGCCCCGTCAAGATTTGCAAAAGCCGCAGAATGAACAACTTCCTCATCAATAAGGGCAGTAACAGCTGCAGATGCTGCATCAACTGCAGCAGGCCTTATAAAAGCCGGTGCCGGATTGTATTTAAAAATATCAGCTGTTCCGCCATCATCAGCAGTATAAGCACCACCAAATGCGGCAAAATCACCTGTCGTTCTTATACTCCTGTTTGATATATCAAGAGTTCCCGCAAAATGAAAGAAATTCCGGGTTAAGAGCTCATTAGTGCTTACAGAGAGAGTTCCTCCCCCTTTATTTATTACTATATTATAAAAATCATGATTACCGTCAGCACCTCCCGAAATCAGGGACTGAGCACCAGCTCCGTCAAATATGACAATACCTGTACCGGAATCAAAAACTGCTCCCGCTACTGCTGTCCAGTTACCTCCGCAATTAATTCTACCTGCACCGGTAGATAATCCTCCTGCAGAAATCGAAATATTAGTACTCACATTCATGTTGAAATTATTCTGATCAAAAATTCCTGCATTATTTATGATTAAATTACCTGATAATGAAACTGCTGATCCCAGTGTTGCAGTTCCTGCAGTTTTATTTACTGTCATGTTAGTGAGTGTTGTACTTGTAAAATTGACAGCCTGCGCCGCTGCTCCATTAAGAAATACCGTGCCTGTACTTGTGAGCATTCCTGCTGTGTATACTATATCGGTACCAACTGTAAGGCTATTGCCTCCCATCGCGAGGTTTCCAGCTGTCCGGGTTAAAGTTCCGCTCATATTTACAGGGCCTGCCGCTGTTACAGGGCCTGTTGCATTAAGTGTCAGGTCAGTTAGTGTCGCATTTGTAAAGTTTACACTCTGCGCGGCTGTCCCGTTCAGAGTCACAAGTCCCGTACTTGTAAGAGTTCCTGCTGTGTATGATACATCGCCACCTACTGTGAGGGCATTTGCTCCCATTACAAGATTCCCGGCTGTTCGGGTTAAAGTACCTGATAAGCTTATTGCACTCCCAGCTGTTACAGGGCCTGTTGCATTCAGTGTAAGGTCAGTGAGTGTCGTATTAGTAAAGTTTACACTCTGCGCTGCTGTCCCGTTCAGGGTCACTACCCCTGTGCTTGTAAGAGTTCCTGCTGTGTATGAGACATCTCCACCTACTGTGAGGGCATTTGCTCCCATTGCGAGGTTTCCGGCTGTCCGGGTTAAAGTCCCGCTCATGTTTACAGGGCCTGCCGCTGTTACAGGGCCTGTTGCATTAAGTGTCAGGTCAGTTAGTGTCGCATTTGTAAAGTTTACACTCTGCGCTGCTGTCCCGTTCAGGGTCACAAGCCCTGTGCTTGTAAGAGTTCCGGCTGTGTAAGATACATCGCCACCTACTGTGAGGGCATTTGCTCCCATCACGAGGTTACCGGCTGTCCGGGTTAAAGTCCCGCTCATATTTACAGGGCCTGCCGCTGTTACAGGGCCTGTTGCATTCAGTGTCAGGTCAGTAAGTGTCGCATTTGTAAAGTTTACGCTCTGCGCTGCTGTCCCGTTCAGGGTCACAAGTCCCGTGCTTGTAAGAGTCCCTGCTGTGTAAGATACATCTCCACCTACTGTGAGGGCATTTGCTCCCATCGCGAGGTTTCCGGCTGTCCGGGTTAAAGTCCCGCTCATATTTATAGGACCTGCCGCTGTTACAGGGCCTGTTGCATTCAATGTCAGGTCAGTAAGTGTCGCATTTGTAAAGTTTACGCTCTGCGCGGCTGTCCCGTTCAGGGTCACAAGTCCCGTGCTTGTAAGAGTTCCTGCTGTGTAAGATACATCTCCACCTACTGTGAGGGCATTTGCTCCCATTGCGAGGTTTCCGGCTGTCCGGGTTAAAGTTCCCGATAAAGTTACAGCTGTGCTGACTGTTGCTGTTCCTGCAGTTTTATTTACAGTCATATTTGAGAGTGTTGTATTACTCAAATCAATTGCCTGTGCAACTGCTCCGTTTAGAATCAATGTCCCGGAACAGGTTAGAGAACCGGCTGTATATATTATATCTCCGCCTACTGTAAGGTTATTTGCCCCCATCGCGAGGTTTCCGGCTGTTCTACTTAAAGTCCCGCTCATGCTTACAGGGCCTGCCGCTGTTACAGGACCTGTTGCATTCAGTGTCAGGTCATTAAGTGTCGCATTTGTAAAGTTTACGCTCTGTGCTGCTGTCCCGTTCAGGGTCACAAGTCCCGTACTTGTAAGAGTTCCGGCGGTGTATGATACATCGCCGCCTACTGTGAGGGCATTTGCTCCCATCGCGAGGTTTCCGGCTGTCCGGGTTAAAGTCCCGCCCATGCTTACAGGGCCTGCCGCTGTTACAGGGCCTGTTGCATTCAGTGTAAGGTCAGTAAGTGTCGCATTTGTAAAGTTTACACTCTGCGCTGCTGTCCCGTTCAGGGTCACAAGCCCTGTGCTTGTAAGAGTTCCGGCTGTATATGAGACATCTCCACCTACGGTGAGGGCATTTGCTCCCATTGCGAGGTTTCCGGCTGTTCTACTTAAAGTCCCGCTCATGTTTACAGGGCCTGTCGCTGTAACCGGGCCTGTTGCATTCAGTGTAAGGTCAGTAAGTGTCGCATTTGTAAAGTTTACACTCTGCGCTGCTGTCCCGTTCAGGGTCACAAGTCCCGTGCTTGTAAGAGTTCCGGCTGTGTAAGATACATCGCCACCCACTGTGAGGGCATTTGCTCCCATCGCGAGGTTTCCGGCTGTCCGGATTAAAGTCCCGCTCATATTTACAGGACCTGCCGCTGTTACAGGGCCTGTTGCATTCAGTGTAAGGTCAGTAAGTGTCGCATTTGTAAAGTTTACGCTCTGCGCTGCTGTCCCGTTCAGAGTCACAAGTCCCGTGCTTGTAAGAGTTCCTGCTGTGTAAGATACATCTCCACCCACTGTGAGAGTGTTTGCTCCCATCGCGAGGTTTCCAGCTGTTCTACTTAAAGTACCTGATAAGCTTATCGCGCTTCCTGCTGTCACAGGACCTGTTGCATTCAGTGTCAGGTCAGTGAGTGTCGCATTTGTAAAGTTTACGCTCTGTGCTGCTGTCCCGTTCAGGGTCACAAGTCCCGTGCTTGTAAGAGTCCCTGCTGTGTAAGATACATCTCCACCCACTGTGAGAGTGTTTGCTCCCATCGCGAGATTCCCGGCTGTCCGGGTTAAAGTACCGCTCATATTTACAGGACCTGCCGCTGTTACAGGGCCTGTTGCATTCAATGTCAGGTCAGTAAGTGTCGCATTTGTAAAGTTTACGCTCTGTGCTGCTGTCCCGTTCAGGGTTACAAGCCCTGTGCTTGTAAGAGTTCCGGCTGTGTAAGATACATCGCCACCCACTGTGAGGGCATTTGCTCCCATCGCGAGGTTTCCGGCTGTTCGGGTTAAAGTTCCCGATAAAGTTACAGCTGTGCTGACTGTTGCTGTTCCTGCAGTTTTATTTACAGTCATATTTGTGAGTGTTGTATTACTCAAATCAATTGCCTGCGCAACTGCTCCGTTTAGAATCAATGTCCCGGAACAGGTTAGAGAACCGGCTGTATATATTATATCTCCACCCACTGTAAGGTTATTTGCCCCCATCGCGAGGTTTCCGGCTGTTCTACTTAAAGTCCCGCTCATGCTTATCGCGCTTCCTGCTGTCACAGGACCTGTTGAATTTATTGTTAGATTTGCGAGTGTCGCATTTGTAAAGTTTACACTCTGCGCGGCTGTTCCGTTCAGAGTAACAAGCCCCGTGCTTGTAAGAGTCCCTGCTGTGTAAGATACATCTCCGCCTACTGTGAGGGCATTTGCTCCCATCGCGAGATTCCCGGCTGTTCGACTTAAAGTCCCGCTCATATTTACAGGACCTGCAGCTGTTACCGGGCCTGTTGCATTCAGTGTCAGGTCAGTAAGTGTCGCATTTGTAAAGTTTACACTCTGCGCTGCTATACCGTTCAGGATCACAAGTCCTGTGCTTGTAAGAGTTCCGGCTGTGTAAGATACATCGCCACCCACTGTGAGAGTGTTTGCCCCCATCGCGAGGTTTCCAGCTGTTCTACTTAAAGTACCTGATAAGCTTATCGCACTTCCTGCTGTCACAGGACCTGTTGCATTCAATATCAGATCAGTAAGTGTCGCATTTGTAAAGTTTACGCTCTGTGCGGCTGTCCCGTTCAGGGTCACAAGCCCCGTGCTTGTAAGAGTCCCTGCTGTGTAAGATACATCTCCACCCACTGTGAGAGTGTTTGCTCCCATCGCGAGGTTTCCGGCTGTCCGGGTTAAAGTTCCGCTCATATTTACAGGACCTGCAGCTGTTACAGGGCCTGTTGCATTCAGTGTCAGGTCAGCGAGTGTCGCATTTGTAAAGTTTACGCTCTGTGCGGCTGTCCCGTTCAGGGTCACAAGTCCCGTGCTTGTAAGAGTTCCGGCTGTGTAAGATACATCCCCCCCCACTGTAAGCGCATTCGCTCCCATTGCTAGGTTTCCGGCTGTCCGGGTTAAAGTACCTGATAAGCTTATCGCGCTTCCTGCTGTCACAGGACCTGTTGCATTCAATGTCAGATCAGTAAGTGTCGCATTTGTAAAGTTTACGCTCTGCGCTGCTGTTCCGTTCAGGGTTACAAGCCCTGTGCTTGTAAGAGTCCCTGCTGTGTATATTATATTCCCTGCAACTGAAACAGCATTTGCCCCGGCGGAAATATTTCCGGCTGTTCGGGAAAGATTACCACCAATATTAAGTCCTGCCCCGAGAGTCCAGGTATCATTTCCATCTGCTATATCATTAAAAATCACATGATTGTGAGGAGATGCTGCAGTTGGAAGAGACGGGTAATTATTTACACCAGCAGCTCCTTTATAATTAATAGTACCGTTATTTGTATTTATAACAGCAACTGTTTCATTACCAATCAGAGTAAGCTGACCGTTTGTATCAACAAGAAAAGTACCGGTAACTGTTGCAAGATTATTCCCATCAAGATCAAAAGATCCTGTTGTTACAGTTAAATTACCGCCAATATTCAGAGCGGCTCCAAGAGCCCATATATCATCACCGTCTGTTGTATCATTAAATATAAGATGGTTATGGGGAGATGCTGCAGTTGGGAGACCGGTATAACTGTTCTGACCGGCCGCTCCTCCGATATACTCAATTGTCCCGTTATTTGTATCAATTACAGAAACAGACGCTTCAGAACCTATTAAACGTAAAGTACCATTATTCTGAATATCAAATGTATTTGAAACAGTCAGATTATTGCCGTTAAGCGATAATATTCCAAGATTCTGTATTGTAAGGTTATTAACAGTTACAGCTCCTGCAAGAACCGGATCAGTTCCTACATCAGGAATAACAACAGTACTGCCGAAGACAGGGACTGTATTAAGATCCCAGCTGCCTGGAGTATTCCATGAAGCTCCGCCGCCTCCTGTCCAGGTAAATACAGGATTGAAATTCCAGGCAGGACTCGCTCCGGTATCATTATTACCGCCATTTGTACTGCTGCTGGCTAAAAGATCTCCTCCTGAACCTGTAACATTGCTGTCAGTAACATTTATATATGAAATATTCTGAGTTGAAGTATCATTTTGAATTGTCCACTGTGTTCCTGGATTTGTACTTTTAAGAATTATCTCATTTCCGGAAGTACCGTTTATCGATATATCATTTCTGACAGTCTGGGTAGATCCGTCCTCAAAAAGAATAGTCTTACCTGCTGCTGCAGAAGGTACTGCGAGATTATAAAAACTGGTACTGCCAGAAATAATGGAATTTACGGAATTGTTCTGAAAAGTGACAGTCTCAGAGGTTGTATTCACAAAAGTCCCGGAATTATTCCAGTTGCCTGCAAGAGTTATTCCCTGGTTACTTGAGTTTAAAGTTCCCCCTGTTGATATTGTAAGACTTCCGCCGAGAACTACAGCTCCTGAAAGAGTACGTGTGCCTCCGGAAATCACAAGGTCATAATAATTTCCCCATGCTGCAATTGTATTTCCTGTACCTGAATATTCAACAGTACCTGAATCGGTATCCAGTGTAAAATTTGTTACAGTTTCTCCTCCGGAAACCTTTAATGTACCCTGGTTTTCAAATGTTGTCGCCTGCAGCGTATTTCCATTCAATGAAAGTGTTGAACCGGAATCAATAGTCAGCGATGTAAGGGCCGGTGTTGTTGCAATATCCAGAACAGGCTGGTTTAAAACATTTCTTATTACAACATCCTGACCTGCAACAGGGATAGATCCGCCTGACCAGTTTCCGGGGGTATTCCACCCTGTTCCGGCAGATCCAAGCCACTCCTTCAAATTAGGGTTTTTTACAGAAGTCGCCTTATCATCTTCAACCAGATATGACAGACTGCCGTCATAATCAAGAATGATTTTACCACTGCCTGTAACAGTTCCTGTATCTGCGGTTATACCTGAAAGGGTCAGGGTATCACCATTTGCAAAATTCCCTGTAATCGGAACAGTAATTACATTGCCTGCAATTGTCACAACCCCGGCAAACCCGCCCCCAGAAGGAGTTGCTGTCGGCACAGGAGCAGAAAATACAGAATCAGTTAGAACTGAAGGAAGTTTGATTCTTATGTTAGCCCCGCTAACCAGGGAACGTGTAACTCCTGTCCCGGTTTCAGTAATAACAATATTTTCAAGAGGCGTTCCAGACTGGCTGATGTTTTCATCGTTATTCCCTGCAGAACTGATGGTTGGAGCATTTATATTGCCGAAAAAAACATCTGCACTTGTATTTGTTCCGGGAAGAGTACTGGAACTGTTGCCGCCGTTTGTAACAGGTGTAACAGTTACAGTACTATCTGCCTGGTCAGTTCGCTTTATTGTAATCCAGCCTATACCGCTTACATCAGTCGTTACCAGAGTTGTGTTAGCTCCGACAGCTGTCGGACTATCAATATCAGCATTATTATTTTTCTGAACAATTGTAACACCTGTATAACTTGATAAATCTATCCAGATTTTTTCACTATACGGCAATGGAGTCCCTGTATCATCAACAACCTGAAATGTTATTTTTTCTGTATCAGAATCATTATCAATTGCAGTACCATCCTCTGCAACAGCAACTATATGATGCGGATCCGGCGGATTATAGGAGCCAGAATAAATCCTGTACATTGTATCTGTTGATTCATCAGGGACTGTATTTCCATTTTCTGCTGCTCCGTTCTCCCATGCCCATACCTCAGAAGTGTTAGGATATCCGACAGATCCTGTCTCTGTAATCCTAACCCTCCATGTGCCGTTATCTTCACCAGCAGTTATCTCTACACTTCCGTTATCAACCTCATTACTGGGGCCATCAACAGTTATTGCAGAGGGAACCCCTTCAGGCTCTTTGTTATATATCGCAGCTGTCGGTACTCCGCCTGATGGGTCAAAATCAAAACACCCGACAACGATAAAACGGACTACAGGAGGAACTGCATTTCTGGTAACATAAGGATATAAGTCCCATGAATCATCTATATCATCTCTAAACAGCACACACCATGAATAGGCAAACGCTTCTCCCCCGGAAATCCCTGTAGGACTGCCTGCATTGCTTAATGAGGCATCAAACCTGTAGCCGTTTTTAAAATTTGCACCTGTTGAGGCTTCAGCAATAACTTTAAAATAATACTTATTACCGATATGTTCACCCTGAGAAGGATAAACAGGGTTAAAATAAATCCATCCTGTTGTTTCCGGATTCAAAGCCCCGGCCACGGCATCCGGTGTATAAATATGCTGGTCAAGCTGGATCCCGGTTCCTGAAGAGTAAACATCTGCCTTTGTTGAATATTTATATTTTCTGGAAACAGGATTACTGAATGCACCATCTCCGCCGACAAGTGTGAAAGTCATCCTCTCTCCAGCATCAATTATCCACTGATCCTGCGGATTTAAGGCAGTCCCGGGAGTTCCCCCATCTTCAACTATTCCAGGATCTTCTATAGCAAAATAAATAGGGCCTGTTACAGTATCGGGGATCTCAAAAAACACTACATTAAGACCATCAACATCACCGCTACCGGGTGTACCTGCACCAGAAAGCCAGTTGTCAGTCCCCTGGGGAATGAGAGTTTGAGAGAATACAACTATCGGGAATAGAAACAATAGAGAAAATATAGAGATTATGATATTTTTTTTCATTTAACCCACCAGTAATTAATTTTACTTAACACCAAGCGCCTTTGCAATTACTTTTAAAGTAAATACATTCTACACCATAATTTACAGTTAATGAAAACTATAATAATTAATATACTTTAGGGTATTATCGACAAATTTAGTTATGAACCTACAAAAGTAAATGAAACTGTGAATTTCTTATCCTGAGTATCATTACCATTTTCATCTTCACTCCAGAAATCTATGCTTATTGATGTTATGTCAGCTGATATAATAGTTACAACACCTGTTGAAGCATTAAGATCCATATAGCCGGGAAGTGTTTCTGATTTAAAAAATACAGTATCCCCATCAGGGTCTTCTTTCCCGTCAACTTTTTCTATGAAAAGGTAATAATACTGTTCATTAGCATTCCCTGCAACGTAAGCTGCCGGAGTAGGATCCTCGGCAACAAATGGAGTAACATTATCACCTGTTACCGGGTAGGGGGGGGAGTTTTCAGAACCGGATGATTCTGAACATCCGGTTATAAAAAACAGTAAAAACAATAATATTATTGCAATAAAATTGAAATTGCTTTTTCTCATAGAATCGACCTCCAATAAACATCTTCGGTTCAACTATGATGTAAAAATCTCCCCCGATTGTAATCTATTAACTACCAATAAACCTGAAAGTTACTTCCAGACTCTCTTCGCTGCTGTCAGCACCATGGTTATCCACAGTCCAGAATTTTATAACCTGAGTAGTAATCGGAGCACCGGTAATAGTTACAACACCGGTTTCTTTATCAAGCTCCATGTAAGATGGAAGAGTGTCAGAATCAAATGTAACAATATCGCCATCATCCGGGTCATCTTTTCCGTCAACCTGTTTTACATATAGATAATAGTACTGAGGGTTGGAATTCCCTGCAACATACATTGGAGTAATCACTTCTGATACAAACGGAGACCTCTTATCGCCTGTTACCGGGTATGGAGGGTTATTATCAGGTGCTTCCGGAGCCTTTTCAATACCAAGCACCTTCCACCGGGTTACTGTTGCAACTGCAGCTTCCCCTTCATCATCTGTTCCCTTTATAAGGTATTCGCCCGGATTTTCCCCGACTTCAACAGATTCTGTCATTGTAAGGTATCTGTCATACCAGCCGAAGAAGAAAAGCCTTAATGACCTGAGCCATCTCCAGCGGTATCTGTAGCCATGCTTCTTCATCTCTTTTTTGAGATTTCTCCACCAGTCATTATCCCTGTAGCCGACAACCTTTGCCCTTGATATGTGATAGTATCCTTCTGAATCCTCATAAACTGACCAGTAGACGCCTACAGTTGTTCCCGGCTCTATCATCCACCAGCCTTCCTTGTTTTCAGCATACCCTGCAATAACTATCTCATTGCCGTTTACAGCCATATCAACAGCATTATATGTCCATCCGAAATGTTTGAAGAAAGGCTGTCTGCCCTCAACCATTTCAAGAAGCTCGGAAGTTTCAATATCTTCACTGTTTACAACAGGTTTGACTATTCCGCCTGAATAAACAATCCAGAGGCCGGGACATCCGTCACTTCGGTAGCCAAGGATTATAGCTCTCTTGCGGCCGATTGCTTTTACAGATGATTTTGAAAGAGGCTCATCATTATTCAGAACAACATAATCGATAACCTCTTTACAGATTATCTCTTCACCGTCTTCTTCTGTCTTTACAACAGTTTCCGAACCTTCTTCATCAATAAAAACAACACCTTTTGATGAGTCTGTTACTACCTGAGCGGAAGAATCTGCAGAATCGGCAGAACTGTCTGCCCCCATTCCGTTATTACATGATATTAATACAGATATAAGAAGTATTATAATAAAAGGAATTAACTTTTTCATTTACTTCACCTCCGGAAAATAATTGAGGCTGCATAGCCGGTAAAACGGCAAGTACAACTTTTTACAACATTTCCATTATATTAAAATTTATTAATTTTTGAAAATACTTTAGTAGGTAAATTCTAATGCATTTACAGCATAAAATCAAATATATGGATGTGTTTTCTGTAATCAGTATTTCGGCTGATCAGAAAGGAAATCTTAGATCAATTTTTAAATATAAAGGAACAATCTCCGGCATAAAAAAAGGGTATCCTCAAACCGGATACCCAAAACTAAACAGGAACAATTCCTGTAATATTTTATATAATATTTCCCTAATTTAATTTTTCAAGCAGATATTACCTAATTTACCGCCTTTCCCATGATCCTGTTAAGCCTTTTTACGAAATCAGCAGGGCTTTTTATCTCGCCCCCTTCGATAAGCCTTGCCTGGTCAAGGAGAAGATAGCTTACATCGGAAATAAGGTCCTTATCATCTGAACCTGTAAGCTTTTTGACAATTTCATGATCAGGATTGATCTCCAGTATAGGCTTGAAGTCAGGCATTTCTGTCTGTCCCATTGCCTTGAGCATCTGCTGCATCTGCATTGTCGGATCATCAGCATCAGCAACAATGCATGAAGGGGAATCTGAGAGACGGGAAGATGCCTTGACATCCTTTACCTCTTCCCCGAGAGCTTCCCTGATTTTTTCAATGATAGGTTTAGCCTCTTCCTCTTTTGCCTTGTCATCATCTGTCTTGATATCTTCGTCAGCGCCTGTCCTGTTAACAGCCTTGAGCTCTTTTTCCTTGTATTTACCAATTGTGGGAATAACAATATCATCAATTTCATCATCCATTACAAGGACTTCTATACCCTTCTTTCTGTAGGCTTCAAGAAGCGGAGAGTTTCTGAGTGTATCCTCATTGCCGCCTGTAATGTAGTAGATAGCTTTCTGATCATCCCCCATCTTTTCGACATAGTCATTAAGGCTTACATACCCTTCGTTTTCTGTACTCTTGAACCTTATAAGCTCAAGAAGTGAGTCCCTGTTTGTAAAGTCTGAATAAAGGCCCTCTTTAAGAGGTCTGTTGTAATGCCTGATGAATTCCAGGTATTTTTCAGGATTGCTTTCAGAAAGACTCTTAAGCTCAGAAAGTACTTTCTTTACAGAAGAGTTTCTGATATTTGTCATAACCCTGTTCTGCTGCAGGATTTCACGGCTCACATTGAGAGGAAGATCCTCAGAATCAATAACACCTCTTAAAAACCTGAGGTATGTCGGAAGAAGTTCCTTGTCATCATCAGTTATGAAAACCCTTGATACATAAAGCTTCACACCCGGCTTGTAATCTGCCTGGTAAAGGTCGAAGGGAGCTGTTTTCGGAATAAAAAAGAGTGTTGTATACTCCATGGTTCCTTCAGCCTTTGTATGGATATAGTAGAGAGGTTCTTCTGTATCATGGGAAATTGTCTTGTAGAACTCATTGTAATCATCATCTGTTAGATCGGATTTTGATCTTTTCCAGAGGGCAGATGCAGAGTTGATCTGATCGACTTTTGTTTCCTTCACCTCTTTCCTGTCATCCCCTTCACCCTCGAATGAAGTGTGTTCATATTCAAGGAAGATAGGAAAAGGGATATGGTCTGAATATTTCTTTATGATTGATTCAATCTGCCACCTGGAAGCATACTCATCACCCTCTTTATTAAGAAAAAGAGTAATTTCTGTTCCGCATGTCTCTTTTTCCGCTTCGGAAATTTCGTATGATCCTTTCCCGTCGCTCACCCATTTCCAGGCCTTGTCTTCACCGGCTTTTCTGGAAACCACTTCAATCTTGTCTGCAACCATGAAAGCCGAGTAAAACCCTACCCCGAACTGTCCAATAAGACTTGAGTCTTTTCTTGAATCGCCTGTAAGCTGGCTCAGGAAATTTTTTGTTCCTGATCTTGCAATTGTTCCCAGGTTGAGGACAAGGTCCTCATCATTCATACCTATACCTGTATCGGAAATAACAAGTTTCTTTTCATCTGAATCTGTAAAACTGATATCAATTTTAGGTTCGAACGGGATATTTTTGTAGTTTTCATCAGTGAGTGTCAGATATTTCAGTTTATCAAGAGCATCTGAAGAATTTGATATCAGCTCCCTTAAGAATATTTCCTTATGTGAGTAAAGGGAGTGAATAATTAAATGAAGAAGCTGGGATACTTCTGTCTGAAACTGGTGCTGAGCCATGTTCCTCTCCTAAATTTTAATTTTTTTTATATATATTAATCCGGTTTCAGTGCGCCTAAAACATGGTGCCTGATTCCGGTTTACAAACAAAATACTGATTATTCATAAAAGCAGAATAAAAAACAGCTGTTGCAGAAAAATATCTGTTCTTGCATGCAGGATACTGTAATATTGAAAAACCGGCGCCTGTAATTAAAAAAACTGCAGGCAGCCGTAACTGCAGACAGGATGAAAAATACTTCAGTACAACAGCTGCAGATCTACCTTGAAATAATATACAAATTTTTATCCCGTACGGCAATTACATGCGGGATAAAGATTTAAAAGTTCAGATATTCCATAATCAGCATCTGTAGTTTATAATGTCGTCAGTTTTCAGAATAACAGCAATATAGACCATATCCTTACTGTGTTACCCTGATCTTCAGGAATTATTCCGGTCAGAACAGGATATCCGCTCCAGGATAAAAAATGAGTTTGCTAAATCAGAAACCAATTACAGGATTTTATAAATGAATAATACAGATTTTAATTTTCAGAAGCTTGTAAAAAGCGATCTCCAGCTCAACAGAAGCGCTAAAGTTGCTGTAAGAGATGTACTTGCAATAAAAAAAGGGGAGAAAGTACTTATAGTAACCAATCCTGATGATGAAACCCTGCCTGTATCCCAGGCACTTTTCGATGCTTCGCTCGAAGCAGGCGCTGATCCTCTTATCATAATACAGAAGGAAAAAACACAGCTTGATTTTGCGGAAAAAGGGATTATCGGGGCTATAAAGACTGAACCAGATGTAATTATCTCAATCAGCAAGAACAAGCTGGGAAAAGATGAGGATGCAATTACAGATCCCTATGAACTTGACGGTAAAAAATACAACAACACATTCCACTACCTGATGCATGGTGTAAAGAAATGCAGGTCTTTCTGGTCCCCCGGTATAACAAGAGACATGTTTATCAGAACAATACCTGTAAATTACGCAAAAATGAAAGAGAGAAGCCTGTTTCTCAAAGAACTTCTCGATAAAGCGGTAAAAGTGAAAGTCACAGCTCCCGCAGGAACTGATGTTGTTATTAATATCGAGGGAAGAGAGGCAATGTGCGATGACGGTGATTTTTCATCGCCCGGAGATGGAGGAAACCTTCCTGCTGGTGAAACTTTCATATCGCCTGTAGTGGGGAAAACAGAAGGGATTATTGCGTTTGACGGAAGCATATCAACAAACGACGGCGACCTGATAATCAATAACCCGATATTTGTATCTGTCAGAAACGGTTTTGCAGATGAAGTTACAGGGAAAGAGGAAGCTTCAATACTTCTCGACACAATAGAAAAGGCTGAAAAAAACGCATTGATTTTTGAAGAGGAGGGAAAACTTCCGGCCGGGGACGGTAAAAAATATGCAAAGAATGCAAGAAACATAGGTGAGCTTGGAATAGGCTTAAACCCTGAGGCTGTTATCAGCGGCAACATGCTGGAAGATGAAAAAGCTTTTAAAACATGCCACTTTGCAATCGGTTCAAATTATGACGAGGATGCCCCTGCACTCATACATCTCGACGGGCTTGTAAAAGACCCGACAATTACACTTGTCTTTGAAGACGGATCTGAAAAAACTGTAGTAAGGGAAGGCTTAATCAGCGGTTAAACAGCTTCAGTATTATTTACTTTTTCACAAGTTGATTTAAGATATGTATTTGAGATATTAAAGGGCTGAGTCCTATACAATACAGATTTCAGTCCTTTAAAATAGTCATCAGGCTGTCAAGCCTTATAGGCCCCGGCCGATAAAGCTTGACAGCCTTTTTATATATTATTATTCAATATACTAATTATTTTTCTTCAGCCGGAGGATAACAGATTCAACACGCCTGCTTGTAGCAGAATAAACCAGCAGGTTTCCACCGGGGAAATCAACCTTTTCATTGCCGACAGGAATTTTACCCAGTTCATTAACAATATAGCCCCCTATAGTCTGAGAGAGCCGTCCGGCGGGAATATCTGTCCCTATCCTGTCATTAATCATGCTGATAGGTGTATTTCCCATGATAAAATATTCGTTTTCACTTCTTTTTACTATTTTTTCAGTAAGCCTCACCTCGTTTTCATCATAAAGCTCACCTACAACCTCTTCGAGAATATCCTCCATTGTCACAATACCTGAAAGGCCGCTGTACTCATCAAGAACAACAGCAAGTTTCTTCTTTTCCTTCTTCATAAGGAAAAGAATTTCTCCTACTTTCTTGTTTTCTGAAACAAATACAGGAGGTGTTGAAATATCCCGGAGCCTGATTTCATTTCCGTCTTTTTTAGCCTCTTTGAAGAGATCCTTGACATATATAATTCCTGTTATGTTTTCAGGTTCATTTTCATAAACAGGAATACGGGAAAAACCGGATTTTATAATTGCCGCTTCTGTTTCAGAAGCAGTACAGCCTGCTGCGAGACTGAAAACCTTTGTCCGGTGTGTCATTATGCTAGAAATATTCTGCTGGGCAAGACGGAATACACCGTGGACCATATCATTTTCATAATCTTCGACTATTCCCCTGGCTTCTGCATATCTTATGAGAAGGAGTATTGAATCCATTGATATACGGTCTTTCTTCTTTCTTCCGATAAACCTGATGAAAAGCGAACTGATGCTGTCAATAAGAAATACAACAGGGCGGAGAATAATCATACACCCTTTTATTAAGGGGGCAGAATAAGTAGCTATGAATTCATTATGCGCAATTGCGAAATTTTTAGGTATAACCTCCCCGAAAACAAGAATTGTCAGGGTAAGTATACCGGTCATTATTCCGATAAAATGACTTCCGAAAATTTCAATAGTAAGTTCTGTTGTAATTGCGGTAATTGAAATATTGACAAGATTATTTCCGGTCAGGATTGTTATAAGCAGATGTTCCGGTTTTTTAAGGAGCTTCTTTACAAGGCGCCCTCTTCTCCCTTTTTTCCCCGCAAGTGTTTCAATCTGTATTACAGAAAGAGATGTAAAAGCTGTTTCAGAAGATGAAAAAAATGCGGAAAGGATAAGAAGGATAACTATTTCGACTGTTTTACAAAACATTGATTACTTTTCAACCACTTGAGTTTCTAATATATACATGTTAAACTTAAAGCCTAATAATGTTTTTGTCTACAGGTTATCGAAATATTTATCTTTCTCATGAAATTACTCAAATAAAAAGCTGCAGACGGATACTCAACCTTTTTCATCGGTTCAGCTGCTGCAAGTGGCTCCGCTCAAACTACCAGTACAACAATACATAACTGTTTCAATTCTGTTATTTCCCGTATATAAAAACCGGAAATACGGTTCATTTAATCTATCCGTGGATATTAAATTGCCGGAATTACCTGAGGATTTCCTCATGATTAAAATGGCTTATTTAAAAGATTTAATACCTTCGAATCGATTAAATGGAGGTGATTACTATCGATTTCTTTACATTTTTAAAATATTACTGGGAAACACTTCTTGTTCAGTTTCTCCAGCATCTGAAAATAGTGCTTTTAAGCATCCCCCCCTCAATTCTTTTAAGCGTACCAATCGGGTTCCTTATTGCGTCAAAACCAAAACTGACTAAAGTAACCCTTTACATTGCAAGTATTCTAATGACTATACCAAGCCTTGCTCTTTTCGGAATCATGGTTGTACTGCTTGCACCGCTCAAACTGGGTGTCGGTCTGACTCCCGCAGTAATTGCAATTATTATCTACTCGCTGCTTCCTATTATCCGGAACACTGTTACTGCTCTGAACCAGGTTTCGCCAAGGATGATTGAAGCTGCCAGGGGAATGGGCCTCACAAGAACACAGATTCTTTTCAGGATAAAACTTCCACTTTCAATACCTGTAATTATGGCAGGTGTAAGAGTTGCAATTGTAATGGGGGTCAGTGTCGCAACACTTGCATCCCTTGTCAGTGCGGGAGGACTGGGATACTTCATATTTTCAGGGATTTCACGGACAAATTTCCTGATGGTTGCTTCCGGAGCAGTACTTGTTTCAATACTGGGGATTCTCTGCAACTATCTTCTCATTAAACTGGAAATTCTGCTTACACCCCGCGGACTGAAAATAAAACGATCATAACGGAGTAAATAATTGATAGAACTTAAACATCTTACAAAAAAATTCGGCAAAAAATATGCTGTAGAAAACCTCAGCATGGATATTGAAAACGGTAAAATAACAATGCTGATCGGCCCTTCAGGCTGCGGTAAAACTACTACAATGAAAATGATCAACCGCCTCATAGAGCCTTCAGATGGTGATATTTTCATAAACGGGGAATCCATCACAAGCCTTGATGCTGTAGAACTCAGAAGAAGCATAGGTTATGTAATCCAGGAGATAGGACTTTTCCCCCATATGAATGTGTTTGACAACATAGCTGTTGTACCGAGGCTACTGAAATGGGAGGGAAAAAAGATAAAGACAAGAATTGAAGAACTTCTCGACCTTGTAACACTCAATTCAAGTTATATGTATAAATACCCCCTCCAGCTTTCAGGAGGAGAGAGACAGAGGGTTGGACTTGCAAGAGCCCTTGCGGCAGACCCTGAAGTCCTTCTGATGGATGAGCCTTTCGGCGCTATTGACCCTATAAACAGGAGCAAACTCCATGATTCATTCCTCTCAATTCAGGAGAAAATCAAGAAGACAATAGTCTTTGTTACGCATGATATCAATGAAGCTATAAAACTTGGAGACAGAATTGCAATTCTAAAGAAAGGAAACCTGGTCCAGTATGACAATGTAATGAATATACTCAACGAGCCGGAAAACGAGTTTGTGGAAAACCTCCTCGGCCATGACAGGAGCCTTAAAGCTCTTGTTTTAAAGAAAAATGTTGATTACGTGACAAAAGACGGCTATGTGACCTGCCGAAAGGATGATGATCCCGAGAAAATAATTAAAAGACTCGCAGATGTGAAGAAAAAGACTGCCTATATTATTGATGAAGACGGAGGCTTCATAGGGGAATATCACCTGAAGAAAAACAAGAAAGATAATTCAAAATACCTTTCAATGATTGACAACCCGATCACACTGGAGCGGAAAGGAAATCTCCAGCAGACATTTTCCGTCATGGTGGAAGCGGGAGAGAGCAGCCTTCCTGTCGTTAAGACAAAAGACAACCAGTTTATCGGAGTAATGAATATTACAGATATTTTCAAAGAGCTTAAAAACGAAGGGTAAAAATATATGATAATTGAATATATAAGTGAAAATTTCAGTCAGATAATGTACCTGCTTTATCAGCATATATACCTGTTTTCAACATCTACAATTATGGCAATAATCATAGGTATTGCACTTTCAATATATGTTACAAGGGAAGGCAAGGAAAAAACCGGGAATATTATTCTGACCTTTACAGCAACACTCCAGGCAGTCCCGTCAGTGGCTGTAGTTGCGCTTGTGTTTCTTTTCATCGGAATCGGGGCAACACCTGCAATTATAGCTCTTTTCATCTACAGCATAGTTCCTATCCTCTTCAATGCTGTATCAGGGCTTTTAAGCATCGATAAAAAAATGATTGAGGCGGCAAGAGGTATAGGCCTTACAGACAATCAGATTACCTGGAAAATAAAAATACCTGTCGCAATACCTGTAATAATGGCTGGTATCAGAAGCGCAGTTACAATAAATATAGGGACTGCCACAGTTGCATCTATTATCGGGGGCGGCGGACTCGGCGACCTGATATTTCTCGGATTAAGGCTCAACAAAAACCACCTCATCATAATAGGCGCTGTAGCAACTTCAGTTCTTGCTATTCTTGTTGATGCACTGATACATGCAGTCGAAAAGAAAATTACACCGAGAGGGCTCAAGGTAAAAAGAGGATAATTTTTCTGTGAAAACAATTGACCGGGTAAATGCATCAGCATTCAGTCCCGGTTCAGATACCGGAATTGTTTCCGGACAAAAAGTTTCTGATACAGCGGCTGCTTTATCAGATAAATTTTAAAATAGTTATAAACCGGATTTACATCAAAATTATTCCCGGTTTTATATTTCATAAAGGAGGAAATAATGAAAAAACTATTATTAATCACAATCGCGCTTGTACTGCTTTTATCATTCAGCGCATGCTCAAAAAAAGGGGATTCAAAAGGAATTGTAGTTGGAGCAAAAAACTACACAGAACAGTATGTACTTGGAAATATTTTTTCACTCATGCTTCAGGAAAACGGCTTTAAAGTTACCGAGAAATTCGGAACAGGAAGCTCTATTGTAAGAGAAGGTCTGGAAACAGGCCAGATCGATATATATCCGGAATTTACCGGTACTGCATGGACTGCGTTCTTCGGTAAAGAGGAAAAAATCAATGATGCGGCTAAACTTTTTGAAGAATGCAAAAAGATTGATGAAGAAAACGGCATTGTATGGATGTATCAGGGAAAGTACAACAATACATACGCCCTTGCATATAAAAAAGGTGATGGTGTGGATTTCGGAAATAATCTTTCAGAATTTGCAGAATATACAAAAAGCAACCCTGATCTGAAGATTGCCCTTGACCATGAGTTTTTTGAAAGACCTGACGGATTTTTCGCAATGGCAGATCTTTACGGTGTAGAAGTCAAAAAGGAAAACGTGAAAACAATGGATATCGGCCTCAGCTATGAAGCGCTTGACAGGGGACAGGTTGATGTTGCAATGGTTTTCTCAACTGACGGTCTTCTCAAGAAATTCAAACTGTTTGTTCTTGATGATGACAAGGCATTCTTCCCAATCTACAATGTAGGTCCTATAGCAAGAAAGGAAATCCTTGAAAAATATCCTGAAATCTATGATATCCTTACCCCGGTAATGGATGTTCTTGATACAGAAACAATTATCAATCTCAACTACAAGGTTGATGCGGAAGGTCTTCCCGCAAAAATGGTTGCAGAGGAATTCCTGAAAGGAAAAGGTTTCATAAAATAGGCCGGGACCGGCAAATAAAAAATCAATATCAGGCTTTTCGTATTGCTGCGGAGAGCCTGTTTTTTTTGCAGTTATTTCCCCGGGTGGATCAATTACAAATGATCGATTACCAGTGAATAGTAAATAGTGATTAATGAATAGTGGACAGAGATTAATAAAATCAGTTTCAGACAGGATTACAGATTTTTATTCCCTGGTTTTATCATCTCTGCTGCTGAATGCTGAAGGCATACGTTTTTCAAGCTGCGCCATATGATCCGCGACTTTTTTTATCTCATCTTTCAGAATAAATATACAGTCTGTTTTCTCAGCATGCCCTTTGACAATATCTTCTGCAAGAGCACGGCAGGATGGAGCGCCGCAGGAACCGCAGTCAAGACCTGGAAGTTCTTCAGTGATTAAATCAATCTCCTCCATCATCTTCATGGCAACCTTGATATCTTCATCAAGCTTCATTGCAGGCCGCGAATAAATCTCCCTTGTCCAGGAGACATCGAATCCAGGCCTGTCGAAAATATCGCTGCTGATAATGTTATTGTTATTATCCTTGACAATCCTTTTCACTCTTGACCTTGCTATAAACGGATTCTCGACATTGAGAGTTCCCCCAACACATCCGCCGGGACATGCCATAGCTTCGATAAAATCAATATCATGTATATCCTGGTTCTCTATCTGCTCAAGGACATCGATAACCTGGTGAATACCGTCAACAGAAATACTTCTTTTTGCATCAACCGCTTCACTTTCCCCGTCTGAATGTGCCCATCTTATACCGATTCCCGATGCATTTGATTTTCTCTTCGGTTCAGCAATCTCTTTAGCTGCAGTTCTTATATGGGGATAAATATCCTTTACAGCTATTATGCCGTCGACATAGGATCTTTCATGGCCAAGCGGAGTTTTTACGACAGATACCTTGCCGGGACAGGGGGAAATGAAAAATACACCGATATTCTTCTTGCCCTTGTGTATATATTTCTTAACAACACGGGCAGCAACTTCCATCGGAGACTGGATTTTTATTACATGTTCAATCAGGCCGGGAAACCTTACCTGGATAAGCTTTACAACTGCAGGGCATGAAGATGAAATCATGGGCTTGGGATATTCACCCGAATCTATCTGCTTTTTTGTCGCCATTGAGACTATTTCGGCAGCTCTTGCAACCTCATATACATCATCAAATCCGATCTTCAAAAGTGCTGATAATACCCTGTCGGCACCAATCTCATCCTTGAACTGTCCGTAAAAACTGGGAGCAGGAATAGCAACCTTATACTCAAACTCATCTATTACAGATAATGGATCGGAAATTGCCTTTTTGGCATGGGAGGGACAGCTTCTGATGCACTCACCGCAGTCAATACATCTTTCTGTAATTATGAGTGCCTTGCCGTTTCTTACCCGGATAGCCTCAGTAGGACATCTGGATATACAAGTTGTACATCCCCGGCAGAGGTCCTCATCAAGCGTTACAGAATGTAGGCAGTTTAATACACACATAAATTATTTCCCGTCTATATAGATACCTTTATTGTCACAGTTGTACCATTGTCTGGTTCACTGTCAATTTTAAAGTAATCAGAATTCTTTTTAATGTTTGGAAGCCCCATACCGGCTCCGAACCCCATTTCCCTGATATCATCCGTAGCAGTGGAATATCCCTCCTGCATGGCAAGTTCTATATCGGGAATCCCGGGCCCCTTGTCTGCAAGGACAGCTGTAATCTCTTCAGGGGTAATATGGATATCAATATCTCCCCCCCTGCCGTGAATAACCATGTTGATTTCAGCTTCATAAAGAGCTATAACAGCTTTTTTAACTACTGCAGTGGGAATACCCAGCTGCAGCAGCTTTTTTTTAAGTTGCGTCGAGGCAGTACCTGCCTGCGACATATCATTTTCCGGTAAACAAAAATTAAGTTTCATCACCACCTGAACTTTATTACAGGAGGATATGCTTTCCGTACCGCCAAAGTCAGAGCAAGACCGCCGATTACCCCTGCAATATTCTGAAAAATATTTCCTGGTATTTCAACCGCTGCGGCGCCCGGACCAACCATGAATACACCGGCAATAAAATAGCCTGTAACCATGACCAGAGCTCCTGCTGCGAATGTAAGAATACCCTGTACAAGAAAATTGCCTTTTCCGGATGATTCTTCCTTTTTAAGAAGAATATTGTATACAAGTCCTATCACGAAACCCTGAAGTCCGTGAACTACAAAAGAAATTGGAGCCCACTGTCCGAATCCGCCAAGAATATCGGCAATAGCTGTACCAAGACCTCCTGTAATAAAAGCAGTTACAGGACCGAAAATAAATGCTGCAAAGAAAATCGCAACATCGCCAAGATTAATATACCCCCTTGTAGGAGCAACCGGAATTCTGACAGCAATTGTAAAAATCGCTGTGATGGCAGATAAAACTGCAATGGAAGCAACCCTGAAAGCTGCCGTACTTGTAAATTTTTCTGCGTCAGGCATAATTTCACCCTCACCTTATAAAGTGGTTTTCAGGAATATTGTTACCGGCTGAAATTGTTAATTTTTCAGTATAGCTTCAGTCCGGGACATATAATATTCCCGCTTACAATGTAAGTACAGAACAAATGCATGAATGCGTTCTGTTCTGTTTATCCAGTAATGAGATATCAATCCCATCAATGAATAAAAAAATACTTATAAGACAAGGTAACACAGAATACCTAAAAAAATAATTAATGACAATATAATATCGGCAAGGAGTTCCCTGAAGCCTTTCATCTTTCTCCTGGATCCGTGTTCTGTTTTCCGGCCGAAACCCCTTGTTTCAAGCGCCATAGCAAGAACAGGAATCCCCTTAACAGCCTGGATAAGGACTGAAGTAAGAACAGAAAGAAGATTTCTGAAACGGGAGGGGAAATTCCATTTACCGGGTATCCTTGTATTAACAGTCAGCCTCATCTTGTGGGCATCGACAGTATTCACATAAACAGACATGAGATAGGGGATATACCTTAAAGTTATTGTTATAACTACCGCATTTTTATGGGAAAGGCCGAAATACCTTAAGGCAAGAATAAAATCATCAATCCGGGTTGTCCTCAGAAAAATAAAAAACAGGAGAGTTACCCCCAGAAACCTCCCCACAAGATGAAGTGTTTCGCTCAGTCCGGATGATGTAAGTATTGTAAAGCTGCCTGATCTGAGTATTACAGTTCCGCCTGTGTGAAACAATGGGGTGAGAAGCATTATAAGAAAAATAAGAGGCATTATAACCTTCAGAGGGGAGAGAGTATTTCTGATACCTACAGAAACAGATGATGATATAAATATCAGGGCAAATGCTGAATAATATTTCACAACAGAAACAGGAAGGAAGAAAATAACAGAAAAAAACAGCAGATATATGATTTTAAGACGGGGATCAAGCCGGTGAAGAAATGAATTACCCTTTAAATATGTTTCAGTTATCATTATGCTTCCTTTTTATTGCTTATATCAAAATGCTTCATCTTCATTGCTCCTGCCTCTCCTTATGCACAAGCCTGCTCAGCGAAGTGCTTCATGCCGGATACTCATTACCCATATATATAAAGTCTATTACTAAAATGTCAGCTTTATCAGTTTTTCAAACTCTTTTTCAGGATTATCAGTAATAACCCTGCCCTCTTTCATCATGACAATCCTGTCTGCAATCTTGGAGGAAAGCTTTACATCATGCGTTATGACAAGCACTGTATGAGGCGTGCTGCTGCTGTTCAGTTTTTCGAGAATTGATGCATAGTCATCGAAAGAAAGACCTGAATCAGCTTCATCAATAAGAATAATCCTTTTTTCAAGAAGGTAATAAACAGCTGCCTGGAGCCTTTTCCTGGCACCGTAACTCATGAGGGCCGGAGGAGTTTCGGGATCTTCCAATTTAAAAAGAGACAATGCATTTTTCACCTTATCTGTTATTGTTTTCTTATCCACCCTCTCCCCTTTCAGGCCGAAAGAAAGTTCATCGCTTACTGTCGGGAGAAAAAGCTGATAATCAGGATTCTGGAAAAGATATGCGGTATTCCTGTTCAGGGTAAGAAGATCTGCTCTTTCCGGCAAAGTTGAGAGGCTTTCTCCCGGTCTCCCGCTTATTTCAGCCCCTATGCTCTTATTCATATATATATTACCTGAATCAGGTTTAATAAGCCCTGCAAGTATTTTGGCAAATGTAGATTTTCCGGATCCGTTATGCCCGAGAAGCGCTACAACTTCTCCCTGCCTGAGGCTGAAATCATCGACAGTAAGGGAGAAACTACTTCCCGGATAGTTGTAACGTATATTTTCGGCCCTTATGAGTATTTCATTATCATCCAGATGTGAAGATACGAAAGATTCAGTATTTCCCGCCTGTTCATCTTTCATATCTCTGTTAATACCTTCGTTAACATTTAAACTGCCTGCAGGGTAAACAATATTATCATGCCTTAAAAAAACACCGGCAGCTTCAGCTTTCCGGATGAAATCATCACCGGGGATTCCCTTTTCAGAAAAAAGAGTTTTCCCGTTGTAGAGAAAAAAACTGCTGCAGTACTTGCTGTATATATCAAGCATTTTTGAAGTCAGAATAAATACAGTCTTACCGCTCTCCTTCAGTTTGTTGAGGATATTTTTTCTTGCCTCAGGATCAATCTCCTCAAGAGTCTCATCAAGTATCCACAGCCCCGGATCAGATGCTGCAAGGCATGATATCAGAAGTTTTCTCTTCTCTCCGCCTGACATCAGGGCGGGATTTTTTCCTCTCAGGTTATCAATATCCATGAAGCTGATAGCTGATTCAACCCTTTTCTCAATTTCATCATAATCAAGGCCTGAAGCTTCGAGGGCAAAAGCAATTTCATTTTCAACCAGCGGGGTCAGGATCTGCTCCTCGGGATCCTGAAAAACAATTCCCACACTGTCAATAATGTTATACGGTTTTTCCTTTTGCGTATCTATATCTGAAACTCTGATTTCCCCAGACAGCTTACCCCCTGTATACCGGGGTATGAGAGAAGTAATTATTCTGGACAGGGTTGTTTTTCCTGTTTCAGGCGGCGCGAGAAACAGGGCAATTTCCCCTTCTTCAACTTTAAATGAAAGATTATTGTAAAGCGGCCTGTTTTTCATTGATGAATATTCAGGAAATGTAAAAGAAAGGTTGGATACAGATAAAACAGATTTCATAACATTATAGTAGCAGAATAATGAACTTGTGTCTTTAAAGGAAACAGTAAAGGTTATGCACCATACAGGACTGGCCGGCATAGTTTCATCCGTGTAACTCGCCTCGTTATTGTCCACCCCTGCCCTGTCCCGTATACTTCGTACTCGGGATAATTACATCCTGTAATTAAAAAACGGCAGCTGACACCTGGCCGGTATCTGCTGCCGCTGATTTATATTTCAGAATACAGATTCAACTCTATATTTTCTTGAAAATAAGTATCCCGTTATGCCCGCCGAATCCGAGAGAGCTTGACATAGCATAATCAATCTTGAGATCAATACCCTTGTTGGGAATATAATCAAGATCACATTCAGGATCAGCTGTCTCATAGTTAATTGTCGGAGGCGCCCACTGGTCCCTGATTGCAAGAACTGAAGCAATAGCCTCAACACCGCCTGCAGCTCCCAGGCAGTGGCCTGTCATGGATTTTGTTGATGAAACTTTAAGCTTGTATGCATGCTCTCCGAACGCTTTCTTGATGGAAAGTGTTTCAGTTTTATCGTTAAGCGGAGTGGAAGTTCCGTGAGCATTGATATAATCAACATCTTCAGGCTTGATTCCTGCAGTTGAGAGAGCCATTCTAATTGCCTGAACAGCGCCTTTTCCTTCCGGATGGGGTGCTGTTATATGGTTTGCATCGCATGAAATTCCATACCCTGCAAGCTCACAGTAAATTTTAGCCCCTCTTTTTACAGCATGCTCATACTCTTCAAGAATAAGAATACCAGCCCCTTCTGCCATAACAAAACCATCACGGTTCTTGTCAAAAGGACGGCTTGCTGTTTCGGGAGAATCGTTCCTGGTACTCAATGCCTGAATTACATTGAAACCTGCAACACCCATTTTAGTTATAGGAGCCTCAACACCCCCTGTCACCATCATGTCGCATGCGCCTGATTCAATCCATCGTGCAGCATCCCCGATTGCATCTGTACCTGAAGCACATGCAGTAACAACTGTGTAGCAGGGTCCCTGGGCATTCAGGGCAATCGCAACATTACCGGGCCCGAGGTTTGAAAGCATCTTTGGAACTGTCATTACAGGGAGCCTTCTCGGTCCCCTGTCAAGAAGTTTTTGATACCCTTCCTCGATTGTTTCAAATCCCCCTATACCGTTTCCGAGAATAACTCCAAACCGTTCAGGATCAACATCACCCTCTTTAACTCCGGCATCCTTAACAGCATCTGTAGAGGAAGCAACAGCATAAACAGAAAAAAGGTCTATTTTCTTGATTTCCTTCTTTTCCATATAAAGAGTCGGATCAAAATCCTTGACCTCTCCCGCAATTGTAGAGGCAAAACCTTCAGTATCAAACCTTGTTATCTGACCTACTCCGTTTCTGCCTTCCCGTGCACCGGCCCAGAATTCATCGACATTATTCCCTATCGGGTTTATTGTACCAAGGCCTGTTACAACTACTCTTCTTTTCATAAAACCTCTTTTACATTCCCATTCCGCCGTCAATATTAATTACCTGACCGGTAACATATGACGAAAGATCTGACGCGAGAAAAAGGATAACTTTAGCAACTTCTTCAGGAACCCCGAGTCTGTTGAGCGGGATCTGGCTGTAAAGCGCATTTTTCTGGTCTTCGTTAAGCTTGTCTGTCATTGGAGTCTGAATAAAACCGGGAGCAACAGCATTTACTCTTACGCCTCGTGAAGCAACTTCCCTTGCAAGGCTCTTGCTGAACCCGATAAGACCTGCCTTTGAAGCTGAGTAATTACACTGTCCTGCGTTTCCGATAACACCTACGATAGAAGCAACATTGATGATTGAGCCTGATTTCTGCTTGAGCATGGCTCTTGAAAAAGCTTTGCTGATATAGAAAGCACTTGTAAGGTTGATTTTGATTACATCATCCCAGTCCTGCGCTTTCATTCTCATGAGAAGACCGTCTCTTGTAATACCTGCATTGTTTACGACAATATCGATTCCGCCGCTCTCTGCAAGTACTTCCTCAACAACAGCTGTAATTTCAGCTTCATCTGCAACATTTGCTTTTTTGAAAAACACTTCGCAGTTATTTTTTGCAGCAAGTTCCTGGTATTCACCCATATACTCGCTTTCGTTTATATCATTAAAATAAACAGTTGCGCCGTTTGAAAGGAATTTAAGAACAATTTCCCTTCCGATTCCTCTGGCACCGCCAGTCACAAAAGCTTTTTTTCCTTCTAGTAACATTTCTATTCTCCTTTTACCCGGATCACCTATTAAATAACACATCCAATTCAATGCATGACCGGATTACTCATGATTATTTATCCCGGAAAACCAGGCATATCCCTGTACATTTTCAATCTGAAGATTTTCCATGCAGTACAGCATTATCTATCTTCTCATATGAAAAGATGATTTTATCTTCCTGAAAATATTCAACAGCTGAAAAACAGCCGGTAAACAAACCTGGTTCTCGTTGTTATAACAAGATGCAGCCAGTACACATACCGGCTGCAAGATATTACAAATTACAGTTTAAGCAGTCTGCAGATCCGGAAGTTTACCGGAGACAGGAGGCAGACAGCCCTGTATTTCTTTTTTAATGCTAGACAGCATCTACAGCTTCAGCAGTTCCTGCGGGCAGACATTTAATATCTCCCCCGACAGCCTTCCAAAGGCCTCCGAGTACATTACCGGGTCCAACTTCCAGGCATTTTTCAATACCAAGTTCAAGAAGCGCTTTTTCCTCTTTAACCCAGAGAACTCCTGATGTAAGCTGTTTTGCACACAGCTCTTTAGCCTCTTCCCCGGATTTAATCTCAGCTCCCGTAACATTTGAAAAAACCTTCTTTACAGGATCGTTGAAATTAAAACCTTTAAGAACTTCGGCATACTCTGTTTCAGCATCTTTCATGAGAGGGCAGTGAAACGGTCCTGAGACTTTAAGCCTTATAAACCTTCTTGCGCCGTTCTCTTTGAAAATACTTTCACCTGCATTGAGTGCGCTGTCAGTACCTGAAAGAACTATCTGCACCGGGCTGTTGTAGTTTGCAATAAAAAGTTCATCGAGTTTTTCGCCTTTAATAATGCTGTCTACCTTGTCATAATCCATTCCGATTACAGCAGCCATACCAGGTGATCCTTCAGGAGTATCAAGAGATCTGCTTACTTTCTCCATTATTTTACCTCTCTCCCTTACAAGCGGAAAAAGGTCCTCTGATGAGATAATTCCGGCATCCCAGAGAGCTGAAACTTCTCCAAGGCTGAAACCTGCTGCCACATCACTGACAATACCCTTTTCCCTTAAAAGAAGAGCAGATGCAACATTCACAAGAGTTATTGCAACCTGTGTCTTGTCAGTAGCCTTGAGATCCTCAGCTGTTCCTTCAAACAGGAGTTTTTCAAGGTCCATTGAAGTGCTTTCTGAAGCAGTTTTAAAAAGTTTTTTTACTTCTTCACTTTTTTCCCATAGATCTTTTCCCATACCGGGGTACTGGGCCCCCTGACCGGGATATAAAAAACAATTTGCCATTTTTTACTTCCTCCATTTAAAGAGCAGCTGAGCGCCGCAAAAATGAAACAATATGCACATTCTGCATGCCTATAAAACTAAAAATAATAGAGTACTTCCTTTGTTTCCGCAAGTGAAAAGCTTTTTCAACGGCAGGATTTCTGTACTCTGTAAATTAGGCGCGGAAAAATATCACATGTTATAATGAAAAGTCAAGAGAGGAATTTACATGTAAAAAAATTTCAGATTTCTTCCAGAACTTCTTCCACTTCTTCAATATCTTCATCAAGTTCATTTTCAGAAAGATATTCATAGATGCTGGCCCTTATATGAAGGAAAAAGGAGGGATAAAGCATATCATAGAAAAATGTTCTGTAGAAAACAGAGAGTTTTTTCTCATCAAAGAAATCAAGTATTGTCTTCTGGCTGTTGTCGAAATACTGTGAATAATTCATGAAACCCGATGTATCAAAATCGTTGTTGGGTATGGCATTGATTCTGTCCTGATAAGAGCCGAGCTTGCAGAAAAGATCAAAAAGGCTGTATGTTTCCCTGATAAACATTTTCACCTTGTCTTCATCAAGGCCAAGTTTTTCAAGAAATATCTGGTATTTCTCAGGATACATTGTCTTGAGAATCTCTTCCTTCCTTATATGAAGCCCTTTCTGAATAAAAACAGATTCAATTGCGCTTATGACAAATTTATTACCCCTGTAGTACTCCAGCAGTTCAATAATTCTATCTATCCCGGTAACACCTTTTGTAAGGAATATTCTTACCTGGGCAGACAGAGCTTCGGGAAGGGCCGGGTTAACCTGGACACTGTAGCTTTCAAAGACTGCATTTTTCTTATCCTTAAGCATAACCTTCTTGTAACTGAAAAGCTCATCAAGGGAAATATCCTTGAAATACCCCATCTGAATCTGGGCATCCTGCTTGAACTGGTTATAATAACCGTCTACAATTCCAGTCTCCTTGAGAAGATCATAGTATTTCTTTGATATCCTTAAACCGCCTATAGGAGCTGTTGATTCCATTCTTTTTGCTTCAATAACAGGTAGACCTATTACATCCCATTGCTTGGCGCCGTCCGGCCCGAAATTACCCAGAGTAACATCACCGATATTTGCACCGATTCTTATCCTTATCTGAAAAAGGGCATTCATGGAATAGGACAGTTCAAAACTGTTTCTCAGGTTGCTTATTATATCAAAAGCCTTTTTAATTGCTTCTGTTGTTTCCTCGCTGACTTCCCCTTCAAGAAAACTGTCATCTGCCTGGTTGAAAAGAAAACATGCCCTCTGCATCTCAACGCATGTATGAAAAAGTTCCTTGGCTATATACAGCTGCCCTTCTCTGTCCTCCATATTCCGGGTTACAGGATCAGTCAGCCCGCCGAAGTGGAACATCATGCTGTCGCCTTCAATCTTGTTGAGATAACCTGAATGTCTCTGCAGTATCCAGTTGAATGCGGAAAAAAGCCCGTTAAGCACAGACTGGTTTTCCATAGGGCTAAGAAATTTGGAAATATATGAATAATCTACAAGGTCTATAAAGGCAATTCCAATGTTTGTTTCAATTGACTTTTCAGGAATATGTCCCAGTTCCATAATCGCATTTACAAGCTGCTTCGGGAGATAATATTCCTCAATCTCTCTTCTGAATTTAATCTCTCTTGAAGCCTTCTCAAGCGCCTCTTCAAGATCAACATTACTGTCGCTGCCTGGTGCTGTATTTCCTGAATCTGCAGAAGATGTATAATCAAGTATTATTTTCCTGGTTTTTTCAATATAAGTGTTGTCTGAATCAGCTGTCAGATTGTTTTTGAGGAGTTCACTGAGGTAATTCACAATATATACAGGATTATCATCATACTTTTCCTGTATATAGAGAGCATGTTTGTAAAGGGATTCAGGATCAAACATCATAACGTATTTAAAAGCCTCTTATTAAAATTATACACTTCCCTTATCGGCAGAACATCTTTATAAAATTCAATACAAAATTTATCATTCAGGTATATTCATGCTGATTTCAGATCCCTGATACAGCTGCAGCAATACAGACTACACAGTCACATATTTTGCTGTCACATTGTCCAGGTTATTCAGTTCAGTAATCATCTCCTTTACAGGTTCATCATCCCCTGATACCTGCAAAAAAATAAGCCCTGAAGGTGAACATGAATTACAGGGCACATCATGCAGCCCCAGCCTCACCTTTATGCTGCATCCGAAATCTGTCAGTATTTTCTGCACCATTTCAGCAGAATCTGTTCTCTGGTCGACTTTAACAAGCACAAGTCTGTATTCCATCAATATCCTCCGATAAGTATTATTCAGACAAAAAAATGTCTGCTTTAATAATTCTATTATTCTGCTTCGATATAAGTCAAATTTATTTACCGCACAGGATATATGAACTACAATTAAAAAAGTCCGGAGATAATTATGAATAGTTTGAAAGCAATAACAGAATATCTTTTTTCAGATCTTTATAAAAGGAAAAATTATCCTTTTTTCGAGGAAATTAATAATGCACTCAGCATACTGAAGGGGGAACGACCTCTCCAGGCGAAGGAAAATGAGGCTGCTGAGGAGAATTCTGAGGAAAGCAGTGATATAAATAATTTTTTTATAAAGGCATCTGTTGAATCGGTAAAGGAATTCGAATCCCTGTTCAGGGCAGAAGGACAGGATAAAGAAAAAGAAATATCAGAAACATTTTCCCCTGAAAACAAAACAGACAGACAGGAAAAGGACAGATTAATACTGAAACTGCTTCATCCGGAGGCAGATTTCTTCCCGGAGGACAGGGAAAGAGGGATAGAGGAACTGAGAAAAAGGAGAAAAGTAAAAATCAAAAGCCTTAACAGCAATCCTGTAAGAGATCCTGCGAAAGAGATTGTTTTCACATCAAACCTGATTCTAACTGTTCCAATATCCGGCAGAATGCTTGAAAAGGCTGATCTTTCCCGGGACCTTAAAAGAGAAATAAGATCAATAATGAAGGACTCTCAGGATTACTGGTTTGACCACCCTGTACCGATTGGAATACCCAATGAAAACAATGAGCTGATTTACGGGCTTAAAAATCTTTCAGAAACGCTTGAATATGAAAAAGTTAACGGGAAATGTCCGGAAAACTCAAGGCTGACTGTAATTATTTCAGTCTCAGTAACTCACGGCAGAATAAAAAATATTCTACACAGATACATGGAGGAGGAACTGAAAAAAGCCTCGGATTTCAAAAATCTTGATATATATATTTTTACTGAAAACGATACAGAAGAAATAATAAAAAATCTCCTTCTGCCTGCAGCAGAAAAATCAGGGTTGAAACCTGACAGAGCCTTGAATGAAGTTTTCGGTGTTGACGGTGAATACGGAAGGCATTACTCCTTTCTGAAAGCAATAGCGCCCCTCTGGCAGATCCTTTCTGACAGTGAGAAAAAGGAACATTCAAAATCGACCTTGACCAGGTATTTCCGGAAAAGGAACTTACTCTGCAGACAGGCAAATCCGCTTTTGAACATTTCATGACTCCCATGTGGGGGGCGGAAGGTATTGACTGGAAAGGGAGAAAAATTGAACTTGGAATGATAGCCGGTTCTCTTGTCAATGAGAAAGACATAGGAAAATCCCTGTTTGAAACTGATGTACCGTATCCTGAAAGGAAACCGGACGGCGAGGAGAAAGTATTCTTCAAGCAGTATCCAATGGCCCTTTCGACAGAAGCGGAAATGGATGTGCGGGAATACAGCAGGGAAGATCTCTGCCAGATGCGTTATCATGTGACAGGGGGAACAAACGGGATACTGATAAAAGACTTAAGAAAATACAGGCCATTCACCCCAACATTCATAGGGAGGGCGGAAGACCAGGGCTATATACTATCAGTACTTTTCAAAAGCTCGCATCCTGAATACCTCAGATACCTCCACCAGCCCGGCCTTAAGATGAGGCATGACAAGGAAGCGTTCATCTCTGATGCGATAAAATCCGCAAAAACAGGGACATATATCGGCGACCTCGTGAGAATTCTGGCATTTTCATCATATTCAGATATTGTGGAAGGTGATTTTGACAGTATAAAGGAGGAAACAGATCCGTTTACCGGGAGTTTCATAAGCAGGATTCCTGTATCGCTTGTTCTTTTCAAGCTCCTGATGCATATAAGCGATGAACTGAAAAAGGACAAACCGGAGGAGGAAAAGAAAGCATATCTTGAAAACCTGGTAAATTCAGCTGCAGAAAGACTGACTTCCGCTTTAAAGCTTTTCAGAAACAGGGAAAAACTTGCTGCAAGGTATGAGGCTGAGAAAAAGGGATGGGACCTGTACTATGATATACTTGACAGCATTGAAAAGGAAATATCAGACAGATCAGTCTTTGCAGAGACTCTGAAAGCTGATGCCAGGAAAATATTTACATGCTGCAGGCTGTAGCGGCTGAAGCCTGCAACAGGCGCCTTCTGTGCATATTGCTGCTATCATCCCAGTATCAGGAGAAAAGGCATTTAAATTCCTCTGCAATTCACCAATATCCCGGCTTACAGGCGGCAATTACCCCGGATGGTATATCAAGGTTGACATGAAAGCCTTTCAGAAGCCCTGTTGGATTAATTTCCCCTGACAGATTATTGCTTTTTTTTCACCGGTCGGTTAATATATTTTATAATATGATTAGAAGAGCAGAAATTAAAGGAAAACACAGATATTTTTTAGTTATTTACATAAAATAATGTCGGCATTAATTGCCGGCATTTTTTTTGCTCTTTCAGTCACTTTAAACGGATAAAGAGTCTGCAGCTTATTCCATGAACAGCTGAAAAAGACAGTTTAAAAACATTGATCAGGGATAAAGAACTTTAAAATTTCTTCTGATTAAAAATAATCAGTGAATATCAGGCAGCATGAATCAAACTCGAATCCGGCAGAATCAACAACCCCCTTGTCACCAGTTCCGGTGGATACTGGATTTTTACAGGCAGCGGGTATGTTGGTCTTTACGGTATTGATTGTATGGCGGGTCTAATACCCCCGGCTGTAACAGGGGTAATACCCTTCCGGCACAATGAACTATCCATCCATACAGTGAAATATCAAAAATACGCAGCAAGCTGCGGGGTTTTAAACCCGCCCTGCGAATAAAATTATCAGGAGTATAAAATGGGAAACCTGTTTACAGGAAGAACACTGGCAGTAATCAACGACCTAAGTATTGAAGAAAGACTGTACCTTTTTGAAAAGGGAAAAGAACTGAAAAAACTGCTTAAGGAAAATGACAAGGAAGGACTTGAAAAATTCAGAATCAATGACAGCGATTTCGGTGTATATGAAGTATTTATCGAAGATTCAACAAGAACAAAAGAATCATTTAAAAATGCGGCGGAATTCCACAGAGTAAAGCTGAGTAACCTGGACACCGGAAGTTCTTCAATAAACAAGAGTGAAAGTTTTGCTGATACATTTAATACTCTATGCGGATATGACAATTCTGTTTATATAGTAAGAAGCAAGCATGAAGGGCTCTGCAGATGGCTTGAGGAAAACGGGAAAAAGTTTGCCGAAAGAAACGACCTTGCAGTTCCGCCTGCATTTATCAATGCGGGAGACGGCAAGCATGAACACCCTACCCAGGAGCTTCTTGATGATTTCACATTTCTGGAACACAACAACTGGAACAGGGATTCACTTCACATAGCGCTTGTAGGAGACCTTTTCCACGGAAGAACAGTCCATTCAAAAGTTGAAGGGCTCAAAATATTCAAAAAAGTAAAGGCAGACCTGATTGCGCCTCCTGAACTGATGATGCCGGATTACTATATCGACAAGATGAAGGATAACGGATATGAGGTTACAATATTCGATTCAATCGAGGAATATATAGAAAAAAACAGCATAGCTCCTGTCTGGTACTTCACAAGACCCCAGCTTGAAAGAATGGGTGATGAAATACTTAAAAGACAGGATGAACTTAGGGGAAAAATAACCTTTAAAAAGGAATTTATTGAAAAGATTCCTGAGGGAACACTCTTCTACCATCCGCTCCCCAGGCACAAGCATCATCCAACAATACCTACCTACCTTGACAAAACATCTCTTAACGGGTGGGAACAGCAGTCAATAAACGGACGTATTATAAGAATAATACTTCTAGGACTTACTGCCGGAATAATCGGGGATGATTTCAAACCATCAGAAAGCAGGGCTCCGGTGACTGATCTGCCGTTTAATGATGATTTTATCATACCTCTCGAGATAACTGAGAAAAGTACTATAAAGGAATATGCGGAAGGGATAAAACCCATATCAAACGGAATAGTAATTGACCATATCTGCAAAGGGGAAAATGAACAGGAAATAAGGGAACAGCTTTCAAGAATAATCAAGGTTCTCGAACTCTACGGCAAGGGGGGTGAATGGCTCTGCTACTCAAGGACTGATACAAGCAAAATGAAAGGCATTGTATTCAGACCGGGTGAAAAGGAACCCGGCACAAAGAAAAAGAAGCAGCTTGCCGCTCTTGCCCCGGGATGCACGCTCAATGTGATTGAGGAGAGGAAAGTGATAAAAAAACTGAGGCTTGAGATGCCTCCCAGGATTTACAACTTCCCGAATATAGGATGCAAAAACAAGGACTGTATAAGTCACGAGTCCCATGGAGAGGGTATCGCTGCGGTATTTACAAGAATGGGGAGCGATAAACTTGTATGTAAATACTGTGAGAAACCTCACACATACAGGGAAATCTGGAAATAGAAGATGATTAAGGCAGTTATATTTGATATGGACGGGGTTCTGGTTAATTCAGAACCCTATCATTTTGAAGTTGAAAAACAACTCCTTAGAGAATTAGGGATAAGTATTACTGATGAAGAGTTGGAAAGTTTTGTAGGGCTTGCCCTGGATAAAATGTGGGGAAGGCTGAAGAAAAGCCATGGATTGAAAGACAGCATTGATTCTCTTGCTGAAAAAGATACAGAAGCCCGCGTATCCTATTTTGCATCTCTTGAAAAACTCGAACCTATAGAAGGTGTCAGAGAGCTTATCAGGAATGTGAGGGACGGAGGACTGAAAACAGCGGTTGCTTCATCCTCACACAGCAGGCTTATTTCAACAGTGCTTGAAAAAACCGGTCTTTCTGAATATTTCCCTGTGATTGTCAGCGGGGTTGATATGGAGCATGGAAAGCCCTCTCCCGATATTTTTATTAAAACAGCTGAGATACTCGGCACGGGGACAGAGGAATGCGTGGTAATCGAAGACTCCCTCAACGGCGTGACAGCTGCAAAGGCTGCAGGGATGAAGTGCATAGGATTCAGAAACCCTGCTTCCGGCAGCCAGGATCTCTCAGCAGCAGACATCATAATAGACAGCTTTGACAGCATAGGGATAGACAATCTGAAAACTATTTGATTTAAGTCTAATAAATTTATTATTCCGGGGAAAACCAGCTATCCAGGAAAAAACCGGTTATTCACGGCAGCTGTTTTAACACTGTCAATAAATTACTGAATTATAAATATTTTTATCATAACAAACATCTCAGGGCCGGGATTAAAAGGTCTCATCTTCCGGCCCTGATCTTTTCAATCATTTACCTGTATTGATCCACATAGCTGTTAAATTCAAGCGCAGCTACTGTTTCAACATCAAGCAGCCTGAGCGCTATTTTCTCAATAAGCTCCTTTTTCGCTGACAGCATATCAATAACATGCTTATACCGGGAATTTATTATTTCAGTAATCTCGCTGTCAATATACTGCTGAGTCTGCTCTGAATATTCCTTAGCCATCTGCGGAGCAGCCTGCTCACCAAGAAATGCGCTTCCCCGTTTTGTAAGGACAACATTTTCAAACTTTTCGCTCATACCGTAATCTGTAATCATTTTCCTGGCAATATCAGTCGCCCTGGTAAGGTCATTTGCAGCGCCTGTTGAAACTGCCCCGAAAATTATCTTTTCAGCAGCTCTCCCGCCAAGGAGGACATCAATCTTTCCCAGAAGCTCCTCTTTTGTAAGAAGAAAACGGTCTTCCGCAGGTGTCTGCAGAGTATACCCAAGCGCACCTATTCCCCTCGGGACTATTGTAATCTTCTGAACAGGATCCGCACCTTCGGTGAAAGCGGCAGCAAGCGCATGTCCTGTTTCATGGTATGCGACAACCTGCCTTTCATGCTTGTTCATTACACGGTTCTTTTTCTTAAGACCTGCAACATTTTTCTCAATTGCCTCGTGAAGATCTTCCTGGTTTATTTTCTTGCGTTTATCGCGTACAGCGAGAAGTGCTGCTTCATTGATAATATTTGCAAGATCAGCCCCGGAAAATCCTGATGTAGCTTTGGCAATTTCACCGAAATTAACAGTCGCATCCATCTTCACATTTCTTGCATGCAGCTTGAGAATTGCCTCCCTGCCTATCAGATCAGGCTTGTCAACAACAACCTGCCTGTCAAACCGGCCTGCCCTGAGCAGTGCGGGATCAAGGACTTCAGGCCTGTTTGTCGCTGCAAGAATTATTACACCGGTAGTTGAATCAAAACCATCCATTTCCACAAGCAGCTGATTAAGGGTCTGTTCCCGTTCATCATTGCCCCCTGCAACAGCCAGACGGCTCTTACCTATCGCATCAAGCTCATCAATAAACACAATACATGGCGCTTTTTCCCGCGCCTGCTTGAAAAGGTCCCTTACCCTTGCGGCGCCGACACCTACAAACATTTCAACGAAGTCCGCGCCGCTCATCCTGAAGAAAGGAACTTCAGCAGTTCCGGCAACAGCTCTTGCAAGCAGTGTTTTTCCTGTTCCCGGAGGTCCGACGAGAAGGACACCCTTGGGAATCTTTCCCCCTATATCAAGGTATTTTCCCGAGTTTTTAAGAAAATCAACAACTTCTTCAAGTTCTTCCTTGGATTCATCAACACCTGCTACATCATCAAATGTAATCCCGGTATCTCCCTCTGCAACGATCTGGGCCTTGTTCTTCCCGAACCTCATAACCCCTGCACCGGGATCTCCTATTTTCTTGAACATTATTCTCCAGATATACATTAGAACTGCAAACGGGAGCAGCCAGCCGAACAGGAGATCTATGATATATGTATTCTGTTCCTTGATAGCCCCATATTTGACATTCATTTTGTCCAGAAGTTCAATAAAGCCGGGATCCTCAACAGGAACTGTCTTGTAAACAACTTCTTGAGAGGTGATTGTAGAATCCCCTGTAAATTCACCTGAAACACCGTAATAATAATCAGGTTTCATCTGGATTACTGTAATCTCGCCATCTTCAATTTTCTGCTTGAATATGCTGTAGGGAATTTTTTCCTGGATCTGGTCCTTTACATATGAATTAAGTATCATAACAAGAAGCATCGCAGCCACAAAATACCATATAGAAAAATGAAACTGCCCCTTGTTTATGTGAGGAGGAAATATCGGAGGTATTTTTCCGGGTCCGGAATCATTGCTGTCGCTTCCCCAGCCCCATTTTCCGGACTGTTTATTGTCTTTTGCTTCCGACTTACGTTCACCTGTTTTGTTTTCTTCTCTGTCTAACGGCACTTTAATCTCCCTTTACATTAAATATAGTTTTTCAGGGAAGCGAAAGTAAAGGATTTTATGATTTAATTTCATGAACAAGAGCTTCATACAGCGTCATCATGTCTCTTCTGACCTTGTTAACCTCATCAGAGAGCATTTCTGCGACCCTGAAAACAACAGGGAAACCAGCTTCAGGATTCAAATCGGAGTAGGCGCGGAATTTTTCACCAGGCAGGACAGCCCATTCAGTATCTGTTTCAGATCTTACTGTGAATTCATTGAAATCATCCCTTATCAGGGAAAATTCACCGAACGAGAAATTATCCTTTTCAGTAAATAATCCCGTATTATATGTATCTCCTGCAGGAGTTTTCTTTATTATTTCAGCCTCACCGGAAACAAGAATATAAAGAGCAGAGGAAGATCTGCCCTCTTCAGCTATAACTGAACCTGATTTGAATTTTTTAACACTGAATTTACCGCACAACTCTGCCAGGAACAGATTATCATGCGGCACCTGCTCAAATACAGGATTATTCCTGATTTTATCATTTATATAATCTTCAGATGCCTTGTTCATGCTGAATTCCTTTTGTTTTCAAGAATAATAGCCATTGAATGGGCACAAATAAGGTATTCATCGCCAGGGACAAACATAGGGCTGTTTACTTTAAGATCTTTAACGCTCTTGAAATTTTCAACAAGCATGGATACATCTGAAGTTTTCTGAGCCTCCCGGAGTGCCTCAATTTTAAGATTATACGGCGATCCTGTGTTTTCAAGAACTCCGATAAGCACTCTGTTGCCTCTGGCATCAAATGAATACCTGAAATCACGGTATTTCTGCCCGACATACTTATCAGGGATTTTTTCTGTAAGAAGCCTGGTACTGCTGTTTGAATTAGAAAGCATTTCAAAAATTATATTGGACATACCGTTTACAACAGTTGCACTGGCAAGAATCTTCCGGTTAAATTCATTCGGGAAAATTATTTCATCACATTTTGCATGCCTGAGATAATTTTCATATTTAAGATCCAGCAACTCTGCACAGATATAAACATCTTTTGCAAGACTTTTTATTGTAAATACAGTCATTACAGTTTTTGAATCTGTCTCTGTCTCGGTCTTGTTTTCATAGGTATCTGCCAGTACTATGACTTTTTTAGCCTTTTTAAGATTTGCCCGTTTAAGGGCTGCTTCAGAAAAATAATCACCTTTTACAAACATGAGACCTTTCAGAGATTCGATCTCTCTTAGAGCAGCTGCCCTGTCAGAAGGGATATTGGATATCAGGACAAGCCTGGATGGAGAGACGCCTGATCCCATTTTTATAATATCCTCAAGAATATTCTCCATCCTGTCTTTCCAGCCGCAAATAATAATATGATCCTTTTTCCTTGAAAAATCCATTAATCCTCTCCTGGTTCTGTTTTTTCTGTCTACAAAAACTGATGCAAATATACCTGAAAGAAAACTCATTGATGAAAATCCGAATAAAATAGTAAATACGGTAAGCAGCCGCCCATTCGGTGTTACAGGTATTTTGTCTCCATAACCGGTTGTACTGAAAGTCACTATAGCCCACCAGAAACTGTCTGCAAGAGTATTAAATTCCCTGTTTCTTCCATTTTCAAAAATAAAAATCAAAAACACGGAAATAAAAAAGACTGAAACCACAACTATAAGTCCCTTTATATATCCGGCGCTTTTTATCCCTGCAATTATCTTCTTAAAATTATTATATCGTCTGTTCATAATTAGTTTTCAAGTATTGTGATCTCAACACGCCTGTTCCTCTTCATCCCGTCTTCAGTGCTGTTGTCTGCAACAGGTTCCCGGGCCCCCTTGCCCTGAATCATCACCTCTTTTTCCTTTCTTGCGCCCAGTTTAAAAAGGTAATCTGCAACTGCAGCAGCCCGTTCAACAGAAAGCCGGTTTCGTCCTTCCTCAGTCCCGGCAAGAGCAGTATGCCCTGTAATCAGGATATCCCTTCCCGGCATGTTTTTAAGGATCTCAGCTATTTTTTCTATTTTTCTTATTTCCCCGGGCACAAGGACTGCCGAATCAGGGAGAAACTGTATATCTTCAAGGACAAGCTTTACCCCCTCATCAACAGCTTCAACCCGTACATCGTCAATTCCTGATGTTTCAAGATCTGTTTCAATATCTTTTTTGACTTTTTCCCTGTCCAGCTTCTCGGAATCAACAACTTCGGCTTCAGCTCTTCCTGTGTATTCGACATAATCTCCTGTTGAAAGGTCAAATATCATGCTGAACTCTTCGAAATAGCTGTAAGGCCTTCCATTCCTGTTGTCCCATTTTATAAGCTGTTCCGACCGGCCGGAGACACGCACAGGATATATTTTTGATGTATAATATTTATCTGTCTTGTAAAATACACTGTATTTAACGCTTATAAGATCATAGAGACCTGTTTCATCCTTTCCCAGGTACTGGTATGAGACATTTATAGGGAAGCGGTAGGGCTCTTTCATATTGAATCCTCTCCTGAAATCATGAACCTCAGTCCCTGTCCCGCTCCATGTATCGCCCGGCTTCAGGTCTTTGTCAGGGAAGAGAGGAACATTCCTTACAACAGGCATGTAATATTTATCTTCTATTTCATACTTTCCAGCCGCATCACGCCAGAAAAGAGATTCATATTCATTTGAAAGAGAATATGTGGAGAACTTTCCGATACTTTTTTCAGAAGTCTGAAAGAGCCCGTACATAAGCCCCTTCCCCTTATCAGCCTTTTTCACCTCGACAGCAATTTTATTCAGAACCTCGGCAGAATGTGAATGTACATTATTAAGATATACATCCTCATTAACTTCAGATACTATCCTGTAGAGTTCTCCCTCTTCATATTTATATTTAAAAACTTCAGAAAAAAGCGGCTGAAGACAAAACATCATAAGCAGTAGCAAGGTTAATTTTTTCTTCATTTTTTGACTCCTTTCATTGTTTTTACAGCTTGTATAATTCAGAAAATTAAAACATATCTGAATACAGTTATAATTTTCGGCAGTTTACCTTTTATACAGTCATATAAAATACAGTTTAGTACATATTCAGAAGCTGTATTTCCGGATATTCTGTCTTTTAATCGTTATTTCCTGCAGAAAACAGGAAATAACTGAAAAGCGGATAAAGAGCAGAGCTCTGACTGAATAATTTCAGCTTTTTTCCCATATCAGTATTTATGATTTCCTTAATTTAAATTTAATTCATTGACAATTTTCTTAACTGATACTATGTTAACTACAAGTTAAAATTCTTGCAGGAAATTATTTTGCTACAAAAAATCGATCCGGAAATCTGGGAAAAAATAAATAATATACTTAAAAAATGCGGCTACAATGAATTAACACCGCTGCAGAAAAAAGTAGTCCCTCCGGCATTCCAGAATAAAAATTTAATTATACAGTCAGAAAAACATTCAGGACAGACACTCAGTTATGCATTGCCTGTAATGCTGCAGACAGATTTTTCCTATCCCGGGCTGAAAATCATAATTATTGCATCTTCAGCACGGAACATAAAATCAATAAGCAGCCAGTTCAGGAAGCTGTTCATGAAAAAACTGACAAGCCTGCAGACAGTAACTATCGGCACTGAGAAGAATGTAAAAAAAGAATACAGGCTTCTTCAGAAACAGCCGGATATAATAATTGGGACAGCTGAGCGGTTTATTGACCATATAAGACGGGATAATCTCAATCTTGAAGGATTACAGACAGCGGTAATCGAAGATACAGATATTACTGATTATAAAGATTTTGAAAAAGATCTTGAATTCATCTTTTCAAAAATATCTTCACAATCCCGTTTTTTTGCATTCACAGAAGAAAGCCACAAAATAGAGATTCTGTCTCAGCTTATTAAAAAAGCAGTTATTATCAACAAAGAAGAGTGGAAAAAAACAGAAAGCATCAGAGAGGAAAAAAACAATATGAAATCAGCTGACAGTAAAGACAAGTACGAAATTTTATTTGAAAATATAATCAGGGAAATCAAAGAGGAAGCAGATGCTGTTGAACTGAACAGTCTTAACAGGATTATTAAAAAGAATGTACCCTTTTTCCTGAGAAAATACTTCACAGCATATCTTTTCAACATGTATGCGAATTCTAAGGGCAGAGGAACAGCAAGGGGAAGAGATACTGCCGGAAATACAAAGACTCTCTTCCTGAATACCGGGAAAAACAAGGGCCTGTACAGCGGAGAGCTTTATAAAATCATAAAAAACGCAGCTGATATTGACAGGGACAAGATAAAACAGATAAGAATTCTCGATAATTATTCTTTTATAGAGATATCAGCAGATTCTGCTGAACTTCTGATAGAAAAACTAAATGACTGGAATTTCAGAGGAAGAAAATTCAGCATAAATCATGCAAAAAACACAAGAAACCAGAAGTCTTCAGGCAGGGGAAGAAAAAGAAGCTGATTTTTGATAAATCTGAAGAGATATTTTTTAATATTCCGGCTCTTCAGTGCATCCGGAATTCAAATAATCAGTTTTTAATTAATAACTATCCGCAATTTAAATAAGAAGCCCCAGAAAAAAGAAAGCAAAAATAAAATTAATCAAAAGTCCTGTACAGAAGACAAATATCGACAGGTATTCTTTTTTTCTTGCAGCAGCATTGCATTTTTTATTGCTTATCCAGGGATTGTTGCAGAGAACAATATTCTCAAGCATTGGATCCCCATCCGGCAAGTCTCTCGTTTCAGAGCCTTTCCTGTAAAAATAATAATAGACATCACCCCTGCACCTGTCGGCTGAACTTTCCCTTATTCTGACATTATTTGCCCTGCATATCTCCTCTGCAGCCTCTGTTCCATGGATTTTCCGGAAACAGTATGCTTTTTCATCTGCAAATTCAGCAGTCTTGAACGGCAAAAGAGAATCCTCTTCATGGAAAAATCTTAACGGCAGGTTTAAAATGTCCCGCTCAGCTCTGATAAACCGGGCATCCTTCCACAGCCTGCGGTAGAGAAAAAAGAAAACAACACCGGGAGGGAAAAGAGGTACAACCGGGAGAAGGCTGAGAGACAGGGAAAATACCCTGAATATTTCAGAATAAATACCAGCTGATATCGTATATGTAGTTATAAACAGAGCAAATGCCCCGGTTATTACAGATATGGGGGTAAGATAATTCCAGAATTCGTTCCTGTGCCTTCCGCTCCATACAGCCCTCTTTAAAAGAGTTTCACTGCTCCCGTCATACAGTATTACAGTCAGTTTTTCATTTTCAGTATTTTTGAAAACCCCTTTTCCCCCGGTCCTGAAAAGAGGCCCTGCTATCATCATTTCACTGTTTTCAGGAAGAGAAAATATCCTGTCCCAGGTCAGTATCTGCGGCATTTCATCGGCGATTGTGCTGCCGGCATGCTCCAAAAAGGAATTATCTGGGGAATCTGAAATACCACTTCTTATAATATATATTTTAACATCGGTCAGATCTGCTGTTACAGTAAAATTGCCCTGTCTCAGCCATATTTCATTTTCATTCTGAATAGCTTCCACCCTGCCGTAGAAACGGTATAATCCGGGGAAATCATCATCACGTTTACCCCTGAAACTGAGATAGTCAAGAACAGGATAATATCCTGATTCAACTATATTGCTTCTGAAATCTTTCCACTGGTTTCTGGCATAAAAAGCGCCGGCTCCGGGGATGAGAAGATAAAAAAGAATTACAATTATTATAATCAATACAATGAATAACATTTCAGGCAGTTAAATTGAGAATTGAACCGGGAGAATAATTACCGGAACTGTATGCAAACAGGGGGGAAACAATCTTTTCCCTTACAAGCTTTGAGTATTCTTCAGCCATCCGTTCCAGGGCAGATTCATCACCGCTTCCGAGATCGATAGAAACAGATTCATTTTTCATTCTGCTGATAAAATCTATCATTGTATCAAGCTGTTTAAGCCTTGTTACAGAAAACCCTCCGTTTCCGGGGAATGAGGGAATACCTTTAATGTGCTTGAATCTTGCATATCCGATACTTGCAGAACTTACAGGAACAGATATCTTGCTCTTTGAATAACTGGCTCTGACTATGTGGGGAAGAGATATTGCTCTGTTTAACGATACTGATCCTGTTTCCATTACTGTCCTCAATTACTATATCGGAATAGAATTGAAACATGCTTAGAATGAAATTCAGGATATTATTGAAAACAATTAGAAATAAATATTTTTTATTAAAACTGATTTTAAATTAACACAACTCGCACGGCTGTTCCCTCATATGAAGGAAACAGCTTTTCAGTTTTTATATACTATATTAAATTACTTTCTGTTTTTTTCATCGGAACTTTTACATGCAATACACATAAGTGCATATGGAATCGCCTCAAGTCTTTCATAAGGTATTTTCTTTCCGCATTTCATGCATGCTCCGTACCGTCCGTTCTGAATCCGTGATAATGCAGAATCAATCAGCCTCAATCGTCTGATATCCTGAGAGCTTACAGCTTCAAGCATTTTTCTGTCGATATCATCTGCTGCTACATCAACAAGATCTTTCGGATCCATATCTTCAATAAGAGACTTGAATGAATCATTTTCTGATATCAGATTTTTCATGATATCTTCCTTAAGCCTTAAAAGGGATTCTTTCATTTTCTCTTTGAAATCATTATCAATCATTTTTAAACCTCTGAAAAGCAATCTCTTACTGCATCGTAATTTGCACAATTAATCGCCAATTGTCAACTGTTATCTTTGTTGACAAAGATTTTTTATTAAAATATTATAAGCTAGACTGCTAAAACTATATATTTTTATTAAATGAGGATTAAATAACCTTGGCTAAAGAAGAAGCTATTGAAATTGACGGAATTGTAAAGGAATCACTTCCTAATACAATGTTTAAAGTTGAACTTAAAAACGGACATGTAATACTTGCTCATCTTTCAGGAAAAATGAGAAAATTTTACATTAGAATTGTACCGGGCGATAAAGTAAAAGTTGCCCTTTCTCCCTATGATCTGACCAGGGGAAGAATAATCTACAGGGAAAAATAATCTTTTTATTTGATTATTACCCAAACAGCGCCTGAACCGCCGAGTGACTGTTCAGGCGTTCCTGTCAGACCTGTAAAAGAACACCGCCGTAAAAAGGTCATAACTGTTTCTTTAAGAACAGGTCCGTTGGGGGAATGTTTCCCTTTTCCGTGAACAATCAGGACTTTTCTCAGACCTCTTTTTTTTGATTCTTTCAGAAATTTCTCAAGCTCAATCTCTGCTTCGGATGCAGTATATCCATGCAGATCCAGCTCATCCTGATGCCTCATTTTTTTAAGTTCCCTGCCCCTGTGCACAGAGGAGACCTTTACAGTCTTGTTTCTGGATAATAATTTGTCTTTATCAACATATCTGGATTTTCCGGATTGTTCCCATTGTTCAAGAATTTTACTGAAATCACTCATTTTCAAGCCTGATATTATCTTTTTTAATCCACCCTTCCCCGCCGTCAGACATTTCGATGAGATAAAAATCCTCGTAACTTCCTTTTACAGGGACTCTTATTTCCCTGATAATTGAGGATGCACTGTATTTAATGCTGCTGTTCTCATCCGGCACATTATAAATTCCGGGCATTTGTGGATTGGGAGAGATAATACCATAAACTTCATTTTCTTTAAATACAAAGAATAGAATTAAGACAATAATTACAGTTATGATAACTATTAGCGATATTGTAAATATTTTACCTTTTTTCCTGGCGCTTATTACAACGGCTGCTACTGCCAGCAGAAAAGCAGATGTAATAACTGAGATCAGGAATATATCAACATTGGAATCTTTTTCAGAATACAGTTCCGAATATGATAATTCCCTTTTAAGAGAAGTCAGGCTGATTGATTCACTGCCCCCTTCAAGTTCATAGAATTCATACCGGGGACTGCCTCCCGCCTTGTTATTAATTCTCATAACTGCCATATCAGGCACAGTTATAGTCACGGAATCATCAAGGTCTCTTTTAAGGGTTTTTTTGACTTTCAGGCTGTATCTCATTGTCAGGGAACCGGTAAACCACTGCCCGTCAGGTTCCGCGTAAAGATTTTCCTTGAGAGTGTTAATTTCAACAAGTTCAGGCATGTCTGAATATGGAGTGGGGATATTCATTGCATAAAAATTTCCTGTCCCTTTAATCACCCTTTTGATAACTATTATTTCATCAGGATGCAGCAGGTTATCTGAAAAAGTCAGATCAGATGTGAAATTTCCGATTGCGCCGGTATTTTTTATTTTGGAAGGAACAGATGTTATTACAATCTTCTGCTCTGGAAGAAATGTGTTATAGCTTTTTTCATTTTTCGATATAAATACTTCAGCCCCGGGGAGCTGTATAGTGCCTGGAAACACGGGAATAAATATATGATTATGATAGAAAATATCATAAATATTCCCGGTAAGCATGTTCTTGGTAGCAACAACCTTTTCCTCTTTATCACCGTTTCGGCTGATACGGTTTACTATACCGGAATTATTACTGTAGATAGAACTTTCAAGAGTAACTTCTTCCGATTCAAGATTCTCAACAACAAATCTGAGAGGAATAATTTCACCGGGATAATAGGTATTTAAAGGGACTGCCCATTTTACAACAGGAGGGACATCGTCAATACCGCTCAGCTGGTAATCATTTTTGCCGGCTTTTATAAACACAGGAGTTGTATAACCTGTTTTAAGGGCTGTTTTAAGGGTAAAGCTCCCCAGAACATAGCGCCCCGGTTTTTCGACCCTGAAATAATAGTCAACAACAGTACCGCTTTTTCCGGGCCTCATGTAAGGACCTTTAAGGAGACGTATCCCGTTTGGTATATGCGGAGTTTCAACCGAAAGCATCAGCGGAGCTGCTCCGGGCACAAGAATTCTGAAAGAAAAATCCTCACCAACAACAAAATTTGTTTTTTCAAGAATTATTCTTCCCGAGAAATCCTCCGCAAAAATAGAGGAAGCAGACAATACAATCAGAACCGCAATTACCAGTCGGAAATATTTTCCTGATCTGTGTTCCCGTTTCCGAGCCACAAAGAAACCTCCTCTGTAAACATATAATCGATAATATCAGATGCAGATTTTATCCTGCCTGACCGGGATTCCCTGTTTTCTTCATAACCAGCTGCACTGTCCGGTAAATCAGATCCTGATGAGGAAGAGGAATTCTCCCCCATATCTGAATCATTTTTCTGCCTGCCTTTCCGGTTTTCGAGTTTAAGAAAAGCCAGCTCCAGACCTTTTATTAAGTTTATATCACTATTATCAATTTTGATAGATTTTTTAAAAAAAAGAACAGCATCATCATACCGCCCTTCGTTACAGGCAATAACCCCTTTAAGGTAGTTTACATGGTATTCCAGGTTTTTACCGTTTTTCAGACTCAGGCCGGAAAGGATTTCCCCGGCCGGCTGATTCTCGCCCATATCCCTGTAGACCCTGCTGAGATTATAATAAATATAATCAGATCTGTTTCCGCTGTTTACAAGCGCCCCGTTGTAACTGACAATAGACTGACTGTATTTTCCGCTTTCAAACAGGAATACTCCTTTTATATTATCATAACATGCATTTACGTAACTGCAGGAGATAAAATTCAAACTTGATAATATAATCAGCACCAACCTGAATGCCTTACTCATCTTTTCTGAAGCTTTACAGGAAAGACTTGCCAGTCTTTGTGTGCAGAAAAATTTTTTAAAAGCTGTCATTTCAGGAACCTCCTCAAAACAGCAGCTGAAAACAGAAACACAAAAGACAGCACAAGAAAATACTGAGAATAATCTGTTACTGAAGACTGGAAGCGGGGCATTTTCTCGATATCTGAAATTTTAAAATCAGAAAACCGCCCGGTACTTCCTCCCCATTTTTCAGAACTCTTTTCCAGCAGAGGAAGATCGGGAATGCTGATATGAATATTTTCACCGTCTGAAACAGAACTTCCTGTGCTGATATCAGGAACATATATGGATGTATAAATATTTTTCTCAAGAATCAGTCCAGAGAGGCGGTCTATACTGTCTGAAAATTTAACCAGGGAAGACTCCTCTCCGTCTGTAAAAAGAATCATACGTCTCTCACTTTTCTCATGATCCGGAAAAAGGGAAATTCCTGCCTCAACAGCAGGAGTAAGAGCACTGCCCCTTGATGTGAACATGTCGGGAGAAAGGTTTTCAATAACAGAAGACACAAGATTTTTATCCGAAGAAAGAGGAATCAGGACTGCAGCCCGCCCCTTGAAAACAGTCACAGAATAACGGCTGCTTGCGCTGTCTGAATAAATAAAAGATATAAGGCCCTCTTTAACCCTTTCAATACGGGATACCCCCCCATCATCTGCTGTCATGCTGACTGATATATCAACAACAAATGAGTAATCAACTGAAGAAGAATCTTTATCCGGAATATTAATCATATTAAGCTTTGTACTGGTGGGCCGGACAAGAGCAATTATAACAGCAACAATCCCGGCACAGACAAGGACAGATATCATGTTTCTGATCATCATATACCTGCCCCGCATGCTTCCCTTATCCTTGAGAGGTGAATATGTATAAAACTGTTCAAATGCTTTTCCCGACAGTGCTATCTGCACAGAAGCCAATACAACAGGAATAACAGCAATAAAAAGCAACAAGGGATATTTCATCAATAAGACTCCGCCATCTTTGAAAAAGTACTGTTCATGGGTTAATCTCTCTCAAAACAGCCTGCCTGACAAAAACTGAAATCAGCAAACATATAAGAGCTGCTGCAATAAATACTGTGCTGAATCTTTCCAGCCTGACAATTTTTTCAACATGCCTTTCCCTCTCCTCCATATTGCCTATAAAGGAAAAAGCATATTCCATCTCTTTCATATCCTTTCCGTTGAAATAAAGCGCTCCGCTTTTTTCAGCTATCATCTTCAACACATTTTCACCCTCATCAGTCTGCGCCTGGCTGTCAGAGCCAACAGAAACAGTGTAAAGCCTGATTCCGTTTTCAGCAGCTGCTTCAGCAGCAGTATGAGGGGATATACGGCCGGTATTATTCACACCGTCAGAGATAATTATTCCGATTTTATCATCTGAAAGTGATTTTCTCAGGTAGAAAACCGCAAGAGCTGCTGCATCACCTATAGCAGTGCCCCTGTCAGGATAAACAATATCAGCATTTTCAAGCGTATTATCAAACCACCGGAAATCGGGGGAGGGAGGAGCAGAAAGAAAAGCCACATCGGAAAACAGAATCAGGCCCGGATAATCATTTCCCCGGGTCTTTCTGAATCCTGAAATTATATCCCTTGCAGCATCAATCCTTCTTTTCCCCGTCCACATCTGAAGAGGACATGCTGGGAGAAACATCGAGTATAAAAAAATAATTTTCTCCGGTGTAAGATATCTTTCTTCTTCAACCCTGAACGAAGGGGCGGAAAGTGCTGTTATTATAAAAACCATGGAGATCATGTATAAAAATGAACATATTTCCGGAAGAAACAGAGACTTATTCCGTCCGGACAGAGTCTGTGAATAAACAGTAAAATTATTTTTCTTTTTCCTGCTGTGTAAACAGAAGATAATCAGGGGAACAGCAAGAAAAAAGCTGAAGGATTTTCAAAAACCATTATTTCCCCTCCCTCCTGCCTGATTCTCTTTCAACAGCATCGACAGAATTTAAAATTCCATAAACAACAGGCTTCAGATCACTGTGCCGGGAGGGAATATTTTTCCCGAATCTTATCCTGTCAGAGATGAAAAGCGATTTTTCAAGAGAATCTGCCGTGCTCTCATTTAATGCAACTGAATTACACAGATTCCTTATTATTTCTCCCGATGTCATATTCATGAAAGAACGGGTAAGCCTCTTCCCCAGATAGCTGCGGAAAAGCATGTTTATCCTGTTGCAGAATTCAACCCCGTCGTTATCTGTATTTTCAGGATTCATTGACCTGATTGATGCAAGTATTTTTTTTATCTCCTTTTCATTAACTGCTTCAGATATTTTTCCGGCAAGCGGTTTGTAGTAAAAACGGATAGTATAATAAAGCAGGAAAAAAAACAGGGAAACCAGGAAAAACATAAATCCGAGAATAAGCCTGGTTCCCGGAAGAAGCACCGCTCCCGGAGGTTCCGGAAACTGATCGCCCGGTTCCAGGTATTTTTTTTTATATCAACAGGTACCTTATCAAGGGTAAATCTGCCTGTCTTTATTACCGGTAAATATTTTTCTCCGGGATTAAAAGGGATGAACCAGATAAGGATTTCATTCGAAGAAAAATTCAGTTTTATATCTGTAATATCAAACCCTGAATTTTCCTGCACATGAATTGAATCTGCATCCTCTGATGACAGGCTTATATCTGTCAATTTAATCCTGCAGAACACATTATCACCGGTCCTTATTGTTTCCGGGTCATATTCTGCTGATTCAAATTTCACCCTGGTGATATTTCAGCAGATAGAGGAAAGGTCATGAATATAAGAATATAAAGTAAAAATCTTCTCATAATTTTCTGTTACGGAAAAAACTGTTAACAGATGACGGAATATTATCTTCTGTTGAAATATCAAGAAGAGATATTCCCTCTTTAAGTATCAGCCTTTTCTGCTCATCAAAGTAATAAGCAGCCTCTTTCGCAAGCTTTTCCCTGTTTTTTCCGGCAAGCCTTATAAAAGTCCTGCCCGATTTATAGATTTTTTTTCCAGCTCCGCCTTTTTCAGAACTTGTGCCTGTTTCAGAATTTCCAGGCATTCTCCCTGATGAAGAGGACAGCTTCTTCCTGTTAAGAAGCCTGGATCCGACTGATGATTCGTAAAAATTAATATCTGCTGCCGGAAATGAAAATCCCCCTTCCTGAAAACTGTCGGAAGGATCAGTTATTCTGATAAACACAAGATCGGTTTTCTTTCCTGCCGCGTGAAGCCTTCCCGAAGGAACAGGTGTCCTGAAATCAGATATAACAAAACAGCACCCTCTTTTCATTGAAGAGGGGATACATGAGAGGGCATATTCAATATCAAAAACAGGTCTTTCCGGCTTGTGATCAACCAGGCTGAATACCATATCTGCAATATGTGCTGATTTCCCCCCTATTTCCCGCTCAGCTTCAACAGTATCTGAACAGAAAACAGATCCTGCCCTGTCATTGTTAAACACGGCGGAAAATGCTATTACAGCCATTACAACTGCTGCTGATTCAATTTTTGTTTTCCTTTTCCCTGTAAATGATCCGCCTGTATACATGGAAGCAGATGTATCAACTATGAAGAACAGAGGATTCTCCCTCTCCTCCTGATACAGCCTGCTGTAGACTTTTCCGCTCCGGGCAGAGACATTCCAGTCGACAGACCTGTAGTCATCATCAGGTGAATATTCCTTGAAACCGGCAATCTCCATGCCTGAACCTTTAAGCGCGGATCTGTAACTGCCGCTTAAAGAAAAGCGGGAAAAATTTCTTGAGGCTATTTCTATTTTTCGGATTTCAGAGAGCAGCTCTTCTCTGGTCATATCAGGGAACTTCTGTATTTTTCAGAATCTTTTCAATCAAATCATCAGATTTAATCCTGTCAGCTTCGGCTTCAAACGATAGGACAATACGGTGCCTTAACAGGTCCGGTACAACAGCTTTGACATCTTCGGGAAGTACCCAGTCTCTTCCTTCAAAAAAAGCATTGATTCTGCTGCACTTGAGAATTGAAACAGCTCCCCTGGGAGATGATCCGAAACTTATATACCGGTTATCACCCCTGGTTGCCCTGACAATAGAAACAATATAAGCCTTGACAGCATCTGACACATTGATGTTTTTCAATGCTGTTTCAACTTCAAGGGAAAAAGCTGAATCTATTTTTATCCCGGCTTCCCTGATATCATCTTCACCTTTTTCATGAAGATCGAGAATACGGACTTCATCATCATGTTCCGGATAATCGAGAATAAGCTTCATCATAAACCTGTCAAGCTGTGCTTCCGGAAGGCGGTAAGTACCCTCATGTTCTATAGGATTCTGGGTTGCAATGACAAAGAAATTTTCAGGAAGAGAAAGCGTCTCATCTCCTATTGTAACCTGTTTTTCCTCCATTGCTTCAAGCAGGGCTGACTGGACCTTTGCAGGTGCCCTGTTTATCTCGTCTGCCAGAAGAACACCAGAAAAAACAGGCCCCCTCCTGACTTGAAAATCACCTGTTGCAGGTCTGTAAACCATATTGCCTGTTATATCAGAAGGAAGAAGATCAGGTGTAAACTGTATTCTGGTAAAAGTTGTATCAAGAAGTGTTGAAAGCTTTTTTGCAGCCCTGGTCTTGGCAAGGCCGGGAACTCCCTCTATAAGGACATGGCCTCCTGCAAGGTAAGAGGTGAGAAGCTTTCTGAACAGTTTTCTGCCGCCGATTATATCTTTGCCGAAATCAGCTTCAGCCTTTTTCAACTTTTCAATCATACTTTCTGTATTTCCTGAAACCAATTTATTCTCCTGCAGTCCAGGATGATACACAACTTCAGAGGCAGGGTATCATCCTGTTGATTCCCCCATTCTGACCGATTCAAACCGCTGGAATGAGGGAATAAATATTCATAATTCCGGAATACTGCCCCGGCAGACAGGAAAATCCAGGGTGCCTGAACAATACCGGAATATATTTTTACGACCTGTAGTCAGCATTCTCCCTGACATACCCGTATGAAAGGTCTGAACCTGTCACAACAGCTTCCCCTTTTCCTTTTCCGTTTCTGCTTATGCAGATATCAATATCAACTGTCAGATCATGAGCCGGATAAGTTTTACTTTCAGAATCAAGCATCCTTTCCTTAAGGTAATCTGAAAGCCTTATCTCTTTATCCTCATCCAGTGTAAAAAGCACCGTTGTCAAATACAGTCTCAGGTCCGAGTTTTATTGTCATTTCATCTTTATCAAGATCAAGGTTATTGTTGCCCATATAGTCGCCGACAGAAGAAAGAAGACGTCCTACATTGGGATCGTTTCCAAACACTGCAGTAGTAACAAGGGATGAATTGATTACAGGCCTTGCCTATTTCACGGGCAGTGCAGAAATCCTCAGCCCCTGTTATCTTAACCTTTATGACATGCCCGGTGCCTTCGGCATTTCTTATAATATCTTCTGAAAGATCAGAGCATACCTTGAAAAGTGCATCTTCAAAATCTTCTGCAGAAACTCCCTCTTTGAGACAGCTGCTTAATGCAATTACAGTATCGCTGGTACTCTGGTCGCTGTCCACCGATATGCAGTTATATGTTTTATCAACAACTCTTTTAAGTATGCCTCTGAGTTCATCCCTGTCTATTTTAATATCTGTCATAATATATGACAGCATGGTCGCCATATTGGGTTCAATCATTCCTGCCCCCTTGGCAACAGCAACAATCCGACCTCCCCCTATGTCGGCAGAACGCAGCTTGGGAAAGGAATCTGTAGTCATAATCCCTTTTGCGAGGGGAAGTGCTGTTCCCCCTTTCAGAGAAGAGACAAGGTCGAGTGCCTTTTCCGTCATTTCCTTTACAGGGATTTTCCACCCGATTATACCTGTTGAGGAGGGAAAAATTTCCTCAGCAGATGCTCCTGCAGCAGATGCAACAGCCGCAACCACCCTTCCGGCATCATCAACACCTGTCGATGTACACACATTCGCTATCTTGTTGTTTACAACAACACCCCTGACACTGCTGTTATCCAGCATCTTCCTGCCTATAAGGACCGGCGCGCCGGGACACCTGTTTCTTGTAAATACAGCTGCAAAAACTGATGTAGCTTTATCAAGACAAAGCATTGAAAGGTTCATGGGGAGCGGTTTATCAACCGGTCTTTCCTCTGGTTTAAAGAGAAGCGGAACGACAGCTGTCCTGAATCCATCCGGAAGCGCACCCCTTTTCTCAAGTTCTGCAAGATACTCCTGCTCTGAATTGTATTTTTCCATAGAAACTATCATATATTCAGATCATGCAATTTGTCCAGACAGTGAATATAATTCACATTTCACATCAGCAAATCAATTTGAAAAGAGATTTGATCCAGTTTTTTCATCCGGGAAACTGCCCGGTAAAAACTGTAATCAGGTATTTCATGATGAATGCAGAAAAGCTGATTACTGTTTTTTTTAAATTTATTTTATTGCATCAGGATTAACTGCTATGACATTTCCGTTATTCATTACTGTATAGATTCTGCCGTTTATAACAGCCAGGTCAGTTATACCGTCTTCCACAACACCCTTTTTGAAAATGCTTCCATCCGATCCGGAGCAGAATACAAGGGTATTTCCCCCTGTAGCATAAACAAACTCATCAGGAGAAGTAAAAGCCCATGCATCTATATCAGCATCAGGACTGAAAAGGAGTTCACCGTCTTTGTCAAAGAAATTAAGCTTTTTCCCGGACTTCAGTATGACTCTGTCCTGTTCAATACTTATCTCAGGCATTGTTCCGTCTGATTCAAAAATGCTGTCCCAGGTAAATTCCGCTGTCTCAATATCCATTGCAAATACTTCACCCTTGAGCCCTGCAAAAAAAGCTGTTTTACCTGCTGCCGCAATATCTATCCCTTCAGGATTCCCGCGGGTAACAGATATTGAGGAATCAGCAATCTTATTGTTTCCGTAGATATGAAGAACACCCTTGTCTGTCACAGAAAAAAGTTTTCCCCCATAATAATATGGATTTGAAACTGTCGGATCAGGCAGTGTATATATCCTTGTACTTTCAAATTTACCGGGATCTATTTTAAGAACATCTGTTCCGCTGTTGATAAAAAGGAAGTTTTCGAAAAATTCCGGTTTATTATACAGGGCATCCGCAATTTCGATTGAGCCGGAACTCTCTCCACTATCCAGAAGCCTCTTTTCAAGTGATTTTCCCGACACATAATAGAAACTGTCGCCTGAAACAATAGGCGTTCCAGCATAATCAGCCTGGAAATTCCATTTTTTCAACCCTTTTTTTGAGAAAAAGCTAAAGTCTGATCCGTTTCCTGCCGATAAAATATTGTCATCATCCGCCCTGATAATAAATGCACCGCTTTCAAGACCTGTATCAATTCTTAAAGGAACAAGAAGCGGATCAAGAACTATTCTTTCTTCAATAGAAGAATCTTCCGTGATGGAATATTTCCTTTCCGCAGTTTTATATTCTTCCCTTGTTACAGTAACTGCCAGCTCTGTCCCCGGATCAAACTGCCTGCTGAAACTTCCCCTGAAAGAGCCCACTCCTTCAACAGTTATTTCGGAATCTGACGGGAATGCTTGAAGAGATACAGATCCCTCTTTCTTCTCAAGCTTAATTATATAGGGAGAATCCTTGATATCCCCTGTTCTTATCTCTTTCTCAAAAGGATAATAACCGTCTTTTTCCACACGTATATTGATAAGTCTTTCCCCTGAAAAGAGAGCCTTCAGGCTTCCGTATCCAGCAAGGTTATCATCAAAATAAACAGCAGCAGCAGCAGGTTCTGTTTTAATATAGAGTTCAGTATCAGGCACAGCCTTTTCAGGAGTGAATTTTTCCGCAGACTTCAGCGACCTGCTGTTCTGTTCAGATAAAGCGGCAGGAGAAAGACTAAGAGAAGATACTGCTGCGACTGCTTCAGAAGCAGTGCTTTTTATTTCAGAGACAAGTTCTTCTTCAGTTACCTTACCCAGTTCAGCATTTTCAAAGAGAATATTTATTTTTTCGAGATATGATGCAGTTGCTTCAAGATCTGATTTACTAACAGATATCTCTTCACCCGCTTTAAGAAGGGGAAAACTTTCTTCAAGAGTTTTATATATTTTACCGTATTCCTCATCCCCTTCATCAGCCCTGCTTTTAAGTTTTTCAAGCTGCGAAGGAAAAAGAGATGCTATTACACTACCGCTTCCGACTGCAAGAGTATCACGGCCCTCTTCAGATCTGACAAGAAATTCTGTCCCCCTGACTCCGAATGCAGCGCTTGCTGTCCTTATATGATAAGACTCATCTTCGGTCAGTTTTTTCACCTTCTGTATAACTGTACCTGCAGCAAGAGACAGTGTGATATTAGATGAAGCCTTGTTTTTCATTCTTTTTTCACTAATATCTGACAGGGAAAGCCTTGTATCGGAATCCATCCTGATAACTCCTGATCCCCCTATCTGGAATTCAAGAAAAGAATCTTCCATCGTCAGTAATTCGTAGTCAGGCATCAACTTTTCACCGATTTCAGCTTCCTTTTTCTCCCCGGCCGTATCCAGAATATATGCTTCGCCGGAAACAAATGTAATTATCGTATCCATGACAACAGGAACTGCTGTTTCTTCTTTTTTCCTGCAGGAATATAAAAATACTGTAAATACAGCAATTATAAGCAAAAATAGAACTTTATCTGTTTTTTTCATAACTTCCTCTCATAAAAAACACTATAAACAATGGAAATAGTAAATTCAATCAAGATATAAAACCTTTCAGTTATTACAATGTTACAGATTCATCATCGGCATAAAAAGAGTAAATATTCAGAATAGGAGGGAGAATTACAGGTTTAAAAGAATAACAGCATCAGAAAAAGGCATTCGCAAATCTGCAGAAGATAAATCAGGGTCAACCAACAACACCTTTGCAACCAGTTCCGGTGGTTATTATTTTTTGCAAGTTGCCGTGTATTAAACCCGACCTGCAAAAAAATACGGGCTGCCCTGTTTCAAATTACTCCCGAATGCCGGAGATATTCTCAAAGGCAGCCCCTTTTTCAGCAGAATAAATCAGATATTGGAAACAGCCTGAAGCTCCGCGCTCTTTGTATTTGCCCTTGCAAGTTTTCTTGACAGGAGTTTTGCAAGGAAAAGACCATACTGGGGGTACTGTTTTATAATCTGAATAAAATTCTTCCTGGGAACTTTTACAATGATTGCATCAGATTCAGCAACCACAGTCGCACTTCTCTCGTTGTTAAGGAAGAATGACATTTCCCCCATAAATATATCAGAAGGATCAAGGTTCCCCACCCGGCTGTCTCTGTGCCACACGGAAAACCTTCCGGAAGATATATAGAAAAGAGCATCGCCGGAATCCCCTTCCTTGCATACTATATCCCCTTTTTTCAGATATATTACCTCTTCATTGCTGAATCCTTCGGGAGCCTTCCGTTTCGCATCCTTGTCGTGTTCTATTTCAACAAGCACAGCATTACCAGCCCTGTTATAGGCTATTCTCTTGGCAAACATGCTGGCCATCCTTATTCCCCTCCCGTGGAGAGCATAAGGCCCCTCATTTTCAACCTTTTCCTTCAGAGAGAATATATCAAAACCGCTTCCTTCATCCCTTATTATGAATTTTGAGGAATCCTTTGAAATATCCCATTCAAAGCGGACTCTCTTTCTTGCAACCGAATAATCCCTGTTTTTTTCTTCGATAAGATCGACAATATTGCCCCCCTTATCAAGAAACTCGGTTTTTTCATCAAAGGAGATTCCGCAATTGCCGTGTTCAATACCGTTAATCATAAGCTCGGCAAGCACAAGCTGCAGGTGTATTCTCGAATCAGGCTTAATAAATCCCCGGAGGACAAGAATGGAAGAGGCAATACCGGCATATACAGAAACAGCAAGAGGGTCATTCTCAATTTCGAATGATCCTACATCCTTATCAAAAAGCTTTTCAGACAGATCCTTGTTGAAAACAATCTGCTTGTTTTCCAGGATAATATTTATACACTTGATAAGTGATGATTTAATCCTTATAAAATCAAGCAGAGAGAGGATATTATAATCCTGAAACCTGGTGAGAAGATCCTCTTCCTTTACCTTTTCATGGTCATAAAGCCCGAGTATTCCGAATGAGTTAAGCCAGGGATCTTCACGGATCCTGAGAAGAAGTCTGCATAAATCAACATTTCTGTCGGAAAAATTGATTATTATAAGTTCAGGCAGTTCAAAACTTATAAAATCAAGAATTTCATCCTCATCAGACAGGAATTTCGAATTTTTTATCCCGTTCTCATCAAGAAGCCTTGAAATATCACCTTCAAGCTTCTCATCCGTGTTTATAACCCCTATATAACTCATATCCTCTCCGCTTTTGTAAAAAAATTGTCATATTGATCTGCAATCCTTGACCTTTTAAGATAAAAAGTTATAGATTACATGATTCCGTGATAGACTCTTAAAAAGAGTATCGGCTAAAATATCTATAAATTATAGATCCAGAATAAATATGGAGGTTTAAATGATAATTCCTTATATAAAAAGTCTGGGTGTTTATATTCCGGAAAAAAAAGTATCAAATGAAGATCTTACAAAATTAGTAGACACATCTGATGAATGGATATATTCCCACACAGGCATCAAAAACCGACATTTTGTAGATAAAAATGTCCTGACATCAGACATGGCTGCATCAGCTTCTGAAATGGCCCTCGAAAGAAGCGGTTTGACTGCAGAGGATATTGATGAAATAATCCTTGCAACAGGAACACCTGATTATATAGGTTTCCCTTCAACTGCATGTATTGTTCAGGAAAAAATCAAGGCTGTAAATGCGGCTGCCTATGATATTGCTGCTGCATGTTCCGGTTTTGTCTATGCACTTAATATCGCAAAAAATGCTATTGCAACCGGAGAGGCAAAAAACATCCTTGTAATAGGATCTGAACAGCTGACCAAGATAGCCAACTGGGAAGACAGGGGAACATGTGTACTCTTCGGAGACGGATGCGGCGCTGCAGTTGTTACAGGGCATGAAGATCCTGAAAACAATCCTTCTGTAATTCTCAACACATATATGAGAGCAAGAGGAAGCGGGGCTGGATTCCTTTCAAGACCTGCAGGCGGTATTGCAGAGCCTTTCGAAAAGAATAAAACAGAAAACAATGCAACCTGTCTCTACATGAACGGTAGAAGAGTCTACAACTTTGCAGTCGAAGTTTTGAGTTTTACAGTTCAAAAACTTATGGAAGATGCCGGACTTACAATTGAAGATATAAAATATATAGTACCGCACCAGGCAAACATGAGAATTATTGAGGCTGTTTCAAAGAGAACAAAAATGCCTGTTGAAAAATTCTATATGAATATTGCAGAGTTTGCCAACACATCCAGTGCAAGTATACCTCTTGCCTTCAATGAAGCTGTTGAAAATGGGGAAATCAAGAGAGGCGATTATATTATAATAGTCGGCTTCGGCGCCGGACTTACCTACGGGGGAACACTTCTCAGGTGGTAATCACAGGAAAAAGAAATTAAAGACAGATATCCGGAATACTTAAATAATTCCGGAACACTGAATTATTATAAAAAAATGCCGGTAATCAGCTCCTGATCCGGCATTTTTCATATAGACGCATAAAAAGTTTATCGTGAAATCCCCTACTGCTGCCCTGGAACCTCATAAATCTTCTTCTCAATAAAGAAATCCACAATTTTACTGTCAAGCTTTCCGGCGTCCGCCTCTGCCTTCAGAATATTAAGCGCCCTGTCAGCAGGAACAGCCCTCTTATAAGGCCTGTCGCTGGCTGTAAGCGCATCATAGATATCAGCCACGGCCATCATTCTTGATTCAAAAGGAATTTCATCCCCCTTCTTGCTGTCAGGATAACCTGAACCGTTAAGCATTTCATGATGCCCCCGGGCAATCTCAGGGATATTTGAAAGATAATCAGGCCATGGAATATTTTTAAGGAATTCATATGTATGTACAACATGGGACTGGATTTCATCCCGTTCCTTGTCATTAAGACATCCTCTCTTGATTGACAGAAAACCGCTTTCTTCATCAGTAATAATACATGCTTCCCCGCTGCTTTCATCAGTATATTTCTCTGATTTCACAACAGAAAGCATCTCTTCAGGATCTGAACTCAGGACTGTTGTCTCATTAAGACTGGTAATTATCTCTTTAAGCTTTTCAAACTTCTCATATTCTTTTTCAAGTTCTTCTTTTATTGAATTCAGATTTCCTTTTTTCTCAAGAACACCCCGGAACATTTCTGCTTCATTCTTCTTTCGTATGTAATCCAGCCTCATGTGTATAAGATCAAGCATGCCTGGATAGAGTTTCTTGGCCTTTACAAGAACATTCTCCCTGACCCCTACCTTTCCGAAATCATGGAGAAGACATGCATACCTCAGCCCTTTCAGATGATCAGGTGAATAATGAATATCACTGAATTCATCAGATGTATCGGAGGAAAATGCTTCGGCAAGAGCTACAGTGTATTTTGCAACCCTCAGTGAATGACCGCTTGTTGCAGGATCTCTCTGCTCTATCGCTTTTGCAGAAGCTTTAACAAGACATTCAAACAGGTTTTCTATCTCGTTATAAAGCTGGTTGTTATCAAGCGATACCGCGGCAAGAGACGATAAGGAGAGAACAACCTCTTCATCGGAAGAATCAAAGGATCTGACAAAATCCTCAACAGAATCCTGTCCGTCTAGCCTGATATCAGGGGAAACTTTCTTGTTGATCAGCTGAATAACACCTATTATCTTCCCTTTGTGGTTTTTCATGGGAACAGTCAGCATGCTCTTGCTTATATAACCGGTACTAACATCATATGAGCTGTTAAAATCATATTCCGCCTCTTCAGGGATATCATAGACATTATCCAGCTTTATTACTTCGCCTGTGAGAGCGACATAACCGGCAATCGACTTTTTCATTATAGGCATGCTGAATTCAGTAAAATCAGTCGGATTCGAATCATTATGAGCTATCTTGAAAAGAAGTGAAGAATCCCCTGTTTCCCTGTTTTCATCGACAAGATAAAGGCTTCCGGCGTCCGCAAATGTAATTTCCCTTGTTTTTGCAACAATATAATCCAGGAGTTTCTGATTGTTTCTTTCTGCGCTGAGAGCGACCCCTACATTGAGTATTTTATTATATACATCATCTTTTCTTTTTCTGACTGCAAGGAAATCATTTTTTTCCCGGTGGAGAAGAAACCAGTCTTTGTAGTTTTTAAGAATCTGCCTGAAATCTCTCAGATCAGGAAATGAAGTGAATTCAAAATATATATTTTCCCTGTTCCTTACTGTTATATCTTTTCCCTTATTTTCAAAATTCCAGAGAAGAACACAGCATTCTTCCAAAAGCTTCTTATCTTCAAGAAAAGAATAATCAGAGAAATCTATCAGAAATCCTGAAAAGGGAACAAACTGATCAGTTTTTTCCTTATCAAGAGGTATAAACGAGATATTTGAATCTTTGAGATCTGTCGGTAAAAATATTTCCGGAGTATAGTAAATTATAAATCTATCATTCATTGTTTAATCCTGCGCAGACGAAAATATACTATCACAATCGGCCTGAAAACCGGTAAACATTAGAGAAGTGATTTATGTTTCTCAGACAGATTTATTTTTTTCTCTGAAATGTTTCCTTTGCAACATCACAGTACTTGCTGAATCCGGAAATGATAAAATCAGCAGTAAATTCCCTTTTAAGAAGCGGTATATAATCAATTTCATCCCCGTTTATATATTCTGTCCGGAGTCCGAAATTCCTTACAATAGCATGGGCCGCTGCAATGTCCCAGATATGGCATCCGGGAATAACTGATACCTTGATATTGCTGTGAATAACAGGAGCTATGAGGCTGATAACAGCGGCTCCGGCAGCTCTAACCTTTCCGGGAAATGCGGTAAGATCAAAAGTTTTAAAAACCTTGGAGCCAGCCATGGCCTGAAACCCTTCTGAATCAGGTTCCTCATCTGAAAATTCAACTGTTTTTCCGTTAACTTCAACTGAACCGTCAAGATCGCTTACAATAAGAGTACCCCCTTTTATTCCCCATGCAGGAGCATAAACAATCCCGGCAACAGGAACTCCCCCTTTAAGAAGACCTACAGAAACACACCAGCTGGGCATACCCTGGCTGAACGGATCAGTTCCGTCAATCGGATCAACCGCAAAACTATACTCCTTTTCAGGATCATAGAAGCTGTCACTCTCTTCTGTCACAAGATTAGCTTCAGGGTAGAGCCTTGTTATGGCTTCTGACAGATAATCATTGAGTTTTTTATCCACATGGGTAACAACTGAGCCGTCATGCTTAACATCCCGGCTGACACCTGCCTGCTCTTCCCAGGCCAGATCTCCCCCCTTAACAACATATTCCACAAGATTTCTGATTGATTCCATTAGCTCCGCCTATTTTGTCTTAAGATTGAATAATGATAAACTTTTTTCAGTTTTTATTCAAACAGAAAGTTTCTTTTCATTTTAAATTAATTTAAAAAAAATATTGCATGAATAAAGTCAACAGCTGTACATATTCAAAGAAAACTATAATTGTTGACAGAGAAGCCCTGAGGGGATTATAGTTATTCGCAGAGCAGGTCTGAATAACCCGCTGCTTTCAGAGTTTTTAATATTCTGTAAGGAACTGTTGGTGTATGTTTTTCAAAGCGTATTATATTCGCAACAAAAAATTTCCTTGCAGACCAGCATCAAAGCTGCCTGTTTTTCACCGGTAAATTGTACGGTGATCCCTTTCAGGGTATGGCGGGAATGATGATATTAAAGAGGGGGTGTAGCTCAGTTGGCTAGAGCGCGTGAATGGCATTCACGAGGCCGCGGGTTCGATTCCCACCACCTCCAGGATCAATATAAAAATGAGTAATAATTATATGAATATGAATAATACCTCTGATGAACTGGATCCTGAAATTGCAGATCTCATTGGAATTGCAGATAATCAGGATGCAGAGACAAATCCGGACTTCTTCGACCTTTTCGAAGACGAAAGAACAGAAACTCCAGAAACAGACCAGCAGGAAGAGGTCTTCAGCGATTCATTTTTTACAGTAAAAGAGTTTTCAGAAAAACCTAAACCCTATTTCACAGATCCTTCATACTATAAAACACTGCTTTCCGGAGAAGGGGAAATATCAAAAAGGGTTCACAGTCTTCTTTCCGATTTTCTGAAGGCGGAAAACCCCAAGGACAGGACCCTTGCCAGGCAGAGGCTTATCACAGCCTATTGGGAACTTGCAATATCAATAGCATCAAAGATATCCCCCTCAATGTCAAAACCGGCAAAGCTGCTTTTAAGGTTCGGAGTTCTTTTGCCGACCCTTATCAGCAAGGAGCAGAGAGCAACACTGTCTTCCATTATTGAAGACAACATAACTGGTGAACCGATACACTATGTAGATGAATGGCTTTTAAGAATTGCAGAAGGAGATATAAACCCTTCAGCTGCTGATGAAACAAAAAACATGAAGCAGAAACAGGGCTCAAAGTCAAAAGCTCTGCTTGAAAAGGCCAGGGGACAGAAAGACGCATCACTGAACCAGCTGAAAACAAAGACTTCCACTGTTACAGAGATAGAAAATGCACTGCTTCAGAAAATTGCAGTACTTCAGAGATATAAAGTAAATCCAAGGACAGGGCTCAGAGGAACATATAACCAGCTTCAGAAAAATGCCATCACCGAGATGATGGAACTGTCGAGAAAACTAAGCAATTACGACAGGGAAATTGCTGTTATTACCCAGAACCATGAAGCAAACATGGCAAAAGTTGAAGAGCTCCAGAGAAAAGTCTCTGAAGAAGGCGGGGATACAGCTGTTGACAGGCAGACAATTACAAATGAATTTATGGCTGTAAAACAGATGGCAAAAATGAGCGTGGGAAGAAAGGGGAACCATTTTCCAATACTCATGCAGCAGTATATGAGACCGAACATCAGAGATCTTGCCACACGTGAAAATATCATCACAATAATGTCTGAAATAGAAAAAATAGACCCGGGCCTTTTCAAGAGAACATTCAAACGGCAGACTTCCAGAATTGTACCATATGTCATCATAGTTCCATGTTACGGGGAGTTCGGAATCTGCTGGGAACCTTATGAAAAATTCAACAGGGCATCATCCAGAGGAAGAATCGCAATACCTCTTTATCCGAAAGATCTTAAAACATCTGTACTCTATGCACTTGCAGACCTCAGGTGGCAGGTAGCAAAGGAAACTGCATCCTATTACTGGATGGAAGAAGGACTGACCGGGAAATACTACCAGTGGTTTACAGACCAGAAAATGAGAGGCGATGTAAAGGAATACTTTATAAGAGACTATATCCTGTGGATCACAAAGGAAAGCGACGGAATGCAGAAGCTTGACAGGGAAGTAAGGGGAGTTTTCTGGAGAAACATACCATTCCCGCAGACAATAAAGGATATCCTTAGAAACCGGGGCTTTGTATATAACGAGCTCTACAAGAAAGATATCAATATACAGATGTCTGACGGGTATTAGACCTTAAAGAAAAAAATAACTGCCCCGTAAAAGGGCAGCAAAATAATATTCAGGGACATGCCGCTTAAAACGACCTGGTAGGACGGACATATCTGGCAGGACTGGTATCTTTTGCAGTATAAAAAGGATTTCCATTAAACGATGTATCCATAAATGCAATAATTATAGCTGATGCACTATTGTATTCGGAAGAACTCAGATAACCTGTACTTGAATTAAAAAAACCTCCCAGCACAGGTGTGTTTCCATTCAAAACAATACACATAAGATAAAGTTCTCCTACACTTGGAAAAAACCAGTCAGTTTCTCCTCCCCCGTTATAGGCTTTACACAGCTGAGCCGCCTTTCCAGATTCTCCGTTATTTGTCAGGGCAGTAATCAAAATATCTGTATTGGATTTACCCCTTCCGACACTTTGTGAGCATTCATCCGGTGTGGGATTCCAGGAAACATCAGGGACCAGTGTATTTATATTATTTAAACCCCACAACGCTTCCGGATCAGGATTATCTGTTCCGTTCCAGAAAGGGGGAGCTGCTTCCAGAAAGCTGCTTCCTGATACAACACCATCATTTATCCCGTCAAGTAGGTCTTTTTCATCTGATTGGATTATACCATCATCATCAAAATCAAAACCTATTGTATCATCATAAAACACAATGCCTCCTCCAGGGCCTGTGTCGCCCACTTTATAGGGACGCTCGGCTTCAGGTTCAGGACCGCTTCCGCCCCCTGAGTTATTACATGCAGATAAAAAAATGCAGATGATCAACAGAAACGAAACAATATTTTTTTTCATAAGTACCTCCGAATTTTATTTATTCATAATAGGAGGCACCAGTTATTCAAGACATCACACAAAAGTACCAGAGAGGATGAGAATGCTGCAAAAAATGCATTTTTACCGGTTTTCAAGATTATTTACAAGATTGATAAGCTCTACCTTATTATTTATACCAAGCTTGTTGTAAAAAGAAGAGATATGTGTTTTAAGCGTGTTTTCTGATATATTGAGCTGCCCTGCAATATCATTATAGGTCAAGCCGGTAATCAGGAGTTTTATAACTTCCAGTTCTCTTTTTGTGATACTGTAAATTGTTCTTAAGAACTCTACAGATTTGACTTTTCTTGCTTTCAGAAGAAAACCTATATTATCTCCGAAAGAATCATACATTTTTTTTACCAGAATATCATAAAGACATATATATTCATCAAGCCTGTAGGGATACCGGAAAACCGATACCGTGTTTTCCCGGTCCTTAAGATCATTAATACTTGAAACAGAATTAAAATCGCCGGAAAAAAGAGAAACAAGGTTTTTTCTTTTCAGGAGTATGGTCATGAAAAAAGCATCATCTGCTTCATTATGCCAGATAAGTTTCTTGTCCGGATTGAAAAGAGCTATTACCTCTTCCATAGAATTCATAATTTCAACAGGAACAGTATAGGGCGAAATCTCAATCATCCTGTATTTTTTAATCACAAAATAGATTGCGGAAATCCATATAAGAGTTAATGCCGGCGTGGGGGTTGGAACATCAAGATAACCAGCAATATAATCCCCCGCAATAGTCATAAATATAGTAACAGCTGTGCTGATAATAATTATTTTAACCTGTTTTTTTACCCTTTTTGATTCCGATCCTGAAGACCAGACAAGCAGAAGAATAACAGAAGACAAGTTATATAAGTTTGCAAAGAGATGAAGACCTGCATACCACCATCCTCCCGGAAAAGAGCTGAATATGCGGTTGTACCGTAAATTCTGATACATAAAAACAGCAGGAATAACCCAAAGCAGTACAAATATTATATTTCTTTTTCTTCCGGATGCAGGAATTCCGGTCAGAAGTATAAAAAACCTGAGGATAAAAACGGAATACATCAAAGCGGCAGCATACTGGATCTTTATAGCTGTTATACTGCTGTTAAAACCCCTGTCATATGATCTGTAAAAAGCTGCAAAAGCCCAGACAGTAAAGCAGAGACAAAAATAAAAGAAATTCCTGTACAGGCTGGAAGAGGGTTTTATACACAGAACATATATTCCCAGAAGAATATAAACTGTAAAGGAAAACAATGAAACAGAGGAAAATATAAGCATAAAACCTCCATATTCTATCTTTATAAGTATACATGAAGTATCATCTATTAAGAAGCATCTAGAGAGAATTGGAATCGGAGCTAAAAATCCTTTCAAACAGACTTATCTATCCGCCCGGAAGTAAAAAGAATCAGAACTGTAAATACATTCACATAAAAAGGAAACATAAACATACCTGCATGCTGAAGAACCACGCCGAGAAGCATCGGAAGGAATGCGCTCCCGGTATAACCGAAGCCCATCTGAAAACCTATTATTTTCTGAGAGTTTTCTTTACCGAAGCGGACAGGGGTCTCGTGAAGCATTGCCGGAAAAACAGGGGACAGCCCCAGCCCGATAAGGACAAAGGAACATCCTGAAGCAAAAGCAGGAAGCGGGAAAAACAGAAAAAGGGAACCTGTCAGAGCTGTCAACAGACCATACCTTATCATCTGAGGATTGCTGAACCTGAAAGAGATAAACCCTGAAAGAAAACGGCCGGCTGTTATACCACCGTAATAGAAAGCCATCCAGAAAGCACCTGCTTCAGCTGATGCATCCTTTATCCTTACAAGAAAGCTGCTTCCCCAGAGCCCGACAGAGTGTTCTACAGCACAGTAGAAGAGAAAGGTAAGGAGTGCATATTTAACACCCCTGATTTTAAGAATTCCAGCTTCAGATTTACCGGATAAAGAATCATCAGAAGTAGCCTTGGCTGCAATTCCTGTTTCAGCTGCTCCCTTCCTGTCTTCAGAAACAGCTTCATCTTTAGGAGCTGTTATTTTTTTATGCATCTTCCAGAGCGGCAAACTAACAAAAAGAACCAGGGAAAGAGAAATCTGTATAAATGATATAGTTCTGTAACCTGAGCGCCAGGAAGATAATGCTATAAAATATGACATTAAAAACGGCCCAAGCGTTGCCCCCACCCCCCAGAAGGAATGAAGCCAGTTCATATGACGGGCTTTAAAATGAAGGGCAACATAATTATTGAGAGCTGTATCAACAGAGCCTCCCCCAAGCCCCAGAGGTACTGCAAGCAGTAAAAGCCATAAATGAGAATTTGAAACAGAAAAGCAAAAAAGGGAAAAAGCTGTGAGAATGCAGCTTGCAAGAGTAACTTTCCCTGTCCCGAATTTCCTTATAACAAAACTACTTGAGAAACTTGAGACTATTGTACTGCCTACAACTGTCATTGAGACAGCTCCGCCGAACGAGAGAGGAAAACCCCATTCAACCTGCATGGCAGGAATTGATACCCCTAAAATAGAATCAGGAAGTCCGAGACTTATAAAAGAAATATATACAATTGAAAGCAAAACTGCAGTAACCATTTTAATTCCTCCTGAAGAAATCAAGCTTCAGCTGCAAGCCGGCATCAGAATCAGTTTTCCACTAACTTTATTCCGATACCAAGGTTATCTCCGGCAATACATCTCAGACCTTCAGAAAAGCTGTCATGAAGATCTTCTTCAAAACCAATCACAGGCTGATGAGCATCGGGAATAAGCTCAGCTGTCTGTTTTTTTATCTTTTTAATTACTTCAGGATTAAATCGCCTTCCTGTCAATACAATAATTTCCGGATCAAGAACTGCATTGATTGATCTGATTATCTTCACTATATAATCTGAAAAACTGTACAAATCTCTCTGAATCTCATCCTGGCTTTCACGACCTTCAGAAAGCGGAAGAAAAGATATTTCTCCGGCAAAATCTGATTTACCCTTCAGAATTTTACCGTTTACAAGTATTCCGGCTCCCGGATTACCGTATTCAGGGCAGTAAATATATACAATACTTTCATAATCACTGCGTGTTTCTTTCCTGAAGTATCCAAGAACTGCAGCATTAACATCATTTACAGCTGCCACAGAGATCATATACTTTTCCGAGAGATATTTTTCCACAGGAATATTTTCAAGAAGCTTGAGATCACAGAGACCAACAACTCCCCTGTTAACAATTCCCGGAAGACCAATACAAAGAGATTTAATTTTCTTGAAACGGGCTGTCATTATCTCAATACATGAATCAATTTCGGTAAGAGAAATATCTTCATAGACATAATGATGATCTTCAATAAGATCTCCTTTCATGTTGAATACTGCAGTATAAATACTTCTTTCCCCGGCTTCTATCCTGGCATAGAGTATTCCTGTAAAAGCATGGTTGCTGTTTAATTTAAACTGCCTTGACCTGCGCCCCCCTGTAGACCCTGCATTTTCAATCTCAATCACCTCTCCGGAAGCAATAAGTTCAGAAAGAATATTTCCGCATGTAGCAACACTTAACCCGGTTGCCTCTGAAAGGCTGTTTTTTGTGGAACTCTCTTTCCCGAGAAGCTCTGCTTTAAGCAGTTCAATATTCAGCTGCTTGAGTTTCATTGTATCTATTTTCATGACGGCCTCACAATCTTTCAACAAGTCTTATCGTAAGTGTTGTATTAATTATGAATAAATACAATCCCCTGATACGGCATATCAGGTATATTCTCCAAAAATACAAATATATTTACTGAATCATTATTTATGGCAGGAATTCAGGAAGATGAAACCAGACTTTACTATATATTGATTCCAGCAAAAACAAGTCCTATTCCGGCTGTTATTATCATAATTCCGGCAGCCTGTGAAAAGATCTTATGTACACGGCGGTTATGCATGAATCTTCTCCCCTTTCCTGCAAGGACAGCCCATAAACCGGTTATTGTATACGTGATGAAAAGAAAAACAGGAATAATAATCAGGAACTGCAGAAAAAGCGGTTTTCCGGTATCCACAAACTGGGGCAGGAAGGCTGTCAGGAAGAGAAGACTCTTGGGATTAAAAATAGTAATAATCATCCCCTGCAGAAAAAGACTTTTTTCATTATCTGTGTGTTCCCCAATACCTGCTTCTGATGATGCTGATAAAAACATTCTTATTCCGAAATAAATAAGATATATCACACCGCCCCATCTCAGCCAGATAAAAAAATCTGCTGCAGCATTAATAACTGTAAAGAGCCCGATCACAGCAATTGCAAGCTGAATTGAAATTCCGCATACAGATCCGGTAACAGTAAAAAAAAGAGCAGGTTTCCACCCGAAAGAGATACTGTGAGCAACTGTCAGGAGAACACTCTGTCCCGGTATCAGTATTAAAATTGCTGTTGCTATTACAAATGAAATAAATAATTGATAATCCAAAACCTTTCTCCTGTATTTATTTTTTCACAAGTCATCAATCTGCTGTTTCAGGGAATCAGCTTTTTATGCTGTCATACACAAAACTATAGCTAACACATTCTGCATCTGCAATATCTTTACATTTAACAAACATTATTATCAAACTATTTGCATTACTACGCTAAAAAAAGTATTATTTTACATAAATCAATATTTCGGCATATAAAATGCAAAGGATTTGCAATCATGACACTCGATGAATTTGATAAAAAAATAATTTCAGAGCTTCAGAGAAACGGAAGACTCTCAAATATTGAAGTTGCAGAAAAAGTAAACCTGTCTCATTCAAGCTGCTCAAGAAGAATTTCAAAACTGAAGAAAGAGGGAATAATTACAGGATTCAGAGCCTTAACAGACAGGCAGAAGCTTGGCCTTTCTGTCAGGGCATTCTGCGGTGTTATAAGAGATCCTGATATCGGGTGGAAAGAACTGGCAGAAAGTCTTGCCTCACTTGACAGTGTTGTAAGTGTATTTGCTGTTTCGGGAGATGTGGATACTCTGCTTGAAATAGTCGCAGAAGATATGGAGCATTATTCAAATGTAGTGCTTAAAGATATACTTGATATAAAAGGGGTAAAGGCTACGAGGAGTTCATTTGTCCTGAGCGAAATAAAATCCATATACTGAATACCCGTATCACACCGGCAATATGGTTTTAAGTCCCGGAACAGAGGTCAGGATAACCTTCCCGGTTCCAGAAGATTAAAGTTTTACAAAACTGAAGAATCCTCTTCCCCTTTGACAGGAGAATCACTACTGCCTGTTTTTTTTACAGGTATAAGCATCGAAATAAACAGCAGGGTTCCGCATACAACAACAGCAGAGTCGGCAACATTGAAAGTAGGCCACCTTTCAAGACCGAAAAGGCCATAGAATTTAACATCCAGAAAATCAACAACACCCTCGGGACGGAAAAAACGGTCAATTAGGTTTCCGAATCCGCCACCTATAATACCTGCTGCAGTCCACCTCTGAAAAACTGTAACCTCTTCATTTTTTACTATATATACGATGAGTATTATCAGAATAATCAGGGGAAGGAATGAAAACAGGGCTGTCCTGAAGTTGTCAGGAAGAGAATGTCCAAGACTGAACGCAATTGCCTTGTTTCTAACATGAATAATCCGGAAGAAATCACCGAAGTAACTGGCTCCCACAGTATACAGATCAATTTTTTTTACTATCAATATTTTTGTTATCTGGTCTGCTGCAACAACAATTAAAGAAAGGATAAAAGGAAATGATTTTTTACGCGTCAACTTAGCCACCTGTATAAATTATAATCCTGTAGGAAGATCAATAAAAACTGTTTCAATTCCGAGATCTTCTCTCACTTTTTCAGAAACATTCTTTACACCGTATATTTCTGTTGCATAATGTCCTGCAGAAATTACATTTATTCCATCCTCAAGACACTGATGATACATCTGATGAGAAACTTCCCCTGTAAGGAAGAGATCGAGATCTTCCGAGACAGCCTGCTCAACTTCCCGTGTTGCACCGCCTGTGATAATTCCCACACTGCTGCACAATTCAGGTCCGAATTTCATCAGTGACAGTATACCATCTTTTTCAAATCCTGCCTTTTCAATTATTTCTTCACATGTAAGGGGATTTTTAAGCCTGCCTTTAAAACCTATTTTCTTCCCCCTGTATTCACCGAAAGGGGCAATATCTTCTAGATCCAGAAGCCTTGCCGCGGATATATTGTTTCCGAGAGTTTCATCCATATCAAGAGGGAGGTGGCATGCATAAAGCGCCAGATTATTATCAATAAGGAAACTGATCCTTTCGAAGTGGGATCCGGTAACAGAAAGCGGCTTTCCCCAGAAAAGACCGTGGTGAACAAAGAGTATATCAGCCCCCCACTCAGCAGCCCTCTTGAATGACTCAAGAGAAGCATCAACTGCAAACGCAGCCTTTTTAACCTCTCCTGATTTGTTCGCAACCTGAAGCCCGTTAAGGGATATATCTGTTCTTTCCATTTCATCAATTGGAAGAAGTTTCCGAAAATAGCTGTCCAGCTCTTTAATATTCATAAAAACAGTATATATTTTAAAACAATTCTTGACAACAAAGTGATGATCTACAATATTATGGCATGATGGATAAAATAATAGAATTAAGCAATAAAGAACTCGAATACAGTATTGATACAGAGAAAATAAAGAACTTAAGAAAATTCGACAAATCGCTCAATATCACAGGGCAGCCGAGGGCGCAGAAAGCACTCATCTTCGGCACAAGGCTCAGGAAAAAGGGATACAATATTTTTGTTACCGGGGAAACCGGAACAGGAAGGCATACTGCGGTTAAGAACATACTTGAGAAATTCAATACAACCTCTCCCCTAAAAGATATCGCATGTGTGTTTAATTTTTCACATCCTGAAAACCCGGTAATTCTCTATTTCAGACAGGGAAAGGCCCAGAATTTCAAAAGCAGCATGGCAAGCTTCATAACTTCCATAAGAAAAAGAATAAGGACCGGTCTTGAGAATGAGGGATTCAAGAAACAGAAAAACAAGATAATAAAAAAATATGAAGATATAGAAAAATCCCTGCTCGACAACTTTGAACTGGCACTTAAAAAAGACAGCTTCAAACTTGTAAACTCAACAACAGAAGAAAATGAACTCATAACAGATATAATGCCATCTATAAAAGGGGAGCCTGTTGATTTCGACGAAATTCACATACTGCTTGAAGAGGGAAAGATTACTGAAGAAGAATTCGAGACAATAAGAAGCAATTACTACAACCATCTTGATTCTCTTCAGGAAGTCCTGAGAAAAATGCAGCATAATAAAATAGAACTTGAGACAACTCTTGTAGATCTTGAGAAAAAATTTGTAGAACCAATTATAAAATCAGAACTTGACTATCTGAACAATGATTTCCCGGAAAAGGAAATCTCAAAATACCTGAAATCGCTTAAAAAGGATATTCTTGAACAGATATACCTGTTTCTTGATGATGATGAAGAAAATGAAGAGATAATTGAAGCAGAGCTTTCAAGATATGATGTAAACATACTTGTTGATAATTCGGGTAAAAAACACGCTCCTGTAATATTTGAAACCTACCCCTCAATATCAAACCTTTTCGGAACTATTGAAAACAGAGTTGAAGCAAACGGAGAAATGAGGACTTCAATTTCAATGGTAAAAGCAGGATCAGTAATAAAGGCATCAGGAGGGTTCCTTGTAATAAACGCGGAAGACCTTCTTCAGGAGGAAAATTCATGGGACCATCTGAAAAGGGCCCTAAAAAGCGGGGAAGTACAGATACAGCAGCAGGTAAACCCGTTAATTCCTGCAAACATTTTCATGAAACCCGAGGCTATTAAAATTGACACAAAGATTATCATAATCGGCAGCGAACATCTCTATGAGATACTCTACCACAGTGATGAGGAATTTGAAAAGTTCTTCAAGATTGCTGCCGAGTTTGATTCAGACATGGAAATGACTGATGAAAATCTGGGTCAGTTTATAAGGTATATAGACGGATACTGTGACAGAAAAGAGATAAGAAAAATAACAGACAGAGGAATGTGCGCAATCATAGATTACGGGATAAAGCTTTCAGGAAGCAGGAAAAAACTGACAACAAGGTTTTCAAGGATTGTAGACCTGCTTACAGAGGCGGATTACTGGGCAAAAGAGGCAATGATAGATGAGATAGGCCCTGAGTCGATAAAAAAAGCTGTCGATGAGAAGAAGTACCTGAACAGTCTCCAGGAAGAAAAACTCACATCACTTATTAAAGACGGCACAATAAGGATAAAAATCGACGGCAGGGAAACAGGAATCATAAACGGCCTTGCTGTATATGAAAAGGGATCCTATTCTTTCGGAAAACCGTTTATGATTTCCGCAACTACAGCACCGGGAGATGAAGGGATCGTCAACATTGAAAGAGAGGCAGGCCTTTCAGGCGAAATATACAACAAGGGTGTCATGATTCTTGAAGGTTACCTGAGATCAAGATATGCATCGAAATTTCCCCTTTCAATATATTCCAGCATCTGCTTCGAACAGTCCTACGGTGAAATAGAAGGTGATTCAGCATCTTCAACTGAAATTTATGTACTCTTATCATCAATTACAGAAGTCCCCCTAAGACAGGATATTGCTGTAACAGGATCTGTAAACCAGAGAGGCGAAATACAGCCTATCGGAGGAGTAACTGAAAAAGTCGAAGGATTTTATTCAATATGCAGAGAAATATCATTTACAGGGAACCAGGGAGTCATAATACCTGAAACAAACATAAAAAACCTTATATTGAATGATGAGATAAAAAAATCCATCGAAAAGGGAGAATTCCATATATACCCTGTGAAAACAATAGATGACGGAATAAGAATTCTTACAGGTATGGAGCCGGGAGAAAAAACCAGGAGAGGCACATTTCCCGCACACACCTTCAATCACCTGGCAGAGAAGAAGCTCAAGGAACTGAGTGCCCTGGGGAAATCATCAGGCTCCTGAAAACCCTGGTAAAATCCTGTAACTGCTATGGATTTCTGCTGGACAGAATCTCCAGGGGAAGAGAGGCCTGACCGCGGTGCAGGAACTCTTCAGTATTTGCGTCAGAATATTCAGATGATTATAAATAATCTTTTTTTGTATATAAATATTTCAATGCAGTGAAATGAATTATTTCCAGACATAATGTCAGGTATCTATACAAAAAAATAATTCTTCCTGAGTATTTTTCCTCAAAACAGCCCTGTAACAGGGCCCATTTTTTTTAAATTCTTGACAGCATGAAAATTAAAATACTATACTTTTATTGACATGAATGTAGCTTAAAAGTTCAGTTTTTAAATGTATCAGGAGTAGCAAAATGGCACCAGCAGTTGATGTTGCAAAAATTCAGAAAGCGGCAAGAACATCTCTTCCTCTGACAATAAAAACCTTTAAAATGAATCACGAAACAGAGGAGTATCTTGAATCGATACTTTTTCATTTCCTGAAAGAATTCGGTCAGCAGGAACTGACTCCTCAGATTTCTTACTGTATGCGTGAACTGGCTGTAAACGCAAACAAGGCTAATACAAAACGAGTCTTCTTTGAAGAACAGAAGCTAGACATAACAAACGAAAAAGACTATCAGGAGGGGATGGCATCCTTTAAAGAAGCTACCCTGAGTAATATTGAATATTACCTTGAAAAACAGAAAGATGCAGGTTTATACATCAAAATAGTATTCCATGCATCCGGCGAATCATTAAAACTCATAATAAAGAATAATGTAAAAATATCCAGAAAAGAACAGATGAGAGTCTACGACAGGATTGCAAGGTCAAGAGCATTCAATTCACTTGAAGAGGCAATGAGCGCAGTACTTGACTCATCGGAAGGAGCGGGACTGGGACTTGTTATCCTTGTTCTTATGCTTAAGAAACTGGGACTTGATGAAGAATCCTTCGACATAGATGTAGAAGGAGATGAAACCATAGCCCAGCTTGTTATCCCGTTCTCAGACGTCCACAAGGAAAATCTCCATGTTCTTTCAAGAGAAATTGTCCAGGAAATTGATGAACTGCCTCAGTTCCCTGAAAACATTGTCCAGCTACAGAAAATGATTGATGACCCTGAATCAGAAATAGCAGATATTGCAAAACACATAGCAATGGATATATCTCTGACTGCAGACCTTCTTAAACTTGTCAACTCTGCGCAGTTTATGCTTGCAAAGAAAGTTGATAATATTGCCGAAGCAGTTAAAATGGTAGGCCTCCGGGGCCTCAAAACACTGCTCTATTCCTACGGAACACAGAAAATACTCAAGAAAGCTCTCAAGGAACATTGGGACCATGCAAACAGGACAGCATTCTATGCATACAACCTTGCAAAAACATATCTGGTCAACAGCAAGGATATACTGGATGATGTATATGTCGGCGGGATTCTCCATGACATAGGAAAGATTATATTTTTCAATGCTCATCCTGTTCTGCTTGAAAAGATTTCAGCACTGTGCAGGGAAAGGGAAATTGACAGGGATCTTTTCGAAGACCTTTCCGCGGGACTCAACCATGCCGAAATAGGAGCTTTAATTGCTGAAAAATGGAATTTCCCTGACCAGCTGATTGAAGCGATAAAATATCACCATGAACCTCATCTCGCAAGCCCGGAAATGAAGGGAACAGTCGAGGCAATTTATCTCGCAAATGTGATAGCAAATCTTGAATCAGATGAGATAGTTTTCGAGCAGATATCAAAAGATATACTGAGAAAATTCAAAATAAGAACAGAAGATCAGCTTAATATTATACGTGAAAGACTTGCGGAAGCTTTTGAAAAGCAGAATGCAGAAATCCAGTAATATTGACAGCATCTGAATATAAATAAAACAGGCCCCGGTTTATTGCCGGGGTTTCTTTTTTATATTTTCTTGAGAAAGAAATAATAATCATTCAATTTTTTAATACTCTGTAAGTATCCAGGATACGGCACTGGTTTGATATTGACAGCATGCTGTTCAGGTTATTCAGTTACATCGGAGTACTTTATGTCCGGCACTGATTCAATATCGCCATATTCCCGAAACAGTATATCAGATTACCCGGGATACCCAGTTATGGGCAAGTATTCCAAAAGCAACCCCTACGTTTACAGATGACTTGAGTCCGTAAAGCGGAATTGTGACAACCCCCCCCTCGCTCGCAGCCCTGCTCATTGCTTCAGGGCTTACTCCAAGCTCTTCAGACCCGATCACAACAGTCCCGGATTCCGGGAAATTAAAATCCCCGACAGGATCACCACCAAGCTCAAGTGCAAAGACCGGGCCCGGAAGAGACCTGACATCAGATCTTTCCCAGTCAACAATCTCGGATGTCCCCATCGAACTTCTTCTGGCTCTGTTCTGTTCAGGAGAAGGGGTAAATTCAGAAAGAAATATTTTATTGAAACAGAAAGATTCAGCTGTCCTGAATACTGACCCGACATTAAAAGGGGATCTGATATTATCAAGATAAACGTTTATATTCAGTATTTTCCGTTCAGAGGAATCTGCCTTGTCGGAATATGTTGCAAGATCCCACTCAGCAGGGTCCCGCCCTATTTCAGAGAGGAAAATATACCTGATACTGTTTATGGAAAAAAGCAGTTCCTTGGCAGAAATACTGCCGGATTCTATTTTTCCAAGTTCTCCTGCAACAGCAGCAGCGCTGTGCTTTTCAAGGTCTTCGAGTGCAGATTCGCATACAGATTTTATATACGGTAGATCAGGCATTCTTCCGCGGCTTACATCTTCTTCTGCTTTTTTAAGTATCAGGGAAATTTTATCGCACCGCAGGCGGAAATTCATTTTATTAAGCTTTCTGAGTGTAAAGTACATATCTAATCTCTTCCTGACTAAAATGCTTTCCGCAGTATCTCTGAAACCTCATCCTCGGAAATCTCCGACGGCAGTGCACAGGAGGAATTAAGCTGTTCCAGAGACGACAGGACATAGGAAAAAATATCCTTATTCACACCTGTTTCCGACAGTCTCAGAGGAAGCCCCTTCATGCTTATCTTTTTCCTGAGAAGCTGGAGAAAATCCTCACTGTTCATTTCCTCACTGCCGGGAATAATATATTTAACAGTCTCAATCAGAACAGGGTATCTTTTAAAATACCATTCAAGTATCCATGGCATCAATATAACCGAAATAACAGCTTTTGGAACAGAAGACCTTGAATTAAGGTAACTGCTCAGGAAAAATCCTATTCCGGGACCGGTAGATGCCTGCGCCATGTTTACAGAAACAGCAACCTCAGAAGCTCTGTCCGACTTAATACCATACTCGGAATTGAGGATCTCGTTAAGGGCACATTTATTGAGAGAATCAGAAAAATAGCTTTTTTTACGGGACGCAGTTCCTTCAAAAGCACTCAGAACAAGTTCAAATACAATAGAATTGAAGACAACTCCTGAAAGTGAATCACATAAATCAGGATCACTGATAACAAGAGAGGGAACAATACCTGTATCAATATATTTCACGCTCCTGTTTCGTCCATCCACAACAGAAGCATAAGGGGTAAACATCAGAGGATTCCGCATGGATGTCGGGATTTCAATATAATCAAGATTACTTGCAAAGTGTGGAACTTTCTCGGTATCAAGTATATCATCTACAGGAATTCCGCATCCTGCAGCAGCTGTTGCTGTTTTTGCGGTATTCAGGGTTTTCATCCCCCCCACAGCAGCTACTGTTTCAATAAATCCTTTTGTAATCATATCAGAAATATTTTCTATAATCCTGCTTGTAGGCTTGGAAGGGATATCATCATAAACAACACAGTCAGCACCTGTCCTCAAAAGATCCCCGGTAAAAGTTTTTATTAGCGCCTGATCTGCAGAAGGATCTGCAACAAGAAGGATTCTTTTGCTTTTTTTCTTCAGGCTGAAAGAAACAGCTTCTTTCTTTGTTCTTCCGCTTATAATTTTTGTATTAATATCCAGCATCATAACATGCAACCCCTACTTTATATCTTAAACAGGTTCTGATTTATTATACCACAAGGGCATTTTATCCCGCATGGAAATTTTATCACGCAGTATGGCAGACAAACCTATTGTTTACCGCCAGGGCTGTACACAAACACCTTAAAGAACATCAGCTGTTCCGGTACAGTTAAATAAACCTGCATCACTATCGTTTCCCGGGACAGGTGCACCCCTGACATGTATTATATCCATGGCTGGCCCCGGCATACAAAAGTCCTGTTTTGTCGCCGGCCCTATCCGCCGTCCTGGCTGGGCCCGGCATCATCGTCCCCTTCAGGGGGGAAAACGTCCTGTTTCTCGCCGGCCCTATCCGCCATCCTGGCTGGGTCCGGCATGAAAACGTCCTGTTTTCAAAAAAAAAGCAGAGAATAAAACCCATTCTCTGCCCTTCATTACAATTAAATAATAATATTATATATTAAACATATCCATTATTTTATCAGCTACACTATTGATTACTGTGTCGTTGATATAATCAGGATCATTAAGTTTGGCACGGACCTCTTCAACTCTGTCCATTCTGATATCAGGAGTTTCCCTTACAGCTTCAGCAACCTGAAAGACTTCACCCATTGCTCTGGCTTCGGAAGAAACACTTATGGAATCGCGTTCAGCTTTTGGTGCAGCTTTACCAGTTTTTTCACTCTTATTGTAGTTCTGTATCGGGTTAATTGATCCAAGTTTATCAATAGTCATTCTTCACCATCCTTACACTAACAATATCGTCATATATCTGCATGAAATTTAATCATATTTTTTCTCAGTTACAATAATTACGAACTCACCTTGAATTTTACCCCTTCCGGAAAAATTGTCAAGGATTTCAGAAGCTGTTCCGGTTATTATTTCCTCAAACTTCTTGGTTAGCTCCCTTCCAATGACAACAATCCGCTCAGAATCAAGCTCATTTATATCTTCAAGAAGCTTTACAATCCTGTACGGAGATTCATACATTATAAAACTTTCATCCCTTTCAAGAAGTTCTTTTACCCTTTTCCTTCTTTTCCCCTTCTTCGGGGAAGGAAATCCGTCAAAAAGAATGCCTCTCCCGGCAACTCCGCTTACACTTATAAGAGCAGCCATTGCAGAAACTCCCGGTACAGGAACAATTTCAAAACCCTCTTTACGCACTTTTCTGACGAGAGTGCTTCCCGGATCACTTATCCCGGGTGTACCGGCATCACTTACATACGCAACATCCTTGCCATTTTCCAGAAATGATATAATTTTAGCAATCCCCGGCGCTTCATTTGCTGCATAATAGCTTATCAGCTGCTTCTTAATCCCGTAGTGGTTTAAAAGCTTTGATGAATGCCTGGTATCCTCACATGCAATAACATCAACCTCTTTAAGGACTTCAACAGCCCTGAATGTGATATCTGAAAGATTCCCTATCGGAGTCGCAACTATATATAATTTACCCATAAATATTCTCTTTTTAATGTTTATTGTACAAACTCTAATATTTAAAATGATTTACAGCAATAGAAAAAACTTTAATACGCCTTTCAGCTTTAATATGAATCATAAATATACCGAATCCATCAATAATTAAGGAAACAAGACTGCTCTGATTTAATATCTGTGCACAAATATGCCGAATAATAAATCAAATGGAATATCTTGTAATTGCACTTTTAATACTAATAATGCTGGCACTCATCAGTTTTTCAAGAATACAGAAACAGAATTACCCGGAAAAGCAGGAAAAAGAGAATATATTCAGCAACTTCTGCCCCCTCTGCGGTTCAGGACTGGAAAAAGGGGAAAAGGTGAAATCAGCAACCTATCCTGTCAAACCTGGATCTGACGGCAGATATCCGGGCGGTGTTGAAAAACTGATGGAAGTATACGGCTGTCCCCACTGCATACCGCCGGGAGGGACAGAAAAGCGGATATGCCCTGTATGCAAAAAGGAAATCCCGTTAAACGGCTATGTTATGGGCAGATATTTCATAGTCAATAATGCTGAACCCCTGCCTGACGGCAGCACTGCGAAGAGAAAAAACCACCTTCATGTCCTCGGCTGTACAAGGTGCCGGAGGGTATAAATTAATCCAAAAACGACTGAAAACATTTTATAATGCCCCCTGTATCATCCGGCACAAAAAGCCGGAAGGTCTGATCAACAAAAACCTGACTGAACATATTATTCACAAACCGCGGAATCCCTCTGCTGCAGTGTGAAAACGTATTTAGAACAGAGGCAACAAGGGGTTTAAAACCTGGATATTCTTAAACAGCATACTCTCCCTGTCTTTTTTATCCGAATAGAGCCTGATAATGCTTGAAAAGAAAAATAAAAACATTATCATATTCTTCATGCTTGATTTTGAAATTAATGAAGAAAAATGCACAGGATGCGGGCTCTGCGCCCAGGACTGCCCGTCAATGATAATTGTAATGGGGGAATACCCTTACCTCAAAGATGGTAAGGAAAACCACTGCATAAGGTGCCAGCACTGCCTGGCTGTCTGCCCTGAAGGGGCTATATCCATATTCGGAAAGAATCCGGATGAAAGCCTGCCGGTAGAAAACAGACTACCTGACCCGGATCTTCTGAACAGGATGATAAAAACCAGAAGATCTGTACGAAAATACAAAGATGAAAATCTCACAGATGAGCAGATCAGTACTCTTCTGGAATCTGCCTCCTATGCACCGACAGGTCACAATGACAACAGTGTCCTGCTTTCCGTGTCTGACAACAAAGAGGACTTCCACAAATTAAAGGAACTTTTCTATTCTGCAATCAGGGATGAAGCAGACAGGGGTAATAAAAACAGGAACCTTCCTCTTCTTGCAAAATTCCAGGTTCTGTGGCTGAAAAAGAATATCGATGTACTTTTCCGCGGAGCGCCGCATATGGTTATTGCATCTGCCCCTGAATCAGCAACAACTGCCATGGAAGACTGCATAATATCCCTGAGCTACTTTGAACTGGCAGCAAATGCATCAGGAATTGCAACCCTCTGGAACGGAATGGTCAAATGGGTACTGACAGAAATAGCTCCCTACCTCAGGAAAAAGCTGGGAATTCCGGAAGACCACATTATAGGGGGTGTTCTTGTCTTCGGAAAACCGGGAATAAAATATTCAAGAGCAGTCCAGTCTGAAGGCATTAATATTAACAGAATTAAAATATAACTCTTTAATATTAAATAAAGAAACCACACAGCTGCCTGAAAACTGGCAGCTGTTTTTAAATCAAACCATCCTGTACAGCAATGACTTTGCTTCCCGTTCCGCATCATTCAGGGCATTTCCCTCTGCAATATCTGAATAATGGGAGTATTTTTTTCCGCTGTCCAGTTCTGCAGGATTATCTAGTTTATTATCTAGTTTATTATCTAGTTTATTATCTAGTTTATTATCTAGTTTATTATCTAGTTTATTATCTAGTTTATTATCTAGTTTATTATCTAGTTTATTATCTAGTTTATTATCTAGTTTATTACCTGATTCCGCAGACTCTGACTTTTCCACCATAATAAAAGATATAAATAATGGTATTTTTCTAAACATTACCAACCGCCTCCTGCTGCAGTTATAATTTGAATATACAGGGAGCTCGTTTCTTTATACAGGACATTTGTCCTTTATGACTTCTGTTATAATGATATAGTGGAAAAAAGCAGAACAGGTAAAAACTGCGGGAAACAGTAATATTTAACTACCGGAACAATCCGGAGATATTTAAGGGAAGAATATTAAATTGGAAAAAGAGAAAACCACCGGCAAAACAATTGATTATTATACAGATAAATACAGTCTGAAAAATATTCTCAACTCAGTTCTCATTGAAAACATGAAAATGTACAGATTTGAATCCTATAAAACAATCTTCCCGGAGCAGGAAGAAATTCCAATGTTCTACCTCCTTGTGGAAGGGGAACTGAGATGTGCTCATTACAATGCAAACGGGACCCTGGCTGTTGTCGCAATCTCAAAACCGCTTACTGCACTCGGGGATGTGGAAATATTGAATAACAATCCTGCCTCCACTGCAGTAATGACAACAGCACCATCTGTTCTTCTTGGTATACCAATGGATAAAGTAAGGAAACACGGTCTTGAAGATCCTGTTTTTCTGAGATTTATTATTGAGCAGCTTGTCGATAAACTTTACTTTTCAACCTCATTGATACTTGGCCATATTCTTCCGGTAAAATCAAGATTTGCACTCTATATAATGACTCGTCCTGAATCAGGCAGCAGCAATGTGATTATTCTACCGGAAAAAGAGGTCCTGGCTTCCATGCTGGGAACATCAGTCAGACATCTCAACAGGGTATTGAAAGAACTTGCTTCTGAAGAAGCAATTGGTACTGGATATCCCGGAATCAGAATAAAAGATAAAAAACTGCTCAACAGTCTGATCTGACAGATTGTATTGTTTAAGTCTCCCGTAAAAGCGGCTTTTCAGATCCTTGTTATAACTGAATCTGAAGGCAGTCTGGATTTAGGCAGAGATGCGTTAAAATCATCGCTGCTTCTGTATCCTGCAGCAACAATAACAGAAGATTCAAATCCCCTTTTATTTAAACTGAGAAGCTTATCCAGCTTTCTGCTGTCAAATCCCTCCATGGGACAGGTATCAATATCAAGGGAAGCTGCACCCATGAGAAAAAAACCGGCAGAAAGATAAACCTGGCGCTTCATCCACTCTTCCGGGTCATGGAATTCTTTACGGTGCAGATCTGAAAAACCGGATTTAACACCATACTGAACTTCCCTTGCCCTGTCATCTTTAAACCTGCCGTCCTTATCCTCCTGCTCAATCAATCCTTTAAGATATTCATCATCAAGAGATTTCTTTGAACAGAAGACAACAACAAGAGAAGCGTTGAGTATTTTATCCCTGTTATATGCGAACTGGCCTGTTGCTGATTCCGCTATCAGCTTCTTTCCCTCTTGTGTACCTGCAATAATATAATGCCAGGGCTGAAGATTTACTGATGAAGGGCTGAGCCTTAATATTTTTTCAAGCTGCTTTATTTTATCAAGCTCTATCGTCCTGTCAGGATCAAAACTTTTAACAGCATGCCTTTTATTGATTATATCTGAAATATTCATAAATCTTTCCTTTCTTTTTAATATTAAATGACAGACATATCTGCTCATTTTTTATTAATCCAGCAGTTCTTATTTCTAATTTTGAAATCAATCAGAAAATACTGAAAAACAAAAACTGGCTGAAGATCATGTATATAAAACTGAAAATTATTCAGAGAAAAACAGAGGAGGGAAATACCCTGTACAGCTGTCTCCCTGAATTAATAATCCCTGACAAGAAGGGAGCTTACAAGTTCATGTAGTGCAGTTTTAACATTCCCTTCAGGCAGGTTACCTATCTCTTTTATTGCCCTGTCAGTGTAGGAGGAAGCCAGTTTTCGGGATCTTCCAATTGCTCCGTTCTTTACTGTCATACTGATAAATTTATTTATTTTGCTTTTATTAAAGAGATTGGAAGAGCTCAGCAGATTAACCATTGAAGGATCTTCCTGTACTGCAAAAATCGCAGGCGCAGTTATAATTCCGTTTCTCAGATCATTTCCCACAGGTTTTCCGACCTTGTTTTCCCTGCCTGTAAAATCAAGTATGTCGTCTATAATCTGGAAAGCAATCCCGGTATTATATCCGATCTTTCTGAATACTGACTGCAGCTCTCCTGAGCATCCCCCCTCAACAGCTCCCAGATGGAAACTGAGAATAAAAAGCACAGCAGTTTTCCCGGTAATATGCCTTATATAAGTCCTTAACCTGAAGTCTTTTTCCGCATTCTCAATATTCTGCAGTATCTCGCTCTCACAAATCCTCGAAACAGTCTTTGCAGCGGCAGAACTGTTTTCCATCATCATTTTTTCTGTCAGAAGCGATATGCTTTGTGAGAAAAAATAATCGCCCAGAAGTACTCCGTTTTTTACACCATATACTTTGTGTACTGCGGGGATTCCCCTTCTTTTACTGGAGTTATCAATAATATCATCATGAATAAGGGAAGATATATGAAGAAGCTCAATTCCAGCAGCAAGCCGGTAGACCCTCTCAGGGTCAGCACCCCCTATCCGGGATGATAATATCAGAAACAAAGGGCGGAGCATTTTCCCGCCTGAAGCAACAATTGATTCAATACATTCCCTGACAACAGGAATTGAATCATCAGAAGCAGAAAGGATTACTTCCCTTACCTTTTCAAGATCCTTTTCCAAATGTAGTCTGTTTAAAACTGCGTTAACCAAATATCCAGTCCTTGTATTTATTTATTTTTTCCTTCAGCCTTGTTTATTTTACCCTTCTTTCTGCTGACAGGTTCATTTATATAGAGATGAGTTTTCCTGGCTATTGATGAAGCATTCCACAGTCTTTTAATAAAAGGCATTACCCAGTGATCAAACCCGAAACTCCTGCCTGCACCGCCGAGAAGGAGAAAAGCTCCAAATACAAACCAGAGCTGATCCCAGCTGAACATTCCGGAAAGTATAAATACACCGCACATTGCGATAGATCCTGCAGCTACAAGCCATGTAAAAAGTCCGCCCAGAAGGGCAAGCCCTATAGCAATTTCAACTGAAACTATCATTAACTGAAACAGGGGATAACTGATATAAGCCATCATGTTATCCATGAAAGTTTCCCTGAACCATGTAACAATAAAGGAATCATACGGAATAATTGATTTGCCTGTATCCCATATTTTACCGAATGCCCAGGCAATATGATCTGCTGCTATTTCAACAGCACCTTCTGCTGCTCCTGTCGCTGCGGTTACCACATCTGCCGCATATTCAGCCGCTCCTTCCGCTGCTCCTGTCGCTGCGGTTACCGCATCTGCCGCATATTCAGCCGCTCCTTCCGCTGCTCCTGTCGCTGCTGTTACCACATCTGCAGCATACTCAGCCGCTCCTTCCGCTGCTCCTGTCGCTGAACCTACTGCATCAGGTGCAACTTCAACACCTCTCTGTATTACTCCCGGGCTGAACATCCATCCGGATTTTGAGCCTGAAGAAAAAGAGAGCCATCCCTCACCAATCTTATTGGCACCTTCGGCAAGCCACATAATACCCAGCCAGAGCCGGAGAGGAACTCCCCACCAACCCTGAATCTTCCATGAAAGGTGTTCACCGATAAAAGTCCGCCTGTCTTTCATATCGAAAAACTCATGTTTCAGGTACCCCCATACAGTATTCAGGCCGGCAAGACCGAAAAGATAATGAAGATTGACAATATGCTTCATAGCCATCGCAAAAAAACCGGAAAGCTTCAGCCCTCCTGCATTTGAAACAGCATATCTGCTCCCTATTGAGACCATGAACCCGTGATAGTTTGATTTAAAGGCTTTCTTTTCCAGACCTTTTATATCTGCAATTATATTTTCAGCTGCTGTTTTACCTGTCTGAAGTGCTGTCTCAACAATCTGGGGAAGGGGCTTTTCATCTTCAATAAACCACATATTATCACCGACAGCATAGATATCAGGATGATCAGGAGTCTGCATGAATTTATTGACAAGTATCCTCCCCCTCTTTGCCACTAACCTGATCTCATCTACTTCAAACCTGCTTCCGCTCATACCGTGTATTCCGCTTGCCGATGCAATGCTGCATTTACCGAATGCTTCGCTCCCTTTTTCTATATCAATGCGGGAAGTAAATTCAGATCCATGAATACCACAGGTCCAGACAAAAGTACCTGCATCAATTTCTGTCCCATCATCAAGAACAACGCTTCCATCTGAAACTTCAAGTATTCTTTTCCCGAGAAATACCTGAATTCCCTTTTTTCTCATATACTTAAACGCTTTTGCTCTCAGATTTTCTTCAATAATCGGCAGAATCGAATCAAGTGCTTCAATCACAATCAGGTTTACACAACTTGCATCTATATGATATCTCCTGCACAGTATATCTTTTCTTTCTGCAATCTCGCCTATCAGCTCTATACCTGTAAACCCTGCTCCTGCAACCGTGAATGTCAGCATCTTTTCCCTTTTGTCTTTATCAGGTTCTTTTGCGGCAAGACGGAACTGCTCCTCAATATGCTCCCTGATTTTGACTGCATCCTCAAGAGACCAGAGAGAAAATGAATTTTCCTGTATTCCGGGAAGATCAAAAAATTCAGGAGCACCCCCTGTTCCCAATATCAGATAATCATATTCATAACGATTCAAATCAGAAACAAGTATCTTTTTCTCATAATCAATTCCAATTATATTATCACTGACAAGCTTTATATCTGTTCCGGAAAAAATTCTTTCGTAGCTTATCATCACAGAATCAGGGACTACCCTGGAACCGGCAACTTCATGCAGCTCTGTCATGAGTGTATGATATGTATTCCTGTCAATTACAGTTATTTCAACAGATTTGTCTTTCCTGAAGTGTTTATATAGTTTCCCGGCAGCCTCTATACCGGCATAACCGCCGCCAAGTATTACAATTTTCCTGGTATCCATACAGCCTCCATATATAATTTCTTTTTCATAATATTCAATTATTTTTAAACTGATACAGTTCAATATAATAATTATCAAATGCGAAGGATGAAAAGTCCAGTATATTTAACACATTTAAGCCTTATTCCTATAGAAATAATAGGAAAATAATTGACATATATCAATAATCGTTGAATAATTTTATTATCAACAATCAAAAAATCATGGAGGTTGTAGAAGTGAAAAATAAAATTCTGATAACAGTATTATTAATGTTTCTGCTCGGAGGATTTGTTTTTGCTGCTGATCTTTCAATAGATTACCAGGTAGATGTTTCAGGCAAGACAAAAACAAGTTACTTTTCATTTAAAGGACCTATAAGATACATGGCAGCTGATAAAGACCACTATGACGCTGTCTCGGGTGCTTCAATAAAAAAATCAACAGAAATGTTTCAGCCGTATCGATACGATGTAAAAGGGAAAAATGCCCTTGCAGATGGATTGAGGGGACTTTTTCTTTTCGGTGTTGCAGGTTCTGAACAGGCAAAAATCGACAATCTTAATGCAAAAAATGTAAACGGTGTAATAACAATACAGTATACACACAGGGGGACAGCTTATAAAATTATTACAGATAGAAACGGCAACATCTCACTGCCTGACGGATCATTTGAAAAGAGAGCAATAGGATTCATTCCAAGAGGGAAACCTCAGGTTATTTCAAAAGACTTCTCTTCAAACGGTATGGCAGATAAAGTTGACTGGAAAAAGGTCTGGAATTCTTCTATACCGGGAGGAAAAGAAGTTGCTCCCGGAAGCGGTAAAAAAACAGGTAAAATATTCAAGGACGGGGCTTCTCCTGAATCAATGTATTACTGGAAAGGTACTCTGAAGGCAGAACTGAAAGGAAATATTCTGACCATATCAGGCGACCTTGATGCTGTAAAAAGATAACAATAAAAACCGGGAAATATCCCGGTTTTTTTATCAGTCTTCAGTAAACAGAAAATCAAAATAATCATATGAATCTGAAACAGTTTTATTCAATAATAGAAATCAGGACAAAAATAGTAAGTATAGGAACCTATGCAGCTGCAACAGCTTATATGTATTCAATCGGAATAACATTCAATACAGGAGCCGCCCTTCTTATGCTGGCTGCTGTTCTCTGCATTGATATGGGAACAACTGCATTCAATACATATTTCGATTATCTTAAAGGTGTTGACAATAAAAAACACAACATGGAAAAAGATAAAGTACTTATCCATGAAAATGTCGACCCGGGAAATGCTCTTATTACAGCTCTTTCACTTTTTTTTCTTGCAGCTGTAACGGGAACTGTTCTTGCGTTCTGGAAGGGGCTTGTGCTTATCCCGCTAGGAGCTTTTTCCATGGCAGTCGGCTTCTTCTATACAGCAGGGCCGAGACCCATATCATTCACCCCTTTCGGAGAAATCGCAGCAGGGGGATTTCTGGGAACAGTTCTTTTTATGCTTGTCTGCTTTGTACAGACAGGCACATTCACAGCTTCTTCATTTACTGCATCACTTCCCCTGTTTTTCACAGTTGCACAGATTCTTACAGTAAACAATACATGCGACATGACAGGAGACAGGGAAGCGGGAAGAAAAACACTTTCAATAATTTCCGGTGAAACATTTTCCAGGTACATTATCATCTTCGAATCACTTGCTGCTGCAGCTTCAGTCATATATGCGGTCATCATGGGTTATATCACAGCTTACCAGCTTTTCGGCATACCTGTTTATCTTTTTCTGGCAATAAAAAAACTGACAAAACTCTTTAAAAAAGGACTGAACGCAGAAACAAAGGGGTTCTCAATGAATATTATTTCTGATCTGTTTCTTGAGTTTGTTTTTATTTATTCAGCAGTTTTTGTAATTTCTGTTTTATTATGATTTAGATCTGATACTGCATAATCAGATAACAGTATTATCCTGTAGAATTTTACAAAATATTTATCAGATAATTAATTTTCCTTTACCATCCTGAACGCTTATAATTAACAAAGGTCAGCCTGATCTTTCTTAAACAAAAACAACCGGATATCAAATGAAAAAGAATATTTCCAATACCGCAATCTCAGAAAAACACCTTGAAATCTGCCCGGAATCAAACCATCACAGACAGATCTTCAAACTTGAAAAAGGATGGAAATTCAGGAAAGGAGATCCGATTGCAGGGAATGCTGAATCTCTGTTTTACAATGATTCCGGATGGGAAGATATAAATGTGCCACATGACTGGGCAATTACAGGTCCATTTAATGAGAAAAATGATATACAGGATGTCGCAATACTTCAGAATACAGAAGAAATCCCTTCTGTGAAAACAGGAAGGACAGGAGGACTTCCCCATATCGGATCAGGATGGTACAGGTTTATTTTCAGATCTTCCGGAAAACCGGGCAGAGGTAAAAGAATTATAATTCAGTTTGACGGGGCAATGAGCAATGCTGAAGTCTATATAAACGGGAAAAAAGCAGGTACATGGCCGTACGGGTATTCCTATTTTTACTTTGATATAACATCCCTTATCAGGAAGGGGAAAAATATTATCGCAGTGAGGCTAGAGAACAGGGAGCAGGCATCACGTTGGTATCCCGGCGCGGGGCTGTACAGGAATGTCTATTTGATTGAAGAACCTGCATACGGCTTCAGGAAATGGGGAACATTTGTAACAACCCCTGAAATATCAGAAGAAAAAGCATTTGTTAGAATACAGTCGGAAGTCTGCGGAAGCTGTCTGGAACTCAATACTGTCATATTCGATAAAAACAGCAATAAAAGAACATCGGGAATCTCTGTACAGACAGAAGCAGGTAATGAAGGGATAAAATCGGAAACTTATAAATCCTTAAGCAATACCAGAGAAACTGCTGATGATAGTCCCTGCCGGATTAAAAATATAGAGACTCCCTGCTGCAGTAAAAAAATGAATGAAACAGGGAACAGCATAGAAACAGGAAACAACCTGCAGGATAATGACAGGAAAAAAAACATAATTGAACAGATCCTTGAAATCCCCTTTCCTGATCTCTGGAGCCCGGAAACCCCGGATCTCTATACTGCTGAACTTTCACTCTTTAATGAGGGAATTGAAATAGACAGACAGATAATAAGGTTCGGGATAAGGAAGATCAGCTTTTCAGCTGAAAAAGGATTCGAACTCAACGGCGGGGTGAGAAAGTTCAAAGGGGTGTGCCTCCATCATGACCTTGGGGCACTGGGTGCTGCAGTCAATGAATCTGCGGTAAGAAGGCAGCTTGAGATTATGAAAGACATGGGCTGTGATTCAATCAGGTCATCCCATAACATGCCTACTCCATGCATGCTTGAGATGTGTGATGAAATGGGATTCATGTTTATGGCTGAAAGCTTTGATGAATGGGAAACACCGAAGATGAAAAACGGCTATAACCTTCTTTTTAACAGCTGGGCGGAAAAAGATATAGTAAACCTCACAGGAAGGGTAAGAAACCACCCATCGGTTGTAATGTACAGCTGCGGCAACGAAATCCCTGACCAGCTCACAACGGAAGGGAAAAAACTGGTAAAATATCTTCAGGAATTATTCCACAGGGAAGATCCCACCCGGCCGGTAACTGTGGGAATGGACCAGGTAGAAGCTGTAATGAATTCAGGTTTCGGGGCAGAGATAGAGCTTCCGGGAATGAACTACAGGGTACATCTCTATGAAGAGGCTTATGAAAAATTCCCTCAGGGATTAATACTGGGATCTGAAACTGCATCGACTGTAAGCTCAAGGGGAATATATAAATTCCCTTCTATTGAGAAAAAAATGGCCAAGTATGAGGACCTACAGTGCTCATCATACGACCTTGAAGCATGCCACTGGTCAAACATTCCGGATGAGGATTTTGCCTGTTCTGATGACAGGAGCTGGCTTATCGGGCAGTTTGTCTGGACCGGCTTCGACTATCTCGGGGAGCCGACTCCATATGATGATGAGTGGCCTTCGAGGAGTTCATACTTCGGAATCTGCGATCTGGCAGGAATACCAAAAGACAGATACTACCTCTACAGGAGCGTATGGAATAAAAAATCCCCCACCCTTCACATACTTCCCCACTGGAACTGGGCAGGCAGAGAGGGGGAAAAAACACCTGTGTTTGTATATACAAGCTATGACAGCGCTGAACTCTTCATAAACGGGAAGAGTCAGGGGATCAGGAAAAAGGACAGGAATTCAAGACTTGACAGATACAGGCTGAGATGGACAGACACAGTCTATGAGGCGGGAGAACTGAAAGCAGTTGCATATGACAGGGAGGGAAAAGCTGCAGCTGAAAAAATCATAAAAACAGCAGGAAAACCTGCAGAGCTTAAACTCGAAGCTGACAGATCAGTTATCAGATCAGACGGCAGGGATATAAGCTTTGTCACGGTTTCAGCCGTAGACAGTGAGGGAAATTTCTGCCCCCTTGCAGACAATTCAATCTCATTCAGGGTGTCGGGGGCCGGAAAATACAGGGCTGCATGTAACGGGGATTCCGCATCGCTTGATCTTTTCCACAAACCTGAAATGAGGCTTTTCTCAGGTCAGCTGGTTGTGCTTGTTCAGTCAGATGAGAAAGCGGGAGAGATAAAACTGAAAGTAAGCGGAAAAGAACTTAAAACTGCGGATATAGTTATTAAAACAGATTAATATTTAATTAAGTTCAAGCTCCCAGAGTTCCTCTTCAAGCAGGCGTCCCCATATTTCATGTTTTTCTGCTTCTTTTAGTTTAAAACCATACCGTGCATATAAAGCTCTGGCAGTAAGTAATTCACTCATAGTCAAAAGAATAATTTTTTTATATTTTTTCTCATTACAGAAATCTACAGCTGTTTTAAGAAGTTTTTTCCCGAGTCCCTTCCCGCAGACTTCCGGTTCCAGAAGGAACCATCTTAACTGTGCAGTTTCATCATCAACATTTACAATTGCAATAGAACCCATTATTCTGTTGTTTTTTTCAACAACCCATAAATGTTCCGTTTTTTCATTGTAATTTTCTATGAAATCAAGCATCGGCCGTGCAACATAGGATTCAAAAGAAATATCAAAACCATATTCACGGGAATAGAACAACGCATGCTGATGAACAAGATATCCGACATCGCCTGTTCTGTGATTTCTTATTGTAATCAAGCCAGTATCTTCATCTTCACTCAGAATTGATCTGACACTATTCATACTTTCAATCAGTCTGTTTCTGTTTTTTTCTGAAAGATCATCAATCAGAGACTTTATATGATCATTGGATATATCCTGCAGATGCAAATATACATCCTTTCCATTATCAGTAAGATTTATAATCTGTTTCCTTGAGTCATTACTGCATCTTTGTTTTTCAAGCAATCCTTCCTTTTCAAATTTCTTAATTATCCTGCTTAAATATGACGGATCTATGTTTAATTCTTTCACAATATCGCTTGATGTCATTTTTTCCTGATAATAGAGTTCAAATAATATCCTGGATTCAAGCAGTGAATAATCTGTTTTTAAAATCTTATTATCAACCAATCCAAGTATTTTTGTATAAAACCTGTTAAAACTTCTGATTTTTTCAATAACTTCAAGATTTACCATTGAAATCTCCTTTCAAAACCTTTTATTGGACATTGTCCACTATATTATTGCTCCTGTCAACTTTTATTATTTCACTGCATATTAATAGTTGATTATTATTTAAGAACGTTATATGTTTTATCAGAATCACATCAAGAAAATATCAGGAGTATTCAGGGATAATGAGAAGATAAAAGAGTCAGAAACAGACAGCCTTTCTCAAAAATAATTACAGAGAGCAGGTGCGGCAGTTTCTTTCTCCATATTTTCTTCTTTACCCTTTATCACATACAGAACATCAGGGTAACTGAAGTGCCGCTTTTTCAACAAAAGGAGATGCACTATGCCCGAAAACAATACATCAATTAAAATTTCAAATCTTTCATTTACTTACCCGGGTCTGAATAATTACATAATAGACAATTTCTCCGCCTCTGTTGGCAGAGGATGGACAGCTGTCTGCGGGAATAACGGATCAGGGAAATCAACTCTTTTGAAACTGATGGAAGGAACACTTGCTCCCACATCCGGAAGCATAAAGAAAACAGGGAGTTTCTTTTACTGCAGCCAGGAATTTCAAATAGATGAGCCGGATCTTTCTGATTTCTTTTATTCATTCTTTGAAAGGGGATCTGATGCAGGAAAACTCGCATCCCTTCTTAAAATCAAAAAGGAATGGTTTGATATTTTTTATGATTCATCAAACAGGTTTTCAGAATCCCCGGCTGAATTATCAGCTGCTCTGAGCGAAGGTGAGAAAAAACGGCTCCAGACAGCATGCGCCCTTTACCGGAATCCGGACATACTTGCAATGGATGAACCATTCAATCACCTGGATGAAGAAGGCCGCATGATAATAACAGAAGCTCTTTCCTTTTTTGAAGGAACAGGGCTCATAGTCAGCCATGACAGGGTACCTGTCGACAGACTCTGCAGCAATACAATTTTAATTGAAAACGGATCTGCAGAATACAGGAGAGGCTCTGTCACGGAAGTACTGAGGCAGCTGGAACTCGAAAGGGAAAGCAGCAGAAATAATTATAAAAAAATAAAATCTGAAATTATTAAACTGAAAGCAGAATCTGGACAGAGAAGAAACAAGGCTGACAACGCAGACAGGCAGAGATCAAAAAAAGGGATTTCAGGAAAAGACCATGATGCCAAGGCAAAAATAGATCTTGCCCGCCTTACGGGAAAAGACGGACATGCAGGCAAGCTGTACAAGCAGATAGACGGCAGAATAAGAAAAAAGGAAAAACAGCTGTCTGAAATAAATATTCATTCCGAGTCAAAGGCTGGAATCACAATATCAGACATCAAATGCCGTAGAGACAGTATTGTAAGCATAAAACAGGGAACAATCAGCCTGGGGAGCAGAAACCTGTCTTTCCCCGATCTTGTACAGAAACCTGGAGAAAAGATATCAATAACAGGCAATAACGGAACAGGAAAAACAACACTCATTAATCACATTTTAGAACAGTCTGAGACTGAAAGAGACAGAATACTCTATATTCCGCAGGAGCCTGGTAAAAAGGAAAAAGAGATGCTTTTAAACAGGATTCGCCTGCTTCCTGACAGCGAAAAAGGGATGCTTTATTCAAATTTTTCAAGACTGGGGTCAGATGCATCCAAAATTATGGAAACTCATTCTCCCAGTCCGGGAGAATGGAAAAAGCTGATCCTGTCTGAAGGGATATTGAGAAATCCATATCTTATTATTCTTGATGAACCGCTTAATCACATGGATATAAACTCTATAGTATCATTTGAAGAAGCGCTCATTAAAATTGAATGCGCCCTGCTTGTTGTAAGTCATGACAGGAATTTCAGAAAATCGGTGACACAAAAAGAATGGAGAATAAATGAGGGTAAGCCTGATAATTTTATGGAAATAATACCTTTCTGATGTTTGCCAGTTCTATTTTATACAAATTCAGAAACTATCAAAAAAAAGCTGCAGTTTGGAGATATCCCCTCACTGCAGCTTTTATTTATATATTTCCCTAACCTGTTTTCCGTAAAACCACCTGCACCACCGCAAGTTTTGTTTTTCAGAATCTTTAATTAAACAGCTTTCTTCACTGATGAATCAAGCCACATGATCCTTTCTGCAACATAAAGTATATGACCATTGATAAGAGTCAGATAGTTGAGAAGATCAAGATGGATCGAAGATGTCTGAAGAGACTCCTTGAGGCCGAGATGAAGTCTTTCAATATGAAGATCTTTATAGTTTTCGCTGTCAAGGTCTGCATATTTTTCCCTTATTTTCTTGGCAATAACTGGATCCTCATCCCTTAACGCTTCAAGCAGAAGATTAAGGTTTTTCATAACCTTCTTATGAAGATGATCAAGTTCCTTGAATCCCTCTTCAGAGAAGGTAAGATTATGTTCAATCATTTTTCCTGCAAGCGGCATGATGTTTTTATCAATAACATCACCTATTGATTCAAGTTCATTCTCAATATAAAGGTAATTCATGCTTCTTTCAGATTCTTTCTTTTCAAGTTCCTGCTGAGATATTTTGGCAAGAAAAGGTATAATTGTTCTGTGAAGAAGGTCTACTTTTGAGTCCTCCTGGCATATATCATATACGACTTTTTCATCCTTGCTGTTGAAGGCTTTTTTAACACCATCAAACATTTCTGTAATAATTTCAGCAACCCGAACAATTTCCTTCTTAGCCATTTCAAGTGAAAGATCAACACTTTCTTCTATCAGGCTATCATGAACATATTTTGCCCCGAAAGGTTTATCAGCTTCACGCGGCGGACATATCCTGTCAAAAAACATTACAATCCATTTAAGGGTCGGAAATACAATTACATGGTTTATTGCAGGCATGAATGTAAATGCCATTGCAATCTGCCTTGCAAGGCTGTCTGTTCCAAGAACTTTAAGGCAGAACAATTTAACAAGCCAGATATAAAGCCTTTCACCCTGATAAGGAATTGTCAGAAGGATAAAAATCCATACAACTCCAATCAGCTGAAACAGGATATGAATATAAGCAGATCTTTTCGCCTCCCAGTTGAGGGCAAGACTTCCGAGAACAGCTGTGATACATGTTCCAACCGCAGCACCCAGGTTTATAGGTACAGCCTGTTCAAGTGAAATTGTGCCAGCCATTGCCATTGCAATTGTGAGACCTGTTGTTGCTCCTGAAGACTGGATAATCATTGTAAAGAGTACACCAACAATAATACCGAGAATTGGCGCTTCAACTTTCATCATAAGATCAAGAAAAGGCTGGTATGATCTTAAAGGTTTCAATGAACCTGACATCATGTCCATACCCATAAACAGAAGACCAAATCCAAGGATTGTCATTGCAGTATGTTTTCCTTTCTTTGTCTTTGTTGATATCGAAGCAAAAAAACCGATTGCAATAATAATCGTTGAAAATTTGGTGATAGAGGGGAAAGCAACAAGCTGTGGAAGAAATGTTGATCCAAGCTCTGCACCAAGAGTTACTGCAAGGGACTGCTGGAAAGTAAGAAGCCCTGCTCCGACAAGAGCTGCTTCAAGAACAGTTGTTGCAGATGATGACTGGTTAACCATTGTTATACCAAGCCCTGTAAGATACCCCCTCACCTTTCCCTTGGTGAGAGTAAGCATTACAGACTTCATCTTCTCACCTGCTATTGAGGTGAGATTCTTATTCATCATAATCATCCCATGCAGAAATATTGCAAGTCCCCCGATAAGGGCAAAAATATTCCAGATACTCATTTTATCTCTCCTGTAGCATCAGACTGCCGCACCCATGGTTATTTTACCAAGCGACTCTGAAATGTTTTCGTTAATTCTACTGATTCTTTCAAAAATATTTACAACCGGAAAATAGAGAACATCCTTATCCCTGTTTTCTGAATCCTGCGAAACAGCTTTCAATATTTCTGAAAACTCTTTTTCGTGACTGAAAAGACTTTCCTTCACGGGGGCAATACCCTCCTTACCTGACATCATGACTTTAAAAAAACTCTTTATATCTTTTAGAATCAAAATCTCCCGCTCAATCATTTCTTCGAAAGGGGTTTTCATTTCAATAAAATTAATATTATTTGAATAGAAAATAAGTTGAGAAACGAGAGATTTTAATTCGTTTTCTACATTGAAAAAATCTTCCCACCAGAATGGAAGGCTGTATTTTTCAAGTGATTCCATTACTCCGTAATAGTAATCAGACAGTTCATTAAAAGAAGATTCCATAGTGTCGATATTTTCAGCCTTCTCCACACATTCGGCAATGCCGATCACTTTATCGATGAAATCTTCTGCAATTTTTTCAAGCTTTACTCTTTTCCAGAAAAAAGCTCCTGATAACGGTATATCTATATTACGTCCATTAACTGACATTATTATTCTCCTCAGCAGGCATTATTTTCTGCCTCAATAAAAAGTGTGATAAATACCGGAACTCGCAATCATTCCGGTATTTATCAGAGACCATCATATTCAACGAATCTTCTGATCCCTAGGAACAACTCTATAGCTTACCGGTTTAACAAACCGGGAAACAACCTTAGTAAAACAGCTGTTATGCTGCCTTTTTAAAATGCAGAATCCTGATCATCTAATCCCGATCAGTTTCTTAAATCTTCTAGATCCCTGTTGATACATATATCTTGCTCAGGGAATTCTGAATTCTGTCATTGATTTCATTTACCTTTTCAAACAATTCAAGAATTCTGAGCTGTGATTCAACTGCTGCAATATTATCACTGCTGACAGAATTGATTCTGCTGAAATAAAGTTTCATGAAATTTTTAAGTTCAAGCTGGTTATTAAGAAGAATTTCATAAACATATTTTCTGTTACTGAGGTAATCAGTGAAAAAAGATTTTACATTATCAAGAAATCTTTTCTGGTAATCATAAAAAACAGAATATGAATCAGAACTTCTGAAAATCTGTTCCTTGTTGAAAATCATAGAAAAATGATTAACAAGTTCTTTAAGTGCCCTGTTAATTTTCCAGATTTCCTCCCAGCATGCAGGAAGACACCGTCTTTCCTCAACAGCTTTCAAAAAGGATTTCTCATAACTTTCAAACTGGTTTTCCAGCTCAAGAATTTTGTTGGCTGTAACAAAATTATCAGAACCTTCACTGCTCCCATCCATTGCATCAACGATCGAACTCACAATTTCGAGCCCTTCCGAAACAGTCATCTGTCTGATATTTTTTTTTCCTGAAAAATAATCCTGCTTTCTTTTTTTCTGAAGAATAAACAGTTCCCATAATTTGTCTCCTTGAAACCCCTTCAGAGACATATATGCATAAGATGTGCCAGTTTATTGCATAATTTTTAAATATTTTTAATTAATTTCATAACTTATTATATATAAAAGATTTATATGAAATAATAAATTTCATTGCCAAAAACAGGGCTTTCCAGGCAAGCAGGCGGATCAGTAAAAAATGTTAACAGTTTTATCAGATGATGATAAGTTTTTTTACATTGTGAGGTTTAAAAAATGTTATTAAATGAAAAATGGTTTAACAGAAACCGACAGGCTGGTTGTTATTCCTGCGGACCTGAACTCATTTTTTTCTGCAGAGTAACCCGGCTTATTCCCAGATATTTGGCCATGAGTGATTTATTATTGTTGAATTTCACAGCAGCTTTCTCAATCATTTTTCTTTCCATTTCCTCATAGAGAGATGGGAGAAGATTTTCATTCTCATCACTGTTTTCAAAATACTGGTCAATTACACTGGCCATGAGATCGCCCTTATCCGCATTTTTATCTGGGTCTGTTTCCCTTTCACGGATATCAACTGTGGGGAAATCTGAACTTGTAAGAACCTCTCCCTGGGCATTAATGCAGAAGCTTGTGATAAGGTTTTCAAGTTCACGAACATTACCGGGCCAGCTGTGTTCCATGAGGTTTTTCATAAGATTTTCTGAAACCTGGGTAACCTGTTTTCCTATTTTGCCTGATGCCTTGTTCAGAAAAAAATCAACAAGCAGCGGAGATATCGCCTTTCCGCTCTCTTAACGGGGGGAGTCTCAGGGGAGCAACACTGATCCTGTAAAAAAGGTCCTCTCTGAAATTCCCTTTTTCAACCTCTTCCGAAAGATTTCTGTTTGTCGCTGCAATCACTCTTGCACGGAGCTTTATTGTCTTCAGGCCTCCAAGCCTCTGAAATTCCCTTTTCCTGAAGAACACGGAGAAGCTTTGTCTGGATATTAAGCGGCATGTCTCCGATTTCATCAAGAAAAATTGTGCCCTCGCCTGCAGCTTCAAATTTACCGCTCTTCATTGTTACAGCGCCGGTAAAAGCCTGGGGCTCATGTCCGAAGAGTTCATTATCAAGAAGTGTCTCAGTAAGGCCTGAACAGTTAACAGCAACAAAAGGCTCATTTTTCCGTTTGCCGTTGTAATGAAGCGCCTTTGCAATAAGTTCTTTTCCTGTACCGCTCTCGCCTGTAACAAGGACAGAAACATCATTATTAACAAGCCTACCGATCGCCTTAAAAACATTCTGCATAGGCTCTGAATTACCTACAATCATCTTGAGGTTATAGTTTTTTATATTTTCAGCCCGTATTGTGTTTACATATTTACAGATTTTCCTCGATTCAACAGCTCTTTTCGCCAGTATTTCAATCTTATCTATATCAAGCGGTTTTTCCAGATAATCGTAAGCCCCCAGTGATGTAGACTTTATTATTGTCTCAAAACTTCCATGGGCAGTAATCATGACCACAGGAATCCCCGGTTCCTTTTTCTTGATTTTTTCCAGTATTTCAAGACCATCTTCTCCAGGCATCATGTAATCAAGAAAAACAAGATCAACCTCATGACTGTCCAGGATTTCAAGCCCCTCCTTGCCGTTGTATGCATTGAGTACTTCAAACTTGTTGCTGAACAACTGTGTAAAACTTTTCTGTATACTTTTTTCATCATCTATAACAAGTACTGCAGCCATAAAGATATTCTCCTATACTATAGTAATATAATCATCTAGTTTCAGCGGAAGAACAATCTCAAAAACAGTCAATTTTTCACTGCTTTCGACTGAAACCGTACCATAATGCCGTTCAATTATCAGTTTAGTCATTGCAAGCCCGAGGCCTGTTCCCTCTTTTTTTGTAGTAAAGAACGGTTCAAATATTTTTTCAATGTCTTTCTCAGGTATTTTTTTACCTGTATTACTTATTTTAATCCTAATCCGGATGTTATCAAGCTTTGACTCTACTTTCAGGACTCCGCCGTCATGCATTGCCTGGATTGCATTGACAGTAAAATTGATAAGACAGAGTTTGATTTTTTCATTATCAAGACAGGATAGAGGTATATTATCATCAAGAGAAGTTTCTACAGCTATTTTCTGATGTTCAATATTATATTTATACAGATTGAGTACTTTCCTTATAATATCATTGATATCATTTTTGCTGAAATTCATGGGGCCGGGTTTGGAAAATTCAAGAAGATCTGATATCAGGTTATTAATTCTGTCAATCTCTTCAAGAACTGTTGAGATTTCACTAATCCCTTCCCCGTTCTTAAGATACCGGCTTCTTATTATCTGTGACATCATTTTTACGGAACTCAAAGGATTCCTTATCTCATGGGCAAGACCGGCAGACATCTGCCCGACAGCAGCAAGTTTTGCAGACTTTATCATATCATCCTGAAGTTTTGTCACTTTCTTATTGTAATTATACAGCTTGATTGAAAGATTATTTATACTTTCAGCTATTGTCCTGAATTCATCATTAGAATGAACATCAATCAGTGCGCCTTCATTGCTTATATTGAAGTTATTAATACCGTTTATTATTTTTTCGAGTGAATGATTAATATTTGCCGCCAGAATAATATAGGTAAACAGAGAAAGGAAAAAACCTATCATAATCATCAGAAAAAGAAGGCTTCCCGTGTATGAGAAATACAGCTCAGTATCTTTTTCCACAAGCCGCAGTGAAATAGCTCCCCAGAATTTATCCCTGTCGCTGTAGAGTGCCTGGAATTTATAAAGACAGCTGTTTTTATTTTCTTCCTTCCTTAAAATAAGAGTCCCGGCTTTTTTAAGTTCTTCAATCTGCTTTTCAGTTAAAACATCTATACCATCATAAGTCGATATTATTTTGCTGCCGTTTCTATATATACCGCTTTCAAGACCGGTCAGCTTTTTTATTTTGCTGACAAAATCCTCTGAAAACAGCTTTCCGAACATCAGGAGTCCTGTTATCTTGCCATTCATTGAAACAGGCGCAACAGCTCTTATCGCAATACCGGACTTCCCGCTTTCATACCCGACAACAGTCTGCCCCTTAAGCCCTTCCTTTATTATCTTCTGGTATATCTTCAAATCACCGCTTTTTTCAGGATCATGTGCCCTGATAAGAACAGCCCCGTTCTCATCCTCAACTTCAATAATATCAAAAAGCCCCATACTGTAAAAATGTCCAAGGCTTTTTTCAAGACCGCGCCTGTTCTTTGTAGCAACAAGATGGGCTATATCAGAATCTTCAGAAAGATTTTTAACAGCTGCATAACATTCATCCTGCTTGAATTTCAGCTCATTGAAATAAGCACTAAGACTGTCATCCAGTCTCAGCATATGCTCCTGTTCAATAGATTTTTTCATAGTTGAATACCCGATACTCAGAGCTGTTATCGTGGTTATTATTATAATTGAAATGAATGAAAGAAATATCTTTAAATTAAGCCTGTATCTAAGAAAATATCCCATACATTATTTTATGAAAAATCATCATTTCTGTATAGAAGCCTATTGAAAAAACTGATAACTATCGGTTATAAATATTATCTTTTATCTCTGGACATTTTTTCCCAAAATAGTTAAAATCCATAATTTATATAGGAACAATAAAAAAGAAGGAGCAATCTCTATGGCAAAATTATGGAAAAAACAGGAATCAATTTTTTCAAAAATTCAGACCTATTTTGAAAAAACTGATAAAACAAGAGACGTTTTCAAAAAAACTGTCGCAGACCTTATCAACAAAGATGCTGACGCATCACTTGCAGACGCAGTGGAAGATGTACACGCAGCAGAGCATGAAGCTGACACAGAAAGAAGATCTGTAATTCTTGAGCTCTACAAAAAAGCGCTTGTACCTGAATCAAGAGGTGATATCCTCGGTCTTCTCGAATCTTTCGACACATTACCAAACACATTCCAGTCTGTTTGTAACATTATCTTTTTTCAGAACATCAAAGTTCCTGAAAACTACAAAGCAAGATTTATCGATCTTATTAATGTAAACATTGATGCATACAACCTCACAAAAGAAGCTGCTTTCTGTCTTTTCAAAGAAGAAGATCTTTTAAACAAATGTGAAGATGTTTGTGATAAAGAAAGAGAATCAGATGCTGCTGAAAGAGCACTTATCAGAGATATCTACAGCACAGATATGGATCTTGCAGAAAAAATGCAGCTTAAGGAAGTAATAATTGCTATCGGTAACATCTCAGACCTTGCTGAAGATGTATCTGACAGAATTGAACTCGCAATCATCAAAAGGAAGATTTAATAAATGTTCAGGCTATTAAGCGGGATATTTATGGGTTGGTCATTGGGTGCCAATGACTCTGCAAATATATTTGGAACAGCAGTATTCTCAAGAATGGTCAAGTTCAAGACTGCTCTTTTCTGGCTGTGTATTATGATTATTCTTGGTTCAATACTCCAGGGCGCTGCAGGTATGCATACTTTGAGCGGTCTCGTTGAGCAGAACCTTAATACAGCTTTCATAACTGCACTTGCTGCTGCATTAACAGTAACTGTAATGACATATTTAAACCTTCCTGTATCAACATCACAGGCTATGGTTGGAGCAATTATCGGTATTGGTATTATCATAGGTCATGTTGACCTTTCAAAACTACCTAAAGTATTTGCATGCTGGGTATGGAACTCCGGTTGGATGTGTTATTGCAACTCTGATACTTTACCCTCTCTTAAGTAAGCTTCTTGCAAAACTGAAACTTAATATTTTTCAGCAGGACTCTGTACTCAGGATTGGTTCTCATAGTTGTAGGGTGTTACGGAGCATATTCACTCGGTGCGAACAATGTTGCAAATGTAACAGGTATTTATATCGAAACAGGTCTTCTTAACATTCCCCAGGCACTTATTATCGGATCATTAAGTATCTGTCTCGGTGCTATAACATACAGTAAAAGAGTTATGCAGACTGTAGGTGAAAAGCTAGTAAAGCTTGACCCGTTCAGTGCATTTGTAGCTGTACTTTCTATGTCTATTATTCTCAATATATATGCTATTGTTGGTGTTCCTGTATCTTCATCACAAGCTATTGTAGGTGGTGTACTTGGTATCGGATTTGTAAAAGGTGTAAAAACAATCAACCTTAAAACTCTTACCAATATCGTTATCGGTTGGATTACAACACCTCTTATTGCAATGATGGTTTCAATGGCAATGTATATCGGAGCTATAAAACTTCTCGGAATCAGTTAGGTTTAAATATTTATTCAAATCCAACATTCCAGTTTGGAATATTTTCAAAGCTGTCTTCCTTCACCGGTCGGCAGCTTTTTTTATTTTGATATGAACTTCTGTTTATTTTTGCTAAAATATATTTATGAAAGATGAAATGCTGCAATTAGTCGATCTTGACGGGAATCCTGCAGGAGTTGCTCCGAGGTCAAAATGTCATGAAGATAAATCCCTTATTCAGATGGTTGTTCATATCGAGATTTTCAATGACAGAGGTGATATTTTTCTTCAGAAAAGATCTGATTCAAAAGATCTCTACCCGGGACTCTGGGATACTGCTGTCGGGGGACATGTGGGAGCAGGAGAAATTCCCGAAGAAGCGGTTTTAAGAGAAGCGGAAGAAGAACTTGGAATAAAACCTGCCAGTCTTGATTTCCTTTTCAAATATATACATGAAAACACTACAGAAACTGAAGTTGCCATGCTTTATACAACAATTTATAACGGCCCTTTTAAAATAGATAATGATGAAGTTGTCGACGGCAGATTTTTTTCTATCGAGGAAATTGAATCTCTTATAGGAAAAAACTACTTTACAGACAGTTTTGAACTGGAATTTTCAATTCTTAAAAAAAGAGGAATTATCTGATTATCCTGAACCAATGTTTATTTTCCGCTGTGCAAAAAATAACCTTTCTGAAGATCATCTTCAGAAAGGTTTATAAAAATCTTTGTAATTTACTCTTTTTTATCAGTTAAACCCTTTCCCCATGATGAAAAAAAGTCCTGTTTTTTCATCAGCCCAACCGCTATCAATAGCTGTCCGGCAGACCACATGTCCCCTTTGGGGGAAAACATCGTGTTTTTAAAACATTGGTGTCGGGTATATCTTTGACCATTGAAGAATCAGGTCAAAAAGATCTTTGAGCGGTTTTGAAAAATACTTTTCGCTGTGATGTATCATATAGTATTTTCTTTTAAACCCTTTTTCCTCAACCGGAACTGCTACCAGCTTACCGCTTTTAACCTCTTCAGATACCATGTTCTTTGAAATAAAGGCAACACCAAGATCCTGCTGAACAAGCCTTTTAATTGCTTCGCTGTTTGATATTTCATAACTGATATTAAGGTCAATATTATTTTTTCTAATCAAGTTGTCGGCAACTTTTCGTGTAACAGATCCCTGCTCATGAACAATCATATTACAGCCTTTGAGATCTTCAGGAATCAATGTATCACGACGGCTGAGTTCATATTTCGGACTTGCAATAAAAACAATATCATCTTCGAGAATTTCGTGCACAGATATCTTGGGATTCTGTATTGGTTTCGAGATAAATCCGATATCATTGTTAAGTTCAGCAGTATTTTCAATAATATCATCATTCCTGCTTATCTGCATTGAAATGTTTATATCAGGATTTGTGATATTATAATATCTGATAATATATGGAATATAATAAGCTCCGAAACTTTCACAGGAAAGAATATTGATTTTACCCTTAGTAAAATTCTGAAAATCTCTTATACTTTCCTCTGCCTGGCTTTCCATATCAAATATCTTATCGGCAATTGTGTACAGATGCTTCCCCGCATCGGTAAGAACAACTTTCTTACCGATAATGTCGAGAAATTTTATTTCATAATGACTCTGCAGCTGCTTTATCTGCTTTGTAACAGCAGGCTGTGTGATACAGAGGACGTCAGCAGCCTTAGTCAGGCTCTTATACTTAGCTGTATAATAAAAAGTCTTTAAATGGTAAAGATTCATAACCAATATTCATGTTAATGATTACTTTACCACTAGTCAAGTCTTTTTACATTAATTTATCGATATCATACAATTTTTCAAGGTTATCAATCACAGGAATATCAAAACTGCACTCAGGCCAGTTTCTTTTTACAGAATAATGCTTCAGCCACACAGCTTTCATCCCTGCATTTATGCTTCCTTCGATATCAACCCTCAGGTCATCACCGACAAAAACTGCCTCGTCAGCATTTATTTTCATTTTTTCAAGCATCATATTAAACGGAACAGGATCAGGTTTTGCAGGAATATCGCCTTCAGCAGAAATTATAATATGATCAAAATATTCTGACATTTCATTATAATCCTCAGAATCAAGAGCCCTTGTGCTTCCGTCTTTCTGCGAATTAGTAATCATCCCCAATTTATATTTCTTTTTCAGTTCAGCCAGAACTTTCAGTGTTTCAGGAAACAGTTTCATGCTTTTCTGCACAATTTCCCAGTATTCATTTTCAAGATTATCAAGAAACTCATTATCCGGCTCCAGCTTATAAATAGAACATATCTTAAGCCATACATTTTTTCTTGAAAAATCAGATTTCAAAAAATGCTCCTTTCGCTCTTTCCTGTATATATCTTTATAACTGTCCCAGTCATCAATCTTCAGCTTTTCATATAATTTTTCCTGTGAATTCTTTTCAGCAGCTTTATACCCTTCTGCAGCAGTGCCCAGTGTCTGAACAAAATCAAATATTACAGCTTTTATTTCCATTATTTTATCCCGTTATTTTATATTCAATTCCAAGATATGAGACATTATCATATTCATGGCCAGATCAGTACAACCTGTTCCGTATATACAGGTGTCATACATAAAGTAAGTAAAAAAATACCCCGGTAAATATAACCGGGGTATAATAAAATATTTATCAGTAAATATTATTCACCGAAAAGTTCTTTGCATTTAGCAAGGTTGTCACCGTAAACTTCTTCATCAGTTGGTACATACTCTTCTATTGGAACAGCCATTCTAGTTGTGTTCATGAAGTGTCTGTAGTTGATGTTGTCACTGTGGCTGTTTCCAGTCCATGTACCGCAACCGATTGTTGTTGTGTACTCGTGACCAGCGAAGAAACTACCGCTGTTTACGATTGTGTTAGGCATGTTGATGTTAACTCTACCTGTAGGAATGAACTCAGCAAGTTTTTCCCACTGTTCAGGTTTAGCTGAGTGGAGAGCACATGAGTGTCCGATTCCTGAGAACTTGAGGTTTTCAAGGAGAGTTTTCATTTCTGTGTCGAAATCATTCCATTTCCATACTGTGAGTACGAGTGAAAGTTTTTCGTTTGAAAACATGTCTTCAGGTCCGATTTTCTGACCTTCAACCATGATGAATTTTGTGTTTTCAGGTACTGCAATACCAGCCATTTCTGCAATTGTAAGAGCAGGTTTAGCAACAATGTCTCTGTTGAGAGTATGTCCGTCAGGCCACATAACAGCTCTGAGTTTTTCTCTCTCTTCAGAAGTACACATGTATCCGCCAACTTTCTTGAGCTCTTCGATACCAGCATCATAGATTGATTCGTGGAGTGAAACAGCGTTTTCTGATGAACATGAAGTTGCATTGTCAAAAGTTTTTGACTGCATTACGCATGTAGCAGCTTTCACAAGGTCAGCTGAAGGATCGATGATAGCTCTAACATTACCAGCACCTACAGTTACACTTGGAGTACCTGCAGCGTGTACTACTTTAATAAGAGCTTTACCGCCAGTAGCAACAGCATAGTCAGAAATTGACATGAGTTCTACAGTTTTTTCATTTGAAGGTTCTTCAATGCAGAGGAAAAGGTCTTCAGGAGCACCGATAGCTTTGAGAGCCTCTCTTCCGTATTTAACTGTTTTAGCAGTTGACTGCTTTGTTCTTGGGTGCGGTGAACAGATCATCGCATTTCTTGTTTTAAGAAGAGAAAGACCGATAAAAGCTGTTGTAATTGTAGGGTTAGTACAAGGAACAACATTTGCAACAACACCCATTGGTTTTGCATAAGTCTTGATTCCTCTTTCTTTATCATCTTTGATAAGACCGCAAGTTTTCTTGCCTTTCATTTCAAACATGATACCTTTAATCTTGCCGTGTTTTCTTACTTTGTGCTCATAAACACCCATTCCTGATTCTTCATGAGCAATTTTAGCAACATCTTCAGCAACAGCTTTTGTCTGGAGTTTCCATGCAACAGCAGCTACCATTTCATCTACTCTATCCTGTGGCCAGAATTCGATTACTTCGAATGCTTTTCTGGCTCTGTCGTACAGATCTTTTACATTTTCAGCCATATTTTCAAGTCTCCTTAACGCACCTCAACCCTGATAAAGATAATCAGGGTTTTATTATTGGTTTTTCTTTCTTTTCTGAGGAATTATCCGGTTCCTGCATTATCTCATAAAACAATTTTTTTATTTTAAAAGCATTCATAAGGAAAAAGTCCATCCTCTGAATCGAGAAGAAAAGTCCCCTGAGAACAGGGGACTTATAATAAAAAAATTATTATTTTCTAGAAGTTGCAGCTTTTCTAGGATCTTCGATATAAAATTTAATTGCATATCCTGATCCGAAAAGTTTCTCTTTTTCCTTCCAGGCATCCTGCCATTCTTTAGCAGTTGTAGCCTGTGCACCAGCAAAACCGTTTCTTGTGTCAAGTGATGGTACTTCTCTGTCAGCTGGTCCGTCATACCATTCTTTTGGAGTGAGCTGTGAACCAAGGTAGTCAAAGCTTTCTCTTTCGAGTTCTTCGATAGCGTGAGCAGAAGCTCCGAAAGCTCTTGTTACTGACATGATACACCAAGCAGCTTCAGGTGAGAAATCAAGATCCATCATTGCAGCGGTCATAGCACCGATAATATCAACATCAACATTACCAAGCTGTGCTTTAGCAGCTTTTACAACTTCTTTCATGAAAGGAACATATTTGATTTCTTTTACTGCAGGAAGTTTTTTCTCAACAAAGTCAAGCATTTTTCTTGCTGTAGGATCTTTAAGGTATCTGTCTGAAATACCGAGGTGATCTTCTTTTGCATTTTCTTTTACAAGAAGAGCAGCAGCATCAGCAACGCTCATACCTTCTTCTTCTACTTTAGCAAGGTATTTGTTAAGCATTTTACCTGTTGCATCGAAAGAAGCATATGCGTGACCAAAAGCAAGTACTGAACCACCACATGACTGTGTAATGTAGTTCTTACCTCTTGCAATAGCTCTTGCAAGAACTGCAGGATTTGAAAGACCATCATCAAGCATTACAACAAGAAGGTAGTCAAGAACTTCTCTTTCTTCTACGAAAGGAATTCGAGCCTGGTAGTCGATAAAAAGAACATCAGTCATACCATATCCAGCTTCTACAACTTCTGTTGTGTCATAACCTCTGGAAACGATTCTGTGGATGTTTTTGTATGCTACTTCAGAAACCCATTTGAATCCTTCTCTGTCATCTGGTGGAAGTGTTCCAACTTCTCTGTTTGAATAATCATATCTAAGTCTAGGATCGTTGAGAGTACCTTCAACTTTCCTTTTGACAAATTTCATCTGTGCGATTCTTGGATCAGAGTGTTTTATATCAGCCATCTTCTAAATTCTCCTGATTCTAACTGTTTTTTAGCATATTCTGCTCTTTCATCCTGTGAAGGAACAGCCCTGTCTTCCGGACCAACATACTTGATCATAGCAAGGTCAAGCATCTGAACCATCGGCTCATTTCTTGAAGCAGCCCATGCTCTACCTTTCTTAAGAGTGTAGAGAGCGTGTGCAGCACAGCTGTATCCTCGTACTGTACAGCCAAGAGCCCATGCAGCGTTAGGAGCAAATCCGATATCAGCAAGAGCTGTGTTACCAGCACCAACCATGTTTACAGCAACATAGCTTCTTCCTTCTTCTGCTCTTCTTGCATAGAATTTTTCTTCAAGAGCTCTCTGGAATTTGAGGTATACACCGTCTACTCCGAGTGCTTCCTGTGTAAGGTGAGTTGGTTCCGCTCGAGGGTCACCGTCAAGGTGCTGTGGCTGGCCCATACCCATAACAGCTCTGCCTGAGTCCATGTATTCGTTAACACACTCAACAGCAACTTCTTCAGGAGTTTTACCCTGGTCAGCAGCTCTGTCGAGATATTTTTTAAGCATGTATCCGTGCTGTGCTCCTGGTCCGTGAGCTCCACCAAAAGTCATGATTGAAGCAGCAACAGCAGCTGGAAGCATTGGATGTCCGTTAATTACAGCTATTGAAGAAACAGCTGAAGGTGACATTGAGTGCTCGAGGAATTCTCCGAGCTCATAATCGAGCATTCTTCTTTCGTTTTCTGAAGGGATTCTACCCTGGTAAAGGATAAATAATCCGTCAGCAAATGTGTAACCAGCTTCTGCAAGATCGCTTACATTATAACCTCTTAAAACTGTTTTTTCTTCAGTTTTGTAAGAGATCATTGTCTTTCGCTGGATCAATGGTTTACGATCCATTCTTTCTCCTCCTATAAAAGTTAATACCCTTTTATCAAAATGTTTTTTCAAGCTACGATATTCAGGTAATAATCAGCTTTATTAAAGTCAACCAAAACTTAGATTAATTCATACATAAAGTCAACTTATTTATATTCATATCTTTAATAACCCTCGGTTATTAAAAACCCCTTATTTTCCTGTTTTTTAACATTTTCTAAACATTTCAATACATACATGAACTGAAAGTAATAATATAAAGAATACTGATAAACAGGCAGATAATTGCATTATTTTCAGCAAAAAGATCATTAAAAAAACTATTTTTTTTATTTCAATGAAAATATAAGTGGAGCTTAATGAAACAGCCAGCCAAACATGGCAAAAATCATTTCAAACAGCTGATATGACAGGAATAATCACCCAATATTCTTCTGAAAATAATATCCTTTTATAAATAGAATAATTTTTACAAAACAGCCTCTTTTCAACATAAAACTGAAAATGAGCAAATGTCGAAAACAACTGTACTGATTAAGAATTATATATTAGTATTGTACAATTAAAACATAACCATAATTTATGGAAATCTTAATCTACAGTTAGGAATTCTCAGGAGGCTTCCTTTATGACAGATTTTATAAAAAAACTTGATGAAAAAATTGCTCAGAGAAATAAAATAGATCCAGCTCTTTACACAAAATATAATGTAAAAAGAGGCTTAAGAAACAAGGATGAATCAGGAGTTCTTGTAGGTCTCACAGAAATAGGGGATGTACACGGGTATATTTTTGATGAAGGGGAACGGGTTCCTGACGAGGGAAGGCTTCTTTACAGAGGAGTAAATATAAATGAAATTGTAACCAACATAATTTCAGAAAACAGAAACGGCTTTGAAGAAACTGCTTATTTCCTTATTTTCGGAGAATTTCCTACAGCTTCCGAACTGGAAGAGTTCAATATGCTTCTTGATTCCTTCAGAGATCTTCCTGACGGCTTTGCCGAAGATATGATAATGAGAGCTCCCAGCAGGGATATTATGAATAAACTGGCAAGAAGTGTTCTTGTATCATATTCCTATGACAGCCAGGCAGATGACATCAGTGTTGAAAATGTAACAAGGCAGTGTCTTGAACTGATTGCAAGACTTCCCACCATGGCAGCCTATGGATATCAGGCAAAATCACACTACCATGACGGAAAAAGCCTTTATATACACAGACCGAAACAGGGAATTGGAACTGCCGGAAACCTGCTTCACCTGATAAGGCCTGACAGTCATTTCACAGAACTGGAAAAACAGGTTCTCGACCTTGCGCTTATTCTTCACGCCGAACACGGGGGAGGTAACAACTCCACATTCACAAACCATGTAGTAACATCCACAAATACTGACACATATGCAGCTATTGCAGCAGCTCTCTGTTCAATGAAAGGGCCAAGACACGGGGGTGCAAATAAAAAAGCACTCAGAATGATGGATAATATAATGGAAAATGTGGGTGACTGGAATGATGAAGATGAAATCAAATCCTACCTTGGAAAAATCATCAGAAAAGAGGCATTTGACAAGGCCGGCCTTATTTACGGTTACGGACATGCAATTTACACAAAATCTGATCCCAGAGCTGTGCTTCTCAAGCAGAAAGCACGTGAACTGGCTGCAGCAAAGGGAATGGAGAAAGAATTCAACCTTTATATGAGTGTTGAGAAACTCACTCCCGATGCAATGTTCAGTGAAAGGGGATTTGAAAAAGTCATATCCGCCAATGTAGATTTCTATTCAGGCTTTGTCTACAGAATGCTTAATATACCGACAGCACTCTATACTCCAATTTTCGCAATCGCAAGAATGGCCGGATGGGCAGCTCACAGGCTTGAAGAAATTGTAAGCGGTGGAAGAATTATAAGACCGGCATATAAGAATGTTTCCGAAAAAAGGAAATATGTACCAATTTCCGAACGCTAGGAGCCAGTACACTGGCAGATAACTGATACCTGTTTAAATATATTCTTCAGGTTAAGATAAGCGTTTTCAGGATCTGACTGATCCTTGACCTTAACAGAACCTGTGTTTAAAAACCATGGAAAAAGGGGATATTCTATTCCCCTTTTTTATTTAATAATGAATATTAAAAAGGTTACAAATACTCCGAATTCACGCTTATAATAATCATTTAATAATTTTTAATAAAAAAATCGCACTAATTTGAAATCTGTTGTAGAATAAGCAAATTAAAAAAATTATCTATAATAAGGATTTATCTAAACAGAATTTAACGACATACTCGAACTTCGGGGGATTACAGAGGAAACAACATGAGGATATTTCAGGTTAAAACTTTTAAAAGCAAAATTCTCGGAGGATGCACTATTCTCCTGATTATTTTTCTTGTTTCATTATCTTTTATGATTTATTCAAGCAGGAAAAATCTCAACACAATTAATTACATAACAAACAAACTTGTCCCTGTTACAATCGACCTTCTTGATATTCAGAAAGATATTAAAGAAATTGAACTGCTTTTTTACAGCGCTTCGCTTTCACACGAAGAGATATGGCTGGAAACTTCAAAAAATGTTTTTGATACTTTAAAGGAAAAAATGAAAACAGTAGGTAATACTCTTCAGAATTCTGCATTCTCAGATATTTCAGCCTATTTCACCTCTTCGGAAGAGGTATATGACACCTACTACAACGAAGGCAAGAAAATGGCTATGGCCTATATTGAAAAAGGCGATTATCACGGCAACAGCTACAGGAGAATGGCGTTTGCCCCTCTTTCAATCAGGCTTCAGGGAGAAATCGATACAATAGCAATGAAACTCAAGGAAAACCTGAACCTACAGATAAGGAAGGCGGAAAAACTTCAGAGCATATCTCAGAAAATTATTCTCATACTTGTTATCCTCAGTATAGCAATTGCCGTATTTATATCATTCAGAATAGCAAATTCTCTGTCAAAACCGATTGAACTTATTATCAAATCAACATCCAAAATTGCTGACGGGGACCTCACATATGTACCAGATTATAAAAAAGATGATGAAATCGGAAAATTCTCTTCCAACTTCAAGAGAGCTATTGATAACTTAAAAAAACTGATTTTTGAAGTTAAAGATGCTTCAGGAAACACTGTAAGAATAAGTGAAAGAGTCATTGATTCTGCAAACAGAACATCTGATGATATCCTGAATATAACTAATCTGCTTTCAACTGTGGAAGTGCAGTTTAAAGGGCTGTCAAATTCAATAGAGACCACTTCTGAATCATCCGAAGTAATAAGCACAAACATAAGCAGCCTTACAAACCAGATTGAAGACCAGGCAACAGCAGTAAGCCAGACTTCAGCTGCACTTGAAGAGCTTTCCGCAACAATAAACAATGTTTCTTCAATTGCTTCCAAAAACCAGCAGGAAAGCAAGAACCTTCTCGAAACAGCAGAAGAAGGGGGAGAACGAATTGAGCAGACAAGGAATATTGTTTCAGATATATCCAAGCATGCATCTGATATGTATGAAATCCTTGAAATAATCAACAGTATTGCAAGCCAGACAAACCTTCTTGCAATGAATGCATCGATAGAAGCTGCCCATGCAGGTGAATATGGAAAAGGATTTGCAGTTGTTGCTGATGAAATCAGGAAACTTGCCGAATCAACTTCAGACAACTCAAACAAGATCAGCTCTCTTCTGACAATAATTACAGATAAAATACAAACAGCTGAAACTGCTTCAAACGACAGCAGGGATTCATTTGAAAATATAAACAGCAAAATGCAGCGCTTTATCAATGCTTTTTCAGAAATAGCTGCCAACATGAATGAAATGTCTTCAGGTACAGGAGAAATAACAGAATCCTCTTCAAACCTGTCCAGCATAACAAAATCAATAGAAAACAGTGCTCTTGATACAAATAAACGAAGTATGAGCATAGGATCTATTCTTCAGGATCTCAAGTCAAATGAAAAAATGACAGAGGAAGCAATAGCAAAGATAAACAACTTTACAGTAAATATCAAAGAATCAATGAACACATTGATCGAACAGACAAAAAACAATGATGATTTCATTAAAAAGCTGGATACCGAAATCAATAAATTCAAGCTTTCATAAAGAATTACATAAGCAATAACTATAATCTTAAAAACTCCGGAAGACCCGGAGTTTTTTTTATCCATTCAGGTACTCAAACGGCACAACAATAAAAGAAGTTGCGTGCCAATTTCAAAAAGATAAGGTACAATATATCTACTTTATACAAGAGGGTTAATTAAAATGAAAAGACATGGCTTCAAAACCTTTAAAAGTAAAATACTTCTAAATTGTTCAGTTCTGTTGCTTATATTTATGATATCATTATCTTTTATGCTTTATTCAAGCAAAAAGAATATAAAAACTATAAACTACATTACCAGACAACTTGTTCCTGTAACAATCAACCTCCTTGATATACAGAAAAATATCAAATCAATAGAACTTCACTATTACAGTGCATCACTTTCCAAGGATTATGCACAGCTTGGTGAAGCAGAACAAACTGCAACAGATACTTTAGAAAAAATGCTTGAAGTTGCAAACAGCCTGGTCGGAACTGATTTTGATTATATTACAGATTATTTTTACGCATCGACTCCCATGTACCAAAGTTTTTTTGATGAAGGGACTACAATGGCAGGCGCGTATATCCATAGAGGTAAAAGTTATGGAGACACATATAAAAAAATGAGCTTTGCGCCCTTATCTCAAAGACTTCAAGAGGAGATAGACTCGATCGTTGTTAAAATAAAAAAAGAACTTGATACCAGAATTCAACAAGCTCATAGAATTCAGGCAATATCCCAGAACATAACAATACTGCTTATTATATTAAGTATCCTGTTCTCAATAGTATTTTCTATTAGAATTGCGAATTCACTTTCAAAACCAGTAAAGATGATTATCAACTCAACTTCAAAAATAGCGGAAGGAGACCTTACATATGTACCAGATTATAAAAAAGATGATGAAATCGGAAAATTCTCTTCCAACTTCAAGAGAGCTATTGATAACTTAAAAAAACTGATTTTTGAAGTTAAAGATGCTTCAGGAAACACTGTAAGAATAAGTGAAAGAGTCATTGATTCTGCAAACAGAACATCTGATGATATCCTGAATATAACTAATCTGCTTTCAACTGTGGAAGTGCAGTTTAAAGGGCTGTCAAATTCAATAGAGACCACTTCTGAATCATCCGAAGTAATAAGCACAAACATAAGCAGCCTTACAAACCAGATTGAAGACCAGGCAACAGCAGTAAGCCAGACTTCAGCTGCACTTGAAGAGCTTTCCGCAACAATAAACAATGTTTCTTCAATTGCTTCCAAAAACCAGCAGGAAAGCAAGAACCTTCTCGAAACAGCAGAAGAAGGGGGAGAACGAATTGAGCAGACAAGGAATATTGTTTCAGATATATCCAAGCATGCATCTGATATGTATGAAATCCTTGAAATAATCAACAGTATTGCAAGCCAGACAAACCTTCTTGCAATGAATGCATCGATAGAAGCTGCCCATGCAGGTGAATATGGAAAAGGATTTGCAGTTGTTGCTGATGAAATCAGGAAACTTGCCGAATCAACTTCAGACAACTCAAACAAGATCAGCTCTCTTCTGACAATAATTACAGATAAAATACAAACAGCTGAAACTGCTTCAAACGACAGCAGGGATTCATTTGAAAATATAAACAGCAAAATGCAGCGCTTTATCAATGCTTTTTCAGAAATAGCTGCCAACATGAATGAAATGTCTTCAGGTACAGGAGAAATAACAGAATCCTCTTCAAACCTGTCCAGCATAACAAAATCAATAGAAAACAGTGCTCTTGATACAAATAAACGAAGTATGAGCATAGGATCTATTCTTCAGGATCTCAAGTCAAATAAAAAAATGACAGAGGAAGCAATAGCAAAGATAAACAACTTTACAGTAAATATCAAAGAATCAATGAACACATTGATTGAACAGACAAAAAACAATGATGTTTTTATCAAAAAACTGGATACCGAAATCAATAAATTCAAGCTATCCTGATATATCCCGGATAAATCAATAAAAAAGGGACTGCCGGAACAGAAGTAATCTGAACTGGCTGTCCCTTTTTTTATCTGAATACAGTAAACAATCTCAATGACCGGATACTTCAGAAAAATGCGCTGCACAAAGCCGGCAGCATTTAGGGAAATCAGGATTCATAAATCTTTCTGGCAAGAGGAACCCTCCGCCCTATCCCGAAAGCTCTCTGCGATATCTTGAGAACCAGAGGAGCCTGTATCCTCTTGTATTCGCATCTGGCAACAAGTTTGATAATAAATTCAACAGTATCAGGATCATATCCCTTTTTGACAATTTCCCCTTTTGACCTGTTTTCAAGAATATAAAGCGTCAGTATTCTATCAAGAAGATCATAGGGAGGAAGGGAATCTTCATCCTTCTGGTCAGGACGGAGTTCTGCAGACGGGGCCTTATCCAGAATTGATACAGGAATTACCTCACCGTCTCTTTCATTTATATACCTGCACAAGCCGTAAACATCTGTCTTGAAGAGGTCTCCTATTACACCAAGCCCCCCTGCCATATCACCGTATAGTGTGCAGTAGCCGGTAGAAAGCTCGCTCTTGTTCCCGGTAGTCAGGAGCAGTGAATTGAATTTATTTGAATACCCCATCATCAGAGTCCCCCTGATTCTGGCCTGGAGGTTTTCCTCAGCAAGGTCAAAAGGCCTTCCTTCAAAAAACGGGGCAAGGGACTCAAGATAACTTTCATATAGCGGCTTGATTTTTATCATATCAAGTTTAAGTCCGAGATTATCTGACAATTTCTGTGCATCGGAAACACTTCCCTCTGATGAAAACTCAGACGGCAGTGCAAAAACCCGCACATTATCCTTACCAAGAGCTTTCACCGCAAGAACAGCGATAATAGCTGAATCTACACCGCCTGAAAGACCAAGATGAACTTTTGAAAATCCGCATTTCCCAAGGTAATCTCTCAGCCCGGTTATCAGGGCTTTCTCAATATCACCGTAATAATCCTCTCTTAGTCCGACAGGGGAATATTCAGTATCTGTATCATAAATAATCAGGTCCTCTTCAAAGCTCTTACCCTGAAGAATCAGATTTCCCCTGCTGTCTGTGATCATTGAGTTGCCGTCAAAAATAATACTGTCATTACCACCAATGGAATTAACATATACAACATCAACTTCCCCTCTTCTCGATATTGTACCGAGAAGATCAAGCCTGTCTGTTGTCTTTCCCGCAAAGAAAGGTGATGCAGAAGGGGAAATAATAATTTCAGCCCCTTTATCGAGAAGTTCTTTTACAGGATCAAGCTGGTACCTTTCCTGTTTCCCGACTGATGACTGGCACCATAAATCCTCACAAATAGCTATTCCGATTTTTTTTCCATTATATTTAAAAACCTTTCTTTCTGATGAAGATTCAAAATATCTTGACTCATCAAAAACATCGTAAGTGGGAAGCAGAGTCTTTTCCTGTGTATGTATGATTTCCATGTCTTTTATTACGGTTGCACAATTATAATAGGGTTTTCCGGAAAAACTGCTATTCTCCCCTACATGACCGACAACTGCAGCAATACCTGAAGGAATTCTTTTCTGAAGCCACCTGAGTGATTCAACATTTTTTTCATAGAAAGCACTCTGATCAAGAAGATCAAGCGGAGGATAACCGCAGATTGAGAGTTCGGGAAACAATGCTATTTCCGCGCCTGCAGAAAGAGCCTTTTTTGTATAATCAAGAATTTTTTCCCTGTTTGCTTCAAAATCACCAATTGTTGTATTGATCTGCGCCAATGCTATTTTCATAACTACCCTCCGGACTTACAATTATCAGACTTGTAAACAATCTGCAGTACTGTGTTCAGAAACACTGTCTGAAACAAAACCAGTAGCAGATTCACACAAATAAAATACTTTAAAAAAGATAAAATCACAACATCCGGAAATATAAAAATCATCTGCCGTTTCAGCCGTAATTCAATTTAAATTCTGCAGAGTCTCCAGCCGGCTGTTATTGATTGACAATCAATTGAAAATAAATATAAAATCACTTCAGGATGAATAACTCAATATTAATTGCTGACCAGGATTCCCGTTGCGGGAAAAAAATAACAGATATTTTCCTGCTGAATAATTACAAAGTTATCCAGACAGTTGTAAATAAAAATCCGCTTTCAGAAGAACAGGAAACAGAAAAAGATACTTCTGAACAGAAACTTTCAAGACTGGACTGGAACTGCTTTTCTACCATATCACCTAAAAACATCATACTGCAGTCAAAACAAACTTCAGACTTCAGCACAGCAGCTGTTGTTTTTACACCCCCTGCTGCATCAGAATCCTTTATAACTCAGTCACATATTGAAATCCAGAAATCCATAGACTTCTACTTCAGAAGTCTTGTTACAATAACAAAAGAAATTATCAATGAACTCGGCAAAAAACCGCAGTCCCATCTCTATCTCATTTTAAATGCAAAAAACAGGGATGAGATGTTTACAACTGTCTACAGAGCATTTATCAATTCAGCTTTGAAAAACAGCAGTGATTCACTTCTTATATACGGAGTTGAAAACAACTACGACGAACCGGAACAATTTGCAGAATTCTTTTTCAACCTGCTGCAGAAAGAAAAGAAAATCGGAGGCAAATGGTTGAAACAGCTTCAGATGAATTCCTTTTTCAAACCCTTTGCAGGAAAACAATAAAAACAGCATTTAAGCAGCTCCGACAGTAAAACAAAAAATCTGACAATTATTTACTCCCATATCTGCATAAGTTATGAATATATATCAATTTGATTGACTTGGAGAGTGTTATTATTATATTGTTTTATTATGAAAATATGGATTAAATATTTAATAGCTATAATAATCGGAACAGTCTTTGCATTTATTTTTTCAGATAATTATCAGGTTGCATTAAAATTCCTGACACCGGTTTCTGAAGTCTTTGTCAGCCTTGGTAAATATTGTTTTTATCCGCTTTTGTTTTTTTCACTGACTATCGCTGTTCATGAACTGCTTAACAGCAGAAGATTTCTTTCAATACACTGGAAATCAATTATTGCACTTGTAGTCTCCACACTCCTGCTGACTGTAACTGGAATTTTAAGCACATTAATTTTTTCACCGGACAGAATCCCGGTACTTCTTGAAAAAAAAGAAACATTAAATATTATGACATTCAAGGAACAGCTCCTTGAAATATTTCCGTCAAATCTTTTTTCAGTTTTCAACAGCAGCGGAAATTTCATTCTCCCGATTATTTTCCTGGCATTTCTCATCGGGCTGAATCTTAATTATGACAGGACTGCAACAAAACCTGTAGTACAGCTGTTTGATTCTCTGAACCGGATTTTTTTCCATATAAACAGCTTCATACTGGAAATAATGGCTCCAGGAATCATTGTTTTTTCAGCAATCATGGTTTTTAAGATTTCATCCATACAGCACATTGCCTTATATAAACAGCTTTTCCTGATTCTCCTCACAAACACAGTATTTCTGATCTTTCTAATTTTTCCGGCGATTTTATACATACTTGGAATGAAGGAAAAACCTTATAAATATATCTTTGCCCTTACAGGTGCAGCACTTACAGGTTTCCTTACAGGTGACAACTACCTTGCAAATAACATACTTATTAAACACGGTCATGAGAATTTGGGAGTACCGAGACAGTCAGGCTCTGTAACAATATCCCTGTTTACTGTTTTCGGCCGGGCAGGAACTGCCATGGTTACTTCAGTCTGCTTTATCATGATACTTAATTCCTATTCAGGAATCGGAATCACACTCACACAGATATTATGGCTTTTGACAGCAGTTTTTCTCTGCTCATTTATTCTCTGCACTGTTCCTGCTGCAGGCACAGTAACAGCGCTTGCTCTGATCTGTTCAGCATACGGACATGGAATAGAAGACGGTTTTCTGATTTTCAGCCCGGTACTTCCATTCCTCCTGAGCTTCAGCGTTCTTCTCGATGTAATGACTGCCGGTTTATCTGCAATGCTTGTTGCAAGATTTGAGAATATACAGAAAGAAATTGATATAAAGGATTTTATCTAAAACAATTACCATATATTTAAAATAAAAAAAGCGGGACAGAATCCCGCTTTTTTATTTCTCTATAGCTTTTTTATTTATTGCTTTTTTTCAGATCAAATGAAAATCCTACTCCCAGCCGCACCATCATCTCATCAAGAAAAGGACGGCCGTCCCAGAGATGATAAACAGGAAGGTAAAGGGAAAGTGAAGTCTTAAAACTGTTTTTTTCCGAGTATCTCCAGAGAAGGTATCCGCCTGTTTCAAGAAAAATAAACCTTCCTCCGTAAAAGTATCCGAGTATATCACTCCTCTGACTGTCCCCTTCTCCCCATGCCTTCAGGGGAACTTTAATCATTAAAGCAGGAGAAGCAAGCCATCCCAGCATCAGGTTGTTTTTAACGCTGTAACGCATGGAATACGGAAAATCAATCAGAATATTCATGAGCAGAAGAGAATCTGCATATTCAATTTCTGCAGGCTGAACAACTTCAGGATCCTCTTCCGACAGCTGGTAATAATTCCAGCTTATATTTAATGATGGAAGGAAATATCCTGCTCCGCTTTCAATTTCACCGGCTATGCCGATATTAGGAAGAATCGGAGAAGGAGCACCTTCGTCATCTGTATTAAGCATAAAGAGAGGCCCCCCCTCGAGGCTCAGCGATTTAATCTCAAAAGCAAAAGCTCCTAAAGGGAATAAACAGATAATTAAAATTGTCAGTAATAATCTTTTTATTTTCATCTCTAGAATAATTAATATCTTAAATAGTATTTTTATCAACCCTTTTTTCATCAATTATTAAAAATCCGGATTTTCCTGTTTTAAAAAAGGACTGATATTCCCAGAAAAGATAAATTCTGCTGTTTTCACAGCATATTCCTGTATAAATGAACCCGGCAGGAAGAGGATCAAGCAGAATCTTTTCTTTTTCTCCGTTCTCCTCCATCCTGTATACATCATTCCCGACAAGAAACCACACATGACTGCTGTTTTTATAAACAGGAACAAACATATAGCTTCCGGGAGGAACAGAAGGATCTGAAAAACGGTGATTCTCCGGAGCTATACAGTCAATATATTTAACAGAAATATCTGTCATATTAACAGCTCCGGATTTCTCCCGCACAAAGTCAAGGATTTCAACAATAACTGGGTCTGAACTGTCCCTGTTGCCGCAAACAGCAAGGCTTGCCCGATATTCAGACTCAAGGATCTCTGATACATCTTCCCCCTGAATATCATGTGAAAAATACCTGAAACTGCTGCTTTTCTCATCCGAATGCTTCCACGAAGAAATCCATTTATTTTCAGAATATACAAAATCAACAGCTTCCCACCTGTCAGGAAGATTAGTTCTGCTGAATTCAGATATAAAATCTTTTTCTTCCTTATCCAGCCTGATTAACGGTGATTCAGAAAAAACTGAATAATCAGAAGAGAAAAATGTATCATGATAAATATGACAGAAAATACTGTTTTCGTAATAAAAAAGCGACTTGACAGTATTTCCGGAAAAGAATGAATCGTCCTGAATTAAATCAATCTTTTCAGGTGACGGATCATTGAGAGGAATTGTAAGAATGCCTGTATTGTTCAATGCCAGGTGAAGAGTATTTTCAGCTGCAGTATAATCAGCTACACGGACCTGTTCTGTCCAGGGCAGAAGTTCCCCGGAATCAGAAGGGATATTATCAACTTCAGAAGGGAAACTGCCTAACTGATAATATTTTATTACATCACTTTCTCCCGAAACTGTTGTTTCAGGAGAATGACCGAAACATCCTGTAAAAAACAACAGGATTTGCAGAATACTGGATAGTTTTATAAAAAGACGCACATCTAAAACCGGAGAGTTTCAATCATATACCTGACAGAAACACTATCCTTGTTTTCAACCTTTTTCTCAATAACAAAAACAAGTCCTTTTTCATCCGGAGAGAGAATAACCTTTTTTATGCTGTAATTACTAATACCTTTCCTGGCAAAAGAGGGATTACCAACTCTGAAATTATTTTTCCTTCCACCCTGGTCAGTGATATCCAGAAAAATACCGAAAGATGCAGATGCAGACTGACCAGAACCTGTCACATTCTGGGAAAGAGAAACATCATAAATTTTACCTGTTTTAAAATCCCTGAAACTGACTTTTTTACCATCATTTCCATTGATATTGAGATAAAGACATCTGCCTTTCTTTAAAAAATCAATCTTATTCCTGGAAGCATAATCTGAAACAGCTGCTATAGAACTGTAAAGAGCTCCTGTTCCGTCTTCCTGCGAAGTAGATGCAGGGCTGAAACTCTTCTTAACCAGACCCTCTTTAACATAGGAGTTTTTCCTGACATTGACAGTATAGAGTTCAGAATATATTTCACTGTCGGTAGCACCGTACTGAACAAACATAAAAAGCTCAGAATTATCTGAAAAACCAAGATTAACAAAATTCGCTATATCACCGGCAAATAATCCAGCAGCGCTGAAAAACAGTATAAATAAACACAGACCTATCCTTCGCATATTATCTCCTATAACGTTTTTATAACGCTTTTTAATCGGCTATCGGGCACTTTCCTGATGGAAAGTCTCTAATGCTCCTGATAAACAAGTTTTTATCAAGACTCCTCACAATTACTTTATTTATCGTACAATTTAGCCCTTTTATAAATTTTTTTTACCGCATCGTGATAGATTTTTCCCGGATTTATTGTATTATTTATACATGACAATAACCAGGCGGAATATTTTCCTTCTAATATCAACTTTTACCCTTTTTATTATAACAGCACTGACTTCATCTTTTCCTTTCATAATTCAGGAAAGAACAGATATACCATTTTCAGTTATTTTATATTCTCCGGATTTTTTCATGCCTGTTATTCTACTTCTTTTTGCAGCTGTAAGTCTTTTCATTCTCCGCTTTTCTTTTTTAAAAACAAACAGCTCGGAAATATTCTTTTACTCTCTTTTCCTGATAAGCCTGGTTTTTGACCTTTCACGATCATATATTGCAGTATTCACCTATTTCAAGATACCTGAATACTATAACATATATGCATCCCGGGTATGTTATTTCGGTAAATTTTTCGGCCTGTCATCACTATTTATGGCGGCTTTTTTCACATCAGATGCTGATACAAAAAAAACAGAGACAGGAGCAGCTGTAATAATCCTGATATCCTACATGCTGTCATCATCAATTCCGTTCTCGACCTACAAACTGTCAACAATGATACAGCAGCCTGGTTATTTTACTTATTTCGCTTTTTCCATCCTCTCTATCGAATGCCTAACTGTACTTATTTATATTTTTAATTATTTTCAGTCCGGTAACAGGGAGTATCTTACCCTTTCCTTAAGCATGCTGCTTGTTTTCACAGGAAGGGAAATAACATTCTTTTTGACAGAACCAGTCATCTTTATTTCCGGCCTGATTCTTCTTATAACAGGCACACTGATCTTTTCAAATAAAGTACATCAGATATATTCATGGTACTAACCTGTCTGTGCGCAAGGGATAATATCTGTTATTTTCAAATGAAATATCTGAACCCTGCAAAGGTACCTGGAAACATGAACTTATGAGCCTGAGATATAATATAATTATAACTTTAAAATCACCATCATGAATTTAAAAGCACTGCCCCTGTATTACCAAAGGCAGTGCTAAATCCCATTATTTTAAGTCAGATCCCTATTCTAAACTTAATAAACCGGAATACTGGATTCCGGTTTTATCTTTATTTTATCTGTGAATATTTTTCAGTACATTAGTACTGTAGCTGTGTATCCTGTAACAATCGGAAGAAGGAGGTTATCAAAATCTCCAAGAGGAAGAAGTTCAGTTAATGTGGCAATTGAAGCAATAAGCAGTGAATTAATCATGCTTCCGGTAATTCTGTAGCTTGTAAAGAAAACTGCAGCAAAACAGGCAAGACTACCGATATATGTTTTTCCACCGGAAAACGGTATCTTTTTTCTTCCTGCAAACTTCCCTGCAAGACTTGCAAATCCGTCTCCAAACGCAAGTGCATAAATTGCAACAGCTGCTGCCGGCTGAGGATAAAAGAAAAGTGCCGCCATTGCTCCCATCGCAAGAGTAACAGGTCCCATCGCAAAATGATCACGGTCCCTTTCTCTGAGCGCAAGCTCTTTTATTCCTGCGATAAGCGCTATTGAACGCCCTTCGCTTCTCAGTATTTCTGAATATGTATAAATTACTATCCCGCCTGCAAGAAGTGCAAAAGCAAACCCTCTGTCAATTGCAGCAAGCAGAGGAATCAGCGATATTGTCATATGAATTGTTTTTCTGACAAGCTCTGTCTTTAATTCTTCAAGTCTGGTTGTATTATAAATATTGCTGAAAGCAGCAACAACTTTCTCCACAGGAAAACTCCTTAAAAAGCACAAAATCAATCTTAAATATCATTGCAATATACGTGCCAACATTAAGTATTTTTCCGCTTTTATAAATCCTTACAATACAACAAGTTAATATTCGTCTTCAACTTTTGTAAAAAGAAAAACCATAAAGGTGTATACTTTTTTATACACCTTTATTATTATTTTTATAAAAACACAAACATTACATATACAGTTGATATTGCCAGGGTCACAAGCATGAATCCGAAACCGTATTTTGTAAATTCCAGAAAGCTGATCTTGTATCCACTCTTTGCCGCAAGACCTGCCGAAACAACATTGGCAGAAGCGCCTACAAGCGTTCCGTTTCCACCCAGGCATGACCCGAGAGCAAGAGACCACCATACCGGAACTATTGCTTCGCTGCCAAGTGTATTTCCTATATCATTGACAAGAGGGATCATTGTAGCAACATATGGAATGTTATCAACAAAAGCACTGAAAATACCTGATACCCAGACAATAAGAATTGATGTACTCGCTATATCACCTTTAGTCAGGCCCAGTATATATTCAGCAGCAATCTTGATTGCCCCGGTCTCAACAAGCCCCCCTACAAGAATGAAAAGACCTACAAAAAAGAATATTGTACCCCATTCTATTTCCCTGAGAACTTCATCAACTTCCTTAACACCTGTAATAAGCATTAGAAGAGATGCACCGAACATGGCAATCACAGATGCTTCCAGATGAAGAAATCCATGAAGGAGAAATCCTGAAATTACCAGAGCAAGAACTGACAGGCATTTGATAAGAAGCGGAATATCCTCAAGAGTCTTTGATTCATCAAATTCCATGATTCTGGCCTTTCGTTCTGTAGAAACTCTCAGCTTCTTACGGAATATCAGAATCTCGATAAGAGTAAAGAAAACAAGACAAATAACAATAGGAGGCCCCAGATTTACAATAAACTGCATAAAATCAAGACCTGACGCACTGCCGATCATGATATTGGGCGGATCCCCTATCAGAGTTGCAGCTCCCCCGATATTCGATGCAATTGCTATACTTATAACAAATGGAATAGGAGATATTCCAAGCTCAACTGCAATGAGTATTGTAACAGGCACAATAATCAGAACTGTAGTTACATTGTCAAGCATTGCTGAAAAAACTGCGCATATAAGTGAAAGTAGAATAAGAATTGTAACTGGCTCACCTTTTGCGAATTTTGCAGCCTTGATAGCAATATACTGAAAAAGACCTGTATTCTTTGTTATTCCCACAATAATCATCATGCTTACAAGAAGAAAAATTACATTCCAGTCAATATGATGAAAAGCTTCTTCCTCCCCTATTATATGAAGTACAAGAAATATTGATGCACCGAAAAGAGCTATAACAGTCTTATTGATCATCTCGGTGGAAATTATTATATATAGAACAAAAAATATTGCCAGGGCAATAAACATCATAGACATAAAACATTAACTCCTTAGTATCTTATTAAGAATATCTGCAAGAGCAACAATCCCCACAACTTTTCCATCTTCGATAACAGGAATATGACGTCTCTTTCTGTTTGTAAATTCCAGCGCAGCTTCAATGATTGTAGTTTCTTTCTTAAAAAATACAGAAGACTCTTTCATAATATCCTTTATCTGGATATCATCCTCCATTCTGAAAAGTCGTTCGAGAGGCTCAAATGTCTTAAGAAATTTAAGGTGACCAAGCTGGGCAGCATAATCAGGAATACCCTCTTTAATCAGCATTACCAGGTTTATTTCACCAACCATGTCGCCTTCTTCAGTTATAACAGGAACATATCCGATCTTATGCTTATAAAAAGTATCTGCAAGCTCTCTTATAGTAGCACTCGGGGGAAGAGAAATTACCTCCTCCGACATAATATTCTCTACAAAAACCTCTTCCTTTACCTTTATATTCTGTTTTTCAACAAAAGAAACAACTTCATCTCCACTTTTAAGCAATGTAATCTGCTTAAACAGTTCACTGTCCCGTGAAAGTTTTACAAATGATGCCAGAGTATTCAGATAAATATTTGAAACTGCCTTTGATGTAAGTATCAGCACAATCATTTCCAGCTTAATACCATTATCATCTATAGGAGATTCAGGAATGAGAATACCAATAAGAAGATCATCAAAATCATCAAGCCTTGCATGTGGAACAGCAATACCGCTTTCAAATGATGTACCACCCAGACTTTCCCTCTCCTGGATAGTTTTCTTGATCAATGCAGTATCCATTCTGAATCTGTAGTTCTTTTTAATCTGTCTGTAGATTTCAATAATTGCGTCTTCTTTAGTCCGGGCGTTGCTTCCAATAAGTATGTTGTCCGGGTTCAGAAGGCTTGATAGTTTCATAACAACCTCCCGTAATATAATTGGTAAAATACCAGATACGATTCTACTGTCTTCAGCTTCTGTATAAGTTATTTAGTACCCACCCTAATTAAGCATAAGATACAGTGTAATAATTTCAAGTATTTATTAATCAGGTATTCTATAATATTTTATCGAAAATAAAAAGGATATAGACAAAAAAATGCATGTAAAATGTCTATACATAAAAACAGGAAAATACCCGGTTGCCAAGCTGCCCCGGCACAGTTTTGAGGGGCGCATATTTATATCAACAGAGCTTGCCGGACATATTGGTATTTTTCCATGCTTCGGGACAAGAGAGATACATACTGTACTCGCCTCGTCATTGTGCATCCATGCACACCCGGCATCCCCTCATCCTTCGGGACAAGTGAGATACATCCTGTATCTAAAAAAAGCAGGGTAGAATTATTCCACCCTGCTTTTTATCATTTATAAATATCTGATTTTTGACAATCAGATATTATTTAATATGTCTAAAATACTCATCAGGTATTTTCTACAAGATATTCTCCTAGAGAATACCCATGAGGAATACCATTACGAAGAGCGCTACAGACTCTACAAGACCGAGGATAATAAGGTAGTTACTGAAACCTTTTCCTGTGCTTGTAAGAGCATCTGATGCAGCTGCACCTGCAGCTCCCTGAAACCATGCTGACATACCCATCCCGATACCACCGAAGATACCAGCACCGAGAAGAAGACCAGGATCTGCTGTTTCAGCAACACCCTGGAGCTGACCCATGAGGATCATACCGTAAATTGTCTGTGTAAATGGTGCACCAACAAAAGCAAGAAGCAAGAATGGTGCCGGTTTATTCTGAGCATAACATCTTTTCCATGCACCGATAGCTGCCATACCTGCAGTACCGATACCTATAGCTGAACCTGCTGCTGCAAGAGCAAAAGCTGCTGCAATTCCCATCTGTCCTAAAGTCATATATAACTCCTTCAAGTTGAAGCTTTTATCCTTAATCCAGGATATATGCTTCCTTTCTTTTAGTTAATATTTTATATCAGCCGGCTGATTACTTTCAGCTGCTGAATTTTATCTTTAACTGAACTTTTTCAGTAAGATATTTATCCGTTACTGTTTCTTACAGAAGCGGATATTATTTAATCTTCTTAAATGGAGTATAGCCGTAACCGCTCCATTCAAGTCCTACTGCGCCTCCAAATTCAAGTGTATTAAGACGTACACCATGAACAATTATTGAAAGCAGAGCAAGGCACATATTAAATGCATGTGCAACAAATAGGATAACCGCAGAAATTATCATACCGGTAATCCCTTCAAAACCTGATGCCATTGCATTAAAACTCTGGGCAACAGCAACTGTTGCAAGTCCTACAGCAAAGAGTCTTATATAGGAAACAAGGTTTGAGAACATTGTAACACTGTCAAGAATCTTCATAGGGGACCATGCAACTCCCATAAGTATTCCTTTAAACACATTCCCGCTCTGTTCTGAAAACAGCACTACAAGCACAAAACCAGCGATAAAAATTGGCATAGTCAGACTGCTCATAGGAGATGCCAGAACAAAGAACCGTGCTGCAAAATATGCTGCGACAAGGATTAGCATCCAGCCGAGTTCAGCGATTGCAACAAGAGAAGGCATTTTTCTGATAAAACTTATTAAAAGCCCTATCATCAGGTGAGCCATTCCAAGATAAAAACAGATCTCTTTAATAAGACCGCTTGTATCTTCAGGCCCGAAACTTGCAATTTCAGGTATTATAAACATGCTTAAAACAGGGATTTTGGCAAGCTCAGATGAACCGAACCACGTTCCCGTTATTACACCCCATACTACCGTTGCAAAACTTAAAACAAACAACAGGGCAAAAACCTGCCCCGGCATGTTTTTAATCTTAATCTTGAACAGAACTGTCATTCCAAGAAAAACAAGACCGTAGCCTGCATCCCCGACAATCATTGCAACAAATACTGTGAAAAACATAAGAAAAAACATACTTATGTCTGCTTCTCTGTATCCTGGAGTAATATCCAGGAAACTGAACAGTGATTTGATCATAGTAACCCATTTAGGATTTCTCAAGAGTGTCGGTGGCTGCTCTTCCTCTTCAGGATCTTTAAGAGCTAACGCCCAGCTACTCTCAGCAGCGCCTTTCTTAAGATCATCAATTCTGTCAACAGGTACATATCCTGAAATATATGCAAAAACATCTTCAAGACCCATATCAGCATTAACTTCTTCGAAGCCGATTCTACTGTCAAGTTCTTCAACTCCGTCTGCTATAACCTGTTTCTTAACAGAAAGAGCTTCGAGTTCTTTTTCCGCTTTCTCAATATCAGCTGCTTTTTCAGCAAGAGCTGATTTAAGTACTTCAAGCCCTGATTCAGGAAGCGTTACAGCTTCAGCATCAGTTCCAAGTTCAGCAAAAAGTTCTCTACTTTTTTCTGTTTCAAGAACTGCAATATAATGCAGATTTTTTATCTGTTTTACCGGGAAAAATTCTATTTCACCCGATACTTTTGAAAATACTTCGTTTGTAAGCTCATAAAATCCAAGGTCAATCCCTTTACTTCCAAGCTCAATTATGTCTGCAGGATTGAAATCGCCCCAGGGTTCCAGGTTAAGGATATCTTTTTTTATCTTTTCCTTTTCTTCGCCCAGTATTCTGATTTTTTCAAGAACAGCATTAACCTCTTCAACAGCATCTTCTGCATCTGAAAAAGACTTCATCTTTACAGGATCCTTCTCTTCATCACCTTTCAGTGAAAAGAGAGATCTTTCAAAGAGAGCCTTTTTTTCGATAAGAGATGTAAGGCCATCACTTGATCTATACTCCCTCTCAATGTGCATAACACCGAGGTCCCGGAGCTTATCAAGTGCACTGGTTCTTTCAGAATCGAGAACAACAAGGGAAACTTTCTTCATCTTTACTATCATAGCTACGACACCTTCACCAGTTTATTTTTAGCCATTTTCCCCCGTACTACAGCAGCAGTCTGCTGGTCACCAAGATAGATCTGAATCATTCGGATATTATTCTTTGATTCAGGAATCTTAACTTTTTCAAAGAGATTTACTCTCTGAGTGGTGGTCCTGAGCTCTTCTCCGAGAAGGAAAAGCTGCCTTTCAAGTACCTTTACCTCTTCATCAAAAGCAAGAAGCTTGGATACATTGTCTACTGCCGCATCTACCCATAAAGGCATTTCAAAAATATTGTATTCGGTAAAATCGAATTCTATGCCTTTAAATATCGGGATATCAACACCTGCGATATTACCATCTTCTATTTCGAGAGATTTTACTTTTACAAGCTTATCAAAACCGACCTCTTCACCGAAAACATCTACCCATGAAAAAACATTTTCTTCAAACTTATCTCTTTCCGCTTTCTTATCCTTGATTTCAGACTCAACCTGTCTCATAACAAGCTGGAGCTGCTGTTTCTTGAGCATAAGAGTCGGAAGGAACCTTGTATATCTTTTGAGGGCATCTTTCTGTTTCTTGAGTTCATTCTTAGTCAGTTTGATATTTGCCATATTCTATTTCTCTTCCTTCGGCCAGAACTTATTAAGGAGTTCTGATCGCATACCTGTTTCCTCAGGTTTGAAACACTTGGCAAATATTTCCCAGCCCTTATCAAGAGCTTTTTCAAGAGGAATATTTACAGAAAGGTCCATGAGTTCTCTTTCGAAAGTAGCACCGTATTCAAGGAGTTTTGTATCCCAGTCTGACATTCTGAAACCCATTGATTTCTTTTCAAGTGATTCCTTGTATGCCGCATACAGTTTGATCATTCCATCCATGAGAGCTCTATGGTCTTCTCTTGTGTCTTTATTAACCTGCTGTTTAAGCCTGGAAAGTGAACCGAAAGGCTCAATCCTTCCGTTCTTAAGATAGAACTGTCCCTCTGTAATATATCCTGTGTTATCAGGTACAGGGTGAGTTACATCATCACCAGGCATAGTTGTTACTGCAAGGATTGTAATAGATCCTGCTCCTTCAAAGTCAACAGCTTTCTCATATCGGGATGCAAGCTGTGAGTAAAGGTCTCCAGGATAACCTCGGTTGGAAGGCACCTGTTCCATAGTGATCGCAACCTCTTTCATAGCATCTGCAAAGTTTGTCATGTCAGTAAGAAGTACAAGTACTTTTTTACCTTCAAGAGCAAATTTTTCTGCTACTGCAAGAGACATATCAGGTACAAGAAGACACTCAACAATCGGGTCAGAAGCTGTATGAACAAAGAATGTTGTTCTACTTAATGCTCCACCCTCTTCAAGTGTATCTTTAAAGAAGAGATAGTCATCATATTTAAGTCCCATACCACCAAGGATAATCATATCAACTTCCGCCTGCATCGCAATTCGTGCAAGGAGTTCATTGTATGGTTCCCCTGAAGATGAGAAAATAGGAAGTTTCTGAGATTCAACAAGAGAGTTGAATACATCAATCATAGGGATACCAGTTCTTACCATGTTAACCGGAATAATTCTTTTTGCAGGGTTAACTGAAGGACCCCCGATCTCAATCATGTTATCTTTAAGTTCAGGTCCATTATCTCTTGGTTTCCCCCCCCCGTCAAAAATTCTTCCGAGAAGATTTTCTGAAAAGGAAACCTGCATTGGATGGTTAAGGAATCTTACTTCATCACCTGTTGAAATACCTCTACCACCTGCAAAAACCTGAAGGGCAACCTTATCACCGTTAAGCCTGATGACCTGGGCAAGTGATTTACCGTGAGCTGAACTTACTTCAGCAAGGTCATCATACTTTACCCCGTCAGCAGTAACTGTAATTACGTTTCCTGCAATTGATTCTATTTTACTGTAAACCTTACGCATTCCTTCTGCCCCTTAATTATTATTTGCCAGCAGCTCAGCCGCGTTTTCTTCAACACCAATCTGCTTAGAAGAAATATGTTCAAGTAACTCTTTTTCTTTCGCTTTAAAATCCTCGGAACCCCAGAGAGTACCGTTATAGTCAAGGAAGAGCTGTCTCATATTATTAAAATACTGTCTTGCTTCATCTTTAACTGTAAAATCGAATTTAGCAGAAAGAATTTTCAGGATTACTTCAAAAATGTGTCTCTGTCTCTCAACAGTTACAGCATTATCGACTGCATCAAATGAGTTCTGCTGAAGATAAACTGAATCAAGAAGATCACTCTTTAAGAAGAGGATATAGTCATCAGTACTTGTACCTTCTTCACCAACAACCTTCATCATCTGACCAACATCGTTTCCTCTGAAAAGAATATCTCTTGCATATTCTGTCTTTTCAGCATCTACAGAACCTTTGTATTTACTCCAGCTTTCAAGCGGGTGGATCGCAGGATACTTTCTAGCATCAGATCTCTCTCTTGAAAGACCGTGGAATGCACCTACTACCTTAAGAGTCGCCTGAGTTACAGGTTCCTCAAAGTTACCGCCTGCAGGAGATACTGTTCCTCCGATTGTAACAGATCCTTCTGTACCGTCTTTAAGTCTTACAAGACCTGCCCTTTCATAGAAAGAAGCAATAACTGATTCAAGATAAGCAGGGAATGCTTCTTCACCGGGAATCTCTTCGAGACGTCCTGACATCTCCCTCATCGCCTGTGCCCAACGTGATGTTGAGTCTGCAAGAAGAAGAACACTAAGTCCCATCTGCCTGTAGTACTCACCGAGAGTTACAGCTGTATATACAGATGCTTCTCGTGCAGCTACAGGCATTGAACTTGTATTACAGATAATAATTGTTCTCTCCATGAGAGATCTGCCTGTTTTAGGGTCTGTAAGTTCAGGGAACTCTTTAAGAGTTTCTACAACTTCCCCTGCTCGTTCACCGCAGGCAGCAATAATTACTATATCAACCTCAGCGTTCTTACTTGTAATCTGCTGAAGTACTGTTTTCCCGGCACCGAAAGGACCAGGGATACAGTATGTACCGCCCTTGGCAACAGGCATGAATGTATCTACAAGTCTTACCTTTGTTACCATTGGATCTACCGGTTTGAGTCTTTCTGCATATGCATTAATTGCTCTTTTTACCGGCCATTCAAACTTCATTGTCAGAGGATAAACATTGCCTTTTGAATCTTCAATTTCTGCAATTTTATCATTAACTGTGTATTCACCTTCAGCTGCTACTGATTTAACTGTATATGTATCATACATATTGAAAGGAACCATAATCCTGTGGTTAAAAATACCTTCAGGCACTGTTCCTACTGTATCTGCTCTTGCAACTGTATCGCCTGCTTTTACAGCAGGTGTAAATTTCCATTTTACTTCCTCTGGAAGCGCAGGGAGATATACCCCCCTGTCAAGGAAGAATCCGCATTCCTCTGCAAGTTCAGGGAGCGGGTTCTGAAGACCGTCATATACTTTACCGAGAAGACCGGGTCCGAGAGATACGGCAAGCATGTTCTGTGTAAGTTCCACACTGTCGCCTATCCCGATTCCCCGGGTCATTTCAAAGACCTGCAGGTCCGCATTGCTTCCGTTAATTCGGATAACCTCGGACTTTAGGCTTTTTTCTCCTTCAGGGGTATTTACCTTGATATACCCCACTTCGTTCATCAGGACTTCACCTTCAACCTCGATAGTTACCATGTTGCCGTTTACACCGACAACCTTTCCTGTACTCTTATTCATAAATTACCTCTACAACAATCAGTCCTTCTTTTACCCTAAAAACAAAAATTTATTTTTATTACTCTTCTTTTCCAAGAATTGTCGAATAAAGGGTTTTAAAATTCTGCTGTCCTTTTTCGTGGTTGATCTGAGATTTTCTTTCAAGAATCTGAAGCTGAAGATAATAGATAATCAGCTTTCCGAGGTCAAAGAAATGACCGGATTCAAGCATCTCAAGATACTCCCATCTGCCCCTGTTAAGAAGTGTTTCAGCTTCGAGAGGTGTTGAAGCATTAAATGCATCCCTCGCTAGTTCAAAAACACCTGATTCCCCTGCATTACCGCTTGAGTATTTGTCAGCGTCAACACCTTTTTTAGCTGCTCTTAATTTTACAAGTTCATCCCTTAAACTCTTTTCCCAGTTATTCCATTTTACAAGAACACTGTTGTCAGGATTTTCTTCAGGTAGAATTTTTGCAGATTTGAGTGTGTTGAAATCTTTTTCAGAGATAGTAGTTTCGCAGCATTCGAAAAATTCCTCTTGTGACATGAATTTTTCAGAATCCAGAAATAACATGGGCAAAGAAGATACTGTGTAGTAATACTGATTTGCCAAGGCTTATGCCTCCGCTTTACCCTTGACCCCATCGCTTACAAGCGCTGCCAGTTTGGGGTTCAGATAATCTGATAATACTTCTGCAATACCTTCAGCTGAAAAATTATGATAAGCAGAACCATCTTTTTCTGAAACAAGAAATCCTGCATCAAGGTTTTTGGAAGCTTTAACTTCAAAACCTTTTTTAATCTTATCAGCAAGCTTAGCTTTCAGATTTTTTTCTACATTGTTAAGATCATTTTCAGACACAAGAACCTGAATTTTTGACACATCACCTTTCCAGGAGCTGATCAGCTTAACAATAGTTTCACCCAGAACCTTTTCATCCATTGCTGATGCAACTTCGTCTTTAATAATTACATTGAAAAGATCTGTGATTTGTGTTTGAAGATTTAAAACAAGGTCTCTACCTGCCTGTTTTAAAGCTTCCTCGCCAGTCTGCTCAGATTTTGCCGCATCTTCTTTTGCCTTTGCCACAATCTGAGCGGCGTCATTGTTTGCTTTTGCTACAATTTCAGCAGCTTTAGCTTCCGCATCTTTTACAATCTGAGAAGCTTTTCCTTCCGCTGTTTCAACGCCGTCTTTCTTAATTTTTTCAATTAGTTCCTTAAGTTGGACTTCCATTATAATCCTCGCACAGAGTCGTTATTTATGATTCAATTGTAATAGCACCCCGAAAAATGTCAAGGTAAAAGAAAAAAAATCGAGGCAGTTTTCTTAATAAACTTTACAGTTGCATTAATTTACAAAAATGTATCTTTATTGTGGCAGGATTCACATTATCAACAGAAAATCACTTTATCAAACAGAAGCATTGGAAATCCGTAAAGAAAATACAGAACAGATAACTGAACCTGCGGGAATATCATTTCAGTCTGATCCAGTGCAATCAAGCTTGCTGATGATTTTTACCTACAGGATAAGAAGAAGTCCCCCAATATAAACAGCAGCAATCAGGATAGAAAGCGGGGAAAGCTTCCACCACCGGGGGAGTTTTTTAGCTGAAACCATGTACATAAGAATGGAAAGAATGAAAAAGTGCACTGCAGTAAGAACAGGAATTTCTGGACCTGCCTCATAGATAGACTTACTGCTTTTTGAAAGAAAATCAGCAATTGAAAGAATTGCAAAATTAAAAATATTGCTGCCAAGGATATTACCGATACCCATTTCACTGCTTCCAATGATAATCGCAGAAATAGTGACAACAAGTTCAGGAAGAGAAGTAGCCCATGCAAGAAATATCGCGCCTGCAGAAGATGAGCTCAATCCGGTCAGAATACTGATCCTTTCGACAACACCTGCAAGGTAATAACTTACAACAACAAGCACTATTATATAGAAGATAAGAAGTGTGTAAAAAACAGGCCCTGCATGTCCGGGATCTCTTTCATCTCCTTCTTCATCAGAACTGTGCTGTGTAAGGGCTGATATACTTGCAAAAAAGAAAATCAGCATAAGGATGCTGAACAATGAGACCTTTCCGAATACAGGTCTTCCTCCGAAAAGAAATGCGGCAAAAAAAACAGATGCGGTCAGAAAACAGAAAGAAAGGGAAACAAGACTTTCAACATCAAGCGCATTATTCTTTTTTCTCAGAGAAAGTACAAAAAGAAGGGAAACAGCAAGGATAAACAGGTTTGCATTATTGCTTCCTATTATATTACCTGCACCGAGATCAGGGTTATCAAGAAGAAGAGTAGAAGACACAGTAGCAATCAGTTCCGGTAGAGAAGTAGCAAAACCAAGAAGAATAAATCCTACGACACCTTTGCCGAACCCTTTGATCTCTGCAAGCTTATCAGCTTTATCAGAAAGCTTATAACCGAAAAATATTACAAGTACAGCTGTAATGGAAAATTCCGCCCAGATCATGTCTTATCCCTTTTGTTTCATAATTATTTTTACCAATTATATACTTATTAAGGGATATAATCCCCTCTTAATTAATCAGTTTCTCTTAAAATATAAAAAAAGCTTTTCAAACGCAATAGAACATGTAAAAGTCATGACAAAATAAAGAACTGTTATAGTAATCCATATTTCAAATGTAAGATATGTTGCTGCCATTATTTCAAGCCCCTGAAATGTCAGCTCCTGAATCGAGATAACAGAGACAATAGCAGAGTCTTTTATTGTAGAAATGAACTGCCCTGACAGGGGGGGGAGAATATTCCGCAGCGCCTGGGGAAGAACAACATACCGAAGAATCTGGTTTCCGCTCAAACCCAGCGCACGGGATGCCTCCCACTGCCCCGAGGCGACAGAATTAATACCGGCCCGGACAATTTCTGTAATATAAGCCCCTTCATAAATACTCATTGCAATAACAGCTGATATAAAAGAAGAGAAACGAGAAGGGGAAACAAATAAAAAAGCAAGGATTTTCCTTCCTGAGGGAGTCAAAGTTAAAACCCAATCATCTATACCGAAAAAATCAATAATAAAACTGCTGAAAAAAAAGTAAAAAATAAAAACCAGAACCAAGGGGGGAATATTTCTCACAATCTGAACATAGAGCCAGCCTGATATTTTCGAGAAAAAACCGGAACCGCTTCTTATAACCCCCATTACAACACCAATTAGCGTAGCAATTATTGTAGACCATATACTAATCTTCAGTGTTACAAAAAATCCTTGCATCAATAAACCGGGGACAACACCGCTTCCGTCAGATTTTCTCCTGATAATATACTGAGGAAGAACCTCCCATCTCCACTTGTAATTAAGCCCGGCCTTTAGTCTGTAAAAAATGAAGACAACTGTCCCAATTATTATCAGAGAAATCAGATAATCAAGCCATGTAATTTTCAGTTCTTTTTTTTCCACTGCCTTACCCATTTGCAACAACTCATTTAAAAAAGCTGCAAAGCTTAAAACTCTGCAGCTTTTATATAATCCGTTATATTTCTTGTTTAAATTATTCTATTCTTGATGCCCAGTCTCTGGTATTAAACCAATAGTGCTTTGTTTCAGCAAGCCAGCCCTCTGATTCAACAACAGTTATCCAGCTGTTAAAGAAATTCAGTGTATCAACATCACCTTTCCGAAGTGCAAAACCTATCGGCTCTTTTGTAAAATTGTCATCAAAAGGGAGATAAAGTTTTTCCGGATACTTTAATGCCTGATATGCAGGAAGAGGTGCTGATGCAACTACTGCATCAGCTCTTCCGTTTAAAAGCTCCTGGACAGCCTGTGATTCATCATCAAAAAGTTTTAATTCAGCTTCAGGCATGATTTTTTTAACAGCAGTCGCAGCTGTTGTACCGATTCTTGCTGCAATTACCAACCCTTTTTTATTAAAATCTTCTATTTTAGTAAATCCCGGAACACTTTTTCTGTCTGCTACTATAGACATACCTGTATAATCATAAGGGATTGAAAAATTCACTTTAAGGTTTCTTTCAGCCCTTATACCCATTCCGCCGATTATTACATCAAATTTACCTGTTAAAAGGGCCGGAATAATTCCTGACCATTTTGTCGGGATAAACTCTATTTCTACACCCATATCTTCTGCCAGACGTCTTGCTACATCAATTTCAAAACCAATAAGAGTGCCTTCCTTATCTTTCATTGCCCATGGGACAAATGTCGACATACCTACTTTCAGAGTGCCTCTTTTCAGAATTTCATCAATAAGACTTGTTTCTTTCTTTTCCTCAGCTGATTCTGATTTACCTGAACAGGAAACCATCAGCAAAGCTACTGCAATCAATACTGCAAATAATATTTTCTTCACTTTTTAACTCCTTGATAGACGATATTAACCTATCCGGGAATGATATCTCATCCGGAAAAATACGGCCGATATCCCAAATATTTAATCTATACTACTAAGATAGGGGATTCAGCATTCAGAATCAAATATTTTTTTACCTGTTTTGCGATTATTCTTCTTTTCAAGGTAGTTTACAACTTCACTTAAAGTGGTTGTTATTACAAGATACACAGCTGCAACTGTAAACCAAATTTCAAATGTGAGAAAAGTATCAGCAATAATTTCCTGCCCTCTCATCGTGAGATCATAAATTGCAATTGTACTTACAAGGGAGGAATCTTTAATAAGTGAGATTATCTGACTGACCAGAATAGGAAGGCTCTGCCGCAATGACTGCGGAAAGATTATTCTAAAATATATGGAAGCTTGTCCCATTCCAAGACTTTTAGCAGCTTCCCACTGCCCCTGAGGAACAGCCAGAATCCCCGCCCTGATAATTTCAGAAGTATAAGCTCCTTCAAAAAGTGAAAGAGCAATTACAGCTGATAAAAATGCTGAAAAATTAAAAATCGGAGAGACAACAAAGTATATAAAAAACAGCTGTATAAGAAGTGGTGTATTCCGGACAGCTTCAAGATAAAATCTGGCAGTAATTCTGGACATTACAGAATTTGAGAGCCTCATAACTGCAGTAGCCAACCCGATAAGAACTGTAAAAACAAGACTTAAAGAGGATATTTTAATTGTAACAAATAATCCTTTCATCAGGGGGCCTGGATAAAACCCGGTTTCGTTGAATTTATAAAAATACCGTTTTACCCGGAACCATTGCCAGTCATACTGAAGAGTTCCTGCCCCCTCGGCAATTATATACACCATAAAAGCTGCAAATAGAATAAATTTGATTAAATCTTTTATCCTGCAGTCAAGACTGTTAAACGTTTTTAAAACATTATTATTCACAAAAATTCACCGCCATTATTTTATTTCCGCCATATCCAATAAAAATATCAGAAATTTAAGTTATTTGGTTTTTAATTACCTTCTACAGTTAATAATTATAATATAAGTATTTCATGCCAAATATTCATAAAAAAAAGACTACAGAATCTTATGATTCATTGTAACTAGCACTATTATAGATTATAACTTTTAATATAGAGAAAAAATAGGATAACATATTCATTATGGCAATACCAGTTAAAAGAATGTCAAACAGGTTTTATCCCGACCCTAAAAGGGTCATCACCCGCTTCTACCTGCCGGGGGGAAATGAAAGAGGCGAATATATAATAAAAAAAGTACTTGCCCTTTCAGAGGATGAAGTTAAAAAAATTCTTAAACGGACACTGGGACACTTTGCACACAGACATAGAAACATTACAAAGATTTTTGACAGACATTTCAACTATATCGCACATATTCTGAAGGATCTTAATGTATCTCAGGAATCTCTTTCCCCGGAAAGAAAGCTTCTAATAGGTTCATATTTCTCCCACGAATATTCGATTGAATCTGCTGCGTTCTTCAATCCCTCCATTATAGAAGACCCTGATCAATCTCACCTTGAAGAAGGGGATAAAAGAATTATAGCCAGCTTCCGGGCAACCGGAGAAGGACATATTTCCTCAATAGTGTTCAGAAGTGGAATAATAGATAAAAATAATAATATTAGTTTTAAACCGGTCAATGATTATGTGGAGCAACCGGAAATTATAAAAAAATCATTATATAATAAAAATCAGTTTAATATAAAACTGGAGGAAATGGATATACACAAAGATATTATTGAGCTGATAATGAAAAGGCTTGGTGAAAATTTTTCCTATAATGAACTCCAGGAAAGTATACATCAGTGTGTTAAGGATGTGAAATTATCATACTCAAAGAAAAATGTTATCAATTCTCTGGTCTGGCTTGCAAACGCTCATTACGAAATAACATTTTCTCTTGATACAGCTATTTCTGAACGGGTAATATTTCCTGTTTCTGATGCAGAAAAAAACGGTATTGAAGATGCCAGATTTGTTAAATTTACAGAGGAAGATGGCAGTGTAAACTATTATGCCACATTTACTGCTTACAATGGATTTGCCATATTGCCTAAAATACTGACAACAAAGGATTTTTATCATTTTGCTGTAAAGCCGCTGCTTGGAAACTGCGCACAAAACAAAGGGATGGCTCTTTTCCCCAGGAAAATAAATGGACAATATGCAATGGTCTCACGTATAGACGGTGTGAGTAATTACATCATGTTTTCGAAAAATATCCAGGAATGGCAGCAGGCAAAAATAATAGAGGAACCAAAGTATCCATGGGAATTCGTTCAGATGGGAAACTGCGGATCTCCGGTTGAATCAGAAAAAGGATGGCTGCTTATAACACATGGAGTTGGTCCAATGAGAGAATACTGCCTGGGAATTACTCTTCTTGATCTGGAAAATCCGGAAAAGGTTATTTGTCAGCTGGAAGAACCTCTTTTAATACCTAATGATGAAGAAAGAGAAGGATATGTTCCCAATGTGGTGTATTCCTGCGGATCATTAATTCACAAT
>CAXXHA010000012.1:0-41674 GCA_963662265.2 Spirochaetia bacterium | reverse complement strand
AAGACGGACATGTAAATGCTGTAAAACTTTCAGATGGAAGAATACTTGAGTGCGATCTTGCAGTTGTTTCTATCGGTGTAAAACCTAATTCAGGACTTGCAAAAGAGGCGGGAATTGAAATAGGTCAGAAAGGAGGTATATCAGTCAATACATTCATGCAGACATCTGATCCTTTTATTTATCGCAGGGGGTGACTGTGTTGAAGTTACAAATCTGGTGACCCATAACAAATCATTATGGCCGATGGGAGATGCTGCAAATCTTCAGGCAAGGGTAGCTGCCCAGAATATGGTACTTGGAAACAATGTTGAATTATGAAGGAATGATTGGAACAGGTATTTGCAAGGTATTTGATTATCGTGTGCAGGCAGCACAGGACTGTCAGAAAAACAGGCGAAAGAAACTCGGCTATTCAGTAATATTATGACAGCTATACAGGCTGCTCCTGATAAACCCGGTTTTATGGGGGCAAAACCTGTTATTATCAAACTGGTTGCTGATAAAACATCATGCAGACTTCTCGGAATGCAGGCAGTCGGAACAGGGGATGTCTCAAAAAGAATAGCAATAGGGGCAATGGCAATTCATGGTAAAATGCATGTTTATGATATTAGTAAATCTTGATCTCCCCTATGCACCTCCCTTTCTCTCCTGCTATAGACAACTTTATAACATTGCCGGGCATGTCCTTCAGAACAAGTGCCTGGGAAGAATGTCAGGGGATTTCAGCTACTAGAGACAAAAAGATAAAATTCGACAACGGGAGAAAAACTCTTTTCATTCATTGATGTCAGGAATCCCGAGGAATATGAAGAAACAAGACTTGGTATCGGTGAAATTCTGATACCGCTTGGTAAAACTTAGGATGCAGTCTTGAAAAGCTCCCTGAAGATAAAAACAGTCTGAAATAATTGTTTACTGTAAAATATCACTCAGAGGATATGAAGCAGCTTGCTGTCTGACATCAAAAGGATATACTAACGTAAAAGTTCTTGAAGGCGGTGTAGTTGCCTGGCCTTTCAAGAGGGAAAAATAGGCTTTAAGAATTATTGTAGCTGAAACTCCGAAACGTGGAATCCCGGTAATATAATTACCGGGATTTCTTATTTCTTCGGACAATTTCCGTTTAATCAGTTAATAAACACTGAGATTTTGTTTTAATTCCATATGAATCTTTGCAGAACCAATCCATTAAATCATGCATAAAACATATGATTTTATAGAAATATAATTTTTAATCAAAGCCCTGTTTTTCGGGTCCAGGCATAATTTTTTTTATAACCTAAAAGCAGTCAGAACTTTCAGCTATTCAGTCTCAAAATAGGTATATCCCCTCATCCCCTCTTCAAATGCAGCCATAATAGCCTTCCTCTGGTGGGGGAAATACTTTTTCTCCTTAACACCTTTTTCAGCAAGCTTTCGTATCTGTTCGAGAAGGACAGAAGGATTGTACTCAACATAACTGAGAACATCTGCAACTGAATCCCCCCTGATTTCCCGGCTCAGCCTCATTTCACCCTCATCATCTATGGTAATACTTATTACATGGGTATCACCGAAAAGGTTGTGAAGATCGCCTAGAGTTTCCTGGTATGCCCCGACAAGAAAAACCCCCAGAAAATATTCCTCGCCGGGTTTGATGTTATGGAGCATTAAATTCCGCCTTATCTCGTATAAGCCTATGAATTTATCAATCTTGCCGTCACAGTCACATGTAGTATCAGCTATGATGGCGGGATTGTCAGGTTTTTCATCAAGCCTGTGGAGGGGCAGAATAGGGAAAAGCTGGTCTATAGCCCAGCAGTCTGGAAGAGACTGGAAAAGAGAAAAATTCCCGTAATAAATATCTGCAAGAAGTGTCTCAAGCTTTTTCATTTCATCGGGAATATACTTCAGTTCATCTGCAAGTATTTTAATTCTCTTTATGGCACGCCAGAAAAGTTCTTCGGCATTAGCCCTTTCCCTTAAAGTCACCTTCCCCATCTGGAAAAGTGATCTTATTTCATCCCTGTAATAAATAGCGTCATGATAGCTTTCCTGAAGGTTTTTGACATTTATTATAGTCAGAAGCTCATTCAGGTTTTTAAGAGATTCATGGGCATTATCGGGAATTTTTATTTCTTCGGTATCAACAACAAGGCTGTTGACATCGAGTATATTAAATATCAGGACTGATGAATATGCGGAAACAGCTCTTCCTGATTCAGTAATAATATCAGGATGTTCAATCCCTGCCTCGTCAAAACCCTGCTTCATTGAGTCGACAATACTTCCGCAGTATTCCTCGAGTGTATAGTTTTTACTGCTGTCAAAAATAGTTTTCGATCCGTCATAATCAACTGCAAGGCCGCCGCCGAGATCAATGTATCCCATAGGCGCTCCTTCCCTTACAAGGTTGATGTAGAATTTTGATGCCTCACCTGCTGCATCACGGATATGTCTTATATCAGGAATCTGTGAACCCATATGGTAATGAAGGAGTTTCAGCGAATCAAGCATATCCTCTTTCCTTAGAATATCTACAACTTCGATTATCTGTGAAGCAGTAAGGCCGAATACAGAATGATCGCCTGCAGATTCGGCCCATTTCCCCCCCACAGTGGAAGCAAGCTTGACCCTGATACCTATATTCGGTTTCACCCCAATTTCCGATGCAGATCTTAGAATCTCATCAACCTCGTTGGGCCTTTCAACGACAAGAAATATATTCAGCCCTATTAGTATTCCATAGAGGGCAAGCTGGATAAATTCCCTGTCCTTGTAACCGTTGCAGATAATAGGCGCAGTTGAAGACTTTATCGAAGATATCGCAATCATCAGTTCCGCCTTGCTTCCAGCCTCAAGGCCGTAGTTATATCCCTTACCTGACTTTATAATCTCTTCAACAACATGCTGCTGCTGGTTAACCTTGATAGGGTATACTCCGTTGTACCCCCCCCCTGTAACCGTAGTCGCGCATAATTGAACTGAAACCTTTATTAAGCTTTGCTATTCTGCTGTAGACAAGATCAGGAAAATGGAGAAGAACAGGCATTGTAATGCCCCTTTCCTTGAGCCCCTCAACTATCCTGTAAATACTGTAGTTCTCATACCGGTCAATATTCCTGAGCCTGACAGTAACTTCGCCCTTACTGTTGACATCAAAAAAATCAGAACCCCAGTTTTCAACACCATATAGCTCCTGAGAATCTCTAACACTCCAGCGGTTAATACCTGTCTTTCTTGTCATATCTATTCAAACCCCTTCCTGATATCAAAACAGCATTTCATTGTATATTTTTCAGGTAAAAAATCAATATCTTAATTATTGAATTAAAGGAATGCAGCTTGTATAATTTTTACAGGCATCTTTTAAAACCCGCTTTTGCGGTTTTTTCCCCGGGATATCTACCTTCAAGGGGTCTGTCCCGGAGTGGGGAGTCTGTAAAAAAACTATGTTTTCAGTATACAGCAATTTTTGCTCATACAAGGGGCTATAACCTGAATTCGAATAAAATGATACAAAATCAAAAAACATAGTTTTTAGAGAATCCCTTATATTGATTTTTTTTAAAATATACATATATTTTACGCATTGCACTCATATACTGAACTTCAGGAATGCACTATATCAATAAAAGGAGAATAGCACTATGGGAAAAGTGATGATAATCGGTGCAGGAGGGGTTGGACAGGTTGTTACCCACAAATGTGCACAGGTACCGGAAGTATTTTCAGAAATTATACTTGCAAGCAGAACAGAAGAGAAATGCAGAAAAATAGCATCCCGGCTTGACAGAAAAATAGAGACAGCGCAGGTTGATGCAGACAATGTACCTGAACTTGTTGAACTGATAAAAAAAACAAAGCCTGATATGGTTATTAACGTTGCGCTCCCCTATCAGGACCTTACAATAATGGAAGCATGCCTTGAAACAGGTATACATTATCTTGATACAGCTAATTACGAACCCAAGGATGAGGCTAAATTCTGCTACAAATGGCAGTGGGAATACCAGCAACGGTTTAAGGAAGGTGGTATTATGGGACTCCTGGGAAGCGGTTTTGATCCCGGAGTTACAAACGTGTTTACAGCATACGCTCTGAAACACCATTTCGATGAGATCCATGAGCTTGATATTATAGACTGCAACGCAGGAGACCACGGACAGCCTTTTGCAACAAATTTCAACCCTGAAATCAATATAAGGGAAGTTACAGCCAAAGGAAAATACTGGGACAACGGAGAATGGGTTGAAACAGAACCCCTTACAGTAAACAAAAATTACGACTTTCCGGAAGGGATAGGAGAAAAAAAGATATACCTCATGTATCATGAGGAGCTTGAATCACTCACCTTACATATACCGACAATAAAAAAAGCCCGTTTCTGGATGACTTTTTCAGACAACTACCTCAACCACCTGAAGGTACTTGAAAACATAGGTATGACAAGGATAGATCCGGTTGTATATAACGGGCAGGAAATTGTTCCGCTTCAGTTTCTGAAAGCGCTTCTTCCTGATCCCGCATCCCTGGGCCCCCTTACAAAAGGCAAAACATGTATCGGATGCCTTATAAAGGGAATCAAGGACGGCAAAGAGAGGACATACTATATTTACAATATCTGTGACCATGAAGAGGCATACAGAGAGGTAAAATCACAGGCAATCTCATACACTACAGGGGTACCTGCAATGATTGGTGCCAAGATGATGATGAGTGGGAAATGGATGAATAACGGCATTTTCAACATGGAGGAAAATGATCCCGATCCATTCATGGAAGACCTGAACAGGTACGGACTGCCGTGGAAAGAGATTTTTTTCTAAACTTTGATCCCTTCAGCTTCCCATCTCCCTCTTTTGTTGTAGATACGGAAGCTTTAAAGGCTAATCTTGAAATAATAGACAGCATCCGGGAGAAAACCGGGTGCAGGATTCTCCTTGCCCAGAAGGGATTTGCAATGTTCTCGCTCTATCCCCTTTTACGGGATTATCTTGACGGGGTGTGTGCAAGCGGTCTCAATGAGGCAAGGCTTGGATACGAGGAATTCGGGAAAGAGGTTCATACTTATTCCCCTGCGTTCAAGGAATCGGAATTTGATGAAATCATAAGCCTTTCAAACCATATTGTATTCAACTCATTTACACAGCTTGAAAAATTCAGGTCAAGAGCTCTTTCTGCCGGGAAAAAAATAGGAATCAGAATAAACCCTGAACACAGGGAGACAGATGTTGAGATCTATGACCCCTGCAGGACAGGCTCCAGGCTTGGAGTAACTTATGATAACTTTGCAGGGGAGAATCTTGAAGGGGTGACAGGTCTTCACTTTCATACACTCTGTGAAAAGAACGCGGATTCGCTTGAAAGGACTCTCTCTGCCGCGGAGAAAAAATTCGCACCCTGGTTCAGGAAGATGGACTGGGTCAACTTCGGCGGAGGGCATCATATAACAAGGAAGGACTATGATAAAGATCTCCTTGTAAAACTTATAAATAATTTCAGGGAAAGGTATGATGTCGAAGTATATCTTGAGCCAGGAGAAGCTGTAGCGCTTAACACAGGTGTGCTTGTGGCTGAAGTACTGGATATTGTCGAAAACAGAAATATTATTGCAATACTTGATACATCAGCTTCCACCCACATGCCTGATGTACTTGAAATGCCTTACAGGCCCCATATCATAGGCTCGGGTAAAAAGAATGAAAAAAAATACACCTATACTCTCGGGGGTGTTTCATGCCTTGCAGGTGATATAATCGGAGAATATTCCTTTGATGAAAAACTGAAGCCGGGAGACAGGCTGGTTTTCACAGACATGGCCCATTATTCGATGGTAAAGACAACAACATTCAACGGCGTAAACCTCCCTTCAATTATCAGATACAGCTCAAGTGACAAAAGTTATGAAGTAGTAAGGAGTTTCGGCTATCAGGATTTCAAGGGAAGACTCTCCTGATCCTCAGCAGGTGTGAAGTTTTAAAGAAAGGAATTACAGGCATATCTGAATCATGACTCAAGTTTACTGCTGATGAATTGGATATTGAAAATAGGTTAAGGCTTTTCACTAAATGAAAAATTAGTTTATCTTAAAAATAATATTCTGGAGATAAATCAATATGAATAAAAAATACTTTCTTGAATCAGAATACCCGGATCAGAAAAAGGAGAATGCGTTATTCAGGATAATACCTGCTCCTCTCGAAGCATCTGTTTCATACGGGGGAGGTACGGCAGGCGGCCCCGGTGCAATACTTGAATCATCAGACCAGCTCGAAGTATGGGACGGATATTCATCTCCCGGTGATGAAGGATTATATACACACTCTCTAATTGATACTGCCCTTGAGACTGAAACTTTTCTTGAAAAACTGGAGGAAAAAATCACATCTGTTCTGAATGAGGGAGCCATACCTGTGGTACTCGGAGGCGAGCACACAATTACAGTCGCAGCGCTCAGGGCGCTTAAGAAACTTGACAGGGAAGTCGGGATTATACAGTTTGATGCCCATGCTGATCTCCGGGATAAATATGAAGACAACAGCCTTAGCCACGCATGTGTAATGAAACGGGGATATGACCTGGGATTCAGCATATACCAGATTGGAATAAGGAGTCTTTCACCTGAAGAGGTTGAACTGAGAAATAAAAGCAGCAGGATATATTTTACAGATGCATCTGAAGCTGTAAGAAACAATATCAAAGATATTTCACTGCCTGGGGATTTTCCGGATGATGTGTTTATCACATTTGATATAGACGGTATTGATCCATCTGTAATCCCTGCGACAGGAACGCCTGAACCGGGAGGACTGTCATGGTACCAGTCTCTTTCCATGATTGAATCAATCGCTGAAGAAAAAAACATAATTGGTTTTGATCTAACAGAGCTTGCCCCTGAATATATAGTTTCAGAAGGTGAAAGAATTTCATTATCAAGATCATCTGAATTTGCAGCCTCCCGGCTTGTCTACAATATTATGGGAATTATTCAGAGAAGCAGAAAGAAGTAATATTTCCGGTAAAATCCAGATTACCTATACCCGCTGTAAGCAGGTCCTGTTTGATTTTTTGTGAGTAGAAATATACAAGGGGCCAGGAGTGTATACCCCTTAAAACAGGGTTATCTTGTTTTATAAACTACCTCTCAACCCTTCCTGAACCGCCATTTTTAATCAGCTTTTCAACTTCTGATACTTTAACAAGCGCAAGGTCCCCCTCTATGCTGTGCTTCAGGCAGGAGCAGGCAACAGCAAACTCAAGTGCATCTTCATATGTATCAAGCTTCATAAGGCCGTAGATAAGACCGGCAGAAAAAGAATCTCCGCCTCCTACCCTGTCAACAATATCCCTTATCTCGTATCTGGATGATACAAGAAAATCTTTTCCTGTATTTACCGCAGCTGACCAGCCGTTATCATCTGCCGACCTGCTTTCCCGCAATGTGACAGCTGCCGCTCTTGCATTACTGTATTTCTCAAGCGCTTTTTCAGTTATAATCCTGTACTTTTCAGTATCAAGCTTCCCTTTTTCAATATTTATATCAGCATCTATGGAAAGGGATTTCTGGTAATCCTCTTCATTCCCGATAAGATAATCCGCATACCCGGCCAGGCTGCACATGACTTCAGGCGCTTTCTTTCCGTATTTCCAGAGCTTCCCCCTGAAATTGAGATCGCATGAAACAGTCAACCCTCTTTTTTTAGCCTCCTGGGCAGCTTTAAGAGAAAGCTCTGCCCCGTTGGCGGAAATAGCAGGTGTAATACCTGTAATGTGGAACCACTCTGCGCCTCTGAAAATATTTTCCCAGTCATATTTGTCCGGATGTGTAACAGAAACAGCAGAATCTGCCCTGTCATATACAACAACTGAAGGCCTCTGGTTTGCACCCTTTTCAAGGAAATAAATTCCTATCCTGTCTCCGGCTCTTACAATAGATGATGTATCCACACCATATTTCCTCAGTTCATTGATACAGCTGTCTGCAATAGGGTTATCAGGCAGCGCAGTAACAAACGAACTGCTTATCCCGAGTGATGAAAGGCATACTGCAACATTTGCCTCTCCTCCTCCGAATGTTGCATTGAAAGACGGGGACTGCATAAATCGTTCATGTCCCGGTGATTTCAGCCGCAGCATTATCTCTCCAAGTGTTACTACTTCAGCCATTTACTGCTCCTCCTGCTTATTTTTTTTACCGTTTTTCCAGCTGTCAAGAATTTCCCTGACACTCTTAAGCAGCCTGACTCTATTTATCGGTTTAATCATTATTTTCTCTACATTATATTTTTCAGGATCATCAGGATCCACTCTTGTACTGTAGCCTGTAATGATAAGTACAGGGATATTTTTTATTTTTTTCATCTCGGAAGCCAGTTCAAGACCTGTTATTTCAGGCATAGTCTGATCAGTTATTACAAGATCAATAAAATCTTTTTTTTCCGTAAAAATATTCAGAGCCTTGCTGCTGTTAGTTTCTGTTATTACATTATATTTTTCTGTTGCAAGGTATCTTGATATAACATCTGCAACTGATTCTTCATCATCAATAACAAGAACTGTCTCAATTCCGTCAAGATTATCCGGTATTGAAATCTCCTGTTCCCTGGCAGCTGCCTTTGCTGAAGGAAAAAATATATTGAAAGTAACTCCCTCGCCCGGATGATTATCAACTTCAATAAATCCCCCGCTCTCCTTGACAATACCATGAACAACAGCAAGCCCTAGCCCCGATCCCTTGCCAATATCTTTTGTAGTAAAATAGGGATCAAATATCCTGTCAACAGTATCCGGGTCCAGCCCTTTGCCTGTATCTGAAACTGACAACAGAACATATTTTTTATTGAATCTTAAAGTATTTTCAAGATTTACTGAAATTGTACCTCCTGTATCTTCCATTGCCTGGGAAGCATTTGTGCACAGGTTCAGCAGGATCTGGTATATCTGGGTTGTGCTTGCGAAAATACCTGAAAGTTCAGGCGCCTTGTTTTTAATAATCCTGACAGTACTTGGAATTGCGGAACTCAGGAATTTCCAGGATTCATCAAGAACCTCTCCCGGATCAATCACCTCTTTTTTAAGATTATCTTTTCTGCTGAAAAGGAGTATCTGTCTTACAATATCTTTGGCCCTGTTGCCGGCTTTTAATATTTCATTTATTTCATCCCAGCCTGCATTGCCCTCGCCTATTGAAATTCTCCCTATTTCCGAATACCCGATTATAGCAGCAAGAATGTTATTGAAATCATGGGCAATGCCCCCAGCAAGAGTCCCGACTGCTTCAAGCTTACCGGCCTGGATGAGTTTTTCTTCAAGTTTCTTCTTTTCTGTTATATCAATTGCAATTGACTGGATTAGGTCCCTGCTGTTTATATTCATTTTTTTTGATTTTATTATCAGAAATTTCTTTTCCCCTTTTCTGTTAACAAAATCTGCATCATAGGTGTCAAACCCCTTGAGAAATACCTGTTCAAGATGATTTTCCACCCTTTTCCTGTTGGCAAAATCCAGAATATCGGTAACTTTAATTTTTGAAAATTCTTCTCTGGAAATTCCATAAAGCTCACAGGCTTTTTTATTGAATTGAATTATTTCACCCTTTTCAATATCATAAAGAATAAATGCATCTGTAAAATCTGTAAAAAGAGTACTGTAAAGCTCCCTGCTCTCATTAAGCTCAAGCTGAGCTCTCTGGTGTTCTTCAATTTCCTTCTCAAGTTCAGCAGTCCTTGCCCTGACAGTTTTCTTCAGGCTGCCTGACCACAGGATAAAAACAAGCAGAAGTGTGAGAATTCCGAACAGAAAAATCAATATAAATTTATATGTTTTTTTCAGAATATAAAGATCAGGTTCAAGCCTGCTGAACCACTTTTCATATATTTCATTATAGACACCTGTCTGCTGGATTATAAAAAGTCCCTCGTTCAGTTTTGCCAGCAGTTCAGGGTTGTTTTTATTCACGGCAAAACAGTATTTATAGGAAACCAGATTATCCCCTGTCGTAAGGTTATTGAGATTCAGTTCCTTTATCCAGTAGAGACCTGTTATTCTTGATGAAAGGAGAAAATCATGTTTTCCTGCTGCAAGCATTCTCAGGCCGTCACCCGGCGATTCAGCAAGAATAAGTTTATCGGTAAGATTATTTTTAAGCACATATTCATGCATTATATCGCCTTTCTGAACAATAACTTCCCTTCCTTTCAGACTTTCAATAGATGTATATGAGGGAGAATTTTTTCTTCTGAAAACTGCCTGGTTCATTATAATATGGGGTGTAGAAAAGAGATATTTTTCAGCCCTTTTCTCGCTGTAATACATCCCCTGAAGCATATGAACTTCATTATTCTCAAATTTATCCCTTATCTGCGCCCATGGCTCAAGATCAATTTCAATATTCAGCTGCATTGTCTTTGCGACAGCTCTTATTATGTCAACATTAAATCCTTCAGGAATATAGTCATTATTTATAAATTCAAATGGTGGGTAGTCATAATCACCGCCTACTATCACTAGATCATCAGATCCATAATAATTCTGTGCTAACAGCGGATAGGAAACAAAGAGCATTGCTGAAAGAAATAAAAGAAGAAAACGATGTCTAATCTCAGATAACATACAACACCTTAACCGGTAAAAATTATCAGAAGACTCATAAATCATATGCTTCTGTGTTTTCTGTTAAAAATTATTTTTATAACAGAGATACTGTACACTTTAATATTTTAGCACAAAACTTGAGAAAATAACAAAACAATGATAGCATTCCTAAATCTTGGGGGAAACTATATATGAAAAAAGAATATACAGACAAACTGATGCTTGATTTCGGAGATGACGGAAAAAAGCTTCTTCCGGTAGTGACACAGGATTATGAAACAAAAGATGTTCTCATTCTTTCATTTGTCAACAAAGAGGCATTTGATGAAACCCGGAAAAGCGGTTATGCGACATACTGGAGCAGAAGCAGAAACGAACTGTGGAAGAAGGGACTGACATCAGGAGATATGCTTTCTGTAAAGGAAATCAGGATCAACTGTGAACAGAATTCCCTTGTTTACCTTGTTAAACCTGAAGGGAAAGGCGCATGTCATGCAAAAAAAGAGGACGGTAATCCTCATACATCATGCTATTACAGAAAAATAGAAGAAAACGATACACTTACATTTATTGAGGAATAGGAATGGATAAAGAAATACTTACAATAGGAATGCCTGCAGGTTCACTCGCAAATCCGAAAAGGGGCGGAAACCTTATCAGTTTTCTCGAGCATTCAGGATTCAGGACAAAAGGTTATGAAAACGGAGGTCCGACTTCATTTTCCACAGTCAATTTCATGTTCGGATGGGACGGCCGTCCCCAGGAATTCGGCACCCAGATTGCCCTCGGTGAACTCGATGTTGCTATATCAGGGGATGACTGGATAGAAGAGAGAAGACTTGAACTTGAAACAGAATACGGAAAGGAAATAAAACTTGAAAAAGTTCTTTCTCTCAAAAGAGGCTTTGTAAGGCTTGTAGGGATAGTTGACGGAAAGGTACAGGAGAAAACAACTGAAGACTTCCTGAAAAACCTTCTTAAAGAGAAACAGCTGATTACAGTTGTATCGGAACTCCCCTATATGGCGCTTGACTGGATCAGAAAAAAACTGATCGCAATCGGGGAATCAGAACTTGCTGAGTCCTGGTCTGTTCAGAAATATAAAACACCTCCGAAAGTTGAAAAAGGTGTTCTTATATATGAAACATGGGGTAAGACAGAAGCGAAAATAACCAACATGGCTGCTGATATAGGGCTTGAAATCACACAGTCGGGAAGCGCACTCAAGAATTACGGTCTCAGGATAATAGATGAATATATGAAATCTGAAACAGGTATCTGGATAAATCCTGAAATCAGGAAAGACAGCATGAAAAACAGCCTGCTTGAGATGTTTCTTATCAACCTTTACGGTACTATCAACGCAGAAAACAAGGTATTAATGCTTTTCAATGTTCCGTCGAGCAGCAAAGGATCTATTGAAAAATATCTTTCAGACAATAATCTGTATGCGGATGAACCGACAGTAATCCCGGGTTCAGAATATTCACAGTACAGCATACAGATTGAAATCGACAGGGAGGATGTCCCTCTTTCAAAGGTTAGATATGAATTAATAAAAATGGGAGCGAAAAATATCGATACTCTCCCCCTTCTGTCATCAATTCCTGATCTCTCAGCTTTGATTAATTAGATTTGCAGTGATAACTGCTTTTACCAGGAAGCAAGCACCTGTCCTGCAGATAAAAAAAGCCGGAAAGACATAATACTTATGATCTTCCGGCTTTTTATATATTATGCAGTGTGTCTACCACATCTTTTGTGCTTTAATTTCCTTAAACATCTTTTCATAGCTTTCTGCAGAACAGAGATCATTCCCCTTGAGCATTGATGTTGAAGCAGAAGCTGCAATACCTGATTTAAGCATATTCTCAAGATTTTCACCTTTAAGAATTCCGCTGCATATTGCCCCGACCATTGAATCACCTGCACCTACAGTACTCATTATTTCAACCTGTGGAGATTCAGCAGACCAGCATTCCTTCCCGTCGTAAAGAACAGCACCTTTCGCACCCATGGAAATACAGACAATCTTTATCCCCTTATCTATAAAAAACCTGCACATTTCCGATGCATCATCAAAGTTGGTTATTATTTTCCCATATGATTTTTCAATCTCGTATGTATTCGGTTTTATAAAATAGGGAGAGCTTTCAATACCTTTCACAAGAAGAGGTCCTTCCGCATCAAGAACAGTTTTCAAGCCTGCCTTTTTCGCCTCTTTAATCATATCCCTGTAAATTGTATCGGGAATTCCGGGCTGGACACTTCCGGAAAAAACAATCATATCACCTACTTTAAGATATCTCTTTACAAGGTCAAAAAGAGATTCAAGCTGTTTATCATCAATGTTTTTTCCCTTGTCATTTATTTCGGTAATAATCGATGTATCTCTGTCAAAAATCTTGAGATTTACCCTGAGATCACCGGGTATTTCAACAAATTCATTGGCAACATTATTTGTCAGAAAATATCTCTCAGTCATCATCCTGCTGTGCTTGAAACTGAAACCAAGGCAGAATGAATCACCGCCAAGCCTCTTGTTCACAATAGCCGCATGAAATCCCTTCCCTGCAACACTGCTGCAGCTTTCAACTATCCTGTTCATTTCACCGTAACGGAATTTTTCAATTTCAACCGCCTTGTCAATTGACGGATTGACTGTAACTGTCAATAAAAGTTTTTTTCCTTTCATTTCAACCCTTTCCTGTTTTATATTATATTCCGTATACCGGGAATTAAAAACAGTTTTTTATTAATCCTGAAAGGTCATATATTTTATATTCATAATACAGATAATAAGCATCTGTCCGGATTATTCTTGTTTTATATATTGAAATTTTATTCATTATAATATACATTACAAAGCAATACTGAATATCAAATTCCGGATAACTCAGTATTTTATTTTAACAGCAGGACTTTATTGAATGAAAAATTCTGATTTAAAACTGATAAGAAATGTACGACTCATTAGCATCTATATCTTTAATAAAGAATCTTCAATGAAAGCAATCAACGATATTTATTCTGCTGTTGAAAAATACAAGTTAAAGACTGAACTTATAAAAATCACCTCAATATCATTTTCACTTGCAGTTGCTGAAAGTGAAAACACGGATCTTTTTATTAATAGCCTGGATAATTATTCAGAAGTCAGGATAAAAAAGAACCTTTCCGTACTTCATATAGAAAATGAAGCCTTTTCAGATTCACTTCTACCGGAAATGTTTTCAATGCTCAGCGAAGAAGAACTCAGAATGGTACACTACAGGTTTGACAGCAACAGAGTTACACTTATTTCTGATGAAAAGAAGCTTGATGATATCTGCAGAAAGATAAAATACTGAAAAGTATGAAATCATCATTCTTCGTGTAAAGAAACCCTTCAGATAAATACCTGCCTCACTTATACAATCTTACAGCGGGGAAAATATTCACAAAAGCATTTTTCTGCTGCTGTAATCAATTTCGATGAAATTATCTTAAATATGAGATGCCATATACAGCTGCTGAAATCAGAGTTCAGCAGCCTGTTTGAATTTTTCTATCAGAAAATCAATATCTTCAAAGGTATGGCTGCAGGAAAGCTGGACCCGGATCCTTGCCTTGCCCTTCGGGACTACAGGATATGAAAACGGAATCACATAAATGCCGTTTTCATATAGAAAATCAGCCATTTTTACAGCCTTTACCTCATCGTAAAGCATGACAGGGACAATCGCAGTCTCTCCGTCAGGGACTTCAAATCCCAGATCTTTCATTTTATTTCTGAAATAATCAGACTTTTCACGTAAATCAGAAGAGAATTTACCTTTCCCCTCTTTAAGAAGAGATATTGCCTTAATTGAGGCTGATGCAATTGCAGGGGAAAGAGTATTTGAAAACAGATAGGGGCGGGACTTCTGCCTGAGCATTTCCACAATTTCCTTCCTTGCGCATATGCATCCACCTGATGCGCCTCCAAGTGCTTTTCCGAATGTAGTTGTGACAATATCAACACGTCCTGTCACATTACAGTACTCAGATGTTCCCCTTCCTGTCTTCCCGATATATCCGGTTGCGTGGGAATCATCCACCATGACAAGGGCATTGTATTTTTCCGCAAGTTCACAAATCTCATCAAGTGGTGCAATATCGCCGTCCATTGAAAAGACTCCGTCTGTGCAGATTATCCTGAACCTTGCTTTTTCAGCTTTTTTAAGATTCTCTTCAAGATCAGCCATATCAAGATGTCTGTATCTGAATCTTTCCGCCTTGCATAGCCTTATACCGTCTATGATTGATGCATGATTCAGTTCATCAGAAATAATAGCATCATTGTTATCAAAAAGAGGTTCAAAAACTCCGCCGTTTGCATCAAAACAGGCAGCATAAAGAACAGCATCTTCACATCCGGTAAAATCGGCTATTTCCTTTTCAAGTTTTTTATGTACCTGCTGTGTTCCGCATATAAACCTTACAGATGAAAGACCATAACCCCACCTTTTCAAACCTTCAGCTGCGCTTTTCTTGATTTCTTCGTTATCGGAAAATCCGAGGTAGTTATTTGAACAGAAATTCAGGACTTTCTTTCCATCCTCTGTTTCAATTTTACTTCCCTGGGGAGTAACAAGAATTCTCTCCCCCTTGTACAGCTTGCTCTCCCTTATCTCTTCAATCTTCTCAGACAGGTATTCCCTGAAATTACCGTACATCCTGCTCCCCCTTTTCAATATTTAATTTTTTTTCCAGCACATCAAGCATATCGGTAGTCATGGAATCAAGTTCATAATCAGGATTCCATCCCCATTCCACCCTTGCGGCATAATCCTCCAGACTATTGGGCCATGAATTGGCAAGCGCCTGTTTTACCGGATCTATATCATAGTCGATTTCAAATTCAGGAATATATTTTCTTATATATGCAGCCTGCTCTTCTGGACAGAAACTCATGGCTGTAATATTGAACGCGTTCCTGTGCCTGAGCTTTTCAGGATCTGCTTCCATGACTTCTACAGCCGCTTTAAGAGCATCAGGCATATAAATCATATCAAGATATGTATCTCCCCTGAGAAAACAGGTATATTTTTTCTTCTTCACTGCCTCATAATAAATATCAACAGCATAATCTGTTGTTCCGCCCCCAGGAGGTGTTACATTTGATATTATACCGGGAAATCTTACTCCCCGCGTATCTACGCCGAATTTATGATAATAATAATCACAAAGAAGTTCTCCTGTAACCTTTGTTACTCCGTATATAGATGTCGGCCTCTGAATCGTATCCTGCGGAGTATAATCTCTCGGTGATGAGGGGCCGAAAGCGCCTATTGAACTCGGAGTGAATATTGAACAGTTTTCTGTCCTTGCTATCTCAAGCATTGTACAGAGTGTGTTGATATTGATATCCCATGCAGACTGCGGATTATTCTCAGCTGTTGCTGAAAGGAGAGCTGCAAGGTGATATATCCTGTCAACGTTGTGCTTTCTAATAACTTCGTGTATTCTGCTGCCGTCTCTGCAGTCAATCTTGTAAAAAGGACCTGACTCTATCAGATCTCTGTTAACATCATCCCTTATATCGCTGATTATGACATTATCACATCCGTAAATTGATCTCAGTTTCTGGGTGAGTTCCGATCCGATCTGCCCGAGGGCTCCTGTCAGAAAGATTTTCATACGATCCTCCTGTTTATCTTGCTAAACCAGTTTTCATACAGTATAATGAATATATGTTTGATATATTATATTTTCATTATAGTTGATGAATGTTTAATATGTCAAACATTTACAATAATATTTTGAGTATTTTTGCCTGATATATCCAATATTTGGTTGTGAAATGTATATAAAGTTTAGTATATTAAACATGAATCAGAATTGAATATACCGGTACTGCTATAAGGGGATATAGTATGACAGAAAAACAGCTGCTTCCGATAGGCGATACTATCAAGGAAATAAGAAAGGGAAAACACCTGACACTGGGCGTACTTGCCGAGAAAAGCGGTGTTTCAAAGGCAATGCTTTCACAGATCGAATCAGACAAGGTAAACCCGACAATTGCCACACTCTGGAAAATTTCAACAGGGCTTGGCGTGGATATAAATGAACTGACAAGGGTTATTTCTGTTACAAAAAGAGATTTCACCCTCACAAAAAAAGATGATATAACAGTACTTGACTGCGAGGAAGAGGGAGTACACATAAGGACTCTGACACCTGTGGATCTTATTGAAGATCTTGAAATGTATCTTATTACATTCAAACCGGGAAGCAGGCTGAAATCAGAACCCCATTTTCCCGGTACTGAAGAATTTATCACTCTGCTTGAGGGCAAAATAACAGTAACTGCCGGTGAAAATATAACAGTGATGCACAAGGATGACTTTCTCACCTATCACAGCGATATTGATCATGTTATAGAAAACAGCGGAGACAGCGATGCCCACCTTCACATGGTTGTACGATACAGAAAGAAAATGTTAAAACACTAGTAATGATATATTTTCTTGATATTTTCGGAACTCTTATTTTTGCCATATCAGGGGCTATCAAAGCTGTTAAATATGAACTCGATATATTCGGAGTCACAATACTCGCGATTGCCACAGGTATAGGTGGAGGAATGATAAGGGACCTTCTGATAGGCTCAGTCCCACCGGCAGCACTTCAGCATGAGGAATACCTGATTACCTGTATTGCAGGGGCTTTCCTGGTCTTTTTCCTTTCAAAAAAGATTGCAGAAAGATGGAACATCATACTCATCCTCGATGCGGTAGGGCTGGGTGTTTTTACTTTCATAGGAGCTTCAAAAGGTCTCGGCTCGGGACTGGGAGTTATTGGAATACTCATGACAGGGACAATGACAGCAACCGGAGGCGGAGTTGTCCGGGATCTCCTGGCTAACGAGATACCAATAATACTTAAAAAAGACTTCTATGCAACCGCAACAATAATCGGGGGAATTGTTTTTTCACTGCTCAACAGGCTGGATATAAACCCCACTATTGTTTTTTTCCTCACATTTCTTACTACAACAGGAATCAGGCTTATCGCAATGAAGCTTGATATAAAACTGCCGGCAGTAAAGTCACTTAAAGCATCTCCCAGCGAGCTTTCTAAAGAGAGACGGAAGAAGAACAGCAGAAAAGAATAATTCTTAAATCATGTTTTGAAAACAGATAAATTATGCACACTCATCAGCTGTAAGTTTTATAACTGTATGTGACATGATATCAAAGATTGAACCCTTATCTGTGTATTTTTCATCTATCAGACATGCTGATAGTTTTCTTTTTTCATAGCTGTTTTCAATTGAATCCCTGATATCTCTTTTATAATGATTAAAAAGATAAGAAGTATCATGCAAATTATTAATAATTATTTTCTTTATTGTATCATCATTCATTTTTTCTTCGCATACTTCACGAATTACTATAGCTTCTTTTTCTGATATTGAATATTTTTCTTTAATATCATCAAGCATTTCTTTTATAGTAACTTTCTCAATAGGGGGAAATTCCGAAACTCCACACCCTTTTTTCTTTTTATATTTGCCTTTTAATTTCTTTATGCCTGTATATTTTACCAATCCTCTTGAAACATAGATGTTTTTGATTATTTTTTTAAGTTCTGATTCTCCCCCTTTCTTGAAAAGTTGGGGATAAACAAGCATGCAGAAATCAGAAAAAATATCTTTATCATGCTCAATTGTAAAAAAGTTACTTAAAAAAACTGCAAGTTTATTAAACCTGCTGAGTTTGTTTACATATTCTTTTCCTGATTCAAAATCTTTTATCCTGCTGAAAAAAAGCATCCTCAGTTCCTGAATGCAGCTTTGAATTTCCGCATCACTATTTTTCTTCAAAATAGCAATTGTCGCTTCAGCTGTCTGCTGATTAAAAATGGAATATGAAATAATTTCATTGTATAATTCGTCAAGTTTTTCATAATCAGGCTCAACAGGTTCATACGGAGTTGAATCACGATACTTCTTAAAAGCTTTAATAATTTCTGATGCATTATTTGTAAAATCTACAACCACTACCTTATCTTTGTTTTCATGACATCTGTTAAGCCTTGATACTGTCTGGACAGCATTTTTATCAGATACAGGCTTATCCAGAAACATTGCTGCAAGCAGAGGTTGATCAAAACCAGTCTGGAATTTATCTGCAACTACAAGAAGTCTATATCTATCAGTATTAAACAGATCTTCAATCAGTTCATTCTGCTGAAGAAAGTTTTTCCCTTTTTCTGTAATATCTTTCCCCGTCTCTGGATGAGTAAAATCGGAAAAAGCATAAAGTACATCAAAATCATACAAATCAGGATTGATTTCCCGCTTCTCTTTAAGCTTTTCCTTGAAAACTTCATAATAAAAAAGACCTGCAATTCTTGATGAGGTTACAATCATTGCTTTTGCTTTTTTATCAATCAGATTATAAACATCCTCTATAAAAATTCTAAGCATAAGCTCAGCTTTATACTGTATCAGGCCCTTATCCTGATATGCAACATTTTTAAGCATCTTGCTTAAAATACCAGGCTGAAAGAGTTTTCGGTCTTTTCGATTGATTATCCTGCTCTCAAGATTATAAAGCGTTTTATAGGATATTATACTTGAGGCAACATCAAGTATATAACCCTCCTGAATAGCTTCAGATTCCGAATAAACATCGAATGGGGTGCCAAAAAGCTGAAGAGTTGATTTTACAGGAGTAGCAGTAAAGGCTACGCACATCAGATTGGGAAGATGTGCTTTTTCAATTTCACCATTGACTATATCTTCTTCATCTTCTTCTCTGAACGGGATATCAGGTTCATCTTCTTTGAAAAGATTTCTTATATTTGTACCAGAACTCCCATCCTGCGATCTATGGGCTTCATCAATTAAAAATGCAGTATTAATTTCTTTAAGCGAAGGTTCATTCTTAAGTTCATCAAGTATCCAGTTTATTTTCTGCATTGTTGTCACAATAATTGGAATTCTTTTCCTTACAAACCGCGGTAAATCTCCAGACTTTATTGCATATTTTACTTTTCCGTCAAGATGTGTAAATTTAACCATATCATCTTTAATGTTTTTATCAAGAGCTTTCCTGTCTGTAAGAATAAATACAATATCAATGATCTTTTTATCTGTTCCCGCAAGATAGAGGCTGTTAAGACGGTCTGCCAGCCAGCATATTGAAAGGGTTTTACCCGAACCTGCAGAGTGGTTTACAAGGTATTTCCTTCCACAAAATCCATTATCTTTATAAAACTCAACAAGATTACTGCAGACATTTTCAACCATACGGGACTGATGGTATCTTGGAAAAATTGTATAAGGATCTATATTGTCAGTATTTTTATTAGATACATGAATAAGATAAAAACTTATTATATTCAGGATGTTTTCCCTTGAGAGAACAGATCTGTAAAGATACTCAACAGGATATTCCCCTTTATTATGAGCTTTGTTAAAAAGGCCTTCATTATACCACAGAAATTTTTCTTCCCCTGACGGATCTGTAGCAACTTTAACTTCGCTTGTATCAGAAGCTATGTATAAAAATGGAAGTCGGAATATCAAGTCGTCATGATTCCTATCATTAAACTGTTTTACAGCATCATGGATATTCTGGTTTTTCTCATGCTTGAGTTCTATGACAATAATCGGGAGTCCATTAAGAAAAATTACAATATCAGGTTTTTCCTCATCATTAATTATCAGCTGCGGTATAAAGGATATTTTATTATTCAAAGGATTTTCTTTTGATTCGGATGATCTTGGAATCCGGTCAAAAAGATCAAATTTTATTTCTCTTACAACAAGGCCATGTCTGAATATTATCCAGAGCGGTTTACGGTCAAGCTCTTCTTTTAATGCCCTTATAATTTCTCCCGTGGCATCATCTCCGTAATTATTCTCAAGAATCCTGTAATCATAAGGCTGTCTCTTCTTGATATAATCTATGATGTCAGATTCAATAAAATAATAATCCTTGTCTGTAATATCATTATTTGAATACTTTTCATACTTGTGAACATTTCCGAGAAAGTTTTCAAAATGTTTCTGGAAATCCTTTTCAACTCCCATATTTTTTACCTGTTAATCCTTTCGAATATTTTTAATTTCAGTTCTTCGTTGTCCATATCATCATTTATAACAGCTTCAATAACTTCTTTCAGAAACTCCTTGTCAATTTTCCCTGCAGCAAGATGATAGCTGATATTCTCCATTTCCCTTATAAATCTGGGTACAACAAAGACATACCCATTCAGAAGAAGAAAATGGGCACCGAGAGATATTGCTATCCTTTTATTCCCGTCCTCAAAGCAATGGAAACGGTTTGCAGAAAAAAACAGATGGGTGAGCTTGTCTGAAAAGTCAGGATAATAATCATCGTTCTGGATGTGTGTAAGTATGCTTTCAAGCTGTCCCTGGTTTAGGATACCATCAGAACCGCCTCCGCTAACTTCAATTGTTTTATGATATATTTCAAGAGCATTTTCTATTGTAATATAAATTACAGACATTTACTCCCGCTCCTTGAGTCTCCTGAATACATCTTTGGCATCTTCAAGCCTTTCTGCAAGTTCCCGGCTCTTTTCCCCTATAAACCTTTCAAAATCCGCTGCTTCAAGAGGGGAAATATAGTCTTTCAGCTGAAGGTGCAGCGCATCCCTGAAGGCAAGATCACGGCTTGCCATCTTGTTTCTTGCCCTTTCCACAAGGGGCTTCCAGAGGGGCTGTTTTTCAAATTCGGAAAAAAGGATATCCGCTTCAAAGGGGGAAAGCATTCTTCCCTCTTTATGAGATGCCTCTTCAAGGGTTTTGGCAAATCCGTACTCATATGCAGCAATAAGATCAAGGATCTCGGAATAAAAAGTATCACGCACCTTGTCTTTTTCATGAAGCTTGAGAATTTTTCTGTATTCCCGGGAGTTTTCTTTAAAAATACTTACATATATCTTGTCAGTATAAAGAGGGTACTTAACTTTACCCATATCAAGGCAGTTTTTAAGTGAATCTGTGAATTCCTTTCTGTAGTTTTCCTCCTGGAAATATGCAATTATGAAGTCCTCATCCCTCTGATTAACATATCTTGTTGCACCACCTGTCCTGCTGTTTATTGTATCAATTACAATATCAAGGATAGCCTGTCTCATTACTCTTGCTTTCTCACTCTCTGTTATGAGCATTGCAAGGTTAAGAAAGGCCCTGAAATCAAATACACCAAGACTCGGTGCCTTTTTGATGTCGACGAAATATATTTCGTCGACATCCAGCCCATTCAAGGCTAATTTCAGTTCCTGTAGGGATTTACCTCGTAAAACAGCGTAACCGTTTTTCTTCAGTTCCTCACTGTTTGAACTCAGATAATTGTCGATTGTACGGGTTGTAACTTCAAAAAAGTCAGCAATCTGCTCTTTTGTAAGGACAAGTTTACCTTTATATTCTATGCCTTTGAGACCTATATTTTTCCTTATTTCTTCAACTGCATAGGGATTGTTAAGAATATTCTGCCTGTCTATATCGGAAACTGTAAGGTCTTTTCCCACTACACTGCCTCCTTTACATCCTTTTCTATTATTCTTCTTTTTCCGGTTACACATTCATGGATAAGGGATTTTTTATACTGTTCAAGCTTTTCTATTTGAAGTTTTATTTTCACTGATACAGAATCAATTTCTGCTGTTTTTTTATCAAGGTATAAAGCTATCTGCTTCTGTTCTTTGAGAGGAGGAAGTAAAATAACTGTTGAACCAAGTTCTTCACGATTTAAGTGAGGTTGAGCAGCTCTCAATGTTAACAACTTCAATTGGTCCTCTAAAACATATTTGCTTAATAAAATAAAACTAATAAATTGAGGTGATATATTTTTAAAACATCTTAAAACCATATCATATCCAGTAATTGCTCCATCATATGTTTCAGGAATTATCGCCGAATCTGCAGTATATGCCCCACTTCTTACAACTATAATATCATTTTTTCTCAAAATAGGATCACGGTCAAAAGGTATATCTTCAGGATCAACATATATTAAATTATTTGGATCAATTTTCCCCCGATTAACATTTGTGGCTCTGATCAATGGAAGGCCATCTACCATCTCCTGTGGTGGCTGTCCTAATCCATATTTTATTCTTCCAATATCTTTTAATCTTCTACTTTTCCAGTGTTGAGGAATTTTTCCAATCCAATCTATTCCGGAATCTTTAAAGTTTACAGAATCATCAAGCCCTTTTGTTACAGCTTTATGGATAACAGACTTTTTAAGATCATCAAGCTTTTCAAGCTGCTTCTTCTTGAGTTCCATAGCTTTATCTATGAAAGATACTTTTTCATTAAGATAATCAGCAATCATTTTCTGCTCATCTTTAGAAGGTATTGGTATATAGATTTGTCCTATTGTATCAGTATTAAGATTTAATTGAGTTCCCAACTTCCCCAATCCCTGATATGGCTTTCCACTAAGGAAAATAAAATACAGAAAAAGTTTATCAAACCGGGGATTGTCAAACAAAATAAAACCATCATGGATGCAACATTTTATTTTTGTGATTATTGGTTTACCTACTGTTCCAGCAATACTGATAAAAAGATCCCCTGGAAATTGTTTAACACTTAAAGATACGCCTAAGTCAGATAATATTTGTGTTGTGGTTTCTAAATATTGATTACTTGCAGTAACATCAGCAATTCTTACCCAGGCAAATTCACCATCATCATCAAAATAAACAGGATCATCGATAGGTCTTGGAGAAGCACCCCTTTTTACTATTGAATACCTTTTAATTTGCTTTATTTTCCAGTCTTCAGGGATCTCACCAATCCACTCAACCCCAGAATCCTTATACCCTTCTATCATTACTTAAGCCCTTTCAGAATTTCTTCCGCTTCTTTTTCTAGCTGCCAGAACTCATCAAGAATAACATCTGCCGGTTTTGGTGGTTCGTACTTGTAGAAGTACTTGTTCGGAAGTATTTCATAGCCCAGCTGGGGACGTTCTTCCCATTTTATAATTTCTTTTTCTATTTCCCTTTTTAAAAACTCATCAATATTCACGCCGTAAGGGATATATTCATCATCCTGAATATAATCCCTATGTGTATAATAAGCAGATATTTTCCATTTTTTTATCTCCTTGCTGATATTTGATGATGTTTTTAATTCATCAAGTTCTTTAAAATCCTTTCGTGCAAAATTTGCAAGCTGTGTTTCAAATGTCTTTGATTTTTCAGTAATTTTTATATCATATTCTTTTTTAATTCCTTCAGGGGATTCAACATAAAGCCTGAAATCAAGATTTCCATAGAGTTCAAACTTCTTTTTCACATTATTGTTATTAAGCTGGACACCAAAACTCTCTGTAATCATTCCGGGATTATCATCCTCATCTGTCTGCCAGAAAGTTACTGATACTTTATGATATGCAAAATCCTTGTTCTTAAATATTTTTACATTCTCATCATTGTAATTTTTATCCCAGCCTTTTCTATAATGCTTTTCTATCCATTTCCTATGTTTATCTGTAATCCTGTTTCTCTTTTTTCCGAAAGATTTGGGCTCCTTTTCAAACTGCTTCCTTCCGTCAATAATCATTACACGCCCTTTGTGACTTAAAGGCTTATTGTTGGTAAGTATCCATATATATGTGTAGATACCTGTATTGTAAAACAGCTGGTCAGGAAGCATTACAATGGCATCAAGATAGTCGTTTTCAAGGATCCACCTTCTTATTTCACTTTCTCCCGATCCGCAGTCACCGTTGCTTAAAGGGGACCCGTTAAATATAACAGCTATCCTGCTGCCCCCCTTATCCACCGGTTTCATTTTATCAAGCATTGAAAGAAGAAAAAGAAAAGCTCCGTCATTTGTTCGGGGCATCCCGCATTTATATCGTGAAGTTTTATATAGTTTTGCCTCTTTTTCATAACCATCCTCCCCTCCCCATGTAACGCCGAATGGTGGATTTGAAAGCATAAAGTCAAATTTATCATCCTCCCCTGCCAGCTGATCACCCGGATCATCACTTCCGGGTTTATGGGGTATAAGAGAGTTTCCATAGTATATATAAGCTTTTCTGTCATTCTTGATAAGCATATCTGCCTTGCATACAGCATAATTCTGAGGCTGTATTTCATGACCATGGAGAGTTATAAGGCTTTCAGCATGTTCTTTTTCTTCTTTTGATTTAATTCTGTCAATAACATGTGCTTTTGCAACAGACAGCATTCCTCCTGTACCGCATGCAGGATCATATATTGAAACATGCCTGTCTTTTACTTTTATATCAAGAAGCTCAACCATGAGAGAAATTACTTCTCTTGGGGTAAAATGCTCCCCTGCCTCTTCACCGCTCTGCTCAGAAAAGCGTCGTAAAAGTTCTTCATATATATACCCCATTTCAAGATTGCTGATCCTGCCAGGACTCAGGTCTTCATTTCTGTACTGGTTTATAATAGGCACAAGACGCCCGTTTTTCTTCATTTTTCCTATTATTGCCCTGTAGTCAAAGTGGGAAATAATATCCTGGACATTATCTGAAAAACCGTTCACATACTCCCTGAAATTTTTCTCCATTGTTGTGTGGTCTTCCTGGTAGATAGCCTCCATTGTCCAGTTTGTCTTATTGTGAAACGGGAATTGTGATATTTCATATTTTTTTAAGAATTTATTTACTTCCTTATCTTTTAAACCGGGATTATCTATTCTATATTCTTTTTCCTTATCTTCTCGCATCTTTATAAGAACACATTCGATACGTCTTAATACTATTATAGGGAGAATAACACTCTGATACTCGTATGCCTTGAATTTCCCTCTAAGGCGGATTGCTGATTTCCATATTTCATCTGCCAAGTTGTTTAATACTGCTTTAGTTGCCATTGCTGGATATTATCCTTTTTTATTCGATGGATTTTTCCCTTATTCTTAAGTTTCTTTTTTAAATAGAATTGTTATATGATACCAGAAAAATGCTGTTTCAGCTATTGTTTTTACTTCTTTGCCGCGTGTACTCATAAACAGTGCCTACCCGGCTCAGTACAAGTTTTTTCTTTCCGGCACTGACAATTTTATACCTTTCCTCCCCGGTTGAAGAAGTACCGTTTCCTATGCTTTTCTCTGTGAGTATCAGATACCCGTTTTCAATCCTCCATTTCAGGACAAGAAGAGTCTGCATATTGATTGATTCAGCGCTGCCGTCTTCATAGAGAGTAAAGCCCTGCACCTTATCAAGAGTCCTGTTTTCTCCCCCGCCGGTATCTGCTGAATCATTATCCAGGCCGGGAATCGGCTCTACCCAGGAACCTGCAAGATCTTCTTCAGTTAGTGAATCACCTGAAATATAAATATCATCATCAAAAAAATTGAACTTAATATACCCTGCACCTGCAATAAGCAAAAATACAGAGGCTGCCAGCAAAAATGTATATCTGGTAGGTTTATTCTTGTTTTTTATTATTCTGTAGAACACTTTAATCCCCTTTCATTATGCCTTTAACATAAATTACAAGCCTGCATTTGTTTCCAAATGCAGATATATTTATACCCCGACATAACCTTTAAGTACATCATATCCAGCACCCTTTTCATTGAACCATTTCTCAAGTGAACTGTAATCATCCTCAGGAAACATATCCCAGAAATCATTTTTCCCGATTCTTTCAAAGACAGCAAGAAGCATTATCCTGATCCCGTGATTATCATCAGGATTCATTTCCAGAAGCTGCCTCATTATCTTTTCAGCCTCGTTCCAGTCAGCTGAAGCCCATTTCTCAGATGCCTGGTTTACAAGCACTTCCAGGAGGGGGCGGTTTTCAAGGCAGCTGTATGGAAGACTATCAGGGTAATTGCCGTTGCTGTCAAGAATCCTGTCAAGAACAATATTATATGCTTTTTCTGTCAGCAGGGTAAGTTCCTCTGTTCTCCCCTCATCCTCAAGAATTGTGCATTTTGAATTGTATGCTGTAATCAGACAGGGGTTCTTATCAATAATCCTGTCAAGTTTTTTTATAATCCTGTTGCTGTTCCGCCCGTCCCAGCCTTCCATGGTTTTCCATACCAGAGTGCCAAGAGGATCAAGTTCAGCCCTGTATTCTTTCATTTCCTATTCCTCATAATTTGAATATATTTATTCGATTTAATAACTATTTACAGAAGAAACCGCTTAATACACAGATCAGTGTATTTAACCGGTGATTTCCGGAAATCAATGCATGGATTATTGCAGATCAGCCATTTTTAGACAATAAGCATAAGCTTTTTACCATTAAAGCTTTCAGACGATTTTCCTTATGAAACTTATGAAACTTATGAAACATACAGCATCCGGCATCCCCCGGTACCGGGTAAACTAATAGAACCAGAAATCCACAGACTCACATTCAAAAGGGAAACACTGCTATGCAAAAAAAAGCAGCAATTACTGCACCTGAATAGGGACAGCATTTGCCGCTTATGTAAAGCATGACAGTTTTATAATTATAAACATCTGAATCAAACCTGTCGTTTAATTCAATCGAATAAGAAATATATTTCCTTAATCCTCCCACTTCAAAACAGGAGTCTTCGCAGCCAGGACTGAATCAACCTTCCTCACCGGCGTATTTAGCGGTGCATTCATAAGAAGCGGCGGATTTTCAAACGCCTCTTTTTTAATCTCAAGCATAACTTCTGCAAAACTGTCGAGAGTTTCCTTAGACTCTGTTTCTGTAGGCTCAATCATTATGCTGTGGGGAATAATCAGGGGGAAGAATACAGTTGGGGCATGATAGCCGTAATCAAGGATTCTCTTTGAAATCTGGTCTGTTGTGATCCCTTCGGGGAATCCCCTGTCATTTACAATAAACTCATGCATGCAGCTTCTCTTAATCGGCAGATTATACCCGTCTTCCCCTGTTAGAAGAGCTTTAAGGTAATTTGCATTTAGAACTGCAGTTTCAGAGACATCTTTAAGCCCCTCAAAACCGAGTGTATTTATATAGATAAATGCCCTTACAAGAATCAGGAAGTTGCCTGAAAAGCTGTGGATAGGGCCTATGCTGTCAGGCATATCATATTTCATGATATATTCATCACCCTCTTTAACAACAACAGGCACTGGAAGATATTTCTCGAGTTTTTTCACTACAGTCACAGGTCCCGCGCCTGGGCCTCCGCCTCCGTGGGGAGTCGAGAATGTCTTGTGTATATTGATATGCATTAAGTCAAAACCCATATCAGCAAATCTAGCCTTGCCCAGAGTCGCGTTCAGGTTTGCACCGTCACCGTAGAAGAGTGAGCCGTTTCTGTGAAGCATGTCTGCAATTTTTGAGAGGTTCCTGTCAAAAAGTCCTGTTGTGCCGGGGCTTGTAAGCATCATGCCTGCAACATTTTCGTCAAGCATTTCTTCAAGAAGGTCTATATTAACATCCCCGTCAGGTGTCGACTTTGCTTCCTTTATCTTGAACCCGCACATCGCAACAGAAGCGGGATTTGTACCGTGTGCAGAATCGGGAATTATGATTGTATCTCTCTTTTCCCCGATATCCTCAAAGTACTTTTTCATTACCATTACACCGGTAAGCTCCCCGTGGGAACCTGCTGCAGGGACCAGCGTTACCCCCTCCATTCCGGATATTTTCCTCAGGTAATCTGAGAGCTCATAGATAATCTTCAGTGACCCCTGGATATGCTCCCTCCGGGAAAGGGGATGAACAGAGATGAATTTCTCAGAGCCTGCAAATTTCTCGTTTACCTTGGGGTTATACTTCATTGTACAGCTTCCCAGGGGATACATGTTGTCATCCACCCCGAAATTCATCTTTGAAAGCTTTACATAGTGCCTTACAATTTCAGATTCCCCTGCTTCCGGCATATCAAGATCATCACGCAGCATTGCTTCATCAAGGCTGTAGTCTTTTCCGTTCCAGTCAGGAACTGAATACTTGTTTTTACCTTTTTTATGTTTCTTAAAAATTATATCCATATCAATATCCCCTAAAGCTGATCTATGAAGCTGTCTATCTGTGACCTGCTGTTAATTTCTGTTGCACAGAAAAGCCAGCAGTTTTCAAGTTCAGGGTACCATTTGTCTATTCTTATTCCGGGATCAACACATTTTGATGCGCAGTTTTTAACAAAATCATCGGGATTTTCAGACCTGACAACGAATTCGTTGAAAAAAGGCTTATCTGTAACAGACTTGAATCCCTTATTCTCAAGCTGCTCCTTTAAATAGGATGCAGCATTGTGGTTGTAGCTTCCAAGTCTGAAAAGACCGGGTCCCATAAGGCTCATGTAAATTGCAGCCCTGAGTGCAATAAGCCCCTCATTCGAACATATATTGGATGTTGCTTTTTCCCTTCTTATATGCTGCTCCCTTGCCTGCAGAGTAAGCGCGAGTGCCTCGTTTCCATCTGAATCAAGTGTCTTTCCGGCAAGACGCCCGGGTATCTTTCTCATAAATTTTTCACGCGCAGATATAAACCCGAGAAGGGGTCCTCCGAACGCGGGATAATTTCCAAGGCTCTGGGCCTCGCCGCATACAATATCAGCACCGAGTGAACCGGGAGACTTCAGATAACCGAGACTCAAAGCCTCTGTTACAACATTTATGAGAAACCCCTTTTTCCCCTCAAGCATGTTCTTCACCCCGGCAATATCCTCTACATTGCCGAAGAAATTGGGACTCTGAATTACAACAGCTGTTGTCTCATCATCTATAATACCGGAGAGTGTTTCATAATCAGTTTCAAATTCTCTGATGCCTGCCTCTGTATATTCAATATCTGATGCCCAGCAGTATGTTTTTAGTACTTCCCTGTACCTTGGATTAATAGAGCGGCTTACAACAACCCTGTTCTTTCTGTTTGTCCTTACCGCCATCATCACAGCTTCCGCAAGGGAGGTAGCTCCGTCATACATGCTTGCATTTGTAACATCAAGACCGGTGAGCCTGCACATGAATGTCTGGAATTCAAAAATAGCTGTAAGTGTGCCCTGGCTTATTTCAGGCTGGTATGGGGTATATGCTGTATAAAACTCAGACCTTGAGGCAAGTTCATCAACAACAGCAGGGATGTAGTGGTTGTACACTCCCCCCCCCATGAATACAGATTTAAGGCTGTTTTTATCCCCTATTTCAGACATGAGGGAGGAAATCTCAATTTCCGACTTTGCCTCTGGAAGCCCCTCAATTTCAACATTCAGGATGTTATCAGGAATATCGGCAAAAAGATCATCGATCTTCCCGATTCCTATCTTCCTGAACATCTCCTGTCTGTCAGAATCTGTCAGAAGTGTATATGGCATTTTATTCTCCTGAACTGATCAGTTTTTCATATTCTTCTGCAGAGAGAAGTTCATCAAGTTCTTCAGGAGATGAAAGTTTTATCTTTACAAACCATCCCTCTATATAGGGATCCTTGTTGATTGTTTCAGGAACATCTTCAACATCGCTGTTAGTTTCAAGTATTTCTCCGGATACAGGTGTATATACATCTGATGCCGCTTTCGAAGATTCAACTACTGCAATAACATCCCCTTTGGCAACATCTTCCCCTTCGATATCATCTGTGTATTCCATGAACACAATATCTCCGAGACTGTTCTGTGCAAAGTCAGAGATTCCGCAGACTGCAGTGTCTCCCTCAACTTTAATCCATTCATGATTCTCAGTGTATTTATACCCTGATTCAATTTTCATTCCTTTAGCATCACCCATAAAATCCTCCCTCCAGATATATCAGCATTACATCGCTGAAATGCAGCTTTATTGCTGATAAAGATAATCACTGCCTGTTTTAGCAGTCATACTTTTGGGTACCTCTAAAAACTCGCTTTTGCGAGTTTTTTCCTTAGATATTTACCCACAAGGGAATCTAGAAGAAAAACTATGTTTTTAGTATACAGCAAGTCATTATCATACATGAGTCTATAGTCGAAATTATAATAAAATGATGCAAAATAAAAAAACATAGTTTTGAGAGATTCCCTTATTTAAAACCGGTATTATCCGGTATTAATTCGTAAATCCAGCTGGCATGAATATATATTCTTATTCATGCCATATGTTAACAGCCACGGTACACGAACAATTTATTTACTGACCTGAACATATGTTTTTCCCGGTCAGATATTAACTGAAAAACTGTCCTCATCCGTTGAAACTGTAGAACGGACGCTTCACAATTTCTGCTTCAACCTTTTTATTCCGTATCACAATATCTACACTGTCCCCTGTTTTAACAATCCCCTTTTTAAGCATTGCAAGTGCAATCCCCTTGCCGAAGACAGGGGAAAATCCTCCGCTTGTAAGATACCCGATTTCATCACCTTCTTTTTCCACCTTGTATCCTTCCCTCGGAATTCCCTTTCCAACCATGCTTACGCAGTAAATCCGCCTTTCAGATCCCTTCTCCTTCATTCCCAGCACGGCGCCGGAACCTGTGAAATCAGACTCATTGCTCACAAGCCACGAAAGCCCTGCTTCCACAGGGTTTATATCCTCACCAAGCTCATGTCCGTAAAGAGAATAGCAGGCCTCAAGCCTCAGAGAATCACGGGAAGCAAGGCCGCAAGGTATAAGACCTTTACTCTTCCCGTTTTCAAGCAGTGTATTCCACAGGGATACAGCTTCCGATCTGTCAATATAAAGTTCGTATCCAGCCTCGCCTGTGTATCCGGTATTTGAAATCATTATTTTAATTCCGTTATATTCAGTAAAACCGAAATAAAACCTTTCGAGACCCGAAATAAAACCGGGATTGAATATCTTTGAGATTATTTCAAATGAAGAAGGTCCCTGAATATCTATCTTGGCAGTCTCATCTGTAATATCCTCAACATGTACATCGCCCTTTATATGACTCTTGAACCAATTGAAATCCTTGTCTTTGGTACCTGCATTCACAACAATGAAATATTCACTTTCAGAGATCATGAAGATAAAAATATCATCAATAATTCCGCCATCTTCCCTGCAGAGACATGAATACATCCCTTTATTGTTCTCAAGTTTTTTCATGGAAGTGGGAATGAGTTTCTGCAGGTATTTTCCGCTGTCCCTGCCGGTAACCCTGAATTCCCCCATATGAGACACATCAAAAAGTCCTGCATTATTTCTGACTGCATTGTGTTCCTCAATAGCTGAACTGTATTGTACAGGCATATCATATCCGCCGAATTCCACAATTCTGGCATCCAGTTTTACATGCTCTTCATAAAGCGGTGTTTTTTTCCCCATAATTCCATTCTCCTTTAAGAACAGTTTATTATTTTTCAACTTACTCGCATGCATTGCAACTGATATCCCGTATATATTATTTCTGATAACTAAAATATCTGCCTTTAAATATCCTGCATGCTGATGTACAGCTATACAACTATTATAATTATATCATATTATCAACAAGTCAATATATTTATGATATTTTTATCACTCTTAATACATTTTTTTTATGATATTATCATCCTGAAAACAAATATTTCCAGAATACCTGCATTCATGCTACATTATATATACTGAAAACCCACCACTGTTTTTTGGTATAAATTCAGTATAATACAAACCTGTCTGAAAAGCAGAAAATAGCAGGAGTAATTAAATGCCTTTGGTACTAGATGAAATAAACAAGAAAATCATTACCCACTTGCGGGAAGGTAGAAAATCGTTCAGGGAAATAGCAGATGATCTTTCAATTGCAGAGAACACAGTTAAATCAAGAATCAGAAAAATGGAAGAGGCCGGCGTCATAGATATTACAACAGTAATAAATCCGGAAGAACTGGAAGGACATCAGATTGTGATGATAGGAATACAGGTTGATCATCTTGATTATGTTGAAACAGGAGAACAGCTCAGCAGGCTGAACAGGGTGATAAATGTCAATGTCACTACCGGACGATTTGATTTTATCATAAATGTACATCTCGATACGAAATATGATCTTTTAAAATTTCTCAGCACCGAGCTTTCAAAAATAAAAGGGATTTCTGTTTCTGAAACTTTTATTGTTTATAAATCTTTTAACCTGAAAATTCCATATTTGATCGGAGATGAAAAATAAACTTATTATGAAATTTTTCTTTCATCGCACATTGTAAATGTAAAATTATTTGACAGCTCTTGAATTCCATTTAATAATGAATCAGGAGGAAATTAATGAACAAAAAATATTTTACCTTAATGATGGCAGTCCTCATTCTGATCCCTGCATTTGTATTTTCCGGAGGAAAAGCAGAAGACAGTGATTCAGGAGACTGGGTTGATACATGGGAAAAAGAAGCAGGTCTGGGAAAATACAGGCCGGCAGCTGATGACTGGGAAGAAATAGAAAAAGAAGCAAATGAAGGGGAAGCAATTGTTGTCTATTCAAACTCCTCAAGGGTTTTTGAATATGCCAGATCTTTTTATAATAAATATAAAATTAAAATTGAACCCAATGATATGGGAACCCCCGACCTTCTCGACAAGCTGAGAAGAGAACAGGAATCAGGTATTTATCATGCAGATCTTGTCATGGTTGACAATATTCCAGACCTTTATAACGAATTTGCAGCAGAGGGTATGCTTTACAAATTCATTCCTACAGATCTTGAAGAATTTTTAACTGAAGATGCAAAAAAACAGCCGCTTGCAGTACATCACTATGGATGCAAGGGAGTACTCTACAATACAGCACTGAACGAAGAGCCTCCGATCGATTCATGGTGGGACCTTACAAGACCTGAATGGAAAGGTAGAATTGTTGCCAAGGATCCTGCCAAATCAGGTACAGAACTTAGTGTTTTCGCATCATTTGTAAAAGATTCAGAAGCAATGGAAAGAACCTATAAAGAGGAATTCGGTGAAGATCTTGTCTTAAGTGAAGGGTGTGAAAACGCCGGATATGAATTCATAAAAAGAATTCTTGCAAATGAACTGGTATTACAGGCAGGATCTGATGCTGTAATAGCAGCAGTTGCATCTACAAGTGAAGAGCATCCTCCTGTAGGTATAGTAAGCCTCTCAAAAATCAGGACTATTGTGGATGACGGTCTGAGTGCAGATATCATCAAAGATCTAAAACCTAAAATGGGACTCAAGACAACTACATCTGTAGCAATAGTAAAGGGGTCAAAAAACCCTGCAGGTGCAAAGCTTCTTTTAAGATGGATGATGGGAGCTCATGATAAAGAGAATTATGCTGGATATGAACCGTACCATGTTGTCGGAAACTGGAGCCCCAGGACAGATTTTCCCCAGCCTGCAGACCAGCCGGAACTTGGCGATAATGTATATTATGAAGACCCTGACTGGCTTTACAGGAATATTGTAAAAGTAAGGGATTTCTGGGTCCAGCACCAGTAAAAATACGCTTAAAGCCTCTGGATATACAAGTATTTAATCAAATACCTGGAAATCAGAAGGCTGCATAAAAAACCCCTTCTATCAGATTAAAATCCAATAGAAGGGGTTCATTTCAAAAAGAAAGACTGTTTTTTATATTCAAAAGAAATCAGGTAACATTACCCGATAAAAATATCCGCAAAATAATTATTCTATACAAGAGGCTCAGGAGGCTGGATTTTCAGCACTGAACAGGCATATTCCTCCGATACTTTGGTAAGCTGATCAAGAAGTTCAGCATAGCCGGTAGTATCCCTGGGTCCGAGAACTTTACCCCTGCTGTCAATTTTATATACTTTAAGTTCAGCAGTCTTGCTGTCAGGAAGAATATCAGTTATATAGTAATATTTCCATTCCTCTTTTCCTGTAGTGCTGTTGTAAACTTTTTCTCTGAACCATTGGCCCGCTTCCATATTCTTCTCCTGCAAATTATTATAGTTTAGAAATTATCTTATCAATATCTTCAGTAATTTCAGACACTTTTCTGTCTGCTTTTTCCCTGGCTGTATCAAGTCCCATGTCTGCCTCTTCACAGCATGAAATATAAAACTTTATTTTAGGCTCGGTTCCCGAAGGCCTTACAGTAACGAGACTTCCGTCTTCAAGAGAATACTGAAGCACATTGGATCTGGGAAGAGTAAGCCCCTCGCGGACAACATCTTTTTCATAATCCCTTACTTCATCAGTTCTGATTCCTCCGAGTGTTTCAGGAGGGTTGTTTCTCAGGTTTTCCATGAGGGAGCTCATTATTTTAAGCCCCTTCTCCCCTTTAAAAGTCTTGGAAATCAGTCCCTCTTTGTAATACCCGTATTCTTCATATATGGAATCAAGGTATTCAAGCACTGATCGCCCTTCAGCAAAATTATAAAGAGCCATTTCAGCGGTCAGGGCTGCAGCAGATACAGCATCTTTGTCTCTCACCTTGTCGGAAACAAGAAATCCGTAGCTTTCTTCTCCTCCGAAAATATATTTCTCCCCTGTCTTCTCAAAATCAGCAATCAGCTTTGCAATCCATTTAAAGCCGGTCAGTACATCATATACTCTTACACCGAAACTCGCCCCTATTTTTCTCTGGAGTTCTGTTGTAACAATTGTCTTGACAACAGCCCCTTTTTCCGGAATTTTACCGGACTCATCAAGAGATGATAGTATGTAATGTGCAAGCATAGAGCCTAACTGATTTCCGTTGATAAGGACATATTCATCACCTTTTCCTGAAGGAACAGCAATTCCTATTCTGTCTGAATCGGGGTCTGTTCCCATTACAAGGTCTGCCTTTTCCTTTTTGGCAAGATCAACTGCCATTTTCATTGCAGATGCTTCCTCGGGATTCGGGAATTCAACTGTCGGGAAATTACCGTCAGGTTCAGCCTGTTCAGGAACAGTAATCACATCAATCCCTGCTTCAGAAAGAGCCTTCTCAACAGGAACTCTCCCTGCGCCGTGAAGAGGTGTATATACAATTTTTAGTTCCCTGCCCTTTTCCCTGACAAGGTCTTTCCTTATAAAACAGTTTTTAACCATTTCAAGGTATTTTTCATCCACTTCAGAATCAATATATTCAAGGAGACCTTTTGCAACTGCATCCTCTTCACTCATCATGCTGATTTCAGAAGCCTTTTTTACCTCTTCAATAATCAGTTTGTCATGGGGAGCTACAATCTGACCTCCGTCTGACCATGAAACTTTATATCCATTGTATTCCGCTGGATTATGGCTTGCAGTAAGCACAATACCTGCTGTACTTCCAAGCTGCCTGATGGCAAATGATATTTCAGGAGTCGGCCTCAGCGATGTAAAAAGATAAACCTTTATATTGTTTGCACAAAGGACAAGGGCAGCCTCTTTTGCAAAAAGGTCTGAATATCTTCTTGAATCATAACCTATAACAACAGATCCTTTCCCGTTTTCAACAGCAGTATTAATATAATTGGCAAGACCCTGTGTTGTCTTCTGAATAATATAGGGGTTTATCCTGTTGTATCCTCCCCCTATCACACCTCTTATCCCGCCTGTGCCGAAATCCAGCTGTTTGAAAAACCGGTCATTAAGCTCATCAAATTCGTTGTTTTTTATCAGCTCTGTTACTTCAGATCTGAAAGACTCATTCCGTTCCAGTCCTGTATATTCTTCCGCAATTTTTATTAATTCATTGTTATCCATCACTTTCCCCTTAACTGATATTATATAATAACTTTTTTACAAAAACTAAAAATACTTTTACAGATATTTCAGTAATTCTTCCGGTTTTTCAATAAAATTAACAGCTCCGGCCTCTTCAAGCTGCTCTTTGCTTCTGTATCCCCATAATACACTCACCGAAAACATACCCGCGTTTACCGCAGTCTTGTGGTCAACATCTGAATCACCTACATAGAGTACTCTTTCCATATCAACACCCAGGGCCTCTGCCACAATATATGCACCGTCAGGATTCGGTTTCTTGGGAGTTCCCTCTACTGCCCCCCTGACATTTGAAAAATATTTTCCCCTGAAAAGGATATCAGCGATTTTTGAAGTAACAGGATGGGCCTTGTTGGAAAAAACTCCCATCTTTATGTTTCTTTTACCAATCTCCTCAAGCAGTTCCTCCATTCCCGGATAAAATGCCGACTTTACTACAGGCTCTTCAGCATAGGCTTTAATCAGCTCATCTGTATAATCAGAAACAATCTTCTCATTATTTTTAAGTTCTTCAGGAAGAGCCTTGTAAACAGCATCCTGCAGCCCCCACCCCACTATTCTGCTGACATTGTCATAATCAACAGGAGGACAGTTATGCGCCTCAAGAACCTTATTCAGATAAAGCCATATATCATACTGTGTATCTATAAGCGTACCATCAAGATCAAAAATTACTGCATCAAAATTCATTAATTTACTACTCCGTCTTCATTTTTACAGAAATAATACTATATAATATGTTTAAATATTTCTACTGCTGTGAAAGCATCAGAAACAAAGGGTGAGAATTGAAGAAAAAGAAAAACAGAAAAAACAGTTTAGAAGATTTTGATAGATTTTATTCGGAAATGCATGGAGAAAGATGGGAGCAGCTTAAAAAAAGCTTTCTCAATGAGCCGTCATACTACACCCTGTCTGACGGTCTTTTAAAGCCTTATTACATGGATGAAGCATCGCTCTATCCTGTCGAAGCACTTAAAATTGAACAGGGAATGACTATACTCGACATGTGCGCAGCCCCGGGAGGAAAAACCCTTCTTATCGCGCTTAAAAACGGGAAAAGCGGTTCAATAACTGCAAACGACAGGTCACCTGACAGGAGGGGGCGGCTGAAAAAAGTTATAGAGGAACACCTCCCCGCAGAACTCGCCTCAACAGTTACAATTACAGGGCATGATGCTGCAAAATGGGGTGTATATGAAAAAAACATATACGACAGCGTACTGCTTGATGCTCCATGTTCGTCTGAAAGACATGTCTTCAATTCCCCGCCCCATATGGATAAGTGGAGCTGTTCCCGTACAAAGAGGCTTGCCGAGAGACAGTTTGCAATGCTTGCCTCTGCCCTTGAGGCTGTAAAACCGGGAGGCAGGATTGTCTATTCCACCTGTTCTATTTCTGATTATGAGAATGATATGATAATTGAAAAGCTTTTCAGGAAGCGGGAAGGATTATTCAGTGTTATAAAAGAAGATGATAACACTGCCAGTGGAAATTCAGGCCTTCTGAAAGGAGAAAATACTGAATTCGGAAAAAAACTGTGGCCTGATAAAAAACCTTTTGCAGGACCGATTTTTTACACTATAATTGAAAAAAACAACAGGGGTAATTCATGAAAAATACAGGCAGGTTTTCATCTATCATAATATTATTTCTGGTTATTCTCACATTCTCAGTACAGGGACAGGAAAATGCTGTGAAACCGAGAATAGCTGTAAAACAGCTGACAGTTACCGATCCTGAAAATGTCCAGCTTAAAGTAATATCAGACAGAGTTACAGGAAGTACCGAGCTTGTTCTTAAATTCATGAACCAGTATGAACTTGAAACCTCTGAAGAAATAGCCGGTATTGATGATACAGCAGGATCAATGCTTGATTACTGCAACTCGAAAAACATCGACAACCTTGTTTACGGAAAAACATATATAGGAAGCGACTATTCGTTTGTAATTGAAATGTCTGTTTTCAGCAGGGAAAAAGAGCAGACAGTACTTACAAAGATAGGAAGGGCAGAAACAGCCCTTGATATTTTTGAAGCATCCGACAGCCTTACAGCAGCAATTATCGAGGAATTCAGCGGTATGCATATAGCTTTCGGGAAAATTCATCTTGAGAATACAGGGGTCGAAGGATCATTTTTCCCGTATATTGACGGAGAGCCTTTTAACAAGGATTCCGCCAATATTGATAATCTTCTCATCGGAAAAAGAACTGTCGAAATCAGGCAGGTGAGAATGACCGGAGAAACTGTTATACATACAGAAGAAGTCATTATCAGGGAAAACAGCATTACAGATGTATCATTTGAAATACCTCATCTCCTTCCGGCTGAAACAGAAATTATAAAAGATTATGATAAAATCATAGAAAAAAACTGGGACAGGCTTAAAAGAAAAGATAAAGTTGCCAGAGCTTTCAATGAGCTTGATTCAATCTTCACAAATGCGGATTATAATCTGACACTCCTTGAGCTCAGAGAGAAATACAGGAACAGACGGGCAGAATGGGAAGCAAACCTGGTGGAACTTTCAAAACAGGGGACAAGAGAGTTTATTATAGGGGCTGCAATGGGGGTCAATATAGGCGATATTACAAAAAGAAACTATGATGACGAGAATACAAAGGAAGACAGCCCCTATGACCCGATTGATGAATATAAATGGAATGATGAAAAACACCCGTCTCCGGTATTCGGTGTAAACATACAGTATCAGCTGTTCAGAAATCTCTATCTACAGACAGAATTCAACTACAAGGAAATATTTTATCAAAAAGGGACTGATTTTGATAATTACATTAAAATCATGGAAATCCCTGTGCTTCTCAAGCTGACAAAACAGTTTAACAATCACAGGTTAAGCATGTATATGGGCCCCGGATTTTTCAAGGTTGATAAAGCAGGAGGTCTTTTTGATTATAAATTTGATCCTGCTGATTTCACACATGTCGATGTAAGAGACCAGGATATCGAAATGATAATGGGGCTTGAATACGGATACAAAAAAGGGAGACATGTTTTAACTGCAGGACTCAGGTATACCAACATGAACATACTTGAATACAGCTTCTTTGATGTTGACGATGGCAAGGATTACGATCAGATGCTTGCCAGTTCCACATTTGAACTGCTTCTCGGATACGGGTACAACCTGGGAGGCAGCGGAGAAATTGTAAAAGAGGAAGACAAAGACAAATGGCTTTTCCCTGCAGAAACAGGTCTCATGTTTTCGCTCAGGGATGAGGAAGACAATACACAGATCTATGCGGGGGGAGGGGCTCTTCGGAAGATAGCAGGCAATTTCTACGGGGGATTAAAGTTAGTAGTCTTCCAGGAGGGGGGAGCACCAATGCTTTCAGTTGCCCATACAAAAGACCCTGACAAACTCATTCATAATTATTCTGTACTGGTTTTTCCAATGTTTGACACACTTGTCGGGGCTTTCCATTACAGCATAGCTATCAACAGGTTCAGTCTTTCGGCTTTTGCAGGGGGACCTCTGGAAAAAATAACTGATATGGGTATAGGTATCGGGGCAGGTTATTTTTTCTGATGTACTGATTCCTGTTACCGGTTTTCACAGGCAGGCTGATGATTTCAACATGTTTTTAATATGCAGCCTGTGATTGAGAATTAATAATAAATATGTTTTGATATATTCTGTGAAAGGGGGAAATATCCCCCTTTTATTTTTGCTTGTTCAAGGAAATAAAATGGGTAGTAATACTGTCTCAATAGTAAAATGCGGATCATATTCCCCTGATTCAGTCTATAATGCGATAAAAAAAGCATATGAAAAATCCGGAGGATTTGATGTAAAGGGGAAAAAGCTGCTTTTAAAGCCGAATGTCCTGTCAGGTTCCCCTCCTGAAAAGGCAGTATGCACTCACCCCGAATTTGTCAGGCAGGCGGTCAGGCTGTTCTTTGAGCTTGGAGCAGAAAAAATATATGCAGGAGACTCCCCCGGTTTTCAGTCTACAGATTATGCAGGGAGAAAATCCGGAATCAGGGAAGCAGCTGTGTCTTCAGGGGCTGAGTGGACAGATTTTTCTGTTTCTGCAGATCTTGATAACCCGGAAGGAAAACTTGTAAAAAAATTCCAGGCAGCCGAGATCCTTAAAAAAGTTGATGCTGTTGTATCTCTTCCGAAGATGAAGACCCACCAGCTTTTATACTTTACAGCAGGGATGAAAAACCTTTTCGGCCTTATTCCAGGCCTGATGAAATCACAGTTTCACCTCAGGTTTCCGGACAGAAATAATTTTGCACAGATGATTACAGACCTGAATACTGCTGTAATGCCGGTATTCACATTAATGGACGGGATTGTATCCATGGAGGGACCGGGCCCGGGGAACGGGTACCCGAAGGAGACAGGAATTGTACTGGCCTCCTCAAACATCCTTGCGATAGATACAGCTGCCGCAAAAATAATGGGGTATAATCCAGATGAAATGCCTCTTTTAGTAAAAGCTCTTGAATCAGGAAAATGGTTGGAATCATCAGATGACTACACTGTAAACGGTGATTTTGAATCTGAACCTGTTTTCGAAAATTTCAAAAGAATAAAAATTCTCAAAGATATATCAATGTTCCGGGACAGAATGCCGGGTTTCCTGTTCAGAGCTGTGAAAAACATAACTGTCAAGAAACCGGTATTTGATCACAGCAGCTGTATAAAATGCGGAGACTGTATAAAAATCTGTCCTGCAGATGCTCTTTCTTTTTCAAAAAACAGGGATAAAAAAGTTGAAATAAACCATAAAAAATGTATAAGATGCTACTGCTGTCATGAGGTATGCCCTGCAGACGCAATATTTATCAAAAGAAAGATATTCTAAATCTTAAGATTATATTAATATTTTTGAAAACTGTAGACACATGACTGACATCACAATATTATGAAGCATAATTCCGTAATAATATGATATCTCTTCAGACCGGAATTTACTTAGTTGACTTCTGATCAGCAGAGATGCCGATATCATGATAAATATTTAAAACAAACCATGGAGATTATATTTTGGAGAATCATATACTATTTGTCTCAGCACTTTTATCACTTCTGCCAGTCTCTGAACTGAGGGGGGCTATCCCGTATATGGCGGCAAACAGCATACCTCCCCTTTTTGCCTATATTTACTGTGTTGCATTCAATGCACTTGTAGGTCCTCTTTTCTATATCTTCATATCGACACTGCACAGGCTGTTTATCCGTTTCAGCTGGTACAAAAATTTCTTTGAGAACTTCATAACAAGTGCAAGAAATAAAATAAAAGATAAAGTAGATAAATACGGGTACCTGGGAATAATGCTCTTTGTAGCAGTCCCCCTCCCTATAACAGGAGCATACACAGGAACTGTCGGGGCATGGGTACTTGGGATGCAGAAAAGAAAAACCATACCTGCTGTAATCGCCGGCGTAATGATTTCAGGTCTTATAGTTACCCTTATATCATATCTCGGAATTGAAACATTTTCATTTCTTACTAAAAAGGTGAATCTTTAAAATAAATGTTTGATATTACAAAACTTAAATCAGAACTCAACAAGAAGCA
>CAXXHA010000011.1:0-219610 GCA_963662265.2 Spirochaetia bacterium | reverse complement strand
ATTCGTTATATAATAACGATTTACTAAAAATGTTTTTTTAGTGGCGAAGGGACTTGAACCCCTGACCGAACGGATATGAGCCGTTTGCTCTACCAACTGAGCTACGCCACCACGTTTATTCGTATGGTGAATATATAAATATTTAAAATTTTTGTCAATAACTACTGTAAAAATATTTTCTATATCTCAACAGGCGGCGGTGTTGCTCCCCCTTCCCAGAGTTCCCTGTCATCATCTGTCATTTTTCTGCCGTACAGCATCAGAAACAGAAGTTCGAAATCTTCATCCGCAATATCAAGGAAAATAATTCCGTAAAAAACAGTTCCGTTGCTCTTGAATTTCCTCATTATTCTGCAGCTTGCATTTATCACACTTCCGCCAAGGAATATTTCTGCTTTCAGATCTGTATATATGAAAAAAGACTTATCCAGTTTTTTTGAACGTGAACAGAAAAGAAGACCGGAAGCACTAATATCTATAATACTGCTCTCGAATTTCTCATAATCAACTGTTTTTTCCTTGAAATAATTATTTACTTTAAGGGAAAAAGCAAGAATCTTGGAAAACTGATGCGTGTATTCAAGTATTTCGTTGCTGATTATTGACTTCATCTCGTCCCTGTTAACAAGCTGCACATAACCTATGACATACTCGTTGTACAGGATCGGACAGTAAAGTTCAGAATGTACACCATCGCTGCTTTTTTCAAAATTCCTTATTTTAAGGTTCTTGCTTCCGTTCTCAATATAACTGTCAATTTCTTCTTCATTAAGTACAGGAACATTTTCAACAAAGTTGTCTTCGGGAAGTTTTTCGTTAGTCGAGGGGATAAAAAGGACCTTGCCTGTCCTCGCAACAATCATCTCCTCTATCTGCTGCGGTCCCTTTTTCCTGAATGTCACAATATTAACAATCTTAATATGCTCAAGCATCTTCTCACGGAAATCACTTACAAGTTCCGCAATATTTTTTACAGAAAAAGCGGATGGATCAAAATCAGGGGCATCGACAGAATTATATTCATCAGTTTTCGGGAAATTCAGTTCAAATTTCTCACCCTTGACAGTGAATTCTATTTTTGATCCTTCAGGAGGCTTAACCCTTTCATATTTCCTGCTAAGGTTTTTATATAGCACTTCCGGATAGCTGATCAGGAATTCTGCTGAATTTCTTTTTACTGTTGCGTTGAATGTCATTACATGGCTGAAATATGAAAAATATATTTTTACCTGATCATCCAGGCTGAAATGTTTTTTATCATTTTCATCAATATTTACTTTTACAGTTTTTTCAAGATCATAATCTTCAAAGCTGCATTTTACAATTTTACGTCCTTTATGGATTTTAACCGCAACCTTTTTCTCACAGACTGACTTGATAATGAATTCTGTTTCTATCCTGTTTGTTTCAATCCCCATAACAGACCTTTCTCAGTTGAATTTATATATTTCAGGCTCGAATTTACCTTTATCCTGATCAGTTTCGGAATCAAGAAGTGATAAATCTCCCCTGAAGCTGCTGATAAACCAGTTATTATTTTCCTTTATTATAATAACCTCCCCTTCAGTTTTTCCACTCTTTTTTCTGAATCTTAAACTGACTGTCGCGGTTTTTCCTTTTATTACAGGTTTTCCAATCCTCACTGAATCAGGAATACATTTATTCCTAACATAATCTTCAAAAATCTTACCAAGGAAAAATCTGTTATCAGAAACTATAACTTCCTTTTCAACAATACCCTCTCCCAGTTTTCTGAAGAAGCTTTCAGCAAGTTCTGCCGGGCCTTCAAGCTCTTTTTCACCGGCATACAGACTGCCTATTTCAAAATCCTCAGGTTCGATTAATTCTTTCCCGGCAAGTTCAGAAAGAAGAAAGTAATTATTAATCATGTTTTCATCTGTGTTGATGAAATTCTGAACAGGCTTCACAGTCTTTTTTTCAGTTTTACCTATCTCAACACGTTTTATCCTGTCTCCCTTGCCGTAGAAATTGCCTCCTGATTCAGTATTTTCATCAGATACACCGGATGAAGGCGATATATTTTCATTTCCATTCCCGGATACAGACGGCTGTTCAACTGCTTCCTGTTTTCCCCCGGTCTTTTTCTCCTTTTCAGTATTTTTTCCCTCATTACATCCGGAAAACACTGTTAGAAGAATGATAAAAAAAGGAAATATCTTGTTTAAAGTCATATATCTATATTACATCACAAATTATTTTTCTGGAACTGTTTTAAATAATGTTATCTGATTTTTATATATGCCTGCAATTTTAATATAAGGTAATCTCTAAAAACTATTTATTTTTGCATCATTTTATTTTAATTTAGACCATAGACCATAATGCTGAATTAATACCCTGTATCTATCAAAAAAAACATTCTGCTACAGCAACTCTTTTGACATAAAATGTAATTACAATTATAATTTCATCAAATTATCTACGGGAGTTCCAGATGGGAAAATCACTTGCTTACAAAATTCTTGAAAAACACCTTGTATCCGGTGAAATGAAAGCGGGAAACGCAATAAGTATTAAAATTGACCAGACACTTACTCAGGATGCAACAGGTACAATGGTTTACCTTCAGTTCGAATCAATGGGAATTAAAAGAGTTCAGACAGAACTTTCTGTTTCCTATGTAGACCATAATACACTGCAGTCTGACTATAAAAACATGGATGATCATAAATTCCTCCAGAGTTTTGCAAAGAAATACGGTCTTTATTTTTCACGGCCGCGGAAACGGGATCTTGTCACCAGGTACATCTTGAAAGATTCGGAATTCCCGGAAAGACACTCTTGGGATCTGACTCCCATACCACCCACAGGTGGAGGCCTTGGAATGATTGCAATTGGTGCAGGCGGTCTTGATATCGACATGCGCAATGGCAGGTCGCTCCCTTCAACCTTGTAATGCCTGAAATAATCGGTGTAAAGCTTACCGGAAAACTCCAGCCCATGTGCAGTTCAAAGGATATAATTCTCAAAATACTCCAGCTTGAAACAGTCAAGGGTGGTAGTAGGCAAGATTTACGAATACACAGGAGACGGTGTTGCATCTCTTACTGTTCCCCAGAGAGCTACTGTCACAAATATGGGTGCTGAGCTTGGCGCAACAACTTCACTCTTCCCGTCAGATAATGTTACAAAAGCTATTCCTGAAACTCCAGAAGAACGGGAAAACCTCTGGAGCGAAATTGAAAGCAGATGATGACTGTACATATGACAGGGTAATTGAAATTGATCTCACAGAAATAGAACCGATGATTGCCCAGCCTCACATGCCGGACAGAGTTGTAAAAGTGAGTGAAATAGAAGGCAAGATAATTGACCAGGCTGCAATAGGTTCCTGTACAAACTCATCCATAAATGACCTTGGAATTGCATCTGATATACTTGAAGGTAAAACAGTAGCAGAAAATGTTTCACTCGGTATTTCTCCCGGTTCAAAACAGGTTTTTGAAACAGCTATGGATGCAGGTATTATAAAAAAACTCGTGAAAAGCGGAGCAAGAATTCTTGAATCTGCCTGCGGGCCTTGTATCGGAATGGGATTTGCGCCCAGGTCAGGCGGCGTTACTGTAAGAACATTCAACAGAAAACTTCAAGGGAAGAAGCGGCACAGCAGATGCTGAAGTATTCCTTGCATCTCCTGAAACAGCAGCAGCATCAGCACTCATGGGATGCATAACAGACCCCAGAAAAGTTGCTGTCGAAGTAAAAGACTACATGAACTTCACTACAATAGATGATAACATGCTTGTTCCGCCTGCCTCCTGAATCAGATTTCAACTCTCTGGAAATTTCAAGGGGACCGAATATCAAGCCCTGCCCGAAAGCTGAAGCAGCTGAAGAATCTTTCGAAGCAGAGATTCTAATTAAAACTGAAGATAATATTACAACTGACCATATAATGCCTGCAGGTTCACGTGTTCTTCCTTTCAGGTCAAATATTCCCGAGATTTCAAAATTTGTTTTTGAAGCTCTTGAACCTGATTTCTATGACAATGCAAAGCGTGCCGGCAGGGGAATTATCGTGGGGGGAGAAAACTACGGCCAGGGTTCATCCCGTGAGCATGCAGCCCTTGCACCCATGTACCTGGGAGTAAAAGCTGTTATTGTAAAAAGCTTTGCAAGAATACACAAGGCAAACCTTGTGAACTTCGGCATCATGCCTCTTACCTTCAAGGATCCCGCAGACTACAATTCTCTTGCAAAAGGTAAAAAAACTTACCTTCACGTCATTTCAGGGATGATATTGTAAGCGGAAACGAAGTAAAGGCAGTAGATAAAGAGACTGGAAAGGAATATATCTTTGTCCACGATCTTGACAGAAAAGCTGTTGAAATTCTTGTTTCAGGCGGAATGCTTAACTACACAAAACAAAGTCTCGGACTTTAAAGAAGCGTTAAATGACTCTGAAAGAAGATATTTTAAGACACCTTGATAATGATTATACAGAACCTGTAAGGGATCCGCTCTGGGGCAACATCATGCTGTCCCGGGGTTTTAAGAAACTTCTCTCTTCTGAAACTCTTCAAAAGCTTAACAGGATAAAGCAGCTCGGTCCCTCATACCATGTATATCCCGGGGCGACACACACACGGCTAGCCCACAGCATAGGTGTTTTTCATATATCCAAACGGATAATCCATCAGCTTCTCAGCTTTGACAGTTGTCCCTCCTTGAGTATGGAGGGTGTTCTTTCATTTCTATGCGCTTCGCTTCTCCATGACATGGGCCATTTTCCATTTGCCCACTCGCTTAAGGAGCTTCCCCTCCTCGACCATGAAGAACTCACCGGGAACTACATAATAACAGATCCTCTCAAGTCTGTAATAAGAGAAAATCTTAAAATAGACCCCTATTTTGTGAGGGCCTATTGTAGACAAGAATGTAAAAGAAGATATTACAGGGGAAATCCTTTTCTTCAGAAACCTTCTCTCGGGAGTACTTGATCCGGACAAGCTTGATTACCTTAACAGGGATGCATATTACTGCGGTGTTCCCTACGGAATACAGGATATAGACTTTATAATCAACAATATCGCTCCTCATGAAAAAACAGGTATTGCTCTCTTTGAAAGCGGTATTCCTGCTGTTGAAAACCTCCTCTTTTCAAAATACCTGATGTACAGGGCTGTCTACTGGCACAAGACTGTGCGTGTCGCAACATCAATGGTTAAGAAAGCACTCTATACCGGGATGCAGGAGGATGCTATCAAGGCGGAAGAGCTTTACGGTCTTGATGATGAGACACTTTTCATGAAATGCAGGAAAAGCAGCTTCAAGCCTTTCCAGTTGATAAACATGGTTTCGATGCGAGATTTCCTGAAAACAGCGGTAGAAGTGCCGTTTAACATAGAAAATTCCGCTCACCACTGTCTCACATTCCTCAATACACGTTCAAGGATTGAAAAGGAAATATCGATAAAACTGAAAAAAGATTACTCAATAGATGTTGACCCTGTATTCATAATCATAGACATACCTGAACAGATATCTTTCGAAGTTGACCTTCCTATTATAACAGACAGAAATACTGTAAACTTCACAGCCTCATCATCAGTTTTTACAAAAACCTGTTGTAAAGGGTTTTACAGGGGTATTAAGAAAAATAAGGGTATTTCTTCCACGGGAAGCTGTTCACAAGCTCCCCGACTCATCATTTCTTGCCGAAATGATAAACAGCGGCTGCTGATATCTGAAGCATTAATACTTGTAAAATAATCCATGTTTTATTTCTGTAATTGCAACCTTTTTTTCAATGATATTCAATACAGTAAGAACTCTTAAAAACTCAAAATAAGGATTTTTATTCTTTGGAAATACTAATATTCCGATTTACAAAATCTCTAATTTGCGTGTATAAATAACTGAATAAACCATACAGATTTAATCTGAATTAAGTACTGGAATATATCAGATTAAAGCTTGATACTTTATATTATATTTTCATATAACCAGGAGACAGATATAAAAATGCAGGATATCAGAGCAGCATTTGAAAAAGACTCCCCCCTGGCTCTACAGGATAGTCAAGGAGACAGGAAAAGGGATTAACAGGTTCAACATGAATAAAAGGGGGGTGATGATGTCCTCCTTGCAATTTCAGGAGGAAAAGACTCTCTTGTCCTTGCTCTGTGTCTTGCACTCAGGCTCAAGTGGCTCCCTGTAAGCTATAACCTTAAAGCGCTTCACATTGACTGGAAAGAATACCCGATTCCGGAAAAACTATCATCAGAAATTAAGGATTTTTTCGATCAGCTTGATATCCCCTATGAATCTGTAAAACATTCGATGCATCCCGACTCTTTCAGGGGGGAATTCAGCTGCTATCTATGTGCGAGAAACAGGAAACGTATTCTATTCGATTATGCTGAAAAACATGATATTAAAATAATAGCAACCGGCCATCACATGGATGATATTATTGAAACAACCCTGATAAACCTCTGTTTCAGGGGCAATTTTTCGACAATGATGCCTGTTCAGGATTTTTTCAACGGGAAACTGAAACTGATAAGACCGATGGCTCTTGTAACGGAAAAAAAGGTTTCGCTTGTTTCTGAAAGGCTTGAACTGCCGGTCTACCATACGGAATGTCCCCACAAGGAAACTAACATGAGGCTGAAAATGAAGCCTTTTATAAGAGATCTTTCGAAAATGGACAGGAATGTAAGGGAACATATTTTCAACGCACCATGGAATATAAACACCGAATACCTTCCGACAGACCTTTAATATGTTTTAAGAGTTCAATTTTTCAATTATTTTTCTTTATTTCTTGAAGATATGATTAACAACTGTTAAACTTTAATTGAATATGGAAATACACAATACAAACGAAGATACAGTTAAACAGATTATTGAGGATTACTGCAGTAATGAAAATTTCGACAGGGAAAAATACTGCAGTTGTATTCAGTGCAAACTTGATGTTGCATGTTATGTACTGAACAATACAAAACCGAGATACTCAGTATCAAGCAGAGGAATTGTCCATCACGAAATGGATTATATAAACAAGCTGCAGGAAACAGCCGACCTCTATCATCTCGTGAAAGAGGGTTTTGCGAAAATTGCAGAGCATAAGAGACCAGGAGTTGACCACAGCATCGATACCCTGGAAAAAGCGGAAAGCGGTCTTTATTATAACTTCCCAAACATCATGGGCAAGGTTCTTGACGGGAAGACTTTCGAACCGATTGTTAATGCTGAAGTTGTTCTCTACCTTGATGAGAAAATTGCAACAATGACATCAAAGACTACTCCAAATCCGAACATCACAGAAGGTGCGACAAACGGTATTTTTGTTTTTCAGCCCTCGCCTATCAAGGCTGAAAAGGCCGGTCTGTCAGGGAATTTCCGTTTCGAAATTATTGCAAGGAAACCAGGTTACCAGGAATATAAAAGAATAATAGATGTAAAATCCATATCAGAAAACACATATACTGATTCCATCCAGATGGAAAACACTATAAATGTGGATGATATCTACCTGTTTCCCCCGGTAGACTGAAAAACCGACAATATGAAACTCAACAATATCCTTTTTGCAGGCGCCGGAGCACTTGGAGCTCTTTACAGCCATAAAATGTCCGGAAAAAACAGAAATATCTGCTTCCTTGCCGAAGGTGAAAGACAGAAGCGTCTTGAAAAAGAGGGACTTATAATAAACAGAAGGCACTATCCTGTAAAATGCACAGGGGGAGACTCATCTATAAAGGCTGACCTTGTAATAATCGCTGTAAAATACCATCACCTTGATGAAGTTATTGAAAACCTCAGAAAACATGTAACTGAAGATACAGCTGTGATCTCTGTCATGAACGGCATAGATACTGAAGAAATAATAAAATCGGGACTCCAGACAGAAAATATTTTCCTCACAATGGTTCTCGGAATGGATGCTGTGAGAGAAGGAAACAGCATATCATTCAGCAATGAGGGAAAAGTTGTTTTTGCGCCATGGAGCGGCAGGAGCGGAGAATACCTGAAACCTGTTCAGGATTTTTTCACAGAATGCAGTATTGCATGGGAAACTCCCGACAACATGCTGTACCAGATCTGGTACAAATTCATGATAAACACTGGGATAAACCAGGTATCAGCTGTACTGGGTGCAGAATACAGAATAATGCAGAATGACAGCCATGCACTCTGGCTGATGGATGAAACAATGAAAGAGGTCATAAAAATAGCAAATGCCGAGAATATTCCTCTTTCAGAGAAAGATCTTGAAAACTGGTACAAAATTCTCCATTCCCTGGGACCTGATAAAAAAACATCAATGTGCCAGGATATTCTTGCAGGGCGGAAGACTGAAGTTGAAATGTTTGCAGGTAAAATAATACAGCTTGCAGAGAAACATTCTATCGAAGTACCTTTCAACAGGGTTCTTTTCAACCTGATAAAGGCAAAAGAAATTACTTTTTTATAAGTCTCTCAATTTCAGGCAGTTAAATTTATACCGATTCATCAATCATAAAATAAATTTAAATACCATAGATTATAAAAATAGTTCAAATAAGCTTACTCGCTGCTTACATTTTCGTTTTCGTTCACAGTCCGGTTTTATTTACTGGAACCAGAGAATTCCGACATAAAGAAAATCTGTATTTTCAATTTCCACTATTATTTTGCAGTAATATAAATTCAGGCAATTTTCAGGCATATAACTGTAATCCGGAATATTTTTTTTCATGATATTTGTGTTATTCTGATATATAATCAGCTTGTCCGGTAATGCTGTAAACCGGAAAAACATTGAATGGAGTCGTTTTATCAGAAAGCTTTATGCTGCAGCAGTTATATTTCTGTTTTTCTCATTTTATCTTTCTGCGGAAGAAAGTGCAGAAAACAGCCAGCTATACGATGAAACGCAGACAGCAGAATCCTCTGCCGGTAATAACACAGAAGCAGGCAGCAGCGGGAACAATACATTAAAAACAAAAAATATTCCTTCCAGACAGGTATCGGAAACAGGCCCCGGCTCTGTAGACAGGGACAGCAGCACAGAGGAGGAGGCGCCTGAAGCAATCTTCTCCACCCAGCTAGGCGATAGTGATGTTGACTTCTACATGAAGGGTACCTGGGACATCTTCATGGCAGGTTCTGCGGGATACAACCTTACTGATGGGGAATTTATTTCAACTCCGATAGAAAACATGGATCCGGGATTCCAGTTCATGCAGATACCCGACCTTACAATGTCTCTATGGCTTATGGACAGGTATTTTTTCGAAACAACAGTCAAGGAGGATTCGGAACAGAATACATTCCTTCTCGGATACCAGGGGAAAGAGGATGAGTTTGTCCAGTCAGTCCTTATAGGTAACACAAGAATAGATATTGATGACTACAGCTTTCTTTCCGTGTCTGAAATACCGGACAGGTCAATCGGTGCATCTGCGGCGTTCCAGACAAGAAAATCATACCATGAACTCATGCTGAGATTTGACCCTTCTGAGTCTGTTGTGAAGGAATTCAGGGGTAAAAATGAAATTATCCGGCAGACATTTACCCCCTATGAATACCAGAGAGGTGTGTTATTCATCCTTCCTGACAGCAATATTACAGATGTTTCTGTATATATTGAATCGGAATACGGTTCCCTCACAGGAAGCGACGGAAGGCTCTACAAGAAGGGTGATGCCGAGGATTTCATCCTTTCTGAATCTGAAGGTACACTCAGGATGAGAGAACCTGCAGATGGAAGAATACTCATTTTTTATACAAAAAACGGGTACAGCGTCGGACATTCTTCACTCGGCACGGGAGCCCTGTGCGGGGCAACATCAAATGAACTTGATCCTGAAGCTGCAGCAGTAAATTTCGACTTCAGCATGGCAGATTATCCTGCCGGGTACCCTGCTGGTTATCCCGGTATTTCAGCCGGTGAATATTTCGGACAGGATATGTCTGAAAAAGAAATAACAATTGACGGGAAAAATGCCCTGCTGATCTACAACAGGAACGAATATTCCCCTTTCGAATCATATTCAGTCTATAAAAGTACATATTCACTCCCCGCAGAGCTCTGGAAGACAAGGTTAGGACTTTCGGATAAATCAAGTGACCCTGAAGACATAGACAAAGAACTGAAATTCAAATCATACACTGAGCAAAGCCAGCTACAGCTCTATGTGAATTCCAACGGCGACAGGGACATGTATAACAGACATCCCCTTGCTTCAGAAAACCTTACATCCTCCCCCTACGGCCCCGGAAAAGAGGCTACTGAAGGGGGCTACAGGAAAGAACTGAGGCTTGAGATACAGTCCCCGGTAAGTTCATATTCACTGGATCCTGATGTAATTCCGGGATCTGTCAGTGTGATGAGAAACGGGTATACGGAAACAAGATATGATATAGATTTTTCCACCGGTCTCATAACATTCAACACATATATCCATCCCAACGATGTCATCAAGGTTACATACAGAACCATGTATGCGGATGCTCAGGGAGGAGACCTCCTTTTTGCATCAGGTAACAGGTTTTTCATGAGCGACTTCCTTACAGGTGAACTGGGATTCGGAATCAGGTGGAATGTACTTGATAACCAGTACTCAGTAAAGCCTGACCAGTATCCCGGTTCAATCCTTGCGACAGGGGGGCTTGATTACCAGAGGGATTTTACTAAACTTAAAATTGACGCGGGAGTATCCCTTACATCACCCGATACAACAGGGATTTTGCGTCTTTTCGACATGCAGAAGAACGGCATAGAGCTTAACCTTGCACAGACCTCCATATTCCCCTCTAGTATTCCAGAAACATTTGAACCTGAATCAGTATATAAACCATCAGAAACTGAAAGAGGAACAATAATATACAAGGATTACAGAAGCACATCCTTCGGAAGCTCAAGCCTTAACAACTATACATGGACACCGCCTGATGACCAGATATATGAATACAGGACAGGAAATCCCCCCGGACCCTACGCGGCAAAAGCTGAAAATGACGGGATCAGGGACGAGGTCATGGTCATGGAATACAACATCCCATCATCCAAGAAATGGGTCGGCGCCCAGATTCCTGTCATAAAAAGCGGATCCAAACAGGACCTTACCGGCGCTGAAACAATTACTTTCAAGATAAGAAGTAAGGATATTACAAATAATGCCGGAACAAAGCTTTACATGCAGATAGGTTCTATATCTGAAGATATTGATAATGACAATATACTTGACCGGGAAACTTCGGTTTATTCAGATGGTTTCCCTTTCAATGACTCGTCAAACAATGCAGTCCTTCTTATCGGCGGCGGGGGGAAAAACAACCAGGGAAACAGCTACCTTGATACTGAAGATAATGACCTCAATAATATCCTGGACAGGGAGGATAAAAACAATATTGTTACAGAAGATGTAACACCAGGCGGCGGTCTTGATGATTATAATACATGGAAACTTGTAAGACATGTTTTTGATTCAGAAGATAAAAAAAAGCTATCAAACAGCTCCTATGTAAGGTTTGTTGTTGTAAAAGATTCTGGAACGGAATCTACCGGAAAACTTATCATCGGGGAAGTTTATATTGAATCATCCCCGTTCAAGGCAACTGCAGGAAATGAAGACGTGACTTTCGCGAGGGAAATTTTTGAAAGAAATTCAAACTTCCCCCCCCCCTGAAAAGCTTATTGACGCATATCCTGAAGTCGAAGATATATTTTTCCGCAACATGGTGCCTGAAAACGAGCAGAAAGTGCTTGAATCAAGCTGGGACGGAGGAAGCTATGAGCTTACAGGCTACTCCACACCTGTCCCCTATGACATGTACCGTGACCTCAACATGTATATAAGAGTCCCTGAGTTTACAGGGGGAAATATAACAATCAGCATCACTGATACCAATGGAAAAGGTATTACATGCAGCTTTGACGGTTCTGTAATTAATGAATGGAGTAAACTTTCAATCGACCTTGACAAGGAAACCGCAAAACTAGACGGTCACGATGTAAATGCAGCAGTTAATGTTACTTCAACAAGCAACGATCTTTCCATGCTTAAAGTAACTTCAACAGCAACAACAGGTACAATCTATATCGATGAAATACACTACTCAGATCCCGATATCAATATAAGCTCAGGAACTGCTGTAAGTTTCGAACATACTTTTGAAGGAGACATATGGAGAGTCGGGGACGCGTCACTGATACATGACCTCACACTTAACGAGGACTTCAGCTATGTGCAGAAAGATTTCAGCGGGGATTTAAGCGAGAAGACAGACGCAAACAATACTAGGACTAAAACAGGAATAAAAACAGGCATACTCAATTCAACACTGGAAACTAATTTTGATTTCAGATGGATCAAACCTGACTTCTACCAGACAATAGACCACCGCTACACAACACCGATGGGAACTGAATATCTTGAATTCATGGACAGCTTCAGTGAAACAGATGATGAAGGTGAAATATCTTTTTCAAAGTCAAACCACCTGAAAGCGGAAGTCCCGGATTCATTCAACACCTCTGTTTCAACTTCATCTACCCTGCTCTATAAAAGCCTGACACAGAACTGGAATGCAGATTTTGAAACTGACAATGATTCAGATCACAGCTATGATACATCGCTTTCCCTTACAATGAATTCCGACAATTATTCAGATCCCGACTCGGGTTATGCAGCAGACTGGATTGAAAGTTATAAAACACTCATTCCCTCCGATAATGATTCGTACCCTGACAGGACAATTAAATATTCTTCTGAATACTCATACAGCGGCGAAAAAAGGGGTTTTACAGCTGGAATTGAAACAGGGACACTCTCCTCCGGCGAGGCAGCAGACAGGAGCCAGACAAGCACGGGAAGCCTTGAAGTTTCATTTCCCAGGTACAACCTCTCTTTCGATAATCACTGGCAGGTAACACCTTCCTATAAAAGGGAATTCACATATAAGCATTCTTCTGTGCAGAAAGACAATTTTGCAGAAGACCAGATGCTGTGGTTCAGCGATTTCGGCAGGCAGAGCTATTTCTTTACAGAAATTCCGTTTGCCGAGTTTTTCCTTGACAGCACTGAGGATAAATTCACAGATGATTCAAACTATCTTGAAAACAGCACTTACACACCATCGTTCTCTGTTTCATTCACAAGAAGTTTCGGATCTGAAATAAGCGATCTTTATATCCCGTCAGATATTGTTTTTGACTTTGAAAAAGAGTTTAAAAAAGAGAAAGACAGCTATTTAAACACATATACATGGGGTACTGAACTTACAGCAAGAGCAGTCAACCTGTTCGGCGGATATGGTTCCAACCCTATATTTGATTTCTATAAGACTGATGAATTCATAACAAGGGCCGGATTCCAGATAAAGTCAGTCGATACTCTGGAACCGGAAGACAGGGAGATATCACTTGCAAACAACCTGTATTTTACTGGTTACAAAAACAACGAACTTGCGCTTGAGAACAGGCTCAGGATAAATTACAGGAAAGAAGAAGACAGACATTTTATATATGATGATGCAACAGTTGCATATACATGGATAATCCGGCCTAAAAATAAATTTTATTTTAAATACCTTGCCGAAGAGGATGATCCGGATGCATATTTTATGCATACAGAATCTGCTGTTTATTCAACAGCTCCTGAAACAGCTTTCAATGACAGGAATTACTGGTCAATTCTTGCAAAGCATGAATCAGCACTTATATTCCCGGAAAAGGGGAACCTTAGAGCATTGTTTGCTGTAGGCATGGAAAAGCACAGAATCGACAACACAGACAGCAGTGACAGCAATCTTTACCTGCTTGGCATACAGGCAGGTATTTACGGAAAAGTGAGTTTTTAAAATTATGTCATCAAAAATAAAAATACTGGAGAAATCTGTAGCGCTTAAAATTGCCGCAGGTGAAGTAATAGAAAGGCCCTCCTCGGTACTTAGGGAGCTTCTGGATAATTCAATAGATGCAGAAAGCACTGAAATTAATGTATACCTCACATCGAGCGGCATGGATGAGATCCGGGTAATAGACAACGGCTCTGGAATGACAAGGGAGGATCTTGAAATATGCTTTCTACCCCATGCCACATCTAAAATCGAACAGATAGAGGATATTTATAAAATATTCACACTCGGTTTCAGGGGCGAGGCTCTTTCAAGCATAGCTTCCTCTGCAAGGACAGAAATTATATCCTCAACAGATGACTCAGGTGAAGGCTGCACTCTCAAACTTGACAGCGGCAGGCATGAAATATCAAATACCAGGGCAAACAAAGGTACAATAGTCTCTGTTAAAGAACTTTTCCATATGTTTCCCGCAAGAAAAAAATTCCTCAAGAGCCCCTCTGCAGAGACAGGAATGTGTAAAACAACTTTTCTAGAAAAGGCAGCTTCAAACCCGGAAATAACTTTCAGGCTTTTCATAGAAAACAAACTCACCTTTTTTCTCCCCGCATCTGACCTGACAGAGAGAATTGCACTCAGCTACCCCACTGTTTTCAAACAGAAAAAGATGTGCAGTGAAATTGAATATACCGAACCTTCCTTTTCAATTAAAGGAATTCTGAACTCTCCAGAACTGACAAGAAAGGACAGGAAATATATACACATTTATATAAACGGGAGGAGAATCCAGGAATATTCTCTTGTGCAGGCTGTTATATACGGATATTCAAGTTTTATTCCGGGGGGAGTATTCCCATCAGCTGTTATATTTATTGATGTTGACCCTGAACTTGTCGACTTCAATATTCATCCTGCAAAAAAAGAGGCGCGGATAAAAAATATAAGAATAATACATCACGCTCTTTCAGAAACAGTTGCAGGGAAGCTTAAATCAGGTGATCTTTCTGTAAGGTTTGACCTCGGCAGAAATGCTTTTTCTTCCCCCAGGCAGATTGAGCTTGAAGAAACTGGAAATCATGAAAATATTTCTCCAGTCAGAAGGATAGAAGAGATATCTTCAAACATTGGAAAGTCAGATACTGCATTCAGCAGCAATGAAGCTGCTTATGAGAAACATGAATATAAGCATGAAAACACCGGTTCTTTTTCAAATGGATTTAAGGATGATGAAATAAAATCATCCGTAGCAGGGCAGGAAAACAATATCAGAAGAAGACCTCTTAACAGGGACAGCTCATCAGAATACAGGGAAAACATATCATTTTACAAAAAAGCATCTGAAAACAGGACTTCAGGATACAGTGTAGATCATCAGAGTATTACAGAAAATAATTCCCCGGCAGAAACAGATGATATAAACTTCATTTCAGATCTCACTCGTATTGAAAATGAAGATTTTCAGAAACAAAGCAGTACTTTATCTCAGAATAATAAAAAATATTTCCGGTATATAGGCTCACTTTTCAACCTCTTTCTGATATGCGAAAAAGATGATGATATGTACCTTATTGACCAGCATGCTGCAGATGAAAGAATCATATATGAAAAACTCAGCAGAAACAGGCCTGATATACAGCCTCTTCTGATACCCCTCTACCCGGAAGATCAGTTTAATTTTACAGAAGAAATGATCAGTAATTATGCAAAACTCGGGATAATCTTTAAAAAGGATGAAACAGGCGATTATTTCATAGATGCGATGCCTGCCTACTGCTCTGAAATAAAAAACGATGTAATGACAATAATAAAAGACTCCCCCGGAAATATAGAGGAGATAAGAAAAAACCTTTATGCCACAGTATCCTGCAAAAAAGCAGTCAAGAAAGGGGATATCCTTACAGAGGAACAGGCGCTTGCAATTATTCAGGGTGCATTCAGTATAGATATACCATTCTGCCCGCATGGACGGCCTATCTGGAAGAAAATATCAAAGCAGGAGCTGCTTGAAGAGATAAACAGGATTGTATAAAAAAACCGGGAAATATTTCCCGGCCTGTTATATTTTAACTATTATTCTTCTTATCTGATAATTCCCAGTATCTCATCTTTCTTTTCATAATCAGGACATCTTTCAAGAAGAGTTCTGAATGCATCTTCACCCTTTTCAGTCTCACCTGTTTTTATATAGAGGTGGCCGAGCCTGTAATAGGCATCACAATAATTGGGATTTATCTTTACAAGTTCGGAAAGAGTTGTAATTGCAAGCCTGTCCTGCTCAGTTTCAATATAGGCAATTCCAAGGTTGAACCTCATCTGTGTCGCATTGGGTTTCATTTTAATCGCAGCAATATAATGCTTTATACTGTCATTATAAAGCTCCTTATGAAGATAGACATTTCCTAGATTGTTGTTGACTGCCAGCAGTGAACTGTCAATTTCATATGCTTTCAGAAGCAAGGTCAGTGCTTCATCGTACTTTCCAGCCTCATCATATATTGCGCCGAGATTGACATAAGGAAGAGGATATGACGGGTCTAGCTTTATTGCCTGGCTGTAGGCTTTTACTGCTATTTCATCCTCTTTCATAGCCTCGCCTGCCTGGCCAAGTGTATAGTAGTATTTTGCATTATCAGGCTCAATTTTAACAGCATTTTTCGCATAAACTATGGATTCATCATATTTACCCATATTAAGCTTTACCAGAGCCATGTTGCTGTTGATTTCAGCAGAATCAGGTTTCAGCGAAAGAGCTTTCTCATAAAACTGCTCTGCCTCGGGATATTTTGCCTGTAATGAATAAATATCTCCAAGCTGTTTTGAATATGCCGGCTGAGATTTATTTATAGAATATGCTTTTAAATATGCTTCCTGGGCCTTCCTGTAATCTTTTTTAGTCTTATAGATATTTCCTATCTCATAGTAGGCAAGATCAAAATTCTGTTTCAGGGATGCTGCCTTATTAAACGATTTAACTGCCCTGTCATATTCAGAAAGCCTGGAATATGTTTTTCCAAGCCTGAAATGTCCGTTTGCAAAGTCACCTTTAAGATGGACACAGCTTTCAAAAGATCCCCTTGCCCCCTTATACTGCCTTGCAGCATACTGTACTTTTCCGAGCTCATACAGTATCATGTAATCTTCAGGATTAAGGCGTGCAGCTTTCTTGAATTCATCAATTGCACCGTCATAATCCTTTGTCTTGTTGTAAACCTGCCCCAGTACATAGTGAGGAACCCACAAATTAGGATCTTTTTCTATAGATTTTCTTGAATTTACGACAGCTTCCTTGAGATTGTCCGGATTATCATCATCTTCCCTTATATATGACTGCCCCTTCCTTGCCCATGCTTCGGCAGAATCATCATCAAGGGCAAGAGCTGAATTAAAGTCATCCCTTGCATTATCGAAAGATCCTTCATTCATCTTTTTTATACCCTGACGGATATACTCATTTACCTTTTCCCTCTTTTCACGTTCTTTCTCTGAAAGTTTCTCATCTTCCTTTTCATCCTGCTTGACAACAGGGTCCGGTTTCTTTTCAGGCTGTGGAGGGATTATTATTTTAGGCTGGTCCTGAAGTGAACTGCCGAGCTCATCGAGGCTTTCCTTCAGTTCATCCTGCCTCTGCTTTTCCTTTTCCTTTTCTTCTTCAAGACTGCTGTTTTTCGCTGCAATAATCTTATCTCTTAAAGCTTTTGCTTTTTCATCATCAGGGTTGCTTATAAGTACACTGTCAAGCAGATCAAGCGCTCTCTGGTACTCTTTCTGCTTATAGTAATCCTCTGCAAGCTTTATTGTATTTTCCCGTATTTTATCTTCCGAGCTTCCGCCATCACCCGGCTTCAGTGCAAAAATAAGAAATACTAAAGCAGCAATCAGCAGTAAAACAGCTGCCGCTATAATAATTTTTTTTCTGTCCATAATTTTACTTACTCCTCAAGTTCAAGTTCTTCTATGCTGTCATCGATTTTTTCAGATTCGGCTGAAATATTCTTTGTTTCACTGCCGACATCTTCGAGTGAGTTCAGGATATCTTCAAGAAGTGCTTTTCTCCTCTCCTCTTCAGCAATCTTTCTTGCTTCTTCCTCCTCTTTTCTGGTTTTTTCATCTGTTATTTCTCCTTCAAGAAGAGCAATTATTTTTTCAATCGATTCTCTCTGGGAATTACCAGGTTCAAGATTCAGAAAAAGCCTGTAATCAGACACTGCTTCAGACTTGTGCATAAGCTTCAGCCTTGAATTCGCCCTGTTCAGATAACTTGCAGTATTTGATCCGTTATACTGTATTGCCTGGGTGAACATATCTTCTGCCAGTGTATATTTACCTGTCAGATAATAAATATTTCCCGCATTATAGTAGAACCGGTCTTTTCCCGCAGTTACAGTTCTTGCCCCTCTTTTAAACATTTCAACTGATTTATCATAATTCTTCAATCCTGCATATGAAAAACCAAGATAAAGCAGTATTTTACTGTTGCCGGGATCTTTTTCAAGAGCTCCTTCAAACAAGGCAGATGCTTCCTGAAGCTGATTATTCATGAAAAGTGCTTCTCCCTTCTCAAAAAGGGTTTCAGGATGTACTGCTACCGGCAATAAAAAAAGGAACAGACACAACAAATCCAATTTCATTCTTTTCAGAAGAATTAATCGTTTGACAGCTTTAAGAAAAATAATTAATCTGTACATACAGGAGTTATTAATGTTTCTAATCATTACTTTAATTTTCGGTATTGTCATTGCACTTTTAACTATAATATTAATAAAAAACCTTATAAAGCCCAGAAAAATTTCTTCAATAAATTCAATGATTAAAAACGGCAAAATTCAGCCTGCAATCAGAAACGCTAAACAGCTTCTGCTTAAAGATCAGTCAAATCCGGAGCTTCATTATCTTCTGGGTACTGCATATATGAAAGACAGTAAACCTGAACTTGCACTCATGGAATTCAGGAAAGTAAACCAGATAGGTCACTTTAACGGTATTATTGATGAATTCTCATTCAGAGAGCTAATAGGATCTCTGTATATCCAGTTTAATCAGCCGGAAGAGGCTCTAAAGGAATATCTTCTACTGATAAAACATGATCCATATAACGCGGATTACCTGTTTACTGTCGGTTCTCTTTTCGAGGAAAGAGGCAAAAATGAAAATGCTATAACATATTTCATGAAAGCGATAGAAATCGACAGGAGAAACAGCCAGGCCCATTTCAGGTTAGGTAAGATATACTACAACGCAAAACAGCTTACCCAGGCGAAGTCTGCATTTGAAGAAGCTGTGAAATATGACCAGGAAAACGGCAATGCCCACTATTACCTGGGAAAAATAAACAAAGACAACAGGAACTTCCCGGCAGCTGTCACATCTTTCGACAAGGCGCAGAAAGATCCTGATCTTAAAGTCAAGGCAGTCATTGAAAAAGGGATCTGCCAGATGTTCAACAGTAAACTTGACTCGGCAATTACAGAACTTGAACGGGCAGTAAGAATCAGCAAAGAAAAGGATAACAACGAAGTTTTATATGCAAGATACTTTCTTGCGGCATGCTACGAAAAAAACAGAAAAATCATCAATGCTGTGGAACAATGGGAAGCGATTTTCGAAAAAAAGCCTGCTTTCAAGGATGTTGCAAAAAAACTCAGCCAGTACCAGGAAATAAGAACAGATGATTCTATGAAGGATTTTCTCATTGCAAATACAGACCGTTTTATTGAAATCTGCAAAGCTGTAATTGAAGCAATGGGGATGCAGGAGAGGGATTCAAAACCGATTAAAAACGGATGCAGCATTATTGCGACTGAAAAAAATACAGGAAAATGGAAAAACATCAGGGTACAGTCTATAATGGTCGGTTTTTACAGAGTTCCTGAACCTATAGATGAATCAACAATCAGGGTTTTCCAGGAAGAGATGAAAAAGAACAGTATAATTAAAGGCATCATGGTATCATCATCAAGCTTCACAAGAAAAGCCATGGTTTTTGCGGAAAACAGGCCGATAGATTTTGTGAATAAGGAAACTCTTCAGGACCTTCTCAAGAAGATAAACATAAACGCAATATAAAAACTTTATTGATATTATTTCTTTACTGTATATGGTCCTGATATTAGACCTACTCCGTTAATTCTGTCATATCTGAATAAATATAAACTTTCCATACTTTCATTCAGAGGGAATGATTTCATTCCCCCGTCTGTATAATTTTCTGTAAGCACATTGCTGTCTGAACTGTAAGTCCATATAACATGAGTATTTAATGGATTTACAGCACTCTTGCCCTTCAATGTTATATCAGGGAATTTATCCTTGTCAGGCATGAATGAACTGTTTTTAAGCACAAAACTGGTTTCCATTCTTTCTCCTGCATCATCAATAACCAGAACTCTGTATTCACCCGACAGAAACATTGACCTGTCAGCCATTTTAAGGAGATTGCTTCCAAGCCAGGTAACACCCCGGTTTTCCTTGATAATCCAGTTATTTTCATCCAGTTTCCAGAAAAGTTCTTCTTTATCATTGATTACATAAAGAGAATCCAGGTCTTCGATTCCGTCAGGATCGGTAACCTGTATAAAAACAGAAAGAGTATCATAGACAGTGTCATTGTCCATATCATTTAATCTGTTGGACTGCCAGAAAACCTGCTCAATTTCAGGAGGATTTTCAGAGCATGAAACAGATAAAATAATCAGAATTATTATATTAGTTATTAGTATACTTTTCCGCATTTTCCACTGGTTTGGCATAAGCTTTCAAGGCATATTCAAGTATATTTTCAGGCAGCCTTGCAAATCTTTTCAGAAATTTATAACTGTATGCGCTGTCATATTTATCCGCATACTTGTCTGTCTTGTGAAGCCTGTCATATGCAACATAGTTAGACGGCCAGAGCTTATAGTTTGTATGTATAAACCGGTCAATTTCATCAGCCACTTCCCTGCTGTCTTTGAAATCACCGCTTATCGGGCTTCCCACTGCTATATGAACATTACCCTTGAAATCAGTAATCCCCTTGACCATGCTGATAAAATCCTCACCCTTTCTTTTGACATAAACTTCCTGCTTATCCCTTCTTTCAAGCTCCCTTGCCTTAAGCCTGTCGCAGGGATCATATTCATATGAGAGTGCTATTGGAACAAGTTTGAGTTCATTTATGAATTCATTGAAAGGAAGTCCCCCTTTCCTCTGGGAAAGGAAAAACATTTTTAAAACAGCTGGATTTGTAAGGTCATTTCCATCTTTGGCCCGCCCTTCTCTCTGTGCAATCCATACAGAATCATAGGTATGAAGAGTATACCAGATATACTTCGACAGTATCATTGTTGCTTCAAGCTGTGCCCTCGGAGACTGATGATTTCTTTTAACAATAAAAGACTTGTTAATCCTTATAAGGTCTGTTACAAGCTGGTTTATCAGAAGATTATCGCCGAAAGCAATTTCAAAGGTAGGCATACTGTGCCTGGTCATCATATAGTTTGTCAGCGCAGGATCAAGGACTATATCCCTGTGGTTTGATATAAATAGATATCTCTTTTCTTTATCAAGATTATCAATACCGGAAAAAGTGATATTATCAATTGTCTTGTCAATCATCTTTCCAATGACAGTTTTGATGATTGTTGCCTGGAATTCATACGGTGTAGTAACATTTCTGAGATTGTGTTTAACATAAAGGCTTATAAAATACTCAAATGTACTGTTTAAAAAACCGGGGATTTTAGGAAAAGCTGCTTTCCTCAGATAACCGAGAAGTTCTTTATTATTTCGAAGCCTGTCCATGGCTTGTAAAAATTCTTCATTTCTGTAAGGTTCAATTTCTTTGAATTCTTCCAGGAATTCTACTTTCTGCTCACTCATCATCACTCCTATAACTCATAATAATATCCAAATTCCATTAATAATTCCACCCTTTTAAAAAATGATTATGCTAATATATTCAAAGCATATCTATTGCATTTAAGTATTTTATGAAAATAAATAATTGCAATATATTAAATTAATTATTAATCTATATATCATACTCATATACTGTTTTAATTGAAAAATCTGCATAACCGGGAGAAAATATGGACTTCAGAACTGAAAAAGACTCAATGGGGGAAATCAGGGTAGAATCTGATAAATGGTGGGGGTCACAGACACAGCGTTCCCTTGAAAATTTCAGAATAGGCAGTGAAAAAATGCCTCCAGAACTGCTTAGAAGCTTTGCAATCATAAAAAAAGCTGCCGCGACAGTAAACAACAGGCTTGGTCTTCTTGATGATGAAAAGATGAGTCTCATTGTCAAGGTATGTGACGAGCTTCTTGATGGTGAATTTAAAGATCAGTTCCCCCTGGTTATCTGGCAGACAGGTAGCGGCACCCAGACAAACATGAATTTCAATGAAGTTATATCAAACAGGGCAAATGTCCTTGCAGGGGGAACAAAGGGATGTAAAAACCCGGTACACCCTAATGATCATGTTAATATGGCCCAGTCATCAAATGATACATTCCCTGCTGCAATGAATATATCTGCCGCTGAAACAGTATCAAACAAGCTGCTTCCCGAACTTAAGACTTTTCTCGGTGAAATAAACAGTAAAACAGATGAATTCATGGATATTATCAAGTGCGGAAGAACACATCTTCAGGATGCTGTACCCCTTACACTGGGTCAGGAATTTTCCAGCTACAGGGAGCAGATTAAAAATTCAATCAAGAGGCTTGAAAATATTCTTCCCCATGTTTATAAACTTGCCCTCGGGGGTACAGCTGTTGGAACAGGACTAAACACTCATCCCGATTTTGCGGAAATGGCGGCATCGGAAATCGCCTCGTTGACATCTCTTCCGTTTAAAAGCGCAGACAATAAATTCACGGCCCTGACCTCGCATGACGAGCTAGTCTCGCTTTCAGGAGAACTTACATCCCTTGCTTCCGCACTCATGAAAATTGCAAATGATGTCAGATGGCTCTCATCAGGCCCCAGGTGCGGTATAGGTGAACTTTTAATACCGGAAAACGAACCTGGAAGTTCAATCATGCCTGGAAAAGTCAACCCGACACAGGCAGAAGCAATGACAATGGTATGCGCCCAGGTAATGGGAAACCACACAACAGTATCTCTTGCAGGTTCATCGGGGAATTTCGAACTGAATGTCTATAAACCTGTGATAATCTATAACATTATACAGTCTCTCAACCTTCTCTCTGACAGTGTAAGAAGTTTCAGGATAAACTGTTTCGAAGGGATAAGGCCAAACCTTTCAAAAATAGAGGAAAACCTCGGTAAATCCCTGATGCTTGTAACAGCGCTCAATTCAAAAATAGGATATGAAAAGGCAGCTGAAATTGCAAAAAAAGCTTACAAAGAGAATAAAACCCTGAAACAGGCAGCATTGGAACTTGAACTGCTCACAGAAGAGGAATTCGATACTGCTGTTGATCCTTCAAAAATGATTTCACCTAATAAATAAATGAATATAGTACTTTTTGAAAAAGATGAAATAACAAAGCCTCTTCCCCTGTCTGATATCAGGGGAAGACATATAATTAAAATACTCAAATTCGGGATAAACGAAAGTTTTGATGCTGGAATAATAAACGGAGAAAAAGGGAAAGCCCTGATAACAGATATCAGTGAAAATCATATATATTTCACTTTCACAAAAGATGAATCTTATGAATCAAAAAAACATCCTGTAATACTGATCACCTCTTTTGCGAGGCCTCCGGAATCAAAAAAAATACTCAAAAATATCTCGACAATCGGTGTAAAAACTCTTTGTTTTGTAAGAACTGACAAGTCTGAGAAATCTTATACGGAAAGTTCTCTCTGGAAAAAATCATCATACAGGAACTATCTGATAGACGGCGCTGTTCAGGCTTTTGATACAGACATACCTGATATATGCTTTTTCGACTCGCTTGAAGAATGTGTCGGAAGCAGTAAAATTACCTGCTGCAGTGAAAAAGCTGCACTTGATAACTATGAGTACACTGAGAAGCTGAGCAGCATGGGCTTTGAGAAAGGGACAGAAGAAACTGCAGTCCTTGCTGTAGGCGGAGAAAGGGGCTGGAGCAGAAGAGAAAGGGATGTTTTAAGAGAGAGCGGTTTTACTCTCTGCAGCCTGGGAGAGCGGGTACTTAAAACCGAGACAGCATGCATAGCAGGGATTACCCTGATAAAGGCGGGAAAAGGGATAATTTAGCTAAACCATCCATCCCTTCCCTTTATTCATCAAATCTTTTACTGCTCTATATAATTTTATATGGGAATCGCTCGCCCAGTAAATGCCAATCCCTGCCAGTACCGCAGGTATTATTACGTCCTTCAGGGTACAGGTGATTTCATCCATGAATTCGCCTCGTTTCCGAACATAGCTTCCACTTCTGGGCAATGATAATGCACAAGCCATCGTCTTACCCAACAACACAGGCGTAAGTGAACACTTGTTTCTCGAAAAGGGATTCTTCCATGAAATTTAAAAAAGCCGGTCAGCAGTTAGAAATAAAAGCTGACCGGCCGAATATAACCAATAATAATAATAATAATTAAAGGCTTGAAAGTGTCTTGATATACTGAGCTCTTCTGTATGAAGTTTCCTCGTTTTCAGCACTCAGTTTTCCCCTGAAATCTTCAACAGATGCAAAATTATGTTTTTCCATCCATTTTTCAACTTCATCAAGGATTTTTCTGATCTGCTCAGGACCGTTTTTATAAATTGTGGAACAGATCTGAACTGTAGATGCACCTGCAAGGATAAGTTTAATAACATCTTCTGATGAATAAACACCTGTTGTAGCAGAAAGGTCTGATTTAATCTTTCCTGCAAGAAGTGCTATCCATTTAAGAGGAACATTTAATTCATCAGGATGACTGTGCATTGAAGCAGATGTAACTTTAAGATTTTCAATATCAATATCTACCCTGTAATACCTGTTAAACATTACAAGAGCGTCAGCACCTGCTTTAGAAATATTACTTAAAACATTTGTAAGACCTGTGAAATGTGAACTTACTTTCATTGCAACAGGAATAGTCATTTCCTTTTTAAGCTTCTCCATAATATTCACATATATCTTTTCAATTTCTTCAGATGTCATTTTCAAGTCATGAGGCTGAATAAATACATTCAGTTCAAGAGCATCTGCTCCGACTTTTTCAAACATCTTTGCGTATTCAATCCATTTACCATCTGTTGTACAGTTTATACTTGCTATTACAGGGATAGATACTCTTTTACCAGCCTCTTCTACAAGCTTCAGGTATTCATCCATCATATGCTGCTGAGTTGATTTGGAGAACCAGTCAAAAGCCTCTGCATGCATATCGGTATCAACGCTTTTAATCATTTTTTCTGTATCAGCAATAATCTGTTCTTCAAAAAGTGATCTGAGCACAACAGCACCTGCGCCGTTTTTCTCAAGTTCAATAATTTTATCTATATCTGATGTTAGTGTAGAGCTGGAAACAATTAAGGGATTTTTAAGTTCCAGTCCCATATATTTTGTAGATAGATTCATTATTCATCCTCCCTCACATTTTAATTACATAAACTCATTTATAAACAATTGTCAAGCTCAATGAAATAATTATCAAGCCCGCTTTTTAAAAAAACCAATTCTGTTTCAATAACTTTCTGCCTGCTTCTGAACATCCGGCATATTGAATCATTTTTAATTTTCCCTTTAAGCCCGGTAGCAAGTTTTCCGCCTTTAATAACTATATCCTGAAATAATTTTTCTGTCTCTGCAAAAAGCAGTATCAATTCAAAATTTTTCACTCTCACTGAATATTCAAAAATCTGGTATTTCAGAAGTTCATCTTTCATGTAAATTATATTTTTCCAGATTTTATCAATACTGCTTAAATAAAACCTGTATTTATCCACTTCATTTTCAGAAAGGTAGAATTCAGGACCTGTATCCCTGATTTCCAGTTTTTCGTTTCCATAATTGCAGTTGCAGCTGAAATCCTTCCTGCTTTCTATATATGCAATAATGTAATTTTTAAATCCTGATTTTTTAAATATTTTATCAGCCCTTTCCTGATTTTCACCGCTGTAAACTATAATAAATCCAGATATTAAATCTTCAAGTACTGCTGAAAGTTTGCTGAAAAATCGGATTATTTCATCTTCAGATACCTTATCAAGACATAAATCAAGATATCGCATATCTATTGCAGCATATTCTGTATTTGTAAAAATTGACTTATAATCCTCAACAATAGATTCAATTATTGAAACAGATCCTGCAGTTTTAGGATTCAATACAGAACAGTTGTCTTTTTCAATTCTCATGTACAAATATGAAGGAAACGAAAGGAGAAATTCCATGCCTCCGAATAACGGTATAAGCGGAATTATTCTTCCGAAATTCCTTTCAAGCCTGTTATTAATTGAATTTACAGTTTTTTCATCAAAATGGCTTACAAGAGACAGCCTTTCATCTATTGCCCAGGGGAAACTTCTTCCCCAGTTAATAATCAGCGAATGATTATCAGCAAGTGATTTATTTATTATTTCATTATAAAGAAAATCGTCTTCTGGAATTATATCTGAAAAATCCAGATATCTGTAGTTACTGATTGTTTTTCTCCGTTTTATGAAATAACAGACTTCCAATAACATCTCAGGGTATCTTTTATTATGATTCTGAAACAATTTCAGATAATAAAAAAATCATTATATTATAAAAGATGCTTAATATTACTGTATTCAGTAAAATCTGAATCCCTGATCTTTTTATATTGTCTGCTTTATTATTGTAGTAGATTTTCCGGAATGATGCACGGACCCTGACGTAATATTTTATATGGAACTGATGTTACATCGACTATTGTTGATGCGGATGCCTCTTCAGATGCATCACCGCCGTCAATAACTGCATCGACGAGATGTTCAAACTGATCAAGAATGTCAGATATATTATTCAGTGCAGGACTCCCTGTAAAATTCACACTTGTAGAGACAACAGGCTGTTTTACTATCTTCAATAACCCCAGCAGGTAATTATCATCAGGTACACGGAAAGCCTCTGTTTCACCTTCCCTGTTCCTTACAATGAGGGTCAGCGGCCCGGGCCAGAAATCGAGTAATTCTTTTTTTATTTCCTGATCTGTGTATTTTGAGAGGTCATCTTTAAAAGCTGTCAGCCTGATAAACGGCTTGCCCTCATCACGCCCCTTGGCAGCCCTTATTTTTTCCTCAGGCTTACCGGTAAGGCTGATCATGCCGTATATAGTGTCACACGGCATAATAATCACGCCGCCTGAAAGTATAATTTCTGCGGCTTGTTTTATTGTTTTATTTTCTGATTTTTTTAGCACCATTTCTGGAAAGAAATATACTGGAAAAAATATAAAATAACAATGAAAAAATAAGACTTATCGATCTGATAAAGGGAGATCTGTCTGCAGGACTGCTGTTTCTGTATATTATCTTCCCGAGAGAATGGGAAATATCTGCTTTTACAATACCTTTAAGATGTATCTTTTTCTGATTGCTGTTAAGATATCCCATTTCGTAGGCTCTCAGCCTGATTGTATTCATTTCATTATAAGGCTTGCATTTTCTGATCAGGTCTTTGTTGATTCCCTTCAATTCTGCGATGTTGTCAGCTAAAACAGTCTTATACGCTTCAAGGTTTTCTGTAGCCTGTATACCGGTCGGTCCGTAAAACAGAGTCAGAAAAAGGTAAAGAGTAACTGCTAAATATAAAGTAAATAAAAATCTTCCGGTGCGGCTCATACATTCTATAATACGGCGTATTTCTGTGTAATCTTAATCTCTGTTTGTTGATAATTTGAAAAAACACCGTTAATAGTTCTATACTTAAATTCAGGAAGATTAAATTGAAAAATATCATTACTATAATATTACTTCTGATTCTTATCTCATCATGTAAAATCGGTAATTTCATGGATATCGGTAATAATAATTATGATAATCCTCTCTTTGTTTTTACACTTACTGACAGCGGCCTGAATGTGTACCAGACAGATACCCGCTCAGGTTCATTATTTCAGAAACATTCAAATCCATCATTCACTTTTACAGATGGAGCATGTAAAGTAGATTATGATTATGAAAGAAAAGATCTTTTCATATCGCATATGTCAGGTGCTGACAATTATATAACAAGGCTCAAAGTATTTGAGGATGGATCACTTGATACAGGAGGGGCCTACAGCTACAGTATAGGAGCTGCTTCTATCGAAAATTTCGTATTTAACAATAGCAGAAACTATTTCTATGTATTGTCAGCCGGAAACATTTACAGGTTCAGCTATGATGGCAGCGGAGTAATAAGCTACCTTGCCCCTCCTCATCCAACAAGTTATCCTTCTCCATGTATTTCTTTAAATATTTTTAACAATAATCTGATAATACATGGGAATGCTCAATGGATTACATTTACCATAAATGGTGACGGAACACTTTCTGATAATGCAGGGTTTGATCCTGTTAATCCAACAACAATAAACACAGAAACTCCCGGTCCGGCAATAACAGATAACCGCCCCTATCTATTTAAAATAGCATCTGCCGATGTTTTCAGTTACAATGTTGATCCTTTTGGAGCAGGTACTGTTCAAAGGGATAATTATTCTGCTACACCATGGGCAGCAATTGCAAACAGAAATGACCTTATAAAGGACAAGGAAAATAATTACCTCTATTTTGTACATGATTCAAACAGTGATATTTACTGTATTGAAATAAATGACGGTTTGATAAACAATATTACAACTGTTCCTACAGCAGCCATTACAAATGCAGCAGCAATAGATCCCTATAAGCAGTATTTTTATACATCAACATCTGGGCAGCTTAACCAGCATTCCATGAGCGGAAGTATTCCTGACAGCAATTATACACAGATGCCGACACCAATTATATATGAAATGACTGCTGTAAGATATGAACACTGACCCATCCTCAACCAAAAGCAACCTTAAAACTTGATATAATTAAGTAAAACCATCAAAATACTGTTTGTTATGGATGTATATTTATTGAATTACTTCCTGTAAAAAATCTATAATTGGATCATAATGCGACTAAATAAAATATTTACAGCTCTGCTGTTTACATCACTTCTCGTTTCATGCAAGATCGGGAACTTCATGGATATAAGAGACAATAATGACGGTGCCCTGTATCTTTATGCTGCAACTGCATCAGGACTTCTTACTTTTCAGGTAGATACAGTATCCGGTTCATTATCCGATAAAGGAACAGACAGCAGTATACCGACACAGATCAATGCCTGTAAATTTGTGTATGAAAATGAAAAAAAAAATCTCTTTTTTTCATACGGAACAAATCCCTATTATATAAGCGGATATGATGTAAAAGGTGACGGATCGCTTGATATGCTTCCTGGTTACCCAGCCAGCTTTGGAACATATCCGGTTGATGATTATGTTTTCACTGATGATAAAAGATTTTTATATGCAATTTCATCAGACGGCTCGACTCCGCATGTTATTTCAGGTTTCAACTACAACAGCGACGGATCCCTCTCCCCGACAGCCCAGGGGACTTTCTCTGCTTATACTCCACCTGCAGAAGGATTTCTCATCTTTGACACCCATCTCTTGAAAAATGACGGGACTGGCTGGAATTCCTATACTATTGCAGGAGACGGGACTTTAGGTAATTATTTAAACGGCTACAGTCTGGGTGCAGGAACAGGCGAATGCCCTGCCGTCTTAAACGGCTATCTTTTCAAACTGCTTCTGGGTGCAGGGGGATCAAACTACGGGTACAGCTACAATCTGGATATTCACAATACTACAGCAGCCCAGATATCGAGCCCGATCGTGGGAGCAACTGCCGGATCAAGTACCAGCAATGCCCTTGTGAAAGACCCGAAAGAACGTTTTCTATACTTTGTAAGCATCAATGAAAACAATATTTACTGCTTGAGGACAAACACCGACGGAACAATAAGTACGATAAACTATATTCCAACAGGGGTAAATCCAGGGGCAGCGGCTATCGACCCGTACAGGGAGTTTTTCTTTACAGCATCGGAAGACGGGGGCGGAGGTTTTCAGATAAACATACACAGAATGAACGGAGATCTTCCTGAAAGTACTTTCAATATCAGGGGGGGGATGCCGGGCCAGATCTTCGAGCTTTCTGCTGTCAGATATAGTTCAGATTAAGAAAGATTAAAACATCTTTTAACTAATAAAGATGAAAAAAGGCAGCTTTATAGCTGCCTTTATGATTCATGAAATGAATCTGAATATTTTATTCTTTCATCGCTTTTATTTAATCAGTATGTAAACCCGGCCGATGCTGAACTTACCATGTATGTCAGATAATCACCATCAACATTCCATGTCTTAAGCCCTGTAGTCGCTTCAATATACAGATGTTTCATGAGTTTTATGGACAGTCCTCCTGTAGCAGCCATATATCTGCCATAATCCGGACCATATTCTTCCTTTTCAAATACACTGAAACCGCCCCCGCCCTTTATGATGAAATTAACAGGTGTTTCAAAACGGCTCTTGTAATAAATACTGAATCCGAATTCATTGAAATATATATCTTTTGGATAGTGGGCAATTGATATTTCCGCCCCTATCGGGTAAAGCCAGATATATTTATTGAAAAAATCATTATTCAGGTCGAACTGCGCCCTTAATATAATTCCAGCATAATTGTAGTTATGATAATCTGAAACATTTTCAAGGAAATATCCGTATTCATACCCTGCATGCAGGGTTAGTTTATCTTTTCTGAAACCTTTCATCATGAGTTCTGTTTCATCTGTTCTTTCAAGAACCCTGATATTTTCCCTTGAAAAATCTGATAAACCTGACGGATTTTCTACATACAGCCTGTATTTGTCAGCCCTGGCAGTTGATAAATCAAGAATAACAGATATTTCTGTTTCAGAAATAAAATCAACAGAAGCAGGCCTAATCACTTCTGAATCAGATCGGAATTCCACCTTGATATTTTCCTCGAAGTTTTTACCGGTAATTTTAATTCCGCTGTAGACTCCCCTGTTGAGAAATTCCCTGCTGCTTATTTTCGAAACCGAGGGAAGGAGTTCTTCACGTATTTCAAACAGGGCAGCAGCTGTATCATTCAGACCTGAAGGGTTTTCAACACTCAGTGAATACACCCCTTTTACAAGCTTATCAGAAGGGAAAAATACTTTGTAAATTGAATCGTTTATATCCCTGACTTCCCCTTCAGTTTCTTCGCCGCTTTCAGAAACAAGCTTGAATTTCGACCTGTCTTTGATATTATATGCATCAATGGCAAGCAGGGCTTCATCTTTATTGAGATAGATATGGGATGGTGAATAATTCCTGATCACAGGCTGTTTTGCAGCTTCAATTGACAGCTTTTTCCATCCTGTTTCGGCGGTTTTTTTACTGAACTTGTTGAGAACAGAAATATTAAACAGATATTCTCCAGGGGGAAGATCCAGATAAATAAAATTATCAATGCTCTCAGTTTTTAAGACCTGTCTCTCGCCTTTTTTAATTTCAATAAGATAACTGGAAGCACCATCTATCTTTTTCCATTTCAAGACCCTGCTGTCCTCTTCTTCCTGTCCGAATACCGGAAAGCTTAATATCAGACCTGCAAGAATCAGCATAATTACTGTTTTTGTTATTTTCATGTTATTCATCTCTATTATTTATAGTTTAATACCTGCTTTAAAATATATAAAACCCATATCAACAGGATCAATTTCAGTTTCCTTCTGATAATAATGCTGTTTTCTGGCATCTACTCCTGTTTCTATATAATACCTTTCCGACAGCTTGATTTCGGTGAAAAATCCCACATCAAAATATATACCGTTAAGCCTTTTATTGTTGTCTGTCTGTTCATCAATTTCTCCGGCAACCATCCATCCGCTGCCTACACCGCCCCTGAGTCCCAGGTTCAGCGGTTTTTCAAGTCTTGTTTTCAGGTAGAAAGATAATCCGGTTGATAAATAGTGTGATTCGGATTTTTCATCAGTAATATCATTTTTATTATTTAAAAAGATGTATTTTCCGGAAAATCCAACCCCTGCGAGATTGAGTACTGGGACATCTCCGCCGAAATCCATGTCAGCTCCTGCGTCAAACCCTATATAATAGGGAGTTTTAGCATAATCAGGCCTTGTCAGGTTGTAACGTAAATAAAGTGATGTAGCATATTTGCTTCTTTCTGCTGCCGGAACTGTTTCATCTGTACTGCTATCCTGGGATATTGCAGGAAATAAAACAAAAAGTGACAATATAACTATAAAAAAAAGTGTTTTCCCATACATTTGCATTGCTAATTTTATTATAAAAGGTTTAGACAATCAATAAAATTATTATCAATATATTTTTTTACAAGCCTGCAGAATGAACCGTCAATGAATTAAAGCATATAAAGTATTTAATCCTGGAGCAGCAGCTGTAACCGGCTATGAATTCAGATTAAGAAGAAATGTATTTTTCACTGATTTGAGATATACACATCTATTTACCAGTTTTTTAGACAGTTCAGATATGATGCTCAATTATGTGGAATTCAAGGTCGGTTTCGGCAGTAAAATCTAATCCATCTAAATATTATTATCATGAAATAAAAAACAAAATAGATAGATTGAAAACAGTCCTTTTTCAGTTTATAATTGTTATAAAATATTTAATAATCAATTTTTTGTATTCATTAGTCGATAATAGAACCATAAAATTATATACAAAGAATTTTTATTCAGGAGTAGGAAATGTTAGATAACAATGATAACAATAATGAACTGGAAAATTATGGAGTCTGGGTAAAATCAGGCCCCGAAGATATTGTTGATGACAATAGTAATCCTGCTCCGGATGATTATAAAATGATGGATTTAGATACAGAAAATACAGAAAGCAATGAAGACTTTCTGCTTACAGAAGAAGAGGAAAACCTTCTCGGGTCTCTTGAAGATGATATCACTGAAAGTGAAGAAGATTTATATGATATTCAGGATCTTCAGGATATTGAACAGGGAGAAAAAACTGCTGCAGATGAGGAATTTATAGATATAGATATTCCAGAATCAGTTGAAGCAAAATACTCTTCTGAATCCTATTCAAATCCTCCGGCAGGTAAAAGAGATACAGGGGATTCTGATAATTCCATTAAAATGCTTACAGAAATTGCAAACGATCTTAAAAATGATCTATCTGCAATCAAGAATGAACTCAGTGAACTCAAAAAGGAACTCTCTCATTATAAATCAGATGAGGAAATATCTGAAACTGAAACCGGGTCAGAAGAAGTTCCTCCTGGTGGATTTTTCTCAGATGACGGCGATGAAACAATAGCTCTGACAGGTGACGAACTTGACAACATTTTCAATACAGCGGAAATAACTGAAGAAGAAATTGCTGAAGATCTGGAATCTCAAATAACAGAAGACGAAACAGTTGTATCTGAAGATGAAGATTTCCAGTTACCTGAAGAGGAAGAGCCTGTCTTTGAAGAAAATCAGGATGAACTCAGTTTTCTTGATGGTAACATCGACATAGAAGAATCACATGAAGAAGACATTGAAATAACTGAAGAAGACTTGTCAGAAGACATAAAACTGACTGAAGCTGAAAGCGGCGAAATTGATATTATAGAAGAAGATCTCGAAGAAACTGAAGAAATCGATATAGATGTAGACTTCGATAAAGAAGCTGATATTGATTTTACAGATGAAAGCTCAGATCTTGATGAAAATAAAATAGATTTTGAAGAAGAAGCAGATCTTGATGTTGATTCACTATCAGGTGAAAACCTGGTATCTGAAACTGATACAATAACAGGTCTTGAAGATGATGAAATATCACTTGATGATATAACTCTTGATCTTGATGAAGATCTGGATACTGATCAGATAAATATTGATATAGAAGAAGAGGCACCTGCAGAAGAAGATCTGTCTTTTGAAGAGCAGGAACTTGAAGATACAGTAATTACTGAAGAGGAAATACCTGCAGATGAAGAAATATCAATTGATTTTTCTGAAGATGAGCTGGATAAGGACATTGATATCCCTCTTGATGATATTTCCGTTGATATGGAAGATGATATTGTCGAAGAAACTGAAAATATAATCACTATTGAAGAGCAGCCTGAAGAAGATTTCACTGCCCCTTCAATACTTCCTTCAGAAGAACTGGTGATAGATCATCAGGAATTTGAACCTTCAATTGAATCAGAAGCCATGGAAGAAGAAACATCGCCGGTTGCTGATTCATCTGCAGTAAGTGAAACAGTAACAACTATTATTGAAACTACAGAGACTGAAATACCTACAGCTGATATTACTGAAGATATCCAGGAGGAAATATCAGTTTCAGAAGAAACACTCTCTTCTGAAGAAGAACTTTCACTTGATGATTTTTCAATTGATGATTCTGAATTATCTGCAATTGATGAAGAAATTGCATCTGAAGAGATACCTGTTGATATTGATTTATCAGAAGTAGAAGAAACTGCAGTATTTGATGAAACAGCTGAAAAAATATCTGAAGAAACCGTAATTCCTGAAGAGGATATTATCCTGGATGAGGATATTGCGGAAGAAATATCTGAAACAGACCTTGATGATATTGTCTCAAGTGATGAAGATATCACCTTTGAAGAAGAAAGTTTTTCTGAAGCTGGTACTGCACTTGAAGAGGAAATAATACCTGAAGAAAGATCTGAAGAAGATATTATCATAGAAGAAGAAATGGCACTTGAAGAAGGGATTTCACTCGAAGAAGATCTTTCTCTGGATGTTGATTTAACAGCAGAGGCTGAACCCGAAGATGCTGAAGAGGAAGAAATATCCTTTGATGAAGAAATTGAAACAGCTGAAGCTGCGACTGAAGAGGAAGTTGAAGAAGATTTAACCGGTTTTGAAGATTCTTTAACATTAGAGGAAGATACAGCTGCTTTCGAAGAAGAAACTCCTGAACTGGAAGAAGAAATCATAGAAGATATTTCTCTTGAAGAAGAATTACCAGAAGAAGAAGTTGAAGAATTCCCTGATGAGGAAATTGAGAACATTGATGAAGATGTAATTTCTGTAGATGATATTCTTTCAGAATCAGAAGGTCTTGAACTTGACAGTCTTGAAGAAACTGCTGAAGAACTGGAAGAAACTGATTCAGTGAGTGAAGAAATAGAAATTGGAGAGGCTGAAGAGGAAATTAAAGAGGAAGTAAGTACAGCTGACATGCCTGACAACATTAAAACAGAAATCAAATCTGTACTTCTCTATCTTGATCAGCTTCTTGAATCACTTCCTGACAGTAAAATAGAGGAATTTGCGAAATCCGATCATTTTAAAACTTACAAAAAACTTTTTGAGGAACTGGGTTTAATCTAAGATGGGTCTTCTTGATAAAGTATTAAATACAGATGTAAAAAAAGAAAAAAATCCTCTTGAATATAAAAACAGTCTTTTAAGAAAAGCTGAAAATATACTGTCCGATAATAAATCGGACAGTACTGATATTGAAACCAAAAAAAAAAAAATAAAAGTACTGATTGATACTTATTATTCTTCATCTTTCACAGATGACTTTAATCTGAAAATACCAGTTAATACATTCAATTTTTTCAAACACACTTTCAATCTCCTTAAAGGAGCAGCCTTTTTTGCAGATGAGGATGATGAAACATTCCTTCCATGGATTTCAACAGGTTATGACAGGACAACTTCTTCCCGTTTAAGATTAAAATCTGATGACCTGATTAAATTTTCAGATAAAAATTCCAGTAAACCGTTTTTTATTCCCAAATCAAGAAAATCTGCATTGAAAAAGTATTTTTCAACACGGGAATACGGTCTTCTTGATGATGTTTTGATAATACCCTATTCAGACAGCAACAATAAGCTTTTATCCTTTCTCCTTGTTTCTGAATTGAATTCTGTTTTCACCAATTATGAAGAGCTGTTTAAATACTCGGAATATTTTCATAAAAAATCATATTCTACGATAATCAGGTTCTGCAATAACAGGAAAAAAGTCAAAGACAGTACACTCTATCTTTCAGGAAACAAGGTTATTGATGAAATAAGTATTTTTTCAGAAAAGGATAACAAAAGTTTTTACGCAATTTTCATCAATACAGAGATTATTGTTGATAAACTTTATAAACTATCATCCGATATTATTTCAACCGGCTTTAATACGGAAATATACAGGATTTTCTCTGCACTTACTGCAAACGGAGGGAGAATATTCATACTGCCTGGCAACAGACTTTTTCTGATAATAAATTCAGATACACTGCTTGATAAACAGCTTCTGAAACATCAGATTAATATTCTTTTGAAAAATATGCTCCCTGATCTTGATAATTCAGATAATGATTTTTTGAATATTTTTTCATATCCGTCGGAAAATCGGCTGATCAATGATTATATAAATGCTTGAATTTTTCAAATCCAGAAAAGGTCTCATTACATGTTCCTTTAATAACAACCTTCTTCATTCCAGTTATGATCCGTTAAAAGAAGCTGAAAAATATGTAAAACTCAAGCTGCAGGAAACTGATACAGAACCTTCTGTAATTATTATCCTGTATCCGGGTCTGAATTATATATATGACTGTCTTATAAAAAAATATCCGGAAACAAAATATATTATTCTTCATGCATCAAAACAGATGTTTGAAAATAATATATCAAAATACAGTAACAACAATGTTTATGCCTGGCACCCAGAAATTAATGAGATAAACAAAAAGGATCTGTATAGTTATCTAAAATCAGTCATAGATGAAATTGATCTTAAGGGTCTTCTGCTCTTTGACTGGACTCCAGTTTTCAAATCTTTTCCAGACTCTTCTGAATTTATAAGCAACTGTGTATCCAGAGTCATCAGGGAGTATAACGGAAATATAAATACAACCAATTACTTCGGAAAGAGATATTTTTCAAATATTATAAAGAATGCATTATCTCTTGATAAAACAATTGTTTATAAAGATACTGGCAAACCTGTTTTTATAACATCTTCAGGACCTACCCTGGAAAAATCTGCAGATCTCATAAAAAACAACAGGGATAAAATCTTTCTTCTTGCGCTTTCATCATCGCTTTCCTTTCTTATTGAAAATAATATAGAACCGGATCTGCTGCTCACTACCGATCCTGGATTTTATTCCACATACCACCTGAGGAAAAAAAGTCAAGGTAATTTTACAACAGCAGCGCCGCTTACATCTTACCACCTTGAGAACTGCAACAAGCCATTATTCCTTTTAAATCAGAATACTTTGCAGGAAAAGTTTTTTCTCAGCAATTTCCCGTTAAAATATTCTGATATTCAGCAGAACGGGACTGTTTCAGGATCAGCTCTTCATCTTGCACTTTCAATAAGCAGTTATCCTGTTTTTTTTGCAGGTCTTGATTTCTGTTCTTCAGATATTAAATCACACTGCATGCCAAATGAATTCAGCAGCAGTGAAATATCTTTTTCATCAAGGACAAATCCTCATCTCGGCATGATGTATAATAAGTATACAGAACATTACACATATGACACAGATAAGGGAAACAGGACATCGATACAGCTGAAGACTTATTCATCATGGTTTGACAGTATAATTCCGGGCCGGAAAATATACAGGATTAACAGCTCAGATATTGATATAAGATCTTTTGAAAATATAAATATTATTGAAGCAGGTGGTATTATTAATAATCAGGCAATCAGCGATCCGGTTACTGAAGAAACATCTGCTGATAAAGAATCTGTAAGGAAATCTGTCATAGACTCACTTGAAAACCTGAATAAAGATATTATAAGCAAAAAAAATAAAAATCTCGATGACAGTTATTTCAGAAGTTTTTACTTTGATATACTTTATAATTATTCAGCTTCAGTTTATCTTGATATCTATGGTGATTTTAAATCGGGCAATAAAGATACAGCACTAAAAAAATACAGGGATTTAAATGATGAATGCATCAGTTTTTTCGAATTTCTGAAAACAAAGACAGAAAATTATGAATAATTCAGTATTTCAGCAGAATATTATATCATTATCCTCGGTTGATCCTGAACTTGCTTTTAAAATAAGCCAGGTTTCATCATCAGATAAATGCAGAATTGATATAGCAAAAAACAGTTCCCCGGTTCCTGTTATAAAAGATACAGCTGCAGACATACAGCTCCACTCTCTCTACAATCCCGAACGTGAAGGGGAAAAATTATATCTGTCAGGGAAAAACAACAGCGGTTTTGTTATTTTTTTCGGCCTTGGCGGAGGATATCATATTCTTCCATATCTCAACGATCCGGATATTCACCATATTTTAATTATTGAAAAAGATAAAAATATCTTAAGAAAAATTATAGAGAATATTGATCTTACCAATATTTTCTCTGACAGGAAAACCGATCTCCTGGTAGACCCTGATATAATTGATCTTCAGAATAAACTTGCAGAAAAATATAATCCCTCAATATTCGGTAATTTAAGTATTGTTCAGCTTAAAAACAGGGTAAAAACTGAAACAGTTTTTTTTGAAAATCTTTTCATGGATATAAAAATTATTCTGGATTCTGTATATGATGATTTTGCTGTACAGGCACAGTTCGGCAAAAGATGGTTCAGAAACACACTCATGAATCTCAGCTATGCTGAAGAATACTCAAAACCAATATCTCCCTCTTCAAGAATAATGATAGCAGGTGCCGGTCCGTCAATAGAAAAACAGCTTGATACACTAAAGGCAAACAGAGATAAGAGTCTCCTTATTGCAACAGACACAGTTCTTCCCTATCTTTCAGGCAAACAAATCACACCTGATATAATAATATCCATTGATTGCCAGCATATAACTTATAACCATTTCATGGGTATCGGTTATTCTGACATTCCTGTTGTACTTGACTTGTCATCACAGCCGTATATTTCCAGGAAGTTTAAAAACAGGTCTTACTTTTCCTCCGGTCATCCATTTTCAAGATACATAGCTACATACTGGAAATATTTCCCTGTTATTGATACATCAGGTGGAAATGTAGGACATTCAGCAGTTTCGCTTGCAAAATCCCTCGGCGCCAGAGAAATAGAACTTTACGGACTCGACTATTCCTATCCGAAAGGAAAACCTTATGCAAGAGACAGTCTGATTTACAACTATTTCATGAAGACTGAAAACAGGAAACAATCCTGTGAAAACAATGTATATAACTTTGTTTTTTCAAACAGTAAAAACATCTATGATGGAAATATTGTTACAAACAGCAAACTTGATTCCTACTATTCACACATATCCGACTATATCAGATCAAACTGCCTGACAACAGTAACACCAGAAGGTTCTGCACGGGATCTTTCTTTCAGATCAGATATACAGGACTGTTCCAGTGTTTTCACCGGTGAAAATCATACAGCTAATCCTGTTTTTTTCGGTGCAGGAAGCGCATCTGTATCATGGAAGGATTTTCTATATGATTATTCAAATAAGCTGAAACATCTGCCTGCTCCCGACAGTAACTTCAAGAGTTATTACCAGTCACTGAGCAGAAAGGAAAAAGAACTGTGGACAACTGTTTTTCCGGTCTGCGCTTCTGTAAGAAAAGAACACAGGGAAGAAAAAATACAAATACCTGTTCTTCTCGAAGAAAGCAGATCATGGTGTATAAATGAAATATTAAAATATATCTGATCATATATTCTCAGTATTAATTATAACTAACTTCAAACGGGACTGAACATATGAAATCCCGGTATTATGTAAAATCCAAGACTGGACAACATAAAATCTCAGTATTACAGTCAAAATATTTCAAGACTGGACAACATGAAATTTCAATAGTAAATAATCCCGGCATAACCAACAAAAGAATCTGACGGATATATATCATTACTTGTGTAATAATATAAAAGCTCTGCTTCGCTGCAGCCTGATCCACGGGCAAATGATGCTGCAAGAGCTGCTCCCCCTGCTGAACAGGCAGATCTTTCACTCTTACTGTGGGTTAGTGATTCATCAATTTTATATTCAAGAAGCAGGTCTATATAATTCCTGTCATTGACATTTTTCACCCATGAAAGAGCCTTTTCGCCTGTGCCGTGTGTCATGAATCCATAATTAATACCATAATGTGTAAGATCAGTAGATCCGATCACAGAAATTTTCTTTCCTGATTCATTTTCAAAAGATGTAAGAATTGATGATATTTTCCTGACTTTTTCAGCTTCCGGAGGCATTCTCAGCCAGATTATTTCAGCTGAGGGAAAAAAGTTCTTAACAAAAGGGAGCTGTATTTCCACAGTATTATCAGGGACACGGTCAGCAGTTACTATTTCGGAATCGAATAATTTATCAAGAAGATCGGGAGAATTCCTGATATTTCCCAGCGGTGTCTCAAAACTTTCCTCTTCTGCCACAAGCACAGGATCATATTCGCTTAGATGTCCGCCAGCAACAACTATGATAGATGAATCATCTGAAAGAAGTCTGATAGTATTTGATGCTATTTTACCGGAAAAATACCATCCGGCATGGGGAACAACTACAGATCTTGCCTTTGTCTCTGTATTTATTTTTTCCCAGCTTTTAATGCTCCCTGTTACCCCTTTTTCTGTATCAGGATACCAGCCTTCGGGAAGCCGCCTTTTTCTCAATTTTTCTTTCATATATCTATTATATTTTATTTTCCGCTATTTTGCGAAGATCTTTATCTTGCAGGCCTTACTACCCTTATTGTTAAACTGCTGTATTCCACTGTAGGCAGACACATAAGCCTGTACTTCACATTGCATAGTTCAGGATCGGCATAATATGCACCGCCTCTCTCCACTTTCTTTGTACCTGTTTCAGGTCCTTTGGGGTTTGTCTGATTTGCTGCTGAATAAGATCCGTACCAGTCCCAGACCCATTCCCAGTGGTTCCCGCTCATATCATGTATACCCAGTTCATTGGGTTTTTTCATGCCTACAGCACTTACTTTCCCGCCTGTAGTCTTATTCCAGGAAACTTCAGAAGGGTTATTTGAACCTGAATAACTGTATCCCCTGCTTTTATTCCCGCCAATGGCAGCATATTCCCATTCTGCTTCTGTCGGCAGCCTGTATCCATCTGCATTCCAGTCGCATGTTACTGTCCATTTTGATTTATCAGGTTTTCCGTCTTTTGTCATTAAGCTGCTTTTTTTTATGTTATATGCAGGATTAAATCCTTCGCTTCTGCTCAGCGCATTGCAGTATTCAACAGCATCATACCAGCTCACCTTATCAACCGGGAAATTCTTCCCCCTGAAATTTGAGGGATTCTTTCCCATAACAGATTCATACTGTTCCTGAGTTATTTCATACTTGCTGATATAAAAACTTCCCAGGGTAACACTGTGGACAGGACCTGTAAATGATTTATATTTACTTCCCATCTGAAATGTTCCGCCGCTTACATAAACCAGCTGTGGTTTGTCAGCTGCTGATTTATTCAGGGCAGCAGTATTGCCTGAAGCTGATTTTCTCCATGTGAATGACAGACTTGATGTTCGGTTTTCATATATAGTAATACTTTTTCTTTCAGTATAGTCTGTATACCTCATTTCAATGCTATGTGAACCGGTCAGGATATCTGTGAGTGTTGCAGACCGGTTTGCAGTAAGATCTCCGATTTTGCTTCCGTCAAGAAATACGCTTCCGGCTTCCATAGAACTGATTTTTACAGAACCGTATTTCAGTGAATCAACTTTAAATCCGGGATTATTTTTAGGTCCGGTAGATGAATTATTTAAATTTGAACCTGACACAGTTCCTGCAGAAAGTGATATCTTTTCAAAATACTGATTATATACAGCAGGCACCTGCTTACCGTTTGTTACCCGGCTTACTCCGGCTCCTGTCAGCCGGAATACCTCGCTTACATCAATACCGGGAGTTTTCATATTTTTAAGAAGCTCTTTTGTGAATATGCCGTTCCGGCCTGAACCATCCCTGGCAACACTTCCTGCACTTGTAGCATATACAATAATACTTCCGGGTGGCTGTGAACCGACTACAGAAAGCCCCCTGCTCCCGCTCCTGTTCCAGGAAAAAGGATTATCACGGCACGCATCAAGCACAACTACATTCAGTTTATTTCTTGCACCCCGAGAAGATCCATCATTACCTGTGTTGATAGACTCTTTGTTTTTAAAAAAGCTTCATCCCTTATATCAGCATCTGAAGGAATAAGAAAATTCTCACCGTTTGACTGAATTCCGTGCCCTGCATAGTATACAAATCCGATACTGTGCTTGCTGACAGATAACCTGTTTTTAAGATTAAGGACCCCTGTTTCCATGGCGCTCAGACTGCTGTTCTTGAGAAGTTCAACATTATATCCCATGTTCCTTAAAGCTGATGCAATATCAGTTGCATCATTTACAGGATTTTTAAGGGGAGACAGACCTTTGTAGCTGCTGTTTCCTATTACCAGGGCAAATTTATCCTGTGCAGGAAGGATAGCAGCTGTTAATATCAATAATAAACTGATAAAAATAATTACTTTTCTCATAAACATTCCCCGGATATTTTTAAAGATATTATATATATTTTTTAAAATTATTTGCAGAAACTTTTTATTAGTTTTATGTTAATTCTGAATAATTTATTCAGCTTATAATAATTATTTTTTTACCGGTTTCTCCGCCTACAGTATGCCCCCTTAAGCTCCGCTTCAGGGGGCTGCCTCCGGCTCCTTCCCCTGAACAGCCGGCCTCCTCCCGGCTGCTACTGAACTGCGGATCGAACAAGGCGGAAGCCTATACCGTCGCCGAAACCGCTTGGACTGCAGTAGCCGCGACTGGCAGACCGTGAAAAAATATCATAGCCCGTTCCGCCTCCCCGTACCACGCGGTTCTCCCCCGAAGCAGGACCCCGTGGATCTCTCTGGCTTGAAGAGGAGTAATATGTTTTTCCATACCAATCCCAGCACATCTCACAGATATTCCCGCTCATATCATATATCCCAAGTTCGTTTGCTGATTTCTGGCCCACCGGATGTTTTTTCCCTCCTGAATTATCACGATTCCAAGCAACGTCTCCTGAATTATTTGATCCTGAGTATTTATATCCTCTGCTCATTTTTCCACCTCGGGCTGCATATTCCCATTCAGCCTCTGTCGGAAGCCTGTATCCGTCAGCATTCCAGTTTACTGTTATTGTCCATTTAAGTCTATCATATTCGGCCTTGTTATTTGAGTCCTGTCTGCTTTTGTTAATATTATAGGCAGTAGAAAGACCTTCCCTTCTGCTTAACTCATTACAGTACTCAACTGCATCATAAAAGCTAACCATTTCTACAGGAAGGCTGTCTCCCTTTAAAAAAGAAGGGTCTTTTCCCGTAACAGTGCTATACTCACTTTGTGTTACCTCATACTTTCCTATGTAAAAACTCGATACTGTCACGCTGTGCACAGGCTTTTCATGGCTGGCGCCGGAATTACTGCCCATCTGGAAGGTGCCGCCTTCAACAAAGACCATGTTTTTGCCGGTATTATTGCTGGATGTTGGAGTCACAGAACGTGGCTTTTCATAAGAAAATGAAAGGCTTGCTGTCCTGTTTTCATAGACAGTCACTGTTTTCCTTTCTGTATTTCCTGCATATCTTATCTCTATAGCATGACTTCCCGTCTCAATATTATTTAATGTTGCAGACCTGTTTGCAGCTATTTTTCCCATATTTACACCGTCAAGATATAATGTTCCCGCCTCTTTTACCATCAGCTTTACTGAGCCGTATTTTGCAGACTCCACGCTGAGACTGGGCTTTTTTGAAGAGGCTGAGGCATAAGAATTACTGGAAGAGCTGCTGCTTCCTGTTCTCCCTGCAAGGTAGATTTCGCTTTCAAGCTGGTTATAGTCCCCTGTCCTCTGCCTTCCTCCGGATTTCTTTCTTACATCTCTCCGTACCTTTCTGAGAATATCTGTAAATTCCATTCCGGGATTTTCAAGGTATTTTAATAGTGTCGGTGTAAAAAGGCCGTCTTCCGCAGTTGTTCCGGCATCAGCAGAGTAAACAATAATTGAGTCGGGAGGCTGGTGTCCTGTTACAGCAAGCCCTCTTGTGCCTGAACGGGAAGCTCCGGGAAGGGGATTATCACGGCATGCATCAAGTATTACGATATTGGTTTTACTTCCAGATGCATCCATTGCGCTTATTATCTCATCAATATCAACAGCACGCGACTTTACCCTTCTCTCATCAGGAATATCTGCATCTACAGGTATTATGTAGTTGCTTCCTTCAACCTGTACTCCGTGACCACCGTAATGAAAGAATGCAATCCCGCCCCTGTTTTTAAGTTTATATTCAAAGTCTGAAACAGCATCCAGAATGCTGTCCTGTGTCCCGTCAAGAAGGAGAATTACATCGAATCCGAGCCGTGTTAATGCATTCTTCATATCGGAAGCTTCATTTTTAGGACTGCTTAACGGGGAGAAATGCTTATAGCTTCCGTTTCCTATGACGAGGGCTGTTTTGTTCTGTGCATAGATAATATTTGTCAGAAATAAAAAAATCATAAAGACAAGAATAAGTGTTTTTCTCATAAACCACTCCTGATTCACTTTTTAATATTCAGTTTTCATTTTCCAAAAGTAATATTGTTATCAGCCTTATTCAGGCAAAATTATTATAACAACAGAATTATTTACCGCTTCCCTGATTACTTTAATATCGTGTAGCTGAAAAGCGCCTCATCTGTAAGTGTTTCTTTTGCTTCTACAACCAATCCCCTAGTAAGAAGCTCGCCTGATGCAGTACCGAGTTCTTTAAAAGAATCCTCTATATCCTTGAACTGTGTGGTGGATGCTATAACCTTGATAAACTCAGATCCGTAGGGAGATGTAAGCTTGAATTTAAAAGGATATCTGCTGTCAGGGATTTTAACGATCTGCTTTCCTTTTATATGATTGTCAGAGTAATACGGATTGGGAAATATCAGGCTTGCCTTTTTATTTACATCAATGTGATAGACCTTGATAAAACAGTCCCGGTTTGCAAAAAAGTTTACCTGAAGCTCCTCTCCGTCCCTGTATATTCCTCCGTCCCCCCGTACATTCCAGGCCCTTACATCAAGACCTTTTCCGCTGCTTTTTGTAAGGTCTGAAAGTTCTTCAAGCACAAACATTGCATCGTTGTAGTTTTCAGGGAGGAGCTCTACTCCGGTCGGAAGTGTAGATTTGCTGATTACATACTGCATTTTTGAAACACTTACACCTGTATCTGATTTTACAAGGTCAAGGAAGAGCTTGATATTAGTTCCGTTATCAAAGAATTTGCCTGTAACTATGTATTCTAGCCCTTTAAGCATCCCGATATCAATTGATGTGTCGGAATCTGTCATACCTGACAGTGCCAGCTTTACCTCTTTCATGATATCATCAAGGTTTCCCCTGTCGGAAAGCTCAAAGCTTTCAGATTTCTGGATTTCTCCCGAGATAAGTTCCTGAAGATAAAGGGAATAGCTGCTTCCTATCTTTTTTTCACCGTATACTATGTTTCCGACACCTGCAACAGATCTTGAAGAAACTGACTTTTCAAATGCAGATACTGCCTGTTTTGAAGCATCTTCTGAAGACAGTGCCCAGGAGGATACTGATATCAGAATCAGGATAAGCATAAATATATTTTTAATTCTCATTTTTTATTCCTTTTTATAAGGTATTTTAATTGTTTATATGTTAAATGAGATTGTGCAACTAGTCAAATAGATGATTTATTCAGCAGTTTTATTCAAAAATCGGAGCTGATATACCACAGCCCTGCTGCTTTTTTGTTAAATTCTGCCTTTACACCCTGGGAAAGTTCCACTTTTTAACCTGTTTTTCTGTCCCGGTAAAGCTGCTGCTCTCTACCTGTTTTTTCGTCCCCGGGTTGTTCCAGTTCTTTACTCTTCTTTTAGCCTCTTCAGAGCTTTCCTTTTCCAGAGCCTCAGCCTCCTCCCTGCTTGCAAGGGTAAGGAGTCCCATATACCTGTCATAACATTCGACTGAAACCAGATTTATAAATTTGTTTATTTTAAGGATTATCTGGTTTCCTCCGCAGACTTCGGCGATTTCTGTAAACTCGCTGAATATCCTCTTCATCTTCCTGTCAAGCGCCTCATCATCGAGTTCCACCTGTATCATTTTATCAGTTACATCTGTTACAACATTATCAGCAGTATCAATCCTCTCTTTACCGAAAGGAAACTCTATTTCATGTCTCTGTTCATCTTTAATATCAAAGATGATCTGGGTATAATCTACACTATTTTTCTTAATAAGTTCACCGATTTTCAGTGCTTCTGTTCTGTCTGTGGGGATTCCGTCAGTAAAAACAATTACCTTGTTGTGAACTTCCTTATCACGGAAATGCAGCACTTTTTTCATAAAGCTGCTGTAAGATGTATCTCCTCTTTCGATTGCCCCCGACCGGAAAGGAAGTTCAGCAGGTATACAGCTGTCAGAAAAAATATACAGCTTAATTTTTGTATTTTTAAAAACCAGAGGAATTGTATTACAAAAGTATTCAACTGAAGAGATCACCAGATCAAGCTTTCCCATTGAATCCATGCTTTTTGAAAAATCAACAGCAATATGAATAAGTACCTCTTTGTCATCCGGTATATTGAATTTACTGTTTATCTTTCCTGTTAAAAGGTCCCCAACAGACATCTGAAGATCAAGATCATGAAATACAGAGGGGATAAGATCAAGGCTGTTGTTCAGTCCGTAAAGATAAGAAAAGGAATTATAAGTATCTTTTATCAGGAAATCACGGTCAACTACATCTGTATTTATCAGGGGGATGCCGGGAGATTCATCAAAACCTGCCTCGAAAAGAAGCATTTTCTTTTCTTTTTCATGGTTTGCCCTTAGCTGATTGAGCAGTTCCCTTTTTTCATTTCCCTCTTTAAGGATTTTTGACAGGCTGAAAGGGCTGTAATTATATACAGGTTCTGCAATTACAACTTCCCTGTCAGATAAAAATCTGTATTTGTTAAAGAGTTCATATAAAAGCTGTTCAGTGATTACCGGGAAATCAAGCAGTTCAGGTATTGGAGAACCATTCACTGAAGCGCCTGAAAGGAAGATTACTCCAGGCCTAAGGTGTTTCCATTTTACTTTTTTGATACCGGATATACCGTCTAATTTAAACATATATACAACAACTATTTATCTGTCTGTTAAAATACTCACAGAAGAATATTATATAACATAATAAAAATCCCTTAAACTGCATCCGGCAGCAGGGATAAAATAAAAATAATTCAACCATGATCTATCAAAAAATATTATATTATACTACATATTTTATATTTTCATAAGTTGTCATTTTTATGCAGAATAAAAAAAAGTGTTCACAAATTTTCAATTATAAGTAATAATAAACTTATGAAAACTAATTTATTTAAAACATATCTGATAATAAGTTTATCAGTACTGCTTCTAATAACTTTAACAGCTGGAATCTATCTTGGTTCAGTTTATAAGAATAATTCAAAAGTCGGTTTAAAAACAGTTAATAAATTAAAAACAGACCTCACAACTGTATATCTTGCAGAAGGAAGTTTCAGTTCTAACCTGTTTAAAAACCGAGTTAAAAAAGCTATTTCAGATAACAACAGAATTTATTCTGTGATTATTTCCGATAAAAATAATAATGTTAAATATTTATATATCAAGAGCAGAAAGCATATAAAAACAAAACCTGAACCGGACAGCATGGGAAATATTTCTTATCCGGAATATACAGGCACAGGGTTTTCATATTCAGTTCTCAATGATTCATTTATTATTCCCGGACATGACACATTCAACATAGAAATTCTATACAAAATAGTCTCTGATTCTGAAATCATAAGGTTAATAAAGATATCAATTATCTTTCTCCTGGTTTTTATTATTGTTTCAATAATTTTTATTCTATACATGCCTCAGAGAAATAAAACTGTTATTTCAGTCAATACATACAGGGATACTGATTCAAATAAGAAAGAAAAAGAATCAGATATAACTGAAAAACAGGAAAAAGCGAAACCTGATAAAGGAGACAACAACCTGGTATGGGAAGAATATCTTGAAAAAAAGCTTAAATACGAACTTGAAAAAGCAGCTTCATTTGATCTTGATGTTTCATTTGCAATTATCAGCTTTGAAAACAGCGGTGTGAAACTTAAACAGATTAAAAAAGACCTTATAGATACTGTAAACAGTTACTTTTCACTTGACCTGTCATTTGAATACGGCAAAAAGGGTCTGGCCCTTATCATGCCTGACAAGGAACTGGAAACAGGCATTTCTGAAGTTAAGGCTTTTCTCATCAGGCTTGAACAGCTGTTCGGGGCAGATAATTTAAAATCAGGTTTAAGCTCCCGTAACGGAAGGATTCTTTCTCCCACAATTCTCATAAAAGAAGCTGAAGGAGCTTTAAACAAGGCTTTTTCTGAACCGGAAAGGGATATTATTGCATTCAGATCAGATCCTGAAAAATACAGGGAATATATTTCATCAAAAAACTTTAATACATGATTTCTGTATTTAACAAGTAAACAATTTAATTTATATTTTCGAAAAGCATGCCTTGATAAACAGGTATGCTTTTTTTATGTCATAAAAAGTCTTAATTTTATATCCTGTTGGAGAAATAGTCATCTACAACAAGTGAAAAAGCTCCCAGCAGGTAACTTTTTCTTCCAGGTCTGCTTTTTGCAATTTCAAGTTTATCAAGCAGAATATAAAAGCTTTTTTCTTCAATATTTTTTTTAATCTCATTATATAAAAGTGAATTGTCAAGTTCATCGAGTTCATAGAATGAAAAAATCATTTTCCTGCTTCCGAAAGTGTTGATAAGCATGATGCAGCCGAGGCTTATATACCATGCAAATTCACTTATAATTCCAGATGCGTCAGGATCACCGTTATATGCATCATCAAATAGTTTTTTAAGTTCAGCTGCAATTTCAGAATAATCTGCAGGCAGCTCCTTTTGTTCACCTTTTTTTAAATAATACTGCCTGATCATATTATCAGGAATTACATATGATTCAAGGCACCCTTTCTGACCGCAGTAGCACTCCGGTCCATCCTTGATAATCGGGATATGGCCTATTTCTCCGACAGTATTGAGATCGCCTCTGAACAGAGTGCCGTTTATAACAGCGCCTCCTCCAAATCCCATTCCATAGGAAACAACAGTAAAATTATCTGTTCCCTTTCCTTTTCCGAACCATAGCTCGCCAAGTGCCAGTATATTTGCCTGATTTTCTATAAAAACATTCATTTGCAGATTTTCTTCAAGCCGCTCTTTCAGCTTATTCCATCCCCACGGCACCCATCCGAATGAATATGTTCTGTGATTTTCCCTTGAATCATTATTTACGTGCTCTTTATCATCATAGTAAACTGAACTGAGTACAGATATTCCAATTCCAATTATATTTTCATGTCTTTCTTCTGTCTTTCTTATAACTTTTTTCAGAAGCATTTCTATTTCATCACTTGCCTCATCAGAATTATTAAAAGAAAAAAGACCTTTATGTCCCTTGATATTGAATATCTCTTCTCCTGTCAGATCAAAAACAGTGCATTCAAGACTTAAACGTCCGCAGTCAAGTGTAATGACAGCATTTTTCCCGGGACATACAGAAAGCCCTATTTCCTTTCTTCCTATATTTCCTGTTTCCCTGGATTCAGTTTCACATACTATTTCATCTTCTATTAATGAATTAACATTTCTGGTAATTGCTGATCTTGTAAGTCCTGTTATATCTGATATTTCTTTTCTGGAAATACCTTTGTTTTGAATAATTATTTTGAGAATTTCATATTTATTCTGATTTGTATTTTTAACAAGTCTGTGTGCTTGATTGTTCTGAAACATGAAATTCTCCCTGAACTGATAATTTACTGTTTGATTATATTTACCTAAAACATCCCCCGGATATGAAATCCGGGGGAGAAATCAACGACATTGCCTAACCCTGAAGTATATATCAATAAGCAGCGTAGTATGCGGTTCTGGGCTTCTCGTAACCGAAGGTTACGAGAAGCCCATCCATCCTGGTAAGGAATTGATTGTACATCGGATCCAGGATTCAAAAAAAATATACAATTAAAATCTTACTTTTTTTCAAAATTATGCAGCAATCTTCTGGGTATTACTCCCGACCTGCGAATAAAAATCTTCAAATTAAACATTGTTATGCAATCATATTATTTTATATAACATGCATAAACTATTCAAATAATTGTTTATACAGCTGCTTCTATAAGGCTTATGCTTTCCTTAAGTCCTTCTTCAAGTTCAGCTATGCTGAGTTTCTGTACTGCCGGTCCAAAAGGTTCAAAAGAAAATACACCTTTATACCCTCCGTCAAACATATCTTTAATCTGCTTGAGATTACCCATAATATCTTTTTCTCTGATAAGGATTCTGTTGTCATCAGTAATATCTTCTTTGGGAAGGTTATCTTCAACTCCTGAAATATGAACAAGACCTGTCTCCGCAGGAAATATTTCACCTTCCCCTGCAAGATAATGATGGAATGTGTCGTGTACTATTTTATAGCTTTCAGAAAAATCTGATGCATTAATAGCGTTTACAGCTTTTTTCTTTGTCCTGATTGAACATATGGAAAATCCGAGAGGTTCTACAAGTCCTGTAACATTATTGTCTCTGAAAACTCTTCCATATTTATTAAGTGCTTTTACTGTATCATCAAGTGATTCATCATCTGACCTTTTATCTTCAGGATCATTCAAAGGGCACAGTATTATTCCCCTGCATCCCACTTTTGCAGCATCTTCAACCATCTTTTCAACTTCATCGAGTTTTTCATCAAGATTACCTTTTCTGTTGAACTGCTGTACTGCATTTACAGTAATAATTGTTACACCGTATTTTTCAGATAATTCATTCACTTTTTCAGCAGAGTAGCCGTCATAAATTTTATTACCCGGGAGATCATTTCGTACTTCCAGGTACTTCAACCCCATTTCTGATGTAATTCTGAAAAATGTTTCAAGGTCATGACCCGGTGCCATGATTCTGTTGAGACCGTAATTTAACTTACCCATAATTTTTCTCCATTGTGATAAATTTATGGCAGATACTGGGTTAGATTTATTTATGATGATAAACTGTTTACATTCATCAGCAGACATTGTTTCATGCATTTTTATGCATATATCACAGATAAATCATCCCCGGTGTCAGCCATAATATAAAAGCTTTAATTGCTTTCTTCAATCAATTATATAATATTTTTACTTATTGTCAATCTTACATTAATCAAAAAAAGCTGCAGGATGTAAGATTTTACAGATCCTGCAGCTTTTATTATTCTTTCACCCAATATTTAAGACTATAAGAATAAGCTTTACCACATTTAAGGTATAGTTATTATGTTTAATCCGGCTGACACCTGTCAGACAAAGCATATAAATAATTACGATACTCTGTTCCAGGTGCAGCCTGTATCAGGCGTTTAGTTAATACGGCTGATTATTCTGTGTATCTTATACTGATTTATTATAAAAGTATATTTATCACCTCTTATATTTATCAGGAAGCGGTCTTCACTTTTTTTCTGTATATCGATAATCTGCTTTCCGAATTTTTCAGTTTCTATTTTGATTACAACATCTTTTCTTGAGAGTTTTTCCTCAGTATAGCTGTCTGCAACAAGTGCTGATATATTGTTGGCAATAGTGTCAGCCTTGCTTCTCTGGAATTTTTCATTATTTTCAGGATTGTACCACTCATAATTACCCTCTGCATCCTCTTTTACAAGTTTGAGAGCGCCTTTAAAGTTTTCACCCTTTACATCAACATCAGCAGTTATATCCATTGAAATAATGCTTGCACTGTCAATTTCTTCATCAAGAATTCTCAGATGACTCCAGTAATTGATATCTTTGTAAAAATATCTTTTGAATGATCCGTCTGTAAGATAGCATTCATCGGATTTTGTGCTTCTGATATATTCACCGCGCTCAGCCGGTCCGCTTTTACCAAGGTAGAGGGTAAACATTTCTCCGCTGTCATTATCAAGCGTAACACTTCTTGCTTTATCTTCTGTAAGATCAAACTTTTCCCAGTGTTTTTTATCAGTTCCCACTGTCTGGAATTTATTCAGATTGAATATGGAATCAAGAAAATTATCAATTTTATGTTCTGAGGCCGGATATTTGCTGCTTCCGGAATAAACCATCCATTCCCCGCCCTCTTTCACAATTTCAGCAAATCCGTCATTTGTTGATACTTTTATTTTGACGACAGTTTCAAGCTGCTTGATATCAAAAAGCTTTTCCTGTGATTTTTTTTCCTGCATCCTTTCGGGAGAAAAAACTGCACCAAGTATATAAATTATTGTCAGCACTGCAATAGCAGATGATAGTGATATTATTTTGTTTTTAAAAGTCATGATTATTACCCCGCTTCAACATTAAGATTCTTTTCTTTTTCGTTTTATGAATCTTATTACTCCAAATGCAATTACTGCAGCAGGAATTAATACGATATTGACAAGATAAACAAAAAGAATTGCCTTTACTTTCTGTTCGGGAATCTGAATCTTATTAAGCCTCATATCTCTCTTGTCCCTTGTTTTGATAGAAAGAAGGGAATCATCAATAGCAAGCCATTCAAGCGCATTTTCAGCAAAAACAATATTAAACGGGCTGTCTGAATATCTTATTACATCTGATGCAAAGTCGGAATCCCCTATTACAATCATCCTGTTATCAGGGCTTTCCTTGTCTGTAAAGTAGCTCTTGAAATTACCGCTTACAACATACCCGAAATCAACAACACCTCTTTCAAGGTTTTCATTCGCTGCAAGTCCGTTAACCTCATAAGGATTGGCAGTTATATTTTCCTTTATTGAGTATGCCTGGTCTGAAGAGGAAAGCAGTTTTTCTATTTCAACTTTACTGTCTGTTTCTGATTTTTCTATTGAGCTGGTCCATAGAAGATCAAGGCCTGCAAACCTGCTTGTAACAGGATTTTCTTTTGAAACATTTTCAGCCGCAACAGAAACCCACTGAGGATAAAGCATGGGGAAAGATCCTCTCAAAGGTATTCTTCTTGCATATTTATCAATAACAAGGTCTCTGTTGATCTTAACTCCGTATTTTTCTATCATTTTAAATACAGGGGCATCTTCGAGAACTGTTGCTTCAAGGTTTCTTGTCATTTCAACTTCTACACCGTCAACACAGAACATCACCTTGCCGCCGTGCATTATGTATTCATCAATATAAAGAAGATCGCTTTCTGTAAGATCTTTTCCACCGAGAACTATGATTCCCGAGTAGTCATCTGCAATTTCCATACCCGGCTGTATCTGTTCAATTTCAAATGATGCTGAAAGCTTTTCTCCGAGGAATGAAAAACTGTTTTCCATTGTTTTCCGGTTGTCCCCGATTACTATCCCGATTTTTGTATTCAGGTTTTCGACAAGTTTTCTGATTTTATATGTTATTTCATATTCAAGTGTCTCAAGGTTTATTATAAACGGGATTGTTTCCACCTGGTCCAGGTACTGTACTGTTATACCTGAATAAACCATTGCAAAAGACTGTTCATTTTTCTCATAAACTTCTATCTGCTGGGCCTGGACCCCCAGATTCTCTGCTTTTTTCCCTGTATTTGTTTTCAGCGGATCAAGAACTGTTACAGCTACATGTCCCCTGGAATTTGCCGAATATTCATAAAGAAGGTCTTCAATTTCCGCAGCTACAGGAGTAATATTCCTGATCTTGTCAGAAAGAAAATATGTAATCTGTACATTACCCGGTATTGTACTGATTATATCTTTTGATACATCGGAAATTGTAAATGATTTATTCTCAGTTAAGTCCAATCTCCTGAAAAACCGTGTGCTGTTCAGTCCTATAACCACAAACAGTGCGGAAACAAGCACAAGCAGGATTATCTGTTTTATTTTATTGTTCACTTTTATTCCTCCTCCCCTTATTTCCTTATTTCAATCACTTTAGTGTTAAGATACAGAAAATACAGCGTAATTATCATGAAGTATATTAAGTCACGTGTATCAAGAAGCCCTTTCTTGAGTGATTCGAAGTGGTATGAAAAAGAAAGGTAGCTGCAAAAATCTGCAAGCCATCCCGGCATATTAAAGAGAAAGCTTACTTCTCCAATCATTGTTATAAAAAGAAGTCCTATAACGCTGAAGATAAAAGCGCTTATCTGGTTGGATGTTACAGATGAAATAAACTGTCCGACAGCAAGCCCTGCAGCTCCGAGAAGAAGCGTACCGAAATATTCTCCAATTATCTGCCCGTTTTCAAAATCACCCATAATGCTCAGAGTCATTGGAACAGGGACTGTAAGAAGAAGCATTATTCCAAGAAGGATAAGTGAGCTTAAAAATTTTCCAAGCACAAAATCAACATCTCTCATAGGAAGTGTGAGAAGAAGCTCTTCTGTCCCGAGTTTCTTTTCCTCCGCCCAGCTTCTCATTGTTATTGAAGGTATAAGTATTACAAAAATGACCGGCATGAGAGCAAAATATGATCTCATTGATGCAATATTCTGCGCAAAGAACTGGTTAAAGAAAAAATAGTAGATGTTTGAAAACATCACAAAAAACAATACAACAATATATGCAATAGGGGAATTAAAATATGATTTTAATTCCTTCTTTATCAATCCGGATATATTCACTTTTAATCTCCTAATTTGTCAGCTTAATAAAAATATCTTCAAGGCTTACTTTTTCAGGAACCATTGAAAGAATTTTGTAACCCTTAGATACAGCCCAGTCAAATATTTCCTCTGCAGCGTTTTCTGTATCTGAATCAACAGCAACCTTTATTTCCAGAAGACTGTTTGTTTCTTCTGATTTTATTATCTCTTTAACAGAAGAGAGAGCCTCAAGCGACTGGACTGCCCCGTTGTAGCTGTCTGCCTTGATTTCAAGTGAAATTCTGGTATCCCCTTTCAGTTCCTTCCTTATTTCATCTGCTGTACCTTTGGCAACAATTGCACCTTTATTCAGTATAAGAACCCTGTTGCATACAGCTTCCACTTCCTGAAGAATATGAGTTGAAAGAATTACTGTTTTCTTTTCTCCCAGTCTCTTAATAAGCTTTCTGATTTCAATAATCTGGTTCGGATCAAGACCTGTTGTAGGTTCATCAAGAATAAGGATTTCAGGTGAATGGATAATTGCCTGGGCAAGTCCAACCCTCTGTCTGTAACCCTTTGACAGTTTTTCAATCTGTCTGTAGAGAACTGCCTGAAGTCCGCACTCTTCAACAACCCGTTCTATCTCTTTCTTTTTTCTGTCAGCAGGTATTTTTCTGACATCTGCTATAAAAGAGAGGTATTCATATACATTGAGGTCATTATACAGAGGTGCCATTTCGGGAAGATACCCGATTGATTCCTTAACTTTAAGCGGATTATCATATACATCAAAACCATTAATAGATGCACTGCCGTTAGACGGAAAATGGTAACCGGTAAGGATCTTCATTATTGTTGTTTTTCCGGCGCCGTTGGGTCCAAGCAATCCGACAATTTCGCCTTTACCGATATTAATAGAAACTTTGTCTACAGCTTTCACTTTGCCGTATTTTTTGACAACATTATCAGTATTAATCATTTATAAGTTTCCCTCCTTCATTTTTAATTTTTAGAAGCTTTCATCCAGTTTAATTTTCAGGCTGATTTTCAACTTTCATTTTATACATGCCTTATCATTACTTCCTCTCTTTCCGGGAAGAATATTTTACACATATAAAATTACTAATTTATTACAAGCAATCAAGTTATTTTTATGCATTTATTTATATCATAAATAAATGCGTTTGAATTATAACATTTGTTAAACATTTCAGTCCCTGTATTTTATTTTAAGGACCTGCCTGTCTCGTGTTAAAAATGTATCGGGAAAATCTTCAGATGCTTCTTCAAGCAGCCTTTTAAGGTCCCTGTCAGTATACCTGGGGCTGTAATGGATAAGCCCCATCTTACCTATTCCGCCTGCTTCATTTGCTATTTTTGCAGCCTGCCGGGACGTAAGGTGCCTTTTTGAGGCAGCGCTTTCTTCAAGATCGTCAGTAAACATCCCTTCACATATAAACACATCAGAACCGGTAACATTTTCTGCAATAGTGGGAAGATAGGCTGTATCAGTCACGAAACTCACCTTTCTACCTGAACGTTTTTCACCGGTTACCATATCAGGCGTTATAACTGATCCGTTTTCAAGCTCAACACTTGCACCGTTCTGCAGCCTTGACCAGTCTCTTCCCTTGGGAACACCAAGCGACAGAGCCTTATCAGGGAAAAACTCGCCCGGTCTTTCCTTCTCTTTAAAGCTATAGCCGTAACATATTTTTGTATGATTCAGCCGGAAGCTGTTTATATAATAATCATCTGTTTCAAAGACAATTCCAGGCTCAGTGATCTCTTTTATAACTATTTCGTAATTGATATACATATCAAGTATTCTTCTGCTCTCCTCAACATATTCCGCTGTTTTGGGAGGACCAATTATGTAAAGAGGTTCATCACGGTCAACCTGGGAGGAGAGCATGAGTATACCGGGCAGACCTGTTATATGGTCGGCATGTGTATGGGAAATGAGTATTACAGATATTTTCTTCCATCTGAGATTTAATCGTTTCAGTGATATCTGTGTTGCTTCGCCGCAGTCAAACATGAAAAGATCGCCTTCACGCCTGAGCAGCACAGATGTAAGATGCCTTCCGGGGAGAGGCATCATACCACCGCATCCAAGGACAAATAATTCAAGATTCATTCTGATTGATTATAAATTGTTAATAATCAATTATCAAGTATTATATATAAAAAGCAGCCTGCTGCTTGAACAGGCTGCTTTTATGTTTATCCGGTTTTTATGAGGCTTTTTTATGTATTTACTTTTTCCGCCTTGTTCATTATTACAAGTTCATCCCCGTTAAAATCTATAAGGACAGAAGCATTGTCAACTATTTCCCTCTTTATTATCAGAGTGGACATTCTGTCTTCAACCTCTTTCTGAAGAACTCTTCGAAGCGGTCTTGCGCCGTATCTAGTGTCCCATCCTTCATGAATAAGATATTCTTTTGCAGATTCAGTCACTTCGATTACAAGATTCTTATCGCTGACCCTTCTCCTGAGTTCATCAAGCTGTTTTTCAAGAATCATTTCTATCTGCTTCCTTGAAAGGCTGTCAAAAACTACAGTTTCATCAACCCTGTTGAGGAATTCCGGCCTGAATATCCTTTTAAGCTCATTGAGAGCGGAAGACTTTATTTCCGCATATGTAATATGCTCCTGAGCCTTGAAGCCGAGAGAAAATCCTGTTGAGATATCTCTAGCCCCTGCATTTGAAGTCATTATAATAACCGCATTCCTGAATGATACCCTGTGCCCGAGGTTGTCCTGAAGTTCACCCTCTTCGAGGATCTGCAGCATCAGGTTGAATACATCAGGGTGTGCTTTTTCAATTTCATCAAAGAGAATTACACAGTAGGGTTTCCTTCTCACCTTTTCTGTGAGAACACCACCCTCTTCATACCCCACGTAACCCGGAGGAGAACCTACCAGACGGGATGAATTATGCTTTTCCATGTAGTCTGACATATCAATCCTGATAAGAGCATCCTGGGTTCCGAAAAGGAATTCAGCAAGTGTTTTTGCAAGAAGAGTTTTTCCGACACCTGTAGGTCCGAGGAAAATGAAAGAACCGAGAGGTCTTTCAGGTGCAGATATACCTGCCCGTCCTCTTCTTATTGCGGATGCTACAGATGATATTGCCTCTTCCTGGCCGACAACAGTTTCGTGGAGGTAATCTTCAATCTTGAGAAGCTTGTCTGTTTCATTTTCAGCAATCCTGGAAAGAGGTATTCCTGTTATTTCAGAAATAACCCTGTATACATCACCCTCTTCAATCAGGTTATGTTCAAGCCTGATTTCCTGCTTCCATTTGTTTTCAAGGGAATCCTTTTTTTCCTTCAGATTATTGAGGGAATCCCTGACAGCAGCAGCTTTTTCATAATCCTGGTTATTCACATGCCCTTTTTTCTCATGGTTAAGGTCTTCTATCTGTTTTATTACACTGTCAAGTTCTTCCGGTTTTTCCCTGGACATTATCCTCTTCCTGGATCCTGCCTCATCAATTATATCAATTGCCTTGTCAGGAAGAAGCCTGTCTGTGATATACCGGGATGCAAGCTTTACGCTCAATACAAGGGCTTCTTCTGTATAAGTAACATTATGGAATTCCTCATAATAGTTTTTTATCCCTTTAAGTATATCGATTGTCTCGTCCTGGGTCGGTTCCTCAATCAGTATAGGCTGAAACCGTCTTTCCAGCGCTGTATCTTTTTCTATATTTTTTCGGTATTCACCTAAAGTTGTAGCACCAATGCACTGTATTTCACCTCTTGAGAGAGCAGGTTTGAGCATGTTTGATGCATCAATAGCGCCCTCAGCTCCGCCAGCTCCGACTATTGTGTGTATTTCATCGATGAAGAGAATAACATCACGGGAATTCTTTATTTCCTTCATTATTCTCTTGAGTCTTTCTTCGAATTCGCCCCTGTACTTGGTTCCTGCTATGACAGATGCAAGATCAAGAACCATCAGCCTCTTTCCGTGAAGCACTTCAGGAGCGCTCCTGTTTGAAATTATTGTGGCAAGTCCCTCAACAATTGCTGTTTTTCCAACTCCCGGTTCGCCTAGAAGAATAGGATTATTCTTTGTTCTTCTAGCAAGTACCTGAACAACCCTGGAGATCTCTTTTTCCCTCCCTATAATCGGATCAAGCTTGTTGTTTCTTGCCATATCAGTAAGATCTTTTGCAAATTCATTCAGAAGAGGAGTGTTTTTTGAAACAGGCAGAACATTTTTCTTATTTACGGAAATCTGCTTTGTAATCTTGCTGTCATTTCTTACAAGAGCTGTCAATTCAACAATAGATTCTCTGAGCATTTCTATGCTTACACCGTTGTTGTAGAAAAACATTGATATAATGCTTCCCGGCTCTTTGGCAGCTGCAAGAATCAGGTGCTCTGTTCCAATATATTCCTGGTTGAGTTTTCTTGCTTCTTCAGCTGAATCTTCGAGTATTTTTTTACCACGTTTCGAAAGGGGGACATCGCCGAGAATAAATCCAGCTTTATTCCTGAAAATATTTTTTTCAATTTCAAGCTGAAGTTTTGCGGAATCTATTCCGTTTTTATGCAGTACCTTAAGAGCCTGTCCCTCCCCCTCTTTGAGGACAGCAAGGATAATGTGTTCAGGAAGCAACTGATCTGCATGAAACCGTTTAGCCTCTTCCTGAGCCATCAATGCAAGTATTTTCTGTGCTCTTTTGGTTAATCCTTTAAACATTTTCCCTTCCCTTTAAAAAGTCTGGTTTGAACTAACTCAGCCCTTTTCATGTCTGCTTCATCATTTCCCGATAAAGCCATATTCAAGTGGGCTTTCTGTATCTCAATTAATAAACAATTGATATTACAGTAAGTTATATACCCTTCATTAATAATATTAAGATATTTTCCCAATTTTAACAGGGAAAGATTCTTAATAGCCTCATTAATTGTCAATATTCTGCAGTATTTAAGTATTCCGTAGGCTCTCATCACCTCATCTTCCAGTGCAGCTCCCTCTTTTTTAAAGAGAAAATCCCTGACCTCACGTTCGTAATCAGTAATCATCACAGAAATACTCTCAATCCTGTTTATAATTTCCTCTTCACTTTCCCCTATGGAAAACTGGTTTTCAATAATATACTGATCGCCGGATGAATTATCTCCATCACCGACAAAACCTGTTACAGAAAGACCTGACTGCATAACATCCTTCATAACCTTGTCGATTTTCCCTGTCCTTGTTATTGCAGGTAGAAAAAGCATTACCGAGCTTTTAAGACCTGTGCCTGCAGCTGTCAGGTCAGATGTGAGATAACCGAATTTGGAAGACCAGGCATAACTGAGCTTCTCTTCAAGCAGATTATCCGCAAGATTGCAGTTATTATATGCTTTACGTAAATCAAGTCCTGCCCGGAATGATTTAATCATCACATGATCATCCTGGTTGAAAACAATCAGATATTTTTCATCATCAGTTATATAAACTGCAGGGTCCCTTTCAAATGAAGCGCCACCCTTGATATAGTGCCTCTCGGAAAGAAGCTTCCTCGCATCGTAGTCAAGCTTTGAAAAATGAAAAAAACTGCCCTTATCAAGATTATCGACAGCAGTCCTTATTTCTCTGTAAAATTTTTCTTCAGTTTCCCTGTCCATGTTTGCAGGAAAGACTGTTTCCCTGATGTTCCGGCTTAAACTGATCCTGCTGTAAACTATTACATCATTTTCAGATCCCTCTTCAGTGAACCAGCCCCTGTTGTTTAGTTTTATTTTATTACTCATCTTCTAATCTATATAATTTCCCATAAACTTGATCCGGTCTCTGAGTACAGCAGCCTTTTCATAATTTTCATTGCTGACAGCATCTTCAAGTTCCTTTTCCAGCCTTGCATAGTTCTGTTTTTTTCTTATTAAAAGAGCAACTTTTCCCGGATATTTACCTTTGTGTTCCGAACTTCCGGCAGTGCTTTTGTAAAAATTTTCAAGATAATTTTCAAATTCACTGTAGCATGAAGCACAGCCTGCCCTGCAGTCCTTTTTCAGGACATTAAACTCGGTACCGCAGACCGGGCACCTTCTTTTTTCATTCTTTGTATCTATTACTTTTTTTATCTGCTCGAAATTTGAAAGAAGCACTTTCAGGTTTCTGCCTATTTCCCTGTTATCGAGGGTCAGCCCCTTATCCCGGGCGCATTTTTCACATATTTTTATATTTATTTCTGTATTTTCAAATATCTGTTGAATATGTATTACAGCTTTGCTGCTGCCGCAAATATCGCATTTCATTTACTACCGCCTGTAATTCCCCTGCAGATCTTCAGATGAGTATTCTTATTCAGGCAATATTCCGCTATCCATAAGATAATGAATATCTAAGCATTTAAAAGCTTCTGTTTCATAGACTGCTTCTTTTACCAATATTGCAAATAAAAAAACTCTTATTATATCTTAATTATAAATTAGTAAAAATTGGACTGTTTGTCGAGAAAAATATTTTTTAGAGATTCCCTTGTTACAAAATATCCATGCAGAAAAACTGATAATAACAGGAAAATCAGTATTTCTGAAATATTTCAACAGGCCTGATTTTTCCCGCCTTTAATGACGGAATACACGATGCGCCTACTGCAAGCAATACAGATACAACAGCAACCAGGTATATCTCAGTAAAATTAAGATTAACAGGTATTTTTTCCAGGTAATATCCTGAATTCAGTATTTTATACGGGTTATATGAGACTCCTGTGAAGCTCCCGGTTATTTTCCAGATTATATAATTTGATTTATTAAGCATTACTTCGATGAAATTTATTATTTCATTGATTTTAAGGGAACACATAATACCTGTGACAGTACCTGCAAAAGTCCCTGATGCGCCTATGAAAAAGCCTGTAATCATGTATGTAAGAACAATTTCTGAAGATGAAACACCTACACTTTTCAGAACTGCAATCTCTTTCCTTGCAGAATGAACCATCATAATCATTGAAGAGGATATGTTAACAGATGCAACTCCAAGAATCAGGAACATAATAAAAATAAGAAGTTTTTTTGTTGTTTCAAGACTCTTGTAGAAAGTGTAATTTATCCTTTCCCAGCTCATGAGGAAATATTCGGGAGGTATTGAAGATTTTATTGACCTCCCCACAGCTGCAGTGTTTTTATACGGGTTTTTAACCTTTATTCCTACTCTCCGGCTGTTATTGTCCCTGAATATTCTCTCAGCCCTTGTATCTTTTATAAATACAACAGTATCATCCAGATCATTGTAACCGGTTGTCACAATACCCTGTACCTTGAACCGGGACGGTTTTAAAAGCGGAGGCCGCCCGGGAAGAGAATAGGCAGTGAGGATTTTAAGTTCATCACCTGCTTCCGCTCCCAGTTTTTCTGCAATAGTTGCCGAAAGTACAATATTTCTGTCATCAGACAGGTCAAATTCCCCAGCCACAACTTCAAGGTATTTTTTCATACTGCTGTCGTTTCTGTACAGATTTTCAGGAATTCCGCGGATGGCAAGACCTGTTCTCCCATGTTCAGTATATGCGAGAGATGTTCCTGTAATAAAAACAAATGCATTTTCAACATGATCATTTTTATTAACAATTTCGGCAATTTCGGAAAAAGTATACTCAGACCTTCTTGACAGCTGTTTAACCTGAAAATGATAGCTTCCTATTTCAATATACCTGCCTGTAATTCCCTGAATCATTCCGTCTGATATCTGAAGCACTACTATGAGAGGTATCAGGCTGAGTGCAATTCCGAGCACAGCTCCCCTTATGTGCCTGAACAGGTCGCTTTTCCGGCTTTTGTATATATTTTTAAAGGAAAGGTATATAGGCCCCCGTATTCTCATAATATGTGCAGATTTCCCTTGTCTATTGTAATTCGCCTGCTGCCCCTTTTTGCAATAGCTGCATCATGTGTCACCAGCACCAGTGTTGTATTGTTTTCCTCCACAAGCCTGAATAGAAGGTTTTCCACAATATCAGAATTGTCTGCATCAAGGTTTCCTGTCGGTTCATCTGCAAGTATCAGTTCAGGATCATTTATCATTGCCCTTGCAACAGCAACTCTCTGCCTTTCTCCGCCTGACAGCTGTCTTGAATAATGATCCTTCCTGCCGTACAGATTAACCCGCTCCAGAAGGTGCTCAGCCTTATCAATCGCCTCTTTCCTGGGCACACCTGATATAAAGAGTGGGAACATCACGTTTTCAACAGCTGTGAGTTCTTTTAAAAGGTAATGAAACTGGAAAATAAATCCAACCGTATTATTCCTGTAGCTGTAAAGATCTTCCTCTTTAAGCTCTGATACAAAAGTATCACCTACCCTTACAGTTCCGCTCTGCGCCTTATCAAGCGAACCGATTATATTAAGAAGCGTGCTTTTACCGCAGCCGCTCTCTCCGGTTATGACAAGGTTGTCTCCTCTATCGAGATCAAGATCAATATTATTCAGAATTTTAAGTTCTTCTGACCCGTTGTCATAAATTTTCACAAGGTTTCTTATTTCTAGCAAACTCATCTATTCATACCTCAGATATTCAGCCGGTGTTTCAACAGATATTTTCCTGGATGCAAAATATGCTGAACATACTGCAGACATTACTGCAAAGAGAAATATTAATACAACTTCATGAAGAAGTATTCTGTAGGGAACTTCAGTAAGATAAAAATAACTTTCCGGAAATATTGATATTTCCACGTATGGGAGAAGATCAGAGACAGCAAAAACATGCATTATTAAATCTGCAGCATACTGCAGAACAACTCCTGTCGCAGCAAATATAAAATCAAGGTTAACTATTATGAGAAGACCTGCTGCAGTGCCGATAAGTCCCCCGGTAAAGCCGATCAGAAAACCTTCAGCAAGAAATATTCTCTTAACAGACTTCTCAGATCCCCCGACAGCATATATTACAGCAATATCCTCCATTTTTTCAGAGACAGAACGCTTAATGGAATTATATATATTAACGCCGATTACAACAAAAATAAGCCCTATAAGAAGCATCATTGATATTTTTTCCATTCTCAGCGCACTGAAAAATGATCTGTTATAGTCTCTCCAGGAAACAGCCCCGGTTTCTTCACCATATTTATCCCTTAATGCGGAAATAACTTCCCTGTCTTTATATATATTGTTTATTTTTATACCCAGTTTACTGGTTTTATCTGAATCTGCATTGATAAGAAAACCTGACTTCAGTGATATAAATGCAAGGTTTCTGTCATATTCATAATATCCGCTCTTGAAAACAGCTGATACAGTGAATTCATGAAGATCGGGAGTAAGCTTTTTAAATGATTTACCTGAAAGCATCATCAGGTTAACCCTGTCTCCGATTTCAAGCCGCAGCATTCTTGCAAGTTCGAAACCGACAACAATACTCCTGTCCGTAAGAGAAAAATCACCTTCAACCATTCCAATCTGATTGAGAAAACTGCTGTCATCCATAACTGCGTCCTCATCAACAGCTCTCAGCATTACAGGATCCAGGCGGCTCCTGTTTCCCTGAACAAGGCTCTGTATATCAAGAAAAGGTACTGTTTTTTTAATTCCCCTTATTTTTCCGATATCCGGATATTTTTCAGCTGTGTAATCGGGAATCTGTATATGATATGAGGAGATTTCAAGAATATCATCTATATATCCCATCTGCAGGCCGTTCATTACAGATATAACAGCAATCAGTGTAATTACACCTGCCGCTATTCCTGTAATTGAAAGCCGCATTGTTGTATTGCGCCTTTCATTTTGCCCTTTTTTAATATATTTTTCAGCTATAAATAGCGCCCATTTTTCAATCATCTTTCTGTCTTGTATTTCTCACTGTCTTTATAATATATTCTCATGTATTTCACATTTTCGGAATACAGATCTTCAAAATAATTACCATCCCCTTCCTGGTAGACAGTTTTTTTCCTCAGGCTCCCGTTGAAATAATAAAGCTCGCTTGACAGTTTATCATCAGAATAATTATAAAGATATTTTTCAGTTCCGCTATCAGAAGAAACAACTTTCTTTGAAATATTTTCCCCGTCATAAGTGTTATGCACTTTTCTAAAGATTTCATCACCTTTCTTTTCAGTCTCTGAAACTACCCTTCTTTTTTCATCATAGTTTTTCAATATTTCAATGTTGCCGGAAAATATTCTTTCAACTGTCTGTTCAAGTACATCGTCATCATAAAAATAATCAGTCCGGGAAACCAGGCTGTTAAGAGACCATTTCTCCATATAAACAACCCTGCCTGAACTGTAATAAAAATAACGTCCGGTCCCTTCGGAATTCCCCTGCCATTCATATCTTACATCAGTACCTGAAAAGCTGTAACTGGAAATATCTTCCCTGTTATCAGAAGCTGATTCTGTCCCTATCCTGCTGATCCGACCTGATTCAGGGTTAATATATTCTCTTTTCAATATAAGGCTTCCGCTGCTGTCATATTCTTCAATTGATGACATTCTGCCTGCTGCAGTATAAATATACCTGCTTCTGCCTTCCAGTTCTCCGCCTGAATATTCTTCTTTATCCAGAATATGGCCTGACCTGTAATTTGTTACAGTTTTTCTTTCACCTTCATAAAATATTTCTTTTACAACTTCACCAAAGCTGTTTAAAACAATTTCCCATTTTTTTATAATCTCACCATTTTTAAGAAGCACCCTCTTCTCAGAAGAACCAGACCGGCTGATTTCAAGTATATATTCTGATGTAAGCATTTCAGATCTGTATTTTCCAAGCTTCTCAAGAGGCATCCCAATGCTGTTTGACCTGTAATACTGCTGGCTATAGCCTGGTACTGCGGAATATAATAAAAATGTAAATAGAATCAGGTTTCTAAACATTTAACAGCGAATCAAGGTATTTATCCTTGCTGAATTCCTGTATATCGCCATATTTCTCACCTGTCCCGGTAAATGCAAAAGGTATTCCCAGCTTTCCTGAAATGGAAACAGCTATTCCCCCCTTTGCTGCAGAATCATATTTTGTCATTATTATTGCATCAATACCTACAGCTTCATTGAATATTTCAGCCTGGTTAACACCATTCTGACCTGTAGTGGAATCAATAATAAGTATTTTCTTGTAATTCTCCTCTTTTATCTTTCCCCTGATAATCTTATCGATTTTCTGAAGCTCTTTTACAAGGTTTGCCTTGTTATGCATTCTGCCTGCAGTATCGGCAAGAATAATTTTATCCCCTTTTGATTTTGCACTTTCTATTGTATCAAAAATAACAGCACCGGGGTCTGAACCGTGAGACTGATGAACAACCCTAAGGCTCAGCCGTTCTCCGTGAAGCTTAAGCTGGTCTATCGCAGCTGCCCTGAATGTATCTCCGGCAGAGAGGACAATTCCTGCACCAGGTATCTTTTCCTTGAATAAATTTGCAACTTTTGCAATTGTAGTTGTTTTCCCTACACCGTTTACCCCGAGAAAAAGAAAAAGGCTTAAATCATCTTCAGCAGGTGTCAGTTTACAGTCGAGGACCTGCTCAGACATGATCTCCTTCAGTACCCCGAGAAGCTCATTTTTATCAGATATTTTCCTGCTTGATGCTTCCTGCTTAAGAGTATCAACAATTTTTACAGACATGGATGCTCCAATATCTGATTCAACAAGAGCATCCTCTATATCATAATAAAATTCTTCATCAATTTTTGCGAATCCGAATATTTCCTTTAGTCGACTACCAAGATTTTTCATTTTTTCTCCTGTATCACTTTAGAGCTTTTCACTAAAGCCCTGTCGCTTATGAAAAAAAACAAGTTTTTTTCATTCTTCCTTACCGCTTCCGAGCACTTCCTTCCAGGAAGTCTCTGCCGCTTATGAAAAAAAACAAGTTTTTTTCATTCTTTCAGAATATCACCTGCTTCAATATAATCATTAAGATGGAAAATCATATTAACAAACAGACTGATACTTATAAACAAAGTTCCGTAATAACCATAATAACAGTAATTCCTGATTTTTTCCAAGCGGTCAATTTCGGACTGGCTTGTACCTGAAGACACTGCGCTGTTGTATGAATTTGTATAATCATTTAAAACAGCAAACATGAAAAAAGGTAATGGCGCGGAAAGAACAAACCAGGACAGGTTCCTGTAAAAACTATCCCTCTTGTTTAAAAGATAGTCCTGCTGTGAAAACAGTTCAGGGGACAGGTTAAAGTCAATATAATCATCTTCAATCTCTTCAACCAGAAACCTTGATTCACGGAATCCCTCTTTCCGTATAAATATTTCTCCTTCATTGCTGTTCACAATTTACCGGGCTTTTTCCCTGCCAGAGCGAATCATAATATATATCTGCACCATCGGGAAAAGTATTTTACAGCAATGAGTTTTTCCTCTTCATAATCTGAATCAGCCCCTATCACAAGATGACTGTTTTCTTCCAGAACAACCGGATAAGTTTTCTCCTCCACACCTGTTCCTGAAATACTTATTTCATGGCTGCCGGGATCAATAATCTTGCCGGAAAGACTCCCTGTGCCGTAATATATCCCGTCGATATAAATATCTGCATTGTTATCTGAAGTATTGACTGTGATTGAACTCCAGCTCTTTCCAAGTACAGTAGTAAAAAGAGGTTTCATTGCATCATCAAGCTCAGTGAAATAGCTTTTATATATCAAAAGCCCTTGAAAATCTGTAAAATATCCCTGTCTTCGAGGCGGCTGTATAAAGATATATCTGTGAAAAACAAAATCATCAAATATATTAACTTTTCCATGTATTATATAGTCGAGGCTGTTATCTTCGGCTTTTCTGTAAAGTAGCTGTTTTTTTCCGCATTTTTCCAGTTTTTCATTCCCGGCAGAGCCTGTCAGCTTGATTTTTTTTGTTTTTTTTTACATCATTATACGGTCAGTTTTGAACCAGTTTATCTTTTTTATAAGCTTTTTTATATCTTTTATATCATTTTTAAGGTCTTTCCTGTTTCTTTCATCTGTAAAGTTATTTCTTATCATAACTGATCTGTTTTTCATTTAAATTCTGATTCTCGTTCTTCAAGACGTTTCTTTTTTAAATAATCTTTCAGCTTTATAACTTCTTCATCCGACAGCCTATGATCGCCGCAGACTGAGAGCCTGTTGAGTATATAGGCCGATACAGACTTGCCGAAAAAATTATTAATACCATCTGTCTGAGTATCCAGATCAATTATTCCTATATTCCAGTATTCATCAGAATCCTGAATTATCAGTTTTTCTGAAAACAGGGAATAAGAAACTGAAAAAAAAAATTAAAAATAAATATTTTTTTCTTCAGTGCGGAACATAACATCAGCTGTTTCTCATTACCTTGCTGATAGATGATATCAATCTTTCAGCCTTAAATGGTTTAACAACAAAATCTGCTGCGCCGAGCTGAATTGCCTTGACAATGTATTTCTGCTGACCCAGCGCCGAACACATTATAACTTTAGCTTCCGGATACTTATACCTTCAGCATCCTTCAAGGCAGTCAGCCCGTTCATTACAGGCATTGATATATCAAGAAGCAGGATATCGGGTCTGTTTTTTTCATACATAAACAGGGCAGTTTTCCCGTTTTCCGCTTCCCCGGAAACAGTCCATCCGTGTCTTTCAATTATTTCCCTGATTGTGACTCTGACAAATTCCAAATCGTCTGCAATTAAGAATTCTAGGTTTCATTATCCTTTGTTTTTCCAGATATAGTTCAGGTATTTTTCAATAAACGGTTCAATATTACCATCCATCACACTCTGAATATTTCCTATTTCAAGTTTTGTCCTGTGATCCTTTTACCATTGTATAAGGCTGAAAAACATAGGACCTTATCTGACTCCCCCAGGCAATATCTTTCTTTTCCTGGGCATATTTCTCATTTTCCTCTTCCTGTTTTTCCCTGTAATATTCATACAGCCGCGATTTAAGGACTTTCATTGCATTGGCCTTGTTTTTATGCTGGCTTCTTTCGTTCTGGCACTGCACAACAATTCCAGTTTCATGGTGAGTAATACGGACAGCTGAATCTGTCTTGTTGACATGCTGGCCGCCTGCCCCCTGAGCCCTGTAGGTATCAATCCGGATATCATCCGGCCGTATGTCAATTTCAATATCATCATCAATTACAGGAGATATATGCACCGATGCAAAAGATGTATGTCGCCTTGCATTTGAATCAAAAGGGGAAATCCTTACCAAGCGGTGTATACCGGATTCTGACTGAAGATATCCGTGGGCATAATTTCCAGTCATCTGAATAGTGACAGATTTTATCCCCCCCCTCAGCCTCAAGCAGGTCTATGACTTCTACCTTTATATCCTTTCTTTCGGCCCACCTTGTATACATTCTGTAGAGCATTCTTACCCAGTCACAGGCCTCAGTTCCACCGGCCCCTGAATGGATTGTCATGAAGGCGGAAGCATGGTCCATCTCACCGCTTAAAAGCTGCAGAGTCTTCATATCTGAAAATTTTTTCTCAATATCTTCACAGCTTGATTTTATATCATTTTCCTGTGATTCATCTCCCTCTTCAAGCGCCAGTTCCAGTAACTCTTTTGTATCAGATACTGAATTGAACAGCTCCTCCCAGGGTTCGTAAGATTCTTTTTTCCTTTTTATTTCGGTAAGAACTTTTTCAGCTTCTTTCCGGTCATTCCAGAAATTTTCATCATAACTTTTTTCTTCTAATTTCTTTATTTCCTTCTTGATCCCGTCCGGGTCAAAGATGCCTCCATGTTTCATTTATCTCTTCAAAAAGCCTGTTCACCTGTGTCTGATAATCAATTAACATCTTTAATACCTCATTCCAAAATTATTCTTTTCCATCTTTTCTTTTCAAGCATGGTTATAATCATTTTATCTTCATAAGGATACTGATAAAAACGTACTCTGTCAAAATGATCAGTTATACGATCGATATCCCTTTTCAACCGTTTCAGGGTGTTTTCCATTATCTTTTCCGATTCAAAAACACCTGCCAGGACTTCCTTAAATCCATAAAATACAAGGATTTCCTTTATTTTATTTACTGAATCCTCTCCTGAGAGATCATAGGTTACTGACACAAACATGGTTATAGTTTAAATGATTTTTTTTTATTGTCAAACCCCTTTATACTTTTGATTACAACTATTTATTCCGATAAATAATTCAGGTATATATCTATGAAATCATACAGACTTACTGTCATAATTATTTTTCTTTTATTGCCATCCTGTATTTCTTTTGCAGATAATTATGTATTTGCCCCGTTTATATCCCGTCTGAAAGCTGTTGAGGATAATTCAGCAATCAAACTGACTTGGAAAGATTCAGGAGATGCAAAAGGAACATATTTAATATACAGACATACAGAAAAAATAAGCAGGAATAATTTTTCAGATGCCTTTCTGGTGTCGGAAGTCAATTCTGGTGTTGAAAACTACACAGATACAGCAATGGCCGGAACCGATTTCTACTATTCTGTTATTCTTAAAACTGCTGAAAATAAACAGTATGATATATTCATCCCATACAGAAATGTAACTTCCTATCCAGTTTCTATTTCTGAAATCAGAAAAATAGATGATAATCTCACCTATATAACATACCTCCGGGTAACAGAAAAAGAAGACTCTCTATATCTGACATTCCGATCTTCCAATCCGGACAGGAACGCTGCTGTTCTCAGGAGCCATACACCAATATTCACAACAGATGATCTTAAAAAATCAGATCTCCTGTCTGTAATTTCTTCAGGAAGGGAGAGCTATTCAGATTTTCCTGTTGCAGGAATACCATGCTACTATACTGTTGTAGATGCAGAGCTTCTCAAGTCCTACAATATGGATATAATCCCATTTGAAAATACCACTCTTACACCTTCCGAGATTAAAATTACTGATAAGGTAATAACAGTATTTAAAAAAAGTATCCCTTTAAGACCTGAACCGCTTCCGGCAGTAAATCTCGATATAAACATAGAAACAGGCAGAAAGATATCATCAGCATATGAAAAATTCTTCCCTGAAATAAAACTGGGAAAAAATACAGAAAATCTTGTCAGAAATATACTGGAAAATGAACCAAAACCGGAAAAACCAGAACCGGAAATAATAAACAGTGAAGATTTCTACAGCCAGAGGGAAAATATTCAGCTTACAGTAATCTTAAGCCGTTATTTTTTCAAAGAAGACTGGAAAAACCTTGAATTGAAGCTTAAAGACTTTATCAGAAACAACAGACAGAATTCTCTCAATAAAAGAGCCTCTTTTTATCTTGGACAGTGTTATTTTTACCAGGGGAATTACAACAAATCTTTTATGGAATTTCTTACATCATCAGACAGTTATTATCCTGAATCAAGAAAATGGATGGACAATATTCTCCAATTAAAAAACGATATAAATCTTTTTTAATTCTTCAGCCTTAGAACCAGGATTGCCTTTTATCTTTCTTAAGAATCTTCTTTATTTGGAATCATTTGAAAGAAAATATATTTATATTTTAATTTCTATTTTAAAAGTAACAGTTTTACCGGGTGTGAGTTCATCAAGGTTCCAGAACATTTCAAACCTGCTGAAATTATTTACATTGTTCTCATTAATTTCCCTGATACTGTTTCTGAACGGTACAGTTGAATTTATATGAAACCTGTATTTTTCATCTTTCATTTGAATATCATATGAATCAGCTTTGTAGTAATCTTTTCCCTCTGAATCATTTGAAAATGAAAAATTAATTTCAGTTGAAAAAGTCCTGTTTACAATTCTGCTTCCAATATTTGATATTTCATAGATCACTTCTGCCCTTTTTTTCAGGAACCTGTACTGTTTTGACAGTTTTATATTTATATCATCCTGCTTGATCCGTTTGATGAATTTAATGATTTTATTTTCACGATCATAGTTTTCAACAAGGTATTCCTCTTTCCCAAGGAACAGGCTGTCTTTCTTCAATTCATCATTTTCAAGCTGATCATCTTCAAGACTTGTTTTATATATTCGGTCCTGGAAACTTCTGCATATTTCTGATTTTCCATTTTCACATCTTACTGCATCAGCATAGTTCCAGAGGTTTTTAAACCTGTCAAATTCAAAAACAGTTCCGCCGTCAACATGCAGATAGAAATTATATTCCTCACCCTGATACATATATTCTTCAACACCGTCAAGATCGAAATCTGTCTTTATCAGTGAAGGAATAAATACACCCTGCTGCCTTGCTTCAAGCTCTGCATCAATCAGGTACTTATATGCCTTTTTCCTGAACTGTATCATGTCGCATCTGGCTTCTTTTGAATCACTGTTGTTTATAATGTTGAACAGGTTGAAATTCTGGCCTGCCCAAAGGCTTTCCTGCGCAGCTTTTTTCTTGTACTTATCGCCCCGTATCTGATTGATAAGTGTCTGTATATGTATCATTTTAGAGTAAAGAAGGTTGGTTTCTGGAGACTCTGCAAGGATTTTCTTGAAGAAATTATTATTCTGAAAATAGGCTTTTTTAAACCTTCCGTTATTTTTTATATAATTAAAGGGGCTTATTGTCTCAAGATTGTCTGCTTCGCTTATTCCCCTGAAAAAATCAGCAATCCATTGTTCATCTTTGTTTTCAAAATCATATTCCCTGAATATAACAGAAAAGAGTTTTTCCTTTTTTTCTTTTATATTCAGAAAAGATACAAATTCGCCTGCTTCGTTTGTTTTATGTTTTTTTATAATTTCCCTGTGTATAGGAAATACATTAAGTAATTTTCCGTTTTCTTCAGTCACACATGAACTGAACATATCTTCTTCAGTAATACCGGCTATCATCATTTTCTCGAAATCAAGAAAAATATAGTCCATACCGCTGTTTTTTATAGGATTGACAAGTGAATTATCCCAGTAATTGCCTGCTATCCAGCAGCCACGAGGTCTTTTTCCGAATTTTTTTCTTATAAGAGTAGTAAGTGATTCAATCTGACCTGTTCTGTCGGTTGGAGAGATCATTGTGAGTATAGGTTCATAATATCCTGAGCCCAAGAGTTCTAGCTGTTTTTTCTTCTTAATAAGCTCGCTTATAAGCATTATTAATTCAGGGTGTTTATCTTCAAGCCAATCAAGCAGTACCCCGGGAAAATGGAGTACTGCATTGATTTCAGGATATTTATATAATTCCCTTAAAAAGGGTTTTATTACTTTTAAATATAATTCCTCGTTAGGTTCATCATGCTCTTCGATATATTTCATGCATGACAGACCAATTACAATCTTATTTTTCATTCATTATTTACTTTTCAAAACCTTTCTATAGCTTTTTAATGCACTTTGCAGGACATTTTTCTGCACCGGCAGAACGTTCACCATCCTTGCTGTAGTCAATAGCTGCAAGGAAATTGTCTATTACATAGCCCCCTTCCGGCGATTGCTTATCACACATTTTACAACCTATGCAACCAACTTTGCAAGCTTTTCTTGTTACAGCACCCTTATCATTTGAATTACATGCAACAATATAATCAGCAGAATATGGTATCATTTTAATTACATGTGTCGGACATACATCAATACATTTTCCGCAGGCTATACATTTGTCGCGGTCAATCCAGATCAGCCCTTCATCATCATAATCAATTGCATCAACAGGACATACTTTAATACAGCTTCCATATCCAAGGCAACCATATTTACAAACTTTTTCTCCCTGAAACAGGATTGAAGCAGCATTACAGTCGCTTATCCCCTTGTAATCAAATGCAATTTTGGCATTTTCCCTGCCTCCCCGGCAGTGAACCTGTGCAACCATTTTTTCAGCAGGAACTTCAACAGTAACACCCATTATATCAGCAAGCTTGTGAGCAGTTTCGGCAGCACCTGGAGCACATAATGTGAGATCCTCTGCTGTTCCTTCAAATATTGCCTCTGCATATGAAGAACATCCGGCATATCCGCAGGCACCGCAGTTATATCCAGGCATTGCCTCTTCAAGACTGATAAGCTTTTCATCTTTCTTAACATGTAAGTATTTTGCCGCAATTGCCAGACCTATTCCGAAAACAGCTCCCAGCAGAGCAACAGAAATAAACGCATAAAATATAGTAATCAACATATAAAGCTCCTAACCAAGTAGATTTTTCAAGAGTGCTTTATCAAATGCCATAAAGGCAAGAGCCATCAGTCCCCCTGCAATAAATGCTATAGGGATCCCCTTAATAGCCTTAGGAACTCTTTCTGTATCAAGTCTTTCCCTGATTGTAGACATAATAAGAATAGCAAGGAGAAATCCGAGACCTGCAGAAACTCCGCCCAGGAAGCTTTCCATTGCATTGTATCCGCTTCTTACAACTATGAGCGCTATACCGAGTACAGCACAGTTTGTTGTTATGAGAGGAAGGAATATCCCAAGCGCCTTGTAAAGAGGTGGAGCAACCTTCTGTATCACCATTTCCACAAACTGTACCAGTGAAGCTATTACAAGAATAAATGTAATTGTCTGAAGAAATTCTATATGAAGGGGAACAAGTATGAAATACTGTATTGCCCATGTTGTAAGAGATGCAAGAGCCATAACAAAAGTTACGGCAAACCCCATACCTACGGCTGATTCAACATTTTTTGATACACCGATAAAAGGGCACATTCCCAAAAACTGTGTAAGAATCAGGTTACTGATAAATACATATGTTATTATAATACTTATATAAGTCATGATTTCCCCCTATTTCCTGTCCAGGTACCAGTTGAAGAATGCCTTAAGATAGCCCATTACAAGAAGAGCACCTGCAGCAAGTCCTATTACCCTTACCGGAGCTTCATATAGTCCAGGTATCCTGATAACACCGTCGAAACTGCCGAGAGGAAATACTGTTATTGTTCCTGCACCCAGGATTTCCCTGACTACAGCTATGAGAACAAGTCCTATTGTAAAACCCAGTCCCATGCCCAGAGCATCGAGTATTGAAGGCAGTACAGAGTTTTTATTTGCAAAAGCCTCGGCTCTACCGAGGATTACACAGTTTACTACAATAAGCGGTACAAATACACCGAGGTTTTTATAAAGAGCCGGTGAATAAGCCTGCATTACCATTTCAACAATTGTTACAAATGATGCAATTATTACAATATAGGAAGGGATTCTTACCTTGTCCGGAATAAAATCCTTAAGTAGTGAAACAAGAATATTTGAACAGAGAAGAACAAATATTACACCTGCACCCATACCCAGCGCATTTACAACCTTTGTCGAAACACCCAGCGCCGGACAGAGTCCCAGTACAATTATAAAAATAGGATTTTCTTTAAAAAGTCCTTTTGTAAATTCCTTTATCACGGCTATTCTCCTAGATCTTTTACATAGTTTGAGCCGTAATCAAGCGCTTTGCCTATTCCGACAAAGGTAATTGTGGCTCCTCCGATTGCATCAGCATCGTCCGCAGACAGCTGACTCTTCTTGACAGGAATTGGAGAATCTGCCCCGAATCCTTTATACTTATCCATATATTCGATTCTTTCAGCTTCTTTTCCAAGGCCCGGTGTTTCCTGGTTATCCATCAGAACACACCCCAGAAGTTTACCGTTCTTTTCATAGTTGGCAAGGATTTTCATGTCACCTGCATAACCGTCGCCCCTGAGAGTAAGGATATACCCCTTCATGTCTCCGCTGTCCAGTTTAACAGGATAATAACCTTTAACAACGCTGTCATCTTCTATAACAACCTCTTCTCCCGGTGTACCTGTTTTATTTATAACCTGAAGAGCTTCTGCGAGTGCAATTTTTTTAAGCTCTGCTATTCTTGGAGCTGTAAGCGCATTTACCATTCCAAGGCAGAGTGCTGCTGCTGCACAGATAATTGTCAGTTTTAAACCGATAATCAGTATATTCTTCATTATTCTTTCCCCTTCTTTACAGCTCCGAAAAGTTTTGGTGCTGTGGTTCTGTCAATCATTGCAACGAAAATATTCATCAGAATAATTGCAAGTGATACACCTTCCGGGAAAGAACCGTAGACTCTGATCAGGAAAGTAAGAAAGCCGCATCCGATACCGAATACAATCTGCCCCTTTGCTGTCAAAGGAGATGTTACCATATCTGTTGCCATATAGAGGGCACCGAGCATCAATCCGCCTGAAAGAAGGTTGAACATCACATCGCCTGAAAAAAGCCCGTTGCCGAATCTCACTCCGTCAAAGATCCAGATCAGCACGGAAAAAGAAACAAGGTATGCCACGGGGATTTCCCATGTAATTACTTTTCTGACAAGGAGATATATTGCTCCGAGAACGAGAAGAAGAGCTGATACCTCGCCGATACATCCTGAAACATTTCCAAGTAAAAGATCAAAATATCCGCCGTCTATTTTTGCCCCGAAAGCAGAATTAAACCACTCTGTAAGGGATGAATCTACCGGGCTTTTAGGGTATTCCTTCATGAATTCCATCGGGCCGCTGACCTTTCCGGAGAAATCCATCAGCCCTGTTTTAAGATAACCTAAAGGGGATGCTCCGCTTAGTGAGTCAATACCTATGTTTGTGACAGGAGCTTTCCATTTTGTCATTGTACCGGTCCATGAAAAGAATACGAAAACACGACCTGCGAGAGCAGGATTCATCATGTTTCCTCCAAGACCTCCGAATGACCATTTAATAACTATTACGGCAAAAACAGAAGCAACAACAGGCACAAACAGCTTTACATCTGCCGGCATATTGTAACCGATCAGAAGTCCAGTCAGCAATGCACTGTAATCATCAATAGTGTTTTTACCGGAAACTTTTCCGAGTAAATATTCACATACAACAGCAGCAATTATTGAAACTGCAACAACAACAAGCGCTCTAACGCCGAAAACATATACTCCCCAGATACCTGCTGGAACAAGAGCGATAATCACATCAAGCATGATTCTGGCTGTAGAATCCGGATGATGGATCTGAGGTGAACTGGCTACCAGAAACAATTTATCATCTTTCATTTACTTTACCTTCTTTTTTGCCATTCTTTTACCAAGTCTCATTCCCTGTACAAGAGGAATATTGGCAGGACATGTATAAGCACAGCATCCGCATTCTTTACAGTCCATAAGATTCATTCTCATTGCTTCTTCATATTTTCCGAAATCAATGTTTTTGTACAATCTGGTTGGAGAAAGTCCCATAGGGCATGCACGGGTACATCTGCCGCAGTTAAGACAGGCAGTCTGCTTGTTACCTTTTATCTCTTTCTCAGTAAGTGCAAGAATACCGGAAGTTCCCTTGATAACAGGAGTATCAAGGCTGCACATTGTAAAACCCATCATAGGTCCACCCATGACAATTTTCACAGTGTCATCGGTGAGTCCTCCGCAGTCTTCAATAATATCCTGAACCTTGGTACCGATTCTGACTTTAATGTTTGAAGGATTTTTGATTCCTTTTCCGGAAACTGTTACTACCCTTTCGATGAGAGGTTTGTTGAAGGCAACTGCTTCGTATACGGAAAACACAGTTCCCACATTTGAGACAACTGCCCCGATATGGATAGGAAGTTTTCCTGACGGAACCTCTTTATCAAGAACTGCCTTTAAAAGCTGTTTTTCATCACCCTGGGGATACTTGAGTTTCAAAGGAACAATTTCTACACCTAGATCTGACTCTGATGCGAATTTTTCCATTATTTCAATTGCATCCGGCTTGTTAGCCTCAATCCCTATTAAAATATTTTCAGGTTCAAGAACTTTTTTCAGTATTTTTAATCCTGTAAATATTTCCTCTGTTTCTCAAGCATCAGCCTGTGGTCTGCAGTAAGGTATGGCTCACATTCAACCGCATTGATAACAAGAGACTCCACTTTGGAATCGGCAGGGATTGCGTATTTAACATTTGCAGGAAATGTTGCGCCTCCAAGACCAACAATTCCCATTTCAAATACTTTGTCTCTGATTTCATCTGCAGAAAAAGACTCCCAGTCAACAGGCTGGACAGTTTTTCCAAGCTGCTCAAACGAACCGGATGGTTCAATTACCACAGCTTTGCTTTTCATTCCGTTTGCAAGATATACTTCAGTAATTTCCTTAACAGTTCCGGGAACCGGAGAATGAATATTTGCTGAAATAAATCCGGAAGCCTTTCCGATAAGCATCCCCTCTTTAACCTCATCACCTGAGGCTACAAGACATTCAGCCGGAGCACCGATATGCTGTGACAAAGGGACTATAAACAGGTCTTTTATCAGAGCATTCTGGATTTCAACTTTATTGGTTAAATCCTTAAAATCACCCGGATGAATACCGCCTTTAGAAAAAGTTTTTAATGATTTCATGCCGCTTGCTGTTTTCTCCTTTTTATTAAAGGTAATATATGTTTTTCATAATTTGTTTTTCCTGCTTTTTCTTTCCAGACAACCATCAGAATCAGGGCAACATAGAAAAAACAATACATACTTCCAAAAAAAACCGGATTTATTACTGATGATGTATCAGTAAAAACTACTTTTACATGTTCACCGGCCGACATAATCAGCCCGGTTAATCCGCTTTCTTTGACGCGAATAATATTATCTCTTAACCATGAATCTGTAAACAGGTAGGCTGTCTTTTTTTCTTCCTGAAAGTTATTTTTATTTAAAAAATAATGAGAAATACTTATCATTTCATTTTTATCCGGAATTGAATAATCTAATTTATAGGGAAGCCTTATCTGGTAAGCCAGGTGTGCCATATAATCGGAGATATCCGGCAGATGCCGATTGCCCAAACCGTTACCCGCTTCATTTTTTTCAGGAACATATTCTGAAAGCAGCCTGATTTCAGTAAAAGCATCCCCGTTTTCAATCCCTTTTACAGGCTCGGGTGACGGAAGCAGAAAACTGCTTTTTCCTGTGAGGAGAAATACCGATGGTAATGAAATCAGCAGTACGAAAAGATAAAAGTAAACCGGTTTTCTTATCATCCACCTGTCAAAGATCCTGTTTTTATTTGTTTCAAGTATAGGAACGCTGCTGAATATTTTATGCATATAATTCACAGCTCTTCTCATGCTGCATACAAGATCAAGGGAAAGAACAGAACACTCAGAAATAAATAATAAATTGAAAAGAATGAAGGATTTTACCGAAGGATTCAAAACTGCTATTACAGTATTTGAGAAAATGAAAACTGCTGCACTTATTAACGCATTTCTCCTGTTCAGAAGCTGTTCTATTGAAAATATTTCGTTATCAAACCACTTTCTCAATGTAAGCTCGATAATTTCTATATAATAACTGATAAAAACAATATTGATTACAGCAGCATAAAACAGGCTTATATCTGTTTTAAGAATCACAAAAAGCCAGACTGCCGATATAAACAGAAAAAACATAGATTTCATTTTTTTGATGAAAACAAGAGATGCTGTAATTAAAATAAATATTGCAGGTAAAATGAAAACTGATCTGGCAACTGACATCGAAGCAATTTCCCAGACCATGCTTTCAGGCATTATGCTGTCAAGCACTGATACTGCCTCATCCTCGCTCATTGATGTTTTGATATAATAAATCTCTTTTTCATCTTTTTCATCACCTGTAGTGAAATAAAGCGGTATTTTTTTCATATAACTGTCATATCTGGGATCGAGAATATTAAACCTTTTTTCCAGATCTGACAGTTTAACTTTTCTAAGCTCATTATAATTGCTGTATTCTATTTCTGTGTTGTACCTGGAAACAATTTCATCAAAACTGCCTTCTTTTTCAAGCAATTCAGAAAGAGCAGATAATCTGCTTTCCGGGACTTCGTTACCTGATTCATATTTATCAACAACCAGAATATGATAACCGGACCACAGTGAAAATTTCCCTGAAGGAATTTTAAATAAAACTGTTGCGGCAAATGTCAGCAAGGCAGCCAGTATGAGTAATATATATATAACTGTTGTTTTTCTTACTATTGTATCAATATCTGTCATTATAGTTCCTGTTAAAGACTGTTAAAAGCCACAGCAATGAAAAACCCGATGATAGAGCCTACAATAGCTTCCGATGCTGTATGACCGTTAACCTCTTTAACCGGCCTGTACGGTATTCCGTTTCTTTTTTCCAATTCCCTGCCGAGCCTGTTAAGCATTTTTGCCTGAATACCGGCTGCACGTCTGACACCGACAGAATCCCGGATTACAAGGAGACCATAACAGCTTAGAGCAATAAACAGAGGTGTATTGAATCCTTCCTGAAAACCTGCCGATATTGCCACGGAAGTTACAAGAGCAGAATGGCTTGACGGCATTCCTCCTGTCTTCCATAATAGCACACCGAGATAGTATTTTATCGGTTTCTGCATGGGATAAAGAACAACAATTACAGTTTTTATAAATTGCGCAATAAACCAGCTGAAAACGGCTGATAAAAATACAGGATTTTGAAAAATTCTGTTAATATAGTAAAAACCTGTCTCCTGCATAAAGATATAGTCTTATGTAGCAGGTGTATTGTCAAGTAGGTAAAGGATATAAAAGAAGTTGAATATAAACTTTAAAACTGCAGCTGTAACAGGGAAAAATGACTCAGGGAAAAGAGCTGATAAAATAATAAGGAAAGTGCTGTCAGATCTGAATTTATCATCAGTATATAAAGAAATAAGAAGCGGAAGAATCAGGATCAACAGCAGGAAAATCAAGCCTGAATACAGGGTCAGTGAAGGTGATGTTATTTCTGTTCATAAATCGCTTCTTGAAAATCTTCCATCACTTGAAAAGGGTCTTAAATCGGGTAAAACCGGAAACATGGCATTTTCACCTGAAACTGTGAAAATTGCCGCAGATATAAAAAAAGATATTATTTTTGAAAACCAAAATATATTAGCTGTCAACAAAAAAAGAGGTGTTCCTGTACATGGCGGGAATTTCGGAAAAAAGACAGAAACACTTGAAGATTGCATTAAAATATACCTGAAAGGTAAAATTGAACAGTCGCTGACTTTCAGCCCAGGTCCCCTGCACCGGCTGGACAGGAACACTTCAGGTCTTGTTCTTTTTGGTAAATCCATAGATGGTGCAAGGATATTTTCAGAAATGCTGAGAAACGGAAAAACTGAAAAATACTACCTTGCACTTTTTGACGGAAAAATTGGAAGAGAAGTCAGGTGGGAGAACAGGATAACCCAGGACAATAATCAGAAAAAAGCGGTCGATGCTGATCAGGACAAATCCGGGAAATCAAAAAAAGCTGTTACAATTGTAAAACCGCTGCTGTTCAACAGCAGAAATACACTGGCACTTGTTAATATCCCCACCGGAAGATATCACCAGATCAGAAAACAGGGACAGCTTAACAGGCATCCGTTAACCGGCGATAAAAAATACGGGGGTAAACCTGTTATCCCCTGTTACCTTCTCCACGCATACAGGATTGATTTAAAAGAATATTCAGAAACAACAGGATTCAGCAGCCTGAAAGCCCCGGTACCTGATTATTTCATAAACACTGCTGTCAAGATTTTTGGCGATGAAGCAATGGAAATATTCAGAAATTTTATTAAGACTTTTTAAAACAAAACGGCAGAACAGATTCCAGAAGATAATAATTCCGCATTTCATTTAAACGAAAAGTTAATCTCCTAAATACTTTCTTTTAATTATTTTTGTGGTATATTTTATGTATGAAACTTTTTTACTATATATTGTGGCTTTTTAAAGGAATTAAAGTATTTGCGCTTGTCGGAAAAAGCGGAACAGGTAAAAGCTTCAGGGCAAAACTTATTGCCGAGAAGTATGGAATTGACTTGATAATAGATGACGGACTTCTTATCAAGGAAAAAAACATTATTGCAGGAAAATCAGCCAAGAAAGAGGCGGCATTTCTGGGTGCAATAAAAACAGCACTGTTCGATGAAGCTCAGCACAGGGAAGAAGTTATTCATGCACTGCAGAATACAAATTTCAAAAGGATTCTTATTCTCGGTACATCCGAAAAAATGGTAAGAAAGATAACAAAAAGGCTCAAGCTTCCCCATATTTCCAAGATGATTCATATTGAGGATATTGCAACCGAGGACGAGATAAACAAGGCAATTAAATCGCGGCATATTGAAGGAAAACATATAATTCCAGTACCTACAGTGGAAATTCAAAGAGATTACTCCCATATAATTTACGATTCAGTCAAGGTTTTTGTAAAAAGAAAAATATTCAACTTCGGCAAAAATAAAGACAAATTCTATGAAAAAACTGTTGTTCAGCCTGATTTTTCCCAGAAAAAGGGAAAGGTGACAATTTCAGAAACTGCCCTTACCCAGATGATTATCCACTGCGCAGATGAATTCGACCACACAATTAAAATAAAAAAAGTCAAAGTAAAGAATGATTTTACAGGTTACAGGATAAAACTCTACCTGCAGGTCCCCTATAGGACCCAGCTTTCAGGGAAAATACACAATTTCCAGCAGTATGTCATAACCAATATTGAAAGATATGCAGGCATCATTATAAATGAAGTAAACCTGAAAATTGAAAACCTTCTAAGCAGGTAATACCGGGGATAGTTTAAAAGCTGCCGGAAAATTACTTTCCCCAAATGCCGTTACCTGTTTTCTGCCTAGTTGTTGTTTGCAGGGCTTATTTTCTTACCGCTTTTAAGAGCCGGTCTTCTTATGTTTTTCTGCCTGATACCGTTTCTTTTCAGAATTTTCCTTACTGCTTCAGATATATCTTTATTGGGAGGAGTTATCGGACGCAGATATGATTTCACATCATCTGTAATCTCCCTTACAGAATATTTTTCATCCCTGTCAAAGCATATGAAATTCAGAATAAAATCTTCGATTATGGGCTGGATTACATTACTGATATTATCTGTATTTTTACGGATTTTTTCCCTGTCGAATTTTTCAAGACTTTCATAGAAATATGAATTTTTCTGCATTTCAAACACGCCGGGCAGAATATACTTCAGTATTCCTGATTCAGCAAGTTTTTTCATAACTGCAGCAGTATTATCCATTTTAAGAATCTTCAGTATTTCCTCTGTCAGCCTTGAGGGGGAAGTATACATTATCTCTTTGGAATGTTTCTTCATCCTCATGCGGAGGACAAAAGGGATATCTCCCTCAATCATTACTGAATATTTTACAGCCCGTATAAGCCTGACCGGGTCTTCAAGAAAAATTGTCTTGAGAGGAATTACAGGCTTCACTTTTCTTTTCTTGAGGTCTTTGAAGCCCCCGATGAAATCTATTATATATTCATCCTTGGGATCATAATATAATGCATTTATTGAAAAATCCCGCCTGAATACATCCTCTTTCATTGTTCCGAAATTATTATTGTCCCCTTCACGCGATATGCTTGACCTGAAAGTAGATACTTCATAAATCTGTGAACCAAGATACACATGGACAAGTCTGAATCTTCGCCCTATTATCCTGGAATGCCGGAAAAGTTTTTTAATCTGACCGGGAAGAGCATCAGTTACAATATCAAAATCTTTAGGAGTTTTCTTTATTACAAGATCCCTGACTGCACCGCCGACTATATATGCCTGGTGCCCCTCGTTGCGAAGCTTGTCACATATATACAAGGCTTCCGGATCTATTTTATGTTTTGAAATATCGTGTTCTTTTTTGGTATATAAAACTGCTAGTTTTCTGGTTTTCCCTTTATCTGTTTTCGTATATCTGATTATCAATCTCTGTTCCAGCTTCCTGTACCTGATAAAGTCTTCATACAGCACTCCGGAAAAGAATACGTAAAACAGAAATATTATAAACCATTGATAACCATGCGTTTGTCATGGATATTTTCAGCTTTCTGATATTTGCTGAATATACCGGGAAAAGGGACAGAAATAAATCCTGCTTTCCTTTGCCGGTATAATTGCTTCCCTCCGGAATTATACTGAAATAAAACCCTTATCAGTTTTTTTTTATATAAATCCTGTAAAATCAGGTTAAAATTCTCAATTTCCTAAATTATTGCATAAATACTTTTTTTTTAAAAGCCTAAATATTAATTATGATTTCGATGATACATTCTTCATGATAATCTCGTTTTTAATTACATAATTTCAGGATAAAGGGGTAGATAAATATGGCGGTTGATAGAGGCTATTATATGCTGTATTATTTAATGCATATGGATGCGTTTTTTGCATTATTTAAAGTAATAATTCAATATCAGATTTTGCAGAAATATCAGTTTTATTTATTTACTGATTCTGTACCGGGGAATACTGCAAAGTGATCAGAAATTATGCATAAATTGACCGATTTTCGGCATACAAAATATTTTTACATGAGAGATACAAAATGGCTAAATTAATTGAACCAAAAATACTGAAAGGATTCAGAGACACTCTTCCTGATTTTGAAATTAAGAGAAAAAAACTATTTGAAATTCTTGAGAAAAATTTTTCCATGTTCGGGTTTGTTCCAATAGATACACCGACACTTGAATATACAGAAGTACTGCTTGGAAAAGGTGGCGGAGAAACAGATAAGCAGATTTACCGTTTCAATGACCACGGGGACAGAGATGTTTCAATGAGGTTTGACCTCACAGTACCTTTTGCACGGTATGTAGCTGCAAATAAAAACAGCCTTTACTTCCCTTTCAAAAGATTCCACATCTCAAAAGTATGGAGAGGAGAAAACACACAGAAAGGGAGATACAGGGAATTTTACCAGTGTGACTTCGATATAGTGGGGGCAGATTCAGCTGCAGCTGACCTTGAGATAATCCTTCTGATGAAGAAATCAATACAGAGTCTTGGTATTGATAACTTTAAAATACATCTTTCAAACAGGGCAATTTTCAACAGGTTTCTGAACCACCTCGGAATTGAGGATAAATCAGTGGAAATACTCAGGACTGTTGATAAGCTTGCAAAAATCGGTGAGGAAAAAGTCCTGGCTCTTCTTTCAGAAATTACAGGGGATGAAAAAAGCAGAAAAATCCTCAGTTATATAACTCCTGAAAAGTCTTTTTCGGAAACTCTCTCGAAAATAACAGAACTTGCCGGTGGAAAAAGCGATGATACAGAAAGAATTTCAGATATTTATGAAGCAATAAAGGAAAACAAACTGGAAGATTTCTATGTGCTTGACCCGTCAATAACAAGGGGTCTTGATTACTATACAGGAATTGTATTTGAAACATTCCTTACAGAACTTCCATCTATCGGCTCTGTATGCTCAGGAGGAAGATACAACAATCTTGCATCTCTATATACAAAAGACAACCTTCCGGGAGTAGGTGCATCAATTGGCATTGACAGGCTTCTCGCGGGACTCGAAGAAATTGACAGTAAGAAATCTGGAATAAACCAGTGCGACTGCATAATATTCAACTTTGACAGCAAACTTCTCCCCTACTACCATCGGCTGGCCGAGGAAATAAGAGCAAGGGGATTATCCTGCGAAGTCTACCCTGACAACAAAAAACTTGATAAACAGTTTAAATATTCTGAAAAAAAGAATATTCCTGCCGGAATTATATGCGGATCGGATGAATTTGAATCAGGGACAATAACAGTAAAAGACCTTTTCAACAGGGATAATTTCAACCAGATAAAAACTGATGAAGGAATTGATAAAATAGCAGAAATAATCAAGAAAGGACAATAAATGATAGATCCGAAAACTCTTCCGGTATACCAGCAGAAAGACAAGATACTGGAGGCACTGGAAACAAACCAGGTAATAATTGTAGAAAGTCCGACCGGATCAGGAAAAACTACTCAGCTGCCGCTTATTCTCTATGAAGCAGGGATGGCTGCAAAAGGGATAATCGGAGTTACACAGCCCAGAAGAATAGCCACCCTTTCTGTCTGCGATTATATGGCAAACCAGCTGAAGACAAATGTTCCCGGTCTTGTCGGTTATAAGATGCGGTTTAATGATATGACATCGCATGAGACACTTCTGAAAGTAATGACAGACGGCATACTTCTGCAGGAGATAAAAACAGATCCGCTTCTATCAAAATACAGCTGTATAATTATAGATGAGGCACATGAAAGGAGTCTCAATATTGATTTCATCCTCGGCCTTCTCAAGAGGGTAATTGAGGAGAGAAAAGATTTTAAGGTTATTATTTCATCTGCTACCATCAATACAACTGTTTTTTCCGAATATTTCGGGGGAGTTCCTGTAGTACATATAGATTCGATTGTATTTCCGGTCGGAATTGTATATTCACCCCTTAAAGAGGGAAGAAACAGCTATGATGAGCTGATTATGAAAATCAACGACATTATAAGCAGGGTTATAAAGGAGAGGAGAAAGGGAGATATACTTGTATTTCTGTCAGGGGAAAAGCAGATAAAAGACTGCATTAGAATGCTCAATGCATCCCCCTTGAGAAGAAAAATGGTAATTCTCCCCCTCTACGGAAGGCTTTCAAAAGAGGAGCAGGAAAGGGTTTTTGTGCAGACCCCAAGGGGAAAAACAAAGATTGTTGTTTCGACAAACATAGCAGAAACCAGCGTGACAATTGACGGGATTACATCTGTTATTGATTCAGGTCTTGCGAAAATAAACAACTATAATCCGAGAACATTTACTTCTGCCCTTCTTGAAACAGATATTTCAAAAGCATCCTGCAACCAGAGAAAAGGGAGAGCCGGAAGAACACAGGAAGGGACATGTTACAGGCTCTATACAAGAAGCGATTTTGAAACAAGGCAGCTTTTCACAAAAGAAGAGATATACAGGACTGACCTTTCCGAGGTTGTACTCAGGATGGCTGAACTTGGAATCAGAGATTTTGAATCATTCGATTTTATTTCATCCCCGGGCAAACAGGGTATTATAGGGGCTGTTGATACACTCAAGCTTCTTGAAGCTATTAATAATGACCATACTCTTACCAGGGCCGGTGAAATGATGGTTAAATTCCCCCTCTCCCCGAGGCTTTCAAGAATCATAGTTGAGGCAGTTTATAACCACCCGGATGTTATTGAGGAAGTTCTAATTGCAGCAACATTTCTCTCCACTAATTCACCCTTCCTCCTGCCGCAGGGCGAGGAGTTTGAAGCGAGAAAAGCACACCACTCTCTCAGAACAAAAGAAGGCGACTTTGTTTCATATCTTAAAATATTCAGGAAATTTGAAGCATCTGAAAAGAAAGAGGAATTCTGCGACAGATACTACCTTGATATAAAAGTGATGAACGAACTTCTGAACATAAAAACCCAGCTTGAAGATATTGTAAGAGAAGATATAGGGGTTCCTATTTCATCAGGAGGAAGCACAGCTGACTACCTCTACTGCGTCTGCAAAGGGTTAATACAGTTTGTATGTGTAAAAGCGGGTAAAGGCAGCTACAGGAGTCTTACTGCCGATAAAATCCATATACATCCCGGTTCTGTCATGTTCAAGGAAAATCCGCAGTTTATTGTTGCAGGTGAAATTGTAAGAACAAGCAAGATGTTTGCCCACTCAGTTTCACCGCTGAGAAAAGAATGGCTTAAGAATATATCACCGGGGCTTGCAGACCGTCTTATGAGTAAGGAAATACCCGGCGACAGGAGAAATAAGCGGGATACTTCAAATTCACTCAAACTTGGAGAGTATCTTTTCAAGATTGAAACTTTCAAGGGTAAAAAGAAAAAAATGGCTGTACTTGACTGGGAGAAACTTGTTGATATTCACAGAAAATCTGACTTCAGCAAGATTTTCATCCCTTCAGGCATTTCCGGCAAGATTGTCTATAAAAATTTTGAACTCCTGTACGGTGAAAAACTGAAAAATATTCTCAGGGTTGTACCTTTTATGGATCCTGTCAGGATGTCGGTAAAAAACCTGCCGCACAAGGGGAACATGAACTCATATACAGCTCTCAACATAATAATTCAGAATATCAAATTCCTGCTATACACATGCCCGGCAAAGAAAAAAGGGAAACAGCTTGGCTTTATATCATTGAATACAGACAACAGGGGAAATTACTGGCTGAAAGTATCTAAGAGTTTTGACAATGCTCTTGCCACCAGCATAGGTAGTCTCGATAATCTTATGGATGAACTTCCCGACAGCACTGATTCCGGAATGATTGAGAAAATCAGTTCTATCTACAGAAGGCTTAATTTCATACTTGATAAACAGTATTACACAGATTTCTAGCATAAAAAAACAGATGAATGCTGCTTCAAAAGCAGTTTTCATCTGTTAAATATAAATATATAAAAAAATACCGGGATTATTATTCCCGGTTTTGCTGATGTTAATTAATAAAAATTTTTATTTTTTCTTTTCATCCGCTTCTTTTGTAAGGCACTCTGCAATCAATGTCAGCATATTGTCAACAAATGGATCTATTATCTTATAAATTCTTCTATTTCCGTCAATTTCAGAACTTACAACCCCATTTTCCTTCAGAACTGCCAGGTGCTGTGAAATAACCGGCTGAGGCTGGTCAAGACATTCCCACATCTCTTTAACACAGGGTGCACCTGTTTTGATAAAGCATAGTATTTTCAGTCTAACCGGATGTCCACAAACCTTGATTTTCTGTGAGTAGACTTTCAGGGTGTCACTTTCACATGTATATATAGTCTTCATAATATATATATAATATCTTAAATAAATTTTTTCATCAATATTGTTCCAATATATTTATAAAATATATTGATGATTTTTTTAACAAATTATAATCTAAAACCATGAGCACTTATCTTGACTGGGCAGCAACATCTGTTCCTGATCCTGAAATTATTAAGAAATCAGCTGAAACAGCATCAGAAATATTCGGAAATCCTTCATCTTTACACAGCGAGGGACTTAAAGCAAAAAATCTACTCGAAAAATCAAGGGAGATCTGTGCAAAATCTCTTTCAGTTCAGAATAAAAACATATATTTCACTTCAGGCGGCACAGAATCAAACAATATAGCTCTCTTGTCTCTCCTGAGGAAAAAAAAGCGGGGGAAAATACTTGTTTCCTCAATTGAACACCCCGCAGTATCAGAACCATGTAAAATTCTCAAAGAGGCAGGATTTACTGTAATCATGATAAATCCTGAAAAAAACGGTATTGCCAGACCTGAATCTTTCATGAAACAAATGGACAGTGATGTTCAGTTTGTTTCACTGATGCTTGTAAATAATGAAACAGGAGCTGTTCAGCCGGTACATGAAACTGCCTCGGCTGTGAAGAAATATGCAAAAGATAACAGCCTTAAAATACATTTCCACTGCGATGCAGTTCAGGGAATAGGAAAAGTCAGTTTCAATCCGGCAGACAATAATATTGATACTGTCTCAATTAGCGCTCATAAGTTCTCAGGGCCGAGAGGCTGCGGTATTCTTGTTGTAAACAGCAGCATAATGCCTCTGTTTACCGGGGGCGGACAGGAGGGGGGATTGAGAGCCGGTACAGAAAACCTTCCCGGAATACACGGTACAGCGCTTGCACTTGAAAAGGCGGTTAATAATTTTTCAGAAAGACACAACAAGGCTGAAAAGCTTTATAAATTGCTTTTTGACAGGCTGTCTTCTGTCAGAGGCTGTGAAATAATCCCGGATGAAAGAAAAAGGTCTGATGAAAACTATTCACCTTATATACTGAATACATCATTCAAGCCTGTTCCGGCAGAAGTCCTTACAAGGGTTTTAAGCGACAGGGGATTCTGTATTTCATCAGGATCTGCATGCTCATCAAACAATAAAAAACACTCAGACACCTTGTCTGCAATGAAAATTAACAATAAAAAAGCATTCTCAGCTGTCAGGATTTCCACCGGCTTTACAACGACTGAAGATGATATAAATAATTTCTGTGATGCGCTGGAGGAAGAGGTAAACAAGCTTCTCGGTATTTCAAGATAAACAATCTGGCTGAACAATCCCGTAATCAAGCTGCACCGGGTTTAATCTTCTGAAAATGATTATTATGAATATATTACTGACTGATTACAGAAATCAGCTTTATTAGATAAATATCTGTAATTCAACATAATCCACGTGATCTGTTTTTTAATTCTTCAGGAAACACAAGGATATCCCCTGAACAGAATATTTCTGCAGTCTCTGAAAACCTCTTAAACAGGTTTCAATTGTATGCTATATTGCTGTGTAATATTTTTAAATAATTCAAACATAAATCTGAAGCTATGAAACTGTATTTTACGCTCAGATAATCAGTAACCCGGAGAGAAATAAATGAAACAGCTTTTTCTGATAAAAATTGGAGAAATCAGCCTTAAGGGGGGAAACAGAAAAGCCTTTGAAAAAAAGCTTGTCAATAATATAAAAAAACAGCTAGGAAGCATCAGCGTCCGGATAACAGGCAGGGCAGGCAGGTTTTTTCTTCAATCAGAAGATATGGATAAACCTGAAGTTGTTGAACATATAGAAAACACTCTCTCCAGGGTATTCGGCATTGTAGCTTACACTAAGGCATATTCAGTTTCCAAAAATATGGAAACTATTGAAAAAACTGTCCTCTCGCTTTCAGAGAAAATACTTTCTGAAAATGAGGATCTTAAGACTTTTAAAATTGAAAGCAGGAGATCTGACAAGGGATTTCCGCTTGGCTCATATGAAATCTCATGCAGGCTTGGTGAAATTATTCTTGATAAATTTGATTCACTGAAAGTCAATGTAAAGAAACCGGATTTTAAAATATCAGTTGAAATAAGGGAGCAGGCTTTTATCTACGGACCTGAGACAAGGGGCCCGGGAGGACTTCCGGCAGGAATTGCGGGAAAAAGCGTACTTCTTCTTTCCGGCGGCATAGATTCGCCTGTTGCGGGATGGATGATGGGCAAGAGAGGCGCATACCTTGAAGCAGTCTATTTCCATACATACCCCTACACTTCAGATCAGTCACTTGACAAGGTCAGGGAACTTGCGGAAAGGCTTTCACTTTATCTTCCCTCAATCAAGCTGCATATAGTCCCGTTTACAGATATACAGATTTACATAAGGGAAAACTGCAGAAAAGAAGAGGTTACACTCCTTTCAAGGGGTGCAATGATGAAGATCGCAGATATCACAGCGGAAAATATCCGTGCGAACTCTCTTATTACAGGAGAAAGCCTGAGCCAGGTTGCAAGCCAGACAGCAGAAAGCATGAGATTTACAGGTTCAAAAACAACACTTCCGGTTTTCAGGCCTCTGATTGGTCTTGATAAGGAGGAAATTATACAGATAGCGAAGAAGATTGACACTTTTGAGACTTCAATACTGCCATACGATGACTGCTGTACAATTTTTGCGCCGGATCATCCCCTTGTAAAGCCGGACTTTGATAAAATAAATGAATCTTTCGAACTTCTCAAGCTTGATGAAATGATAGCAGAAACAGTTGAAAAAATAGAAACTGTTATTTACAGCCATAAACAATCATAATGTCATAAGAATCAGCTGACAGGGAATTCATACTTAGCCATTTCACGGTCAAGCTGATCTATTGCTTCAGGATACCTGATTTCCCATTCTGCTTTAATTCCGTTACTGCTGCTTCTGTCAATTTCAAAATCAGTAGTGGAAAAGTCAAACCAGCCATTTTCGCTGTTTAATTCAATTGCTCCATCGTTGATTACAAATGCTTCATTACCTGAACTGTCAACGCTTACTGTAAATCCGTAATCTGTCAGTGATGAGCCGTCAGAAACTTCTGAAAAGTCTGCTGCTTCAATCCTGTCGGTTGAATCGGTTGAATCGGTTGAATCGGTTGAATCGGTTGAATCGGTTGAATCAGCTGAATCAGTTGAATCTGTTGATTCTACTGCACCTACTGAATCAGCTGTATCTGTACCGGCAGTAGTATTTTCAGTTATATCAGCTGTTTCATCATATCCTGCTGCAGTAGGATCTGAACATGAAAAAAGCACTGTCAATGTAAAAATAATAAAAACCGTATTTACTATATTTCTCATACAATCCCCCTTGGTAATTGTTTTCCAATGATATAAAAGCATTATTTGTGCCAACTTCATAATTAATCACCATCTATATATAAGTTCATTCTATATATAGATTTACATATACTAAGGATAAATACTTTCCAATACACCTATTGAGATTCGCCCTTTTTGTCGAACTACTCGACCGGAGAAGTTTTTCCAGTTAACTTTTTTAACTGTTAACAGAATACATTTTTATGGTATGATCAGTTCTGTTTTAACAGATTTTAAGAGACGGTATTTTTATGAGATTCAGATACAGAATATTTTTATTATTTACATTATTCATGTTTAATTTTCTTTCTGTTTATTCACATGAAACAGGAAAACCACTCCCTGTACCAGTTTTAAAACAGGGCAAAAACGCTCCATGGGCAGATGAAAAACTGGGGACAGGATCAGATCTCACTATAAGAACACACGGCTGCGCTCTAACCAGTATTTCAATGGTACTGTCATATTTCAGCGGCAATAATATAACACCGGATAACCTGAACAACTGGCTGAAAAAAAACAACGGTTTTGAAGATGCATATGAAGGGATAAAATATCTTGGTAAAGTAAAACTCTACTGGCCTTCTATCTGCAATTATAATAAAGGATATGTATATACACGTTTTGACTGGAAAGCAGGACCTGCAGATACATTGCTGATAAAATACTATCTGGACAGCAGAAAGCCTGTTATAGCAGAAGTGACTTATAAAAATGCGCCCCATTACATTGTTCTTACAGGATATGATTCTGATGGTTTTTTCATGAATGACCCGGAATTCCCTGAAGAACATATATTCAATAAAATTTACAATATTTCGGACAAATGGGGTTCCGGGCCATCACGCAATATCAACGGGATAAGAGTGCTTTACCCTGCAGAATAAAAATCAGGATTAAGAGGCTTTCACTTTTACCGACATTATTTAACAACATCAGCGACTTCAGCATCTATTATTTTAATGAGATCATCAGGTGTCATTTCAATCTGAAGCCCTATTTTTCCGCCGCTGACTATTATATTTTCAATATTTTCAACCGAGCAGTCAATAAAAGTCTTATAGAGTTTTTTCATTCCGACAGGAGAGCATCCTCCCCTGATATACCCGGTTAAATCAAAAATCTTCTTAACAGGTACCATATCAATCTTTTTTTCACCCGCAACTGAAGCTGCTTTTTTTAAATCAAGTTCCGATGCAACAGGAATAATAAAAATAAATATTTCCTTTTTCACCCCTTCAGTTACAAGAGTCTTGAAAACAGAATCTGTATCTTTAAATATTTTAGAAGCGACAGATATTCCGTCATTAAACCCGTCGTCTGTTTCATATGTATATATTTTATAAGATATTTTCCTGCTGTCCAGAATTCGCACAGCGTTGGTTTTTTTCACCTTGGACATACAAACCTCTTAATTATTTTACTTAAACATCCATAAAAAAAGCTGTCTGATCCCAGACAGCTTTTTTTATTTTTGTCCGGAAACATTATTCTTTACTGCGTCCGGCTATTTTATATCTCTCGATATTATTTCTTATCAGAACTTTTGGAAGCTCCCGGAGCAGCAGAATTACTTTTGTTATTATCTGTAACGTAGAAACCGCTTCCCTTGAAAATAACACCGAGGCCTCCACCTACGAGTCTCTTAACCTCTTTTCCGCAATTTGGACATTCCTTGATAGGGTCATCAGACATTGACTGAAAAACCTCAAACTGTAAACCGCATGAACTGCATTCATAATCATATGTCGGCATATCTGTTCTACCTTCTTTTTACAAATAATCTATTTCCAGGCACAATAAAACTGTTTTCAAATGCGTCAGTTAAACTGTACTGTGTAATTCAGGACAAATCCCAGTCTTCAGCCGGAGCAGAAAGTACCAGGAATTAAAGCATTAAATAATGCACCTGTTAATAATATATATATTTTAACAGTTTATGACAAGATAACTGTTAAAATCAGAACAATATAAAAATATTGTTTTACTTCGACGATTATTAACTTAAAGAGCCTTTACTATTAAAGCTTTTATTAAAACTGAAACCCGGTATTTACCAGTCAAGTCTTACAGGAACATTTTCCCTGTCAAGATAATCCTTGATTTCCTTAAGACTGTACTCTCCGAAATGGACCATTGAGGCAATAAGCGCAGCATCGGCCTTGCCCTCTGTAAATACATCCCTCAGATGGACAGGCTTGCCTGCTCCGCCTGAAGCTACAACAGGTATGTTGAGTGCTTCACTCATCATTCTTGTGAGATGAATATTATACCCGTCTTTTGTACCATCCGCATCAATTGAGTTGAGAACAATCTCCCCCGCTCCAAGCTTCTCGGCCTTTAAGGCCCATTCAAGAGCATCGAGTTCTGTTGGAGTTCTTCCGCCGTTTATTACAATCCTGTATCTGGAAGGCATTGATTCATCGTATAATGCATCCATACCAAGGACTATGCACTGCCTGCCGTATACAGATGCACCCTCTTCAATAATTGAAGGATTTTTCACAGCCTGTGAATTAACGCTGATTTTCTCAGCACCTGCAAGAAGAACGCTTCTCATATCTGCAACTGAAGCAATCCCACCGCCTACCGAAAACGGAATAAAGATCTTCTCAGCGACTTTTTCAACAACATCAAGCATTATCCCCCGCTTCTCGGCAGAGGCTGTAATATCATAGAATACAAGCTCATCAACACCTTCGAGATAATACTTTTCAGCCATCTCCACAGGGTCACCTATATCAATATTTCCCTTGAATTTAATTCCCTTAGTTGTTTTACCGTCCCTTACATCGAGGCATACAATCACTCTTTTCTTAAGCATCTATTTTTCCTCCTTAAGGAAGTTGTCAATAAGCTTTATGCCGTGACGGCCTGACTTTTCCGGATGGAACTGTACAGCAGACACATTGTCTTTAGCAAGTGCAGATGAAAATGTGATACCGTAATCAGTCTTTCCGATCGAATACGTTTCCTCAACATCGGTGTAGTATGAGTGTACAAAATAGAAGGATGAACCTTCGGGAATCCCCTTGAAAAGAAAATGATCTTTTTCTGATTTAACGCTGTTCCATCCGATCTGAGGAATTTTCAGCCCCATCTCCTTTTTAAACGAAACAACATTTCCCGGGATAAGAGAAAGGCAGTCAACAGGGCCTTCTTCAGATCTGTCAAGAATTATCTGGCTTCCCAGGCATATACCGAGAATAAGCTTCCCTGTCTTTGCATAGCTTTTAAGAAAATCATCAAGTGAATCCCTCTTGAGCACTGACATTGCGGAACTTGCCTCTCCGACACCCGGAAAAATTACCTTATCACTCTTGTAAAGTAAATCAGTATCGTTTGAAATAATATAATCAGCTCCCAGGTGTTTAAGAACTGTTTCAACACTCCTTAAATTCCCGGCCTCATAATCAACCACGCCAATTTTCATCAGAATACCTGTCCTTTTTATTCGCAAGAAGGGTTTTAGATCCCCGCCTGTGGCGGTTTAATAACCCGGATCTTGCTACATAATTTTAGAAATTTCAGTTCAGAACCACATCCCCCCGTTTGTAAGCGGGGTAATAATCCTCTATTTACTGAGGGGTGTATGGATAATTTTATTGAAAAACCTGCCTGTTACCCTGTCTGAAACAATTATATCAGAAACTCTTAAAATATTCTCATCCTTTACAACAGAAAACCTTCTCCCGTTTGCCGCTTTATACCCGGAATCCTCTTTTCGTATCAGATCAAGAAGCACAAGTTTCAATGCAGGTGAGTATCTACCTGCCTCCTTCTCAGAAGAAAAAGAAAGTATGCTTTCAAACATGAATTCCCTCTTATCAGAAACTGATTCTTTCAGGACTATTTCAACAGCACCTATTCCGGGAGATTCCAGCCTTCTTTCATTTAAAACAGGAACAATATCTGATCCTTTTTCTGAATAAAACTGAAACAGATTGCTCCTGTCCCTGTTTGTAAAATATTCAGATGGAAAAGAATCTGCAATATCATCTTTGTTTCTTCTTTTATAATTATCATAGATCTTTTGAATCGGTTTATCACCAGATTCAGGATTCATGTAATTTGAAACAAAAATATGATTATTCCTTGCAAAAAAGAGGGAAATATTTCTATCTTCATTATGGTAACAGTGATTACAATCACCTTTCAGCCACCCGGCAGTTTCAGAAATCCTTTTCTCAGCAAAAGTATCCGGGTAACTCCCTCTTAAAAGGAGATAATATTCACCCCGGATCGCTCCCCCTGTTATTTCTTCTGTTCTCTCAAGAAGAGGCCTTATGCTGTCTTCCACCTCATCAAGCGGAAGAATAACAGGATCAAGGGCAAAATAAAAAAGACAGCCCCCCGGTAATGAACTGTAGGGGGCTGCTTTATAACTGTCTTTCAATGATGTACAGCTGCTTAAAATTATTAAAGACAGCAGAACTGCATATAAGGCATTTGCCTCAGCTGCAGCCCTGAGATACTTTCCGGCAGCTTTTATAAGTCTTATACTTTTTCCAGCGCTATCTTGCAACTGTAGTCACCGCATTCAAATTCTTTGGCATTATCAGCTTCTTTCCAGTCCCACTCAACTGTAAGAGTCTCATTCTTCATATACTCTTCGTGGCTGTCTACTGAAGCCCTTATTTCATCAGCACCTGAGATGCAGAGCTTTATTCTGTCTGATACATCAAGCCCTGAATCTTTTCTGAGGCTCTGAATATTTCTCACCAGGTCTCTTACAACCCCTTCCTGCCTGAGAGCATCTGTGAGTTCTGTATCAAGACCGATTGTAAGCGACCCTTCATTCAGTACTTTAAGGTTTTCCTTCTCGTTTCTCTGAACAACAATGCTTTCACTTGTAATATCATAGCTTGCACCGTCAATATCAATTGAAAGTGTAGCGCCGTCAAGGAGAGACTTGATTTCGTCCATTGAAAGCTCTTCAATCTTTGCAGCGCCTGCTTTCATACTCTTTCCGAGAACTTTACCCAGGACTCTGAAGTTTGCCTTGGCTTCGTATTCAACAAGCTCTTCCTCATTGTCCCTGATTACAACTTCCTTGACATTGAGCTCTTCGGAAATAATTCCTTCCATCTCTTTGAGAATTGTTTTTTCCTCGGCATCCCTTGTTACAAGGTAGATAGCCTTGAGCGGCTGTCTTATCTTGAGTGAGAAGTTTGCTCTCAATGCTCTGCCCATTGATACTGCATGCTGAGTAACTTCCATCTTCTTTTCGAGAGCCTCATCTCTTACAGATGCATCAGCAACAGGATAGTCGCACAGGTGAATTGATTCAGGCATTGAATCAGTTCTCAGGTTCTGGTAGATCTCCTCTGTAATAAAAGGTATTACAGGACATGCCAGTTTTATGTACTTCATGAGAACAGAGTACAGAGTCTGGTATGCCTGGTCCTTGTCAAGGTCATTTTCTGATTTCCAGAATCTTCTTCTTGATCTTCTTATATACCAGTTGTTAAGAAGATCTATAAAATTGATAAAGCATGTGTTTGCCCTGTGAATATCATAAGCTTCAAGGTAATCTGTTACTTCCTGTGTAAGCTTTTCAGCTTCACTCAGTATCCACTGATCCAGAGGATTTGAAGGATTTGAAGGAGCATCAGTAACTTTAATGTTGTCGATATTTGCATATGTTACAAAAAAGCTGTATGCGTTCCATATCGGGATAATTATTGACTTCAGAATATCCTTGACACTTTCATCCGAGTATCTCAAGTCTTCAGCCCTTACAATACCTGAGTTTGTAAGGAGGAACCTTAAGGCATCTGCACCGTACTGGTTGATAACTTCAACAGGGTCTGAGTAGTTTCTTGCAGACTTTGACATCTTTTTTCCGTCTTCTGCAAGAACAAGTCCGTTTACAACAACATTCTTGAAAGCAGGCTTGTCAAAGATAGCTGCTGCAAGAATTGTAAGTGTGTAGAACCATCCCCTTGTCTGGTCAAGACCTTCACAGATAAAGTCTGCAGGGAAATGACTCTCAAAATGCTCCTTGTTTTCAAACGGATAATGAACCTGGGCATAAGGCATTGAACCTGACTCAAACCAGCAGTCAAGAACTTCCGGAACTCTCTTCATTGTTCCGCCGCACTTACACTCATATGTAAGATCATCGATTATATGTTTATGAAGGTCATCAACCTTCTTTCCTGTCTTTTCTTCAAGCTCTGCACGTGAACCGAGACAGTCTGTTTCATTGCAGCTGTCGCACTTCCATACAGGGATCGGGTTACCCCAGTACCTGTTTCTGGAAATTGCCCAGTCTCTTGCCCCTTCGAGCCACTTTCCGAACCTTCCGTCCTTGAGGTGTCCCGGCATCCAGTATATTTCCTGGTTTGCATCAAGCATCTTCTGTTTGATCTTGTCGATATCGACAAACCATGAAGAGATTGCCCTGTAGATAAGAGGAGATGAGCATCTCCAGCAGTGAGGATAGTTATGAAGATACTGCTGTCTTAAGATCAGCTTGCCTTCTTCCTTGAGTCTCTTGATAATATCCTTGTCACAGTCTTTAACAAATCTGCCTTCATAGTCAGCTACTTCATCAGTAAACTTACATTCACCGTCTATCGGACATACTGTAGGAATACCTGTACCTTTAAGAGTTGCATAGTCATCTTCACCGAAGCCCGGAGCTGTGTGAACAATACCTGTACCATCTTCTGTTGTTACATAGTCTGCTGCAAATACCCTGAATGCACCTTTTTCCTTTGCATCTGCAAAATAAGGGAAAAGAGGCTCATAGCTCATACCGAGAAGCTCGGATCCTTTCTTTGTCCATACTAAAGTGTATTCATCTTCATTCTTGTAGTATGCAGAGAGTCTGTCTTTAGCCATGATATAGTTTTCGCCGCTGTCAGCTACTTTCACATATTCAACATCGTTCCCAACAGCAAGCGCAAGGTTTGAAGGAAGCGTCCATGGAGTTGTTGTCCATGCGAGGAAATATGTATTATCCTCTCCGTCTGCCTTGAACTTGATTGTAATAGCAGGATCATGTACTTCCTTGTATCCTCCGAGGTTAAGCTCATGGTTTGAAAGAACTGTAGAACACCTGGGGCAGTAAGGAAGGATATAGTAACCTTCATACATGAGTCCCTTGTCCCAGAGCTGCTTTACAACCCACCAGATTGATTCCATGTAGTCGGGATTCATTGTCTTGTAGTCGTTTTCAAAATCAACCCATCTACCCATTCTGGTAACAATGTTTTCCCATTCTTTTGTATATCTTAAAACGATTGACCGGCATGATTCATTGAATTTCGCAACGCCGAATTTTTCAATTTCAGTCTTACCGGAAATACCGAGTTCTTTTTCCATTTCATATTCTACAGGAAGACCGTGACAGTCCCATCCGAATCTTCTGTCTACTTTCTTGCCCTTCATTGTCTGATATCTTGGATAGATATCTTTTACTGTACCGGGTACGAAATGTCCGAAATGAGGGAGACCTGTTGCAAACGGAGGTCCGTCATAGAATACATATTCATCACATCCCTCTCTCTGTTCAATTGATTTCTTGAAAATCCCCTGTTTCTGCCAGAATTCAAGTATATTTTCTTCCATCTGAGGAAAATTAACTTTGGGATCCACTGGTTTATACAAAATAGCCTCCTGAGCAATTCACGGCAGTTATTTTTACCGGCTGTATTTATCAGGCCTTCCACCTGTTTATCAGCATCTTCGGCTGCCGCCTTTTTTTAATATTTTCTGTTATCCGGCATCAACTGATTAATGTCACGGAAATATTTTACAATTACTAAATTACTTTAATAATAACTTTAGATATTATATATAATGAATAATCTTTTCAAGAGAATCACCCTTATGTGTTGATAATAATTACTTCTATCCTGTGATGTATTTACATTGAATCTGATGCATATGTTTCCCACGGAAAAAATCACCAGGAAGAACTGCCTGTAAAAATATTTATACTGATAACTCATTGCAGTATATACTTTAAATACAGTTCTTAATATTAACTGTATAAACATTTATTTAATTTTTTTTTCACAGCTGATTGACATTTTTTTCGGATAAATATATAACTATCAACGTGATCGCCGCTGTAGCTCAGTCGGTAGAGCAGAGGACTGAAAATCCTCGTGTCATCAGTTCGATTCTGATCGGCGGCATCAATCACCCCGGAAATTATTCCGGGGTTTTTTTATGTTTACATTTAAAAATAACTTCTTTTAAAAATCTTTTTTCATTATTTAAACAACTTAATAATTTATTTATGGAGATGTTGATCATAAATGAAAAAAATTATCAGTATAAAATCAAGTATCAGAATTCTCTTTATCCTTCATATTCTTCTCCTTGTTTTTATTGTTCTCCCATTATCATTTTCTGTCGTAAATTACTTTCATACAAATAAACTTGAAACTGTAAAACGGGAAACATATAAGGAATTGAACAGCCTTATCAAATCTCTTAATAAAAATACTGCAGTTACAGATGAAGTAATAATTCAATACAATAATCTTGATATCAAAATAGAAAAAATATCTGAAATTCTGGATATTAATTTCAATTTAAACAAACCTGATTACTCAAACAGCAGGGAAAGGGATGAATATATAAGGGAGATTTCCAAAACAGCTGCAAGTCTTCTTGACAGTATAAACAGCAAGAGAGTAGGAAATTTTCATTTTCTGTTTATTATTTCTTCTGCTACACTTTTAACAGCACTTGGAATTACTTTATATACTTTCTTTCTCAACTACAGATTTTCATGCTTTTTCAGGAATCTCATCAATGGCCTTGAGAATATAAAAAATCTTCTGAATTTCCAGAAAAAAGAAAAGATAACTAAAATAACATGCCAGCAGAATTATGCGGAATCAGGTATTTTCAGCAGCATTTTCACAAGGATAACAGCCAATATTGAAAGAGACAGGAAAATACAGGATATAGATATACACGGGAATCTCGATGATATCCTGAAATTCATATATAAACAAATTTCAGAGGAAATAAGCTGCGACAGGATAGCCCTTGCTTTTATTGATAAGCACAATACTGTCATAGCAGAAACAGCATATGCATCATACCAGCCAATATATCTTCAGCCCGGCTTTACTGAAAGAATTTCAGATACCAGCCTTGATAAGCTTCTCAAAGACAGGACACCAAGAATAATAAACAATCTTGAAAAATATGCATCAAACAGAGATGTTTCATTATCAACGCAGAATATTTTAAGGGAAAATATCAGGTCAAGCCTGACTGTTCCGATGTTTTTCCAGAACAGGTGCATCGGTTTTCTTTTTATCTCAAGCCTTAAAGAAAACGCATACACTGAATCTGATTCAGAGTTTGCCCTCAGAATTGCAGGTGTATTGAAACAGAAACTCTATGTCGAATTTCTTATTCAGGAAATAATTGCAGAAACTTCAAATTCCTTCATAACGCTGATGCATGAAAAAGACAATGAAACATCTCTTCATATCAAGAGAATGACTGAATATTCATATCTCACAGCTTTGAAATATTACAATAAACATAAAACAGTAACTCCCCGTTTTATAAGGGAGATTAAATGGTTCGCGCCTCTCCATGATATCGGGAAAATAGGGATTCCGGACAGAATACTCTTAAAAGAGGGGCCGCTGGACAGGGACGAATTCAGCATCATGAAAACCCATGTAGATACCGGTAAAAAGGTAATTGAGAATATGAACAGCAGACTTGACAATATCCTGACCCGGTCAGTTCTTCAGACTGCAGTAGATATCATAGGGGGGCATCACGAAAAATTCAGCGGACACGGATACCCGGAAGGTCTCAAAGGCACTGATATCCCCCTTGCAGGAAGAATTGTAGCTATTGCTGATGTGTTTGACGCACTTACATCTGCCCGTCCATATAAAAAAGCACTTTCAGTTGAAGAAGCATTAAACATAATGGAGAACGAGATGAAAGGCCATTTTGACCCGAAAATTCTTGCCTGCTTCAAGGAAACACTGCCTGAAATCCTTGTAATCTACAACCAGTTCAAGGAAGTTTAGAAATCCTGGATCATGGATAAAACTGCATAGCTGGTATGGTATTTTTTAAATCCTGTTTTTTATCATATCAAGGTATGATATAGCCCTGTACCTGACAAATGTATCGAGGCTCTTGTTTTCTTCAAGGTTTTCCCTGGGGAGGAATCCCCCTGCCATTGAATCGTGTCCCCCTCCGAATCCTGTATCCTTTAGAATAAACCTGATAAAATCATTCGCCTTTATATTTTTGTTGATACTGCGGGTTGAGAACTTTATCCCCCCTTCCCTGGGAGAATATGCGACAACAACATTCACCCCTGCTATTGTTATGACAATATCGCTTGCAGCCCCGAGAAGAGAATCATTTGTATTATCAAGGTAGAGAAATCCAATCTCATCATATATCTCGACTGAGCTGAAAGCTTTTGCATAATCCAGTAAATCAGACTTGCTTATCTGGTTCCCTTTAAGCTCGCTAATATGGGTTATGTTTGAAAGACTGTAGAGACGGTAGAACATATCAATATCAAATACAGATACTCCCCTTGTAAGGTTATCTGTATCCATGAAGATACCGTAAAGAAGAGCTGTTGCGGTATTCCTTGACATCTCAAGATTGTTTTCAAAATAATAGGAAGCAAGTATACTTGAACAGGCTCCGACTTCAGGTCTCACATCCTCAAACTGGTAGTTTTTATTCCCCATATACTCATGGTGATCAATAACCGCAACCTCATCAGTAACTAGATCAGTCACATTTGAATTCCCCTTCTGAACATCAACAAGAACAGTCCAGTCCTCTTCCCCGAGTGTTGCAACTTCTGCTGCAGGAAATATATTAATGCCGAAGAGCTCAAGCATTTTAAGCGAATTTGCCTTCTCAACCTCGTTTTCATAGACAATTACCGATTCAATCCCTTTCTGATGGAGAAGGTCCTGGAGCGCAAAAGAACTTGCAAGCGCATCAGGATCAGGCACATTATGAGGCTGGATAAAAACCTCGTCAGGCGCTTTTTTAAGAAGTTCTGCAAGCCGGTCGAGTTTTGTCATGGAATCCCCCTTGAATAATGATATAATTTTATCACAGGTGTAATATTAAAGATAAATAAATTATTTATGAAGTTTTAATTTTCCCCGATAAACCTGTATTATATTTTTAAGGATTCCCTTATATCACTGCTGTTTTGCAGAGGATGAAAACAGGTAAATGAACAGAGAAACACTTGAACAGTGGATAAAAACATACGGAGATTTCTCATTTGCAAGATCAGGAGGCCCGGGCGGACAGAATGTTAATAAGACATCAACAAAAACTGTCTTGAAAATACCTGTAGAAAGCCTGCCGGTTTCCCCGGAAGAAAAGGAAGTGATAAACCTGAGACTTAGCAAAAGAATAAATTCAGACGGAGAACTTGTTATCCACTCATCAGAGGAAAGAAGCCAGCGGAGGAACAGGGAACTTGCAGAGGAAAGAGCTGTATCCCTGATTATGGCGGCTCTGGTGAAACAAAGAAAAAGACGCCCGACCAGGCCGACAAAAGCTTCAAGTGAAAGAAGAATAAAGAGTAAAAAAATTAGATCTGAAATTAAAAAAATGCGACATTATTCAGGAGAATAGAAATTCTATTCAGACTGATATAATTATAAATTAATTATATCAGCCTCTGCTCTGCCTTCTTCTGTTATCTCTATGACAGCCATCTTCCCGTCCTTGAAAGGGCCCGGGTTTATGACAAGGGTATTTCCGTAATACTCTTTCCCGCTTGATTCATGAATATGGCCGCACAGGCATAGAAGAGGTTTCATCTGGTCAATATAGGATCTCAATGCCTTGCTCCCGGTATGAAGATGCCCCATAACCTTGTCTGCAAATGTCTTATATGGTGGCTGGTGTGATATTACAATCTCAGCATTCCCTGCTTTGTTCTCATAGAAATGAACAAATTCTTTTTCCTCTCTTGTATGGGGAGTTTTGACAGGAGTTGGAAGGGAGCCTCCTGTACCGGAAACCGCATATGCGTATTTTTCTGTTTCTGCCCTGCTTTCTTCAGGAAGGAGCCCTTTTCTCCTGAGATAGTCTTCTATTTCCGGATTATCGCAGTTTCCAGACACAGCATATATCCGGCTGTTTATTTCTGATATTTTATCAATAATTTCAGATGCTTCAGATTCTCCCCCGAAATGGGTGATATCGCCCGAAATAAGTACAAGATCCGCATTCCTGATATAATTTTCAGCTTTTTTCAGAAATGACAAATCTCCGTGAATATCTGTAATACCTGCTATTTTCATAAGAAAGACTCCTGTTGATAAAATTAAATTGGTTTTCGTAATAGTTATTATTAAAGTGAATATATCACATGACTTCTTTCAATACTTCTCTACAAGATAAAGGTATTCCTTTACATGGATCTTACGGTTTCGGAGGTTCCGGCTCCCCCTGAAAGTATTGTACTTTGTTTCAAGCACTTCGACCTTACCTATTCCTGAAAGCATATTCTTCATCTCGTCAAGACTTATAAACCCTTCCGAATTGAATGAAATAAGAAGGTATTTTGCCTTCAGATTAGAAACAAGTTCTCTGAAAGATTCAGAAGATCTTGCCCTCTTGTTGAAGGAAGACCTGTTCCAGTCAACAGGAATACCCGAGACCTCGCTGATCCTGTCAGGCCTGATATAATCTGTTATAAGATTTAGCATGAAATAATTCGATCCGTAGGGATGCTGATTATAGGGAGGATCAAGGTATGCTATGTCAACCTCATCAACACACTCTGCAATAATATTTGAATCTCCCCTGTGAATTTCCACGTTGCAGTCAAATCTGCTGAATACAGGAAAAGGAAGATTTATATCCCCGAGAATCCTCATAAGGGCATCCCCGTTGTTTCCTCCGAATTTCCCTATGTTCCGGGATGAATCCTTGTAAAATCCCTTGAAAACTCCCGATGTATTTGCATGTACAGATGCCTCTGAAAGAAGTGGTGCAAGGAAAAAATGCCGGTATTCAATCGGCAGTTTTTCTATAAGCTGCCGGGCGGTATCTATATACCTTGCATTCCGTCCCTTATAGAAAACCCGTTCCCCTTTTTTTATTTCACTGTCATTTTCAGGTGAATAGAGCTCCGTGATAAATCCTTTTTTAAGAGGATTGTTTTCAAGTTTATGGATTATATCCCTGTGGTATTCCTTTAAAAGCGGAAGATCAATTTCCGACCTGTTTGCAAGATAACAGCTGCTTATAATTTCCGAGTATTTTTCAAGATCATTAACAACAAGCCTGTCTGAATACTGCTTCAGAAACCTTGATACAATCCCGGATCCTGAAAATACATCGAAAATATCAAGCCTGTCCTTTCCCAGAGACTTTCTTACTCTGTCTATCCCCCTGCCGATGAAATCCAGAAGACTTCTCTTGTTTCCGATATATGTAATAATCTGGCTGTTGAGAAAATCCTCATTCTCTCGCACGGCAGAATTCATCAAGCTTTCAATAGGGGCACCTGAATCCATCAGCTATGCCTCGTAAACTGCCATGTTTTTTTCTGTCTCGAATATTTCAACTTTTGTAAGACTGTACCTTGTTCCCTCTTCAGGGAGGAGAGGGATAAGCCTGTCAAAAATATATTTTGCAATAAGCTCTGCAGAAGGATCATATTTTTTAAAAAGCTCAATTTCATTGAGATTTTTATGATCAAGGTCTTTGAAAATCTCTTTAAGCGCTTTCTTGAGTATGGAAAAATCAAGCAGCATTCCACCCTTATCAAGATCCTCCCCTTTCACATAGACCCTTACCTTGTAGTTGTGACCGTGAAGATTTTCGCATTTACCGTGATAGTTTTTTATATAATGAGCTGCCGCAAAGCTGTCTTCAATCCTGACTGTGAACATTTAAAAATCCTCCGATACTTGAAGGAGCAGAAGTTTACTGCTAATATTCCTTCGATATGAAAAGGTTATCAGGTTTAATAAAATACTGCAACATAATAAGTATTAAAGGCAGTACAGAGAAAGATATTACAGGAATTGCATACGACTCAAGAAGTGTTGAAAAAGGATATGCATTTTTCGCAATTACAGGGATCCATACAGATGGTCACAGGTTTATAAAAAATGCCCACTCCCTTGGAGCTTCTGCTGTATTTATTGAAAAAGAGCCGGATGAATATATTGAAGGGCTCACTTATATTCTTACAGACAATACCAGGACTGCAATGTCTGTATTCTCTTCAGCATACTATGATTTTCCGTCGCAGAAACTGAACATAATAGGTGTTACAGGAACAGACGGGAAGAGTTCTTCAGTATCCTTCATATACCAGCTTCTGAGGAATGCGGGATACAGGGCAGGATTCATATCTACAGTCGAGTATGACTGCTCCGGCACAATAGAGAAAAATACCTACAGGCAGTCAACGCCGGAATCCCCGGAGATAATGAAAATTCTCTCCCGTATGGCAGATAATGATTTTAAATATGCTGTTGTTGAATCAACTTCCCACGGCTTGAGTGAAAAGACAGCAAGGCTCAGGGATGTAAAATACAACTCAGGAGTACTCACCAACATCTCTCATGAGCATCTTGAGTTTCACGGTACTATTGAAAACTATGTAAACGACAAGGCAAACCTCTTCAGAAAAGCAACTGACTTCTGCATTGTAAACGGGAACGAGAAATTCGCATCTGAATTTATTAAAGCATCAGGATCTGAAATATACTGCTACTACGGTGCATCAGCTCCAGGATCTGATAACACGGATCATTCAGCTCCGGGCGAACCAGGTTATGACTCTGCATTTGGAAAGGGGGAACTCCAGCATGTTGATGCATCAGATAATACAGCAGTCTGCTCCGGATCAGCAGATACAGAAAAGTCTTTAAAAGATATTAAAATCTCAAATATTTTATCTGCCCTCAATATAGAATCAGACGGAATCACAACCAGGTTCGATATAAACTACAGGGGTAAAAACTACCCTGCAACAATGAATATTCCGGGAATCTTCAATATAGACAACATACTCGCATCTGTCCTTGCGGCATCTCTTTCCACCGGAAGGGATATTTCTGACTTTGCATCTCTTGTAGACTCTGTTACACCTGTGACAGGAAGGATGGATACGATAGATATGGGACAGCCATTTTCCGTTATCGTGGATTATGCCCACACTCCAGGTGCTTACAGGAAAATATTCCCACTGATAAAACAGACAGTAAAGAACCGGCTGATAACTGTTTTCGGTTCCGCAGGGGAAAGGGATACGGAAAAAAGACCTATTCAGGGTAAAATTGCAGCAGAGTATTCCGATGTAGTAATTCTTGCGGATGAGGATCCCCGCGGTGAGGATGCGGTAGTTATTCTTGAAGATATAAAGGCAGGAATAGACAGCAGTTTCAATAAGGAAAACTTATACCTGATACTTGACAGGCAGGAAGCTATAAACAAGGCAGTTGAAATTGCAGAGGAAGGAGACACTATATTACTCCTGGGAAAGGGACACGAGTCTTCGATAATATATGCGGACGGCAAGATTGCCTGGAACGAACGGAAGGCTGCGGAGATTGCGCTTGAGAGAGCCGGTTACGGGAAGTGATACAGAGACGGAAGAGGCTGATGAAATCTTTTATTATAACAGTACAGGGGGAAATCTTTAATGAAACATACAGGTTCATGCCTTTGCGGAAAAATTACATTTGAAATTGAAGGTGATTTTGACGATTTTTATCTCTGTCACTGTAAACTGTGCAGAAAAGATACAGGCTCAGCTCATGCGGCTAATATGTTCTCTTCAACAGCAAAATTAAACTGGTTATCCGGAGAACAGGAAGTGAAAACTTTCAAGTATGAATCTACAGAACACCAGAAAAGTTTCTGTCCAAAATGCGGCTCTGCACTTCCGAACCTTCAGATGGAGGGAAAACTTCTTGTTGTACCTGCAGGTTCCCTGGACAGTAAAATATTCATGAAACCGAGCGGTCATTTATTTTATAAATACAAGGCGAAATGGGATAATGAACTGGAAAAAGCTCCCAAATTCGACAAATTTCCGGAGTAACAAAACAGATCAGATAATTTTTCTATATTTTATAACGTACTATTTTTAAATTATACCAAACCTCTTTCAAACTGAATTTCAATGTAGAAAAGAGTAAAAAATATTCATAAGCTTTTTAAAAAAAGATATTTGAAGTTATACAAATCAATTTCAGAACTATTAAACTTGTCATAAATTGCTATTTTAACAGTTTCCGGCAGTCTTTCAATATTGATAGAGCATCTGCTCTCTTACCCGTTAATTTGAAACCGGTGTTTATCCTGATATAATTATTGAAAAAACTGCTTGAAGAAAAAATCGCCCCTGGAGTTATGATCAGCCCTTTTTCTGCAGTTGCTTCAAAAAGCTTTATGCCATCAATATCCTCAGGCAGTGAAATCCATAAAAGGCAGCCCCCTTGCGGCCGGTTAATATGACTTCCTTCCGGAAGAAAATCAGATAACAGGCTCAGATGATCATCTATACGGCTCTTCAGGGCATTCCTCATTTTCAGTTTATTGCGCCGGTGTTCCTTTGTTCCAAGGAAACTTGAGAGTATTGCCTGTGGCAAACCGGATGTATCCATTGATATCCGGAGTTTTGTCTCTGTGAACTTCCCGGCATAACGTGGAGATCTTATCCAACCAATCCTGAGCCCCGGAGCAACAGACTTTGAATATGAGGATACAAGTATTATTCCGGGATAATCAGAAAAGGAACTCAGATTCCCCGGGCGAATCCCGGTAAAAGAAAGATCACCGAAAACATCATCCTGAACAAGAATAGAACCATGATATTCAGCAAGATTTACGAGTCTCTCCTTGTCGATATCATTCATTACAATTCCTGTCGGATTCTGCACATTAGGCTGAGTGATAATCATTTTTATTTCATTATTTTTCAGCTCGTCTTCCAGAATATTGAGATCAATTCCGTTTTTCTTGACAGGAATTTCTATGATATCTATTCCATAATCAGACAACTGTCTGAAATAATTGAAATATGTCGGAGATTCCAAAGCTACTTTATCACCCGGACTCAGAAGTGTCTGAATTACAATTGACATAGCCTCGGTCGCCCCGTTTGTTATAACTATATCATCAGGCTGTGTTATTCCATCTGTCTCCTGGTTAATCAGTGCAATCCGTTTTCTTAATATATAACTGCCTTCCGGATTCCCGTAATTCAACCAGGTCCTGCTGTGCCGGGAAAGGCCATTGTTTAAATGAAGGGAAGGAAGAATATCAAGACCTGGAGCAGCGCTTGCAAAACTGGAATCTATGTGTAAAAGCCTTTCATACAGCTGATCTAGATGTTCACCAGTTTCCCTGCTTGTTGAAATAAAACTTTCATGTGGAGAAAAATGTTTTCCGGTTCCCTCCCCGGTCAGCCTGAGAACTCCTGAACAGACATAGTATCCGCCTCTGTCACGGGGTCTGATTACCCCTTCATCAGCAAGCATATTATAAGCAGTTAATACTGTATTTACTGAAAGGCCGGATGAAAGGGCTTCTTCCCTGATTGAAAGAAGTCTTTCCCCTTCACGTATAATGCCTGATTCAATATCCCTTTTGATTCTTCTGTATAGATACTCATACTTTTTCATGGACAGATTCTACTGTACCCATAATAATATTTCAATCTGTATCTGTACCTGTGTATTTACAAATGATAGATTTCTTATGACATGGAGGATCCAATGCAGAAAAACAAAATATACAGTCTTTTCATCCTGGTCTGCCTGATATTCGGCAGCACTTTTCTGGCAATAAGCCTTGGCCTGCAGGCCGGTGCTTCACCTCTTTTTTATGCAGCTATCAGGTTTACTGCAGCAGGCATGATAATGCTTATTCTACTCAGGATATTCAGGAGAATAAATTTAGATGAAATAAAATCATTATTATTCAGATCCTTAATTCTTTCCCTCTTCATGACTGTCGGGACATTCGGGTGCATGTTTATTGCTCAGACAAGTGTAGATTCAGGATTCATGGCAAGGCTTGATTCAACAGGGCCGCTTATAACTGCATTATTTGCATCCCTGTTTTTAGGTAAAAAACTTTCTATTTATCATTTTATTGCATTTATACTGGGAATGGCTGGATCTTTTTTAATAGCATCCCCGGCAATTGAGGCTAAGCCCCTTTATTTCGCAATAGCTGCTGGCAGTGTTATATTATATGCAGCCGGTAATGCAATTTATCCGCTGCTTTTTTCCAGGGAGGATGATACAGTATTAATCAGCGCTTTACAGTCATTAACAGGCGGACTAATTCTCATGATTATTGCACTTGCTTTTGAAACTGTTTCATTCACTTCTGAAGCAATATTTCCTTTGTTATATCTTGTTATAGGCGGTTCAATCATAGGACATACAGCAACACTTGTATTGGTCCGTGAAGCAGGACCTGTTTTTGCATCAGCATGGCTGTTTGTCGCTCCGGCAGTTGCAACACTATTGGGGTTTATTGTCCTTAATGAAGCTGTAAGTGTTTCCAGTATTACAGGTACCGTGCTTACACTGTCTGGAGTGTTTATCCTTGATAAAGCAGAGCATCTTAATAAGGAAACTATAAAAACATAGCTAATAGTATTAATTCATGGGTAGCTCATACTTAGAGAGATGAAGGTTTATAATATATGACTATTATGAGAATTTAAGTTATATTCCCAGTGACAGGAAAATCCCCGGAATAAGAAAGGAATAATCCACTATTGGTTTACAATTTTATCCAGCGAATGCTTGAAAAAATCATATATCTGTTTCTCATCCTTAAACTCAGGAGCAGCATCAGGTACCCCTTTATAATAAATACTCATATGAGGATTTTTCTTTGAATCACCTGACCTGTAAAAAAGGAAATTTGTTTCAGACATTGTTAAAAAATCACCATATGCTTTCTTGAGAATATTTTCATCTTTAATTTTTTTATATTTAACAAGTATCTTCTCTTCTCCGGAAAAGACATTTGATTCAATTACGCTGTATTTTCGGTAAGACAGATTATTCGGTTCAAGAGGGACCATATTAATATATACAGTGTTTGATTTAATTTCAGCTCCTTTCAGAACTGCCCAGAAAACAGCAACTCCATCCTTTTCATAGATATAATCTGCTCCGTAATACTTATTTTCCTGTGAATACAGTGATGCTCCCAGAAATATAAAAATAACTAAACTAAGAATAACTGTTTTTTTCATTTACTACCTCTCAAGAATTTTCATACGTTTTTCATCAAGGACTATACCTATCTGCTGTGATTCTTTAAAAGCTGTTTGTCCGTATAGATCATACAGGGACACTTTAAGGGTAAAACTTTTTGTTTCAACAGTATAATCCACCCGGTCACCGAGAAAGGATCTGGCAATAACAACGCCTGTTAGTATTGTCTTATCATTAACCTCTTCAAGTGTAACAGCTTCAGGCCGTATAAGAACATCAACATTTTCCCCCGCTGATATTTTCCTTAAAACATTGGAAACTTTAAACTTGATATTTTCAATATTTACTTCTGCTGAATCTTCATTGACACTGAGAACTTCAGACGGGATTGTATTGATAACACCTATAAACTTTGCAACAAATTCTGTTTCAGGATTAAAGTAAAGTTCTTCAGCTGTTCCAATCTGGATAATATCACCATGGTTCATGACAATAATCCTGTCTGAGATTGCCATTGCCTCTTCCTGATCATGTGTAACATAAAGGGTGCTAATGGATAATGATTTCTGTAACCGCCTGATTTCACTTCTGGTTGATATTCTGAGTTTTGCATCAAGATTTGAAAGAGGTTCATCTAAAAGAAGTACTTTCGGCTTAATAACAACTGCTCTTGCAAGAGCAACCCTCTGCTGTTCCCCTCCTGACATCTGATGCGGGAACTGCTCCTCATAGCCATCCAGTTTTACAAGAGTAAGGGCTTCTTTCACCAGTTTACTGATTTCTTTTTTCTCGTAATTTCTGATTTTAAGACCATATGCAACATTTTCAAAAACAGACAGGTGGGGGAACAATGCATAATTCTGAAATACAAATCCTATATCTCTCTGGTTTGCCATTTTATCGGTTACATCTTCCGATCCGATAATAACTCTTCCGTTATCAGGTTCTTCAAATCCGGCAAGCATCCTCATTGTAGTAGTCTTCCCGCACCCTGACGGTCCCAGAAGTGTTAACAACTCTCCCGGTTCAACAGTAAGACTTACTCCGTTCACCGCATTAATTTCTCCCTTAAGCTGATGCATATAAGTCTTCACAAGATTTTCCAGTTTTATATTTACAGACTTCATATAATTCTCCTTATGCTCCGAATAAAGATGTCATTCTCATTGCTCCGGGCTGTCTTAATGACTTCAGACCGAAGCTGATGCATGATGTAACAATAAATACTACAATAACAACAAATACAGAAAATGCGGCAGAAACACCGAGATGAAGTTCTGTCATATTTTCAAGAATACTGACTGTTATCAGACTCCAGTTTAATGATACCAGGAAAATAGCGGCGCTGATTGCTGTCATGGACCTGATAAATACAATCCCGAGACCAGAAAATAATCCTGGAAGAACCAGAGGAATTGTAATCCTCTTGAATGTATGTACTGAAGAAGCGCCTAAACTGGATGATGCCTCTTCAATTCCTGGATGTATCTGCTGAAGAATTGCAACAGTAGTTCTGATCCCATAAGCGCCATATTTAGCGACATTGCAGATAATTATAATTAATGCTGTTCCTGTCAGAAGGAACGGTTTTTCATTGAATGTTATAAGATACGCTATACCGACAATTGTGCCAGGCAACGCATAATTCAGCATGGAAACAACTTCCATAAACTTTCGGGAAAAATATTTTTTCTTTGCAGTTATATAGCCAACTACAACTCCGTAAAGACCGCCTAAAAGCATTCCGCTAACAGCGATAATCAGAGTATCTTTAATAACTTTACCGCCGCGTGTAAAAATATGAGCATAATGAGACAGTGTAAAAGAATTATCCGCCCCGAATGCCTTGATAAGAGATGCATACAGAAGCAAAGCATAAAAATAAAAAATAAAAATTACAGTTAACAGACATATAAAAAGAAATACGTAACGTGTTTTATTTCCAACGCTCTTGAATTTGGTCTGCGACCCGGATTTCCCTGTTATTGTAACAAAGTTTCTTCTGCCTACCCAGTAACGCTGAAGAAAAAATACAGCAAGTGACGGGATAAGAAGAACAAACGACAGGATAGCGCCACCCTTTATATCAAAAAGTCCGGTAATCTGAAGAAATGCCTCTGTAGGCAGAAGAGGAAAACTGTTACCCGCCAGTATTAATGGAGTAGCAAAATCAGCCAGGGAGGCAGCAAAAAGCAACAGGAAAGAATTGGCAAGTCCTGATGTTGATAAAGGCAGTGTAACCTTTCTGAATACTTCAAATCTGGAACTTCCAAGGCTGAAAGCCATGTCTTCTACAGTAGGATCAATCCCTCCCAGTATCCCTTTTAAAGTAATATAGGAAATTGGGAAATAAGTAATTGTTTCAGCAAACAAAGTACTCCACATGCCGTATACATTAAAATTCTCCATACCCAGAAGAGAATGTGTAATAAGACCTTTGGGGCCGAACGAGAATATTACTGTAATCGCCATTGTAAACGGGGGAGATATCAGAGGAAGAATAATTGCCCAGTCAAGAAGTCGAGACCACCATTTCGGGAGATTTGCTCTTACTGATGTAAAAGCAAAAAAGAAACCCAGGGCAGTCCCAGATATGCCGACAAGAGATCCAAGAAGGATGCTGTTCCAGCCGGCAATCATTGTATATTTTTTCAGTATAACTTCTGAGAACCCGGAGAAGTTAAAATGCCCGCCTTCATAAAAAGCAAGAAATAAAATCCTGAAAATCGGTAGCAGAACAAATACAGCAAGAAAAATCCAGATTACAATCACACTGAGAAGCAGTGCAGGATCTTTAACAAGATTTCCAAACGAATCAGCCTTTTTACTTTTAAGAGTAATGACGGACATTTTTTCTCCTTTAATCCTGAATGCTTTTACTGCTGTAAAACAGTATCAATCCATGTATCGACAATACGTTTTCTGTTTTCGCCAGCATATTCTGAGTCAATCGGAAAAATTCTTTCAGCGCTTTCAAGAGCTTCTGTAAGTGCCGGAAGCTGTTTAACGCCAGGATAAGTAGGTATAAAATTAATCTTATACGGAGCATAGTGGTTCTGCATCTGCTCTGTAGTTGCCCAGTCAATCAGTTTCTTTGCAAGACCGGGATGTTTTGCGCCTTTTATAATAGCAATACCTTCCGCAGCTGATCCAATACCTTCTTTCGGGAAAGAAACAGCAACATCATATCCTGCCTGCTGTGTTTTAAGAGCATCAACAATAAAGAATATACCCATACCAGCCTGTCCAAGACCTACAGGAATAGTTCCGCCGCCGCCTGATTTTGTATAAACCTGAACATTTTTGGAAAGTTTTTTCATATATTCAAAAGAAGCAGCTTCGTCTCTGTTGTTTACTTCAAGTATAGAAAATATCCTGGTAACTGCAGTTCCTGATGTTCTTGCATCAGCAAACTGGATCATATTTGTATATGCAGGATCAAGAATATCATCCCATGATGTCGGAGCTTCCAGATTGTTTTCTTTAAGAAACTCTTTATTGCTCATAAAACAAAGCGGATCATCTGCAATTGCAGTCCAGTACCCGTCTTTGTCTCTGAATCTTTCTTCCAGCTTATCGTATGCAGGCGGTTTATATGCATCGAAAACACCTTCTCTGACACCTGCGCCGAATGTTTCAATCGGGCCGCCGAACAGAACATCAACCTGAGGATTTTCTTTTTCAGCTATAACTCTTGCAAGCGCTTCACCGGAAGAAAATCTCATAAAATTAACATGGATTCCTGTAGCTTTCTCAAACTCTTCAAACATTGGTGTTGCCCAGTTTTCCGGCCAGATTGAATAAGCATTAAGAACAGTTCCTTCATCATCTTCTTTTGGAGCTTCCTTTTTTCCTCCTGCCCACAGCATGGAAAAAGGCAGAATAAGAATAAAAGCAAGCATTAATGATTTTTTAAGACTTTTCATAATTACCCTCCTGATGGTAAATAAAAATAATAGTTTTTTAACTGACAATGCGGCAATATATTTAATTCAAATCATATTAACGGCAATGTTAATTGTCAATCATTTTAAATTATATCATGTTATTATATTAACATGTTATAATTTATTAACATTGTTCATGTTATAAATGAACCAGCTGGAAAAAATATTGAGGTTATATATTGTAAAAACACTATTTTTAAAGGAAAATATTCAGAATGAATAAGGAAGACAGGCTAAAACAGATAATAGAGACATTGAAAATCAATAAAATATCAAATGTCAATAACCTTTCAAACAGATTGAATGTTTCGCACATGACTATAAGACGTGATATAAAGGAATTGATAAGAAACGGAATTGTCATAAAACAGCACGGAAGCGTCTTTTTAAATTCGGAGGAAAACACAGGCATTGTAAAAAAAACATATTCGCTGGACTGTGCAGAATCTGTTAACGTTGAAACGAAACAGAGAATAGGAATGCTGGCAGCATCCCTTATTGAAAAAAATGACACTCTGATAATTGACTACGGTTCTACCGCTGAATATCTTGCAAAAAATATTCCAACAGGGTTTCCGCTCACAATTTTAAGCTATTCACTGAATGTTATAAATCAAATTTTCTGCAGGGATAATTGTAAAATAATTTTTACAGGGGGGGAATTCCACAAAAGCACACTTTCTTTCGACAGTCCTGAAGGAATTGAAGTAATTAAAAGCTTCAGAGCAAATAAGGCTTTTGTGACAGCGGCAGGGATAGATGTAAAATTCGGAGTTACATGTGTTAACTACTATGAAAGACCGACAAAAGATGCGCTTCTCAAGTCATCACAAAAAAAAATTCTTCTTGCTGATTCCTCCAAATTCGGAGAAATAGGAGCCTTGCATTTTGCGGATATAACAGATTTCGATGAAATTATTACTGACAGCGGAATATCAGAGGAATATAAAAAGCTGATACATTCAATGGGAATAAAACTGAGAATAGCATAAAAGACATTATTATTAAAAACTGGAAGTATCATCTATTTTCACACCTTGAAAATAATATTATTGCGTATTCATAAGATCCAAAGTTATAGTTATGGAAAAAAAGGAATAAAAGATGCCGGATAAAATCAATATTGATGAAAACAATCACATCCTGAACTGTGTTCCATCTCTTAATACACAGGATGACTGGTCTGTTGAAAAAGCAAAATCGGAAGGACTTCTTGATACGGAGTCTGAAATACCATCTTCTGTTGATCTGCGTGAAGACTGGTGGGAAGTTAAGAATCAGGGGAAAACCGGAGCCTGTGTCGGTTATTCAACTGCATATGGTGTATTGAAATGGCATTATGTCAGGAAAGGTATTATATCAGAGTCAGATCTGCCTTCTGCAAGGTTTATATGGATGGCAAACAAGGAAACTGATGAAATTACAAGCTATCCCTCTACTTTCCTTGAAACCCAGGGTACCCAGGTAAAATTATCTCTCCGAATCGCCAGAAACTACGGCTGTGTCCTTGAAGAAATTCTTCCAATGGACGGCAGGTTATCCATGATGGAGTGGCAGGATTTCTATGCATTGGCAGCAAAGCTTAAAATAAAAAGCTATCACAATCTTGGAAGAAACCTTGATGACTGGAAGAGATGGCTTGCATTTAACGGCCCGATATTGACAAGACTTGATACTGATAAATCATGGGACTATGCGACAGAAAGCAAAGGCCGTCTTGAATATTATATTCCAAAGGAAAAAACCGGCGGGCATGCTGTTTGTATAACCGGATATGATAAAAATTACTTTACAGTCATGAACAGCTGGGGAAAGGAATGGGGAGATTCAGGCTTTGCCTATTCCTCCTACGAGTATACAAAAGAGGCTTTTACAGAAGCCTACGGTGTTGTTTTATAATTTAACTTTTTTTTTGAAGTAGATTATCTGTATTTTAATACGGTTTGAACCAGAATCCGGATTTTTATTATCAGCGTATATATTATCTGCAATTAATATTTTCGATATTATCCCTGATGTACAGTAATAACATTGCACAACCCTCTTTCAGCCAGTTAAGATATCAAATTTAAACCCGGGTAATATCAGTCTCATCTTGTATCAATTCCTGATAGCATGTAACATTAGCTGTAATTTTGAATGTGAAGGAGAATCATATGAAAAGTTTATTAAAATTACTGCCGCTGCTTGTCCTGCTGACATCCTGTATCACACCTCCGCCTGCAAAAACTGTTTCAGTGACTGTTGGTGCTTTAGGATATAATGATGACAGGATAAATATTATTGTTGAAAAAAAAGCACCTGATATGACAGAAGCGGAAAAAAATTGTGATAAAGTTTTTTATTCTATTCTGGAACTGCTTGAAAACAGGGGATTGACTGAAAATGATTATAACCTGTCGGAAAATTCAACCTATAAAAATCCGGAAGATAAATCAGATTCAGAAAAATACATTGCGCGGAAAGCTGTGGATATCCGTGTTACAGATGATATGGATCCGGATAAACTGATGAATGAATTCCGTAATTCCGGTGCTACCGGTGTTTACAGGAATGTTTATGACAGATCTGCTAAACAGAAAGCCCCGTCAGATCTTGAATCACTTCTTGTTGTTGCGGAACAAAGAGCTTTAAAAATTGCAGAAACAGCCGGATACAGTCTCGGGGATATCATACGCATCAATGAAATGGATTACGGTATCGAAGATGGAAAAATATATAATATAGAATATCAGTTGAAATAATAATTCCTGATAATTTTTTCTTTAAAAAAGGGGATAAACCGGTAAAACCTGCCTTCAAAGGCAATGCTACACTGTGTTTTATCCCCGCTTATTTGTATGCAAATCAGTCAGTTAGCTATTATAATTAAATATGAAAAAAATTCTTTTAATATCCACCGGCGGAACAATAGCATGCTCTAGAACTGACAGAGGGCTGAAACCGTCACTGAATCCTGAAAAGCTGCTTGAATATATAGGTAAAAACAATTCAGACTATATCATAAATACATTTGAACTTCTTAACATTGACAGCACAAATGTCCAGCCTGAACACTGGATCAGGATGGTAGAAGTTATAAGGGACAACTACAGCAGTTATGACAGCTTCATAATTACACATGGAACAGATACAGCATCCTATACAGCATCCGCTCTTTCCTACCTTGTTCAGAGAATAAGCAAACCTGTTATAATCACAGGCGCCCAGATGCCGATCAGTGATGAAATTACCGATGCACGGAGAAATCTTAAGGACTCCATACTTGTAGCCTGTGAAAATATACACGGAGTCTTCCTGGTTTTTAACGGTAAAGTAATTACAGGAACAAGAAGTAAGAAAGTAAAGACAAAAAGCTTTGATGCTTTTGAAAGCATAAACTACCCTTATACAGCTACAGTAAACGGAAGCAGCATAACATATTTTATCGATGCTGCTCCTGAGAAAAAAGGGAAGCCTGTATTCTATACAGAGCTTAATTCAAATGTTTTTCTTCTCAAACTTGCCCCTGGAATGAGACCTGATATTCTTGAATATATAAGCGACCATTACGATGCAGTAGTAATAGAGAGCTACGGAAGCGGGGGAATTCCTTTCGAGGACAGGAGAAATTTTCTGAAAACACTCGAATCTATTCAAAGGAAAAACAAGATTATTGTGATATCAACACAGGTCATGTTTGAAGGAAGCGATCTTGAATTATACGAAGTCGGAAAAAGGGTTATGGAAAATCCTGTTCTTCAGTCATATGACATGACAGTTGAATCTTCGATGACAAAACTGATGTGGATACTTGGGCAGACAAGAGAATACGAACAGGTGAAAAAAATGTTTTACACTGCTGTAAACAGGGATATTCTCTATAAATATGATTTCACACAGTAATCTGCATCTCTCAACTGATATTTCTCCATGCAGAATATTTATAAACCGCTTTTCAGAAGCTTTATATCAGGATAAAGAAAATCGTATAGATAATAATCTGGCAGGTGTCAGCATTTAATAATTAAAAACATGATTCACTTGTAATAAAAAAAGCCGGATAAATCATATGAATTACCCGGCCGATTACCTAACAGATTTCAGCTAGTTAACTTTTTCAAAATTAAGCTCATCAGCTTCATAATACTGTTTTGCATTTTCATTTGTAATAAGTTCTGCAGAAAGAATTATTCTTACAGGCAGTTTTTTCTGGTAGAAACCTTCAAATGACTGTTTGTTATATCCCAGGACGGCAAGACCTACTGCAGTTGCAATACAGTCAGGCGGATATGTTACATCTGCTTTGACAAGAGGGTTGCTGTCATCAATAATCTGCTTGAGTATTTCCTTGTCAGCACCGCCGCCCAGAAATACCTTGATATCGCTTCTTCCTGATTCCTTGTAAGCCTGAAGAGCACCCTTCATCATATCATCATCAGCAGTATAGACTGCATCAATCTGCGGATATTTCTGAAGATAATTTTCCATTACAGCAAGTGCTTTTTCAGGGTTCCACATTCCAGGCTGTGAATCAATAACTTCAAGGCCATACTGTGCAGCTGTCTTTTTAATTGTTTCTGTTCTTATTGTGTTGATTTCGCACGGAATACCTTCTATAACAGCAAGTTTTCCCTTACCGCCGAGCTGCTGTGCAATCCACTTTGTACCTTCACGTGTATAACCTTCATCATCATTTGAAATATAAACATCATAAACCGGTCTTGTAGCGCCTCTGTCAAGAACTACAGTATAGATACCGGAGTTATAGGCTTTTTCAATAACAGATGTCAGAGAGGAGTCAAAAGGAAATACAACAATTGCATCAATTTCCTTGATCATCAGGTCTTCAATATCTGAAGCCTGTTTTGTAACACTGTCAGCTGTTACAACAAGGAATTCAAGACCGGGATTTGATGCTTTCCAGTCCTTAACTGCCTTTTTAACCCACCAGTTAACACGTCCCATATAACCGTGTGTAGCTGTCGGCAGAGAAATACCAATCTTTCCAACATAATTCTTTGCAACAGGCTGTGCATCTGAGGCAGATACTTCAGGAGCAGCAGGAGCTGCAGCTTCTTTTTCCGCACATCCAGTAAATGCAAAGAATGATACTGCCAGTATAACTACAAGCAGAAGTAAAAGATTTTTCTTCATAATGAATCCTCCTATGAAATATTCATAAAGCATCCGTTTACTTTTTAAATTCCGGATACATGAAATGCAAATAATCAACCTGCAGGTTTGCTGATCATGCTTTTTACAGTTTCAAATAAAGCTTTCTGCATTCTGACCGGTGCAAGCCCTTGTAAAAGAAGTGAAAGGTCATCGACAACCATCTCTCCGATTAAATCAAAAGCCTGCGGTATTCCCCCTGCACGGTGAGGGGAAAGAATCATATTTTCAAGTTTACGCACCCTGTGGTTCTGAGGCATGGGTTCTTCGGGAAAAACATCAACTGCTGCAGTAAACCTCCCTTCAGAAACAAAATCGACAAGAACATCAAAATCAACAGCTGCCGCCCTGCTTAACAGTATAAAAAAAGAATCTTTTTTAATAAGAGAAAGTTTTTCCCGGTTCAGAAACCCCTGGTTTTCCTTTGTAATTCCGGCAATTACAAATATAAACCTGGAAGAACTCAAGACTTCGTCAAGGGAAGAGGGAATACAGTTGTTTTCCATAATTACATTTTCAGGAATCCATGGATCATATATCTTTATCCGGCAGTTAAACGGCTTCAGGAGCTTAAGAAGCGCTCGTCCCAGGTTGCCGAACCCGATAAAGCCTATATCGCTTCCCGACAGCAGAACAGAATCCCTGCACCCGTCACCGAGATATGTTTCCTCATTGTTTCTGAACCTTCTGTCCTCCCGTGTGATTCCCCTTGCAAGATCTATCGCAAATGAAAGTCCCATTTCTGCAACAGGTTTTGAATATACTACACCGCAGTTGAGAACATATATGTTGTTTCTGAAACAGTAATCATAATCTATATTCTGGTAGAAATTTCCCTCGACGTTGAAAATAACTTTAAGATTGGGAGCTCTTTCAAGCCGTTCCCTGGGCAGATCCATCTGTCCAATAAGGGCAAATGCATCTGAAATATTTTCATCAAGTTTACTGTACTCAACCTCGCCATTTCCCAGAAATCTAAAATCAGTCAGTTCTTTAAGCTGTTTCAGTTTTTTTTCGGAAAATACAGTTTCAAGCTTCTGGGGAAAAGGACATGCAATAACAGTTTTTTTATCTGCCATATGATATTACTCCCTGAAAAACTACTGTTTCTGTTTCTGAAAATATACAGCTATGATTATTACAAGACCTTTTACTGTTCCCTGTAGATAGGGTGATACCCCCACCATATTCATCATGTTGTTTATTATTCCAAGGATTACAGCGCCGAAGACAGTACCCCAGATTGTGCCCCGTCCTCCGCTCATGGCAGTGCCGCCTATTATAACAGAGGCAATAGCATCAAGCTCGTAAGTGAGGCCCATGTTTGATGTACTTACAGCATTAAACCTGGATGCCAGAAGAATCGCAGTTATACCAACAAGCATACCAATCAGGGTATATGTATAGAATTTTATCCTGTCGACATTGATAGCAGAAAACATTGCTACTTTCTGGTTAGACCCTATCGCGCACAGGTATCTGCCGAATCTTGTGTTATTGAGAACAAGATGAAGAACTGCCGCAAGGATAAGAATAACCCAGACAGGAACAGGAATGAAAAGAAAAGAACCCATTCCAAGTTTTCCGTAAAGAGTGTTATGTGACTGTATTTCCCCCGCATCACCGATATAAAGTGACAGTGAACGGAAAATAGACATAGAACCGAGGGTTACTATAAATGGGGCAATCCTGCCTTTAGTTATCATAAGTCCGTTAAACGCTCCCGCAGCTCCGCCTACAACAAGTCCTATGGGGATGCCTATAATAAGAACAAGAGCTTCACTTTCAATGACCCTGAGCATTGCGTTCATCGACAGCACAACCACTGCAGCGGTAAATGCAACAACAGAACCTACTGAAAGGTCGATACCTGCTGTAATTATTACAAATGTCATTCCAAGTGCAATTATACCGGTATATGATATCTGTCTCATTATATTGATGATGTTCTGAGGTTTCAAAAAATAGGGACTCAGAAATGACGACAGAATAAAGAGAAAAACAAGGGCAAAAAAGGAGGCATAACGCTGCCAGCTGATTTTTTTAACAATTTCCATACCTTTAACCATTTTCAATTCCTCCTTACTTTAAACCTGTTGCATACAACATAATTTCTTCCTCATTAATACTGTCCTCCTCCAGTATCCCGGGGATCTTTCCCTCATGCATAACTACAACCCTGTTGCACATACCGATAAGTTCTTCAATTTCAGAGGAAATTATTATGCATGACAGCCCTTTCTGAACAAGTGAATTAATAAACTGGTATATTTCCTGTTTTGCAGAAACATCAATACCTCTTGTCGGTTCATCAACTATCAGGATTTCAGGCTGTGTATCAAGGGTTTTAGAAAATGATACCTTCTGCTGGTTACCACCGCTTAAGTGTTCAAGCTCTGTATCAAGAGACGGAGTCTTGAGATTAAAAAGATTCCTGAATTTCTCTGATGATTCTTTTTCCCTTATCTTGTCAATCCACTGGATGAAATTGTCACTGTATTTTTTCAGGGAAACAAGTGTCATGTTATGCGCAACGCTGAAAGAAGTGATTATGCCGCTCCCCTGCCTGTCTTCTGAAAGATATCCGATTCCGACACCGACAGCATCCTGCGGATTTCTGATATTTACTTTACTGCCGCTAACAGTTATTTCGCCTGATGAAATTCCCCTTAAGCCCATTATTGCTTCAGCAACCTCTGTCCTGCCGGCCCCTACAAGGCCGCCGAGGCCGAGAATCTCGCCTTTCTTAAGTGTAAAACTGATATTTTCAAGGAGGCCGGGAATAGAAAGATCTTTAACCTCAAAAACAACTTTATCTTCAGGAGTATTCTTTTCCGGAAATACCTGGGAAAGTTCCCGTCCGACCATGCTTTTTGCCATCTCTTCAGGTGAAATAGTTCCTACTTTGCTTTCAAGTACAAAATCACCATCTCTCAATACAAGAACACGGTCGCAGATTGCCTTTACTTCTTTCAGTTTATGAGAAATATATATGATTGTGAGACCTGACTCCTTCAGTTTCCTCATCTTGTCGAAAAGAATATCTATCTCATGCTGGGTAAGAACAGAAGTAGGTTCATCCATTATCAGCACCTTGGACCTGAAAGCAAGAGCCTTGCTGATCTCTACCATCTGCTTTTCGGCAGCACTCAGGTTTTCAATCTTCTCATCCGGGGAAATCTCCACCTGCAGATCATGCAGAAGAGACCTGGTTCTCTTTTTCATCTCTTCCTTGTTCAGCAGCCTGTTGGACAGGAGAATTTCTGAACCGAGAAAAATATTATCATAAACAGACAGATCATTGATCAGGTTGAATTCCTGGGGAATTATACTTATCCCGATTTTTTTCGCATCAAGGGGTTTGTTGATCAGAACTTTCTCCCCTTCAAAAAAAATCTCTCCCGATGTAGGTGTATGGATCCCTGCAAGTATTTTCATCATTGTAGATTTACCGGCGCCGTTTTCCCCGATAATCCCGAGTATCTCTCCTCTTTCAATTTCAAATGAGATTTTGTGAAGTACTTCGACAGTAGAAAAGCTTTTGCAGATATTTGAGGCCCGTAAAATTACATCTTCATTACTCAAAACTTTCTCCAGTAAGGACTACTTTACTTATTCATTGTAACCGGTTACAATTATATTGTTTCAAATTCTACCACGAGTGTTTTTAATAGTCAAATTTTAATTTAGGGTTATAAAAGAGCTGTAACCCATCCTGATAAACAATATTTTAATATCCGGGAGTATCAGATTATGAATTCAGTGAAACAGATACTTTCAAAAATACCGGACTGCAGAGCCGCAGTTATCGGAGATTTTACTCTGGATTTCTATATCGCAACAGATCCTGAATCCGGTGAAATTTCAATAGAAACAGGTCTTGCAACCCTGCCTGTCAGAAATTTCTGCTCTTCGCCTGGAGGAGCCGGAAATGTTGCAGTAAACCTTGCAGTTCTGGGTGTAGAAAAAATATCTGCATTCGGGGTTACCGGATCAGACATGTTCGGAAGAGAGCTTTTAAAAAAACTTGAAAAGAAACAGATTGATATATCGGGAATGGTTATACAGGAGAAAAACTGGATTACAAATGTCTATACCAAAATACTGAAAAACGGAACCGAAGGGAACAGGATTGATTTCGGTAATTTCAACCTTCTTGAAAATACCACAGCTGACAGATTGTTATCAAATCTTAAAACAGCTCTTCCTGATACAGATATTCTCATCATCAACCAGCAGCTGATTTCAGGGATCCATTCAGACTATTTCAGAAAACAGCTGGTTAAATTGCTGAACAGATCCCCTGAGACTCTGTGCATAACAGACAGCAGGGATTTTTCGCAGGATTTCAGGGGAACAAGCAGAAAAATCAACAGGGAAGAAGCTTTCAAAGTACTTGAAAAAAACGGGATAAAACTTGAGGAAAGCTGGGACAAAGATCTGAAGGCTGCAAAGGAGCTTTACAATATATGGGAGAAACCTGTTTTCCTCACAAGGGGGGAACGGGGAATTATTGTATGCAGCAGTACAGGCTGCATGGAAATACCGGGAATACAGATCCTGTCTGAGATTGATACAGTAGGTGCCGGAGACACAGCGCTTGCTGCAATTGCCGCAGCTACAGGCTCAGGGTTTCCTTCCCATGATGCTGCAGTTATAGGAAATCTTGCTGCTGCTGTGACTGTAAAAAAACTTCACACGACAGGGACTGCATCTCCTGAAGAAATACAGAAAATGGAAAATGAGGCAGTTTATATTTACAATCCGGAACTGGCCCTGAACCATTCAAAGGCAGAATACCTTAAGAACTCAGAAATTGAGATAATAAAGAGATCTGACTTTGACAGGAATATAAAATTCGCACTCTTTGATCATGATGGTACAATTTCTACACTCAGACAGGGATGGGAAGAGGTTATGCATCCGATGATGACAGAATCAATAATCGGAGAAGCTGACATTGATTCTTCCCTTTATAGGATAATACAGGCCAGGGTAAGTGATTTTATTGACAAGACAACAGGACTTATGACTCTTATTCAGATGGATGGTCTTACTAATCTGATCAGGGAATTCAGACTTGTTCCGGAGAATATGATTCTGGATATACATGAATACAAGAAAATTTACAACAAAAGGCTGATGCAGCTTGTAAACAGGAGAATTGAAAAACTGGGCAACATGGAACTGGATATACAGGATGTAACAATCAAGGGAGCTGTGGATTTCCTTGAAAAACTGAGGGAAAAAGGGGTAATTTTATATCTTGCAAGCGGAACTGATGAAGAAGATGTAAAGAAAGAGGCAGAACTGCTCGGGTATAATGATCTCTTTAACGGAGGTATTTTCGGAGCGTCAGATGATATTGCAGATGATCCAAAAAAAGCAGTAATCAGCAGGATAATAAAAACTGTAGGAAGTAAGAATGCGGAGAACCTTATTACATTCGGAGACGGTCCGGTTGAGATAGCTCAGACAGTAAATGCAGGGGGAATATCTGTAGGTATTGCAAGCGATGAGGTCAGGCGATACAGTCTCAACAGGGAAAAAAGGGAAAGACTGATAAAAGCGGGAGCTGATTTTATAATTCCCGACTATTCCCAGCAGGATATTTTACTTGACCTGATCTTGAAAAGATAAAAACCTACCCTTCTTTTCCAGATCAGGATCTGATACAAAATACTGAAACGAACAGATCCCGTAAGCCTTGCATCCATGAAGCATCATGATTAGAATCAATTCCGGTTTTAATGATCCATCTTTAAAGACTTTTCATAAAACTCTAAAAAATATTTTCACTGGCCTGTAGATAGAAAATTGAATCATTGCCCCCGGATCAAAAACAGTACATCTGGAATTCTATCAGAAAAAAGTTTCCTCTATCATTGCGCAGAGTGTATGATAGACAGGTAAATGCAGTTCCTGAACTTCTGCTGTTGATGAAGCAGGTACCCTTATGCAGGCATTGCAGAATTTTAAAAGCTCTCCCCCGCTTTCCCCTGTAAGTCCTATTATTTCAAGTCCTGAGGCTGCTGCTGTTACTGCTGCATTTATCACATTTTCAGCATTTCCTGAAGTGCTTATACACATAAGAATATCACCTTTATTACCATAGCCTCTTACCTGCTGGGCATATACAAGCCTCCCATCCATATCGTTTAGCACTGCCGTTAGTAAAGATGTATTTGAAGGTAAGGCAATTGCGGGAAGCGAACCCTGGAGATTTTCTGCCAGGTAATTTCCTCTTTCAGCATCAGTATCAATCAGTTTCATCTTCTCGGAAGCAGGAAGTCCCCGTTTTTTAAGAAACCCTTTCAGAAGCTCGCCTGCTATGTGGGATGAATCAGAAGCGCTGCCCCCGTTTCCGCAAATAATAAGCTTTCTTCCGTTTTCAAAGTTTACCTTCATCATACAATATGCCTTTTCCATATCTGATCTGCAGACTGACAGGCAGCTGTACCTTGATAACAGGCTGTCGATATGTCTGTTTATTTCATCCATATATAACCTCTACTGCTTAAAAAATCTTTCCCCCGCGCATATACTGCCGAGATCACCAATCTGCTCCCCGAGGGCTGCAGGAAGAATTGAGCAGACTTCTGATGAATTAATTAAAGCCTCTTCCCTTATTACAGCTTCAGCTGCGGGAAGAAGATGCTTCATGCATCTTGAAAATATACTGCCGATGACAATCCTTTCTGGATTCAGTATATCGATAAGCACAGAAAGCCCCTTTCCCAGGTATCTCCCGCTTATATCAAGAATCTCAATTGCTGCTTCATCGCCTGAATCCGATGCACTGCACACATCCCTGGCTGTTATTGTTTTTCCCCTGAATTCCCTGCAGAACCGGGTCATGCAGTTTTCAGCTTCCCTCTTTTCAATAATTTCTGATGCAAGCTGTGATATTCCGCTCCCGCTGCAGAACCCTTCAAATGAACCTGCTTTCCCGTATCCGACAGGTCCTTTTTCTTCAAGCCTTATATGCCCTGCCTCGCCTGCCATATCATTTGTACCGCTGTAAAGCTGTTTGTTGAGTATGAGTCCTGCACCCAGACCTGTGCCGAATGTCAGGAATATCATGTTGCGACATCCCCTTCCTGCACCCCATCTCCACTCGGCAAGGGCGCATGCATCAGCATCATTCTGTAGAAAAGAAGGTATTTTAAACTTTTCCTCAAGTATTTCCTTTACAGGAATACAATCCCAGCCGGGAAGGTTTGGAGGAGAAAGAATTATCCCCTTTTTACTGTCAAGTGGGCCTCCGCAGCTGATGCCGATTGAACAGACATTGTCTTTACCTGTTTTATCAAGCATCGTTGATACAGCATCGAATATTTTAGAGAGAGTATTCTCCGGACCTGCCTGTGTATCTGTCGGAAAACAGATACGCTCATATATGGAAGGAGTTGGGTCTCCAAGTACAACCGCTGTTTTAGTCCCCCCGATATCTATCCCTATAATATATTTTCTCAATTCCCTGTCCTTCTGTCATGTTGGCATCTTCACAAAATACTTGAACAAAACCTGAACTGTGCTAAAATATATTGTAACCGGTTACAATAAACTCATCAATGTTTTTTACGACTCAATTCTCCCGGTACACGATGATTTAATATAAGGATGGAAAAAATGGAGAAAATTAAAGGGCCTGCAATTTTTCTGGCACAGTTTTTAACAGATGAAAAGCCATTCAACACTCTCAGGGATATTACTGGATGGGCAAAAAGTCTTGGCTACAGGGGAGTACAGATACCAGCCAATGAAAAACATATTATTGATATTGACAAGGCTGCAGAATCGAAAGACTACTGCGATGAGATAAAAGAGCAATGCAGCGGTCTTGAAATTACAGAACTTGCAACCCACCTGTTCGGGCAGCTTATTGCGGTTAATCCTGCTTATGATGAGCTTTTCGATGTTTTCACAGAAAAAGAATTCAGAAACAACCCTTCTGCAAGGCAGCAGTGGGCTGTGCGGAAGATGAAGGCATCGATAAAAGCATCAGCAAACCTGGGACTCAAGGTACTGCCCTCTTTTTCAGGCGCTTTAATGTGGCATCTTGTCTATCCATGGCCCCAGAGACCAGAAGGTCTTGTATTCCGGGGGTACAAAGAGCTTTACAGATTATGGAAACCTGTGCTTGATACAGCAGATGAATACGGTATTGATATTGCATTTGAACTTCATCCCGGGGAAGATCTTCATGACGGTTTATGCTTTGAACAGTTCCTTGAAGCTTCAAACAACCACCCGAGGATTAAAATACTCTATGATCCGTCCCACTTTGTTCTTCAGTGCCTTGATTATATTGAATTCATCAGAATATATGCTCCCCATATAAAGGCATTCCATGTGAAGGATGCTGAATTCAATCCTTCGGGAAGGAGCGGTGTATACGGAAGTTATTCACCCTGGATACAGAGAGCAGGAAGGTTCAGAAGCCTGGGAGACGGCCAGGTGGATTTCAGGAAAGTGTTTTCAACTCTTACTGAGTGCGGATACAGTTCATGGGCAGTACTTGAATGGGAATGCTGTATCAAAAGCGCAGAACAGGGGGCACGAGAGGGGGCACCTTTTATAGAATCGATGATAATAGAAACTGCAGACAGGGCTTTTGATGACTTTGCAGGTGGAGCTGCAGATGAAAATACAAACAGGAGAATTCTCGGTATTACCTGAAAATATCAGTATCAGAAAAGGAATATGCTTACCTAATGAGAAATTCCAAAAAGAATCAGATCATGGAGGGACAAAATGGATAAAAAACTCAAAGGCGGAATCATAGGTGCCGGTAAAACATCATTCATAGGATTTGTTCATATGACTGCTTCCTCATTTGACAGGGAAGCTGAAATTATATCAGGAGTGTTTTCAAGGGATCCTGAAAAGAGCATAATAAGGGGTAAGGAACTCGGGATAAAACCTGACCGATCATATACTGATTACAAGGCAATGATTAAACATGAGCTAACGCTCCCTGAAGATGAAAGGATTGATTTTGTGATAGTTGCATCTCCAAATTCATCACATTATGAAATCAGCACTGCATTTCTTAATGCAGGTATTCATGTATTTTCAGATAAACCGATGGGCATTTCCCTGGATCAGTGTAGGGAAATCAGGAATATCGCGGAAAACAAGAACAGGCTTTTCGCGCTTACCCACGGCTACACAGGCTACCCCATGATTAAACAGGCCCGCCACATTGTCAATGATGGACAGATTGGAAGGATAATAAGAATTGTTGTTGAATATACCCAGGGTTGGCTTTCTCCACTTCTGGAAGATCCTGACATTTTTCAGACATGGCACCTCAATCCCGATATATCAGGACCGTCATGTACAATGATGGATGTAGGTATTCATGCACTGAACCTGGTACAGACTGTAACAGGCCTTGTTCCAGAGGAAGTATGCGCAGACCTTAATGCGGATATTCCTGAAAATCCGCTTGATGATACCGGATCTGTACTGATACACTATTGTGGCAATGCAAGAGGTATTCTGCATGCATCCCAGGTCTCTTCCGGAGAGGGGAATGCACTCAGAATAAGAATCTACGGGACAGAAGGGGGGCTTTTCTGGGACCAGGAATCCCCTGAAGTACTTGAAAAAATGAATACAGACGGAACATCAACTGTTTACAGGAAAGGATCTGCTGCTCTCTGCGATGAAGCGCAGAAAGCATCCAACCTGCCGGGAGGACATCCGGAAGGTCTGATCTGCGCCTTTGCCAATATCTACAGAAGCGGTTTTAAGACTATCAGGTCAGTTAAAACAGGCTCAGACAAAGCAGCGGCGCCGGGATATGATTATCCTGATGCTAATCAGGGTATTACAGGACTTGCTTTCATAGAGGCAATTCTTAAAAACAGCAGTTCCGGAGAAAAATGGACAAAACTGCAGACAGACTGAAATGAACAGAAAACTTACAATACTTGATATCTCTGAAATAGCCGGCGTTTCCAAGGCTACAGTTTCCCGCGTACTGAACAATTCCGACAAGGTCAATGAAACAACCAGGCAGAAAATCCTGAAAATCATAGAGGAAAATGATTATCAGCCGAGCAACCTGGCAAGGGCGCTTACCAGAAAAAGCTCAAACATCATAGGTGTAGTAATCGAAGATCTCTCAAATCCCTTTTTCACGGAAATAGCAAGGGGAATTGAATCGGAGCTTCATAAAAACGGATTTATAATGTTTCTGACCAGTTCAAACTGGCAGAGGGAAAAGGAGCAGGAAATAGTCAACAACCTGCTGCTAAACCATATAGACGGCCTTCTGATTACCCCTATTGATACAGAAACTCCTGCCTTTGATATGCTGAAAAAAAGCAGTACCCCTGTAGTGCTGATGAATTACAGAAGCAGCGGCAACAGCCATTCAATTGTCACTTCCGACAACATAAAGGGGGGTGAAATCGGGACAAAGTTGCTTTTTGAAAACAATTACAGAGAAATCATGTGCCTGAAAGGCTTTGAACACCAGACCGCAGATGACAGGGTCGAGGGATTCTACAGAGAAGCTGACCGGCACAAAGGGGAAAACAGGATTGTAAAACTTTTCACCGGCATAAACAGGCAGGAGGACGGCTACAGCTTTGCAATAGAACATGCTGATTATTTTAAAAAGATATCTCACAAATGCGGTATTTTCGCGTTAAACGACTTTGCAGCATTCGGACTCATCGACGGTCTTCTTGACTCGGGAATAGCAGTCCCTGATAAAGTGGCAGTCCTTGGTTATGATGATATATACTTCTCAGAAAGGTACAGAATTCCGCTGACAACAATACACCAGCCTAAATACAGACTAGGCGAAATTGCGACAGCGGAACTTCTCAAGCAGATAAAGGATAAAGAGGAAAAACCCTCAAATATTATTATTGAACCTGAGCTTATAATAAGAAAATCCTGCCCCCTTTTATAGGCAGTATTTATCCTGCATTTTACAGCTTACCCGTGTAAATCTGGCGTTACTCATTGTTTTTTAAGGATTTTCTCCAGCCTGTCTACTGTTAAAACAGCAGCCCTGATTGTATGGTAGTTTACCTTCCAGGAATGGCTCATGTGTGTCCAGACAGGTTCCCCCTCCCGTGTCAGAAGAGGCCACCACTCGCCCACTTCATGTTTAATCATATGCTTCATCACAAAATCATGGACATTTTCATATGCATCAAGGTATTTTTCATCATTGTATAAAAGGTATGCATCAAGCATTCCGGTAAGGAATTCAGCCTGCTGCCAGAATTCCTTGCCTCTGTCATAAACCAGCTTACCGTCATGAGAACCTTCGACATATACGCCTCCGAATTCTCTGTCTATTCCTGTATTTACAGCTGTAGAGAGTATTTTTCCGAAAAGATCATCATATTTATGAAGATCATCATCCATTACCCTTAATGCCTCGACAAGAAGCCAGAAAAACTCAACATTGTGCCCGTATGATGTATTGTCAAATACATTTTCCTTTTCCTGCTTCTCCCCTGTAAACCTGTCCCATCCCCAGATAATATCAAACTTGATCTGGGGGGCTACAGTCCAGTCTTTGAAAAACTGGGGGATTCCCCCTCCGAAATCAGGGTGCATTATTCTTTTAATCAGGATATCAATGATTTCATTAAGCTTCCTCCGGTGGAGCTCCTTTTTGCTGCATGCATAAAGTGCTGTGTAAGCCTCCATCAGATGCATATGCACATCAAGGGTCTTGCGGTCTCCCCCGCCGCTTCCGGGGCTGCACAGAGTCCAGTCACGGTGAAACATTTCCCAGTAACCGCCGTCAAATGTATCTGAACAATGTATCTGGAGAAGGTCGAAACATTTCTGTGCATATTCAATACCTGTTTTATCACCTGAAACAGTTGTGAATGTGGAAAGAGCATATATTGCAAAACTGAGACCGTATATAATCTTCTTGTCTATAACAACCTCGTTCTTCCTGTTGAAAAGCCAGTAAAAGCCGCCGTACTCATGGTCCCAGTAGTTTCTGACAGCATGATAAACACCCTGTCTTGCAAGGTTCAGGCATACACTGTCTTTATCAAAACCGTATTTGTGGGCAAGGGAAAGAGAATATACAGTCCTCATATGCGCCAGAAGGGATTTTTCGTCACAACCTGTATCATTACCGTCTGTGTCAAACTGAGTAATATATCCCCCGTTATCTGCATCAAGGCATCTTTCCTTCCAGAATGGAAGAAGCTCATTCTCCAGATGAAAAGTCATCTCGTCCTTCCACTTTTTTATCTTGTCAGACTTCATATAACTGTCTCCTGTTTAATAGTTAAAATGATGCACAATATTAAATGCGGCTTCTGGCTAATTATAATATATCTTTTCATATTCTGCAGAATGAATATTTCATTGATTTGCTTGAAGAGGATATTAATACAAGTGGATTATTTGTTTTTAATTCAGGGCATGATTACCGGAATCTTTCATGCTCCATGCAACTACACTCTATTAAAACTTCATAAAACTAGACTCTTTCAAGTTCCATGTAAAAGAAATCAGTGGCTTCTTTCCTGTATGATTCGCTGACATCATCACTGAAAAGGAGTACAAATTTATACTTCTTACCGGGATCCAGTAAATAGGTTACAACAAGGGGATATTTTTGCTTCACATGTTCAAGTGCAGTATTTATATCCTCTTTTTTCTCGATATTTCTTGATATAACTGCAGAAATAATTACAGCTATAATGATAAGAGTGATTATTTTCATTTCAGCACTCCTGACATTTATATTATTAATTTTATGACTTATTTTTCCTGATTTCAAACAGGCATATAATAATAAACACCAGGTGAAGAATATTTCATGATTATAAAAGCTTTGCTGCAGTAAAAATTATTTTCATATCAGCAATTAATGGATATTATGTTTTTGTTTCAATACTGCAGCAAAATAGATTATTCAGAAATACTTTTAATAATACCAGATAGTAAATCTAAAAAACAAAGGGTTCTCCCTTAACAGGAAAACCCATATATATTATTTATTTAAATAAATTCGGTAGGAATGTTATTATCTGAGGAAAGAAAGTAAAGACAAATACCTGCATGACAAGTATCCCGATATACGGATAAATTGCCTTTGCAATTTTATCAATACTCAGTTTTGTTACCGCGCTTACAACAAAAAGGTCAAGTCCTACAGGCGGTGTAATATTACCAATTGCAAGGTTACAGATCATAAGAACACCGAAGAAAACAGGATCTATGCCGAATTCCATTGCAACAGGGTAAAGAATTGGTGTGAGTATTACTACAGCAGCAGACGGATTAACCAGTGTCCCAAGCATAAGTAGAATCACATTTACAAATATCAGGAAAACATATTTGTTTGGAGCTACTGTTGTTATAAACATCCCCAGCTTATGCGGTATCTGGGCAGAAGTTATTGCATACCCGAATACTTTTGCTGCAGCAACAATAAACATTATTACAACTGTCCCGTATATAGCCTGAGCAACGATTTTGGGAAGATCCTTTATTTTCAGTTCCTTGTATATGAAGAAACCTACAAACAGCGCATATATTGAAGCAACTGCGGCTGCTTCTGTCGGGGTAAAAATCCCTCCGTATATACCGCCCAGGATAATTACAGGCATTAACAGGGCCCAGAAACTTCCCACAAAGCTCTTGCCTACATTTTTCCAGCTGAAAGATCCTTCTCCGCCCCAGCCGTTCTTGCGGCATATAAAATAACTTAATGCAAGCATGGAAAGGCCGTACATTACTCCGGGTCCGAATCCCCCGAGAAAAAGGTCGCCGATTGAAACCCCTGCTATTACACCGTAAACAACAAGTGTAATGCTTGGTGGTATTACAATACCGACCATTTCCTCCCGCCGCAACAACAGCAGCTGTAAATGGTCTTGAATACCCCTTCTTTTCCATTACATCAATCATTATAGCGCCGATAGCAGCTGTTACTGCTGCTGCAGACCCTGATATTGCGCCGAAAAATATTCCTGAAACTGCTACAACCTGCGCCAGGCCTCCCCTGTAGTGACCTACAAGTGATTGCGAAAAATTAATCAAATTTTTCGTAACCCCGCCGTGCGACATAAAGGCTCCAGCCAGCATGAAAAAAAGGTATTGCCAGGAATTCATAGGAATTGGTTGCGGAAAACATGTTCTGGGCAATCAGAACCAGAGGCACTTCAAGTTCCGCTATAAGCAGATATACTGTTGAAAGCCCGAGCGCATATGCTATCGGGACTCCCAGAAATATAAAACCGAGAAGAATTCCGAAAAATATAAAATATGTCATTACATGACCTCCGGTTTTACAGATTTCTGTTTTTCGATGTGATTGAGAACAAACTCAATATAATTAAGAATATGAAAAACAATAGTAAGCCCTGATCCCAGAGGTATGGCCAGATATACAATCCCCATGGGAATTGTAAGCGCTGCGCTGCTGTAGAACATCATTGTCCTGGAAAGTATTATCCCCCCTACAAAAACAATGATTAAAAAAAACCAGTCCGCATACTGCAATAAAACTTTCAAGTATGAAACCAGAAGCTGTACCTGACAACCTGTCGCTTAACAATGTTACAGCAACCTGTCTTTTATCTTTTACAATTTTTGCTATGCCCAGAAATACAATCCAGACAAATATAAACCTGGCCATTTCATCGGCAAAGAATATGGAGCGGCTGAATACATACCGCCCCACGACATTAGCAAAAGTAAGAAAAAGCAGGAATAGCATTAATACAACAGAAACCTTTTCAAGAATATAATTAATCTTTTCAATGTTTCTTAAAAATTTATCATTCATCTAAATCCTGTTCCCCTATATTTATCAGCGAAGGCTCTGTATTTTTTCAATCAGAGCAGGACTTTCTTTTGTTGCAAGTTTATCCCATACTGCTTTTGTTTCTTCTGCAAAAATGGATCTGTCAACTTCAATAATCTCTGTCTTTCCTGAATCAACAATATTTTTAAAGAACCCTGCTTCCTGTTCCCTTGCAAGGTTTCTTGCATAATCAAGAGATTCTTTTACAGCCTGTGTAAGGATCTCTCTGTATTCTTCAGGAAGTTTGTTCCATGTTTTCATAGACATTGTAAGAGGTTCTGATTCATATGTATGACCTGTCAGAGAAACATATTTATTGACTTCAAAAAACCTTTTCTGCCAGATATGTACTGCTGGTACTTCAAGGCCGTCTACTGTTCCTGTTGAACATGCAGAATATACTTCACCGAATGACATTGGTGTAGGGTCAGCTCCCAGTGATTTCATCAGTTCAACATAAACTGGTGTTGTCATAACACGCATCTTGAGACCTTTCATATCTGCAGGTTTTTTTATCGGAACCTTGTTATTAATCATGTGTCTTATTCCGTTTTCATAAAAACCGAGAATTTTTACACCTTTGCTTTCAAGGTTTTTTGCAACTTCAATTCCAACAGTATCGAGTGCTTTATATGCATGATCCCTTGTTTCAAACATGTAGGGATAACCGAATACAAGAAGGTTCGGCTCGAACTGTCCCAGAACAGCAGTTGTTGTCATGGCAAAATCAATACTGCCGAAAACAAGACTTTCAATAAGTTTTTCCTGGTTGCCAAGCTGACTGCTCGGGAAAATACTGATTTTCACCTTTCCGTCAGTCCTTTCTTCCATGAGTTCCGCCAGTTTTGCTGCGCCAAGAGCATAGGGATTGTCAGGCTCTGCGACATGTCCCAGTTTTAATTCAAATACCTCATCTTTGCTTGCTGCCTCATTGCTTCCACCGCATGGAGCATTAAACACAGTAATTACAAGAGCAACGATGAAAAAAATGTTGAAGATTTTGTTGAATCTTGTCATTTTAGTCTCCTTTGTATAAACATGGTTAATGCTATCACCGGTATAAAGTGACAACAATTGACCCAAAGGAGTAAATATAACAACTTTTTTCTGGAGCCGGAGATGTTTTATGGGCCAAAAGGCCCATAAACAGTATCAGAGAAGATGTTCGTTAATTACTTTTTTTACTATTTCAACTTTTGATTTAACATTAAGTTTCTGGTAAATATGGAGAATATGCTTTTTCGCTGTTGATGCTGATATGGAATACTTGTTTGCAATTTCACGGCTTGTATGCCCTTCTATGATATCCTCGAGTATCTGTTTTTCCCTGCTTGTCAGAGAGTAATCCTTCTTTGCAGGTGGAGCAGTTTTCTGTATTTCAGAAACCAGGGTTCCTGCTATGGAGGGGCTTATGGGAGTACCACCTTCAGAGAGGCATTTAATCTGGTCAATAAGGTCCTGGGGTTTTGTATTCTTAAGAATATACCCCTTGGCGCCGCTTCTTAATGCTTGAAGTATTTTTACTTCTTCCTCAAAAATAGTCAGAATAAGGATGGAAATTGAAGGGAATTTCTGTGTGATTATACGGGTAGCCTCAATGCCGTTCATTCCGGGAAGTTCTATATCCATTAAAATTACATCAGGAGTCAGCCCATCTTTAAGACCTGTTATAAGGTCTTCAGCAGCCTCATATGTATTAATTACAGAATATGTCGGTTCAAGGGAAAGGAAATACTTAAGTCCTTCCCTTACATCTTTTATATCTTCAACAAGTACAATTTTCAGTTTGCTCTGTTTATTCATTTATTTCAGCTCCTGCTTTTTCCAGGGGTATTTTAATTAAATATGAAGTCCCCCTGCCGGGTAGAGTGTTTACAATAAGTTCAGAATTCAATCTGGCTGTTCTTTTTTCAATATTACCAAGTCCGTATCCCCTGTCGATGCTTTTCTCCTTCATTCCAATACCGTTGTCCGTAAATTCAAGGATCATTTCATTTTTCCTGAAGGAAACAATGAGGCGTATTTTTTTGGCATATGCATGTTTTAACACATTCGTTATCAATTCTTCAAGAATCATGTTTAATTCATGATATATCTCTTTGCTGAGTGGAGGAAAATCATTTCTGTCAGGTATTTTAGTTTTCAGTTCAATATTCTGGAGAGAGAGCCTTTTTCTGAATCTCTCAACCATCTTGGGGCCGAAAAGTTCCTCATTAAACATTTCAGAAGCACCCTCGGATAAAAGGTTTTTCATATCCTCAATCGCCTGTTCACAGTTTGCATCAATCCTTACAAGCATTTCTTCCGTACGGGACATATCATTATGAATAATCGATTTTGCAACATTATTGCAGATATTAATATTTGTAAGCCGTGCGCCGAGGGAATCATGAAGGTCGCGGTAAAGCCTTTCTTTTTCTTCCATTATTCTAAGGCGTGTATTTTCTCTCTGGAGATTAATTACCTCTTCTGTCCTTTCCCTGACCTGCTGCTCCATGTTCATCGAATAGTCCTCAATAATATCCATCAGTTCATTAAATCTCTCTCCAAGAAATGAAAATTCATCATTATTATCAGATTTAAATCTGATGCTCCAGTTTTTATTCATAGCATCGGAGATTATCATCATAAGATAGTTCATAGGACGTGTAATTACCTGTGAGAGATAAAGGGCTGCTGCAAGAACTGCTATCAGGACTATAATACTTATTACAACAGTTTTTACCAGGAGTTCATGCGAAGACAGGAGGAATTCATCATAACTCATGCTTACACCTATACACCACCTGTTATTCTCAAGCGGTGCAAGGGCAAGAACATGCCAGCTTGCCTCCTTTTCATTCCTATATACAGATGTCATCGGCTTCTGGGCCTGCAGAGCCTCCCTGTGGAGCTGTCCGAGTACCGGTTCATCAAGACTTGTTATCTTTCGTCCGAGAAACTGCTGGCTTTCTCGGAGCCTGTTTACTGTATCAGGCGAAAGATCAGTAATACTGTGAAAAAGACGTCCCGGATCAGGATGCATTATGATTATTCCGTCCTGGTTTATAATAAATGCTTCCGGATTTAAATCAGGTATGTCAATATTTTTGAAAAGCTTAATATTCTCGATATCCTCATCACTGAACATTATTGATTTTTCAAAATTATTAAGCTCATCAATCTTTTCCTGGAGATAATTGCCGCTTATCTTGACAACAAGCACTCCTGTGAAAAAACCGTTATCATCTTCAAGCGGTATGGAAAAAAAGATTCCGGGAATAAGGCTTCTCAAACCGATTGAATAATCAGAAACAAACAGGTTATTGCGTTTATCAATAACATTCTGGTAATACAGCCTGAAACTGTAATCTGTTCCGATAAATCTCCTGTCAGTTGAAGCCCTGCAGAACCCTGACTTATCTATCAGAAAAATAGCTGAATATTCATCACTGTTGAAATTTTGTATTTTATCCAGTAGAAAATTAATCTCATCAGTTTTTTCATAACTCCTGTCTGAAAGAAAGTTCAGTATTCTCGGGTTTGTACCGAGACCGAATATAAAATTTGCAGACTGACTCAGATAATGGTCCATCTGCTTCTGTATAATGAGGCTTTTTTCAGACAGATTGTTTTTTTTCAAGTGTCAGAATATATTTTGAGCTGTTGTTGTAATTAGCTATGCTGAAAAGAACAACAGCAGATATTGAGACTGACAGCAGGACAATAATCAGTTTGTATGAGAATTTCATTATGAGTTAAGCTACCTTTTTATAATATGGCAGTCAAGAATCCTCAACAATGATTAAATATATAATTAAAGTTATTTATGTAATTTCAGCAGTTATATCCCTTTCAGATATCCTTCACAGGAAGATCATCAATCAGTTTTACAACTTCTTCAAATTTAAAATCAACATCAAGAACCCCGTAAAGCTTACCTTCCCTGTTCATCAATGGAAGCGCTGTTGTCATAATCAGCTTGCCTGTGTATTCGGAGAAAAAGAGATCTGACTGGTATATTTCCCCTTTTGTCAGAACATTCTTGAACCATTCCTTGTTGTTGAAATCCTTTCTGCTTAGGCGGCGGAACTTGCCCTTTTCTCCTCTCTGTGTCTGGAGCGGAACAATCCTGTGCCCTTCTGTGTCAGTAACAGCAATAAGATGTATGAAAGGCTCACGGGCGATAATCTTCTTGAGATAGTTTTCAAGTTCCCCGCTGTCTCCGGATGATATTTCAGGAGACTGTGAAAGCTGTTCAGCAAACCGCTCTGCAAGGGCAAGAGCCCCTTTTTTTGCCCTCTCAAAATCAGATTCAAACAATGAGGGGATATAGTGACGTGCCCTGTAGAGAATTTCCTCGGACGAAATACTGGTTGTCCTTCCCTGCTCATACTGTTCCATTACCCATTCATATATATACTTTACTCCCGGGTGCCGTTTCGTAAGCATTTCCTTGCTTCCGTCCACTATTCCCGCGATATTTTCATTGAGCCAGCGTGCTATACCAGCCATTCCCGATTTATCTGTAACCATAACCCGAAGAGGCCGGTCAAGTATTTTCGCAGTATCAAATATATTATATATCTCTTCATTCTTGAGAAGGCCGTCGGCATGGATACCGGCTCTTGTAGTGTTGAAATCAGCTCCGGCAAAAGGATAATTGGTAGGTATGGGCGCCTTTATCTCTCTTTCAAAATATTCAGCTAGCTCTGTAATTACCCTGGTATCAATACCGTCCGAACTTCCCCTTATTCCTATATATTCCATTACAGCGCCTTCGAGAGGGGGATTACCTGTCCTCTCTCCATATCCGAAAAGCGATGCATTGAGTGAAGAACAGCCGTAAAGCCATGCAGTAGTACCGTTGATCAGTACCTTGTGAAAATCATTATGACCATGCCATTCAAGAAGTTCTGAAGGGTATCCAAGCTCTTTATGAAAAGCATGTATGATTTTTGGAACACTCCTCGGAAGTACAGCTCCCGGGTATGATATGCCGTATCCCATGGTATCGCATAGCCTTATTTTGACAGGTATTCCGCTTTCCTGTGAAAGCTTCAGAAGCTCCCGGGCAAAAGGGAGGCAGAAACCGTAAATATCAGCCCTTGTCACATCCTCAAAATGGCAGCGGGGGATAATTCCCTCTTCAAGAGACTTTCTGACTATCTGAAGATATTTTTCAAGGACTTTTTTACGGTCGCTCTTTAGCTTTATATAGATATGATAATCAGAAACAGATGTGAGAATTCCGGTTTCTTTCAGGCCGAAATTCTTTACAAGCTTGAAATCTTCCTCATGTGCCCTTATCCACCCGGTAACTTCCGGATAGGAATACTTCCTGTCAATACAGGCTTCCACAGCTTCCCTGTCCCTTTCACTGTACAAAAAGAATTCACTCTGCCTTATAATGCCGTTCTCACCGCCCAGCCGGTGGAGAAGGTCAAATATATGTATAATCTGCTCAGGCTTATACGGAGGACGGGCCTGCTGGCCGTCCCTGAAAGTTGTATCTGTAATCCATATATTTTCCGGAGGAGACATTGGTACTGATTTTTCATCAAATAAAATCAAAGGTACCTGGGAATAAGGGAACTGTTCCCTGAAAAGTTCCGGTTTCCCGGTATTGACAAGAGCCATATCAGAACTTACTCGCTGAACCATACTAATATCTCCTAACATTTATTATTTACAAGTTCTTAAATCTTACCATTTAAAAGCTTTTTGGTCAAATATATGTACGGTTTTAATATGCCTAACCACATATATAACGGTATTTATTCATTAAGATATTTATCAGACATGTAGTAAACCTGTATATTTTCATTTATCTTTGTAATAAAACGCAAAAATCAGGAAGAAAGAAAAGCTGATTAAAAAGAAAGCCATGCATTCAGAAGAATTCATGGCTTGTAAGAAATACTGATTTATATAATATTTTAATTATTTATCTGTAAGTTATTTTTATCCTGTCTTTAAGCTCCACCTTGACCCCTTCCATATCCTTCATAGCCTTAACAGCTTCATCAGAATTATCTCCCTGAAGATTTTCAAGTTCATTAAAAGAATCAGGATTTTCAAGAAGCTTGTCAAAATCCATTTCAATGAGTGTAATAACCTGGCCATCGACATTATCCGCATCTGTATCTGTTATTTTACCGTCTATTTTAATTCTATAACTGAATTTCATTCCTGAAAACATCTGCTTCATGATGCTCATTGTCTGATCATCAACTTCTGAATTTTCAATATCTGTTTCCTGCTCAGAGGGATAATCAGCAGCAAGTTCTTCTGAAACATTTTCTTCTGACTCAGGCTCTGCCATTATTACAGTAAGAATGGAGGACTTCCCCTTATCAGAGAATTCAAAGCTGAAAAGATCAGGTTCTCCCTCTTCCTGCTGCGGCATATCCAGAACTGCTGAAGGATTGCTGTTTATCCTGAGTGTTCTTATATCATCAAAGCTGTACTTCACTTCGTAACCGGCTTTTTCACCTTCAGTTATTTCCCGGCCTGATAAAAACTCGACTCCCTCACCGTATGAAGATGCCTCTGATTTCAGTTTTTCCTCATCATACATGCTTAACGAGCTGTTTTCCTCCTCTTCAGCACCGAAACTCGCTGCAAGACCGGACATCTGGGCAACAAGCATCTGTGAAAAAAGCACCTTCTGCATGATTATGCCGCTTCCGTCTTTTTTAACAGTAATTTCAGTTTCAACATCGAAACAGCTGCTCAGCAGCAAAACTGAAATTATAAGAATAATTATATATTTTATTTTACCTGTCATAATATACCCCGATTTTTTTCTTTTAATGAAATATAATCAACTATTCCGCCGCAAGCTGCGGTGTATTAGACCCGCTCTGTTAATAAAACTTAATTATATGTTAACAGCTTATCATAAAAAATATTAATTACTATCTTTTTATACTTCAATCTGAAATATACTTTTCAAAAATGAATTTAAATTCGTCAGTTTTCTTGAAAATTTCAAGTTCTTCGTCATACGCCCCCATTAACTCTGTAATATCTTTATAATTTCTGTTTTCAAACCCGGATTTTTTCGAAAAAACGTTCGGATAAGATTTGGAAAAAATTATTTTCCTGTAATTTGAAATACTTGATTTAAGCCCCAGCTTTTTAAGCAAGTAAAGCCCGACTGTTTCAGGTATTATAAATATATCTATCCGGCCGGCTTCAAGTTTCCTGAAATTCTGCTCAACAGTAGTTGCGGAATCCAGAAGCGGGTTATATTTTCCAGCCATATGGCCGGGTGATTCAAAAACTTCCCAGAAACCGGGATAATATGAATTACCGTCAACAATCCCCACCTTCAGTTTCTTATTTTTGATATCATTAAGTGAATTTATTTCATATTCTCTGATTGTTTTTCTTTTGGCAAATGCAGCATAATCTGCATTCCATACTTCATTTTCAGGATAATAGACATATCTGCTACGATCCGGCTGATCAGAAACAGAAATTCCGACATCTGCTTTGCCGTATACAAGCATATGCCAGCACCTCTTCCAGGGATAAATCCTGAATTCATGTTTAACACCCAGTTTACTGAATATTTGTCCTGCCACATCAACATCAATTCCGGATATTTTACCTTCATCAACATAATAATAGGGAGGCCAGGATTCTCCGACTATTATAAGTTTTTCATCTGCATAAATTTCTGAAGAAACTAATAATATCACTACAATAAACAGTAGATTGAAAACACTATTCATCAATACAGTCTTCCTGATTTTATAAATCACAACAAAAAAATCCTCAAATAATTATAGTTTTTGATAAAGTGAATTACCATTATTCAACATAAAAATAATGAATTCTCTTGACGAATTTAATATTTCAACTGTTTTGATAATTAATTCTATATTTTTTCTAATATTCAGGAAATAATATAGTTCAAAACATCCTGATCATTAACTTTTTTTGATCTTAACCATTTTTTATCTTTACTATTTACGTAATAAATTCTGTAAAAAATCCGCATGATGTTGGGGAACTTTTTCAGGTGAATAATACCTTTTCAATATTTCCATATATTTTCCATTTTCAACAATTTTCAATAATCCATCATGAAATTTATCTGCCGCAACAGCAGCAATTTTATTGTTTGATTTATAAATCAATCCAAGAACAGACTTTGAATAAATATGTTTCAGCTTGTTAAAATTATCTTTATATTTTTTATATTTATTATTTATAATATTTATCTGTATAAAATCTATTTGAAACAATAATTCAATTCTTCCGGAAATAAGCATTTTTGTAGCAAATTCTGGATTATTATATTCTTCCACAATAATTCCAGCTTCTTCAAATGTTTTTTTTAAATGCAATCCCCGTGGAATCCCGATCCTGATATCTTTTAAATCTGAATATTCTTTGTATCGATTTTTCCGGTTCCAGTTTGGTTTGTAATAATAAAAAGATGAAATAACTTTATAACATGGCAAATATAGATAATTATCTTCTGATTTTTCTGAATCAACTGGTTTTTTCCCGACAACCCCCAATATAAAAGGTATATCATCATTTTCAAATTTAACTCCTGCTCTTTTTAATGGATAAAAAACAGGAGAATATTCCAGCCCCCCATAATTGCAGGCATTTTTAATTATGTCAGAAATAATACCATATCCAAGCCCACTACTGTTTTTACTTTCTGTAAGCAGAGGAGCTTCCATTAACGCAATTTTCAACTCACTTCCCTGAGCATATATTGAATTGAAAATTACGAACAACAGTATTATTTTTTTATACATGATCAGATCCATTATTATTTCTTTAATTTATATATAAACTCTCAATATATAATAAAGAATATTTCACTTTTTTGATTATTTCAAATAATACAGTATAACTTGTTTAATTTAAATAAATAGTTCCAATTTCAATTTTATACTAAAATGACAATTCAGGAATATCGCCAACCCCGTTCAATACATAATCCGGACAGTATGCAAATTTACTAAGATCAGACTCTGATGTTACTCCGCTCAAAACAAGCGCAGTTGTAATCTCAGATTCCATCCCTGCTATTATATCTGTTTCCATCCTGTCCCCTATAATTACTGTATCCTCTCTCTGTGTACTCAGTATTTTTAGGGCAGTCCTCATCATCAGGGGATTTGGCTTTCCTATAAAATATGCCTTGCTGCCTGTTGTAAGCTCTATTGGAGCAATAAGAGAACCGGTTGCAGGAATTATCCCCTTTTCTGAAGGATCTGAAAGGTCCGGATTTGTACCTATCAGTTTTGCCCCGTTCATTACAAGCTCTACAGCTTTCTGAAGAGTTGCGAAGTTGTAATTATCAGTCTCACTTACAACAACATAATCGGGATTTGTATCATTAACAGAAAAACCGGCATTATAGAGGGCATTGTAAATTCCCGCATCACCTACAACATAGACACTTCCGTTTTTCTTCTGTGTCGAGAGAAACTCCGCAGTGGCAAGTGCGCTTGTATAGAAATGTTCTTCACCGATATCAAGTCCCAGGCGGAGCATTTTCTCTCTAAGCTCCCTGGGAGTTTTTGAGCTGCTGTTTGTCAGAAACAGGTATTTTTTATATTTTTTCTGGAGCCATTCAACAAATTCGTGAACTCCCGGGAGGATACGGTTTCCATGGTAGATAACACCATCCATATCACAGATAAAAGCTTTCTTATTTCTTATTATTTCCATATTTATTTCCATATTTATTTCCATTATAATATTATTCACTGTATATATCAGTATAATATTATTTTATTGAAAAAAAAGGATTTAAAATACTATACTTTTGTTAAATTCTGTTATCAGCTTTCATCTGCATATATTTATCGACAAGCTTTGCAGTAACCTGGCAGGGAAGAAGATCAAGAACAGTAATTCCGGTCTGCTTCAATTTAAAAAGAGCCTTGCTTCTGTTTATAAACATAGACCTTGCTGCAGTCACATTATATATATCACCCATTGTATCTGCGCTACTGTCAGCAGCCTCCTGAAGAAGGCTGTCCCTCAGAAGAAGAAAAAGGACTGCATTTCTCCTGGCAAGAAGCATCAGGTTATTCCGGAAAAGATTGTAATTAATATCATCTATCAAATCACTTACAAGAATCACAAGAGACCTCTTTTTTATCGAGTTTTGCAGATGGGAAAAAACAAGAGAATAGTTTGATTCGGTAAATTCAGCCTGGATCGGTGTTATGAAATTAATGATTTTTTTCATGGGATTTCCGTACCTGGGGGGAGAATAATCCCCGATTATTCTATCTGAAAAAGCCACTACCCGGATCCTGTCGCCCATTGATACAGCAGCATTTGACAGCACAAGAAGCGCCTGCACTGCATGATCCAGCGATGAGAGATTATTTTCCTCGGAAGTCATAAGCCTCCCGCAATCAAGGACAAAAACTATATCATTTGTTGATTCCATCTCAAATACTTTTGTAACAGGCCTGTTTAACCTTGATGAAGCTTTCCACTCTATAAACCTTGCATCATCATCCTTTGTATATTCCCTGAGCGATTCCATTTCCGTGCCGTGGCCCCGGTAACGGTTTTTATGAATACCCATTTCAAACAAACGGTTGCTCCTGTTCAGGAGGAAATATTCCTTGAGCTGCCTGTAATCAGGATATACAGATACCTGGGTATTAAGACTGGCTCTTCCGTAGAACCTGAACAATTTAAACCGGGATTTGAATCTTAAATGAACAGTCTTAAACAGGTACCTCCCCCGTCTTTTAGCTGTCAGGCGGTATTTCAAAAAAGTTGACTGGTTTCTTCTGATTAAATATTCCCTCACCCCTTCATCTGCCGACCAGAACCGGGGAAGGTCGAAATTTATTTCAGCATTAAAATCATTTTTATTCCCTGAAATAATTTCAATACTGATTTCATCAGGGTGGTTTATATAGAAAACCTTGTCAGGTTCAGTTGAGATATCTAAAAACCGGTTTTCATATCCATTGATAAGGTCAGCTGCGGCAAAAACAAGAATTAATAAATCTGTCAGGATAATTATATTTACATTTACAGGGATTAATACTGAAAACAGAATCATTGAAACCGGTATTAAAAGTAGATATATCAGTCTCCCTGCAGGAACCGGAACAAACTTCATCTCGGTACTTCAACTGAATCGATTATTTTCTGAAGATATTCATCAGCCTTTATTCCTTCAAATTCAGCTTCCACATTAAGCATTATCCTGTGACGGAGGACAGGGAAAGCAATTGATTTTACATCATCGGGAATCACAAAATCCCTGCCCGAAGCTGCAGCTGCGACACGGCAGGCCCTGAACAGGTCCACAGACCCCCTGGGTGAAGCTCCGACATCTATTCCCTGGTGATTCCTGCTTGCAGAGACAAGGCTTGTAATGTAATCGATAATCCTGTCTTCGACTTTCACAGTATTAAGAACTTTCCTGACAGCTGGAATATCCTCCCTGTCAATTATCCTTCCCAGGCCTGTAGTTTCAAGGTTTTCATGGTCAAAGCCGCTTCTGTATTTCTTCAGGATCTCTCTTTCATCTTTAAGAGAGGGGTATTCAATATGTATTTTCATGAAAAAACGGTCTATCTGGGCTTCAGGAAGGGGATAGGTGCCTTCCATCTCAATGGGATTCTGTGTTGCAAGACATGTGAAAAAACTATCAAGCTCATAGTCTTTTCCGTCAATAGTAACCTCTTTTTCCTGCATAGCCTGCAGCAGTGCAGACTGCGTCTTTGCGGGAGCCCGGTTGATTTCATCTGCAAGCAGCAGATTTGTAAATACAGGTCCTTTTTTCACAGAAAAACTGTTTTTCTCGGAATTGTAAACAGTTGTCCCTATAATATCTGAAGGCATCAGGTCCGGGGTAAACTGGACCCTCTTATAGCTCCCGTTGACAATATAGGCAAGGCTTGATGCGAGAAGCGTCTTTCCAAGTCCGGGAATACCCTCGATAAGAATATGCCCCCCGGCAAACAGTGCAATCAGAAGGTTTTCTATGACTTTATCCTGCCCGATAATAACCTTACCAAGCTCTTTTTTAAGAGATGCAAATATTTCTGCAATATCTTCCAGCCTGTAATTTTTTATATTTTCCCCTTCCATCATATTTTACTCCGTATTTTTTTTATGCATTTATTTCTTTCTTGAAATCTTTCAGCTGTTTCATCCTCAGTCAGCCCATCTATTTTCTCTTTGTTTATCTCATATTCTTCCCGGCTCAGAACTGACGGTTTTCTGTTTCTGCATATTACCCACTTAAAATATTCTGTATCTGTCCGTTCAATAATTTCATATGCCCCTGCTTTATGGTAGAAAACTCCGACAGCATTTATATGTTCGCTGATTTTCCTGATTTTACTTGCAGAAAGGTTCTGCGGTTTTGAAAACCGCTTTCCGCTTATGACAAGGAATATTATAAAAACTGCTGCCAGATGAACTGTGAATAAGGAAAGCCTTCCCCTGAGAAGACCCTTGACAAGAGTGGCATCAAAAATCACTTCAGAACCTTTTTCTCTCAGATAAAGGGGGGTGTTTCTGAACTCATAGAATATCCTGTCAAGAAGTACTGCATTCTCACTTTTCCTCAGACTTAAGTTATTGAAAATATTTCTGTCTGAAACAAGGAGTATTGTTCCCTTTCCATATTCTGTACGGACAATCACAGCCCCTTCAGAGTTTTCAAATACAATATCGATATTTTTCAGTTTTGAAAGAAAATCTGAATTAAAAACCCGGTCTGATTGTATAAGGCTCCCCTCTTCCGAATTTCCGCTGATATTTCCCGTGTACCTGACAGCCTCTTCATCAAAAAAAACATCAATACTGCTGTCAAAAAGAACAAGGCTGTTTCCCTTCCCTGTCCAGTCAAGCATCCCTTCCCTGAAGCTTTCCTCGATTTGATTAATATCCACATAGACCACAGTCCCGTTTTTCAGGGACAGGATTTTATACCGGTTTTCAAAAACAACCCTGTAGTCAAGTTCCTCAAGAATTCTGTAGAAAACATAAAACCCGTTTTCATTTTTGTTCTTGTAATAAAAACTGCCTGGGAGGAAACCGCTGAAACCGCTAGCCGCGACTGCCATGAAAAGAATTACAAGGACTATTCCTGCTATGGAAAGAATCAGTGCTGGTGAGTATTTTCCTGCCGTCATGAGAAATTGCTCCTGTATATTTGAAGAAGCTTATCAAAATCACCCTCTTCCCCTTCTGTACCGTTAAAAGTAATCTGCTCAGCCTTTGCCGCAATTTTACCGAATGCAACTGACAGCCCGGTATTACTAAGGAGCCTCACAATTTCCCTGTTAGTGTAATCTCTTAAACCTTCAAGATGCTTCTTACTGTAAAGATATTCCAGGGATCCCATATGCAGCTGAATAATTGCATTTGAATAATCTTCCCTGTCCCTGTAAAAGAGAGCTTTTTCAAAGAAACAGTTATTACCTGGGCTATTCTCATTACTGTTCAATCTTCCTGTTTTACCATATTTATATGATCCAGCATTATACCTGCTTCCAAGGTATAATCCCTGAAGCTTGTAAAAGGTGAAAAGTAAAATTACAGCTGCCATTACCAGGAAAAGTATTTTATAAAGAATGTTCATTTCATGAAGAATTTTTTCAATTTTTTCAAAAAAAGGACCCGGATCCCAGTTCTCATGGTTATCATTGTCTATTTCAGAAAGAACAGTTGCCTGTTTTTCCACTACTATTTCCCTGCTGTGCTGAGGAAAAACAGCCGAGATATTTATCAGATATAATATGATAAGTATTTTTCTCACAGCTTTTCCTTACGGCTGAGCGGGTATATGAAAAAATAGAAAACAGATACAGCAATGGTAATTACAAGAACTGCGGCCTTATACCTGTATCCTAGTGTGGAAGGCGATATATTACCTTCAATAAGTGCTGCAAAAAAAAGCATTATAGCTGAAGAGGCGACAAGATCAAGTATATCACCCTTTGTACTGTTGAGAAAATCGAGTGAATAATTCTGCCAGGATTTAAGAAGAGCAATTCCCAGTTTTATTCCTGCAGCTCCTGAAACTGCAATAGCATTAAGCTCCAGAAAACTGTGTGCCGTTATAAATTCCCATATATTGCTCCCCAGCCCGGAAACTGTCAGGTATGCCACAATGGAACCGAGAAACACGCCATTGTAAAGCAGGAAATACACAGACCCTATCCCGAGAAATATTCCTGTTGCGAAACACAGGAATGCAATAGATGTATTGTGCTGTATGTAGAATGCAGACATCTGTGCCTTTTCTCCTCCGCTCCTTCCTTCTGAAACAGGCTCACTGTACATTTCACTAATATAACCGAGGATTGAGGGGGAAACAAACCTTTCTGCAAACTGAGGTGATTTAAGCACTGTATAATAGCTGCCTGCTGCAGATCCCCAGAAAAGGATCAGGGCAAATAATATATATTTGAAATTCCTGATCAGGGAAAAAGGAAGTCGTTTCCTGAAAAAAACGGAAATATCATCCCTTGTAAGCGGCTTCATGAAATAGAGTATGTGATGCGCCTGGCCGGTAAGGTTATTGAGATATTCAAGCACATCAGGGCTCAATTCAAGCATTCTTGCTTCCGCAAGGTCCTGGCATGTTTTTCTGTAGAGCCTTGGAAAAATTTCAGCTTCATCGGGAGAGAGTTTTTTTATCCCTTTGCTCTCTATTTTCCTCACAAGGAGAAGCAGCTGTTCCCAGCTCTCTTTTTTTTCCTCTACAAATTTTTCACTTTTTGTCTTCATAGGTATGAGCCTTGTATATCTGTTCAATTATTTCAAAATCACTTTTATCCCTTATTCCGGATATATCATATATTTTTTCAAGTTTATCAACTATGTTTTTAGCAGTCCGTTCTGCAGATTCACCAGACATCTGTTCCTTTTCATTGATAATTTTTCTCAATATATAAAGATCTTTTTCCTTAAGCCGTTTTTCTCCTGTTGGATTTATAATAAAAGCTCTCTCATCAGAATTGATATGAGTCTCAAAATAAGGCTCATCAAGGGTAAACAGCGAATCTGTAACAACAATTGTTCCGGCAGCATAATCTCCGAGACGCTTACTCTGCTTACTGATTACTGCGACCAGTCCCCCGAGAATATTAAAAAAAGGGACAGGAAGCGAATCCGCTGCTCTCAGCAGATTCCTGATGACAAGACTCTGGAAATCAAGCCTTTCCCCATTATCACGGATCACCCTGATATTGCAGATTTTCTTCCCGGGGGTTTTGCCGTTGAAAACAGTTTCAAAGAACAGAAAATAGCCCCACTGAAAAAGGAAAAGAATAATATAGATCACAGCCATGTAATAATATCCATGATCAGATCCATATGCGTCAGCAGATATTAAACTGAGGCCGAACAGCATAAACATTATAATCAGAAAAATCAGCTGAAACAGGATATCCAGGAGATAAGCGGCAATTCTGGTTCCTATTTCAGCTATATTGTAAGTGAATATTATTTTTTCGGGTGTCTCAATAACAAGTTTTTTTGATTTCAAATATTCAGATCCTGCTTCCTTTCTCTTATTAAAATCCTGTCAGCTTTCCTGGCCAGTTTCCTCTTCGAGAAAAGAGTCTACAAGTTCTTCTGTTTCATACCCCTCTTTTTCCCTCTTCAGATTATAATACATCACCACAGTCAGTGCCGGGTAAAGGGGATAGATCAGTGATGATATGACTGTATAAATAATACTTGATATTTTAAACGGATTTGTACCCTGGTAGGACAAATTCATCAGGAATCCGGAAAATCCCCCTGCAACTCCGCTGCTCATGAGGGAAAAAAGCGGAAAGAAGAACAAAGCCTATAAGTACGAGAAGCAGGTAAACCACAAAAATCTGCCCCTTGAATCCTTTTGTAAGGATTTTACTTCTTTTCATAGATCCCCTGATTCCCGGACTTTCATCTATCAGTGAAATGCCTGAAACAGACCACCTGAGTGAAAATATAATACCGGGGACTATAAGAAGGATACAGCCTCCTATAATTCCCAGGATAATCAGTATCTGAAGGAGAATATATGAAATTATTACTTTCTTCATATCGCTTAAAATATATCCGGAAGATGCCTCATTCTTCCTGTAAAGCCTGATTGCGGCAAGAGTTACATAAAGACCTATTACAGTTGTTGCAAATGAGCTTAACAGGGAAATAATAAATATAAATGGGCTGCCATACATATTGAGGGTCAAATAGCTGGTCAGAAAACTAAACGGAACCTGGATAATTATATAAGGAATCCATAGTTTCATAAAATTGTCTGTATAGAAATTGATTGTTTCTCCAATAACTGTACCGACAGTAAAAAAGGATTTTTTCTGGTTCATTAACTTACTCCTGATAACAATTTTTAATTTTTTTTACAATTATATCGGGTAAATGTTTATTTTACAATAATTAAGCTTTTTCAGGATAATTTATAATTACTTCATAATTAAAAATCAAATAGTATCCGGAAATTTGACGAGTCTCATTCGGCTGAACTATAATTTTTTTTGTGGGGCTGAAAGTCATAGCAGAAGGTATTGAGGGACAACAGACAGAAGGAAGATCTTGCAAAATGGGGATGTGGACTATTTCCAGGGGATATCTTTTTTCAAGACCTGTCCCGCTGTACAATGCTGAATCTTTTATAAAAAAAATATATTTAACCCCTGTCAGTTGGCTTCAGTCCTGTTTCTTCCATTGTTCTTGGCCCGGTAAAGAGCATTATCAGCCTTCTTCAGAAGCAGTTCAATGGAATCATTTTCTGTATACTGGCTGACTCCGATACTGGCAGTAACAGGATCAGACAGGCAGAAATCATATTCCTCCAGTGCCTTTCGGATTTTTATCACCCAGGATTATTCCCCTTTCAACATCTGTATTCTTTGCAATTATCAACAAATTCCTCGCCTCCGTAACGGGCAATAATATCAGACTGCCTGATATTTGCCTTGAATATAGATGTGCTGGTTTTTAAGGACCTCGTCCCCCTTATCATGGCCCGTAATTATCATTGACCCTCTTGAAATAATCGAGATCAATCATCAGGATAACCAAATTTACTCTTATAGTGATTAGCTTTTGCTATTTCAGATTCAATGAAATTATCAAGCATTCTCCTGTTATATATACCAGTAAGGGAGTCAAGTTCCGCTTCACTCTGGATTTTTTTCAAAATGCTTTTTCATTTCTGTTATATCTCTTGAAACACCCTATAATATAAAGCGGTTTATCATTTCCGTCCTTAATCAGTGTGGGCGTTACATGTATGCCATTTCATTAAACCGCTTTTTGTATAAACACGGTAGTCAAGAGTAGCCTTATTGTTTTTATAGAATTCTTTTAATATTTCTTCCGCTTTTTCAGCATCATCATGGTGTACAAAACCTCTGAAATGTTTTTCCTTTAATCTTATCTGTATCATAACCAAGATGACTTGACCAGCTTTTTGACATTTCAAGAATTATACCGTCAACCGTCATTGTGAAAATAATATCACTTGCATTTTCAATTATCTGCCTGAATTTTTTTTCACTTTCCCTGAGAGCTTTCTCTATTTCAACTCTTTCTGTTATATCCCGGCTGACACCTATTACCCCCTGAAGCATACCTTCCCTGTCATAGAAGGGGTTTGTAACTGTTTCAAGAATTTTGCCGTTCTCAATATAGATTTCCTTTACAGCGAGTTTGCCATCTGAAAGCGATTTCCTGTTAAGGCTTATAAATGATTCTATGACATTGTGAGGCAGAAAAGATGAATCCTTTTTACCCAGCAGATACATTTTCTTTATTTTAAATAAGCTTTTCAAATGATTTGTTACAGTTAAGATAATATCCTTCTGTATCCTGGAAATAAGTAGGATCAGGAGATGAATCTATTAGTGTTGAAAGCAGAACCTTCTCTTCATTCAGACTCTCCCTTCTTTCCTTCAGTTTTTTCATCATGCTGCTGAAAGTATCTGCAAGACTTGATATTTCATCATTAGACCTCACTATAACTTCATCAACTTCTGTTTTCAAAATCACCTATTGAAGCTTTTCTCATTAACCTCATCAAGTTTAAGTATGGGGGAGAGTAAGCAGATTTGAAAGTAATATTGCAAAAAACGAACCTGCTACGACAGAAAATCACAACCAGATATGCTATATACTTTTTAAGAACAGTAAGAATATTTAAAAAAATCATCATGAAACATTGAAGCGCCGATTATCCAGTTCCATTCAGGTATATATTTTGTAACCGCTATTCTCTTATAATATTTCCCTGTTATTATATCTGACCATGTAAAATTAAAAATCAAGAAAAATATCCCCCCCCCGGACACGATATTTTTATCAATAATTTCATGCATTATCTTTCTTCCGTCTGAAGTCAGATCATCAATAATATTTTTCTCCATCTCCTCAGGTTATCCTTGGATACCACATACTCTCCATCAGTATTGATTGCAAAAAGATATCCCTTCTTCCCGATTTCCCTGATCCGCCATCATAAAACGGAGATCTCGCTTCACCCTGTCTTCATATTTAATACTCTTATAATCAGACTCATAGATATGTACACAGATAAACAATTCCCAGGGGTTTGTAAAAATGAAACTGCCGAAAGAACTTTTCCTCGGATTAACCACTCTCATCTTCCTGCCACAGGTGCTTTAATATTATTATATCCCCGTTTATAAGAGTGTTTTCCTGAAGCAGAATTTTTGAAATAAAATCAGTCTGGTACTGATTTTTTATTGTAAATATTTCCTCCCGGATTTATACCGCTCCTTGTAAGGTATAAAAAACCGTCCCTGTCAAATATTGTCATATACCCGTTTTTTGATATCCTGATATTGTTAAGCCCCTTTAATACTTCCATAGTATCAGAAGGGGTATCCGCATAATTCCCAATCATTATTTTGACAGCATTATTAATAGTCTTCAGTCTCTGCTGAACAAGTATTTCCTCTCTCGAGAGCACAATTGAGATGTTTTCTATCTGTTTATATATTATTGTTTCCCAGTTGCCGGCTATATCTTTCAGTTCTTCAATAGTCTGATTATATGCCTGTTTCTTGAATACCTGATAACTGAATATCCCGAGGACAAATACAGGAATTGATACAAGGCAGATACATAAGATGAGAATTTTCCCTCTTATGGAAAAAAATATTTTTCTTATTTTGTTACTCTTTGTAGTACCCGGCCTGATCAAAAATATCCTCCCATTTTTCAGCTAACATATTCATCGCTTTTTCAGCGCTGATTTCATCTGTATCAATATACTGACTCCAGCATTCCTGAGATGCGGCAAGAAGTTCAGTATATTCAGGCACAGCCCAGAAATCCCGGACTATTTCAATAGAATCCCGGTAAGGTTTGTTTATGGGAGATGCAGAAAGAAATTTGTCTGATTCAAGAACATTTCGGTTGCAGCTTAATCCCCCCAGTTCACTCCATTTCTCCTGTACATCATCCCTTATAAACCATTCCAGAAATTTAAAACTTAAATGCTTCTTTTTTGAATAACTGATAACAGAAATCCCCTGGCCGCCGAGTGATGTGGCTCTTGAAGAAGGTCCTTCAGGAGTTGGAAAAAAAACCTATACTGTCATAAAAACCTGCTGTTTTCCGGATTAAGCAGCTCCGGCGCAATAGCAAGATAACACATGGCAATTGCCACTTCTCCGTTTATCATCGGATTATTGGAAACTCATGTGTGTATCAAGATAGTTGTATTTCCATTCCGGATTATTAAAACTGTTCAGTTCCTTATAAAATTCAAGAGCATTTATACCCTCTTCTGAATTCAAATATCCCTTAACCTTATGAGTCTTGATGTTTCCAATTTCAGCACCCCATCCCCAGATAAAAGCATCAATCCCCATTGTTATACCGTCATAATCAGGTTCTGTCCATACAAGTATTCCGTAAAAAACCATTATCAGGTCTGTAAAAAAATTCAGCGGCATCTCTCAGTTCAATCCAGTTTTCAGGAACTTTTCAGATCATATCCGTATTTTTTCTTAAACTTGTTTTTCTCTTCAGGATTTTCAAAAAGGTCTTTCCTGTATGAAAATGCCATGGCATCACCTTCCAGAGGTATTGCCCAGAACTGTCCGCTTCCCCTTGGAAATTCGGAATATCCTTTCATGGAGTTTTCTGTCATGGACATTTCGACATTGTTTTTTCTTATCCATTTTGAAAGAGATACATAATGTCCCTCAATAACCCCCCTACCGAGCCATTGTGAATCACCGACAACCATGTCATACTTTTTCCCTTTGACTTTCATCTCGTCAAAAAAGATTTTCTGCCATGTCCCCCATGATTCTTTTTCTATAACAACTTTAATTCCTGTTTCTTCTGTAAAATCTTCTGACAGTTTTTTCAGATAGTCGGCAGGGGCCCAGTCAGCCCATAGAATTGTGATAAGATCATCACTATTTTGTTCAGCATCTTTACCAGTATTTTTAAAACACAAAAAAAAAGAGTAATCAATAAAAAAATTAATAATGCAACAGAAATTGCTGTATATTTTCTGTTTAATCCTGTATTCATCCCAATCCCGGCTCATTGTTTTCAGATATCTGAAAACTGACTGTTCAAATCAGATTATTCAATACAATCAATACTCATACTGTAAAAACTTCATTTTTATGTTTTCAGGCTTGTTGAGTGTCAGTTTCCCAAACCTGGTTACAATGCGTATTTAGATTGTTTCTTGTTTTATTAAAGAAATATTTAAATGGAAAAGATTTTTAATATTACAATTTCTGCCAATTATATACCATTTTTAAAAATCATAAAAAGGGGAAAATCATGCAATAATGAAGAAATAATTGCCGCAAACAGATAATTTTAATAGCTTAGTATTTCTGAATGCAAATATGATAGTTCATTATCCATCCCTGCAATCTTGAGATATGAAAGATAAGGAACTTCCCCTTTCAAGGAGAAAAAAACCTGTCTGCAGGTATTATCTGGGTAAAAAGTATCCTGTCAGCAATAAAGCAGCCGGATTTATCACTGTTGAGAATAATTATTCCGTGCATCAGTTTTTTATTGAATTCATCCGGGAGTTTTCCGTTTTTAGCATAAAACACGCCCCTCTTTATTGTAAACAGGATACTTGTTGTAATAAAGAAGGCCCATCCTTGCCTGTTGAAAATTTTTTCCCTGTCTATAGTCACTATCCGGTCGATATCCTCATCATTTATTACAACAATCTCATTTCTGCATTTTGTAAATACAACTTTTGTAGCAATAAATGTATCTGGGAGAATTATTTTTTACTGTGAGTCCTGCACCTGTGCGTGAGGAAATTATTATATCGGCACCCTGAATTTTTTTTATTTTTTCCCATACAAGGTTCAGACCCGAAACCTCTGCCGGAGAGATTGCTGACATTCATCCTGGTTGAAAAGCCCGGTTTTGTAAGTACTTTAAGCAGTGTTTTTTTATCTGACAGCTGAGAAAGATCATAACCTGACACTTCAGATATCTTGTTAAGATCTAGCCCCCGCCCGTCATCCTTTATTTCAATAACAAGCTTCTTTTCCTTTCTGTAGGTACTGCAGTATTATATGTCCCGATTTTGCTCTTGTTGTTCGCCCCTTCCTTGCTTCCTTATCTTCAATACCGTGGTCGACTGAGTTTTTTCAGTATATGAATAAGCGGATCATAGATATACTCGAAAAGGCTTCTGTCTATTTCAATATCATTGTCATTGAAAACAATATCAACATCTTTTCCAAGATCATACCCGATTTTCTTTATCATTCCCGGAAGCATCTGGAATTCTCCAGAAAAATTGATCATTCTAAGTTTCTTGACATTATTCTCAATAACAGAGATTTTCTTTAAGAGAGTTTTTCCTGAATTCCTTGTCTGCGGCGCCTGATTTCAATGCCGAGATCAAGCTTCATCCCTTCCACTGCAACAAACAGCCTGTCAAGACGGTTGATTCTTACAGGTATTGAATCGAGTTCGCCTTTTGAAGAAACCTCTTCCGCCTCAGTATGTTCTGCTGTTTTTAAAATAGTAGCTGTACGGCAGGTTTATTATCTGTATATTTTCTATTTCATCAACATCCACTATGCTGAATATTTCCTTGTATCCCAGCTTGGTTGTTATATACAGCTTGATTGATGTATATTCATTATTCTCTATTTCATCAGCAGCCGGTGTTGATTTTATAAGATTTGTCTTGAGTTCAAGATTGTTTATCACAAGATAAAGACGGGGATACTTCATTACAGAATCATCAGAAATTTCACATGTAATCCTGTACAGCTTCTCTCCCCTTTTCATGGATTCAGACAGGAGCTGAAGTTCAAATTCTGTAAATTCCTTCCTTACTTCCTCCCTGATCTCTTCAGGTATACCCTCTTTTTTTAACAGGAAGAACTTTTGCAGAACTGTCTGCAAGGCCTGATGCAGAGACGCTGCCGCTTATTACAGAAAACTCATCATGAGCTGCTTCTTTTTCCTGTATCATATCTGATGATTTTTCATTTAAGGAAAAAACACCTTTATCAGTGTTTTCAGCTGATAATCCTGTTCCGGAAACAGGTTTATCAGGTAAGGAAGCAGATGTGTTTACTGCCTCCTCAGGCCCGTCTTCGATATTATATTCAAGAATGTAATATTCCTCTTCATTCTCTATATCCAGTATGCTTTCTGTTTCTTCTGAATCAGATGGTATTTCTGTATCAGGATTTATTGATAAGGTTTTTTTATTTATTTCTGAGGAATTACCTGCTTCATCTGTTTTTGCTTCATTTCCCGGTTTTCTTTCATTCTGGATTTCAAGCTCCCTCCTGATAACAATGGACAGGTTATCAAGTTCGCTTATTATCCTTCCGCAGGAATCCTTATCAGGCACTATCTCACCGTTTCTGAATGACTCCAGGGTATTTTCTATTTCATGTGACAGGTTTTTTGTCTCAGTCATCTGAAGATAGGATGATTCTGTCTTGATTGAATGGACAGCTCTGAATGCTGTTTCAATATTGCTTTCAACATCTTCTTTTTTTTCAATATTTATAAGTGAATTCACAGCCTGGGCAAGGTACTTTTTGCTGTCTCTTATAAATAATTCTGTTAATCTGTCCATTCTGCTTCCTTAATCTCTGCCTGCTTTATCAAGCGATATCATCAGCTCAATTTCACCGGTCGGTATATTCAGATTCCTTGATATCAGCTCAATTTCAATACCGTTACGGTACATTTTAACTGCCTTTTTCCTGATATCTGATTCTTTGCTGCTGATAATATTATCGGCATTTTCATCCTCAGTTGTATTGATAATTGCTTTTTCCCGGGGCAATTCAACTTTTATTATATCGCTGTCAGCTTTCGGTACATTTTCATAAAAACTTCGGCTTTCAAGCTTGCGGTATATTTCGCTTTCATCCTTGCTGCCTGATTTTTCCCGGTTTATTACCGAAACAACCCGGTCAGCATCTCTGACAGCATCTTTAAGCTGTTCTATTTTAGCTTCAATAAGCTGGAGATTTCTTTCAGTTGTCCGGTTTATCTCAATTATCAGGCTTTCAGCTTCTTTTTCAAAGCTGGTTTTATCATCACTGTTTCCCTTTTTCAGGAAATTCCACTTCAAATAATGATAAATAAAAAATAAAAAAATCAGATTTATAATAATATTTACGACTATAGACATTTAAGTTATCCGCTGAAATCAATTTTATTGCCAAGGTCAGGATCGCTTAAGATTTCCTTTTCAGGAGCAGCTTTATTTTCCTCTTCCTGTTCAGATTTCATCCTTTTTTTCTGCTGTTGAGTGTTGCCGTGACGCCCGTCTTCCCTGACTTTTTCCGATCCAGATTCAGGAGTTTCCGCACGGTGAACACTTTTATCATCATGCTGATGCTTTTTTACAATTTCACTTCCCTGTATTTCCTGCTGCACAACAGCGCTGTTTTTTATAGCTGCCTGCTCCCTGCCGACCTGATTCATTTTCACAAACAATGTCTGCAGATCAATAGGCTGTATAGGCATTATTCCTCCTTCAGCGCTTTAGAAAACGTTCCTATAGGATAGTCTCTTTTTACAATGATAAAACAGGTTTTATCATTTATTCTTAAGCGCTATCGAGCACTTCCTTATCAGGAAGCCTCTGCCATGAATGACAGGTATTTATCATTCTTCTTCCAAGGATTCTTCTTCAGGCTCTTCATACTTCTTTGTCTTAATTACAGATTCCTCATTTACAAAAGTAATTCTCTTGAGTTCATTTTTCACATCAAGGTGTGCATCCCTGATAGTTATTTTTACACCCGGATATACTGTTCCGGCTGCTGATACGCGGCCTACATGCTTGAGCGACTGCAGGTATTTATGGATTTCTTCGGTTTCATTTTCAATTTCTTCCATGTCAGCTTTAAGTTCCATCATCTTGGTATTGAACGATTCAAGCATTTTTTCCTTGTCTTCAGGGAATTTACCCCTCATTTTCTTTTTCATGTTTTCAAGAGTCACAAGGTTCCTGTCAATATCATCAGTTTCCTTTTCAACTTCATGCTTCTTCTGTTCAAGTTCCAGAAGCCTTGCCTTGCTTCTCGGATCAAAGCCTACTTCAAGGTCTGTCTGTCCCACTGCAAGTGAACCGAATGTTTTTGCAGATATTTCTTCTGTTGCCCTGATTCTGCCGCCTACAATAGTCGCTCTCTTACCACGGCAGATAATCTTGTTATTTGAATCAACAAATGAATTTATTATACCGTCACTGACCAGAACAATTTCATCAGCCTCAACATTTGAATTCTGTATGAATTTCGCGACAACACCCTTGCCCGCTTTAACAAGTCCGCCTTCCTTGCAGTTGATACCCTGGTGAACAATTACATGACCCACAGCATCAAGATTACATTTACCGACATTCCCCATTACCTCGATATTGCCGGTAGCTTTTATCGAGAATCCGTCTTCAACACTTCCCTTTACAATTACTGTACCGAGAAAATGGATATTTCCTGTTGTAAGGTTAACATCACCATCAACTACATAGACATTTTCAACTGTAATCTTGTCATTCAGCATCATGACCTGGCCGTTGCACTCTGCAGTGACTTTCAACCCGTCTTTTGAAAGTTCCACATTGTTGCCGATCTTAAGTTCAACATCTGAACCGTTTCTTGCTTCAAGAGGTTTTCCTGTAACAGTCCGCCCTTTTACCCCTTTTTCAGCAGGTATTTTTTCCGCAAGTATCTGTCCTGCAACAACATTCTGAACAAGGTTCTTGTCCTTGAAATCTATCTTGCCCCCCTTCTCACGCATGAAAGAGGGAACAACTTCAGTATTGAAATTATATTTTATTACAGCATCTTTTCCGTTTACAGGAGGAGATCCCTCTGCAACCAGAACCGGCTCATTATAGAAAGGATGGTCCAGAATATCCTCGATCCTCTCTTCATCGACACCGTAAATGACAGAATTATTCTTTAAAAATGACAGCAGAGTGTCTTTTATTATATCACTGCCGCCTGGACCGGGAGGAGAGAAAACAACATATGCTTTCATATCGCTTTCTTCAATTTTAAGGGAAAGTATGGAATCATTTGCAGGATTATGTATATATGAACCGATATTCACCTGCATATTATCAGCAAGCTTTATCACTTTTGATATAAGACCCGGATTATAGTTGCTTACAGAGCGTTCTTTTAGTTTTGCAATTGCCTCATCTGCCGAAGCTTTGATACCATTTCCGACAGGAGGTGTTACCTTCATGAAAACATCCCCTTTAAAAAGAGAAATAATTATCTCACTGTCCCTGTCCTGAATTTTTTCATCTTCAACAAATTCATCAACGCCGAGGTTGTCAAGAAAATCAGATTTTTCCTCTTCATCCTCAATCTTGTAAACTACCAGATTATAGTCTTTTTTCCCGAATCCCAGAAATCCTTTTGAACCTTTTACAATTATTTCATATTCAAGTTTTTTTTCGGAAACCTGGAGCTCTATGGCAGCTTCTTTCAGACCTTCTTCCAGTGAAGGAGCATTTATCTGTACAGACTTTATCTGCCTGTCCTTTTCAGCAAGCTCTTTCATGTATGTTCTGAATTCAGGAAGGTCCAAAACTTCTTTCATTATTACATTATCCCTTTCTTTAAACTTGTCAGTTTAGACCTGAGTCTCATAATAGCTTTTGTATGGAGCTGTGAAATTCTCGATTCAGTAACCTCCAGAACTTTTCCTATTTCCTTGAGTGTGAGGTCTTCGTAATAATAGAGAACAAGGACTTTTTTCTCCTTGTCAGGCAGCTCGCTTATAGCCTGAACTATTACCCTTTTTATTTCATCTTTCTCAACAATTGTATCCGGATTAAGACTAGAAGGAGATTCTATACTATCGACAATAGCAACCTTGTCATTATCCTCGCCTGAATACCATAAATCATTTAACGATATTATCGAAGAGGATGATATTTTCTGCATTGTCTTGTGAAGATCTTTTATTGAAACACCCATTTTTTCGGCAATTTCCATATCGGAAGCAGATCTTCCCAGCTGGGCTTCAAGTGAGTGTATTGTTTCTTCTATTTCCTTTGTTTTCTGCCGCACTGAACGGGGTACCCAGTCTATAGACCTCAGTTCATCATATATAGCACCGCGGATTCTTGTTACTGCATAGGTTTTGAATTTAACATGCTTTTCAGGATCATATTTTTCTATTGCATCAAACAGACCGAATACTCCGAATCCTACAAGATCATCAAACTCCACATTATGAGGCATTCCTACAGCTACTTTACCTGCAACATATTTTACCAGAGGAGCATACTGCCGTACAAAATAATTTCTTATTTCAGGATCTTTTTTACTTTTATATTTGATCCAGAGTTCCTGTTCTTCATGTTCAACATTTTTTTTCTCGGTCATTTATATCATCCTTTCTGGTCTTTTTTTAGTATAGTTTTTATAGCTTTTGCCATTGTTCCCGGATCTGTATTTCCGCCAAGCTTATTAATTGCATCATTATCGCCTTCAATGGAACTTTCATTTGATCCTGAGACAAATGAAACATTTCCATCCAGTTCAGGAAGCGCATTGCTGTCCATGCTGTCATCCATAACTTCTACAACTTCATCAGAATCTTCAGCCTGATCAAGCACACTTATATCATCAATACTTTCCTCTTCAACTTCCTCGATAAAATCCTTCTGAAGAAGCTTTTCCTCCTCGGCACTGACATGTGTATCTTCATCAGCTGCTACAGGAGTATAGGGACTTTCATCTTCTATAACAATATCCACATTCCCGCCGGGGCTACTGTCAGCAGTATCCTCCCCGCTGTTTTGAAAAAGGCTGTCAAGTTCAGGTATTGCTTTTTTTATTACAAATACTGACGCAGTAACAATAACAGTGAAAAATACACTGCTGATTATTGATCTGAAGAGTATAACAGTCAAAGGATTCCCGCTAAACAGTCCTGACAGGAACGAAAAAATAAATCCTGTTCCTGCAACAAATAAAATACTTTTAATCTTTAACAATTCCTACCTCATTATTAAGAGTATTTTAAAAATTTACAGCAGTCAAGCACATTGTCTGCTAATCAATATTCCTGAACATCTTTTTAAGAAAGGTCCCCAGGCCGCCCCCCTCTTTATATTCAATGTTTTCAAGGCGGCTTACAATATGCTTTACGCAGATTGCAGCCTTGCTTTTCGGTTCTGTAACAACAAACGGTTTCTGCCTGATAACAGCATTCTGAACAACTGAATCATCATATACATAACCGAGATAATCAACTTTTATATTGAGAAACTGTCCAGCTATGTTCACAACTCTCTGGGCAACTTTTTTCCCTTCTGTAACTGATTTAACCCTGTTTACAATCAGCTTGATGCTCATATCAGGGTTATCAAATTCAGTCGCAATAATTTTTATTATACCATAGGCATCTGTAATTGCAGTAGGTTCAGGTGTTGTTACAATAACAGCATCATCAGCCGCCGCAATAAATGAAAGCACATTGTTTGATACACCCGCGCTTGTATCAATAATTATTATATCTGCAAATGAAAGCTCTCTCATTTCATCGATGAAAGAATGCCTTTCATCATCTTCAAGATTTGCGATTTTCGAAAATCCTGATGCCCCTGCAATTATATTTATGCCGTATCCCGTATTTATAAGGATATCTTTCATCTTCTTCTGTTTTTTTATCAGGTTGAAGAGGTTATATTCAGGAATAATCCCGAGAATTACATTGACATTTGCAAGCCCCAGGTCTGCATCAAGGACTACAACATTCTTACCAAGCATGGAATATGCAATAGCCAGGTTTATTGAGAGGTTGGTCTTGCCGACTCCCCCTTTACCGCTTGATACAGTAATAATCCTTGTCTTCTTTTCAGAATGCTCTGAATCTCCGCTTTTTTCTTCAACCATCTTTCTTAAATTTTCAGCCTGATCTATCATACTCTCTCCAATGCTTCCTGTTTATTTAACAATGTTAAGTTCACCAAGATTATCCATCAGAATTTCCTCGGTAGCATATTTTATATCATGAGGTACTTTCTGACCTGTAGTTATAAATGAAACAGGTTTATGCTTATCGCTCAATGCACTTATGAGATTTCCTGAACATCTTGTTTCATCCAGCTTCGTAATTATAACAGAGTTGTATTTAAATGATTCAAACTGCTGCATTATTTCATTGATATCAGAAACTTTCGTTGTTGAACTCACAGCCAGGTGCGCTTCTGCTGTAGTTCCGCATGCATCAAGCATTTCTTTCATTTCTGCAAGGTTTTTATAGTCTTTCGGGCTCTTGCCGATAGTATCAACCAGAATAAGGTCAACATTTTCACTGTAAAGTGCAATATATTTTCTCAGCTGGTCATAATTTTCCGCACTGACAACAGGGACACTCATTATCTCACCGTATGTTTCTATCTGTTTCTTGGCACCGATCCTGAATGTATCTATTGTTATTATCCTTACAGAAAGCGGTTTTGTATTTATTCCGAGTGAATTAATTGCGGCAAGCTTTGCAATTGTTGTTGTCTTACCGACACCTGTAGGTCCCACAAGGATAAAAATCCTCGGTGTTGTAAGCGGGGGGCTGTCAGGATAAATCTGGATTGTTTCCTTTATAAATCCCCTGACCTTCCTGAGAACAAGATTGAAGTTATCAAGCTCCTCAAGAGAAACATTTTTCTTTATTTTTTCTATAATGTCCCTGATATATGATGCTGAAAAATCATTTTTCTCGAGAAGCTTTTCAATTTTTGTTATTGTAGGGTGCGGCTCGTCGGAAGACAAGGGTCCTTCATCCAGTTTTGTCTTTATATCATTGACAGCCTTCATCAGTTCGTTCAATGTGCTGCCGCCTCTTGCCCCTGCAGCCTGAAGAAGTTTTTCCTTCTCCTCTTCAAGTTTTACAGTTTTTTTCCTGTAAGGATCCTGGGATATGTACCCCTCAATCTGGACCCCCTCTTTTCTGAACATTCCCAGAAAACCGCCTAAAAGGATACTCTTATGACTCATTATCTTAATATCATTTCCGTATTTACTCTTTGCCTTTGAGATAGCTTCCTGGAATGTCAGTCCCTGTTCAGTAAAATAATTCATATACGCACCTGTTTTTTTTAAACTTTTAAAAAAACCTTATAATCCCTTTTCCGGTTTTCATTCAGCCGGTCAATCCATTTGATAATTCATGGATTACTGACTTTAAAAATTCTAAAATGTTATCTCCCCAAGTATTTCAAAATTAATATCAGTTTTCAGCTCCCTTGCTGAAATTACAGCTACAGCCGGCAATTCCCTCTCAATTGCCTTCTTGATGAGAGGCCTTGCCTCTTCAGAACAAAGTATCACAATAAATTTGTTTAAATCCCTGTACTTCATCATCTCGTTTGTCACGCTGTTGACAAATGCTGTCATGAATTCCCTGTCAAGGACAGGTACATATCCCTCTATAGTTTCAACCTTTGAATCAATAATCTGTGATTCAATTTCAGGATCTATTGTTACAACATTAAGGATTTTGTTTTCATCCGCATACTGGAGACATATCTGCCTTCCCAGGGCTTGCCGTGTCTTTTCTGTAAGAAAGACTGTATCTTTTGACACTACAGCAAAATCTCCAAGTGTCTCAAGTATTACAACCATATTTCTGATTGAAATCTGTTCTTTAAGAAGGTTCTGAAGAACTTTCTGGATTTCACCGAGATTAAGCGCCTTTCTGACCTCATCCACTACTGCCGGATACTTATCATGCATAGAGTCAATGATCGACTGGACCTCCTGCCGTCCGAGTATTTCAGAGGCATGCTTCTTTATTATACCTGTGAGATGTGTCGCAATAATAGATGGCGGATCAACAACAAGGTAGCCGTACTGTTCAGCTTTGTCTCTCTGGTCCTCCCCGATCCACTGGGCAGGAAGCCCGAAGGCCGGGTCTGTTGTTTTTTCACCCTGAAGCTCCTCTTCAATACCTCCGGAATTGATGGCAAGATAATGGTTCATCCTGATTTCAGCCTTGCTTATATCTACTCCCTTTATCTTGAAACTATATTCAGAAGGTTCAAGTTTCATGTTGTCACGGACCCTTATCTTGGGTACGACAAGTCCGAGTTCAGAAGCAGTCTCCCGTCTTATACGGGTAATTCGCTCGAGAAGGTCAGCCCCTTTCTCCTTGTCAACAAGAGGTATAAGACCGTATCCCAGTTCAAGAGATAAAGGATCAAGCGGTTCGATGCCGGGTATTTCTGATGATTTTGATTCAGAAGGTTCTTCAGGTGAAGCCTGCATTTCCGCGGCAGCTTCAGCTGTCTGCTTCCTGCTCAGTCTCAATCCTGCATAGGCCATGACAGCGCCCATTGGAATCAGCACATACCAGGGGAATCCAGGAAGAAGCGCAATAAGTACAAGGAATACTGCTGTTATATAATAGACTCTTGCCTCTCTTGTAAACTGGTCTGAAATATCGCTTCCGAAACTGCCGTCTGAAATTGACCTTGTTACAATAATACCTGTGGCGGTAGAAATAAGGAGCGCCGGGAACTGGGTGACAAGACCGTCCCCGATGGTAAGGGTAATATAGTTGTTAAGCGCAAGCTGGAATGGTTCATTATGGTAGATCATCCCGACAATTATACCGCCGATTACATTTATCGCGGTAATCAGTATCCCGACCTTTACATTACCGGAAACAAATTTCGAGGCACCATCCATGGCTGAGTAGAAATCAACCTCCTTCTGGAGATTTCTCCTTTTCCTTATCGCCTCCTCCTCTGTGAGGGATCCGCTTGCAAGCTCAGCATCAATAGACATCTGTTTCTGGACCATCCCGTCCAGTGTAAACCTGGCTGCGACTTCCGCAACTCGTGTTGCACCCTTTGTAATAACAATAAACTGTACCGCAATAAGAATTATGAATATAATAAATCCTATAACAAGACCTTCCGGACCTGTAGTACCTACAACAAACTTGGAAAATGCCCTGATCAGCTTTCCGTCAAATTTTGCTCCCTTTGACAGTATGAGCCTGGTTGAAGATATATTGAGGGCAAGTCCGAATACTGTTGAAACAAGCAGCAGGGTCGGAAATATAGAAAATTCTGTAGTGTTTTTCGAATACAGGACAATCAGTATTACAAGAAGACTCAGCATAAGGTTGAATGACATAAACGAATCAAGAAGGAATGTGGGAAGCGGAATAAGCATCATTGCAAGAACAAGGATTACACCTGCCGCCACAAAGAGATCGTTTCTGTTACTGAAAAAAGAGTTGTTTACACTGCTGCCGGAATCAGACATTTACTCTTCTTCTCCTGATTTTAATATTTTCATTTAATATTTTCATTTTTTAATCCTCTTAAAGTTCCCACTTCCTTGAATATAATTATTACCCGGTACAGCATTCATCTTAATTGATGAATCCCTGTTTTTCCTATACAGCTTCAATATCACGCCCCCCGATTTTATAAACTTCAGACAGGACTATTGAAACCATTTCCCAGTACTGTACAGGTATTTCATCACCAACCTTTACTTCCGCAAAAAGGGCACGTGCCAGAGGCTTATTCTCCATTACAGGAATATTATTCTCCTTTGCAACTTCCCTTATCCTGAAAGCAATCTCATCCTGCCCTTTTGCAGTCACCTGGGGCGCCTCCATTGCAAACCTTTCATATTTTATTGCGACAGAATAATGGGTTGGATTTGTCACAACCACATCTGCCTGAGGCACATTCTGAATCATGTTCTGGCTCATCAGCTCCCGCATTCTCTCCATAAGCATATTCTTGACCTGTGGATCACCTTCGAGTTGTTTCATTTCCTCTTTAATTTCCTGCCTTGACATTTTAAGAGATTCCCTGTGCTGCTTTCTCTGGAACATATAATCGGGAAGAGCAAGAACAAGCATTGCAATTCCTGATTCAACAATAAGGCGGAAAACAATTTTCGCAAGAAAACCCATTGCTGCAAGCGGTGTCTGGGACGAAAGGTGAATCAGCTTGTCAGACTCTATTCTCAGGTTCAGGTAAAGAAGAACCGCAATTATAACAACCTTTACAAGTGTCTTGAAAAGGTTGAATGCTGCTTCTGCAGAAAAAACCGCACGTTTGAAAAAACGGGCAAAATCAGGAGCAATCTTGTTGAAGTCGGGAGTAATAGGCTTTGTTGAGAAAAGTATTCCCACCTGCATCAGGTTTCCCATCAGGGCAGCAGTAAATGCTACAAGAGCAATTGGTATGAATACCTTGAGAAAATAGCTTAAAAATACCGGGAGAATTGTTGAAAAACCGGCTGAATCAAGCTCAGCAGAAATCGAGAAGAAGTATTTCATCATTTCCAGAATATTTCTCATTATAAATTTAGAAAAAACAGCAATCGTGGTTATCGTGAAAATAAGTACAAGAGCAGGTGCAAGTTCAGGTGATTTTGCAACCTTGCCCTCTTCCCTGGCTTTCCTGATCTTATGCTCAGTCGGATCTTCTGTACGTCCCTCATCTTCCGGGGCAAACCACTGTATATCTATTTCAGGAGCATTCTCAGGAACCTTATTGAGTTGTTTTTCAAGTATATCTTCGAAACCGGTGGAATTATAATAGAATATCATCCGTTCCCCCTGTAAAGAGAATACCATCTCATGACCTCAGAGAAGCTGTTGTCAATTATCACCGAAAACTTCCCTATCATAAACGGCAGGCTCAGGAAAATAATCACATAAGCTGTAAGGATTGCAATAGGAAACCCCATCATGAGCAGGTTCATCTGGGGCGCAGCCTTTGCAAGCAGTCCTGTCGATACTGATATGAGAAACAGCGTTCCCAGTATAGGCATAGCTATTATCAGAGCCTGCTCAAAAAGCTTTGAGATACCTGTAAGCGACATTGTAAAGAGGTGTTCCTTCTGCGTCATTACTGTGTATGCATTCAGAGACTGGAAAGATCTTATAACTCCTGTAAGAAATACCTTGTAGAATCCCCCTGCAGTTATAAAGACAAACATCGCAAAGTTGTTGAGAAGCTGTCCCATTATAGGTATCTGTATCTGTGCAAGAGGATCGAATACCACTGATGCACCGAAACCCATCTGCATTGAAAAAAACTGTCCAGCGACAAGGAATGAAGTAAATATCAGCTGAAGGAAAAAACCTGTGAGAATTCCGATCCCTGCCTCGCCTACAAGGAGAGCACCGTACCCAAGCCCTGATACAGGAATAGGATAACCTGAAGCAAGGACTTCGGGAAAAACAGCAACAGCTGTGAAGAGGGCAAGAGCAGCCCTTACAATTGCAGGGAAAGCAGTTGATGAAAGCAGCGGAGCTATGGTAACAAGTGCAAATACCCTTACAAAAACGAGAAAAAATAACTGTGAATTTTCCGCAAGAGTATTGAAAAACATGCCTATTTAACCATATCCGGTATCATTGTAATGATTCTTACAGCAAACTGCTGCATTGACCCCATTATCCAGGGGCCCAGAAATATAATTGTCCCGAGAATCGCGATAATTTTAGGAACAAATGTAAGTGTCTGCTCCTGAAGAGATGTAGTCGCCTGAATAATGGAAATAACAAGCCCGACTATCATACCTATCATAAGAATAGGAGATGCCATCATAATAAGCTGAACAATTGAGTTTCTGAAAACATAAACTGCGAATCCTAAATCCATCTTCTACACCCCCTATAAAAAGCTTTTTACTATCTGCCCGGTTATAAGACTCCAGCCGTCAACAAGTACAAAAAGTATCAGTTTGAAAGGCAGTGAAATCATTACCGGGGGAAGCATTATCATACCCATTGACATGAGTGTTGATGCGACAATCATATCAATGACAATAAACGGAATAAAAAGAAGTATCCCTATCTTGAATGCTATTGTAAGTTCATTAAGAACATACGCGGGAATAAGAACATATGTAGGCACTTCCGAAAGATTGTTGGGCTTGGGCAGCCCTCTCATATTCATGAAAAGTTTGATATTTTCAGGATGGTTCTGCATCTGGCGGAACATGAATATTCTAACCGGCTGTTCTGCCCTCTGATACATCTCCTCAAGTCCTATTTCCCCGTCTGAAAAAGGCTTCAGCGAATTATCATAAACTTCTGTGAATGTCGGCCACATGATAAAAACAGTCAGAAAAAGTGCAATTCCCATAAGAACCTGGTTCGGAGGGACCTGCTGAAGAGACAGAGCTCTTTTTATGAAGTCAAAAACAACTGCAATACGGAGGAATGAGGTTGTCAGAAGTATAATTGAAGGTGAAAGCGTGATTACCGCAAGCAGCATCAGGAGCTGTATTGACAGGGCCACCTCCTGGTTTGATTCAGGCTGCCTGACAGCTATATCGACAAATGGTATTGTCAGTGCATTGCCGTCTGTATCCTGCCCCTGGATAGTTCTTTCCTGCCCGAATGCAGTACTTAGAGTAACCAGTGCAAAAATTATTATAAATAAAACTTTTTTCATTCCCCCCCCGTCATGAAAATCAGCAGATTATATTTTAAAGTTTTTCCATCCGCTTTTTCTGTTTATCAAGCATGCTGCCCAGATTATTGGCTTTTTTTGATTTTTTCCTGCCCGGACTTATAACTTTTGACAGGTAACTGTAAAAGGAATCTCCTGTCGGTGTCTTATTTTCTCCCTTGTAAAGCTTTATCCTTTCATAAGTTTCCTTGTCTGTAATATCTGCAATATGGGTAATTGAATCGTCTGAAATTCCGAGAAGCATCATCTGGTTGCCTACTTCAACTATGTGAAGAGTCTTGCCGGCTGTTACTGTTTTACTGGAAATAATATTGATAAGATCTGATTCATCAAAATGCCCTGTAGATGCTTTCTTCAGCAGGAATATAAGGCCGTAAATACATGCGGCTACAAATATAATTACAAGTACCATCCTGAGAAAATCCCATACAGTAAATGTCACAAGGCTTGTATCGCTGTTATTCTGATTATTTCCTGCAACCTGTTCTTCCGTATCGGTTATCTTAAATGATTCTTCGATATTTTCTGACTGTTCACCGGAATTTACAGTTTCCTGTGAAAACAGCAGGTTAAGAGATGAGATAAAGAGTATTATGAAAAGAAATATTATACGTTTTGTCATTCCCCCCCCAGTTAATGACATCTGCCCCTTAAGTGCATCTGTATAAGATCACATATATTTATACCTGATCTTATACATTCAGTACAAAGGCATTAAGAAAGGTCTGTAAGACCGGCATTCGGTGAAACAATCTTTGTTACACGCACACCGAAGTTTTCATCAATTACAACAACCTCTCCGTTTGCAATCAGCTTATGATTTACAAGTATATCTACTGGCTCACCAGCCAGTTTATCAAGCTCGATAATTGTTCCTTCACCCATACTCAGGATTTCCCTGATAGGTTTCTTGGTACGGCCGAGTTCTACAGTCATCTCCATGTTTACATCCATGAGAAGACTGATATTTCCCTGCTCTGAATCCATGCTTCCGCCTGAAAGAGGCGGATACTGTACATTCTGTACATTTATACTCTGCGAAGGCGCCTGCATTCCGCCGCCCATTGCACCGAATCCCATGTCTCCCATGCCGCCTGCAGCTCCGCCGCCCATGCTGCCCATTCCTGCAGCCATTCCGCCTCCCTGCTGGGGAGAAGTTCCCATACCAAGCCCGGAAAGAAGGTCATCCACATCTCCTGCTCCGGCTGCCTGAGGCTGCTGGGAAGCTGCTTCCGACTGCACAAGGGATTTTACTGCCGAAATATCAAAAAGTTCAAAGAAGGAAGAGGGATTCTCCCCTTCCACTGTCACAGGAAATGTAACCTTTGCAAGTGATCCCGGCTGTATATCTGAATCAGCAGCGCTTTTAAGATCTGCTGCTGCAGGTTCTGTCATTATTGTTATATTTTTCTTGTCACCGAAGGCTGTCAGTGCTGACCCTGCTATTGTATTTATCGCTTCACTTATTGCAGACATTGCAGCTTCATCAAGATCGACCTGTTCAAGGCCTGTCAGGTTTGCAGCAATAGACTTTGACAGTTCTTCAGGTATAACATATGAATGGTATCCTGTAATTCCGTCGGTAAATGAAGAGTTTATTCTTATAAAATTACCGTCCAGAGATGAGGCAACAGATGAGCCGTCAATAACTTCGACAGAAGCGCCCTGTATTGATACAGTCTTGCCCATCATACCTGTAAGAGTCGCTGCCTGTGTTTCAGTGACAGAGTTAACCAGATTCTGAAAATCCTGTTTTTCTGTATCTGTCAAACCACCGCCAGATGCCGGTGCACCGCCTGATGCTGGATCTCCACCGAAATCAAATCCGCCCCCAGAGCCGCCGCTCATCAAAGCATCTATTTCATCCTGAGAAAGAGCGCCATCACTCATACTACTCATCTCCTTCTGCTGTTAATTCTTCAAATTCCTCTTTGGTGAAATCTTCAAGTTTCTTGGTTATCTGCACAGCAATTTTATTCCCGACAACACCGGGTCTGCATAAAAATTTCGGCCTGTTTCCGAGTTTAAGCTTCATTTCATCAGTAACTCTTACATTCTGAAGCCTTATTACATCTCCTACGGCAAGTGCAAGAGCGTCCCTGACCGCAATATCTATTTTCCCGATCTCGGCTACAACATCCACATTTACAGTTGAAAGTCTTTCACGCAGAATATTGAGGTTTTCAGTTGTAGTTCCCCTTCTTACAGAAGAATACCAGTACTGTGCGGAAAGCTTTGAAATAATTGGTTCGATTGTCAGGTAGGGAATACAGAAATTCATCATCCCTTCAACTTCACCTACTTTTGTTTCAAGTGTTACCAGAACAACCATTTCTGTTGGAGGTACTATCTGTGCAAACTGGGGATTTGTTTCAATCTGGCCAAGCCTTGGTCTTAAATCAACAACCTGGCTCCAGGCTTCCCTCATGTTACCCAGAATTCTTACAATAACACCTTCCATTACAGACTGCTCAATATCTGAAAGCTCCCTGTTTATCTTTGTACCTTCTCCCTGGCCTCCGAAAAGCCTTTCAATAATCGAAAAGGTAACAGATGGATCTATTTCAAGTATTGCTGACCCTTTAAGGGGGTCCATGTTGATTACTGCAATTGTTGTCTGGTTCGGAATTGATCTTATAAATTCCTCGTAAGTCAGCTGGTCTACAGATGCAACATGCACATGAATGAGACTCCGCAGCTGCGCAGATAAAGATGTTGTTGTAAGACGGGCAAATGTCTCATGCATGATAGATACAGTTCGTATCTGCTCTTTTGAGAATTTGTCAGGTCTTTTGAAGTCATATATCTTTATCTTTCTCTGATCATTTACCTGGGAGACATCTTCGGATTCGATATCCCCTGTTGTAAAAGCGGTGAGTAACTGATCTATCTCATTCTGTGACAATATATCTGTCATATTTTAAAGTCTGTCCTTTTTTAAAATTCAACCATGTTGAAATCTGTGAAAATAACATCCTGGACCCTTTCGCTTCCGCTGAGCATCCTGTTTATTCTCCGTTTAAGTTCTTCCTTGACTTTGACTTCATCCTTTGGTAGGAGATCATCCCCCATTTTTTCACCGAAAAACACCCTTATCTCATCACGCAGTTTAGGAGTTTTCTCGATAAGCTCCTGGTGAAGTTCTTTTGATTTTGCATTAAAACCTACAGATACTTTTACTATGAGAATAACTTTTTTATCAATATCCGCAGTTCTGCATCTGATATCATTTTCACCGACATTGTACCACTGAAGATTCGGCAGTGTATTTCTCAGTTCCTGAGTATCATAGTAGTAATCCGGGGTGCTGGCAACCGGATTCATAATTTTAAGTGTAACAACAACAACTGTTACTATAAAGACAACTGCAACCAGAACAAAAGCTACCCATTTAAGTATTTTTATTACTATTGCAGGAAGAAAACCTATTTTCTTTTTTCCAATCTCTTCCTCTTCAGAAATAGCACCGGAATTTTCAAGATCAAGATCATAATCTTCAGGCATTTTTAATCTCCTGATTTAAATAATTATTGAATTTTATCAAAAATATCCAATATTTGCAAACATTTTCTATTTTTACCATCAAAGGTGACCGCCTGTAAGAAGGATTATATCAACTCTTCTGTTATAAGCTCTTCCTTCTTCTGTTTCGTTAGTAGCAAGCGGAACAGTATCGGCGAATCCTGCGACCTGCAGCTTCTTTTCATCTACATTAAAATCACGCAGATAATGAACAATGTTGTTGGCCCTGGCTGTGGAAAGTTCCCAGTTGCTCCGCCATCTTCCGTTTTCATCAGTCGGCATACTGTCTGTATGCCCTTCTATCCGGAATTTTCGGCCTGTCATTATTTCTGAATTCATCAGGTTGGAAATATTCTGTATTGTCGTTCTTGCCTCTTCAATATTAAGTTCCGCACTTGCAGGCCTGAAAAAAGCATCAGCCGAAAGTGATATGACAAGACCTCTTTCATCTTCGGTAATCCTCACCTTCCTGCTTTTTATCTCAGGCTGGAACAGTGAAATTGCAAGCTTTTTTGCCCTGTCCAGGGATTTACCTGTCTGGCGTGACGGCATGGACATTATATTATTTCCAAGTTCCGCAAGCTTGCCTTCCGCATCAAGAGTATTACCACCGGAAAGCGCTCCCAGTCCCTGAAATGCAGAAAGAATCAGTCTTATATCTGATCCGTCAACTGTGGCTGTTGTAAACATCATTACGAAGAATGTAAGAAGAAGAGTTGTCATATCACTGAAAGTAACCATCCATTCAGGGGCACCTTCGGGGGGACACTTTTTTTTCTTTTCTTTAGCCATACTTTCCTGCCTGCTTACTTGATTGAGATTGCTCTCGTAAAGCAATCATCCCTATAATAGTTATCGGAATAAAATCCACAGGTGATTAACCTGGTTTCTATTCCGGAAAAATGCTTAATTGCCCTTTTTATATAAAGGGAATTATTACTGTTCGCTTCCTGTTTCAGCTCTTACAGTTTCTCTTTCTGCAGGAGCAAGGAATGCAAGCAGCTTTTCCTCTACCATTCTCGGGTTATCTCCCGACTGTATGGAAAGAATACCTTCAACCATGATTTCCTTAACCATCAGCTCTTCCTTGTCCCGGTCTTCCAGTTTGCTCTTTATAGGGACAAGCACGAGGTTTGCAATAATCGCTCCGTAGAATGTTGTAATAAGAGCCAGCGCCATACCTTTACCTACAGCAGCCTGGTCACCGAGACTCGCCATCATCGCAATAAGACCCTGAAGTGTACCGATCATACCGAAAGCAGGGGCAAAAGCACCCCAGTCCTGAAAAATCTTGATTCCTACGGCATGTCTCTCTTCAAGCTGATTCAGTTCATTGTAAAGAATATTTTTAATAAGTGTCGGGTCTGTACCGTCAACAACCAGGCGGAGTCCTTTTTCCATGAATTTATCTTCAAGTTCATCAAGACTGTCTTCAAGAGCAAGGAGGCCTTCACGCCTTGCCTGCTCTGAAAAACTAACCATTGTTGAAATAAGTTTTTCTTTGCCGTAATCCTTTACATTGAGAGCATGATTAAGGTAGTTCATTATTCCAAGGACCCTCTGCAGAGGATTGGATACCATGAGTGCACAGAAAGATCCTCCGATTACCATTACGGCTGAACCGGGGTCAATATAGAGTCCAAGCGAAGCACCGCTCAAAAACATTGATCCGATTATGAGTATAAATCCTCCGGCAATTCCACCCAGTGTTCCGATATCCATTAAAATTACTCCTCGTTTTTAAAACAGCCGATCAGCTTTCTGTAATCAACAATTCTGTCAAATACATCATAATATGATTCTCTGACAACAAGCTTTTTCCCAGAAAGCATTACAAGCGTTGTATCAGGATTCATTTCTATATATTCAATCTGGTGAGGATTGATATAATATTCTGTTCCGTTAAGCCTGGTTACTCTTACCATATTTATTCACTTCCCCGCCTGACTGCCGGTAAAAATTATACCGGCTTGATATTTGCCCGGTCGCCGGTTCAATAAACCGGCAACATGTATCCGGATACTGCAGAAAAACACTTCCCGATTCCGGCTTTTATATTTCCCGCTCAACAGCATTGCACATATAAAAAATATCTTACACGATGTTTATGCCCCGTTTAACGGGATTTACCCCTTTTCAGGGGTAAATCATCTCAATTTATCTCTTGAGTGTCATAAGCTCCTGAAGCATCTGGTCAGAAGTCTGTATTGTTTTCGAGTTGGCCTGAAAACCTCTCTGTGTGACAATCATGTCTGTAAACTGTTCAGCAAGGTCAACATTACTCATTTCAAGAGCACCTGAAATAAACTTACCCTTACCCGCGATTCCAGAAGCGCCTATATTTGCATCGCCTGAGTTGTTTGTCACCGCGTAGGTGCTTTCTCCCGCTTTTTCAAGTCCTGCGGGATTTACAAAGCTTGCAAGAGCTACCTGTCCGATAGTCCTGTTTGTTCCGTTTGAATAAACACCTGTTATATAACCGCTCTGGTCAATCTTGAAATTCTCAAGATATCCCATTGAATATCCGTTCTGCTTGAATGCCTTTGTGGAACTTTTTTCTGCAAACTGGGTAACAGTGTTTACAGCACTTCCAACAGTTCCCAGGTTAAGGTTGAATGTCTGCCTTACCGGTTCAGCACCTTCTTCCACAGTCGCCCCTGCGACATTGAAGCTTACAGGTATCTGAAGTTCCCCTTCTGTAATCCTGTCGCCCTGTTCATCTTCAGCCCCGAGAAGCATTCCAAGGTTACTGAACTCAACAATAAAAGTATTGCCTTCATTGTTTTCAGCTCCTATATCAAGAGCTGTTTCTGTATCTGCTTCAGCATTCCTGTCAACAAAAATCTGCGCTTCCCACTGGTTGTTTACACCGGGAACTTTTGTAAAGTCTATGCTCATTGTGTGCTTGTTTCCAAAACTGTCATAGATTGTCTTGTCTATGCTCCATGTGCCTTCTCTTACTTCTGCAGGTCCTGCACCTTCTGCTATTTCCGCTGTTCTCTTGTCAAGGTTACATGCAAGAAATACTTCGCTTGTAGCTGATGCGGGATCCTTGCTTCCGACAGGAATTGTTATATCACCTGGATCTGCTGCTGTATTTACAAACGACTGTCCGTCAATTGTTTCAGCCATCCATCCCTGTACTTTCATACCGTTTGCAGGATTTACAAAAGTTCCTGCTTCATCAATACCAAATGCACCTGCTCTTGTATAGAATTCCTTCTCGCCGTTTTTCATGATGAAAAAACCGTTACCCTGAACAGCAATATCTGTTGCAACACCTGTTGTCTGAAGGGACCCCTGAGTATGAATTGTATCAATTGATGCAACTGTCATACCGAGACCAACCTGCTTGGGGTTTACCCCGCCAAGGTCATCTGTAGGTTTTGCAGCACCCTGCATTGACTGGGACAGCATATCCTGAAAATTAACTCTTCCCTTTTTGAAACCGACTGTATTTACATTGGAAATGTTATTACCAATAACATCCATTCTTACCTGGTGGTTCTGTAAACCGGAAACTCCGGAATATAATGATCGCATCATAAAGCTGCCCCCTTACCTGATTTTTTCTATTTTATCGAGATCGTAGTATTTACCGTTAACAAGAAGCTGGGGATATTCATATCCTGAAACTTCTTCAACAACACCGGAAATCATTTCACCATTATCAACAACATTGACGCTCTTGCCGATCAGAGACACTGCATGATTGGCTTTAACCATGTTCTGCATCTGGCCGAATTCCTTTGTCATGTTAGTCATCTGTTCGAGAGAGGAAAACTGGGCCATCTGCGCGATAAACTGCTTGTCTTCCATCGGCTTTGTCGGATCCTGATGAGTGAGCTGTGTAAGAAGAATTTTCAGAAAATCATCTTTATCAAGCTCGCTTTTATAAGTTCTTTCCCCTGCTATTTTTTTATTAAAGCTGTCTACCTGCATCTGGACTTTATTTTTTTCCATAGCTGATAAATTAGTTGCAATATCCAAAACCTATTCTCCCCTTAAACAACAAGATCCACTAATGTCTCCGCATCCATGCTGTTGCGGCTGTCGATAACATTATGGCTGTCAACATCTTCAATTATTTTTTTGCTGAAAAACCGTTCATTGTTTTCCATGTTCTGCTGGCTGCCTTTCTCTCCTCCGACAGAAACTTCAAGCGAAGCTGAAGAAAATCCGCTTTCCCTGAAATTCCTTAAAAGGTTATCCATGTTGTTTTCAAATATTTCTTTTATATTATTATTGTCGACAATAATTCGTCCCACTATATTATTATCATCAAGATTCAGCTTAATTCTTACATAGCCGAGTCTTTCAGGCTTGAGAACCATTCTCAGCTCGCCTGAATTATTGTCGGAAAGTATCATTTTTGTCTGTTTTACAATTTCAGCATTTCCATCAGCTCTCAGTTTCTCAAGAACCGCATTCTGCTGAGCAGTAAGAGATTTCACAGGAACATCGTTCTTTATATCTGCTGCAGGTTCTGCCTTTATAATCAGGGCATCCTTGATCTGTGTTTCGCTGCTGTCGTTTTTCTGATCCGCTGTTTCCAGAAGAAGGTCGAACTTTTCTCCCCCTTTTTCTGATCCTGAAAACTCACTTCCGTTTTTTCCGCTGTTTTCAGCTGTCCTCAGATCAAGCACTTTCAGCTTCACATCTTCCTTTTTATCAGCTTCAGCTTTTAAAGGATCAATGCTGTTTTTTTTATTTTTTGCTTCATTATTTATACTGTCAGTTTTCACAGCTGTATTTTTCTGTTCAGCAGTATTGGCAGCAGCATGCAGGGATAACGTATTTAAATCCGTTTTTTCGGAAATATTTTCCCCGACCTCTTTCTTTACAAGGTTTGCCTCTTCAGGTTTCAGATCAGCATCAAAATTGATTATGTTTCCGTTTTTAAGTTTTTCAGCTTCTGATTTCATACCAGCTGACATTTCACCCTGAAGATTATTAAGGTTTTCAGGATCAGTTTCCTTACCTTTTCCCGCTTTCTTTTTCCCCGGAGCTTTTACATTGTCATGATTGATCTTTTTGCTGCTGTTTTTTGAGAGATTTTTTTCAAGAAGTTTTTTAAAATCCTTTTTTAAGGCTTCACCGTTTCGGACTGATCCTTCTGAATTCTCTTTTACAGTTTTCCTGCCAGCTTCTGCAGATGTGTTTTTTTCCTGAGCTTTTATTTTTGAATTGTTAATTTTTACAGCAATTACTGCCGGCACTCAGTACTCCTTTTCCGGACAGTTCCGGATAACTTCAACAAACTTTTTTATAAGTCTGCAAGGCGCATTAAAAGCTGTTTCCAGTATTTTTAAGCGCCTAATTACTGATTGTATCATCAGGCTTTATTGTCATCTTTCTCTGTATAGCTGCCGCTTTATCTGCAGGCAGGAGAGAAAGCCAGTAAGCGACAAGCGAACTCTCGCCAGCCTCTTCTGCAAGCCTCTCAGTAACTCTCAAAATATCAATTACATCCTGATCATTCATTTTCAGAAGAATATCTCTTGCATTTTCAGGCGGCATACCTACAAGATATTTTGATGACTGTTCAAGGTTCGCTATTTTATTTTCGTACAATCTTGTTCGGGTATTAAATGATTTTTCTCTTTCTTCGAGTGCCTTTTCCCTTTCTGCAAGCATTTCAAGCTTCTGTGTTATGGCAACTTCCTTTTTTTTTAGATCTTCATCCTTTTTTGAAAGCTCTTCCGCCTGTATAGTCAGAGCTTCTTTCATTTTATTGAATCGCTCCCTGTCAAGAAGCATCATATCTTCATCATTATTCAGTTTTACAACTTTTTCCTTGCTGAACAGGGCAAAAAACAGATGAAAGACTTTCACGTGCATTAATTATTCCCAGGTAATCAAACCAAATTATACCGCCGAAACTTACTGCTGCTATGAGAAGAAGCAGAACAAAAATTCTGATTCCTGCACCCGCGCTTCCTGTTATACCCATTATTGAACCTCCTTACGCTTTCGAGCACTTTCCTCTCGGAAAGTCTCTGCCGCTCATGACAAAAACAAGTTTTTTGTCATTTCTGTAGTTTTATTGTAAAACTTGTAACTGATATATCATCAAGGGCTTTTTTCCTCTTTACCCATTTCCCTCTTCCTGTGTTCCGCCATTTTCTTTTCCTTGAGCTTCTCAAGTACGTTTTTATCTTTCAGTGCTTCTATATATCTTTCCCGCACCTTATCACGCTCTTTTTCTATTTCACCCAGTTCTTCAGTAAGCTGCTTTATCTTTTCACTTACTGCGGAAAAACTGGCTGTCATGAAACATTGAATCCGCACTCAGATTATTATCGGCATAATTGAAACGGTTTTTTAAAATCTGTTTTTCTCATCGCGCCAAAACGTTTTATTTCATTTTCCTTGCTTATCACCCGTCCGGTAACTTCTGCCAGCTCAAGAGATATTTCCCTCTCTTTGAATTTTCTTATCTCGAGCAGCTTTTCCATCCTGAACGCGAATTCCTTCATCTCACCTCAGCCATTATTTACTGATACCGGCTATCCCGGCAGCCTGCATCAGTGTTTCCTCAATTTCTGTTCTCTCCTCAATATCCTGTATGAGAAATTTCTTTATCTCCGGGAGCTTTGCAATAGCCTCATCAATTTCGGGATTGGAACCGCGAGCATAGGCCCCAACATTTATAAGGTCCTCGGCTTCTGTATATACAGCCATCTTGTTCCGTATATAACCTGCTGCGTTCCTCACATCTGCTGATGTAATCTTATTTGCAAGCCGTGATATTGATTTCAGTATGTTTATGGCAGGATAATGGTTTGATTCCGCAAGTTTCCTGTCCAGAATTATATGGCCGTCGAGAAAACCTTCGGCATTGTCTGCAACAGGTTCATCAAGATCATCACCTTCGACAAGAACTGTATAAAAACCTGTGATTGTCCCTTTATCTGAATTGGCGCATCTTTCAAGAAGCTTGGGCATCTCGGTAAAAACAGAAGGAGTGAACCCTCTTGTTGCAGGAGGTTCGCCTATTGCAAGCCCTATTTCCCTCTGCGCCCTTGCAAAACGGGTCAGGGAATCGAAAAACAGCATGACATTTCTTGCCCCTGTCCCTGAAATATTCCGCAATTGCAGTTGCAGTGTATGATCCCCGTATCCTTGCTATAGGCAGGCTGTCTGATGATGAGACAACAATAACAGACTTCTTCAGCCCCTCCTCTCCAAGTTCATTTTCAATGAATTCCAGAACTTCACGCCCTCTCTCTCCTACTAGCGCAATAACATTGACATCGGATTCAGTATTCCGTGCAATCATTCCAAGGAGTGTTGACTTTCCGACTCCGGCACCTGAAAAAATACCGATTCTCTGTCCCATACCTACTGAAAGTATTGAATCAATTGCCCTTACACCTGTAGGTATCTGGTCAGTAATCATTTTACGCTTCAGTATGTCGGGAGGTGAATTAAAAACAGATATTTTTGAAGCAGATCTTATATTGCCACTGTCATCGGCAGGCCTTCCCATGCTGTCAACCACACGGCCGAGTATTTTTGAGGAGACAGGTATTTTAAGAAAATCTCCTGTAGCAACTACAGGACAGCCTATTTCTATCCCCTCCATGGAGTCATATGCCATAAGCTGCACCGAGTCCTCTTTGAGGGCCACAACTTCTGCCCATATAACATCTTTGTCATTTATTATGATATAGCAGAGTTCACCAAGAATAACTCTCGGCCCCGAACTTTCTATAAGAAGCCCCTGAACCTTTATTACCCTTCCTGTGAATTTGATTGGATCTGTCGTATCGAGTACATCACTGTATTTTTCAAAAATAGTGCTCATTCCCCCCCCCCGGTATTTTTATGGGCACATTATAACTTTTATAAATGCAGTCTGTATAAAACTGGCCCCTTCCCACAGATTGCTGATTCCCCCCCGGAACCGGCATCAGTCAGGAAAAATTCAGGATCTTACAAATCAACTACATAAAATCCTCTTCAACCTCAGCCTTTGTCTTGATAGGTGCAAGTTCCAGTATCCTGTCCCTGATTTCATTGAGCTGAGATGAAATTCTTGCATCAATTTCTCCGAAATCAGTTTCAATAATACACCCGCCCCTGTCGACTGTTGAATCTTCAAGAACTGTAATAGACCTTATATTATCAACCATTCTCATGAAGTCTTTGATATGATCGGTAGTAAGCTGAACATCGGCAAGGTTAACCCTTACAATAACCTCACCCCTTGTCTTAAGCTTCCTGAGAGCCTGTATAACGTTGTTTATAACAACATTTTTTCTGATTTTCAGATATAACCTTAATAACCTTCTGGGAAATAAGCAGGACAAGGTTTATAAGCTGTGTTTCCGATTCCTCGATAATCATATTTCTCTTGTCTATGGCATTGTTGAGAACTGTCTGAACCTTATCAATAAGCCTCTCGACCTCTCCCTTACCGCTTTCAAAAACGGTATCCCGTCCCTCATTAAATCCCTTGTCAAAAGCATCTTTTTCAATACCCTGTGACTCTTTCATCAGCATCGCTGAGTATGGAAGTAGCTTTTTCCTCTGCATCCCTGACTATTGCATCAGCGCTGTCGCTGGCTTCCTGCATTGATTTCTGGGCTTCATTTTTACCCTTTTTTATCTCCTCAAATGCAGTCTGCTTGGCCTCTTCAATAATCCTTTCAGCCTCACTGCGGGCATCAGATATCATCTTCTCCCGCTCACTGTCCCAGGAGGCTTTGAAAGCTTCAGCTTCTCTCCGGAGATCATCGGCAGTCGGACCTGTATATTCCTCAAGAGTCATTTCCTCCTCAACCTCTTCAACCTCTTCTATTGCAGGTTCAATAATTACGGTTGACTGAAGATCAACTATTTCTTTGGCTCTGAATACATTCCGTGCCATTAATACACCTCCGGAAACAGAATTGCCGTATTTATCTCTTACGGCTTTCCGCATATATTATCTGCCGGTATCAAAACAACCTATCAAGCCTTTAAAGCTTATATGGCATTACTCTGCCGGCAGACGCTGCTGTTAAAAACAGCAGCAAAAATTACATAAATAACTGCATGATAATCAAAATTGCTGCAAAACAAAATAAATAATCATACTTATATCATAAACTCACAATTTCACAGTAATGGCTAAACAACCATTTCATCTTCACCGGATCTTGCAACAACAATTTCACCCTGTTCTTCAAGTTTTCTGATTACAGATACAATCTTCTGCTGAGCCTCTTCAACATCCTTAAGCCTGATCGGTCCCATGAATTCCATATCTTCCTTGAGAGTATTTGCAGCCCTCTTTGACATGTTCTTGAAAATCTTGTCCTGTACTTCATTATCGACAGCTTTAAGCGCTTTCCCAAGCTCCTGCTGGTCAACTTCCCTGAGTACCTTCTGGATAGCCCTGTCATCAAGAAGTACAATATCTTCGAATACAAACATTCTCTTCTTGATTTCTTCTGCAAGTTCAGGATCTTCCTCTTCGAGTGATTCAATAATTGTCTTTTCAGTTGAACGGTCAACACGGTTGAGTATTTCCACAATGCTTTCAACACCGCCTGCTGATGTATAGTCCTCGCTTGAAAGTGTTGACAGTTTCTTCTCAAGAACCCGTTCAACCTCTCTCAGTGTTTCAGGTGATGTACGGTCCATGGTGGCAATACGCTTTGCAACATCAGACTGAGTCTCATGGGGAAGACTTGAAAGAATAATTGAAGCTTTTTCCGGTTCAAGATACGCGAGAATAAGCGCAATTGTCTGCGGATGCTCCTGCTGTATGAAGTTCAAAAGGTGTGTAGGGTCTGTTCTTCTGATAAAGTCGAAAGGCCTTATCTGGAGAGAACTTGTCAGCCTGTTTATTATATCTATAGCTTTCTGGTTACCGAGTGATTTTTCAAGAAGTTCACGTGCATAGTCAATACCGCCCGATGTTATGAAGTCCTGGGCCATCATGAGTTCCTTGAACTCAAGCAGTACCTTGTCCCTGTCTTCAGCTTCAACGCTCTCGAGTCTTGCTATTTCAAAGGTTAACGCCTCTATCTCATCCTCTCTCAGATGCTTGAATATATCTGCAGAGATCTCTGATCCGATTGTCACAAGAAAAATTGCTGCTTTCTGTCTTCCGGTAAGTTCTTTTCTTACCCCGCCCTTTTTTGCAGGGGGATTTGCCGGTGTCTTTCCCATAATCCTATTCCTCCATCAACCAGGTTCTGATCAGCTGTGCTACATCTTCAGGATGTTCACGTGCCATATTAATGGCATTTTCCTGCATTTCAAGCCGTGCACGGTCTTCGACAGACATTTCAACACTGACTCCTTCCTCTTCCGCGCTTCTGAGCGCTGCTTCACGCATAGCCTGGTGCTGTCTTGCAAGTTCTTCCTCTTTAAGCTTTCTTCTTCTTTCAATAGATCTGACAACAATCCTGAAGATGATGAAAAATATGACAAGTACAATAAATCCGATAATCGAGTAGATTATCATCTTCCGCATTCTCATCTTGTTTCTGTATTTTTCATCTTCTTGCAGGAACTGCCCTGTCCTGTCAAACTGTATGGACTGAACTGTTACAGAATCGCCTCTGTTCTTATTATAACCTATAGCATGCTCAACAAGTGTCTTCGCCTTGGCAAGATCATCTTCTGTTACAGCTTCATATTTTCTTATTATACTGCCGTCTTTTTCCAGCTTCACCTCGCCGCCGTCATCATATTCCCATCTCCACAGGCCGTCTATAACAACACCGACAGTTATTCTTTCTATGCTCCAGGGGCTTTTTTCCTCATAAATATTCTTTGTATTTACAACTTCATTCTGTGTAACATTGTTTCTTGAATACTCGCCCACCATACCTTCAAGATCCTTGTAGGCTGGAGGAGTCTGACCTTCCTGCCCGGCAGGTCCCTCGGGATTGAATCCGGTACCCCTGAACTGCTCATCTACAGTATTTTTTGAAAGTGTTATTGAGGGGATAACTTCTGTTTCATCAAAAGGGGTTCCCGGGTTGTCAGCTTTCATTGTGATGGGAAAATGCTCTTCTGTTTCCACAGTCTTCTTTCCCATATCAAGGTCGATATCAAGGTTAATTATCTCAACCCTGTCTTTGCCGAAAATCTGCCTGAGAGATGAAATAATCGCAGTTTTAAGCCTCTTTTCCTGCTCTGCCTTGATTTTCATTTCCCTCTTTGCAAGTTCAAGCCTGTCAAATTTTTCAAGCCCTGCAAAGTCGTTAAGCACATTGCCCTGATGATCTGTTATGGTGATATATTCATCTTCAAGCCCTTCAACCGCAAATTTCACAAGCTTGACAACACCTTCGATTTTCTTCCTGTTTTCCCTGATATCTGAACCGGGTTTTGCAGTAAGAATAATTGAAGCAGAGACCTTGTTCTGGTCCTCCTGGAAAAGTTCATCCTCGGGAAGTACAAGTGTAACCCTGGCAGAATCAATATCCTCAAGAGCTTCAAGATGATTCTTGAGGCTCTCTGTCACAGCGCGCCTCAGGTTCACATTTCTTTCAAAATCAGTAACAGTCCACCTGTCCATCTTAAAGATATCCCATGGAGATGCATCAAGAGGAATAAGGTCCTCCCTTGCAAGCAGAGATACAATTCTCTGTGCAGTTCTTTCATCATCTACATAGATTATCCCTTCAGGCGTAACCTGATGTGGAATTCCCTCTTCATCTATTCTGAGTGATATTTTGTTCAAGAGATTTTCATCAGTCACAGGATTAGTCAGGACCCTGACAAGTCCCGGTGATGAGCTGTATACAGACAGAAGAATAATCCCTGTTAACACGACAAGTACAACAGAGACTGCAATAATCTTCTGTAGAGCTGACAACTTTCCCCAGACAGAAGCTGCCTGGCCGAATGTTTTTTTAAATTGTTCTTTCATTTCCCCCCCCAGTGAAAAGAACCTTATATCATCAGGGTACCTTTATCATAAACAGATGGTTTCCTTTTCAACCTTCCGGTTAATAAGAACACCAGTGCGCAAAGGCGCGTCTGTAAACAAAGATTCCCCTTATATCATTATCTGATACTTATTATCTCCTTGTATGCTCTCAGGCTTTTATCAACTACAGCCTTAGTAAGAGCCAGTGCTGTGTTGGCCTTTGCCATTGCTATTGTAACATCATGCGGATCAACACTGTCAGGATCTATAATCATCTTTTTGCTGACATCAGCACTCTCATTCTGGATTTTGTTTACCCCTTCGAGAGCTTCAAACATCATTTTCTGAAAACTGTCCCCGCCTGTATCTGCAACTGCAGGAGATCCTGCCTGCCCGTTCATGTTGAAATGCCTGGGATCAGTCCTTATGAGAGATACCCTGTGTCCGGAAACCTGATCATAATTAAGATAATTCATCTACCTACCTCCCGATTTCAAGAGCCTTCAGAAACATGCTCTTGGATCCGTTTACCATTGCAACATTTGCTTCATATGATCTTGTGGCTGATATCATATCAACCATCTCATTTACAACATTCATATTAGGATATTCAACATAACCTTTTCTGGGTCCGGTTTTTATTGCATCAGGATGTGTCGGATCAAAAACAAGCTTGGGTTTCGCATCCATGTCTTTTTCAACCTTGTCTACCCTTACACCGTGTCCGATTCCGTTGTCGAGGAATTTCGGAAGAAAAGGGCTTCTCCAGTATGGTTGTGAGACCTTGGGTCTGAAAACAGTCCTGCTTCTCCTGAAAGGTCCGCCCTCTGTTGTTCTGGTAGTATTTGAGTTGGCAATATTATTGGAAATAACATCCAGTCTCAGCCTCTGTGCTGAAAGACCTGATGATGCAGTGTTAATACTTGTATAAAGTCCCATTTTCTACCCCCTAACGCAATACTGTATTGATCTGTGAAAACTGATTCGAAACAGCAAGAGTCATCATCTGATAATTAAGCTGATTCTGCATTGAAAGCATCATTTCTTCTTCAATATCCACATTGTTTCCGTTATTCTTGGACTGAGTCAGATAATCAAGAACTCTTTTCGGTCCGACATTTCTGTAATCAACCGGTTTATAGAAAGGCATATGCCTGGAATCAGTCATTCTTGCAGGAATTGTTTCCCTTTTCTGCGATTCAAACGCTCTCTTGAGCTGAGATTCGAAATTAATAACGCTTCTCTTGAAATTCGGAGTATCCGAGTTTGCAATATTATCAGCAATTACAGATCTTCTTAAAAGAGAAACATCCATTGTCCTGTGCAGCAGATCAACTGTCCTGCCGAAATTGTTGTTTATAAACATTCACCCCTCCGTTAAGGTTTATAAAGAATCCTCTAACTCAGATTATCGGATTATTTAAATCCTTCATTAGAAAATTCAGCCAAACCCTATCCGGCCACTATTTAATACACTTTTAAAACCATATGCTTCTGCCGAATACCTTTATTATTCAGCAGACAGCATCTTAATCACATTCTGCATACTCCAGTCACAGCTGATATACAGAATTGCATTTCGCCTTTGCAAAAATGCACCCTCTACAGGATATACCTGCTTAAATCCTGATCCTCAATAACATTACCCAGTCGTTCATTTATATAATCAGGAGTTATTGTTATTGACTGCCCCGCAAGTTCAGGAGCTTCAAATGAAATCTCTTCAAGAAGAAGCTCCATCATTGTGTGAAGTCTTCTTGCCCCTATATTTTCTGTTCTTGAGTTAACCTCTTCAGCCAGCTGCGAGAGCTTTCTTACAGCATCATCAGTAAAAACAAGGTTAACTTCCTCTGTCTTCATCAGCTCAACATACTGCTTTATCAGTGCATTTTCAGGCTGAATAAGAATCTTCTCAAATTCTTCAGCTCCAAGCGATTCAAGCTCAACCCTGATAGGGAACCTTCCCTGGAGTTCCGGAATAAGGTCTGAAGGCTTACTCATATGGAATGCACCGGCAGCAATGAATAAAATGTGAGATGTATCAATAATTCCGTATTTTGTATTAATCTTGCTTCCTTCAACTATGGGAAGAATATCCCGCTGCACACCTTCCCTCGATACATCAGCGCCGCTTCTTGACTCCTTTCCTGCAACCTTGTCAATCTCGTCGATAAAAATAATTCCCATCTCTTCAACACGCTGCTTGGCTATGTCAGATGCCTTGTCAGTATCAATAAGCTTGTCAATTTCTTCGTTGAGTATCACTTCCCTGGCATTTCTGACAGACATTTTCCTTTTCTTCTTTTTGCCTCCGCCGAGAAGTCCTGCGAATCCGCCGAGGTTTAGATCCATGTCCTCAAGATTTGTACCTGAAAATATTTCAATTGAAGGTGTATTTTTCTTTTGACACCATTACATCGATTTCCTTGTCTTCAAGCTTGCCTTCCTTGAGCATTTTCCTGAAAGTTTCCCTTGTAGTGGAAGTTTCCGGAGAAGAAGCCTGTTCAATTTCTGCAGAGCTGTCATCAGGAAGCTGAATAACATCAGGGGAAACCGGTGAAGGCTTGTTCTGTTTCGGTTTTTTTCTTGTTAAGTCCGGGAAGAAGCAGATCAAGAATTACCTCTTCAACTCTGGCTTCTGCAGCTTCAGCAACCTGGTACTTCATCTCGGCTTTCACCATATTTACAGCAACATTCATGAGATCTCGTACCATTGACTCCACATCACGGCCTACATACCCGACCTCTGTATATTTAGTAGCCTCTACCTTTACAAAAGGAGCGCCGCAGAGCTTTGAAAGCCGTCTTGCAATCTCTGTCTTACCAACCCCTGTAGGACCGATCATTATAATATTCTTGGGAGCAACTTCTTCGCGCAGCGACTCGTCAAGTTTCTGACGCCTGACCCTGTTTCTCAGGGCTACAGCTACAGCTTTCTTTGCCTTGTCCTGACCTATTATATATTTATCAAGTTCTGAACTGTCTGTTTCGGTGTCAGTTTATCCAGTTCAAGCATTTAATTCCTCCAGAACAAAATTATCATTAGTGTAGATACATATTTTTGAAGCGATTTTAAGCGATTTAAGAGCTATATCGCCTGCTTTCATACTTTCATTTTCAAGATATGCAAGTGCTGCAGAATATGCAAAGCTTCCTCCGCTTCCTATTCCGATAACTCCTTCATCAGGTTCCACAACATCTCCTGTTCCTGAAATAAGAAGGATCTTATCAATGTCGGCAACAAGAAGCATGGCCTCGAGTCTTCTCAGGGCCCTGTCAGTCCTCCATTCCTTTGCAAGTTCAACCGCAGATCTTGTAATATCCCCGTTATACTGGCTTACCTTGGCTTCAAATCTTTCAAACAGGGTAAAGGCATCTGCGGTGGCACCTGCAAAACCTACAATAACTTTTCCATCATAGATTTTTCTCACTTTTCGTGCAGACCCCTTCATCACTGTATTCCCCAGTGTCACCTGCCCGTCTGCTGCCATTGCAACAGATCCCTCTTTTCTAACTGCCAGTACTGTGGTTCCCCTGAAACCTGATCTATTTTCTTCCATAAACTATTACCTGTTCCTTTATCGCTTTCGAGCACTTTCTCTTCGAGAAAGTCTCTGTCTTGTCGAGCACATTCGTAAACGAATGTCTCTTTGCTTCGCTAAAAACTTTGTTTTTAGCTCTTACTTAGTCGCTTTCGAGCACTTTCTCTTCGAGAAAGTCTCTGTCGCTTCGCTAAAAACTTTGTTTTTAGCTCTTGCTGTGCGGATGGGCTTTTCTGTAGACATCCTTGAGTCTTGATATACCGATATGGGTATAAATCTGTGTGGTGGAAAGGCTGGAGTGCCCCAGCATTTCCTGTACCATCCGGATATCAGCCCCCTGATCAACAAGATGCGTTGCAAATGTATGTCTCAATGTATGGGGAGAAACCTTTTTCTGGATTCCGGCCCCTTTTATAATTTTATCAATTAAATAGAACGCCCCCCCTGACTGTAAGACGCTCACCCCTGCTGTTGACAAACAGCGGGTTTCTCTTTCCCCTGCTGAATTTCCCGTTCATAACTGCAGATTCCCTGTATTTCACGAGAGATTCAGATGCTTTACCGCTGAGAAAGACAACTCTTTCCTTGTCTCCCTTACCAGTAACTCTTACTGAGCAGTCACGGAAACTGATTTCCTCATAGTCAAGTGAAACAGTTTCTGAGATTCTGCAGCCTGTTGAAAAAATAAAGTCAACAAGAGCCCGGTCTCTGTACATTGTAAACTCATCTCTGCTTTCTGTATCTATAAAATTTCTTATTCTCTCGACCTCCTCCAACTGCAGATGTTCTGGAAGCCTTTTTTTCCTCTTTAAGATGTCCAAGTGCAGAAAAAGGATTGGACTCTACAGCCCCCTCTTTAAGCAGAAAATCATAGAATTTTTTAAGCGCAGAGATTTTTCTGTTTACGGAAGAGGCTTTCAGACCGGCATATGAAAGGTATGCTGCAAATCCTCTTCCTGTATTTTTTTCCGGATTCCTGAAATCACAGTCATTATCTTCAAGATAATCAAAATACTGCTTTATATCTGCCCTGTAGCTTTTTACTGTTGCATGTGAGAGATTCAGGACTGTATCAAGATATTCCAGAAATTTTTCCATTATTCGGAGTCAGCCTCCATAGAATTTTTACATTCAGTATTGCTGCATGAATAGTATGTACCCCCGTTTCTTGTCATATTTCTCAACCATGAAATAACCGCATTCAGGGCATATTTTTGAAGAGGGTTTACTGTGGCTTATAAAGTCACATTCAGGATAGTTGGTACATCCGTAGAATTCCTTTCCCCGTCCCCCCTGTTTCTTTCTTGCAACAATCTGTCCGCCGCATCCGGGTCTCGGGCAGTCTGCAAGAGGTACAGATTTTGTATTCATGCATTCAGGAAAACCTGAACATGCAAGAAAATAACCGAACCGCCCGAGTTTCTTGACCATTTTCCTGCCGCACTTGTCGCACTCGTAATCAGTTTCCTCATCCATTACCCCTTTTACCGATTCAAGTGTTTCCATTACATGGTCAACCTTGCTTTTAAAAGGTGAGTAGAAATCAGAAATCATTCCGGACCAGTTGTTTTTTTCAACTTCAACATTATCAAGCTTTTTTTCCATTTCTGCTGTAAAATTCACATCAAGGATATCGGGAAATGATGATATCAGGATTTGATTGATCATTTTTCCAAGGACTGTCGGGACAAGCTGCCTGTTTTTCCTGACTACGTAATACCGGTCAATCAGGAGTGATATAATAGGCGCGTATGTCGATGGGCGGCCAATACCTTTTTCCTCAAGCACTTTTACAATACTTGCATCTGTATATCTTGCAGGTCCCTGGGTAAAATGCTGCTCAGGTATGAATTCCTCTAAATTAAGGGAATCTCCCTCTTTCAGCCTTGGTACTTTTGCACTCTTTTCCTTGCTAGCAAGAAGCTTGAGAACTTTCTGAAAACCTTTTTCCTTTACCTTTGTACCGCTTATCCTGAAAATTCCGTCTTCACATTCAATATCCGCTGTTGTAGTTACAGACACAGCACCTTTCATCTGGGAGGAAACAAACCTTTCCCAGATAATTGTATAGAGTTTAAGCTGGTCTCTTGTCAGATATTCCTTGATATATTCAGGTGTATATTCGGCAAAAGTCGGCCTGATTGCCTCATGAGCATCCTGCGCCCTTTTACCCATACTGTAATTAACAGGTTTTTCAGGAAGGTCTTCCGGGTAATTATCCCCGATATATTTCCTGACTTCTCCCAGAGCCTGGTCAGATATACGGGTTGAATCTGTTCTCATGTAGGTAATAAGTCCCACACGGCTCGAACCTATGTTGATACCTTCATAAAGCTGCTGTGCAATCTGCATTGTCTTCCTGGAAGTGAAACCGAGTCTGTTAGCCGCATCCTGCTGGAGTTTTGAAGTTATATAGGGAGCCCTTGGCTGAAGTTTTTTCTCGGTAGACTTGATCTCTTTTACTGAAAAGTCCTTACCTTCAAAAACAGATACAAGCTTTTCAACACTTTCCCTGTCCTTAAGTTCAGGTTTCTCACCCTTATATGTCACAAGCTGGGCTTTGAATCTGCTTCGGTCCTTCTTCAGCTCAGCATCAAGTGTCCAGTACTCCTGAGGAATAAAATCTTCAACCTCTTTTTCCCTTTCAGAAATAAGCCTGAGTGCTACAGACTGGACCCTTCCTGCAGATAGTCCGTTTTTAACCTTTTTCCACAGAAGAGGAGAGAGGTTGTATCCTACGATACGGTCAAGAACTCTCCTTGCTTTCTGTGCATTTACCTTACCCATATCTATTTCATGGGGATCTTCGACTGCAGCCTTGATAGCTGTCGGTGTTATCTCATTGAATATAATTCTTTCAATCTTTACATCCTTAACCTTTTTCTCAAGAGCACTCTTGAGATGGAAAGAGATTGCCTCTCCTTCCCGGTCATTATCAGATGCGAGAAGAATATGGCTGGATTTTGAGGCTTTTGAATTAAGATCTTTCAGTATTTTAGCCTTGCCTCTTACTGTTATATATTCAGGTTCAAAATCGCCGTCTACATTAACACCCATTCTCGACTTGGGAAGATCGATAAGATGTCCCATTGATGCTGATACAGTATATCCTTTGCCGAGATACCTTTCTATTGTTTTTGCTTTAGCCGGAGACTCTACAATAAGCAGAGTTTTTTCTGTTGTCTTTCTGGTAGTACTTTTAGGCATACATTATTCTCCTGTTATACAATTCTTTCTTGTTATTTTCTGTTCCGCTGAACTCATTTTCTTTCAAAGTAAAAATATTATCTTCAAACCTGTATTCTCTGTTTCCAGGTTTATTCAATACACCCCACTGCTCAAGGATTTCACTGCTGCTATCAACAATTACCGCCCCTTCATCAGCAAGATTCTGTCCGCCTCTTCCGCTTTCGCTGTCAATTCCAGCCCTGTGGACAAAAACATCCCGTCCCTGATCAAGTGCAAAAGATGCTGTAATAAGAGAACCGGACTTTTCCGGAGCATGAACAACCAGTGTTCCCCTGGATATTCCGCTTATAATCCTGTTTCTTTCAGGAAAATGGTATTTTGCAGGAAGAGTTCCGGGCCTGTATTCACTGACCAGAGATCCTCCCGATCCGATTATTTTTTCAGCCAGTTTTTGATTAGCTGAAGGATAAACAACATCAACACCTGAACCCAGAACTGCCGAAGTTATACCTCCGGCATCAGCAGCGCCTGCATGCGCTTTTGAATCAATGCCGTACGCAAGGCCGGAAATAACAGGAACCCTGTTTTCCGCTGTGTAAAAAGATGCTTCATACGCAGCTGAAAGTGTTTTTCTGGAAGCAGACCTTGTTCCGACAACAGCAAGGGAAGCTGAACTGCAGTCAGGAAGAACACCTTTTACATAAAGCACAGACGGTGGTGAATAAATCTCCCTGAGCAGAGGGGGATATTCAGGATTAAGGAATGAAACAATTCCAATCTCTTTTAATTCACATTCATCTGAAATTCTGACTGCTTCTTCTGATGCACCAAGAATTTCCTTCATTTCCATGCGGAAAAGACTTCCTGCCATTTTCTCTGCATCAGACCTGCCTCTGATGTTTTCAAATCCGCTTTCAAAAACATATCTTAATATATCTATTCTGTCCCTTTTTCCCGGTCTTTTCAAACAACTTATTAAAAGAGCAAGAAAATCAGTTCCATTCATAGATATTCTCCTCCAGCTCTTTCCTGTTTATCGCTGCCTGCTCTTTATATGTCTTACTATCAGCTGTCTTTTCAATTGTTTTATAGACAGATGATGCTTCGTCAATCTTTCCAAGCTGAATATATGCATTTGCAAGGAGAAAAAGCGCTTCAAAATTCCTGCTTTCAAATTCAATAAGCCGGTTAAGCATTACTGCCGCATCTGATGGCTTTTCCATTTCGTAAAGGTAAAGTACTGACAGAGCAATAACAGCCTTGGAATATTTTTCATCAAGCTCAACAGCCTTGCTGTAATATTTTTCCGCATTATTCAGATATTCAAACTTTACAGGTGAATCCACTGCAGATTTTGAATATCTGGCTGAACAAAGCCCGGAATAATAATAGAGTATAGGATTCTCGGGATATATCGTAGCAGCCTCTCTGAACTGATCAAGAGCAAGTAAATACATCTCATTTTCAAGATAAAGTTTACCAAGCATCTTATAACTGCTTCCAATCCCCCTTGCAGCTTCAATCTTTTCTTCCAGAATATCTTTATTCTGCCTTATATCAGCTTTCAGTTCAGCTTCCCTGTCTGTATTAATTTCTCCGTACTCAGTGCTTTCAAGCCTTTTGTACAGATCCCTGTACTCACTGCTGCATGAAGTGAAAATTATTAATGCTGTAAATATAGTCAACAACTTTTTCATCATTTTCCTTCAGAATCATCCGTCCGGATGAAATTTCTTATGATATTCCCTCAGGTCCGATGTATCAAGATGTGTGTAAACCTGGGTTGTTGAAATATCAGAATGCCCGAGAAGTTCCTGGACCGACCTGAGATCAGCCCCTCCTTTAAGCAGATGGGTTGCAAAAGAGTGCCGCAGCGAATGTACTCTTGATGATATTTTTATACTATTTTCCTTCCTGCTGTTAAGTTCAGCAACAAGTTCACTGTATCTCTTCCATATCCCCTTACGTGACAGCTTTTCCCCCCTGTAATTGAGAAAAAGGTAGTCAGATCTTCTATTCTTCAGTAAAAGAGGTCTTGATTCGGCAAGGTATTTTTTCAGCCATTTTTCAGCTACCTCACCGAGGGGGACAAAACGCTCTTTTCTCCCTTTACCGAATACCCTTATTACAGATTCATCAAAGAAAATACTGCTGTATTTAAGATCAGATGCTTCAGAAATACGGAGCCCCAGGGAATATATCAGTTCGAAAAGTGCCCTGTCTCTCAATCCGTATTTATCGCTTCTTCCTTCTCTTTCATTTTTTTCAGAAATAATATCAAGTATTTCATCTATTTTTTCAACATCGAGAACTTCGGGAAGCTTCCTTCCCCTTCCGCCTGTCTCGACAAGTTCGGCAGGATTATCACTTCTGATATCTTCTGCCTGAAGATATCTGCAGAATGACCTTACTGCGCTCTTACACTTGTTTACAGTTGCAGCCCCGAGTTCCTCTTCACAGCTGTTAAGTTCTTTTTTCCTGAGAATAAGGAAACTTTCAATATCTTTCAGCTGGAATGTCTGTTCAGTCAGATTTCTGCTTTCGCTGTATTCATAAAAATAAAGGATTTCCCGTTCATAAACCTCTACAGACGAAAGAGTGAGGTTTTTCTCGGCGACAAGATACTCCTTATATTTTTTTATAAATACTCTGTTCATCAGGAAACTTCCCTATTCTCCTGAATTACCGAAACCGGAATTTCCCTTGCTGTTCTGAAGATCCGCTGCATATTCACTTTCCCTGCCTCTGTAGAATGCCGGGATATCAAGATCAGACTCAGTACTGTTTCTTCCGCTCAGGTAAAAATCATCTCTCTTTCCGATAAGCCCTTTTTTAATCTTGCTCCATTCCTGGTTGCTCATAAATTCGCCGCTTCCGGTATTGTGTACAGCTTTGGGCTCTTCCTTCCTGACTTCGGCAGGTGCAAAACCTGTAGCAACAACTGTAACCTTGATTTCATCCTCGAGAGTATCATCAATAACACTTCCGGTAATTGTGAGAACATCCCGGTCTGCGCTTGATGTAATAATCTGGAGAACTTCCTGGAATTCTGAAAGTGAAAAATCACCTCCGGCTGTAACATTGACAAGAATCCCTTTCGCCCCTTCAATGCTTTCATCCTGAAGCAGCGGGTTGTTGATAGCATTTGTAGCCGCATCAATTGCCCTGTTTTCGCCTCTGCCTGAACCGATGCCCATCAGAGCATCGCCGTTCCCGCTCATGATTGTCTTGACATCTGCAAAATCTATATTCATCAGCCCCTCTTTGGTAATAAGGTCTGATATACCCTGAACTCCCTGCCTAAGGACATCATCCGCAATCAGGAGAGCTTCCCTGAAAGGTGTTTTCCTGTCAATTATCTTGAGAAGGTTTTCATTTGGAATAATGATTAGCGTGTCTACAGATTCCCGGAGTCTTGTTATTCCGTTTTCCGCAAGGTTCATTTTTCTTTCACCTTCCAGAACAAAGGGGCGTGTTACTACAGCAACTGTCAGGATTCCCATTTCCCTGGCAACAGAAGCAATTACAGGCGCAGCACCTGTACCTGTTCCGCCTCCCATTCCTGCAGTAATAAAAACCATATCCGAGTTTTTAAGAGTGTTTTTAAGTATTTCCTTGTCTTCAAGAGCAGCTTTTTCACCAACTTCAGGTACTCCGCCTGCTCCGAGGCCGTTTGTAAGCTTGGTTCCTATAGGAAGTCTTATTTCAGCTCTGCTTTTATTAAGGTCCTGAACATCTGTATTGACAGCAATAAAATCAACATTGCTCAGTCCGCTTTCAATCATTCTGTTGACAGCGTTATTTCCGCCGCCTCCGACTCCCACGACTTTTATTTTCGTAGGATTGGTAAAATTTGTATCTTCTACAACTGTAACCTGCATTCTCCCCCCCCAGTTTAAATGCTTGTTTTATATCTACCTGTCAGGAATTTATTCCTTCAAAGGTTTTAATTCTGCAAGGGAAATCAATGATTTCCCATTCATGTATAACTGTTTTCATATACAGTCATAACCGGATAAAAAACCCGGTCAGGGTAACGGCCGAATCTGAAGTTGAATAACTGCAGTTATTCAGACCGTAATAATCGAAGTGTCTAAAGAAAGAACAGCTGTTCCGGCACAAACACTTTTAATGCTGCACTTAAGCAGCTAAAATTATCACATATATAATACAGAACTGAAACAGGTTATAAAAACTGCATCAGCGTCTGTTGCGTTCTAGAAAAATTCCTTCAGCCAGCTCTTGAACCTGCCGGACAATCCGGTTTCACGGGCAACCGATACATTTTTTTCAATGCTTCCGGATATTTCATCAGCATAAAGGACAAGTCCCACAGCTGTTGAATATACAGGGCTCCTGTATTCCCCTACAAGTCCGCCGCATTTAAGAGGATACCCGACTCTGGCCGGCCTGTCAAAGATTTCTCCCGCAAGCTGTGTTGCTCCCGGCATCAGAGCTCCCCCTCCGGTAAGCACGATTCCGCCGTTAAGCTTTTCAAGATAATTCTTTTCATCCAGCTTGTTTTTAACCATCTGGAATATTTCAACCATCCTCGGCTCAATTATTTCACATATCTTCCGCCTGGCGATAGGTTCTGACGGCCATCCTCCCACCCCGGGAAGAATTACATCCTCGTCATCCTCAACAAGCGGCATATAACAGCAGCCGGACTCAACTTTAAGCTTTTCAGCCATATCTGCAGGTATTGTCAGAACAATAGAAAGGTCATTTGTAACCTGCTTTCCTCCGAGCGGCACAACATCGGTATGATAGGGAGACCCGTCAATATTCACAATTACATCTGTAGTTCCGCCGCCCAGGTCAATCATCAGGACTCCCATCTCTTTCTCATCATCCTTGAGAACAGCTCTGGATGATGCAAGAGACTGAAGCACAACCTCATCGACTTTAAAACCTGCCCTGTTTACACATTTAATAAGGTTCTGTGCTGATGTAATTGAACCGGTTACTATGTGAACTTCCGATTCAAGCCTTATACCAATCATATCAAGAGGATTTCTTATTCCCCCCTGATCATCGACTATAAATTCCTGAGGAATCACATGAAGAACTTCCCTGTCCATAGGTATGACAATCGCTTTAGCAGCATCAATAACCCTTGATATATCTTCTGAAGTTATCTCCCTGCCTTTTCCGGCTACAGCAACAACACCCCGTGAATTAATACCTTCAATATGGGCACCTGCAATTCCTGTCACAACAGAATGAGCCTCTCTTCCGGACATCATTTCTGCAGCCTCTATAGCATCTGTTACCGACTTCATGGTAGCTTCTATATTAATTACTACCCCCTGCCTGAGGCCTGACGACGGAGCTGTGCCGATACCGGTAATTTCGAGTTCACTGTTTTCATTGTACTCCGCAATAACAGCACAAATCTTTGTTGTTCCTATATCCAGTCCGACAATTACATTATCAGAAGGCAAAATCTATCCCTCCTTAACCGTATAGACTACCTGACCCGATCTGAAGTCAAGTTCTTCCATATCTGACTTTATCCCTTTTTTTTCTATTATATCAAGTACTACAAATATTTGTTTAAGTAAACCCTCATTGATATCACCGCCTGTTCTTATTCTGATATTCCCTTTAAGAGGGTAAAGCAGAACTTCATAATCAGAGCTGTTTCTCTTTACAAATTTAAGCTCTGATATCTGGTTGAAAAGAAGAGGTGAAGTATCCTTAAGAGTTTTCAGATCACTGAAATATTCACATAATGCTGACGGCAGTTTTACCCCGAGTTTAAGGTTTCTGAATTTAAGTCCGGAAATAACCGGCATTGTATAATCAGAAACACTCTTGCCGATCTCAAAAACAACACCTTCGTTATCTATCATAACAGGCACGCTTTTATTTCCCATCTGCACAAGCGAAAGTGCGAGAGGTGTCCTTTCCGTAATAAAAATCTTCAATGTTCCCGGAAAATATTTTTCAATACTGGCGCTCTTTACAAGGGGATTTTCCGCAAGCCTTCTCTCGGCAGCTTCAGTATTAACAGAAAAGAAATATTCCTTCTCCCTGATCCCTGCAATTTTTATGATATCTGAATTGGAAAGCTGGAAATCTTTGGAGCAGTACACCTGTACCCTTGTTATAAGAAGTTCCGGAGCTATAAAAAGATGAAAAACCATCTCAACTGCTGCAAGCAGAACAACTGCTGCAAGCAGATATATAAACAGATTTCTTTTAAAATGGGATGTTTTCCTGTTCTCTTTTTCATCCGTCACATATCCGGTAGTATAAACTGTACTACTCATCATACACATCCTTTTTTTCATGATAATTTTTTGAAATATTGAGAAGCATCCCGCACATCAGGAGGGTAACAAGCATTGAGGATCCGCCGTGTGAAAAAAACGGAAGAGGAATACCTGTTGCAGGAACAACACCTGATACAACTGCCATGTTCATCAGCGCCTGATACAGTATGCTTGTTGTTATTCCGAATCCCAGAAATGAGCTGAAATAGTCCCCTTTTCTGCTGCAGTCAAGGCTTATCGCATAACCCCTTACTGCAAAGACTATAAAAAGAATTATAATTATGAAGACACCGATAAATCCGGTTTCCTCGCCGACTACTGCAAAAATAAAATCAGAGTGTGCCTCAGGAAGAGTCCCGAATTTCTTTACACCGTTTCCTATCCCGCTACCCCAGAGTCCTCCGCTGACAAGGGCTGCCTTTGCCTTTATTATCTGATACCCGACCCCTGCAGGATCTTTTTCAGGATCAATAAAAGCAATCAGCCTTTTAACCCGATGCTCCTTGCTCAGGATAAGGACAAGCATAAAAGGGATCACTGCAAGAAAAGCTGAAAAAAAGTACCTGAGCTTTACCCCTGCTATAAAAAACATTGCACCTGCAACAAAAATAAGGAATATTGCTGTTGAAAAGTCGTTCTGACCGAATATCATCAGAGCAAAAAGTGAAACAACCACTGCAGGATGGGATACAGTATAGAGCTGATCAATTTTGTCATATTTCTTCGAAAAAACCGATGAAATATAAAGAACAACAGTGATTTTTACAAGCTCTGAAGGCTGAAAAGAATGCCCTGCAAGCACAATCCATCTTCTTGCACCCTGTATCTCTTTTCCTACCGCAAGAACTGCAAGTGAAAGAATAAAAGAAAGAACCAGAAAAAGAGGTACGCTTTTTTTAAGCCTGTCAACCGGAACAGCTGCAAAAAAAGCAGCACCGACAATACCGGCACCTACCATAATGAGCTGCCTTTTAAGAAAAAATTCCGGCGCTTTGCCAAGCCGCAGGGCATTCGGATATGAAGAAGAAAAAAGAAAAGTGAGACCTGTTCCGAGAAGCAGCACCATTATATAAAAGAGTACCGGGTCTATTTTTTTTCCTGTTTCCTTTTCAACCTGAAAGCCTGTAAGCATGTTTAAACCTTATCCTGCCTTATTCCTACTGTATTTTAAGTGTCGAAAGACTCAAAATCACAAAAAGTCCTCCGAGTATCCAGAAACGGGTAACAACCTTTGTCTCGTTCCACCCGTTGAGTTCATAGTGATGATGAAGAGGCGCCATCTTGAAGACCCTCTTGCCCCTTGTCTTGTATGATACAACCTGAATAATCACAGAGAGAGCTTCAAGAACAAACACCCCTCCGACAAAAATCAGCAGTATCTCTTTTTTAATAAGAAGAGCAAGTACACCGATAAGTCCGCCTAGCGAAAGGCTCCCTGTATCACCCATCATTATTTCTGCAGGGTGACAGTTGAACCAGAGAAATCCCACCGAGGCGCCGACTATAGCGAGGCTCAGTATAGTAAGCTCGCCGCTCCCCTGAATATATGGAATCTGCAGGTATTCTGCATAGTCAGCTCTTCCTGAAAGATATGTAAGAATTGCAAATGCAATTCCTGTCATGAGAACAAGCCCTATCGCAAGACCGTCAAGACCATCTGTAAGATTTACAGCATTGGAAGTACCTACAAGGAGAAGTACGCCGAACGGTATATAGAAAAAAGAAAGATCAATAACAGGGTACTTGAAGAAAGGTATATACAGAAGTGTTGAAGTATCTGTCCTGTTCACATAGATAAAAGTTACAATAACTGTGGAAAGGAGGATCTGGGCAATGAATTTGAATTTTGCCTGGAGACCGGCGCTGTTCTTCTTGTAGACTTTAAGATAATCATCTATAAAACCTATTGCACCGAATCCTATTACTGAAAAGAGCGATACCCAGGTAAAAAGATTTCTGATATCCTGCCACAGGAATACAGACACTACTATTGAAAAAATTATCAGAATCCCGCCCATTGTGGGGGTACCTGACTTAACCTGATGTGTCTCAGGCCCGTCTTCCCTTATCTCCTGCCCGAGTTTTTCCTTTTTAAGCCACACTATCAGCTTGGGACCGAGGAAAAGTGATATAAAAAGAGCTGTTACCGCGGCATAGGAAGCCCTGAAAGTTATGTATTGAAAAATATTAAAGAAAGTTATCTTGTTTATAAGCGGTAAAAACAGTTCCTTAAGCATTATCCCCCCCCCTGGTTATATTAAGCACAGGTTCAAGAAACTGCTCCAGAGCCATCCCTCTTGAACCTTTAAAAAGAATAAGATCTCCCGTATCAAGATATTCAACAAGTTTATTTCTCATAATGCTGCTGTCTGAAGAATAAAAAAGTTTGAGAGGACTTTCAAAACTGTCAGCTGTGCTGTAGGCAGCTTCCGCCTCTTCCCCGAAGAAGAATGCTGCATCAAGAGATGAAGAAGCTATATACTTCCCTATTTCGGAATGAATTTCTTCTGACTGATTGCCAAGCTCAAGAACTGAACCGACCAGCACAGCTTTCCTCCCTTTCCAGTCAAGCTGTTTCAGAAAATCAAGAGCAGAAACAACTGCTTCCTTATTGGAGTTATAACACTCACTGATTACAGTAACATCCCCTTCATAAACTTCCCCTCTTCCGAAAAGAGCTGAAACATTCTCAATTCCCTTTTTAATACAGTTAAAATCAATTCCAAGCTGGCGTGCAGTTTTAACTGCTGCTGCTGCATTCTGGACATTGTAGGGTCCTATGAGACTCAAACAGATATCACCTTCTTCAAAATGAAATATGCTGCCTCTTACACCCCGGTCCTCAACAGACTTTATCCCTTCAAGGTGCTCTGCATCATAGAGCTTTACCCTGTTGGAAGTCAGGGAAGCAACATTTTCAGCATAACTGTCTTTTGCATACATGAGGCCTGACTTAAAACTGCTGTTATTAAGAAACAGCTTTGTTTTTTCTTCAGCTATCTTCTCTTTCGAGCCAAGCATGCCTATATGGGCAGTACCTATATTGGTGATTATCCCGAACTCAGGCTTCAGGACATCAATGAGAATATCCATCTCACCGGCCCGGTTCATGCCCATTTCAAAAACACCGTACTTATGAAAATCCCTTATTGAAAAAACAGAAAGCGGGAGCCCGATTTCCGAATTTAAATTCCCCTTATTCATTACTGTAGGAGCTTTTTCAGCCAGTATGGATGCGACAAGTTCCTTGGTTGTTGTCTTGCCGCTGCTTCCTGTTATACCGATAACAAAAAGATCGTTAAATTTCGACCTGTAGTACCTTGCAAGGAGCTGCAGAGCTGAAAGAGTATCTGAAACCTTTAAAATCATGCAGCTGCATTCAGAGGCAGCCTCCTCAATCCTGCTGTCAAGCGTATCAATGATACAGCAGGATGCTTTATCCTTAAGCACAGGAACAAAACGGTGGCCATCGCTTCTCTCGCCATGGAGCGCAAAAAAGATATTGCCATCTTCTGTTTCTCTGGAATCAATAGCTGCACCTGTAATTTCAAGAGCTTTTCCTTCAGATATAACATCACATTCAAGGACAGAGATTATTTCACTGTAACTGAGAGGGAATTCATTCTTATTCAACATCCCCCTCCTTTTCTGACTGTATATTTACGATAATACTCTGCCCGGGCGATGCCGTACTGAGCTCTGAATTATCCTCAGTAATTTTCTGAACCCTTGCAGGAGAGCTGAAAACAGAATATGTAGAAAGCATTCTCTTGTTTTCTTCAAGCCATTCCTTCTGCTCGAGTTCAAAACCATCCACCTCGGTAGCAAGCCTTTCATACTTAAAACCCTGCCTTACATTCATAAAAAGAAGGACAGGTACAGTGAAAACTATAAAAAAAAGAAGTATTTTTCTGATCCTGATCATAATTCATTAACCTTTTCAACAACTCTGAGCTTGGAACTTCTTGATGGAAGATTTTCCTTAACCTCGTTCTCATCCGGAGCTACAGGCTTTTTTGTGAGGATTTTCACAATCCTCTTCCCCCTGCATGTACACTGGGCAGCTTCGGGAGGACACACACATTCAAGACTCATTTTCTTGAAATACCTTTTAACTATCCTGTCTTCAAGAGAATGAAAGCTTATAACACCCATTCTTCCTCCCGGTTTCAGGACTCTAAGCGCAGCATCAAGAGCTTCTTCAAGCCTTGCAAGTTCCCCGTTGACAACTATTCTGATTGCCTGAAATGATTTTGTCGCAGGATGGTTTCTACCCCTTCTGTAGGGAGCAGGTACAGCTTTCCATATAACATCTGCAAGCTGCCTGGCATACTCGAATTTTTCCTCTTTCCTTGCCCTGACAATTGCAGAAGCAATTCTCCTGGAATACCTCTCTTCGCCGTATTCATAAATAATATTGGCAAGCTCGGTTTCCGGATAGGAATTAACAATATCTGCAGCGGAAATTTCAAGGTTCCTGTCAAGCCTCATATCAAGCCTTTCATCTTTCCTGAAAGAAAATCCCCTGTCTGATTTTTCATAATGATATGTTGATATCCCCAGATCAAAGAGAATTCTGTCAGGCCTCTCTATATTATCGGGATAATTGCGGAAAAACTGATTGAACCACTGGTTATAAAAAGTAATCTGGCTGCTGAAGCATTCAAGCCTTTTTTTTGCGATTTCCATGATAGAGGAATCTGCATCCAGACATATCACTTTCATATCAGGATAGGTTTTAAGAAAAAGTTCGGTATGACCGCCCTCGCCTGTTGTACAGTCAACAAGAATCTGCCCCGGTTTATCAGGTTTTAAAAATGAGACTACCTCTTTATGCAGCACTGAATAGTGAACAATATCCATACATTATATTGAGACGATTTTCCCGAGCTCTTCAGCCGCATTCTGAAAATCAGCCTCATTTTCCTCCCAGTAATTCTGATAAACTGCTTCATCCCAGATCTCAACATAGTTATTGATTCCGAGAATCACACATTCCTTTTTTAACTCTACAGACTGACGCAGTGCAGGAGTAATATTAATCCTCCCTGCCTTGTCAAATTCTATCTCCTGTGCAGGAGCTATAATTCTTCGCTGTATCATCCGTGCCTTTGACTGAAAAATAGAGGTGGAAGCCATAATCTCCTCAGAGATCCTCTTCCATTCGGTAAGTGTAAAAAGCCAGAGACACTTATCTACTCCACGGGTAAGAACCAGAGAATTCCCCTCTATCTCCGATCTCAGCCTCGATGGAATCATGATGCGTCCCTTGTCATCTAAATTGTTCAGGTATTCGCCACTCAGCAACTTAAATACCACTTTTTACTATTTTTTCCCACCATTTCCCACATATTTCTATAATATAGTATAAATTCCATCTGTCAACGCTGTTTCAAATTTATACATAGAAAAAAACAATTAAATTATTTTTTTTACTTAACATTATTTTAGTATATGCCGATATACAGTTTCTGCTATTATCTGACCATGAGATTCAGTGTTAATAAAATTATTTATCCGGAAGGAGACAGCAGGGAGATTAATCACAGTCTTCAGATAAACCAGCTCGTTGATATCAACGGATATCCGGTCAGGCTTCCGCTTGAGACTGCAAAAACAATAGTATACAGGGTCTATAAAAAATCAACTTCTGAAACCAGAAACGAGGATATTGTTTCATACTATCTTGAACAGCTTTTCATTGATGAACTTTCAAGCCTTGTCAGGGGACGATACTGATACCACTTTAAAACAATCATATCCTGAGAAATACCCGACCCAAACCTTTACAATACAAAGCTTATATACAATGATAAAAAAACCTGCAGCATACAACCGCAGGTTTATATTATTAAAATCCATTCAATTACTTAGATAAATCATGGTTTGCAAATATCCTGTAATCAATATCAGGAAAAAGATTGTTCTTTTTTTCAATATTCGTAAGCCACTCGGTATCTACAGTGTTTCTGCACAGATTATCATATATTACAAGGAAATTATGAATATGCTCCCTTACCCTTTTTACTGCATAAGGCTCGGCAATTCCTGTTTTCATTATAAAAGGCCAGTCAGAAGACTGCGACAGTAGAACTTCACGTGCCGCCTGGTTAAGCGCTCTTTCCTTGAGCCCTTTTTCATCAGGGAATCTCTGAACAAGTTCAGCCATTTTATCAATAAGGGAATAAATATGCCTGTAGATCCAGTCGTTGGAACCGTTAAGCCAGACACGGGCATATCCGTTATTGCCCCAGCTGGAAAATGAAAGATTGAGATACTGGTTTTCCGGGTATTTCTCAAGATACTGCTCCGCAGTAACAGGTTCCACACCGGTTTCAGTGCTGTAGATTGTCCTCAGGACTTTTTCAAGCCACTGCGGCCCTTCATACCACCAGTGACCGAAAACCTGGGCATCAACAGGACAGACAACAACAGGCGGCCTGTCTATCTGTGAAGATATTTTCTTGATCTGTTTCTTGAGATTATAGATAAAGTTTTCAGCATGCTCCTCAATCTTCACTTTTGCTTCATCAGGATTGTATGGCTTCTTCTCCTCTTTAGGCTTACCAGTATTTGAATAATACTTATAGCCTGAATTAACCCTTATCCCGCCTTCGTAGAGAATAGATGAGAGATAATCTTCAGGAAGGTCAAAACTGATATCACGGTAGAATTCCCTGTATTCACGCCCGCCGGGATATCCCTCATCATAGGACCACAACGCCCTTGATGTACTCAAGTCCCGTCCGAATGCTGCAATTCCGCCGCAGTTTGCAGGGGCATAAACACCATATTCAGGCTTCTGGGATGCAAAAAGGAATGAATGAACAGAACTGAAAAAATACTTCAGGTTATTTGACCGAAGCACATTCTCTATCCCGGGAGCATATCCCAGTTCAGGAAGCCAGAACCCTGAAGGTTCCTTACCGAATATTCTGCTGTGGGAAATAACAGCAGTCTGAACCTGTGCTTCAAGTGCATTCTGGTGATCACTGTAAAAAGGGAGAAATCCGTGAGTAGCGGCAGTTGTCATTATTACGATTCGTCCGGCCTTTTCAAGCTCTCTGAACCGTTTAAGAATATTACACCTGTAATCCTCTACAAATTCCTTCCGTGAAGTCCTGTAATTTTCAAGATACATCTTTGCCAGTCTGTTGAAAACAGGGTCAAAGGAGGTCCTCTCAACTTCTTTTTCACCAAGTTCAATCCTGTTGTCAAGATATTTTATAAACCTCTCCTGCAGCAGCTCATCATTGAGCATTGATGCAAGAGTGGGAGATATTGCGATTGTTAAATTGAAAGGAATGTTATCTTCTTCAAGACGGTTAAAAACCCTTAACAGAGGCAGATAAGTTTCAGCTACAGCCTCATTCAGCCAGCTCTCCTCAACAAAACTTTCATATGACGGATGCCTTACAAAAGGCAGATGCGCATTTAATACAAATAACAGATATCCATTCTGCATATTATTCCTCATCCTCATAATTACTCAGATACTTTTCAGACAGCAACGAAATAATTCTCTGCGGTATTCCCTGATTTTCAGCATCATCTTCAAAATCATATACACCGGTAAGCATAAGAAGATCTTCATCAATATTATGAATTGTTTTTGCCGGACTCTCTATATCGCCTGACCTGGCAAGTTTTTTCTCCTCGCCATACATCAGATTAATCAGTTCAATATAATATCTGGAATTAAATGACGGCAGGTTTATATACCAGCTGCTGTCATCAATGTCTATCGGTATATCAAAAAAATCCGGAAGATTGTTTTCTTCGCAGACAAGACATGAAATTTCATGGACTCTCAGAAAAAGCTTTCCTGATCTTGCTGTTTCATTATATGCTGCCTTGTCCTTGTCTGAAATCTCCCAGAATGAATAGGCAAGCTGGGGTTCAACAAGAATAAGCCCGATTTTAGTGTCATTATAGGAAGATGGTATTTCATATACATTCTTATCCTGGGCCTCAATCTCTTCATCCCGGAAAATATCGTATTTTTTCTCTTCCCCTCTTATAGCCATGTTGTTATGGGTGATTCTGTCATTTCGCTCTTCTTCAAGAGCCTCAATAACAACATCAATAAGCTTTTCTCTATGCAGGTTCTGATAATCGGAAATTCCCTCTTTTTTGGCAATCTCCTTAAGAGAAGAAAGCGGCAGTGATTGTAGTCTGTCTTTCGTCATTTTCCCCCCGTTAATACATCATCCTATTTAAATGGAAGAATAGTGTCAAGTAATTGAGCAAATTTAGAATCAAGAGGAAATATTAAGGATGCAGCTGGAATAGAAAAAAGAGTGAGAAAGAAGAGCAGTAAGTTAAGGGATAATGCTTTAAGAGCAGTTAATGGAAATTATTACAGCATGAACTATATATAAAGGAAGATTCAAAACCGTATATATTTAATTATTTTTTAAAAAGCACTATCACAACATCCCCGGTTCCGGTTTTTTTAACGATTCTGTCGGCAGCTCTTTTAATAAAACCGGGAGCTGTACCTGCGGCAAGCCCTCCCCAGGTTGCTTTCCTGACTGCGGTAAATCCGCATTTTACTGCCATCCTCACCAGTGTTCGGCATGAAAACAGGAACATGTGGTCTGCTATCGCGGATCTCCAGTTTTTTCCGAATAAAACAGACTGAAACCCGTCTATATTGGGTGTTACAAGCGCAAGATACCCGCCCGGTTTCAGAATCCTGTATACTTCATTAAGAAATGTATCTGGATTATTCAGGTGCTCAATCAGATGCGATGCATGAATAAATGAAAAAGTGCTGTCAGGAAAGGCGTTTTCCTCAAGAGGTCTTGTTGAAATATTCACATTATATAGGCGGTTGCCGTATTCTGCAGCTTCTCTGCAGATTTCAACCCCTGAAGTTCTCCAGCCTTTTTCCCTGAAATAATTGAGAAGTTTCCCTGTCGCGCACCCTATATCAAGGACAGTCTTCTCTCCACTGGAAAAATCAAGACTGTCGAAAGAAACATCATCAAGCCCTTTAAGCATCAGATCAAGAAATACATCTCCGTTACATATTTCATAGTCAAAATATTCACCGTCATATCTTTTTGCCAGATCATCAAAAACCGGCTGGGGATTCTGAAAAACCAGGGAACATTTTCTGCATTTAACATAGGAAAAAAGAGGATAAGTATAGAATTCCCTGTGATTTCCGGGTAATGAGCCGCAGCAGGGGCAATTTATCAGAAGTTCAGTTTCATTTCCAGGAGTCTTTGAAAAAGTTTTCATTTACTTGTAAACAGTAAGAAGCCTGTCTCTGGTTGTTTCATTTCCGGAAAAATCCTTTACCGATATCTCAAGCCGTATTGTGCCTGGTATCAGGTTAATTTCCCCGATATTAACTGTCCAGTCACCTTCTCCTGTATAGAACGAATCCACAGAAGCGGAATTGCCTTCAAGAACAACAGCTCCCCCCTCCCTGACAAGTGTATCATATTTGATTTCAAGGGTCTGTTCTCCGTTGAGATATACAGAAATACTGTAGGGCGCTGTCGGACAGAAATAATCGACATCCCCGCAGACATCATAAACTTCCGCAGTTAACATATATTTGCCTGTTTTAACACGCTCTCTTCTTGAAAGAACCTTCTGAACAGATTTGTCTGCGCTGTTTAATGCAATTTTCTTTATAATCGGTTTTGTAGTATCATTTCCTTCAGACAGCAGCTTCAGCGGATTCACTATCTGGTTCAGTTCACCGTCAACAACTTCAAAATGCAGCTGACTGCCGCGTGATGCCCCTGTATCACCGATTACACCTATCTTCTCGCCTTTTGCAACATTTTCCCTGTTTTTAATTACTGAACCTTTTTTCAGATGTGAATAGGTTGTCTTCAGAGACCTTTCATGCTCAATAACAATAAAACTTCCCATGCCGCAGGGGATATCAGACAGCGGTGAATCTTCTTCAAATATAAAGACAACCCGGCCGTCTGAAACAGCAACAACATCCTGTTCTCCTCCGCCTATATCGATACCGCTGTGATAATGATCACCCCGCTTCTCTGCAAAAGTTGAAGTTACAATCATGTTTTCAACAGGCCACTGCAGGGAAAAAACAGATAAATTTACAACAAGAAAAATAATCAGGGGAAATAATATTTTTTTCATACAATCACCATGTTATTCCATACCGATTTTAACTGAATATATTTTATCATTGACTCCGATATAAATATAATCAGAATCATTTTTCATATATATGTTTTCAGCTGAAAAACTGTTGTCATAAATTATCCTGCCGTCGGAATAGGCAATAACTGTTCTGTAGACATCGCCGCTGTCGCTGGACAGAATGCAGAAAATATCCCTGTCACGAATATATGATACTTTAATCAGTTTTTCAGCTGAAGGAATTTTATAAAGATTTCTCTTTTCAATATTGTAACAGTAAAATGTTTTGTTGCTTCCGAAATAAAGATATTTATTGTCATCTGTAAAATCAATAAGCCTTGAATATCTTAAATTATTGACAAACTGGTAGCTGAATATTTTAGTATATTTATCATGATTTTTCCTGAAAAGAAGCATATACTGAGGTTCAATACCTGAGATTACAGCTATATATTCAGAATTGTCAGATATTCCGGTACCGTAAACAGTGTTTATCCTGCTCAGATCCGGCTTGAAAAGCCTGTCAATTTTGTAATCCTGGTTCACTGTCATTACATCCCCGTTTACATAACCTGCAACTACACTGCTGCTGTTTGAATCAAGAGATGTGATTTCAGAAAGATTCTCATCCGACCAGAGCTGTTCACCATCAAGTGATATTTCAGAAATTTTTTTTCTGTTGGTGGAAACTACAAATAACCTGTCATCCCTGAACCACGGATACCCGTTGGTAGAAACAGTATTGAGGAATTCGCCGCGGCTGTCATTGATAACAATCTGATCTGTTATGCTTGAATAATTAATATATTTTTCATCGTTCTGCGCCACGCCGTAAAAAACAGTATCCTTGTATGTAAGCTGACCCTCTTTGCTGAAATATCCGAAGATATTCCCCATTCTGAAAGGTATTACCCGGCTGTCCTTTGAAGCTTCTGAAACACTGTCATTCCGGTTTATAATCCACTGCGGGATAATCCTGAAAATCCTGCCTTCTCTTTCAGGAGAAACAAGTATATAAACCAGTAATATAAAAATTAGGCCTATTTTTTTTCTTTTTTTTCTCATTCGCTGATCTTTTTAATTTTATATACCTTAATACTGTATTATTGCAGTAAATTAACTGCATAATTTTTTTTAAAATATGCGACATACATTTCATGTTGAAAATGTATTCAATTAAATAATATTCAGATTTATTTATTTCTGTAATTGTATATAATAGAATTAGAGGTGTCAACGAAATAAAAAAGGAAGGATATTTTGGATAAGCTAAAAGAACTTTTTGACAAGGCAGTGGAAGTATCTGAATATGCATATGCTCCCTATTCCAACTTCAGGGTCGGGGCAGCCCTGCTCTGCAGCGACGGATCAATAGAAACAGGTGTTAATGTTGAAAACAGGTCGTTCGGCCTCACAAACTGCGCGGAACGATCTGCTGTTTTTACAGCAGTTTCAAAAGGAAAAAAAGATTTCAAGGCAGTTGCAATATACTGCAGAGATGCAGATTACCCGGTTCCCCCATGCGGGGCCTGCAGGCAGGTCCTGTCAGAATTCTTCAGCAAGGATACTCCCGTTTTTTTTGCAGGGAAAGACAGGGACTTTAAAAAATACAGCATGGAACAGATATATCCGCTTGATGCACTGCATGAACTTGCGGAAAATAAAGACAGTAATATATCCTGAAACTTTTTATTTTAAATTATTTTCCCGGATCCGGATAAATATCAGACACTCTTTGCAGCATCTTTTTCCATCTTGATTTTCCAGGAATCAATATTTTTCTTTGTTTTTTCGGCATCAGCAGTTTCTCCGAGATAGATATGGAGTCTTCTGAGGGAGGAGAGATAGCTTATTGCAAGTTTAAAATCATCAATTCTGAAAGTATTAAGCTCATACTTTTCCCTGTACCTTGTTGCTGCGGAATGAAGCAGTTCCTTTACCATATTCAGGTGGTACATCCTTGTTTCATAACCGTCTAAAGTAGGATCCATCCCTTTTATCAGGGTTTTAAAATCAATCAGGTTTTTTGCAACTGTTGCAAACCTGCCTTCAAGTTCTACAAATGACCATTTCCATTTCGAATTGTCTCCGAACGCCTTTTCTATTGAATCTATGGTAAAACCAAGTTTTTTAACTATCTCGTATCTTTTTTTATCATCATAACCTGAAATACTTTTCTGACTCTCACTGAGCTCTGAGAAAGGTATGTCTATCATATCAGTAACAACACTTTCCATGTAAATAATAGCCCTGTAGCTGGCCTTACGGGCTTCATTCAGGAAATTATCATTTTTAATCCCGAGCAGTGCTGTTGAAAGAGAATTGAGCAGAATATAATAGGAAGCCATATTGAGGACACAGTCTGCCATATCGATTTTTTTCTTTTCCAGATCCTCAATTTCCTTGCCTGTCTTTATATCATAATCAAGAGCCTTTTCCCTGATAATGATTTCTTCAATAACAATCTTGTACTTTTTTGTATATTCTGAGTAGTTTTTTTTAGCCTCCAGACTGATTTTTCCCATCTATACCTCTTTATACTCTTTTTCCCAGAAGTTGCCGTGCATGTTCGGTAGAAATACTTCCGGAAATATTGCCTGAAAGCATTCTTGCAATTTCAGAAACTCTTTTCTCATCTTCTACACCGGAAACACTTGAAAGAGTCCTTCCGTCAACAACACTTTTTTCCGCTTTTAAATGATTATCGGCAGATGCAGCTATTGAGGCAAGATGTGTTATGCAAATAATCTGCTTCTTTTCCGATAAAAGCTGCAGATGTTCGCCCAGTGATACAGCAACCTCACCGCCTATCCCTGTATCTATTTCATCAAAAAGCATGGAATTTACATTATCCTTCTCGGAAAGAACGCTTTTAACAGCCAGCATTATCCTGGAAATCTCACCTCCGGATGCAATATTCTCAACTGGCTTTAGTGTTTCCCCCTTGTTCGGAGAAATCATAAACTCAACATTATCCATTCCCCATGGTCCGCAGACAGGCTGTCCCGAGCTGTTTCTCTTCTGCTCTACATTGATCCTGAATACTGCATCCTTCATGCCCAGTTTCTTCAGTATTTTTTCTATCTTCTCCCCAAGAAGCTGCCCGTTTTCCTTTCTTACCGAAGAAACAGCTTCAGCTTCACTTAAAATCTCCCGTTCAAGATCAGAAGCTTTTTTCTGGAGACTGCTCCTGTCCTCTTCGTAATTTTCTATCCGTTCAAGTTTTTCCTCAGACTCTTTGAGGAAATCTAGTATCTCTGCAACAGAACTGCCGTATTTCTTACTCAGCCTGTGAATTACAGAAAGCCTCTCTTCACATTCGGCAAGCCTTTCAGGTGAATAATTATCCTTTAGAAGATAATTCCTGAAAGAATCGGAAATATCCTCTATCTCGAAAAATGCATCAGAAAGCCGTGAAGAAACATCTTCAAGTTCAGAATCAATATCTGCAGCAGTTTCCGAAGCATTCAGACTGAGACGCAGAGACGATAATGCGCCTCCTGAGCTTTCAGACAGATTCTTGTAGACATCTTCAACAGCACTGTAAAGCTTTTCATGCTGGACAAGCATTCTGTGTTCATTTTCAAGCTCTGAGTCTTCACCGGGAGTCAGATCAGCTTCTCTTATCTCATTTATGGAAAACTTTAAAATATCAATTTCACGGAGCCGTTCCTGCTCCGAGCTTTCAATAAACGTTAGCTCTTTTTTAATCTGCCCCAGTTCTGTATAGCTTTTTTTTAATTTCTCAACCCGATCTGTCAGTGAAGCATTGCTGTCAAGTAGACTGCGCTGACGTGAGGTATCCATGACTGTATGATGTTCATGCTGACCATGAATATCAAATATTAATGAAGAAAATTCTATAAGATCATTTTTTGTGACAGGTACAGACTGGATCTGTATTTGCGATCTGCCGTTTTTCTTTACAACCTTTCTTATTATTACACTCTCATCATCATATTCAATACCTTTTTCTTCAAGCCACATAACAGCATCTTTATTACCTGTGATATTGAAAATGCCTGAAACCTCGGCACTGTCTTTTCCGTGCCGTATAATATCCGGATTATTCTTCCCCCCCCGCAGCTGCGCAAGAGCACCTGCAACAAGAGATTTTCCGCTTCCCGATTCGCCTGTAAGAACATTGAACCCCTCTCGGAATTCAATTCTGAGGTTATCTATCAGCGCATAGTTCTTGATCAGCAGTTCCTCAACCATTAGGGCCTCCGGACCAGTTAAGCTTTGTTTTAACTTTCTTGAAAAAATGGTTTTCCCTTGACTTAAGAATCAATGTCCTGAAATTCCCCCTGTTGAAAGTGACAACATCACCCTTTACTACAGGAAATGCTTCCTGACCGTCTACTGTCAGAAGCAGCTCCGTTCTCTGTTCCTGCCTGACTTCAACAGTCAGTTCCTTGTCTGCAGGAAAAACAAGAGCCCTGCTTGAAAGCGAATAGGGACATATGGGGGTAAGAATAAATGCATCCATATCAGGATAAAGAAGAGGCCCCCCTGCCGCTGCAGAGTAAGCTGTCGACCCTGTTGCTGTTGCAATAATAATACCGTCTGCCCTGTATTCACCTATTTCTGTTTCTTCCACAAAAACATTCAGCTTTACTATTTTCGCAATATTTCCTGCAGAAATTACACCGTCATTAAGGCCTGTTTCTTCATATACTTTCTTCCCGTCCCTGAAAACTTTCACATCAATCATCAGGTGGGCTTTTATATCATAAATACCGGCCAGAAAATCCTCTACAGCCTGTTTCCATTCACATTGTTCGACTTCAGTTATAAATCCTATATCCCCGAAATTGACTGCAAGTATCGGGATATTTTCTTTCGAAAAATACCTGGAGCACTTTAAAACAGTACCATCCCCACCAAGTGTTATAACGAGATTACAGTTTTCCGCTTCAAATTTATCATCAATTTCATCAATATTATAAATTACAGATTTTATCCCCTTTTCACTCAGAAAAGAAAATATAACCTCAGCCATATTATCGGAGCCAATCTTTTCGGGGTTGTAGATAATAAATATTTTTCCCGTTATTTCCATATTGCTGTGTTATTCCTTGTTAAGGGAGGGTTGTAAGAACTTTAACAATATTCTCAATATTTGTCTTTCCCAGATTCGGATAAAGAGGAAAAAGAAGGGTTCTGAGTTTCAGGTTTGCAGCCTCGGGACAGCTGTCTGTTTCATATCTGGCAATTATAGAGTCTTCAAAAGCTTCAGCAACATCAATTTTCTTTTTTGAAGCATATTTAATAATTTCCCTGGTACTGGAACCAGCTATGACAGGGAAAAACGGATATACAGGAATACTGTTTTCCCTGTGAACAACAGTTTTATGCTTTGTTTTCATGATTGCATTTCTATAGTTTTCAGCAATCTCAATTCGTATGCTGTTATATTTATCAACTGTTGATAAAAGAGACAGAGCAAGTGCACAGTTCATGTCAGGAAGAAATTTATCCCTGCCCATCTCTGCTGAAACTTTTTTCAGCCTGTCCTTTCCTTTTTTATTACCTGCTGCGGTATAAACTCCGCATCCTGCAGTTATTATCCTTTCTGGATCAAGGTTCATTACAACATAATCTGCACTGCTTCCGTTTTTACTCTCTTCAAATCCTCCGCCGAAGGTATTTGAAATATCTTCTATTACAATTATATCTTCATCAAGATCCTGGTAATCAGGCGATACTCCGAAAGGGGAATCTATAACAACAGCCTTTACCTGATCTGATATTTCGTTTACTTTTTCGAGAGAAATAATACCTGTTTCAGGAACTGTATCTATCAATACAGCTTCTATATTAAGAGAATCCATTACTCTCTTGTAATAACAAGAACTGAGAGCAGATACTGCGACCCTGTCACCTTCTTCAAGGCAGAGCGCTTTTAAAACAGCTTCTATTCCCCTTTCATATTCCCTGAAGACAAAGCCGCTTTCCACTCCAATATATTCAGATAAAGATGCGGATAATTCTGTGTTTATATTACCGCAACCTATTTCCTCGCCTACCAGTGTAGTCAGCACGGAATCCATGTCTTTTCTGCTGATAAACGGTTTAAAAGTTCTGATGCTCATTCTATAATTCCTTAACTGCTTTTATCTCCTCATCATTTCAAGCTGTTTAAGCTCTTTCAGGGCAAACAGTCTTTCAACATCAAGAATAATCAGATAATTATCATCAATCGATGCAACACCCTGAATATATTCACTGCCTATCCCTTTAATCATCTGAGGAGGTGGCTGGATTTTACCCTTGCCTATTGTGACAACTCTTGACACCTTGTCTATCCGGACAGCTATTTTCATATTGCTGACTTTTATGATAATCAAACCGCTCAAAAGTTCATCTGCTTCATCACTTTTCAGTCTTTCTATCTGAAATCTCTTATGAAGATTTATTACAGGAAGAATATCTCCTCTTAAATTAAAAATACCTTCAACAAAAGCGGGCGCATTAGGCAGGTCCCTGATTTCCTGTTCCCTGACAATCCCGTCAACCTGCATAATATCTATGCCATACTGCTCTTTACCGAGGAAAAATGTAACAATCTGCAAATTATCTTCTAATTCCATAATACTGTCCTTAAATCGTTTTATAGGCATAAAAAGTAAAACTGATCAGAAGCAGATACTCCCGTCAGCTTACCCTGATCCCATTATATAGGAAATCAGCAGTATAGAAAACTTAATTATTTCAAAACTGCTGAATCAATATACAGAAACAACCTGATTACGGTGATTCGATATAATATTATGCTATATTTTTATTTTATTTGCAATTTCCTTTTCTGCATCAGAAAAAATGATTATCACTTTTGTAACATTATGTTCATTAAGTACAGCTTTTTTCTTGACACGGAATTTAACCTATTCTATCCTATTACTAGGACTGTTTTACTTATTTTTATTACATCCCTTAGTATTGGATGTTTCGTTATAAAACAGCTTATGTTCTGTGATTTTATAAAACACAACGGCATCCCCGGTATGAACGAAACACGGCTGACCCGGGAAATATAAAACCTCCTTATGCAAGTAGCTCTGCATACAGCTTACAGTAATGCTGAATCTGATAACCCGGATTATCCAAGGAATTTAAGGGAATACCTGTCAGGAAAGTTCCTTTATATAACCGAATAAGCTGTTATGAAATGTTCAGTCTTCCTTCAGAATACATTGAAGCATGAAAAACTGTAACCAATCAATTTATCTTAATTCTGATGCTTCCGGAACATTCCGTCAAACCGCAGTTCGGAACCATATGTATTATCAGTGAAAGGAGTATTTAGAATGTATAAAATACTTGTTACTACAGACGGCTCAAAACATGCAGAAAATGTAATTGCAGAAGCAATCAAACTTGCATCAGCATTGGGATCAGAAGTTACTGTTCTTGCAGTAGTTGAAGAGGGGGAACATTCCTATTTTTCCAACATCCCTATAGATGTAGCCAATGTTGTAAAAAAAGATAAGGAAAGTTTCTTCTCTGCTGCTGTTGAAGATGCAAAAAAGAAATTCGAGAACAGCGGAATCAAGACTCAGACTGAAGTATTATCAGGAGTACCGTCTGATATAATATGCAGTTATTCTGAAAGGGAAAAATTCGACCTGATAATAATGGGCAGCAGAAGAATGGGAAAAGTACATGGGTTCCTTCTCGGCAGCGTAAGCAGCAAGGTTCTTCATAATGCAAAAACAAATGTCATGATTATAAGATAACCTGGTTATTTTATTCTCTACTAATAACAGGTCAACTGATAAACAAAAAACCTCTTCACTTCGAAGAGGTTTTTTGATGTAAAATATTTTAATATATATGATACAGCTTTATTAAGCTGATCAGGCTCCCTGCAAACATGTTATTATCTAGGGATTGAGAACAAGAACCTCGCCTTCCGATGTCCCTGCATATACCTTACCAGCTGAATAGACAGGACTTGATGTTATTTCAGCCTGTATATTTATTGTATCAACAGTCTTTCCGGTATCAGCATCTGCTGTTACAAATAACCCGCTCTTTGTACCATAATAAAGCCTTCTCCCTGCAGCAACAGGGGGAGATGATACACCGGAAACAGGAGAGGAAAGCTTCTTGCCTGTGTCTGATGAGACTATATAAATACGCCCTCCTGTATATGCAAACAGGGCTTTTCCGCTGCACTGTAGATCGCCTGTAATCATTACAGTTTTTCCGGGGACAGTTTCAGAAGTCCATCTGATACTGTCAGATGCAAGATCTATACAGACAATCCTCCCTTTTCTCCCGTTAAAATAAGCTTTACCATCATGCACAGTTACAATTGTTTACAACAGGCTGAACCGCTTCAGTCTGTATTGATGAGTTGATATTTCCAGTCCCGGAATCAATTCTGTAAAAAACACCCTTCTGGTTGACAATCAGCAGTTCATTACCGGTATATCCCGGAGTCATTCTTGTACCGCCTGGTATCTCTATACTATCCAGGAAATCTCCGGTCTGGAGAGAAAACTTTTTAATGGAAGTATTTGCAGGATATATACCTGTATCCCCGGCAAATACAACTCTCCGGCCGAATACATGACTCTCTTCAGCATCGAGAAATAATGAATTAATAACTGATCCGGATGCTGCATCAGAAACTATAAATTCATTTGCGCCTGAAAAATAGATCCTTCCGCTATGTGCAACAGGAAAAGCCCTCTCATTGGGAGTATTTCCTGTCTGCTGTTTCCAGATAATTTTCCCTCCCGGATCAGAGGCAGCAACTTCACCATATGTATCTGCTGTAAAAACTTTATTATCTGAAAAAACTGTATATCCGGTCAGAGCCCCGTTGGAAACTTTTATTCTCCTTTCAATTGAAGGGAGAAGCTTTATCTCAACTGTCTTATCCTCTTTTGGATTCACTATATTCTGATATTTCTTCTGAAAACCGTTTTTCCTGACAAGAATACTGTATGCCCTGTCAGAAAGCATCTCCTTCTTGACAGTTCCGCTCCCTTCAGCAACACCGTCAATAACAATTTCAGCATCTTCCGGGACAGATTTTATTGTTATCTCTGCAAATTCTTTTGCCTCTGGATCTTTTTCAAGTATTACTTCATATTTATTGTCTTTATCCTTATCTGCTGTAAATGTGAGAGATTTTTCAAAATAGCCTCTTTTCCTGATAACAAGAGACACCTCTTCTCCGTTACCGACTATTGCAGAAAATTCACCCTTACCTATAACCTGCCTGTTTCTTATTATCTGAGCATCCGGAATATCTACAGAAACCGAGACTTTAACAAGTTTATCAGTAATACCTGTTTCCCCCGTTTTCAGGAAGTTCACGTATAACCATACTGTCAAGATATTCCATTTCATTTCTGTGTTTTTCTGTTAACGGAACAGTAGAAGCAAGTTCCCTGACAAGGAGCTGAGACAGGGATTTAACTTTGCCTGCAGAAGTCTCATCATCTTTTTCCGCTATTTCAGATACTGCATTTTCAAGATCATCATAAGTCCTTTCAATACGGCTCATATCTTCAGGACTCACCTCTATTTCCTCATCAGCATTAACAACAGTAAATGATTCTTCAATATTATTGAGTGCGCTGATAAGATCAGCCCTGTCTGCCGGTATTTTTTCTTTTAAACCTTCCAGATCAAATCTTGTTGGAACAAGAACAACAGAGCCCTCCTTAACTGCCAGAAGGGTATCTGTTCCCCCTTCGGTTGATACCATAAACTGTGTACCTCTTACACCGCATGCTGCTGTCTTTGTCTGCACAGAGAAGGATTCTTCTGCTGCAAGTTTATTAACCTTTGAGAGGACAGTTCCTGCCAGCATTTTAATACCTATTTCAGAACTTCCCTGATTTGTATTGAGAGAAGGAATAACAAGTTCTGTATTTTCCTCAATTTTTATTACTGCCCTGTTTCCGAACTGTATTTCACAGAATGAATCTGATTCAACTTTTACCGTATCACCCTTTTCAATAAAGTCGTTTATTTCAGCCTCAGACCATTCATTGTTCTGTAATTTCTGAACATCACCTGTAGTGAAAGTTATAAGCCCCTGGGTATTCTTCGGAATATCAACAGCTGAAACAGAAGTACTCTGAGTATCGCCGCCGCCGCAGGATACAAGAAACAGAAAGATGGGAAAAATAAAATAAAACAAATAATATTTTTTAAACATAATTACTCCGGTTTTTAATTATTTTTCAAGTCTGAAAGAGATTTCTTTACAAGTAGTAAAACATATAATAATATTTTTAGTAATTATAAATTAGAATAGTGGTTAAATCAAATTAAAACAGGTTCCGAAAATGTTAAAACAAATGTTTTTTTATTTAATATTAACTTTAATTCTCTTCATTGCAACTGCAAATGCAGCTGCTGAACCTGTAGATAATGAACAGGAACCTGATGATATAATAAGCATAGATACCTATCCCGGATTGACAATACCTGTACCAGATGACGCTGAACTGTATAAAACCGGATTTCTAAACAGACTGCATGCTGATTACAGGTTAAAATATTTCCCCTATATTTCATTTTTCGCAGGGGGGGAATATGATCTTATACCTATTAAAGCTCTCATATCCTTAAGCACTTATGTTGGTTATGGAGGACTTGGTATTAACCTGAACCTCACTGAGAGGCTGCTGCTGAAACTTGATTCAATGATCGGCTACTCTCACAGCGTCATTAACAGCGGAATCAGCAAGGGTGAAAGTTCCGGAGGTTTTTACTATTCAGGAGGCGGGGACCTTTCCTGGAGAATAAACCAGGAATGGAGCGCAGGACTCGGTTTTTCCTATGTAAATCACAATTCCCTTTATCAGGGATACAGATTCACAGCAAAAGGATCGTATTTTATCAACCTTGATTCCACACATGCTGTACAGGTTAAAGACAGCAGTTCTATTGAGATATTTCCTTCTTTAATAAATTATCACAACACAATACCGGTTATCACAGCAGAAATCCAGAATGTGGAACAATATGATGCCAGCGATATTAAGTATGAATTAAAGCTGAAAAAATACATGGATGATACTGTCTATTCTGACGGTCCGTCTGTAATGAAGTATAAAGAAAAAGCCACAGCTCTGTACTATCCGGAATTCAACCTGCTTCTTAAAACAGCTTCAGAAGGGAAGGATTTTATAACAGCTCCACTGAATGCCCTTGTCAGATATAATTATAATGACTGGTTCTATAAGGAAAAAATAAAATACGATCTGATAATATATAATCAGAATTCGATAAGATGGGACGATCCCTATAAAGTATCTGTTTTTATAACACCTGAAGATTCAGATATTATTTCATTGACTCAAAATACTATTAATTCAATAAAAGACAAATCAAGGATTCCCGTACCGGATGAAATTCTAAAGGCACTTGCCCTTTACAAGACAATTGATATCGGAGAAATAAAATACTTTTCTGATGAAAAAACCCCGTATCAGCTGCACATAAAAAAGCCATATCCTGTTGATCAGATAAACTATCCTGCAGAATCAGCCGCAGACAGGAAAGGCGACTCAAGCGAACTGTCAATACTTTTCTGTTCACTCATGCAGGCAACTGATATGAAAACAGCATTAGCCACAACACCTGATGCATGCTTTGCAGCTTTTGCACTTAATAAGGAAAATGTCATCTCACATTCAGATATTTTAATAGAACATGACGGTATCAAATGGATGCCTGTGGATCTGAGAAATCCGGATCAGAGTTTTGATAAAGCAGTTGAAAGCGCACTTAGTATATGGAACAGCCTGGAT